>NZ_CP119572.1:2497008-3745512 GCF_029278605.1 Cupriavidus sp. WKF15
CGGCGAGATGGCGCAATCGCGGCTGGGCTTGCCGTCGGCCATCGGCTGGGTGTTCCAGGGCATGCTGCTGTTCTTCCTGCTGGCCTGCGACACCCTCATCGAAAACCGCCTGCGCTGGCGCGCCACGGCAGCCTGAGCGGAGCTACGTACAACATGGAACAACTCGCTCCTCTGATCGCCACCGCGATCAACGCCGGCACGCCGCTGCTGCTGGCCGCGCTTGGGCTGCTCATCAACGAACGTTCCGGCGTGCTCAACCTGGGCGCCGAAGGCATGATGCTGGTCGCCGCCGTGACTGGCTTCATGGTCGGCTACCAGACGCAGCAGCCGCTGCTCGGCTTTCTCGCCGGCGCCGTAGCCGGCATGCTGATGGCCACGCTGTTCTCGTGGCTGGCGCTGGTGCTGGCCACCAACCAGGTCGCCACCGGCCTGGCGCTGTCGATCTTCGGCACCGGGCTGTCGGCCTTCATGGGCCAGCGCTTCGTCGGCCACGCCATGCCCGCGCAGGCCAGGTCGATCCCGGGCCTGGCCGACATTCCCTTTATCGGTCCTGCCTTCTTTCAGCACCACTGGATGGTGTACTTCAGCCTGCTGCTGTGCTTCGCCATCATGTGGTTCCTGTTCCGCACGCGCGCCGGGCTGACGCTGCGCGCGATCGGCGAATCGCCGGAATCCGCGCATGCGCTCGGCTATCCGGTGCGCACCATCCGTTTCGGTGCGCTGCTGTTCGGCGGCGCCTGCTGCGGCCTGGCCGGCGCCTACCTGTCGCTGGTGTACACGCCGATGTGGGTCGAAAACCTCGTCGCCGGCCGCGGCTGGATCGCGCTGGCGCTGACCACGTTCGCCACCTGGCGCCCAGGCCGCGTGCTGGTCGGCGCATGGCTGTTCGGCGGCGTGACCATCCTGCAGTTCTACCTGCAGGGCATTGGCGTCTCGGTGCCGTCGCAGTTCCTGTCGATGCTGCCCTACGCGGCCACCATCGTCGTGCTGGCGCTGATCTCGCGCAATCCGGCCTGGATCCGGCTGAACATGCCCGCCTCGCTGGGCAAGCCGTTCCGTCCGGGCAGTGCGTGATGCCGCTGCCCCAGTCCCATTTCAACGAGCCTTCGAAAGCCAACACAATTCATCAATTCATCAATTCATCACAAGGAGAAATCAATGATCGTCACGCGCAGGAAGACCCTGGCGGCACTGGCCGCCACCGCCGTGCTGGCCCTGGCCGGCTGCGGCAAGAAGGAAGCCGAGAAGCCGGCAGAGAGCGCCGCACCGGCCTCCGCGCCCGCCGCTGAACAGAAGGCCGAGCCGCTCAAGGTCGCCTTCGTCTACATCGGCCCGGTGGGCGATGCGGGCTGGACCTACGCGCACGACGCCGGCCGCAAGGCCGTGGAAGAGAAGTTCGGCAACAAGGTCAAGACCACCTATGTCGAGAACGTGCCGGAGTCCGCCGCCGACGCCGAGCGCGTGTTCCGCGACCTGGCCAGCCAGGGCAACAAGCTGATCTTCGGCACCACCTTCGGCTACATGGAGTCGATGCTGAAGGTCGCCAAGGAGTTCCCGGACGTGAAGTTCGAGCACGCCACCGGCTTCAAGACCGCCGAGAACCTCGCCCAGTATGACGTGCGCACCTACGAGGGTGCCTACCTGGCGGGCGTGGTCGCCGGCAAGATGAGCAAGTCGGGCAAGATGGGCGTGGTGGGTTCGGTGCCGATTCCCGAGGTGATCCGCAACATCGACTCGTTCACGCTCGGTGCGCGCAGCGTCAACCCGAACGCGACCGTCAAGGTGGTGTGGGTGAACAAGTGGTTCGACCCGGGCAAGGAGCGCGAAGCCGCCACGACGCTGATCGGCCAGGGCGTGGACATGCTGATGCAGAACACCGACTCCGCGGCCGTGGTGCAGACCGCGCAGGAAAAGGGCGTGTATGCGTTCGGCTGGGACAGCAATATGAGCAAGTTCGGCGAGAAGGCTCACCTGGCCGCCTCGGAAATCCAGTGGGGCGTCTACTACAGCAAGGTGGTGGATGACGTGCTGAACAACCGCTGGAAGAGCGGTACCACGTGGTGGGGCCTGAAGGAAGGCATGATCGACCTGAAGGACTTCAATACGATCGTGCCCGAGGACGTGAAGGCGCTGGTCGCCGAGCGCAAGAAGGGCATCGTCGACGGTTCCGCGCCGATCTGGAAGGGTCCGATCAAGGACAACACCGGCAAGGAACAGGTCGCCAAGGACCAGACCGCCGACGATAACTTCCTGCACGGCGTGAAGTTCTACGTCGAAGGCGTGGAAGGCAAGATCCCGGGCTGATCGGCAGTCCTCTTCCGGCATGCCGCCACGGCATGCCGGCCCGCCCCGGCCTTGCCGGGGCGCACCCCTCTTCTCTTTCCCTGCCCCGCCATTCTCCGGAACTTGAAGCCGCCCCGACCGGCCCAAGCTATCTGTGCATGCGCCGCTGGCCGGCGCCCATAATGTGATGGAGGCCACTCATGTGGAAGCGTTTCTCGGCCTTGTTGACGCTGGTGCGGCGCGACGGCCGCCTGTTCTGGTATGCGCTGCGGCATCCGGATGCGCCGCGGTGGCTCAGGCCTGCAGCCTTTGGGCTGCTGCTGTATGCGGTTTCACCTATCGACCTGATTCCCGACTTCATCGCCGGGCTTGGCATCGTCGATGACGTGGTGCTGATTCCGCTTGCAGTGCATTTCATGCTCAAGCGCCTGCCCCCGCATATTCTGCGGCAGGCGCAGGCGCGCGCGGGCGCGACTACGGTCCGGGCGCGGTGAATCTCGCTGGGTCTGGGGTGCGCCCCAGACCCTCCTCATCCCCCTCCCCCCTTCTCCCTCTGCCCCCGAAAATCCTTCGAATGAATCCCATGCTTCTTGAGCAGCATCTGCAAGTGGGAACGATTCATATCGCACCGCCGCGCCAGTTCTGCCACGGTCCCCCCCACTTCCTGCAGCCCCCGTTCAAGAAACGCCCGTTCCGCCTCATCGCTGGCAGCGCGCTTGGCCTCGCTAAGCGAGGCAGGCAGCGCTGACACCGCACCGACAGGCCCGAGCGGCACCACGGCCAGCGCCACCGGCTTCGGGCGGATATCCTGCGGCAAGTGGACGAGGTCCGCCGTATCGCCGGCCAGGCAAGACACGCGATACATCAGGTTGCGCAGTTCGCGGATATTCCCGGGATACTCGTAGTGCATCAGGAAATCCCGCAACCGTGGCGTGAGCCGGACCGGCCGGCGCTTGAGCATGCCGGCCGCTTCGTCGCTGAAATAGGCGACCAGCAACGGGATTTCATCGCGCCGTTCGCGCAACGCGGGCAGCGACACGTGGATCACGCTGAGCCGGTAGAACAAGTCCTCGCGGAAGGTCCCCTCCTTGCTCATGCGCCGCAGGTCCTTGTTGGTCGCGGCGACGATGCGCGTGTCGACGGCAATCACTTCGTCCGACCCCACCCGCTGGATCTCGTGCGCTTCCAGCACGCGCAGCAGCTTGACCTGTCCGGTCAGCGGCAGCTCGCCGATTTCGTCGAGGAAGATAGTGCCGGTATGCGCGCTCTCGAACTTGCCGCGCCGGTCGTTGCTGGCACCCGTGAAGGCGCCCTTCTTGTGACCGAACAACTCCGACTCCAGCAGGCTTTCCGGAATCGCCCCGCAGTTGACCGAGATGAACGGCCGTTCCTGGCGCGAGCCGTTGGCGTGGATCACCTTGGCCATCAGTTCCTTGCCGGTGCCGCTTTCGCCGTCGATGAGCACCGGGAGATCGGTAGGTGCGGCCTTCTCGGCGATCTCCAGCGATTCGAGCAGCTTCGGGTTGTCGCCGAAGGTGCCTTCGAAGATGAAGCTGCGTTCCAGCAGCGCCTGGCGCCGCTCGCGCGGCATGCGCTCGACTTCTTCCTCCACCGGCGCCTCGCCACCGGCGGCGGCGTGGATGAAGCGCTCCTTGTGGGACAGCCCCATCACCTCGTCGCGCAGCGTGGTGGCCTGCTTGAGCAGCTTCTCGATATCGGCCCGCTCCAGCCGCGACGACCAGCGCAGCGTCGAGCGCAAGATCTCGATCTTCTCCATCAGCCCCGCGAACGAGACCGCGGAGGTACTGGCGGCGTTGGCTGCGGGCGGCCGTGCGCCCTGGTTGTATAGCTTCATGCTGCACTCAGTTGCTTCTGCACCAGCTGGTAGTACATGCCCTTGCGCTCGAGCAGTTCCTCGTGACGGCCCTGTTCGACGATGGCGCCCTCGTACAGCACCAGGATCTTGTCGGCCTGCATGATGGTGCTGAGTCGGTGCGCAATGATCACCGCCGTGCGCCCGCGCAGGATCTCCTGCATGTTCGCCAGGATGTTGCTCTCGGACTGGGTGTCGAGCGCGGACGTGGCCTCGTCGAACACCAGCAGCCGCGGGTCGTGGTACAGCGCGCGCGCAATGCACAGCCGCTGGATCTGCCCGCCCGACAGCCCCATGCCGCGCTCGCCCACGATCTGCTCGTAGCCGAGCGGCAGCTTGGTGATGAACGGGTGCGCGTCCGCCATCCGGGCCACTTCCTCGATGCGGCGCCGGTCGGGACTTTCGTCGCCGCAGGCGATGTTCTCGGCGATGGTGCCCGAGAACAGCAGGTTGGTCTGCATCACGTAGCCTACCTGCGCGCGGTAGAACTCGGTGTCGATCACGCCGATGTCGTAGCCGTCCACCTTCATCGAGCCCTCAGTCGGCCGGTAGAACCCGACCAGCAGCTTGGCCAGCGTGGTCTTGCCCGAACCGCTGCGCCCGACGATCGCCACCATCTCGCCGGGCTTGATATGCAGGCTGATGTTTTCGAGCACATAGGCCGTATCCTCGCCGCCGTAGCGGAAGTAAAGCCCGTCCATCTCGATCTCGCCCTGCAGGTCCGGCAGCATCACGCGCGACATCACGTCCTGCGGCTTCTGCTCGGGCTCCAGGTCCAGCACGTCGCCGAGCCGCTCCATCGCCACGCCCGCATCGTTGAGCTGGCCCCACAGCGCCACCAGACCCATCAGCGGCGCCAGCACGCTGCCCATGAACGCATTGAAGGCGATGAGCTGGCCGATGGTCAGCTCGCGCTGCAGCACCAGCGTGGCGCCCGCCCACAGCACGGCGATGGTCGTGGCGGCGTTGAGCAACTGGCTGATCATGCCGATCAGGATATGGAAGGCCTGCGCCTGGTATTGCTTCTCCAGCGCCTTGGCGTACTTGGCCTCCCAGCGCAGGCGCACCGGCCGCTCGATGCCCATGCCCTTGACCGTCTCGGCGCCGCCCAGCGTCTCCATGAGGTAGGACTTGGCGTCGGTCGAGGCGGCAAAGACTTCGCGCGCGTAGGTCTTCACCTTTGGCGTGACCACCACCGTCAACGCCGCGATCGGGATCACGAACGCGATCAGCAGCAGCGTGAGCTTGACGTTGTAGAGGAACATGATGGTGAAGTAGATGAACACCATCAGCAGGTTCAGCGCCGTGGTCACCGTCGATTCGGTCAGGAAGGCGCGGATGGTCTGGTTCTCCTGGAAGCGCGCGAAGATGTCGCCGGTCTTGCGCTTGGCAAAGAACGAGAGCGGCAATGACAGCGTGTGCTTGAAGAAGTGCGACATCATGGAAAAATCCATGTTGCGCACCATGAAATTGGCCAGGTAGGCACGAATCGTCGCCATCAGTTGCGAGAACACATTGGCGATGATCAGCCCGACGATCAGCAGATGCAGCAGGCCGATGTTCTGGTGCACCACCACGCCATCCAGGATGTTCTGGATGATCAGCGGCGGCACCACGCCTAGCATCTGGATCACGAACGTGGCCAGGAACAGGTGCGCCAGGATCTTCTTGTACGGTGCCAGGTAGCTGATGAAGCGCAGCCACGGCGAGCGCTGCACCGACAGCTGCGTCATGCTCTCGCCGGGGCTGAACAGCAGGCAGGTGCCGCTCCAGCCGCGCTCGAACTCTTCCGCGCTCATCTTGCGGAAGCCGATGCCCGGGTCCGCCACCCACACCCAGCGCCCCGACACGCCGTACACGATCACGTAGTGGTAGCCCTCCCAGTGCACGATGAACGGCAGCTCGAAGCCCATCAGCGAATCGCGCGTGCACTGCACGCCGCGCGTGGTGAAACCCAGCGACTCACCGGCGCGCGCCAGGCTTTCCAGCGTGGCGCCCTGCGTGGTCACGTTGGCCAGTTCGCGCAGCTTGCCCAGCGACATCGGGATGCCGTAGTGCCTGCAGATCATGGCCAGGCAAGCGGCGCCGCAATCCATCTCCTCGGCCTGCTCGACCAGCGCGAAGCGGCGGATCAGACGTTCGCCGAGCTCAGGCTTGGACTGCAGGTCCAGCAACACCGGCCGCTTGCGGCGCTCGGCCAGCTTCTTCTGCCGGTGCAGTTCGCGGTCCACCACGCGGATGCGCTCCTCGAGCACCTCGCGCAGGCGCGGGTTGCGCTCCAGGATAAGCTGCACCGTCTTCTCGGGAATCACCAGCAGGCGCACCTCGGTCTCGGCGATGGCCGAGGCGATCTGCTCCTGGCGCATCACGCAGGCGCGCTCGCCGAAGATATCGCCCTGGCCCAGCGTCGCCAGCGAGAACTCGTCGCCCTCCTCGCTGCGCACCATGCGCACGGTTCCCTGGCGCACCACGTAGAGCCGCCGGTCTTCGCGCCCGTCCTGCTTCAGGATCTCCTTGCCCGCGGCCACGCGCTTGACACCCACGCTGCGCACGGCGTCTTCCAGCTCGCGCCGGTCCAGCTTGCCGCGCAGGTCGAACAGCCGCGCCACGAAGCCGCCGGCCGAGCTGATCGCGACATAGCTGGTGATGAAGGCCTGCGCCGCCTGGTTGCCCGCCACCACCTTCTCGCCCACGCTGCGCGGGATCATCAGCAACTCGGTCTTGCCCGACGCGCGCACCGACGACTCATGGTGGTACTCGCGCAGCAGCGCAATGTCGGCGAACACCTCGCCGGTCTTGCGCACGCCCATGCTGATTTCCTTGCCGTGCTCCTCGTTGAAGACACGCACCGAGCCAGTCTTGACGATAAACAGGCCAGGCGCGGGCTCGCCGGCATTGCACACCGTGTCGCCGAAGCCGAACGTCTGCGTCTGCGCCGCGGCGGCGAGTTGCTCCAGCTCCTCGCGCGTCAGGGCGGAGAGGATCTCCACCGTCGCCAGGAAGTCGGCAAGCGATGCCGCCACTGGCACGGCGGGCGCAGCGGACGCGGCCGATGGCGGCGGCACCTCTGCCGCCGCCCCGCCTTCGCTAGCGGGCTTCGATGACATGTTCCTGCGCCCTTGCCATCAGCCACTCTTCACGCAGCAGCCGGCGCACCTCCACCGCCACGTCGCTGTCCAGCGTCGCGGGATGCTTGGCGCGCACCAGGAAGACTTCGAAGAACGAGCGGTCCGGCGCGGCGAACGGGCCGAGCAGGTCGCCGGGCTCGGCATTGAAGACCTTGGCTTCGATGTCGGTCTTGAGCGAGCCGCGCAGCACCTTGCCGATATCCCCGCCCCGCTCTCGCGTATCGGCAATGGAGTGCTCGCGCGCCATCTCCGCAAACGAATCGGGATCATCCTGCAGGTAGGAGATCAGCTCCTTGGCCTTGCCCTCGCTGTCCACCACGATATGGCTGACCTCGATGCTGTCGAAGCGCGGCGAATTGAGCTGGAAGTATTCGTGCACCGCGGCTTCGCTGCAGACCTGCTCCATCATCCGCTCCTGGTAGAGGCTGTCGGTGATGAAGACCTCGAACTCGTCCAGGCTCACGCCCAGCGCGTCGAGATAGTGGTTCATGTCCGCCGCGCGGTGCAGGCCCTGCACGCGCCGGAACTGGTCGGCGCGTTCCTGGATGTCTTCCTGCGCCAGGACCAGGCCCGCGCGCTTCGCCGCGTGCACCGTAAGCTTGTCGCGCACCATCTGCTCGACCAGGCCTTCGAACTGCCCGGTGAACTTGAGCAGGCGGATGAATTCCTCGACGCCCAGTACCTCGTCGTCGATACGCACGATGCCAGTCATGGCCCTACCTCCTTTCGACTGCCGCGCCGCGGCGGTCGCGATGTGCTCGTGAACTCCGTGCCCGCTAGCCGGCCACCTGCCGGAACGGATCCAGGCCAAGGTCGATCAGCCGGCGCTCGCGCACCACGATCTCGGCCGTGGCGGTCATGCCGTAGCGCAACGGATAACGGGTATCGCCCACGGTGTAGTAGTCGCGCGACAGGCGGATGCGGCCTTCATAGACCGGCTGCTTGTCCGCCCCCGGCTTGGTGGCCGGCGAGATGTATTCGAGCGTGCCTTCGATCAGCCCGTAGCGCTGGTAGGGGAACGCATTGAACTTGAGCTTGACCGGCAGGCCTTCCTTCAGGAACGCGCGGTCGCGCTCGGCAATGGCGATCTTGAGCACGGGGCGCGCGTCATTGGGCGCAATGCCGCCGATCGGCGTATTGGCCTGGATCTTGTCGCCGCGCTGGGTGGAGGTCACGTCGGTGATAACGCCGGACACGGGGGCCAGGATCAGCAGGAAATTGTCCTTGTCGATATTCTCGAAGCGGATGCGCGCCGCCGCCTCCGCCACCAGGCGCGCGGTCTGGACCTGCAGGCGCAGCTTGTCCTCGGTGCTGGCGATGTCGCGCATGGCCGCGTCGTACTGCACGCGCAGCCCTGCCAGTTCCTGCCCGCTGCTTTCGAGCTGCACGTTGGCCTGCGTCAGCTCCTGGCCCTGCCGTGCTTCCAGTTCGGCCAGCCGGGACTGCGCCACGCGCAAGGTGTTCTCGGCCTCCTGCGTGGCCGCGCGCTTGGCTTCGACCTGCGACTGCGACACGCCACCGCCGCCCGGCAGCGCGAACAGGCGCGCATAGCGGTCCTGTTCCTGCCGCGCGAAGTCGCGCGCGCGCCGCGAATTCTCGACATTGCTGCGCGCCTCCTGCACCTGCGCGCGCTGCTGCTCGGTAAGCCGTGTCGTGCCTTCGGCGATGCGTGTCTCATGCTGGCGCGTGGCCACGTCGATCTGCTGCTTGAGCGCGGCGGCGCGGCGTTCCATCAGCGCCTTCTTTTCCGGGAACTGCTTCCACTCGCGCTCCGAGTCCTCCAGCTTGAGCTGCGCCTCGAGCGCGTTGGCCGCCGCCTCGATCGCGCCGCGCGCGTTCAGGCGCGCCAGCACGTCGTCCTTGGACACGGGCTGCCCCTCGGCCACGTACAGGTCGGCCAGTTCGCCGTCGACGGGCGCGTAGAAGCGCCTGACTTCCGATTCCGGCGCCAGCGTGCCCTCCGCCGTGACGATCACGTCCGCATGGCCGAAGAACGACCAGACCAGCGCGCACACCACCAGCGCAAACGTGGTCATCACCGTCAGCAGGCTCAGCCGCCACGGTTCGGCGGTGAGGATCGCGAGGCCCTCGCCGCCGTGGTCCTCGAGCGCCTCGGACAGAGGCCTGAGACGGTCGCCGCCGCGCGCGTCGTTCATGGCCGCCCCGCTTTCGGCTTGTCCGGCGCCGCGGCGGTCTGCGCTTCGGCGCCCGGGCCTTCGCCGCCGAGCAGCTCCAGCTTCGCCTTGAGCACGGCCGGGTCGAGCACCATGCGCAGCTCCTGCAAGGCGCGCCGCTGCTGATCCACCTCCGCGCGGATCTCCTCTTCCGCCTTGTTCCATTGCGCGAGGTCGGCGCTCTCGCCAGCCTTGAGCTGGCTGACGATGCGGATGCCCTGCCGCGCGTCATCCTGCGCCTGCGCCAGCCGCCGCGCCTGGTCGCGGAACTTCGGCGAGATGCCGGGCTCCAGCCTCTGGTCGCCGCCAATCTGGCCGTTAGCGCGGTACTGCTTCCAGCCGGCGACGGCACGCGTCATCAACTCGCGTGCGCGCCGCAAGGCACTGTCGCGAATGGCAGTGACATCGGCTTCCACCGCCCTGGCGTAGTACTTGTCCTCGTCGGGATCGAGCATCGCGTAGAAGCCCAGCAGCTTGTCTTCGTAGCCGCTGGCGCCACGCGCGCCTTGCAGTGCCGCGTACTGCGCGGCAACCTGCTGCTTGTGCGCCGCGTCTTTCGCCACATCGTCGCCCCACGGCCCCGCGCTGATGCGGCGCAGGCCGGCGATGGCCGTGGCGCTGTCGCCGCGCTGCCATGCCTGCGCAGCCGCCGCGTACTGGCGCGCCACCTCCGCATCGGGCAGGCGCTGCGCCAGCCGTGCGTACTGGGCCTGGAACGGCGGCGTGGCGAACTTCGCATCGGCCATGCGCGCCACCAGTGGCCCCGGGTTGCGCGCGCGCAGCGGCTGCATCAACGCGGCGTAGCGGCGCAGGTCGTCCTGCAGCTTGTCCAGGCCTGACAGGCGGGGGTACTTTTCCTTGTAGTCGGCAAACACCGGCTGCAAGGCCTCGGGCTGGTCGCGCGCCAGCTCGGTGGCGATGGTGGCATTGAGCCGTTCGATGGCGGCCAGGTAGACCGACTCGTCCGTCTGCAGCTTGCGCACATCGCTCAGCGCGCTTGCATAGACGTCGCGAAATGCGGGCTCATAGCCGGCGATGCGGCCCAGCGCGCGCTGGTGCGCGGCGGTGTCCTGGTTCCAGTGCGTCAGCAGGCCACGTATCGTCGCCTCGTCCGTGTAGAGCCGGATCGGTGCTTCGGCGCCGCCGCGCTGGGCGAAGTAGCGTTCGAGGTTGCCGATCCATTCCAGCTCGCCCACCAGCGGACGCGCATCCGCATTGTGCTGGCTGCCCGCGGCCATCCCGGCAAGCACCGTGGCGGCGCCGTGGAAGTCCTGCGCCCTGAGCTTGCCAGCCCACTGCGGCACATAGGCGCGCAGCAGCGCCTCCGTGCCCATGGCCTGGATCGGGGCATCGTCGGGATGCCTCGCGAGATAGGCATCCGCGGCCTTCGCGGCCTGCGCGTAGCGGCCTTCGGCGAGCAGCGATCTCACGTCGCGCTCGGGCATGCCGCGCAGGTAAAGCACCCCGATGCCGGCCACGACCAGCACGGCCAGTGCCGCGCCCCAGCGCCCGGCTCGCCGCATGCGCGCCGCGTCGTTCAGGCCGAAGCGGTTCGCGATCTCCGCGGCCAGCATGGCCATGCGGCTGCGCGGACGGCTGCCCTTGCGGGCCGAGGCATCGGTAGCGGCGGCGGCTTGCGCCTCGGCGTCGGCGTTGACCTCGTCTTCCTGCCGCGCCGCGTAGTCGACGCAGAAGATGTCCAGGAACGAGTCGGCTGCGCCGACGAAAGTGGTCTTGTCGGCGCCATCATCGGGAATCGGCGCCGCGGGGGCCGCAACATGCTCCGCGACGGGCTCCACATCGGCAGCCGCCTCCGGTTCGGCAAACACGGTGCGCGTCGCCGTGGCGTCAACGTCGCCTTCGCGCCGGACCTCGACCTTGTAGACGAAGTGGCTGCCGCCGAATGCAATCAGGTCGCCATCATTGAGCGGCACGCCGTGGTCGGCGAGGCGGTGGCCGTTGATGAAGGTCCCGTTGGTGCTGCCCAGGTCTTCCAGGAACGGAACGCCGCACTTCAGGTAGATATGCGCGTGACGCCGCGACAGGTAGTTGACCTGTTGCGGATGGCTGTCACGATAGCGCGCGAACGTGTCGTCGGCCTTGCTGATCAGGTAGGGGAAGCCGCTCAGCTCGATCGGGTGCAGGCCCACGTCGTTGCGCTCGGGCTGCAGCGTGACCGCGACGCGCGGCGGTTCCGCCGCGGGCACGCGCGGCGCAAGGCGTACATGGAACGACAGGGCCGAACCGAAGGACAACTCGTCGCCATCGCGCAGCCGCAGCGGGTGCCCGGCAACATCGGCGCCATTGATGCGCGTGCCGTTCTTGCTGCCCAGGTCCGCGACATAGACCGCGCCGTGCTCGGCGAAGATGCGCGCATGACGGCGCGACAGCGCCGCGGTCAGCTCTTCGGGATAGGAAACGAACGGCGCCTCGGTCCGCCCGACGGCGAACAGGTCGTCGCCGATGCGGATCTCGCCCAGCTCCGGACGGGATACGGGCGTCAGCAGAATGTCGAACTCCTGACCCATCCTCACCGGCATTTCCATGATCAGTGCATCGTCAGGAGCCATGTTTCCAAGAAACCAACAGCGCAGCCTTCACAGCAGGCGCACCGGGGGGATGAATCGACAATCAACATAGTAGGCCACGCCTCCCGCTAGTCAATTGGATGAGCGCCGGCCGTTGCGCGCGGGGTGTCGCCCAGGCGGCGCAAAGCGCCGGGTTACCCTGCTCTCGTTGTGACCGGTGTATCGTGAACGCTGCCTGGCGTGCCAGTGCGGCGCTGCCATCAGGGCGCTCGGTTCGACGCGGCGTTGCTCACTTGCACGTCGGACCAGCCGCCGCCCAGCGCCTTGTAGAGCGTGACAGTATCGGCAAGGATCTGTTGGTGGACAGCCAACAAGGACAGTTGCGCGGTCAGCAGCGAACGCTCGGTCTCGAAGACTTCGAGTTGCGACACCACGCCCTCCTTGAGTTGCGCCTCGATCTGCGCCGACACCACGCGCAACTGTTCAACCTGCTGCTGCAACTCGATGCGCTGCTTCTTGTGCGCATCCACATTGACCAGTGCGGTTTCCACCTCTTCGAAGGCATTGATCACCGTGCGGCCATAATCGCTTTCCGCGACCTTGACCTGCGCCTCCGTGGTCTTGACGTGGGCACGGATGTTCGGATCCAGCATCGGCAGGCTGATGCTCGGCGCGATGCCGAAGGTGAAAGTCTTCAGCAAGCTGCTCAGCGCGAAACTGGCCGCGCCGCCGTTTGCGGTCAGGCTGATGCTCGGCAGCTGCGCGAGCCGGGCCTGGCCGACAATGTTGTACGCCGCCAGCACGCGATATTCAGCGGCCACGATGTCGGGACGGCGCGCCAGCAGTTGCGATGGCAGGCCCGCCGGCACCGGCGGCGGCTGCACGCGGTCCTGCAGCTTGCCGGCGGGCACCTTGAGATTGCCCGCCGGCACGCCGACCAGTGTGGCCAGCGCGTTCTCGGTCACGTCGCGCGAGCGGCGCAGTTCGATCAGGTCCTTGGTGAGCCGGTTGATTTCCGCCTGCTGCTGCATCACGCGGATCTTCGGCACCAGGCCGTTCTGGAACATGGCCTGGTACGTGCCGAGGATCTGGCCGTTCTTCTGCACGGTGCGCGTCTGCTGGTCGATCTGCTCGTCGAACTGCAGGATCTGGAAGTAAGTCGTGGATACATTGGCGGCCAGCGTCAGGTAGCCGGCGCGCCAGTCCGCCTCGGTGGCATGGAACTCGGCGGTCTGCGCCTGCACGCCCTTCTCGACCTTGCCCCAGATATCGATGTCCCAGCTCAGCTGGGCGCCCGCGTTGAAGCTCTTCACGGTCGTCTGGCCGGTCGTCTTCGTAACGCTGCCGCCCGCGTTGAGATCGATCACCGGCAGCGCGCCGGCCTTGGCTTCGCCGATCTGCGCCTGCGCCACGCGGATGCGCGCGGCGAGCACCTTGATGTCGTAGTTGCCGGACAGCGCCTGCGTGATCAGCTTGTCGAGATACGGATCCCGGAAGCCCTGCCACCAGTTCGGCTGCACGGTCTCGGCCGGCGATACCGTGATCGACCCCTGCCGCGTCCACTCCGCCTTGGCGGGCGTTTCAGGGCGTTCGTACACCGGCGGCCGGAAGTCCGCGCAGCCGGCAAGCCATGCCGCGCAGGCCGCGGCGGCGACCCATGCGGCGGCACGGCGCGGCCGCGAAACAATCAATGGCGATTCGGTAGAGGCGTTGATCACGATATCTTCCTGCAACCACGCGCGAGCGGCCGGCCACCGCGGTGCCCGGACCTGCCTTGCGTGTCTGTATTGTGGTTCGCGCCGGCACGCGCTCCAACCCCGAAGTCGGGCCGGTGGCAACGGCATGGGTGCCGACGGCGGCGGCTTAGCCGAAGAGGTTGTTGTGCTTCGTATCCAGGGTCAGCTTGGTCATTTCGGGCTCCGGTAGGAAGGCCTGGCTGGTGTTGCTTCCCGGAGCACCGACGCATAGGCTGTGCCAGCTTGCGAAGCGCGCCTTGTGCTGTCTGCAAAGGCCTGAAAACAAGCGGTTTTCAGAGGCATGGAGGAGGATCGCGTGCGCAATGGGAATCATGGCCGCCCTGCCGCGGATGACGGATTGCGGCCAACAGTTCTGCGATAGCTGTCGGCTGTCAGGAGACAGCGTGGCACGGTCTGCGCGACAGCATGGCCTTGCTCGCGCGCAGCAGTGGTCACTTCACGTAGATAGTGATCTTCTTCGAATAGACGGGCGGATTCGTCGGGATGTGCTTGTCGTCACCCATCAGCAGCTGCAGCGTGTGCTTGCCCGGTGGCAACTCCACCATAGTCTCGGTCTCGCCGGCACCGAAATGCAGGTGGTTGCGATCGTTCGGGATTTCCTTGTCCATGGGCGGCAGGTCCACGTCGATCAGCAGGTGGTGGTGGCCGGTCTTCGGGAACTTGACGTCCTTCGGCGCCACGCCCATGTTGCGCAGGCCGAACCAGACGCGGAATGGCTTGCCTGCCGGCAGCACCTGCCCATTGTTGGGAAAGCCGATGTACAGGTAGGCGTCGGGCGGCGCCGGCGTTTCGCCTGCCATGGCGGCGGCTGGCAGCAAGAGGCTCGCGCCGAGCAAGGTGGCGGCTAGCAGCTTGAACATGGTGGATCCCCCTCGCGCTATTTCAGTCGGCCACTTCAGCCGATTAAGCCTTTGCAACCATTGCAGCCATTGCAGCCAACTCGGCTACTTCACCGTGATGGTGATTTTCCTGGAGTAGAGTGGCGGATCGAACGGCACGTGCTTGGCATCGCCCAGCAGCAGCTGCAGCGTGTGTTTGCCCGGCGGCAGCTCGATGCGCGCGTCGGTCTCCCCCGCGCCGAAGTGCAGATGGTTCTTGTCGGAAGGAATTTCCTTGTCCAGCGGCGGCAAGTCCGTATCGATCAGCAGATGATGGTGGCCGCACTTGCTCGACTCGATCCCCTTGGGGCAGACGCCCATATTGCGCAAGCCCATGCGGATCCAGAACTTGCCGCCGGAGATGACGGCGCCGTCCGGCGGCCAGATGATGTACACCTCGGCATTCTGCGGCGCCGAAGTCGGCATCGAGACGGACGGCACGGTGGCAACTGCCATGGCCGCCAGCAAGCGGAACAGGAATCGTCTGGACATACGCGGCGCCTCCCGGAGAGTGTCCGAAACCCGATCACGTTGTCCCGCAAGCCCGTGGTTCTTCTGGTTGCTCTTGGCCAGCGCTCGGCGATTCGGTATTCAGGTTAGAACGGAACCCGGCAAAAAGCGAACTCGCCATGACATGGCCACCGCGCCTGACCACAACACGGATGCGCTGCGCAAGCACCTCCGGATTCACAAACGCTGTGCTATCTTGAAGCAAGCTGACGTCACGGCAACACCACAATGCGCCCAGGCGCCGCCCAAGCGCGCGCGTCGGGCTGGCCGCAGTTCCAACAGGGTCCGAAAATGTGGCGCAAATCTCCTGTCGTTCTGGTCGCATCCGTGCTGTGCACCAGCGCGCTTCTCGCTGGCCTGGCCGGCCCGGCCTTCGCCGGTGGAACGGCGGCGGCACCGGAAGCGGCACCCCTGCTGCTGGCCGGCATCCTGCCCAAGAACAGCGATGAGCAATACGAGCTGACGTTCTGGGAATCGATCAAGAACAGCAACTACGCCGGCGACTACGAGGCCTACCTCAAGCAATATCCGAACGGACGCTTCGCTGCGCTTGCCAAGGCGCGCATCGAGCGCCTTGCCGCTGCCAGCGCTCCGGCCGCCAAGAGCCCGCCACCGGAACACGCCAGGCCGGCCCAGCCGCCCGCCGCGGCAACCGCGCCAGCCAAGCCTGCGCCGTCAGCGCCGCAGCGGACCGCGCCACCCGCCACCACGGCAGCGCCCGCGGCCGCTGGTGCCGCAGCATCAGCCACGCAGCCCTCGCGCGCGGGCTCGACGGCCGCCGGCGCGGTCAACACGGGGAGCGAGCGCAAGCCGGTCGAAGTCAAGGGCGAGATCCACGATTGTCCGGTCTGCCCCGTGCTCGTCAGCCTGCCGGCCGGCAGCTTCACGATGGGCAGCAATGCCAGCGACCCGGCGGAAAAGCCGGCGCACCATGTCACGATCAGCCAGCCGTTCGCGATCGGCCGCTATGAGGTGACCGTCGAGCAATGGAACGCCTGCGTCGACACGGGCGGCTGCGACCGCATCGCCACGGTGGCAAATAGTGCGAAGAGCGCGCCGATCCGAGATGTCAGCTGGGACGACGCACAGCAGTACGTGGCGTGGCTGAGCAAGACCACCGGCAAGACCTACCGCCTGCCCACCGAAGCCGAATGGGAATATGCCGCCCGCGGGGGCACCGCCTCGGCATTCTGGTGGGGCGACCAGATGCGCAAGGGCACGGCCAACTGCAAGGATTGCGGCGATCCGTGGAACCAGGATGCGCCCGCCAACGTGGGGTCGTTCGCGGCCAACCCGTTCGGCCTCTACGACGTCAACGGCAGCGTGTGGGAATGGGTCAGGGACTGCTGGCACAGCAGCTACAAGAATGCGCCGGTCGACGGCCGGAGCTGGGAAGAAGCAAGTTGCGGCGCGCGCGTGATCCGCGGCGGCTCATGGCGCGAAGGCGCGAGCTACATGGTGTCGTCGACGCGCTTCAAGTACAGCGCGAGCGTGCGGCAGTCGCAGAACGGCTTCCGCGTCGCGCGCGACGTCAAGTAGACGCGCGGCCATCGACGCTCGCGACGCTCCCAGAGGTTCATTTGGCTCGCGTGGAAATCTCCACGAGGTCCGCGCTGATGCGGTCCTGCCCATACTTGTGGGCCATCTGCCCGAGCGGCGTTTCCAGCGCCTTCAGGTAGTCCTGCCGCGTCTCCACATCGGAGCGCCGCCCGTCGAACAGCGGCGCCGGCGTGGTGAGCAACACCACGAGTTCCGTGCCGAACGGCCGCGAGATCACCCAGTCACCCGCGTCGCCAATGGTGGCGCTGTAGCTGGCCGGCGCCTGTTGGCCCGGCACGCGCGCGCTTGGCACAAGGTGGGCCACATTGCCGTCGGCCGCAAAGTAGTCGACGTACACGTAGGAATCCTGCGCGGGCGTGCGCAACTCGAGCACCAGCGGCGTGCCTTCGGTGAGCTGCTTCTTGTCGCCGCGCGTGCGCAGCGAAGATGCCGCCGCGCCCTCGCGGCGGCCGGACCAGTACGGTGCGATCATGCGCGCGATATCGCATTTGTCGGCGCTGAGCGGCTGGGTGTCGAAGTCGAGCGACTTCACGCCCGGCAACGCATTGAGCTGCTCGCGCAGGCGCGACACGCCCACGCTCTCGGCCAGGTAGCCACGTACGCGCACCCGCCCGTTCTCTGGCGAGGTCGCCGCCAGCAGCGAGCATGGCACCGCGGCCATTACGCGCAATACGGCCGGCATCGAGAACGCCTCGGCCGGCGGACTCGGTGCCGGGGCAGCCGGTGCCGGGGGCGCCGATGGCGCGGTTGGCGCGGTTGGCGCGGTTGGCGCGGTTGGCGAAATGTCGGCCTGCGCCACTGGCGGCGGCGTCTGCGTTGGCCGGCTGGTGCGCCATGCGAAGTAGCCCACTGCCGATACGCCCGCCAGTGCTGCCACGGCGGCGCCTGCCAACAGCGCCGAGCGCTGCGACGCCGTGATGGCGGGCGCTGCGCTCATGCCTGCCAGGAAACGGTCGACCGTGGGCGTGCGCGTCTCGCGGTCCAGCGAGAGGGCCTGGCGCAGCGTCTTCCACTGCGTGCGCGACAGCTCGCGCGGCTGCATGGGCTTGAGCCCGGCGGCGCGCGCCTGATTCGCCGACATGCGTTCATAGGGGTGCCGGCCGGTCAGCAGCTCGTACGTCACGCAGGCTAGCGCATAGATGTCGTCGCGCGGGTCGGGCTCGCGGTGCTCGAACATCTCGGGGCTAGCGTAGGCCGGCGTCATGCCGCCGAGCGAGCCGGGATCGAAGACGGTCTTGTCGGATTCATCCGCCGGCGGCAGGAAGCCGCGCGCAATACCGAAGTCGATCACCTTCACTTCGCTGCCATCGGTCAGGAAGACGTTGGCGGGCTTGAAGTCGCAATGCACGAAGCCGCGCTCGTGCGCATAGGCCAGCGCATGGCTCATGCCGGCGATGATGGGCATGGCCTTGGCCATGGGCATGCCGGTGAAGCCGGGTGCCTTGAGGATCTGGCTGAGCGGCCTGCCGGACAGGTACTCCATGGTCAGGAAGACCACCGGGCCGTCGCGGTCGAAATCGTAGACGGTGACGATATTCCGGTGCGCAAGCGTCTGCGCCTTGCGCGCTTCGCGCTGCAGCGCAATCAGCGACTTGGGGTGGCCGCTGAACTGCAGGTTGAGCACCTTGATCGCGATATACGGCTTGCGGTCCGAGGCCTCCAGCTTGCGCAGGTCCAGTGCCTTGTACACCGTCCCCATGCCGCCTACACCGAGGCACTCTTCAAGCACGAAGCGGCCGTTCAGCGTGTCGCCGACGCCCTTTGGCCGCGATGCGGGCGGCACGGTGCCGACGGCCGGCGAGGTGGCATAGAGCGAGCCGGTCACGGGGCCGCTTTCCATGTCGGTGGATTGGCCCGTCAGATCGAACAGCGTCGTGCCGCTGCGCTCGATGCGGCGCATGACCTCGGCGTACACCGCCGGCGGGAACGGGAAGCGGGTGTTCTCCTCGATGATCACGCGTGCCAGCTGGCTCGGCGTGGTGCGCTCCTGCGCCAGTGCCATGTCGAATGACGCAACGAACTCGTCGTCGGACAGACCGCCGTTCTGGAACTTCTGAATCAGGTCTCTGACACTGGCCATCGGTGTTGCCCCGAAGTCAATGCAAGCGGCACGCTCTCGCGCAAGCGCACCATCCACGATGGATACTAGTGCGCACTCTTGGCATCCGCAAACCGCGCGTGGGCGGCGCAGCAGAGCTTCTGCTCCCTTGCGCATGCACGGGTCACATCAGCGAAAACCGCTGTCGGTGGGCAGCCAACAGCGAACCTCGAAGTGTTGGCGAATACCCGCCATCCTGCCCCCGGTCTGGCACGGGCAACCTTGCCGCGCACAATGCACTTTCATCCCGCAAACCCGCCCTATGCCTGGCGCCTGGCGAGTCCGAACGCGGACGGTCGGAAGCCTGGCGCGACTCCTGCTTCTTTCAGCCTTCCGGGGGACAGCTAGACGTCACCCCGAATGTGTCGCGCGAACCGTGCGTGCCTCGACATTGCCCTGCGCAAACGGTGGCCCAGTCTCTGCGCGACAGGCGGCGGCGCGGCCTGCTTGCGCATCGGACCGCACGCCTATACTGAAGCGGCGCCGTCCCCGCGCGGACGCGGCGCCGCACGACCGGAGAAAGCCATGGCAGTGATCGTCATCAAGGACCTGACCGAGAACATCGACCTGGACCGGGAGGCCATGACCGCCATCCTCGGCGGCAGCCGCAGCGGCGGCGCAAGCGGGCGCATCTGGCTGGGTCTGCGGCAACGCGGGCCGTCGCGCCTGGTTTCGTATCCGCCAGGCTGGCCGGCGAATCCGCACGTCCGTCCGCTGGAGCGTATCGAGGGCAAGCTGCCGCGCAAGTGACAGAGCCTCAGCGCACGCCGGACAAAGAAAAGCCCGCCATGGCCTGGCGGGCTGGTTGCGGACGGCCCCGGACTTCCTGGGTCAACGCCATCAGCCGTGCGGTCATTCCTTGTCGAGCAGGCTTCCCATGATTCCGCCCATGACGCGGACGCCCCACCGGACCACCCGGAGGTTCGCAGGAATTCTGGCAGTGACGACAATGACCGCACTGCTCACAGCGAGCAGTGATTCAGTATCGCTGTAGGATGCCAATACGGGAACTTTATTGTCCGCCCCGTACGAGCAATCATCTGTTGCTCGCGCCTTGAGTATAGGGCGGTCCCTCCTGCTTTCAACCCGGAATTGGCACCGCACGTGAGTGAGTGCCAGCGCTGGTGTGCCATGTGCCCCTCGGCGGACATATCTGGTTACTTTTTCGCAGCGCAACAAATTTTCCGGGTTCTGCTATAATCCGCGCCGTGAGTTTCGCAACTGTGAGTTCCGCCACCCGCCAGGCACATCCCGCCAAGGCGAATCCGCTGCCCTCCCAAGCTCTGTTTTCCCGCTGCCGAACGTGGCTTTTGCCTTGATTCAGTAGCCGACAGAACGCACCGCTCACCGACGTAGCCTCGTCTCCGATCCTGTTGAACAGCCTGAACTGAGCTGTTTGCCTGCCAGGGACCCGCGGCTGGCCTAGCGCCTGCCGACACCCTGCCTGCCGCCGTACTGTCAGCTGAGTCTGTCGTAACGGCCTCACCGATTGGCGCCGAAGCCTTTTTAAAGACTTTGCACTGCGCCCACCCCTATTTCGTTTGCGTTGCAGGGGTGCCATGCATTTTTGATCATTACGACATGACCCAGCACGACACTCGTGCGGAGCAAGCTATTGCCTCCGCTACCGACGCTTCGATCACTTCCGCCGCCCAAAGCCCGCTCGACAAGCTCGACGCCATGCTCAATGGCCCGGAAGAAACGACCAGCGCCGACGCAGCGGAGAACGGTTTTGCCGCGCTTGGCCTGGATGCGGCCATCCTGCGCGCACTCTCCGAACTGAACTACAACAACCCGACGCCCGTCCAGGCGCAGGCCATTCCCGCCTTCCTGGCTGGCCGCGACCTGCTGGTGTCGAGCCAGACCGGCTCGGGCAAGACGGCGGCGTTCATGCTGCCCGCCATCCAGCGCATCAGCGAAAAGCCGGCGCCGAACCGCCCGACCGAACCCGCCAAGCGCATGAAGGGCAAGCGTCCCCGTCCGTCCCCGGCACAGCCTTCGCTGCTGGTGCTGACGCCCACGCGCGAACTGGCGCTGCAGGTGACCGAAGCCGCCGCCAAGTATGGCCGCAACATGCGCCGCATCGTCTGCGCCAGCATCCTGGGCGGCATGCCCTACCCGAAGCAGCTCGCCATGCTGTCCAAGATGCCGGACATCCTGGTCGCCACGCCGGGCCGCCTGCTTGACCATATCACCGCCGGCCGCATCGACCTGTCGGCACTCGACATGCTGGTGTTCGACGAAGCCGACCGCATGCTGGACATGGGCTTTGCCGATGACATCGACGCTATCGTCGACGCCACGCCGGCCAGCCGCCAGACCCTGATGTTCTCGGCCACGCTGGACGCCCGCATCGCGCAACTGGCTTCGCGCCAGCTCAAGGATCCGCAGCGCATCGAGATCGCCGCGGCCCGCGCCGACCAGAGCCATATCGAACAGCGCCTGCACTTCACCGACGACATGTCGCACAAGGAGCGCCTGCTCGACCACCTGCTGCGCGATGCCACGCTCAAGCAGGCCATCGTGTTCACGGCAACCAAGCGTGACGCCGACTCGCTGGCCGAGCGCCTGTCCGACACCGGCTTTGCCGCCGGTGCCCTGCACGGCGACATGACCCAGGGCGCGCGCAACCGCACCCTGACCGCGCTGCGCCGTGGCAACCTGCGCGTGCTGGTGGCCACCGACGTGGCCGCGCGCGGCATCGACGTGCCCGACATCACCCACGTGGTGAACTTCGACCTGCCCAAGCAGGCCGAGGACTACGTGCACCGTATCGGCCGTACCGGCCGTGCCGGCCGCTCGGGCATCGCCATCAACCTGGTCAACCACGGCGATATGTTCCAGTGGCGCCGCATCGAGCGCTTCACCAACCATCGCATCGACGCGTCGGTGATCGAAGGGCTGGAGCCGCGCCGTTCGCCCAAGCCGCGTTCGAACTTCGGCGGCAAGCCGGGTGGCGGCCGCGGCAATGGCGGCGGCTATCGCGGCGGCGAGCGCAGCTTCGGTGACCGCAGCTTTGGCGAACGCAAGTTCAGCGGCGAAAACCGTGGCTTCGGCAATCGTGGCGGCCAGGAAGGCGGCGGCAACCGTGAAGGCGGCTACCGTGGCGGCGAGCGCAATTTCAGCGACCGCGGCGAGCGCAACTTTGGTGATCGCAATTTCGGCGAACGCAAGTTCGGCGGCGAAAACCGCGGCTTCGGCAACCGCGGCGGCCAGGAAGGCGGGCGCACCTTCGGTGACGACAACCGTGGTTTCGGCAACCGCGAAGGTGGCGGCTACCGTGGCGGCGAGCGCAATTTCGGTGATCGCAACTTCGGCGACCGCAGCTTTGGTGATCGCAAGTTCGGCGGCGAAAACCGCAGCTTCGGCGACCGTGGCGCCCGTGATGGCGGCCGCAGCTTCGGCAACCGCGAAGGCGGCTTCGGTGGTCAGCGCAACAGCCGCTCGCGCTACGAGCGATAAGACATCCACGGCGCCACGCGCGCTGGCATCATGAAGAAGAGCACCCCGCGGGGTGCTCTTCTTTTTTCGCCTGATGGATGCGCTCATCGCGCAGGGCAGGCGCAGCACGAGGCGCCCTCGCCCCCCCCTCTTACATCGCGCACGTCCGAAACCCCACAAACACAAAATCCTCCTCCGGCAGCAAAGCCCATCGGGCCCGCACGTGCCGCTGCCGCGACGAACTGACAAAGGTCGTGCCTCGCACCGTCTGGTGCGTGCCGAAGCGCGCCACCAGCTCCTGGTCCGACGGCGACGCGACAAACCCCGCATACGGCTCGTACGGAGACGCCGTCCACTCGCGCAACATGCCCCACTGCAACCCGCGGTTCTGCAGCGCTGCAAGCTCCCACTCCGCTTCCATGGGTAGGCGGCGGCCAGCCCACCCGCACCAAGCCTGGGCTTCATAAAGCGAGACGTGGCGCACGGCCTCGTCGGGGTTGAGGGTGCGCAGCGTACCGAAGCGCTCCACCATCCAGTTGCGCGATTCCGGGTGCCGCGACCAGTAGCGAGGTGCCGAGCGCTCCTGCGTCATCAGCCACTGCCGGCCAGCGGCCGACCACCAGGCCGGGTTCTCATAGCCGCCGTCCTCGACGAACTCCAGGAACTGCGCGTTGCTGACCAGTGCGGCGTCGATCTCGAATGCCGGCACATAAGTGGGCTGCGGCGGCAGTTCGTCCGGCTGCGCATAGCCATCCGGATCCGACCAGCCCTGCGTGAAGCGGCCGCCGGGGAAATGCAGCGTGCCGGCATGCGCGACCGACATGCCGGGTCCTGGCGCAACCGGCGCGGCCGGTGCCAGGCCAAGCGCCTGCAACAATGCCGCGAGATTCTCGGCCTGCGCATCTTCCTGGAACAGCGCGCGGCGAAACGGATAGAGCGTCAGGTCGCCATCGTCAGGCAACAAGGCCAGGCGGCGCAGCAGGCCATCGAGCACATCGGAGGCATATTGCTTGATCACGGCCACGTCGGGCAGGACGATTTCCCAGCGTTCATCCATGCCGATGCGGTCAGGGTCGAACCATTCGTCGGCACCATCGAGCCGCGACGGCTCGCTGGCCACGGGCACCGGCACGCCGCCACGGTCGAGCTGCCGCACGCCGCGCAGGCACCACCATTCGGCGTGCCAGGCGATATACCCCAGCGTCCACAGCGGCGGGCTGGCGTCGTACTGCCGCGGCACATCCCAACCCTTGCGGGTCTGGCCAAAAGCGGCCAGCCAGGCCAGGGTCCGGCTGCGCGCGTCGACCAGCGCCTGGGCCAGCCCTTCGCGTGGCAGGCGACGGGCATCGGACCAGCCAGCCTGGCCGCCACTGAAGTAGAGATCGGGAAGCATGGTGAAGCCGCTCATCGGTTGACATCCGTTCGGGAAGGACGAAGACGGGCGGCCGCCCGCCATGGCAGCGGCCATTATGACACCGGACGGGAGACGCTTCAGGCGCGCGCGTGGAACACCGCGAACCAGCCCAGCGGGTCGGTCCAGTACACCGGATCGTCGAAGCCGGCGGCCTCAAGCAGCATGGCGAAATCGCCGGGCCGGTATTTGTAGGAATCCTCGGTGTGGATGCGCTCGCCTTCGCCGAACCTGCGCTCGCCGCCGTCCCAGCGCACCCGCACCGGCCGGCACGCCTGCAGGTGCATCTGGATGCGCGACGCCTCGCGGTCGAAGCTCGCGGCATGGCGCCAGTCGTCGACGTCGAAATCGGTCTCGACGATGCGGTTCACATTGCGCAGCACGTTGCGGTTGAAGGCAGCCGTGACACCCAGCGCATCGTCATACGCGGCGACCAGCGTGGCTTCGTCCTTGACCAGGTCCACGCCGATCAGTACGCCGTCGCCACGCCCTGCCGCGCCACGCAGCCGCTGCAGCAGCGCCAGCGCGTCCATGGGCGAGAAATTGCCGATGCTCGAGCCCGGATAGAAAAACAGCCGCTTGCCGCGCCTGACGTTGCGAGGCAGGTCGAAGCTGCCGCACAGGTCCGCGCCGAGCCCGAGCATGGGGATGTCCGGATGCTGCTGCTGCAGGCACGACAAGGTGCCGCGCAGGAATTCCACCGAGATGTCGAGCGCCACGTACTGCGCCGGCCTCAGGCTGCCGAACAGCCGCGCGGCCTTCTCGCAGTTGCCCGCGCCCAGGTCGATCAGCACGCAGCCGCTGCCCGCGCGCGCGGCAATGGCGGGCGCGGCGCTGGCGAAAATCGACGCCTCGGTACGCGTCGGGTAGTACTCGGGCAGGTCGGTGATCGCCTCGAACAGGCGCGAGCCCAGCACGTCGTAGAAGAATTTCGGGCTGATGCTCGCTTCGGACTGGCGCAGGCCGGCCAGTATCTGCCCGCGCAGGGCGCCGCTGTCTTCGTGGTACTGCTGGATGAACTCGGGCTGCGGCGGTATGGCCCTGGACACATGGCCGTTGGCCACGCTCACCAGCGAGGGGGAGCCATCGTCCGCGACGCCTGTACTCCTGGCGTCTTGTGCATCGTTGGCGTTGCGATGGCCGAGGCCGGATGGGTCGGTGGAGCGGGAACGATTAAGCTGGGTCGGGACAGCCGGCATGACGTTTCCTTGTGTGGTCGTGGGTCCACTTCTTATCCCTCAAGGCGGACGCACCCTGACATGCGTGGGCGCGCCGGATCCGGGATGCGCCGCTGTCCTGTCCGGGACGCATCGGCCGAAAGCCGATCTTCAAGCATAGGTGCCCCGCGGCGATTGCGGTTGCTGCGTTGCAAAAATGGCAGCGCAAATCGGAGGCAACATCGGGTGCGGTACGAGACCGAGGCAGTTCGCCTCCGTATCTTTCCCAATGCCGCCACAACGCAACAATTCGTTTATAATCCGGCCCAACGCGGATGCACTCTGGTCCGCGTCCCTTCAAAGGGGAGTAGCTCCGGGGCCATGCCCTTAGCACAATCGTCATTCCGAGACTGACGTCTCCGGTTGTGCTGACACTGGTGCGCAGACCGCGCCAGACGTCGAGCAAGACCTTTGCAACCTGGAATCATGGTTTGCAAAGGCGACTCCCGGTCCCCCGTCTCACTCCATGACTCCAGGCGAACCAAACGCGCGTTTGCGGCTATTCGCACTTGAGGAGAGTTCATGGAGTGGTTTACCGATCTGTTCACGATGCAGTTCCTGACGGCACTGCTGTCCATCGTCGTCATTGACCTGGTGCTGGCCGGCGACAATGCCATCGTGATTGCCCTGGCGGCGCGCAACCTGCCGCAGCACCTGCAAAAGAAGGCCATCGTCTGGGGTACCGTCGGTGCCGTGGTGGTGCGCTCGGCCATGACGATCGGCGTGGTCTGGCTGCTCAAGATCCCGGGCCTGCTGCTGGTCGGCGGCCTTGCGCTGGTGTGGATCGCCTACAAGCTGCTGTCCGATGAGGGCGACGGCGACGAGCATGGCGCGGGCGCTTCGACGCTGTGGGGCGCGATGAAGACCATCATCATCGCCGACGCGGTGATGGGCGTGGACAACGTGCTGGCCGTGGCTGGCGCCGCGCACGGCAGCTTCCTGCTGGTGGTGCTGGGCCTGCTGATCAGCATCCCGATCGTGGTGTGGGGCTCGAGCCTGGTGCTCAAGCTGATGTCGCGCTTCCCGGCGATCATCTACGCCGGCGCCGGCGTGCTGGCCTTCACGGCCGCGAAGATGATCGTGCACGAACCGCTGGTCAAGGCGTTCTTCGAAGCCAACCCGGTGGTCAGCTGGGGCCTGTACGCGCTGGTCATCGGTGGCGTGCTGGGCGCCGGCTACCTGGTGCAGAAGCGCCGCGGGCAACACCAGGCGCAGCAACCGGCCGGCAGCCACTAAGGCCTGCCGCCACGCCAGGGAAGCGGCCCTGGCCACCCTGCCGCAAGGGCCACCCGAAGGGGTGGCCCTTCTTGCTTTAAAATGCGTGGTTTGCGGGCCCGTGCCCGCGTCACTTCCCATCCCGCCCCGCGCCGATGAAACAGTATCTCGACTTCATGCGCCATGTGTACGAGCATGGCACCGAAAAGGCCGACCGCACCGGCACCGGCACGCGCTCGGTGTTCGGCTACCAGATGCGCTTCGACCTGCGCGACGGCTTCCCCGTGGTCACCACCAAGAAGCTGCACCTGAAGTCGATCATCCTGGAACTGCTATGGTTCCTGCAGGGCTCGACCAATGTGCGCTGGCTGCAGGAGAACGGGGTCTCGATCTGGGACGAATGGGCTGACGAAAACGGCGAACTGGGCCCGGTCTACGGCTCGCAGTGGCGCTCGTGGCCCACGCCGGACGGCCGCCACATCGACCAGATCACCGACCTGCTGAACCAGATCCGCGCCAACCCGGACTCGCGCCGCCTGATCGTCTCGGCCTGGAACGTGGCCGATATCCCGCGCATGAAGCTGCCGCCGTGCCATGCGTTCTTCCAGTTCTACGTGGCCGATGGGCGCCTGTCGTGCCAGCTCTACCAGCGCAGCGCCGACATCTTCCTCGGCGTGCCGTTCAATATCGCGAGCTACGCGCTGCTGACGCACATGATCGCGCAGCAGACCGGGCTGGAGGTCGGCGACTTCATCTGGACCGGCGGCGACTGCCATATCTACAGCAACCACTACGAACAGGTGCAGACGCAGCTTTCGCGCGAGCCGCTGGCGCTGCCGACGCTGAAGATCGTGCGCAAGCCGGACAGCATCTTCGACTATCGCTACGAAGACTTCGAGCTGGTCGGCTACCAGTCGCATCCCGCCATCAAGGCACCGGTGGCTGTATGACATTGCTGACCCTTGTCGTCGCCCGCGCCCGCAACGGCACCATCGGCCGCAACAACACGCTGCCGTGGCGCCTGCCGGAAGACCTGGCGCATTTCAAGCGCACCACCATGGGCGCGCCGATCATCATGGGTCGCAAGACCTGGGACTCGATCGGCCGGCCGCTGCCGGGGCGCCGCAATATCGTGGTGAGCCGCAATACCGCACTGAAACTGGAAGGCGCGGAAGTGGCCGGCTCGCTCGAAGACGCGCAATTGCTCTGCATCGGAGCCGAGCAGGTGTTCCTGATCGGCGGCGCACAGCTCTATGCCGAAGCGCTGCCCAGCGCGGACCGGCTTGTGGTGACGGAGATCGATGCCGATATCGAGGGCGATGCGTTCTTTCCCGCCATCGACCGGACGCAGTGGATTGAGACGTCGCGGGAAACGCATCATTCGGAAGCGAATGGCTTCGACTACGCGTTTGTGACTTATGATCGGCCGCCTTCGGGGGAAGAGTGATCGGTCGGTCAGCCACGCTTTTTGGTTACTTTTTGTCGCTCGGACAAAAAGTGACTCGCCGGCTACGCCGGCGAAACAGCAGTGCCTGCCAAGCCCGACAACCCAATCACAACCCCCCAAAAAAAACCGCCTGATTTTCAGGCGACCTTTTTCGTTCAGATGCGACGTTCCGTCAATTGCCCGCGATCGTCATCTGTTCGATCAGAATCGACCCCGTCTCCTTGGTCCCGCGCACCAGCGAATCCGAGCCGATGGCAACGATCTGGCGGAACATCTCCGCCATGTTGCCGGCAATGGTGATCTCTTCAACCGGATACTGGATCTCGCCGTTCTCCACCCAGTAGCCCGAGGCGCCGCGCGAGTAGTCGCCGGTCACGTAATTAACACCCTGCCCCATCAGTTCCGTCACGAGCAGGCCAGTGCCGAGCTTCTTCAGCATGCCGGGGAAATCGTCGCTGGCCGTCGCCAGACTGCTGCTCAGCGTCAGGTTGTGCGAGCCGCCGGCGTTGCCGGTGGTCTGCATCCCGAGCTTGCGCGCCGAGTAGGTCGAGAGGAAGTAACCCTCGACCACGCCGTCGCGCACCACGTCGCGCTCGCGGGTGCGCACGCCCTCTTCGTCGAACGGCGCGCTGCCCATGGCGCCGGGTACGTGCGGCCGCTCATGGATCTGGATATGCGGGGCGAACACCGCCCTGCCCAGCGAGTCATGCAGGAAGGTGGACTTGCGATACAGCGCGCCGCCCGAGACCGCCTGCACGAAGGCGCCGAGCAGGCCGGCGGCCAGCGGTGCCTCGAACAGCACGGGGCAGCGGCGCGTCGACAGCTTGCGCGCGTTGAGGCGGGCCAGCGCGCGTTCGGCGGCATAGCGGCCGATGTCTTCCGGCGCGGCCAGCGCCAGCGGCGAACGCTTGGACGAGTACCAGTCGTCGCGCTGCATGCCGCTGCCGGAGCCTGCGATCGGCGCGCAGGAAATGAAGTGGCGCGAATACGGATAGCCGCCAGTGAAGCCACGCGTGGTGGCCAGCACGAACTGCGAATGCTGCGCCGATACGCTCGCGCCATCGCTGTTCTTGATGCGCGGAGACACCGCCAGCGCGGCCGCTTCGGCGCGGCGCGCGATGTCGATGGCGCCTTCGGCATCGATCGTCCAGGGGTGGAACAGGTCCAGGTCGCGCGGCTCGCGTTCGAGCAGTTCTTCCTCGGCCAGGCCGGCGCAGTCGTCCTCGGCGGTGAAGCGGGCGATGTTGTAGGCCGCCTCGGCCGTGGCGCGCAGCGCGGCCGGCGAGAAGTCGGAGGTGCTGGCATTGCCGCGGCGCTTGCCGATCAGGACCGTCACGCCGACCACCTTGTCGCGATTCTGCTCGATGGTCTCCACCTGGCCCTTGCGCACCGACACCGACAGGCCGCTGCCCTCCGAGATCTCGGTCGCGGCGTCGGTCGCGCCGAGCTCGCGTGCCACACGCAGCACATCTGCCGCCATCTCGCTGAGCTGGGCCTGGGTATAGGTGAAATGCGCGGTCTGTTCGGCGATGGGGTCCATGCTGGGCGGTGTCATCTAAAGTCCAAGCGGGAATCATAGCAAGATAAAATGCCGTCCATGACGCGAAATTCCCGTAACTCCCCCGGCTCCCGCTTTCCTGGCGCCTTTGCGCCGGAACCCGATATGGACGAGCCCAAAAGCAAGTCGCAGAAGAAACGCGACATGACCGCCCTGCAGGCCGTTGGCGCTGAACTCGAAGCCCTGCCCAAGGACCGCCTGGCACGCGTGCCGATGCCCGAAGCCCTGGCCGACGCCATCCACGAGGCGCGCCGCATCACCAGCCATGAAGGCAAGCGGCGGCAGATGCAATTCGTGGGCAAGATCATGCGCGGCCTGGAAGACGATGAAGTGGAGGCCATCCGCGCCGCACTCGAAGGCTTCAAGGGCACCAGCAAGGCCGAGACCGCGCGCATGCACCTGATCGAGCGCTGGCGCGAGCTGCTGCTGGCCGACGATGCCGCGCTGACCCGCTTCCTGGGCGAGCATCCCGGCATGGACGTGCAGACAGTGCGCAACATCATCCGCAACGCCCGCAAGGAAAAGGAGCAGGGCAAGCCCCCGCGCTACTTCCGCGAACTGTTCCAGGCCATCAAGACCGCGCTGGACGCAAAGGACGCGGCAGCAGCAAGCGAGCAACCCCCTACTCCGGAGCCCGACGCATGACGCAGACCACGCAGCCGATCGCCCGCAACCACCCCGATGAGCTGGTGGTGGGTTTTGTCTCCATTTCCGACCGCGCTTCGGCGGGGACCTATCAGGACGAAGGCATCCCGACCCTGCGCGAATGGCTTGGCCGCACGCTGACCACGCCCTGGCAGGGCGTCGAGCGGCTGATCCCGGATGAGCAAGCGCTGATCTCGCGCACGCTGATCGACCTGGTCGACGTGGCCGGCTGCGACCTGGTCCTGACCACCGGCGGCACCGGGCCCGCGCGCCGCGATGTCACGCCCGAAGCTACGCTGGCAGTGGCCACCAAGGAAATGCCCGGCTTCGGCGAGCAGATGCGCCAGGTCAGCCTGCAGTTCGTGCCGACCGCGATCCTGTCGCGCCAGGTGGCGGTGATCCGCGAAACGGCGAGCCGCGCGGCGCTGATCATCAACCTGCCCGGCCAGCCGCGCGCCATCCGCGAAACGCTGGAAGGCCTGCGCGACGATGCCGGCAAGCCGGTCGTCCAGGGCATCTTTGCCGCAGTGCCCTATTGCATCGACCTGATCGGCGGCCCCTACGTCGAGACCGACGAGAGCGTGGTCAAGGCCTGGCGGCCCAAGCACGCGATCCGCAGTAAGCCTGCCGCCTGAGCGGCGGTACTGAGCGGCAATACTGAGCGCCGGCACCGCCGGGGCTCAGCGCAGCCCCAGGTAGAGCCCCACCGGCACGAACAGCACGGCGCCGATATTGCCGAGCAGGACAATCGACGCCACCTGGTCCGGCTCCTGCCGGAAGTGGTCGGCCACCAGGAAGTTCAGTACCGCCGGCGGCAGCGCGGCGAAGACAAAGAGCAGTCCGCGCTGCAGCTCGGTCAGCGGCACCCAGTGCGCGAGCGGCAGCGCCACGGCGACGCCCGTGAGCGGACATGCCACGGCCCCCACGATGCCCATGCCCCAGTTGCGCAGGCTCACGTCCTTCATGCGCACGCCGAGCGCGAACAGCATCAGCGGGACGGTGGCATCGCCAAGCAGCTTGATGGACTGGTAGACCGGCTCCGGCAACGCGAACCACGGCTTGGCCAGCGACAGCGCGACCCCGGCCACGGTAGCCAGCACCATCGGATTGCGCGCGATCTGCGCGATCGAAGCATGGCGGTTGACGATCTTCATGCCGATCGTGAAATGCATCAGGTTCGATGCCGCGAACAACGCCACCGCGGGCGCCAGGCCCGCCGGCCCGAAGGCAAAGACCGACAGCGGCAGCCCCATGTTGCCGCAGTTGTTGAACATCATCGGCGGCACGAAGGTACGCGGATCGACGCGCAGCGCGCGCGCCGCGATCCACGCGAGCATGCCGGAACCAATCACCACCGCGATCGCGCACGCAAGCAGCACGAGCTGGTCGGCCAGCACGAAGTCCTTGCTGACGAAGGCCGACACCACCAGCAGCGGCGCGATCACGTCCAGCGTCGCACGGTTGATGCCCGCCATGTCCGGGTGCGCCTTGCGCCCGTATAGCCACCCCACCAGGATGATCAGGATGACCGGCGTGATGATGGAGATGATGCGGGCAAACATGGATCGGGAGGAACGGCGAGCAGAGAGCGGAGAGCGGCTGCCGGCGTGGCGCAGGCGGGCGGCGTGACCGGCCAACGGCCGGTCCGCCGGTTCTTCATTATTGCGTGGCAGCGTCAGCGCCCGGCGTGGCGGGCGCCGCAGCGGCAGTGGCCGCAGCAGGCGTATGACGAATGAAGTGCGTGCGGTAGTAGCGCAGCTCCTCGACCGACTCCAGGATATCGGCCAGCGCCGTATGCAGCTGGCGCTTGACGAAGCCCTTGTGAATGGCCGGCTCCCAGCGCTTGCACAGCTCCTTGAGCGTCGACACGTCCAGGTTGCGGTAGTGGAAGAACGCCTCCAGCTTGGGCATGTAGCGCGCCATGAAGCGACGATCCTGGCAGATCGAGTTGCCGCACATCGGCGACTTGCTGGCCGGCACCCAGCGCTTGAGGAAGGCCAGCAGCTCGGCCTCGGCCTGCTCTTCGGTGAGCGTAGAAGCCTTGACCTTGTCGATCAGGCCCGAGCGGCCGTGGGTGCCCTTGTTCCAGTTGTCCATGCCGTCGAGCACGGCGTCGGACTGGTGGATCACCAGCACCGGACCCTCGGCCAGGATATTGAGTTCGGAATCGGTCACCACGATCGCGACCTCGATGATGCGATCGGTTTCCGGCGACAGGCCGGTCATTTCCATGTCCAACCAGATCAGGTTGTTTTCACTCTTGACGGATTTGGCGGCGGCTTGGCTTGTCATCTGGACTGCGGTGTCTGGCGGTAGGGAAAAGCGCCGCGGAAGTCCCGCGCGCGCGAACAACTTATAATTCTCGCATATCCGTCCGCCGTGTCCGTCGCAGCGCACCTGCGCCACCCACGCGGATAACCTGCGCAGCGTCGGCCACATATGGCCATCGCTGCCTTCGCCGACAAGGCTCTTGCCGATGTTCACGCTCATCTTCCTCGCCGCGCTGGTCGCCATGGTACTGACCAAGCTGTGGCTGGCGGCCCGCCAGGTCCGCCATGTTGGCCAGCACCGCAACGCCGTGCCGCCCCGCTTTGCCGACACCATTGCCCTGTCTTCCCACCAGAAGGCCGCCGACTACACCATCGCCCGCACGCGGCTTTCGATGCTCGAGGTTCTGGCCGGCGCCGCGGTGCTGATCGGCTTCACCATGCTGGGCGGCCTGCAGTGGCTGAACCAGTTCTGGCTCGACCTGTTCGGCCCGGGCTACGCCTACGGGGTGGCGCTGATCGCAAGCGTGGCGCTGATCGGCGGGCTGGCGGAGCTTCCCTTCACGCTGTACGGGCAGTTCGGCATCGAGGAGCGCTTCGGCTTCAACAAGATGACCGTGGGCCTGTGGCTGGCCGACATGGTCAAGATGCTGCTGGTCGCCTGCGTGCTCGGCCTGCCGCTGCTGCTCGCGGTGCTCTGGCTGATGGACCGCGCCGGCAGCCTGTGGTGGGTCTGGACCTGGCTGGTATGGATGGCCTTCAACCTGCTGCTGCTGGTGGTGTTCCCCACCTTCATCGCGCCGCTGTTCAACAAGTTCGAGCCGCTCGACGATGAGTCCCTGCGCCAGCGCATCGAGGCGCTGATGCAGAAATGCGGTTTTGCCAGCAAGGGCCTGTTCGTGATGGACGGCAGCAAGCGCAGCGCGCATGGCAATGCCTATTTCACCGGCTTTGGCGCGGCCAAGCGCATCGTCTTCTTCGACACGCTGCTGGCGCGCCTGTCGGGCGACGAGATCGAGGCGGTGCTGGCCCACGAACTCGGCCACTTCAAGCGCCGCCACGTGGCCAAGCGCATCGCCGTGACCTTTGCGCTGAGCCTGGTCTTCCTGGCGCTGCTGGGCTGGCTGTCGACGCGTACATGGTTCTATACGGGGCTGGGCGTGGTGCCGAACCTGGGCGTTTCCAACAGCGCGCTGGCGCTGGTGCTGTTCTTCCTGACGCTGCCGGTCTTCACGTTCCTGCTGGGCCCGCTGTCCAGCCAGTCGTCGCGCCGGCACGAATTCGAGGCCGATGCCTTTGCCGCGGACCAGACCAACGCCGGCCACCTGGTCTCGGCACTGGTCAAGCTGTACAAGGACAATGCCTCCACGCTGACCCCCGACCCGCTCTACAGCGCGTTCTACTATTCGCACCCGCCCGCCGCGCAGCGGATCGACCGGCTGCTGGCGCACGCATGAGCCGCACCAGCCGTCACCGTACCGCCGGCGGTAATTCCGGCACCGGCAAGACCGCCGAAGGCGCCCTGGTCATCGCCGCGCATGGCCGCCACTATGTGGTCGAGCTGGCCGACGGCACGCACATGCACGCCTTCCCGCGCGGCAAGAAGAGCGACACCGCGGTGGGCGACCATGTCAGCGTGGAACGCACCGCGGTCGACCAGTGCGTGATCACGGCCGTCAGCCCGCGCAAGAACCTGCTGTACCGCTCCGACCAGTTCAAGTCCAAGCTGCTGGCCGCGAATATCGACCAGGTAGTCGTCGTGCTGGCCACCGAGCCCGGATTTTCGGAGGACCTGCTCGGGCGCGCGCTGGTCTCGGCCGAGGCCATGGAGATCCGCCCGCTGATCCTGCTCAACAAGACCGACCTGCCCGACCGCCTCGACGAATCCCGCCGCCGGCTCGCGCTGTACCGGGACCTGGGCTATGACACGGTCGAGCTGTCGGTGCACGGTGACCCGGCCAATGCCCTGGCCGCGCTGAAGCCGCGTCTCGCGGGGCTCGCCAGCATCCTGATCGGCCAGTCGGGCATGGGCAAGTCCTCCCTGCTCAACCTGCTGATCCCGGGCGTGGAGGCGCAGACGCGCGAGATCTCCGCCAAGCTCGATTCCGGCAAGCACACCACGACCTTCACGCGCCTGTACCACCTGCCGCCCGAGTGGGGCAACGTGGATGGCCGCGAGGGTTGCCTGTTCGATTCGCCCGGGTTCCAGGAATTCGGCCTGCACCACCTGAGCGAAGGCATGCTGGAACGCGCCTTCCCCGAATTCCGGCCGCGCCTGACCGAATGCCGCTTCTACAATTGCCACCACGTCAACGAGCCAGGCTGCGGCGTGCTGGCCGCGGTGGAGAACGGCGGTATTGCGGAGCGCCGCCACCAGCTCTACACGCAGCTCCTGCACGAATCCAGCCAGCAGAAGCCCTGGTAGCCGTGGTATGGTGGCTGCACCTGCGTTGCCGGTGCGCTGCCCATGAAACTGCTGCTGTCCGCCACCTCGATCGTGCACGCGGCGCACTGCTGCAACGTGTTGCGCGCTGCCGGTATCCGGGCCGAACTGCGCAACACGTGGCTCTCAGGCGCGATCGGCGAAATCCCGTTTCGCGAAAGCGCGCCGCAGGTCTGGATCCTCGAGGATCACATGGAGGCGCAGGCCTGGGCCGCGCTGAAGACGGCGGCGGAACCGCCGCCGGGCCCGCGCTGGCAGTGCCGCCACTGCCAGGAATGGCATGAGCCGCAGTTCGGCGCCTGCTGGCGCTGCGGCGCGTCGCGGGATTAGATCAGCCGACCCAGAGCGCCAGCGACAGCATCGCCAGCAGCAGCATCCACAGCACCACGGCGCGCCACACCAGCCCCACCGCAGACTGCAGCGTACGCACGCCCGGCTCCGCGCCGAACTCGGGCGCGGCGGGCTCGGGACCGTTGTCGTTTTCCATGCCAGGCGCGTAGTCGATCGCGGGGCCCGCCGCCATGCTGGTGCGAAGCACGACGCTGGAATCGTCTTCCGGCAATGGCGTGCCCAGGCGCACGCCGAGCGCCCCGCCACCGCTTGCGAGCAGGATGCCGTTGACCGCGTCGTTCCACTTGCGGGCGTGGTTGCGCCACGCGTAGACCGCGTCCTCGAAATTGCCCACGATGGCAAACCCGATCGCCGTCAGCCGCGACGGCACCCAGTCCAGCAGGTAGAACGCACGTGCAGCGAAGCGGCCGAGCGCCGGGCTGCGCTCGGTCGACGGCAGGTTCCACTGGCGGCCCAGGAATTCCGCCGCGCGGTACAGCACCACGCCGCCCGGCCCGATCGGCACCAGGAACCAGAAGAACACGCCGAACACATGACGGTGCACGGCGACGATCGCCGCCTCGAGCGTATGGCGCACGATCTCGGTCACCGGCATCTCGATGGTCTCGATGCCGGTCCATTCGTGCAGCAGCGCGCGCGCGGCAAGCAGGTCGTCGCGGTTCAGTGCCTCGTGGATATCGGTGAAATAGTGGCTGAACTGGCGGAAGCCCAGCGTCATGTACAGCACCAGCACGTTCCACGCGAGCGTGAGTGCAATGCTGATCGACGCGAGCAGGTAGTGAACCACCATCACGGCCAGGGTGAGCGGCAGGACCACCGTGAGCCACGCGAGCGCGGCGTCGCGCGGGCGGCCGGTGTCGAACGCGTGTTCGGCGCGGTCACCCAGCGCACGCACGATCTCGTGGATCGGGTTGTTGCGACCCAGGGCGCGGAACTGCTCTGCGATCAGCGCCAGGAGAACGGATACGAAAGTCATCTCGGTACCGGGTAACGGGCCCGGCGTCGGCCAGGCCGGAAACTAGGGGCGGCAACCTGCCGGCGATGTGCCGGGCCGGTCGCAAATGCATAGCGAGAAGATAGCACAGCGGTACATGCCCGACGACGGTACCGCCGTAAAAGGCAAACAGCCCGCGGGCACGGGCCGGCGGGCTGTGATGGATGGCGGCGCAGCGCGTCACGCACCGCACCAGCCTGGCCCTGGGCTCAGGGCAGGTCGAAGACCAGGACTTCGGCGCCTTCGCCCTGCGTCAGCGCAAGGGCGTCCACGGACTCCAGCTTGGCCGCGTCGCCGGTTTCCAGCGTCTGGCCATTGATGGCGATCCGGCCACGCGCCACATACACGTAAGCACGGCGTCCGGGTTGCAGCGCCAGCGTGGCGGACTCGTCACCGTCGAACAGGCCGGCGTACAGGCGCATGTCCTGATGCACGAGCACCGAGCCTTCCGCGCCATCCGAACTTGCAACCAGGCGCAGCCGGCCACGCTTGTCCGCCGCATCGAAGCGCTTTTCCTCGTAACCCGGCTCGATGCCGGTCAGGTTCGGCATGATCCAGATCTGCAGGAAGTGCGTGGTGTCGTGGGCGGCATGGTTGTACTCCGAATGCCGCACGCCGGTGCCCGCGCTCATGCGCTGCACGTCGCCCGGGCGAATCACGCTGCCGTTGCCCATGCTGTCCTTGTGCGCCAGCTCGCCTTCCAGCACGTAGCTGATGATCTCCATGTCGCGGTGGCCATGGGTGCCAAAGCCCATGCCGGGGGCGACGCGGTCCTCATTGATCACGCGCAGCGGGCCGAACTGGATGTGCTGCGGATCGTAGTAGTCGGCAAAGGAGAAAGAGTGATACGACTTCAGCCAGCCATGATCCGCGTAACCGCGCTCTTCAGACCTTCTAATTTCAATCATTTTGATGGCCCTCCTTGTGGCCCTGGCTTGCCCTCCCCTTGCAACATAGTGCCGTGGGATATGGCGTTTGCTTACGATGCTAGGAAGTTTAGGCGCAGTGGCGTATATTGGACGGCATCGTCTTAGAAGCATTCGTTCAGATTTTCTGAATATCCGAATATGCCACTCTCCCTCGAATCCCTGGAAGTCCTGGACGCCATCGAGCGCAAGGGCAGCTTCGCCGCCGCCGCCCACGAGATGGGCAAGGTGCCCTCCGCGCTGACCTATGTGGTGCGCAAGCTCGAAGAAGACCTGGACGTGCTGCTGTTCGACCGCCGCCGGCATCGGGCCGAACTGACGCCGGCCGGGCGCGCGTTGCTGGATGAAGGGCGCCACCTGCTCCACGCGGCGGATGACCTCGCGCGCCGGGTCAAGCGGCTGGCCACGGGCTGGGAAGCCACGCTGACCATCGTGGTGGACGACCTGATCAACTTTCGCGCGCTGCTTCCCGTCATCCAGGACTTCTACGACGAAAACACCGCGACCCGGCTGCGCTTTGCCAAGGAAGTGCTCGGCGGCGCCTGGGATGCACTGGTCAGCAACCGCGCCGACCTGGTGATCGGCGGCGCCTATGACGCACCCAGCACGCAGGGCTTCCAGATCCGGCCGCTGGGCAGCATGCCGTTCGTCTTCGCCGTGGCCGCGCACCACCCGCTCGCGACCGAGGAAGGGCCGCTGACGACGATCCAGATCGCCAAGCACCGGATCGTGGCGGTGGGCGACACCTCGCGCAACCTCCCGGCGCGTACGCATGGCGTGCTGGCCGGGCAGGATGTACTGGTGGTGCCGACCATGCGCGACAAGCTCGAAGCGCAGATCCGCGGCCTTGGCTGCGGCTGGCTGCCGGCGCCGATGGCGCAGCCGCACATCGAAAGCGGCGTGCTGCAGGCGCGCGAGACCGTCGAAGTGCGCGCTCCGGGCAACTTCAAGGTGGCCTGGCGCACGAGCAACCGCGGCAAGGCGCTGCAATGGTGGGCCGGCAAGCTCGAGGACCCGCGGCTGGCGCAGGCGCTGCTGCAGCAGCAACCGGACCTGGGCGGCTGAGGCGGGGGATACGCGCATGGCAGTACCCGCCAGCGGCTACCGCGGCCGCTTTGCTCCCTCACCCACCGGCCCGCTGCACATGGGTTCGCTGGTCACGGCCCTGGCCACCTGGCTCGACGCGCGCGCGCACGGCGGCCAATGGCTGGTGCGGATCGAGGACATCGACTACCCGCGCTGCGTGCGCGGCGCCGACTCGGATATCCTGCAGACGCTTGAACGGCTGGGCCTGATACCGGACGAGCCGCCCGTCTGGCAAAGCCGGCGCGAGGCGCTGTATGCCGACGCGCTGCAGCGCCTGGATGCAGCCGGACAGCTCTACCCATGCGGCTGCTCGCGCAAGGAGATCGCCGATTCGCTGCTGCATGTGCGCGAACGGCACCAGACGCTCGGCTACCCGGGCACCTGCCGCAACGGGCTCAACGGCAAGCTGCCCCGCGCATGGCGCGTGCGCGTGCCGGATGGCCCGGCAGCCACCATCTGCTTCGACGACCGCTGGCAAGGCCGGCAATGCCAGGACCTCGAAACCGAGGTGGGCGACTTCGTGCTGCGTCGCGCCGACGGGCTCTGGGCCTACCAGCTCGCGGTAGTGGTGGACGACGGCCTGCAGGGCATCACGCATATCGTGCGCGGCGCCGACCTGCTCGACTCCACGCCGCGCCAGATCCACCTGCAGCACCTGCTCGGCCTGCCGACACCCGCTTACCTGCACGTGCCCGTGGTGGTCAACGCCATCGGCGAAAAGCTCAGCAAGCAGAGCGGCGCGCAGGCCATCGACACGCGTGCCCCGCTCGACGCGCTGCGCGCGGCCGGCGCGCATCTCGGGCTACGGAATGAAGGGAAGGATGTGGAGGACTGGCTCGATCGAGCCACCGCGGACTGGCTGCAGCGCCTGGCGGCGCTGCCTGCCGCGGCCAGGCGCTGACAGGCAGCGCCGGCCTCGCGGCAAGGCGGATCAGGACTTGCGCGGCACGCCGCCCAGCAGGGCGGCAACGGGGCGCTTGGGTCCCTGGCGGCCACGCGACAATGCCGCCGCAATCATCTCCTCGGCAGGCTTGGCCGGGGCGCTGTTCGGGCTCGGCTCGTAAGGACGCGAGAAGAAAGGGTCGTCCGACGGGCGGAATGCGGTGCGGCCACCGGCGTGGTCGTGGCGGCGGCGACGGTCATCGCTCTCTCCGTCACCATTGCCGCGGACACGGCGCACGTCCGCGCGCTGGCGGCGGCGATCGGCCTCTTCCTGGCGGGACTTCTCGCCGGTGGGATCGAACCCTTCCAGCGTGCCGCGCGGGACGCTGCGCTTGATCAGCTTTTCGATATCGGCGAGAAGACGCTCGTCGCCGGGCACGAAGATCGACAGCGCATCGCCGCTGGCGCCGGCGCGGCCGGTACGGCCGATGCGGTGCACGTAGTCTTCCGCGCTGAACGGCAGGTCGAAGTTGATCACGCACGGCATGTCGGCGATATCGAGGCCGCGTGCCGCGACGTCGGTGGCCACCAGCGCGTCGATGGTGCCGTTCTTGAAGCCTTCCAGCGTCTGCATGCGCTCGGTCTGGGTCTTGTCGCCATGGATTGCGGCGGCGTTGATGCCCTCGCGCTCCAGGTGGCGCGCCAGGCGCGAGCAGCCGATCTTGCTGTTGACGAACACGATGCACTGGCGCGACAGGCCCTGTTCGGCGCGCTGGCGCAGCAGGTGCACCACGGCAGCCTGCTTTTGGCCGTCTTCCACCTGGTACACCATCTGGCGCACGTTTTCATTGGTGGAGTTGCTGCGCGCCACTTCGATCGTGACCGGCTGCTTCAGGTAGCTCGCGGCCAGGCGCTTGATCTCGGGCGAGAACGTGGCCGAGAACAGCAGCGTCTGGCGCTGCGCCGGCAGCAGGTTGATGATGCGCTGCAGGTCCGGCAGGAAGCCCATGTCGAGCATGCGGTCGGCTTCGTCCAGCACCAGCATCTGCACCTGCGACAGGTTCACCGACTTCTGCTGCACGTGGTCGAGCAGCCGGCCCGGCGTGGCCACCAGGATTTCCACGCCGCGGCGCAGCGCGTCGGTCTGCGGGTTCATGTCGACGCCGCCGAACACCACCGTGCTGCGCAGGTCGGTGTGCTTGGCGTAGCGTGCAACGTTGTCATAGACCTGGTCGGCCAGCTCGCGCGTGGGCGTGAGCATCAGCGCGCGCACCGGGTGCCGTGCCGGCGAGGCGCTCGCGTTGGCCATAGGCAACAGGCGCTGGATGATCGGCAGCGCGAAACCAGCGGTCTTGCCGGTGCCGGTCTGGGCCGCGCCCATCACGTCCTTGCCGAGCAGCACCACGGGGATGGCCTGCGCCTGGATCGGCGTCGGCTTGGTATAGCCTTGCTCGGACAGGGCGCGCAGGATGCGCGCGTCCAGGCCAAAGCTCTCGAACGTCTGCTCGGCTGCGTTCTGGTCAGGTAGGGTCGTAGTTGTCATGGTATCGGGGTCTGGCGGGAGGCGAACCCGGCACAAACGGATACGCGTCTGGAACTCATCTCGCCTTGCTACAGGCCGGATCCGGGGCGGATCCTGGCGCGGCAATGCCTTTGACGGCATTTGCCCAAGCGAATCAAAGACTTACATTCTAGCACCTCTGCCGCCACGACAGGTGGGCAAGTCGGCACTGCGTGCACGACGGGTCTCGCCAACGGATTTCGCGAGCCAGTATGGGCGGCCCGGGTTTCAACAGCGTGTCACAAAGCGCGGCGATGATGATCGCCGATCCGCTGCCAGCCCCGGTCGGATCGCCATCAGACACGACAGGACATTGAACCCTTGAGCTTGACCCTGACCATGGATCTGGACTTTCTTCGCCAGGCGCGTGACCGCTTCCTGATGACTTCCACCGCTTTCCTGGGACTGGCGGGCGCAGCGGCCCTGGCCGCCCCATGCGGCCCGTCCGCCAGCCAGCCGGAGGGTGCCAGCCCGTCACTGCCGGCCTGGCCATTCGCGCCGCACAGCCTGCCGGCAACGGCCTGAGTGCGTGAGTTCCCCTGCGGCGATCAGGCCAGCAGCCGGTAAGCCAGCCGCGCCGCCACGCGCGCACCGCACCCATCGCGATCATAGGCGGGATTGAACTCGGCCAGCTCGGCCACGCGCAACTTGCCGCTGGCCATGATCACTTCCAGCACGGCCTCGACTACCGTCAACGGCACGCCATAAGCGGCGGGCGCCGACACCGCTGGCATCACGGCCGCCGGCAACACATCGAGATCGATGCTCAGATACACATGCGCGGCCGCGTCGATCCATCCCTGCAGTTCCGCCAGGCGCGCATCGAGATGGCGCTCCTGCATCAGCACATCCTCGACCCAGCGCACGTCCAGTAGCCGCGCGCGCTCGAACAGCGCGGCCGTATTGCCGAGACGGCTGACGCCGAGGCAGGCATAGTCGAAACGCAGGCCACGTTCGCGGCAGTCGTCGGCGATCTGGTCGAATGGCGTGCCCGAACTGGCCGGACGGCTCGAGCGCAGGTCGAAATGCGCGTCAAGATTGACCACCAGCACGCGGCCGCGGTCGTCACGCGCATCCAGGTGCGCGCGCAGGCCTTGCCAGGTGCCCCATGCCACTTCGTGGCCCCCGCCAAGGACCAGCGGACGGGCACCTGCCGCGAGCTCCGCGGCAACCACGCCTCCCAGCGCCTGCTGGGCGGCTTCGAGCCAATCGCCTTCGCACACCACGTCGCCGGCATCGTGCAGCGCCTGCACATCGTGGGCCGGCACGCCGGCCAGCGCGCGCCGGATCTCATGCGGCCCCGCCGCCGCGCCAACGCGCCCCTGGTTGCGCGCCACGCCGGCATCGCAGCAGAAGCCGATCAGCACCGGCGCACCGGGCTCGCGCTGCGTGCCCGCGCGCACGACGTTGAACAGGCGCCGCGTATCGCCGGCCTCGCCGTGATCGACGCGGCCGCGCCAGACACCTTGCATCGGCTGGCCCTCACGCAATACCGCCGCATTCATTTCAGGCGCCGTCCCAGCGTCTCGGGCACCAGCGCCAGACCGATCAGCGACACCACGCCGCAGCCGATCACATAGAGCGCCGGTGCATTGGCGTCACCAGTGATCTGGATCAGGCGCGTCGAGAAGTACTGCGCAAAGCCGCCGAAGATCGCGATCGCCACGCAGTAGGCAATCGACAGTCCGGTGGCACGCAGGCGCTGCGGCAGCACCTCGCTGACCAGCACCATCGATGCCGGCGCGGTCATCGACATCGGCACCGACAGGCAGGCCACCACCACCAGCAGCCGTGCCAGCGAGGGTTCGGCATTGATCAGCACGAACGCCGGGTAGACCATCACCAGCAGCGCCACGCGCGACCACAGCACGACCGTCTTGCGTCCGATGCGATCGGCCAGCCGGCCGGCGAACGGCGACAGCGCCACCTGGACCAGCGCTGCGATGCAACCGGCCCAGATGCTCAGCGACAGCGGCATCTTCAGCACGCTCACGGCGTAGTTGCTGAGGTAGTAGACAACGATATAGGTCGACGAGGCCAGGCCGATCATCAGCAGGATGCTGGCGAGCACCTCGCGTGCATGCTGGCGCAGCAGCGGCCATTGCGCGGCGTGTTCGCCGTGATGCGTCGGCTCGGCAGTCTCTTCCAGGCGGCGGCGGATCACCAGGCCGACCGGGATGACCAGAATGCCGATCAGGAACGCGAGACGCCAGCCCCATGATTCCAGCTCGGCCGGCGCCAGCACGTTGCTGAGCACCAGGCCGGTCACCGCGCCCAGCAGTGCCGCCAGCCCCTGGCTGAACGGCTGCCAGCCGGTATAGAAGCCGCGCGTCCGGTCATCGGCGTATTCGAGCAGCAGTGCGGTCGATGCGCCCATTTCCCCGCCGATGGCAAAGCCCTGCACCAGCCGCGCCAGCACCACCATCATCGGTGCAAGGATGCCGATCTGCGCGTACGGCGGCGTCACCACGAAAATCAGCGAACTCAGGCCCATCAGCCACAGCGTCAGCGCGACGGCCGGCTTGCGCCCCGCGCGGTCGGCATACATGCCGATCAGCAGGCCGCCGAGCGGGCGCATCAGGAAGCCGACACCGAAGGTGGCGAACGACATCAGCAGCTGCCCGGTCGGGTTGTCGACCGGGAAATACAGCCGGCCGATCAGCGTCGCAAAGAAGCTGTAGACCACGAAATCGTAGAACTCCAGGCCATTGCCGATGGTGATCGCGGCAATGGCGCGCGCACGCGAAAGCTGCGGCTGCGGCGCCGCAACCGCTGCGCTGGCGGTGGTTTGGATGGACATGGGTGTCTCCGGGAAACGGGATGGCAGCGGCCGGGCACCCCTTGGGCGCCCGGCCGTCAGAGCGGCTCTTGCTGGCCGATTCAGTCGCGCAACTTCAGTCGCGCAACATCGGCAGGTCCAGGCCCTGCTCGCGCGCGCAGTCGACGGCGATCTGGTAGCCGGCGTCGGCGTGGCGCATCACGCCCGTGGCAGGGTCGTTGTTCAGCACGCGGGCGATGCGCGCGGCGGCTTCATCGGTACCGTCGCAGACGATCACCACGCCCGAATGCTGCGAGAAGCCCATGCCGACGCCACCGCCGTGGTGCAGGCTCACCCAGGTGGCGCCGCTCGCGGTGTTGAGCAGCGCGTTGAGCAGCGGCCAGTCGGAGACAGCGTCGGAGCCGTCCTGCATGGATTCGGTCTCGCGGTTGGGGCTGGCGACCGAGCCCGAATCGAGGTGGTCGCGGCCGATCACGATCGGCGCCGACAGCTCGCCGCTGCGCACCATCTCGTTGAAGGCCAGGCCCAGCTTGGCACGCAGGCCCAGGCCGACCCAGCAGATGCGCGCCGGCAGGCCCTGGAAGCTGATACGCTCGCGTGCCATGTCGAGCCAGCGGTGCAGGTGCTCGTCGTCGGGGATCAGTTCCTTGACCCTGGCGTCGGTCTTGTAGATGTCCTGCGGATCGCCCGACAGCGCGGCCCAGCGGAACGGACCGATGCCGCGGCAGAACAGCGGACGGATGTAGGCCGGCACGAAGCCCGGGAAATCGAACGCGTTGTCGACGCCCTCTTCCTTGGCCATCTGGCGGATATTGTTGCCGTAGTCGAAGGTCGGCACGCCCAGCTTCTGGAAATCCAGCATGGCACGCACGTGCGCAGCCATCGAAGCCTTGGCGGCCTTGACCACCACGGCCGGCTCGCGCTGCGCGCGCTCGCGATACTCGTCCCAGCCCCAGCCCGCCGGCAGGTAGCCGTTGAGCGGGTCATGCGCGCTGGTCTGGTCGGTGACCATGTCCGGGCGCACGCCGCGGCGCACCAGTTCCGGCAGCACTTCCGCGGCATTGGCGCACAGCGCGATCGAAATCGCCTTGCCCTGCGAGGTATAGCGGTCGATACGGGCCAGCGCATCATCGAGGTCCGTAGCCTGTTCGTCGACATATCGCGTCTTCAGGCGGAAGTCGATGCGGCTCTGCTGGCATTCGATGTTCAGCGAGCACGCGCCGGCCAGCGTGGCGGCCAGCGGCTGCGCGCCGCCCATGCCGCCGAGGCCCGCGGTCAGCACCCAGCGGCCCTTGAGGCTGCCGCCGTAATGCTGGCGGCCGGCCTCGACAAAGGTTTCATACGTGCCCTGCACGATGCCCTGGCTGCCGATGTAGATCCACGAACCGGCGGTCATCTGGCCGTACATGGCCAGGCCCTTGGCGTCGAGTTCGTTGAAGTGTTCCCAGTTGGCCCAGTGCGGCACCAGGTTGGAGTTGGCGATCAGCACGCGCGGTGCGTCGCGGTGGGTGCGGAATACGCCGACCGGCTTGCCGGACTGGACCAGCAGGGTCTCGTCGTCTTCCAGGCGGGTCAGCACCTCGACGATGCGGTCATAGCACTCCCAGTTGCGCGCGGCGCGGCCGATGCCGCCATAGACCACCAGCTCCTTCGGGTTCTCCGCAACCTCGGGGTCGAGGTTGTTCATCAGCATGCGCAGCGGCGCCTCGGTCAGCCAGCTCTTGGCGGTCAGCTTGTTGCCACGCGGGGCACGAATCTCAATATCGCGGAAACGCGGGTTCTGGGGGTTCTCACTCATGGCAGCTCCTTCGGAATCACTGGCCCGGCCTCGCCGGGAAACATCATGTTATAGGCATGTATAGTCTTGTATATACAAGCATAGGTGTATTGGGGTATTCCCGAGGTCAGGCAAATATCGAAATCCGAATGTGGCGGCGCCCGGACTTGGCCGGGCGCGTTTGTCGGATCAGTAATGCAGGAGCGGGACCGTCAGGACGTGAACCGCCCTTCCAGCCGGTGCATGGAGCCGGGGTGCAGCAGGCGCACCGACGTCACGACACGGTTGGCAGACCAGGTGCGGCGGCGGATCAGCAGGCACGGCTCGCCGCGATCGATCTGCAGCAGCGCGCATTCTTCGGGCGTGGCCAGCACGGCCTCGACCACGTGCTCGCCTTCGGTCAGCGGGGCTACGCGCGACAGGTATTCGTACGGTGTCTGGCGGGTGAAGTCCTGCGCCAGGTAGTCGGGCGCCACCACCGCGTTGACATAGCGATCCTCGAGCTGGATCGGCATATCGTCCTCGTAGTGCACGATCACCGTGTGGAACACGCGCTGGCCCTCGCCCACATCGAGCGCGGCCGCGCGCGCGGCGCCTGCCACCTCTTCGCTGCTCTTCACCACCCTGGCATGGTGGCGGCGGCCGCGCGCCGCGATTTCCTCGGCGATATTGTTGACCGCGTACAGCGCGGAATTGCGCTTGGGCTCGGCGACAAACGTGCCGACACCCTGCATGCGCACCAGCAGCCCGTCGGCGGTCAGCTCCCGCAGCGCGCGGTTCACGGTCATGCGGCTCACGCCGAGTTCCTCGACCAGCTCGGTCTCGGACGGTACGCGATGATGCGGCGGCCAGCTGCCGTCGGCGATCCTGCCGCTGATGAATTGCTTGACGCGCGCATAGAGCGGCGCCGGCAGCGTGTCGGCCAGCCCGGCGGCTGGCTGGCCCGGCTGTGCGGAGGCTTGAGACAACGATTTTCCCCATGAGGCGGACACCATCGGCAACAGTGCCCGAGTGCCCGCCGGACTTGTATAGAGCGGTATTTACGTCACTGGCGAATGTACCACGCGGCTCGCGCCGGTCAACCCGTCGCGAGCCGCCGCAGCGCCGCCGGCTGCAACAGCTCCACCTGCCGGTAGTGGCGGCGTATCCAGCCGGCATCCTCCCAGGCCTGCAGGTACTTGGCGACGGTCTGCCGCGAACGGTTGACCATATCGCCGAGATCTTCGGCGGAGACCCGCACCACGTGGTCGGTCCGATCGGCCAGTTCGAGCAGGCGCGCGGCCATGCGCGCATCGACCGGCGCCTGCTGGGCCCGCTCGGCGTGGTCGAAGGCGACGCGCAGGCGCGCGCAGATTTGCTGGACGATCAGTTGCATGCCTTCCGGATGCGCGGCCAGGATGCGGTCGAAATCGCGCCGGCCCAGCACCAGCAGCTCGGTGCTGCCCACGGCGAACGCGTCATGCGTGCGCGGCTTGCCGTCGAGCAGCGAGATCTCGCCGAACCAGCGGCCGCGGCCCACCACCGAATAGACCGACTCGCGCCCGCTCGCGCTGACGCGGCTCATGCGCACGCGGCCCGCCAGCACCATGCAGAAATACGTGGGCGGATCCCCGCGCGCGAAGATCATGTCGCCGTCGCCGAAACGCTGGCGGCGTGCGGCCTTCTGCACGGCGTCGAGCACGCTGGCCGGCGCATTGCGCAGCCAGCCGCTCGCCACCACGCTGCGCGGCAGCGTCCTGCCGGAATCCACGGCTTTCACATCACCCTCCCCCTGGCCAAAGCGAGATTGTCCAATACTTAACAGACTTGCGCCCATGCCCGGGCCCAGAATGCCACCGCACTCACGACATAGACAGCACCCCCGGAGGCATACACATGGCGCAAATACAACTCGTCGATTCCGTCAGGGACCGCGTTTCCGACGCGGAATGGCAGATGCGCGTCGACCTGGCGGCGGCCTACCGCCTGGTCGCGCATTTCGGCTGGGACGACCTGATCTTCACCCACATCTCGGCACGCGTGCCCGACGCGCCGGACCAGTTCCTGATCAATCCCTACGGCATGCTGTTCGACGAGATCACGGCGTCCAGCCTGGTCAAGGTCGACCATCACGGCGTGCCCGTGCTGGCCACGCCGTACGACGTCAACCCCGCCGGCTTCATCATCCACAGCGCCGTGCACGAGGCGCGGCCCGAGATCGGCTGCGTCATGCACACCCACACCCCGCATGGTGTCGCAGTGTCGGCGCAGCAGGCCGGCCTGCTGCCGATCTCGCAGCAGGCGATGTTCGCGCGCATGGGCCTGGCCTACCACGACTATGAGGGCGTGGCGCTGCGCGAGGATGAGAAGGCACGGCTGGTAGCCGACCTCGGCAGCGGCAAGCAGATGATCCTGCGCAACCACGGCCTGCTGACCTGTGGCCGCTCGGTGGCCGACGCGTTCCTGACGATGTACACGCTGGAATCCGCATGCCGCGTCCAGATCCTGGCGCAGAGCGGCGGCACGCCGCTGACGCTGGTGCCGGAATCCGCCAGCGCCGACGCGGGCCAGCAGGCGCGCCAGGCCACCAAGGGCAAGGGTTCGGGTCTCGCATGGCCGGGCCTGCTGCGCCGCCTGGACCGTATCCAACCCGACTTCCGCCACTGACATGGGCATCCTCGTACATCTTCCGTCCTTCATGGCGGGTCCCATTACCGCCCAGTTGCGTGAAGCGGCGCCCGACATCCCGGTCTGGAACGGCCGCGAGAACGCGCCCGCCGATGAAGTCGAAGCGATCATCGCGTGGGGCCTGAAGCCCGGCGTGGTGCCCGCCTTCCGCAACCTGCGCCTGGTCTGCTGCGCGGCGGCCGGCGTCGACAAGCTGCTGGCCGCGCCCGACCTGCCGGAGCACATGCCGGTCACGCGCGTGGTCGACCCGGGCCAGCAGACCGGCATCGCGCACTACGTGCTGGCCATGGCCCTGCGCCACGCGCGGCGTCTGGGCACCTATGCCGAGCAGCAGCGCCGCGGCGAATGGAAGCGCCACCCGGCCCCCGACCTCGCGCGCTGCCGCGTCGGCGTGCTGGGCATGGGAGAAATCGGCAGCGCCGTGGCCCGCACGTTCGCGGCCATCGGCTTTCCGGTGGCGGGATGGAGCCGCAGTGGCAAAGGCATTCCCGGCGTCACCGACTTCATCGGCGACGCCGGCTTGTCCGCCATGCTCGCGCAGACCGACATCCTGGTCTGCACGCTGCCGCTCACACCGCAGACGCACGGCCTGCTCAACCGGCAGACGCTGTCGCAGCTGCCCGCCGGCGCGTTCTTCATCAACGTCGGCCGCGGCGAGCATCTGGCCGAACCCGACCTGGTCGCGCTGATCGACGAAGACCACCTGGCTGGCGCCGCGCTCGACGTGTTCGCGAAGGAACCGCCGGAGCCGGGCGATCCGGTGTGGAACCATCCGCGCATCGAGGCGACGCCGCATATCGCGTGCGATCCGTCGTATCAGCTCGTGGCACGGCAGTGTGTGGAAAACCTGCGCCGGATGCGCGATGGCAGGAAGTTGCTGAACCTGGTGGATCGGACGGCCGGATACTGAACCGGAAAAACCCGCTGCGCACGAACCGGCCATCGTGGTACACGATGCATATAATTTTGGTCGACCATGTGTTAGCCCACCCGCTCATGGGCGGCGACGCCACCGCCGCCGTGACGAAGATGCTCGAACACCTCGACCGCATCGACCACGTCGGCATTTTCGACCGCCACCAAGGATCCGGACCCATGCGCATCGCCCTGCTCAACCCGAACGCCAGCCAGCACATCACCGACCGCATGGTGTCGCAGGCCAGGCTAGCCACTGGCAACGCCTGCGAGATCTTCGGCCTGACCAATGCGACCGGACCGGCCGTCATCCGCTCGCGCGTGGACAATGCCGCCGCGATCGACGGCCTGCTGAAGCTGGCGCGCTCACTGGATGACAATGTCGACTCAGTGATCCTCGGCGTATCCATGGACACCGCGCTTCATGCATTGCGGCAGATGCTCGCCATGCCCGTGGTGGGAACGACCGAAGCCGCGCTCGCCACCGCGAGCCTGCTCGGCGGCAGGATCGGGCTGCTGACGGTCGGCCCGGCATTGACGCCGCTGTACGCTGAACTGGCTGCGACGTACGGCCATGCGGGGCGGGTCGCGGGAATCCGCGGCATCGAGACGACCGCCGCCTATGGTGCCGAACTCGCTCCCGAGGTCCGCGCGATGATGCGCGATGCCGTCACGACACTCAGCCGGGAAGACGGAGCGGACGTGGTCGTCACCGTGGCGGCGGCGCTGTGCGGCTACGTTCCCGCGGTTGCCGAACTGACCGATGTGCCGCTACTCGACGGCATCGCCTGCGCGGCCGTGCAGGCCGTGGCACTTGCTCAATTGCGTCCGCGCAAGGCCACCTACGGCAGCTTCGCCACACTGCGACACTGAATCGGCAGACGGGGCTGCTGCCGCGATAGTGCCGACGCAATGTTGGGCTGACGATCCGGCCTGCCAAAGAAAAAAACCCCTCGGCGCGGGGTGCTCCGAGGGGCTCAAGGCCTGTAGGCGGAGGAGACCGGTGCCTACCTGGTCAGTGTACGGGGGCCGCCTGCCTGGCCGCATCACCCAAATTGGTGATGGGATGTGCCACCCTGGTCAGTACATAGCCCTCGCCAACTACACAAGAACTACACAAAACAAAAAAGGGTTTGCAGGAAATCTCCCGCAAACCCTTATCAGTATTGGTGGGCCTCCCGTGAGTCGAACACGGCACCAACGGATTATGAGTCCGCTGCTCTAACCAGGCATGAGCTAGAGGCCCGAGGAAGCGTTTAGTTGCCTTCCAGGAAACTCTTGAGCTTATCAGAGCGGCTCGGATGGCGCAGCTTGCGCAGTGCCTTGGCCTCGATCTGGCGGATACGTTCACGCGTGACGTCGAACTGCTTGCCGACCTCTTCCAGCGTGTGGTCGGTGCTCATTTCGATGCCGAAGCGCATGCGCAGCACCTTGGCTTCGCGCGGCGTGAGCGAGTCCAGCACGTCCTTGACGACGTCGCGCATGGAGCCGTGCAGCGCCGCCTCGGCCGGGGCCAGCGTGTTGGTGTCCTCGATGAAATCGCCCAGATGCGAGTCGTCGTCATCACCGATCGGCGTTTCCATGGAGATCGGCTCCTTGGCGATCTTCATGATCTTGCGGATCTTGTCTTCCGGCATCTCCATCTTCTCGGCCAGCGTTGCCGGATCCGGCTCGTTGCCGGTTTCCTGCAGGATCTGGCGCGAGATGCGGTTCATCTTGTTGATCGTCTCGATCATGTGCACCGGAATACGGATGGTGCGCGCCTGGTCGGCGATCGAGCGCGTGATGGCCTGGCGGATCCACCACGTGGCGTACGTCGAGAACTTGTAGCCGCGGCGGTATTCGAACTTGTCCACCGCCTTCATGAGGCCGATGTTGCCTTCCTGGATCAGGTCCAGGAACTGGAGGCCGCGGTTCGTGTACTTCTTCGCGATCGAGATCACCAGGCGCAGGTTGGCCTCGGTCATCTCGCGCTTGGCTTCGCGGGCGCGCTTCTCGCCCTCGGCCATCTTGCGGTTGACGTCCTTCAGTTCCTTCAGCGGCAGAACCACGCGTGCCTGCAGGTCGATCAGCTTCTGCTGCAGTTCATGCACGGCCGGCACGTTGCGCTCGACGATGGCGCTATACGCCTTGCCATCCGCAATGACCGTGTGGATCCACTCGAGGTTGGTCTCGTTGCCCGGGAAGCGGGCGACGAAATCCGCGCGCGGCATGCCGCACTTGTCCACCACGTTGTTCAGGATCGCGCGTTCCAGCTTGCGCACTTCGTCCACCTGGCCACGCAAGGTGTCGCAAAGGCGTTCGACGCTGCGCGCCGTGAAGCGGATGCCCATCAGCTCGGACTGGATCGCTTCCTGGGCCTTCACGTAAGGCTTGGACTTGTAGCCCTCCTTCTCGAAGGCGCGGCGCATCTTGTCGAACTGTTCGGCGATGACGCGGAATTTTTCCAGCGCGGACAGCTTCAGCTCTTCGAGCTGGCGTGCCGAGGCACCGGCGCCGGCAGCATCGTCGTCGTCCTCGTCCTCGTCGGATTCCTCGTCTTCGTCCGACTCCAGGTCTTCTTCTTCCGAGGCCGATGCACCCGCGGCCTCCTGGGCCACTTCGTCGGCGTTCGGGTCGATCAGGCCGTCGACGAATTCATCGATCTTGATCTCGTCGCTGGCGACGCGCTCGGCATTGGCCAGGATCTCCGAGATCGTGACCGGGCAGGCGGAAATGGCCATCACCATGTCCTTCAGGCCCGCCTCGATACGCTTGGCAATGACGATTTCGCCTTCGCGCGTCAGCAGCTCCACCGTGCCCATTTCACGCATGTACATGCGCACGGGGTCGGTGGTGCGGCCGAACTCCGAGTCCACCGTCGACAGGGCGGCTTCGGCTTCTTCCTCTGCCTCTTCCTCGCTGGTGGCCGACGGAGCGTTGTCGTTCAGCAGCAGCGTTTCGGCGTCCGGCGCCTGCTCGTACACGGCGATGCCGATGTCGTTCAGGGTGGCGACGAGCGTGTCGATCGTCTCCGAGTCGACCATGTCGTCCGGGAGGTGATCGTTGATTTCCGCGTAGGTCAGGTAGCCGCGCGACTTGCCAAGCTTGATCAGCGCCTTGAGCTTCTGGCGGCGCAACTCGAGTTCTTCCTCCGTGCCCTGCTGGGTCGAGGCGAATTCCTTCAGCAGGGCCTTTTCCTTGGCCTTGCGGTCCTTGGCCTTCTGCTTTTCGGTCTTCGGAGCCGCGGCGGGTGTCGCCGCGCGGCTATCGTTCTCGTCAAACTCTTCGATCACGTCGTCTGTCGTGCTGTCGCCGTGCTGCATCTGGGCCTTGGGCTTGCGGCCGCGCTTTTTCGGCTCCGGCTTGCTTGCCGGCGCTGCGGGACGCTCGGATGCAACGGCTGCAGGAGACGCGGCGCGCGCCTTGGTGGCCGGCGCGGCAGCGCCCGCCTTGGCGCCTGTGCTCTTGGCACCGGCTGCTGCCGCCTGCTTGCTTTCGACTTCGGTATTCTGCTGTTTCGCCACGGTGATACTCTTGCCTTTCACTGGTGCAGATGCGGCGACCTTGCCGCTCGTACTGGCGCTCTTGCCGCTCTCGCGTGCCGAAGTCGAGGCCTTTGTCGTTTCGGATGTGCGATTCCTGGTGGCAGTGGTCAGGGCGGGCGATTCGACGCCTCGCGCTGATTTTGATGGCGCAGACCGGGGGGCCGGAGTCTTGACTGACGCGGTCGATGTCTTCGCCGCCGTCGATTTCACAGACGCCTTGCCGCTCCCTGATTGGGGAGCTTTCACGGAAACCTTTTCGGTTGCTTTGGCCTTTGCCATTGGCACGCTCACTTTCACCAGATCTGGAGAGAAAGATTTCGCAATCCAAACCGGCTATTGTAGCACGCCACAGATAGCCAGCTTCCTGTCAGGTATGGTTTTCACCTGAAAAATCAAGGCTTAAGCTCGAGACTGCATCGGCTCAAGCCTTTACATCCTCATTCCTGCCACCCCCAAATGCGCCTTTTACCGCACGCACCCGGTGCGCTACCCAAGCCGTCTGCGACGATGGACTTCGCCGACCAGCCAGCGCATGCGCTCCTTGGCCGCCTCATCCGCAGTACCCGCCACCACGGCGGCCTGAAGCCTTTCCAGCTCCCGGCTCAGTGGTTCGGCCAGCAGCTTCGTGACGGCCGCGTCGAACTCTTGTGTCGCGGGCTCCTCTTCAATCTCTTCGCGCAGCACCGCCGTGCGCGCTGCCGCATACACCTCGGCATAGGGCGATTGCGCGAGATGCTCGCTGAATGCCGCAAAATTCACCTGCCCCTCCACCTCGTCGCAGGCGGCGACCAGGTGCGCGAGCACCTCGGCATCGCCGCCCTCCGCTCCAAGCAGCAGCGCCCGGCTATCCTCGTCCAGCCGCGCCGATAGTGACGGATAGCACATCAGCAACTGCAGCACGCGCTGCTCCAGGCCGGTCGGTGCCTGGCGCCGGGCGCGCGGGCGCGGCTGCGCAAAGCGGCCAGCGCGGGCCGGGTCGCTGCGCAGGCCGCAGATCGCCTCGATTTCGGCGGGCGTCGTGCCGGTAGCATCGGCAAGTTCGCGGATAATCTGTAGCCGCAGGCCGCCGGCCGGCATGGCCTGCAGCAGCGGCTTGGCCTCGTACTGCGCGCGGGCGCGGCCTTCGGGCTGGCGCATGTCCAGCTCTTCCGTCACCGACTGCAGCAGGAAGCGTGATAGCGGCATGGCATCGCGCACCTGCGCCGCAAACGCCTCGGTTCCCTCTTCGCGCACATAGCTGTCCGGATCGTGCTCGGCCGGCAGGAACAGGAAGCGAATGGCCTTGTTGTCGGCCACGTGCGGCAAGCAGGCCTCCAGGGCCCGGCGCGCGGCACGGCGGCCCGCCGCATCCCCGTCGAACGAGAACACCACCGAATCGGTCTGCCGCAACAGCTTCTGCACGTGCACGGGCGTGCACGCCGTGCCCAGCGTGGCCACGGCATTGGCAAACCCGAGCTGCGCCAGCGCCACGACATCCATATACCCTTCGACCACCAGGACGTAGCCGGTTTCCCGGATGGCGTGACGGGCCTCAAACAGCCCGTACAATTCGGTGCCCTTGCTGAACAGCGGCGTCTCCGGCGAGTTCAGGTACTTGGGCTCGCCCTGCCCCATGACCCGCCCGCCAAAGCCGATGACGGCCCCCTTGGTATTACGGATGGGGAACATGATGCGATCGCGGAAGCGGTCGTAGCGGCGTGGCTTGCCGTCCGCATCGCGCTTTTCACTGCTCTCGATCAGAAGGCCGGACTCCACCAGCGGGGCCGCGATCGCGTCGTCCCGGTAGCTGCCAAACACGGCCTCCAGGCCCTGCCAGTCGTCCGGCGCGTAGCCAAGGCCGAAACTGGCCGCGATCTCGCCCGTCAGCCCACGTCCTTTCAGATACTGGATAGCTTGCGGGGCGCCCCGCAGCTGGCGCCGGTAGAAATCGGTAGCGCGCGTCATGGCATCGGACAAGGCCACCGAGCGTGCCTGCTGCTCGGCGCGCTGGCCCGGCGGCAGGCGATCGCGCTCCTCGGGGACGGACATGCCGACCGACTGGGCCAGCTCCCGGACCGCTTCCGGGTAGGACTGCCCGGAATACTCCATCAGGAAACCAATGGCTGAGCCGTGCGCCCCACAGCCGAAGCAGTGATAGAACTGCTTGGTGGGCGATACCGTGAAAGACGGGGACTTCTCGTTGTGAAACGGGCAAAGCCCCATGAAATTGGCGCCGCCCTTCTTCAGCTGCACATACTTGCCCACCACATCGACAATGTCGACACGGTTGAGCAGGTCCTGAATGAAGGATTGCGGAATCACCCGACTGACCGTCCTGATGGCATGGCCGGCCCGTGGACGGGCAGCCGCTTTTTAAGAATGTGTGACCGGAAGTGCTCCCGGCTGCTATCGAATCATTGTAGTGTAGGCACGACATTACGCCCGCACTATCTGCATCGCCGCCCAATCCCGTCGATCAGGCGGCGAAACCATGATAACTGAATTAAACGTGCGCTTACTTGGCAAGGGCGGCCTTGACCTGCGCAGACACGGCGGTCATGTCGGCACGGCCAGCCAGCTTGGCCTTGAGCACGCCCATGACCTTGCCCATATCCTGCGGGCCGGCGGCACCGGTATCTGCGACGGCCTGCTGGACTTCAGCGGCCACTTCGGCATCGGACAGCGCGGCCGGCATATAGACCTTCAGCACTTCGACCTCGGCCTGCTCCTTCTGCACCAGGTCGTCGCGACCTGCCTGCTGGAATTGGGTGATCGAGTCCTTGCGCTGCTTGAGCATTTTGTCCACAACCGCCAGCACTGCGGCGTCGTCCAACTCGATGCGCTCGTCGACTTCACGCTGTTTGATCGCCGCTTGCAACAGGCGGATGGTGCCGAGGCGCTCGGTTTCGCGGGCGCGCATGGCGGCCTTCATGTCGTCGCTGATTCGGGCTTTGAGGGACATCGTGATCTTCCGGAAACGGTTTTGGCGGGCGGCTGCCGGCAAGCCAGAAACGCAAAAACCCGCCGCGGCCTGGCCACAGCGGGCCTGCGCGCAAGGGCGGGCGCGGTCAGCTTTTCTACAGCCAGTTATGCAGAGTCGTTGATTGTAGCACCACGACCTGGTGACCGAAGGCGCCTGCGCCGTGCGCCCGGCGTCGCATTCACGCCACGGCGCGGCCACTGCGCGCGGCCTCGGCCACGGCCTGTCCGGCCGCGACGGCCGAAGCCCAGGCCCACTGGAAATTGTAGCCTCCGAGCCACCCGGTCACATCGACCACTTCGCCAATGAAATAGAGTCCCTGAACCTCACGCGCCATCATGGTGGTGGAAGACAGCCCGCGCGTATCGACCCCGCCCAGCGTCACTTCGGCCTTGCGATAGCCTTCCGTACCGGACGGCACCAGGCGCCAGTCGTTCAGCGCCGCCCCCAGCCTACGCAGCGCCTTGTCCGCAATATCATGCAGCGGCAGGCTGCCGTCCACACCGGCGGCCGTGCACCAGGCGTCCGCCAGCCGCGCCGGCAAACGCTGGGCCAGCAGGTTGGCCAGGTGCTTGCGGGTGCCAGCCTTCTGCTCGAGCAGCCAGCCGCCGGCATCCTCGCCATCGAACAGGTCAATCTTGATGGGCGTCCCCGGGTGCCAGAAGCTCGATATCTGCAGCACCGCCGGACCGGACAGGCCACGGTGCGTCCACAGCAGGTCTTCGCGGAAAGCGCCCGCAGTCTTGCCCGAGCCAGTAGAGATATCCACCTCGAGCGACACCCCCGCCAGCGGCACAAACGGTTGCCAGGCCTGGCCGTCGAAGGTCAGCGGCACCAGCGCCGGCCGGGTTTCCACGACCTTCAGGCCGAACTGGCGGGCAATGCGGTAGCCGAAGTCGGTGGCCCCGATCTTCGGGATCGACAGGCCGCCGGTTGCCACTACGATCGCCCCCGCGCGCACGGTACCCTGCGAGGTCAGCAACAGGTAGTCGTCGCCCTCGCGGCGGATCTCGGCGACGCTGCAGCCGGTCTGCCAGCGCACATGGCCGGCGTCGCACTCGGCGCGCAGCATGGCGATGACGTCTTCGGCGCTGTCGTTGCAGAACAGCTGGCCGCGATGCTTCTCGTGCCAGTCGATGCGGTAGCGCCGCATCAGGTCCAGGAAATGCTGCGGCGTGTAGCGCGCCAGCGCCGAGCGGCAGAAGTGAGGATTGGCCGACAGGTAGTTGGCCGGCCCCGCCTGCAGATTGGTGAAATTGCAGCGGCCGCCGCCGGAAATCCGGATCTTTTCGGCCAGCCGCGTGGCATGGTCGATCAACACCACGCGTGCGCCGCCCTGGCCCGCCACGGCGGCGCACATCATGCCGGCCGCTCCCGCGCCCAGCACCGCCACGTCATACCGGCCCGCCTGCAAGCCCGCCGAACCGCTCATCCCAATCCTCGCCAATCCAGACCCTGCCAACGCAGGAAAGCGCAGATTGTAGCGAAAAGCACGCCAGCCGCCGGTGTGCTACCCTGCTAGGTTTCACGCAACCCGTTGTTTTGACGGCTGTTTCCACCGGATCCCGACCGGGCCGGAGAGCCGCACCTGTTCCCTCATGCTTGTCCTCGGCATCGAATCCTCCTGCGACGAAACCGGCCTGGCCCTCTACGACACCGACGCCGGCCTGCTCGCGCATGCCCTGCATTCGCAGATCGCGATGCACCGCGATTACGGCGGCGTGGTACCCGAGCTGGCTTCGCGCGACCACATCCGCCGCGTGCTGCCGCTACTGCAGCAGGTGCTGGGCGACGCCGGCCGCACCCGCGCCGACATCGACGCGATTGCATTCACCCAGGGCCCGGGACTGGCCGGTGCGCTGCTGGTCGGCGCCTCGGTCGCCAATGCGCTGGGCTTCGCGCTGAACGTGCCGATGATCGGCGTGCATCATCTCGAAGGCCACCTGCTGTCGCCGCTGCTTACGCGCGAGCCGCCGCCGTTCCCGTTCGTGGCGCTGCTGGTTTCCGGCGGCCACACCCAGTTGATGGAAGTGAAAGGCATCGGCGACTATGCCCTGCTCGGCGAAACGCTCGACGACGCTGCCGGCGAAGCCTTCGACAAGACCGCCAAGCTTCTCGGCCTCGGCTATCCCGGCGGCCCCGAGGTCTCGCGCCTGGCCGAGTTCGGCGTGCCCGGCGCGTTCGAGCTGCCGCGGCCGATGCTGCATTCGGGCAACCTCGACTTCTCGTTTGCCGGGCTCAAGACCGCCGTGCTGACGCAGACGCGCAAGCTGGCCAACACCTGCGAGCAGGACCGCGCCAACCTGGCGCGCGCATTCGTCGATGCCATCGTCGATGTACTGGCCGCAAAATCCATGTCCGCGCTCAAGCAGACCGGCCACAAGCGGCTGGTGGTAGCCGGCGGCGTCGGCGCCAACCGGCAGCTGCGCGAACGCCTGGACCAGCTCGGCAAGCAGCGCAAGATCGACGTCTATTACCCGGACCTGGCCTTCTGCACCGACAACGGCGCGATGATCGCTTTCGCCGGCGCCATGCGCCTGCAGGCCGCGCCCCAGCTCGCTCAGCGCAACTACGGCTATGGCGTGACGCCGCGCTGGGACCTGTCGGATATCCGCCTGCCATCTGCAGCCTGAACAACCTGCCGCCTGACCCCCTGCCGGCACAGGAAACAACAAGGCCACCGCGAAGGTGGCCTTGTTGTTTGAGCGGGAGACAGGCTTACGCCGCCGGCTCCAGCCGCTTGTCGCGCTCGATCACCGCATAGGCGCTGTGGTTGTGGATCGACTCGAAGTTCTCGGCTTCGAGCACATAGGCGACGATGCGCTCATCGGCATTGAGCCGCATGGCGATGTCGCGCACCAGGTCTTCCACGAACTTCGGGTTCTCGTAGGCGCGCTCGGTCACGAACTTCTCGTCGGGCCGCTTGAGCAGGCCCCACAGCTCGCACGAGGCCTCTTCTTCGGCCATGCGCACCAGCGCTTCCACCGGCAGCTCGCCGGCAAGCTCCACGTTCATCGTGATGTGCGAACGCTGGTTGTGCGCGCCGTACTGCGAGATCTTCTTCGAGCATGGGCACAGGCTCGTCACCGGCACCAGCGCCTTCAGGAACACGCGCGTCACGCCGTTGCGGATCTCGCCGGTCAGCGTGACCTCGTAGTCCATCAGCGACTCCACGCCAGACACGGGCGCGATCTTGCTGATGAAGTACGGGAACGTGACTTCGATGCGGCCCGCCTCGGCTTCCAGCTTTTCCAGCATCTTGTCGAGCAGCACGCGGAAGCTTGCCAGCTCCAGCGGGGCGCGCTCTTCTTCCAGCAGCGCGACGAAGCGCGACATATGCGTGCCCTTGACCTCGGCAGGCAGGTGCACGTCGAGGTTGAAGGTGCCCACGCTCGGGACCACGCCGGCCGGCGTCTTCAGCGAGACCGGGTAGCGCACGCCCCTGACACCGACACGCTGGATGGGGATCTGGCGGGTGTCACGGCTCGACTGGACGTCGGGCATCACGAAGGCGGGATTGATGTCATTCATCTACGGTTTCCTCCAGGACCGCACCAGGGGGTGGCGCAAGCCCTTACGGTCGCGGCATTTTCGCAGTCCATCCATGCCGCGCAACGAGTGTGAAACCACGGCGCCGGCAACACTCATGCCGACCCGCAGCTGCGAACACAAAAATGGGAAGTTTAAGGGAATTCACACGGAGCCGCCGGAAGCGGCTCCGTACCCTTACAGGTCGTACGGGTGATCGCGCACCCGTACCGTGCGTGCGTCAGGCCACGCGCGAAGCGATCGCGACGGGCGTCTGGCCAATGCCGAAGCGCTCGCGCACGGAACGTTCGATTCCAGCGGCATCGAGCCCGCACTGCGACAGCAGCAGGGCCGGGTCGCCATGATCGATGAAGCGGTCGGGCAGGCCCAGCACCAGCACCGGGATGTCGATGCCCGCTTCGGCCAGCGCCTCGAGCACGGCGCTGCCGGCGCCACCCATGACGCTGCCCTCTTCCACCGTCACCAGGTAGTCGTGCCCGCTGGCGAGACGCTTGACCAGCTCGACGTCGAGCGGCTTGACGAAGCGCATGTCGGCCACCGATGCGTCCAGCGCCTGCGCCGCGCCGAGCGCAGGATGCACCATCGAGCCGAAGCCCAGGAACGCCACGCGCTGGCCCGCGCGCGCGCCGCCGGTGCGGCGCATCACGCCCTTGCCGACCGGCACGTCCGTCAGCGCCGCCTCGATCGCCACGCCCTGGCCGGCGCCGCGCGGATAGCGCACGGCGGTCGGGCAATCCTGGTGGAACGCGGTCGTCAGCAACTGGCGGCACTCGTTCTCGTCGGACGGCGTCGTCACCATCATGTTGGGGATGCAGCGCAGATACGCGATATCGTAGGCACCCGCGTGCGTGGCGCCATCGGCGCCCACGAGGCCCGCGCGGTCCAGCGCGAACACCACCGGCAGGTTCTGCAGCGCCACGTCGTGGATCAGCTGGTCATAGCCGCGCTGCAGGAACGTCGAGTAGATCGCCACGACCGGCTTCAGGCCCTCGCAGGCCATGCCGCCCGCGAACGTCACCGCGTGCTGCTCGGCGATGCCGACGTCGTAGTAGCGATCCGGGAAGCGCTTCTCGAACTCGACCATGCCCGAGCCTTCGCGCATCGCCGGCGTAATGCCGATCAGGCGCTTGTCGGCAGCGGCCATGTCGCACAGCCAGTCGCCGAAGACCTGCGTATAGGTCTTGCGGGCCGGCTTGGCGGCCGGGCGGATGCCTTCGGCCGGGTTGAACTTGCCCGGGCCGTGATAGAGGATCGGATCGGCCTCGGCCAGCTTGTAGCCCTGGCCCTTCTTGGTCACCACGTGCAGGAACATCGGACCCGCGCCTTCGAGCGCGCGCTTGCGGATGTTCTGCAGCGTCGGCACCAGCGAATCGAGGTCGTGGCCGTCGATCGGCCCGATGTAGTTGAAGCCGAACTCCTCGAACAGCGTCGCCGGCACCATCATGCCCTTGGCGTGTTCCTCGAAGCGCTTGGCGAACTCCAGCACCGGCGGCGCCACCGACAACACTTTCTCGAGACCCTTCTTGGTGGCCGCGTAGAACTGGCCGCTCAGCAACCGCGCCAGGTGCTTGTTGAGCGCGCCCACCGGCGGCGAAATCGACATGTCGTTGTCATTCAGCACCACCAGCAGCGGCAGGTCCTTGTAGACGCCGGCATTGTTCAAGGCCTCGAAGGCCATGCCCGCGGTCATTGCCCCGTCGCCGATCACGGCGATCGACACACGCTTCTCGCCAAGCGTGCGCGCACCCAGGGCCATGCCCAGCGCGGCCGAGATCGAGGTCGACGAATGCGCCGTGCCGAAGGTGTCGTACTCGCTTTCGCTGCGGCGCGGGAAGCCCGAGATGCCGCCGAACTGGCGCAGCGTGTTCATGCGGTCGCGCCGGCCGGTCAGGATCTTGTGCGGATAACTCTGATGGCCCACGTCCCAGACCACGCGGTCGTCAGGGGTATGGAAGACGTAGTGCAGCGCGATGGTCAGTTCCACCGTGCCGAGGTTCGACGACAGGTGGCCGCCAGTCTGCGAGACCGACTCCAGCACATAGGCGCGAAGTTCATCGGCCAGTGTCCGCAATTCGCGCCGGTCCAGCTTGCGCAGGTCTGCGGGGGCGTCAATCTTTTTGAGCAGTGCGTAGGTCATGATGTCCGTTCGGCCGCCGGTTTCTGCTGTCCGGCTTGTCAGTTCAATGTGTGCGCAGCACGATCAGGTCAGCCAGATCGGCCAGGCGGGTCGCCCGCTCGCCGAATCCGGCAAGGGCGTCGTGCGCGGACTGGCGCAGCTCGGCCGCCAATGCGCGCGCCGCTTCCAGTCCCATCAGCGAGACATAGGTCGGCTTGTCGTGCGCGGCGTCCTTGCCCGCCGTCTTGCCCAGCGTGGCGGTATCGGCGGTGACGTCCAGAATATCGTCCACCACCTGAAACGCCAATCCCACGGCCGCGGCGTATCGGTCCAGCGCGGCCAGGCCATGTGCGTCGATTTCACCACACAGCGCGCCCATGCGCACGCTCGCGCGCAGCAGCGCGCCGGTCTTCATGCGGTGCATGGCTTCGAGCGCCTCGCGCGACATGGCCTTGCCGACGTTCTGCAGGTCGATGGCCTGCCCGCCGGCCATGCCGACGGAGCCAGAAGCCACGGCCAGTTCGGCCACCAGCTTCAGCCGCGCCTCGGGCCGCACCGCCTGCGCCTGGGCCAGCACGATGAACGCCTGGGTCTGCAGCGCGTCGCCCACGAGCAGCGCGGTGGCCTCGTCATAGGCCTTGTGCACGGTCGGGCGGCCGCGGCGCAGGTCGTCGTCGTCCATGCAGGGCATGTCATCATGCACCAGCGAATAGGCGTGGATCATCTCCACCGCGCAGGCCGCGGCGTCGCACGCCTCGGCACTCGCACCCGTCACTTCGCCGGCAGCATGCACCAGCAACGGCCGCACGCGCTTGCCGCCGCCGAGCACAGCATAACGCATGGCCTCGTGCAGTGTATGCGGCACGGTGTCGGCATTTGGCAACGCCTGGTCCAGCGCGGCCTCGGTCCGGGCGCCCTGCGCCCGCATCCAGCTTGCAAAATCGGTCATTCCTGCTCCAGGCCGTTGGTGTTGCCGGCATCACCGGTCATGGGCTTCAGCACGTCGCCCTCGAGTACCCTGACCTGCTGCTCCACCCGCTCGAGCTTCTGCTGGCAATAGCGGACCAGCTCGGCGCCGCGGCGGTACGCCGCCAGCGAGGCTTCCAGCGGCAACTCGCCGCTTTCCATGCTCGCCACCAGCGTCTCGAGCTCGGCCATCGCCGCTTCATACGAAGCGGGCGGCACGGAGCCTGTCGCAGTGTCGTCGGTCGGGACCGGATCGGTCGTGGTTTTTGGCATGTCAGGCCCTGGAACAGTGGGAAGCCCGGATTTTACGCCAAACGCGGGCCCCGCCCCACCCCGATCCTGGCCGCATACATCACCCGGATGCGCCTCTTGACCGGAATGTGACTTGTGCGCTCGGGTCGTCTTTCCGAATGCGCCCGGTACGGCACCCCGATGACGACCCGGGTCGACTTTTTCGCTAAAAAGGCAAAAAAATCAGGCCCTTAACTTTTTGGGGTGGGGTACAATCCCCGGCTCGTCGCCGCAGTCCGCGCAGGCCCTGCCAGGCTCGCAACGCCGGTCGACAAGTGTTTCCCAAATCGATTCATTTTTCGATGGTTGGGTTGTTCACTGCTTTCACCTGTTATCTGGGAGTGGGGATAATGTCCAATCTCAGCACCGCGCTCAAACTGGCGCCGGCTGATACGCAACTGCCCGTGGATGTCTATTTCGACGAGGCGTTGTATCAACAAGAACTAGAACTGCTGTTCAGGAATGGCCCGGGCTATGTCGGCCACGAACTGATGGTCCCCGAGGTAGGCGACTACCACACGCTCAAGGCGGAGGACGAGGGCCGCATGCTGGTCCGCAATGCGGCTGGCGTGGAGCTGATGTCCAACGTCTGCCGCCATCGCCAGGCCATCATGCTCAACGGCAAGGGCAACTCGAAGAACATCGTCTGCCCGCTGCACCGCTGGACCTACGACCTGAAGGGCGAACTGCTCGGCGCGCCACATTTCGACCGGCAGCCCTGCCTTCACCTGAAGCGCTCGCCGCTGCAGAACTGGAACGGCCTGCTGTTCGACGGCAAGCGCGACGTGCGCGCCGACCTGGCCAGGCTGGGCGTGGCCGAGGACCTGAACTTCGAAGGCTACATGCTCGACCACGTCGAGGTCCACGAGTGCAACTACAACTGGAAGACCTTCATCGAGGTCTATCTGGAGGACTACCACGTCGTGCCGTTCCACCCGGGACTGGGCAGCTTCGTCTCGTGCGACGACCTGAAGTGGGAGTTCGGCGAGTGGCACAGCGTGCAGACCGTGGGCTTGCACGCCGGCCTGAAGCGGCCCGGCAGCATGACGTACCAGAAGTGGCACGACGAGGTCCTGCGCTTCAACAACGGCGTGCTGCCCAAGCACGGCGCGATCTGGCTGACGTACTACCCCAACATCATGGTGGAGTGGTACCCCAATGTGCTGGTGGTCTCCACGCTGCACCCCATGGGGCCGCGCAAGACCCGCAACGTGGTCGAGTTCTACTATCCCGAGGAAATCACGCTGTTCGAGCGCGAGTTCGTCGAGGCCGAGCGCGCCGCCTACATGGAAACCTGCATCGAGGATGACGAGATCGCCGAACGCATGGATGCCGGCCGCCTGGCGTTGCTCAGGCGCGGCACCAGCGAGGTCGGTCCGTACCAGTCGCCGATGGAAGACGGCATGCAGCACTTCCATGAATGGTACCGGCGCGCCATGGCCTATCAGGGCTGAGGGGCATCGAACGGCGGGCGATTACCGCACAAGGCCAGCAGGAACGGACCGCCCAGGCGGTCCGTTTTGCGTTGGCGGCGCCACAACGCACGCTACAATGGCTGCCCGGTGGGGCTGTACTGCCTCACCGCCCCGATTCGCGACGCGGGGCCGCCGCACCATGAAGCCCCCCTCGCGCGCCATTCGATCCGCCTCCTCCTCCCCTTGCCATGCAATCGCTCTGGATGTTGTTTGCCGCCTTCTCGTTCTCGTTGATGGGGGTGGGCGTCAAGCTGGCATCCGAGTTCTACACCACGGGCGAAATCGTCTTCTATCGCAGCGTGATCGGCGCCGGCATCATGTGGGCGCTGATGGCCTCGCAGGGCGTCTCGGTGCGCACGCCGCACATGCTTACGCACGTCAAGCGCAGCGTGTTTGGCGTGACCGCGCTGCTGCTGTGGTTCACGTCGATCACCCTGCTACCGCTGGCCACGGCCATGACGCTGAACTACATGTCGCCGGTGTGGATCGCGCTGATCCTGGGTGCCAGTGCCGCGCTCGCGGGCACGGCGGGCAACGCCGACAAGAAGCTGATCGTGGCCATCCTGATGTCGTTCGCCGGGGTCCTGTTCCTGCTGCAGCCCTCGGTGGGCAAGGACCAGCTCACGGGCGGCCTGGTCGGCCTGATTTCCGGCATGTTCACCGCGCTGGCCTATGTCGAGGTCCGGCAGCTCGGACAGCTTGGCGAGCCCGAGCACCGCATCGTCTTCTACTTCTCGGCCGTGGGCCTGGCAGTCGGCCTGGTCTGGATGCTGTATTCCGGGCCCAGCGCGCACACCTGGCACGGCGCGGCCCTGCTGGTCGCCATCGGCATCCTGGCCACGCTCGGCCAGACCGCCATGACGCGCGCCTACAAGCGCGGCAATACGCTGCTGACCGCCAACCTGCAGTACGCCGGCATCGTGTTCGCGAGCATCTGGGGCATGCTGATCTGGTCGGACCGGCTCAACTGGATCTCGTGGCTGGGCATGGGGCTGATCGTCGCCAGCGGCATCGCCACCACGCTGGCCCGCGCGCGCCAGGATTCCGGACACAAGCCGACGCCGGACACCCCGGTCAAATCGCCCGAGGCGGAAGTACATCCGGAGGTGTAGCATTTTCCCGAACACCGATCGCTCAGGAGCCCCATGCCAAACCCGCTGATCTCCGTCGCCGCGCTGCAGGCCCTGCAGGCCACGCCCGCGCGCCACGTCGTCGTCATCGATTGCAGCTTTGACCTGGCCAACCCGGCCGCCGGCCGCGAAGCCTACCACCAGGGCCATTTGCCCGGCGCGTTCTACCTGCATCTCGACAATGAGCTGTCGGGACCGAAGACCGGCAGCAACGGCCGCCATCCCCTGCCCGACCCCGATACCTTCACGGCCCGCCTGCGCGCGCTCGGCGTGAACCGCGACACCGAAGTCGTCGCCTACGACGCACAGGGCGGCATGTACGCCGCCCGGCTGTGGTGGATGCTGCGCTGGATCGGCCACGCCGCCGTGACCGTGCTCGATGGCGGCAAGCTCGCGTGGGTCAAGGCAGGACTGCCGCTGGAACATGGCGCGACGCCCGAACCCGAGACACCGGGCAATCTGGCGCGCGGTGAGCCGCTGGTCGCAATCGTGGACGCCGCCGCGCTGCTCGAAAACCTGGACCAGCCAACGCGGCTGGTCGTGGATGCGCGTGCGCCGGACCGCTTCCGCGGCGAGAACGAGACGCTCGACCCCGTTGGCGGACATATCCCCGGCGCAGCGAACCGCTTCTTCAAGGACAACCTGACAGCGGAAGGCCAGTTCAAGCCAGCGGCCGAACTGCGCGCCGAGTTTGCGGCAGTGCTGGGCCAGCATGCGGCGACAAACGCCGTGATGCAATGTGGCTCCGGCGTCACCGCGTGCCACAACCTGCTCGCGCTGGAAGTTGCCGGCCTGGAAGGCGCCGCACTGTATCCGGGCTCCTGGAGCGAATGGTGCGCCGATCCGGCCCGCCCCGTTGCAAGGGGCGTCGCGGGTTGAGCCTGCCCTGAACGCTCAGTCGGCCGCCACCGCCGGCGCGGCGTAGCCGTGGACGCCACGGGCATGGCGCTCGTGGACACCATTCGTGATGAAGACGATCGCCGTGATGCCGGCGGCCACCAGCACCACCTGGATGGCCGACTCGCGCCAGCGCGGCTTGCGCTGCATCTGCGGCATCAGGTCGCTGACGGCGATGTACAGGAAACTGCTCGACGCGATCACCAGCACATACGGGATCCAGCCGCTCATCTGATCGAGCAGGAAGTAGCCCACCAGCCCGCCAGCCACGGCCGCGACGCTCGACAGCAGGTTGAAGGCGAACGCGCGCGACTTCGAGAACCCCGCGTTGAGCAGCACGATGAAGTCCCCGACTTCCTGCGGGATTTCGTGCGCCGCAATTGCCAGCGCCGTGACGAGGCCAATATGCGGGTCGGCCAGGAAGGCCGCCGCGATCACGATGCCGTCGGCAAAGTTGTGGAAGGTGTCGCCGACCAGGATGGTCAGGCCGCTGCGGCCGGCCTCCTCGCGGTCGTGCCCGTGGTGATGGTGGTGCCCGTCGCCCTCATGGTGGTGCGAATGGCGAAGCAGCGAGATCTTTTCCAGCAGGAAGAAGCCCAGCAGGCCCGCCAGCAGCGTGCCGAACAGTGCCCGAGGATCGGCGCCGGATTCGAATGCCTCCGGAAGCGAGTGAAGCAAGGCCGTCGCCAGCAGCACGCCGACCGAGAAGCTGACCATGCGCTCGACCACGCGCGAGGCCATTGTCAGCGACAGCAGCGCCGCGCCGAAAATGCTGCCCACGCCGGAAATGGTGGCGGCGAGCAGGATATACAGAAGGGTCGAGTGGATGATGGGCTCCCGGGGCGGCCGTGCCGCATCCGCCCGGCGCCAGGCGGATGGCAAACGCAACAATGTTGCAACAACTGGAAGGCCGCATTGTACGTATTCCGGCGCCGATTTTGCAATCCTTGGCCGGCCCGGGCGCGCCGGACCTGATCAGGCGACGCCGTGCCGGCGCAACCAGTCCAGGCACTTCGCCCAGCCGTCCTTGGCATCCGCCTCGCGGTAGCTGGGCCGGTAATCGGCATTGAAGGCGTGGCCGGACTCCGGGTAGACGATGATTTTCGACGCCCTGGCATCCGGATCGGGCGACACAGCCAGCGCTGCCCTCATCGTCTCCACCTGGTCCTGCGTGATGCCGGTGTCCTTGCCGCCGTACAGGCCGAGTACCGGCGCGTCGAGCGCGGCCACCAGGTCCAGCGGGTTCTTCGGCTTCAGCGGTGTGGGCTGGCCGGTCAGTTGCCCGTACCAGGCCACGGCGGCCTTGAGCTTCTCATTGTGCGTGGCGTACAGCCACGTGATGCGGCCGCCCCAGCAGAAGCCCGTGATGGCGAGCCGCGACAGGTCGCCGCCGTTGGCGCCGGCCCAGGCCGTGGCGGCGTCCAGGTCGCCCATGACCTGCGCGTCCGGCACTCTGGAAATCAGGTTGGCCTGCAGTTCCTGGATGGTGCCGAAGCTCTGCGGGTCGCCCTGGCGCGCAAACAGTTCCGGCGCAATGGCCAGGTAGCCGAGCTTGGCGAAGCGGCGGCAGACGTCGGCGATATGCTCATGCACGCCGAAGATCTCGCTGACCACCAGCACCACCGGCAGCTTCGTCTTGCCCTCGGGCTGGGCGCGGTAGGCGGGCATGCTGAAACCGCCCGAAGGAATCGTCACTTCGCCGGCGGTCAGGCCCGCGAAGTCGGTCTTGATCGCCTGTGCCATCGCCGGCAGCGCGGCCGCCGCGAACGCGGAGCCCAGCGCAGTCTTGACGAAGCCGCGGCGATTGAACGCCTGTCCGGGTACCAGGCTCTCCACTTCGGGTTTCAGCATGCATGTCTCCAGGATCGTTGCGGGTTGGGCGCCCGTGAGGGGAGGCCCGCGGGACGCCAACCGCCGATTCTAAGCAAACATGCCGTCACGTGCAGCCGCCCTCACGCGGGGGCCGCTCAGTGGAGCTTCAGTGGAGCCTCAGTGGAGCTTCACGCGCGGACTGGTCTTGCTGCGCAGCCAGTGGGTTACCGTATCCAGCCCCATGCCGACCGCGCCATGCAGCGCCAGCACGTGCATGCGGTAGAGCGAGGTGTACATGAAGCGCGCCATCAGTCCCTCGATAAACATCGAGCCGCCGATCAGCCCGCCCATCAGGCTGCCGACCGCGCTGAAATGCCCGAGCGACACCAGCGAGCCGAAATCCTTGAAGGCGAATTCCGGCAGCGGCTTGCCGGCCAGCCGCGCGCGCAGCGCCTCGAACAGGAAGGTGGCCTGCTGGTGCGCGGCCTGGGCGCGCGGCGGCACCGCGGCCTGCTTTTCGGGCCACGGGCAGCTCGCGCAATCGCCGAATGCGAAGATGTCTGGATCGCCTTCGCTCTGCAACGTCGGACGCACCAGGATCTGGCCCTGCCGGCTGACGGGCAGGCCCAGCGCGGCCAGTACCGGCGGCGCGGTGATGCCCGCCGCCCACACGGTCAGGTCGGCGTCGATGCGCTTGCCGCTCGCGGTCAGCACCGCCTCCGTCGTCACCTCGGTCACACGCTCGCTGGTGAAGACGTCGACGTCGAGCTTGCGCAGCAGCTTGGTGGTCTCGGCCGAAACCCGTTCGGACAGCGCCGGCAGGATGCGCGGCCCAGCCTCGATCACATGGATGCGCACATCGCGGCGCGGATCGAGCTGGTGCAGGCCGTAGGCATTGAGCACGTGCGCGGTATTGCGCAGCTCGGCCGAAAGCTCGACGCCGGTCGCGCCGGCGCCGATGATGGCCACGTCCACGCGCGACCGGCCGTCGTCACCGACGCGCCCGCGCCCATTCTGCGCGCGCACGCAGGCCGCGATCAGCCGGCGGCGGAAGCGCTCGGCCTGCGCGACGGTATCGAGCGCGATCGCATGCTCGGCCGCGCCTGGCACGCCGAAGAAGTGCGTCACGCAGCCAATCGCCAGCACCAGCGTGTCGTACGCCAGTTCCCGCGCCGGCAGCAGTTCCGCGCCGTCCTGGTCCAGGCACGAGGCAAGCGAGATCGTCTTGCGCGTGCGATCGATACCGGTCAGCTCGCCCTGCTGGAACTCGAAGTGGTGCCAGCGCGCCTGCGCCGCATATTCGAGCTGGTGTGTGTTGGGATCCATGCTGCCCGCGGCAACTTCATGCAGCAGCGGTTTCCAGATATGCGTGGGCAAGCGGTCCACGAGCACTACTTCGGCAACGCCCTTCTTGCCGAGCTTGTCGCCCAGCCGCGTCACCAGCTCCAGTCCACCTGCCCCGCCCCCTACCACAATAATGCGATGCGCCCTGCCGTCTGCTCCTGTTGTCATGGTCTACCCGATGCTTTTATTGCTGAGAAACGCTGGCCATTTGGCATTTGCCCCCAGTCTGCTGCATTGCAGCAGAACAGGCAAGACGGCATTTACCGATTCAGCAGTCGCTTCATTCGATACATCGGGTGTCGTATTTCCACGGCTTCAAGGGCATGCAAATGAATACGGCCGGGTACTCCCGGCCGTATCTCTATTGCGTGCGCAACGCGGTCTCAGTGCGCGCTCAGTGCGCTTCTTCCCAGTTCGCGCCGGTGCCGACTTCCGCAACCAGCGGCACACGCAACTGCGCCACCGAACACATCAGTTCGGGCAGCCTGACCTTGACCACTTCCAGTTCGTCCTGCGGCACTTCGAGCACCAGTTCATCATGCACCTGCATGATCTGGCGCGTCTGCAACCGGTCGCGCTCCAGCCAGCCCTGCACCGCGATCATCGACAACTTGATCAGGTCTGCCGCGGTGCCCTGCATGGGCGCGTTGATGGCCGCGCGCTCGGCCGCCTGGCGGCGCGGGCCGCTGCCGCCGTTGATGTCCGGCAGCCACAGGCGCCGGCCGAACACAGTCTCGACGTAGCCCTGTTCGCGCGCGGTCTGGCGCGTGTCCTCCATATACTGCGCGACGCCCGGGTAGCGCATGAAGTAGCGGTCGATATAGTGCTTGGCCGCCTCGCGCTCGATGCCAAGGTTGCTGGCCAGCCCGAACGCGCTCATGCCGTAGATCAGGCCGAAGTTGATCACCTTGGCATAGCGGCGCTGCTCGCTGCTGACGGCCTCGCGCTCCACGCTGAAGATCTCCGCCGCGGTGGCGCGGTGGATGTCCTCGCCATTGGCGAACGCGCGCAGCAGGTTCTCGTCGCCCGAGATATGGGCCATGATGCGCAACTCGATCTGCGAGTAGTCGGCCGACACGATCACGCTGCCCGGCGGCGCGATGAACGCTTCGCGGATGCGCCGCCCTTCCTCCGTGCGCACGGGGATGTTCTGCAGGTTCGGGTCCGTCGACGCCAGCCGGCCTGTCACCGCGGTCGCCTGCCCGTAGCTGGTATGCACGCGGCCGGTGTGCGGGTTGACCATCTTCGGCAGCTTGTCCGTATAGGTGGACTTGAGCTTGGCCAGGCCGCGGTAGTCGAGCAGCAGCTTGGGCAGCGGATAGTCCTCGGCCAGCTTCTGCAGCACCTCTTCGTCGGTCGACGGCGCGCCGCTCGCGGTCTTCTTGACCACCGGCAGCTTCATCTGGTTGAACAGGATCTCGCCGATCTGCTTGGGCGAGCCCAGGTTGAACGGCTGCCCCGCCGCGTCGTACGCGGCCTGCTCGAGCGCGAGCATGCGCTGGCCCAGGTCGGCGCTCTGCGCAGCGAGCCGCTCGGCATCGATCAGCACGCCGTTGCGTTCGATCTTCTGCAGCACCACCGACACCGGGATCTCGATCTCGTCGTACACGTGGCGCAGGCCCGGCGCGGCCTGCACCTCGGGGAACATCTTGCGGTGCAGGCGCAGCGTCACGTCGGCGTCCTCGGCCGCGTACTCGGTCGCGCGCGCGAGGTCGATCTGGTCGAAGCCGATCTGGCTCGCGCCCTTGCCGCAGACCTCCTCGTAGGTGATGGTCTTCAGGTTCAGCAGGCGCTCGGCCAGGCTGTCCATGCCGTGGTTGCGGTGCGAGGCCAGCACGTAGCTCTCGAGCATGGTGTCCTGCGCGATGCCGCGCAAGGTCACGCCGTGGTTGGCAAATACGTGCATGTCGTACTTGATGTTCTGGCCGAGCTTGGGCTTGCTCTCGTCCTCGAGCCAGGCACGCATGCGCGCCAGCACCGCATCGCGCGAAAGCTGGCCGTGATTGTCCATCCCGGCGACATCCGGGCCGCGGTGTCCCACCGGGATATAGCAGGCCTCGCCCGGCTCCACGGACAGCGAGATGCCGACCAGTTGCGCCCGCATCGGATCGAGCGAGGTGGTCTCGGTGTCGATCGCCGTCAGCGGCGCGCTTTCGATGCGCTGCATCCACGCTTCGAAGCCGGCGTCGGTGATCACCATCTCGTAGCGGATCTCGCTCGGCGCGGTATCGTCCTGCGCCTGTGCCACTTCAGTGGCCGACGCCGAAGGCGTGGCCGGCGCATCGAACAGGCCGCCCTGCGCGGGCGCGGCTGCGGCGCGGGCGCGTGCCTGCGCGCGCGCATCGGGCAGGCTTTCGCCGGTCAGCTCGCGCAGCCAGGTCTTGAAGCCATAGCGCGAGAAGAAGGCCACCAGCTTCTCCTTGTCCTCGCCGACTTCCCTGAGCGCATGGAAGTCCGCCACGGCATCGGCGAGGTCGCAGTCGGTCTTGACCGTGACCAGCTCGCGCGCCTTCGGCAGCCAGTCGAGCGTATTGCGCAGGTTCTCGCCAACCACGCCCTTGATGCTGTCGGCGTTGGCCATGATGGCGTCAAGCGTGCCATGTTCGGTCAGCCATTTCACCGCGGTCTTGGGTCCCACCTTGGGCACGCCGGGCACGTTGTCGACCGCGTCGCCGATCAGCGACAAATAGTCGACGATGCGCTCGGGCGGCACGCCGAACTTGTTGTTCACGCCGGGCGGGTCGAGCACTTCGCCGCTCATGGTATTGACCAGCGTGACGTGGTCATTGACGAGCTGCGCGAGGTCCTTGTCGCCGGTGGACACCACCGTGCGCACGCCCTGCTCGCCGGCCTGCCTGGCCAGGGTGCCGATCACGTCGTCGGCCTCGACGCCTTCCACCACGACGATGGGCCAGCCCAGCGCACGCACGGCTTCATGGATCGGCTCGATCTGGCGCGCCAGGTCTTCCGGCATCGACGGACGGTGCTCCTTGTACGCCGGATACAGTTCGTCGCGGAAGGTCTTGCCCTTGGCGTCGAACACGCAGGCGCTATACTCTGCCGGGTAATCGTTGCGCAGCTTGCGCAGCATGTTGATCATGCCGTAGATTGCCCCTGTGGGCAGACCCTCACCATTCCTCAGGTCCGGCAGCGCGTGATAAGCGCGATACAAATAGCTCGATCCATCGACGAGCAAGAGTGTTTTTGGACTATCCGACATTCCCATGGACTCTAAATTGACTGGTGCTGCAGCAGGCGGTGCTTCGACCGCCCCCCTTGCCGACCCGGATGTTTCCGATATCTCCGGCGATACCGTACAACCCCCGCCGGAAGCTGCTTCCGAACACGCGGCTGCGGTCGCCCGCGCGGCCGATGCCGCCGCCGCTGGCAACCCCGCGCAGCCGGCCGCGGATGGCGCCGCGTCGCGTGCCAATCCGCGCAAGATGATTCCCAGCCTGCGTGCGCTGGCCGACGAAGACCGCGCAACCGCGAAGAAGGCGCGCGCCTCGTGGCAAATGTTCACGATTATGGCAGAGTTCATCGAGGCCACCGAGTACCTGTCGGAGATCCGGCCGGCGGTCTCGATCTACGGCAGCGCGCGCCTGCGCGAGGACTCGCCTTACTACCAGCGCACCATCGAAATCGCGCGGCTGTTCTCGGATGCCGGCTTTGCGGTGATCTCCGGCGGCGGCCCCGGCATCATGGAAGCGGCCAACAAGGGCGCGCACGCCGGCAAGTCGGCCAGCGTCGGCCTGAATATCGAACTGCCGCACGAACAGCAGGGCAATCCGTACCAGGACATTGCCATGCGGTTCCGCCATTTCTTCACGCGCAAGGTCACCTTCGTCAAGAACTCCGATGCCTTCATCGTCATGCCGGGCGGTTTCGGCACGCTCGATGAACTCGCCGAGGTGCTGACGCTGGTACAGACCGGCAAGTCCCGTTCCGTGCCCGTGGTGATGTTCGGCAGCCGCTTCTGGAAGGGCCTGCTGGACTGGTTCCGCTTCACGCTGCTGCCGATGGGCCTGATTGCCGAGCACGACCTCGACCTGATGAAGATCGTCGACGAGCCGCATGAAGTGCTGGAAGCGGTCTATGAGTACTACGAGCAGCGCGGCGGCGACAAGCCGATTCCGCCCAAGGAAGAAATGTTCTACCTGTAAGACTAAACCGGGCGCAAGGGAGGCCGGCGTCACTGGCGCATAGGCCCCCGTTGCGGCGTTGCCGGGGTGCCCCACAGGCCACGGCAGCGGCCCGTTCACGGCAGGAATTGCTAGAATAGGAGCTATCAGCTTGCCAATCCCGGCGCCGCCGGGAAGCAGCCAACGCCGAGCCAACGCCCGAGCCAACGCCGCATTCCGCCGCACAGCGTGCCGTATCGACCGCTTTGCGACACAGGAGCCCCCTGATGAACTCCCCCTCACTCCGGTCCGCCGAGCCTGCAAGCACAGCGGCAGCCACCTCCCGGACACCGCGCCTGGCCCTGGCCGCCGCGGTGCTGGCGCTGGTGTTGCCCGGCGTAGCCCTGGCGCAGCCCGCCGAGGAAAGCAACGCCCTGACGCAGCAGGAACTGAACCGGATCAACAGCCAGCCGATCGCGCCGGCCGCCCAGACGCAGATCAACCAGCCGCGCCAGCCGAGCTTCCAGCTCAACGAGCGCGATGGCACGCAGGTGCGCGAATACCGCGACAAGGGCCGCGCCACCGATATCCAGGTCAAGTCCGGGTTCGGCACCAAGTACCAGATGAGCAAGCCGGAGGACAGCTCGCCCAAGATCCGCGAGCATGACGTCAATCGCGTGCCTTCGGTCAATCTGACGTTCTGATTCCGACTACCCACGGCCCGGGCGAACCCGGGCCGCGTCGGTCCTCCGGCAGTCTTGCCGCGGCGGCGGCACCTGTGTGCCGCCGCTTTCCGTTTCGCATCACACGACAAGTATGGCCGTATTCACCACGGTCTCGCAGGACGAGATCGCCCGCTGGCTGCTTGACTACGACCTTGGCGAAGTCCGCGCATTGCGCGGCATCGCCTCCGGCATCGAGAACAGCAACTTCTTTCTGACCACGGAGCAGGATGGCCGCACGCACGAGTACGTGCTGACCATCTTCGAGCGGCTCACGTTCGACCAGCTGCCCTATTACCTGCACCTGATGGCGCACCTGGCCGCGCGCGGCATCACCGTGCCCGCGCCGATCCCGGCGCGCGACGGCGAGATCCTGCGCGCGCTCAAGGGCAAGCCCGCGACCATCGTCACGCGCCTGCCGGGCGCGTCCCAGCTCAAGCCTGATGCCGAGCACTGCGCGCAGGTCGGCGACATGCTCGCGCGCATGCACGTGGCCGGCCAGGACTATCCGCGCAGCCAGCCCAACCTGCGCAGCCTGCCGTGGTGGCAACAGACCGAGGCGGAGATCGTGCCGTTCCTCGACGCGCAGCAACGCACGTTGCTGCAGCAGGAAATCGCGCACCAGGCGGCCTTCTTTGGCAGCGCCGACTATGCGGCCATGCAGGGCGGCCCGTGTCACTGCGACCTGTTCCGCGACAACGCGCTGTTCGAGGAAGACGGCAAGGGTCACCACCGCCTCGGCGGTTTCTTCGATTTCTATTTCGCCGGCAACGACAAGTGGCTGTTCGACCTGGCCGTGACCGTCAACGACTGGTGCATCGATCTGGCCACCGGCGAGCTGGACAATGTCCGGGCACAGGCACTGGTGCGGGCCTATCATGCGGTTCGGCCGCTCACCGCCACCGAAGCCGCGCACTGGCGCGACATGCTGCGCGCGGGCGCGCTGCGCTTCTGGGTATCGCGCCTGTGGGATTTCTACCTTCCGCGCGAAGCCGACATGCTCCAGCCGCATGACCCGACCCATTTCGAACGCATCCTGCGCCGGCGCCTTGCCATGACGGCCGACGCCGCCGCGCTCGCCTGGATCTGACTGGTATGCAACTACTGGAAGTCCCCGCCAAGGAAGGCTACGTCTGGTTCCGCCAGGGCATCTGGCTGTTCCGCAAGAATCCGCTTGCGTTCCTGATGCTGCTGTTCATCTACCTGATCGCGGCGCAACTGGCCATCGTGGTGCCGCTGATCGGCATCATCGCGCTGCTGGTAGTGACGCCCGGCCTGTCGGTCGGCATCATGACGGCCTGCCGCGAAGTCATCCAGAACAAGCGCGTGCTGCCCACCGTGCTGCTAGCCGGATTCCGCACCAACGGCAAGGAAGCCACGCGCAACCTGCTGGTGCTGGGCGGGATCTATGCCGCGCTGGTGTTCTTGCTGAGCCTGATCGCGGGCGCGCTGGTGGACATGAGCGCGCTGCTGCCGATCCTGCTGAAGGAAGAGACGCTGACGGCCGAGGCCGTGCGTCAGCTCTACTACGCACTGCTGATCGGCGCGCTGCTCTACACGCCGATCGCCATGATGTTCTGGTTCGCCCCGCTGCTCGCCGCCTGGCATGGCGTGCCCCCCGTCAAGGCGATGTTCTTCAGCTGGACCGCGTGCTGGCGCAACCGCGGAGCCTTCTTCACCTACGTGCTGCTGTTTGCCGTGCTGCTGGTGGCGATCCCGTTCTTCCTGGAAACCCTCTTCAGCGCGTTCGGCGCCGAGACCGTGCTGTCGTTCCTGGTCACGCCGTATTCGCTGCTGATGCTCGCCATCCTGTACTGCTCGTTCTATGCGACCTACCGCGGCTGCTTCAATATCGTCCCTGCGGAAGAGGCTACGCCGACCTGAGCTGCCACGACAAAGGCCGGCGCAACGCCGGCCTTATGCAATTGACAACAAGCCCCCTTGCCTCACGGCCAGGTCGTCAACACCCCGTCCTGCTGGCGCGACGCGCCAACACGCGCATCCCGGCCGATCCAGGCCGCCGACAACGCCGACACCACCCCCGCGAAAGCCACGTAGGCGCAGATCTGCCACGGCTGGCCCCCGCCGGTCTTGAGCAGCGCCGTCGCAATGATCGGCGTGATCCCCGAGGCGAAGATGCCCGAGAACTGGTAGACGAACGAGATCCCCGTGTAGCGGACCTTCGCGTCGAACAGCTCGCAGAACAGCGCCGCTTCCGGACCGTACACCGCGGCATAGAGAATGCCGAACGGCACCACGATCGACACCCACACCAGCAGCGTGCTGTGCCCGCTGTTGAGCATGAGCCAGAACGCCGGGAACGAGGAAAACGCGGTCAGCAGCGACCCCCAGAAGTACACGCGCGTGCGGCCGATGCGATCGGACAGGCTGCCGAAGAACGGGATGAACACGCACATCACGATCGCCGCCGCCATCACGCCGATCAGTGCCTGCGTGCGCGAAAGCTGCAGGGTCTGGGTCAGGTAGCCGATCGAGAACACCCCGAAGATATTGAAGAACACGCCGTCGATGTAGCGCGCGCCCATGCCCTTGAGGATGTTGCCGGGATAGCGCTGGATCATGTCGACGAACGGAATACGGGTCTCGGCATTGCGCTGCTTGACTGCGGCGAACTCCGGCGTTTCCTTGACGTTCAGGCGGATATACATGCCGACGAACACCATCGCCGCCGAGACCAGGAAGGCCACGCGCCAGCCCCAGGCCAGGAACTGCGCATCGGTCAGCGTCAGCGACAGTAGCGCCACCACGCCCGATGCCAGGCACAGGCCGATCGACAGGCCGATCTGCGGCAGCGAGGCATAGAAGCCCTTCCGGCCCGGGGGCGCGTACTCGTAGGCCATCAGCACCGCCCCACCCCATTCGCCACCCAGGCCGATGCCCTGCAGCACGCGTAGCAGCAACAGCAGGACCGGCGCCCAGATGCCGATGCTGTCGTAAGTCGGCACCAGCCCGATCAGGAACGTCGAGACACCCATGATCATCAGCGTGATCACCAGCATGCTCTTGCGCCCGATGCGGTCACCGAAGTGGCCGAAGATCACGCCGCCGAGCGGGCGCGTGACGAAGCCAACGGCGAACGTGGTGTAGGCCAGCATGGTGGCGACCAGCGGATCGCTTGCTGGAAAGTAGAGCTTGTTGAAGACGATGCCGGCGACAACGCCGTAGAGGAAGAAGTCATACCACTCAATGGTGGCGCCGATCAATGACGCCGCCACGACCTTGCGGACGGCGCGTTCGTTGGTACCTGTCATGCTTGTCTCCTTTTGTCGTGCGGACGGCGGCTGTATGTTTGTTGTGTGCGCCGGGTGGTACTGCCAACCGGCACCCGCCAGGCAACAGGGCATGGCGGGTGCCGGAAAAAGCTATCCATACGCGAGGTGGGACATGGCCCCTGATGTGCTGCCTGTTGTCCTGTTCATGCAGCCAGCGCCACCGGCGCGATACCCGCCACGGTTGCACTGGTCCGCTCCTTCTGCGCGTCTTCCCGAATGAAGTCCGCCGCGCGTTCGGCCATCATCACGACGGGCACGTTGGTGTTGCCCGACACCAGTGTCGGCATCACCGAGCAATCAACCACGCGCAGGCCCGCCACGCCATGCACGCGCAGCCGCGCATCCACCACCGCCTGCGGATCGCTGCCCGGTCCCATCTTTGCCGTGCCTGACGGATGGAAGATCGTGGCGCCGTACTCGCGGCAGAAGTGCAGGATTTCGTCATCGGTGCGCACGTCGTCGCCGGGGCGGAACTCGCGCTTCATCAGGGCGCGCATCGGCTCGGTCTGCGCGACCTTGCGCGCGAACCTGACGGCAGCGATGGCACTGCGGCGATCCAGGTCGGTCGACAGGTAATTGGGCTGGATCGACGGCGCCTCGAACGGATCGGTCGAGCGGATGCGCACCGCGCCGCGCGACTCGGGCCGCAACTGGCACACCGAATAGGTGCAGCCCGAAAACGGATGGACGCTGCCACCCGCCATGTCCGCGGACAGGGTGGCGAAGTGGAACTGCGTATCCGGCGTGGCGCTCTCCTGCGGCAGCACGCGGCAGAACATGGCGCCCTGGTTGATGCCGACCGCCAGCGGCCCCCTGCGGCGCAGCAGCCATTCCAGCCCCATGCGCGCCTTGCCCCATAGCGAGCGCAACTGGTCGTTGGTCGTGATGGGCCGCGCCACTTCATAGATCAGCCGGATCTGCAGATGGTCCTGCAGGTTCTCGCCGACGCCCGGCAACGCGTGCACCACGGGGATGCCCATCTCTTGCAACAGCGGCGCCGGCCCGACGCCGGACAACTGCAGCAGTTGCGGCGACTGCAGCGCGCCCGCGCACAGCACCACCTCGCGCGTGGCACGCACGATGAACGGCTGGCCGTCCTTCACGTAGCGCACGCCCACGGCGCGCTTGCCTTCAAACAGGATGGCGGTGGTATGCGCGCCCGTCTCGACGCGCAGGTTCGGCCGCGAACGTGCCGGCCGCAGGTACGCCACCGCCGTCGAGCAACGCCAGCCCTTGCGCGTGGTCAGTTGGTAGTAGCCCACGCCCTCCTGGTCACCGCTGTTGAAGTCAACCTTGCGCGGTACCCCGAGCGCCTGCCCGGCGCCGATAAATGCATCCACCAGCGGATGCGGCCGGTCGATCGAGGTTGCATTGAGTGGCCCTTCGGTGCCGCGCGTCGGCCCCGCGCCACGGTCGTTATTCTCGAGCTTGCGGAAGTACGGCAGGCAGTCGTCCCAACTCCATCCCGGATTGCCCTGGGCCTCCCAGCGGTCGTAGTCCTCGCGCTGGCCGCGCACATAGATCAGTCCATTGATGGCGCTGCTGCCGCCGAGCGTGCGGCCCCGGGGCCAGTAGATGCGCCGGTCGAGCATATTGGGGTCCGGATCGGTGTAGAAGCCCCAGTTCACCTCCTTGTGGAACATTGTCTTGCCATAGCCGATCGGGATGTGGATCCACGGATAGCTGTCGGGCGGCCCTGCCTCCAGCAGGCAGACTGTGTGCTTGCCGTCCTCGCTGAGCCGGTTGGCAAGCACGCAGCCGGCCGAGCCGGCACCCACGACGATGTAGTCAACGCTCTGCGACATAGTCGCTGTCTCCTGGTTTCACCGGCTGGACGCGGCCAGCGGCGCTCTTATAATGAAACGTCTTGTTCCGATTTCTGGAGTTTTGACGGACAACCGCGACTGGGAAAGTGAAATCGACAGAGGGCGCCCGAAATGAAACAGAACGTGGCATTTCCGTTTCAGAAGTGCAGTGCAGCAGAGGGAGAACCCGCAGACGACGAGGCCCGCGCGCTGCGCGTGCTGGTGGTGCTGGAAAGCCTGGCGTGTGCGCAGCACCCCCAGACGCTGTCGCAGCTCACCCAGCGCCTGCGCGTGCCGAAGGCCACGCTGATGCGGCTGCTCGGCGCCATGGAACGCGCCGGCTTTGTCACCCAGTTGCCGCCCGAGCGCGGCTTCGTTCCCGGCCCGCGCGCCGTAGGGCTGGCGCTGCAGACGCTCAAGAGCCCGCCGGTGCTGCGCGAATGCCGCGCCATCCTTGGCTCCGTGGTCGCCGCGCTTGGCGAGACCTGCAACCTCACGGCACTGCATGGCGACCAGGTGCTCTATATCGAGCGGGTGGAAACCCATGAACCGCTGCGGCTGCAGCTCTCGCCTGGCGTGCATGTACCGTTGCATTGCACGGCGAGCGGGAAGCTGTTCCTGTCGGCGATGAACCGGCTGGAGCAACAGCGGACGCTCAAGTACCTGCCTCTTACGGCCAACACACCGCGGACGATCTCCGACCCCTTGCTGCTCGAAGCCGAGCTCGAGCGCGTGCGCTCACGCGGAATTGGCGTGGATAACGAGGAGTTCGTGCGGGGGATGTGTGCGGTGGCCGTGCCAGTGCGGGAGCCGGCAGCCGCCGGCGGCGGCGACGGCTCGGGGCGTGTCGTCGCGGCGATCGCGTGCCATGCGCCTACGGCGCGCAAGCCGCTCGAGGCATTGATGCGGGCGGCACCCGTGTTGGAGAGGGCGGCCCGGGAGATGGGAAGCGTTCTATGTGAGTGATTTTGGGGGGTCTCATGCCTGGCGGGCACCGAATAACGCCCCCGCCCCCTCACTCACAAAACGTCCTCCCCATCTGCTCCGCCGCCCCTCTCAGATCCGGCACGAATTCATACAACCGCTCCATAGACATCCGCGCCAGCGGCGCCTGCACGGCAATCGCGGCGCAAGCCCGATTGCGGTTGAGCATGACCGGCACCGCCACGGCGATCATCCCCTGCAGGTTTTCCTGGTTATTGACGCCCAGCCGGCGACGGCGGGTCTCCGCGAGCTCTGAGCGCAGTACGTCGATATCCGTGATGGTGTTCGCCGACTGCGCCCGCAGCGGCAGGCTGGCAATCAGCCTCTCGCGCTGCGCGCAGGGCAGGAACGCCAGCAGCAGCTTGCCGCTGGCCGAGCAATGCAAGGGCACGCGCGACCCCGGCTGCAGGTGCATCCGCAGCGGCCATTGCGTTTCCACGCGATCGAGATAGACCACATCGTCGCCGGACAGCATGGTCAGGTTGCAGGTTTCGCCGACCTTGTCGACGAGCTGCTGCAGGATCGCGTGGCGCGCGGCCGCCGGCCCGGCCTGCATCAGCACATTGACCGCGAACTGCCGCACACGTGACGAGCACTCGTAGTACCGGCTGCCGGCGGTGCGCGACACCAGCCACGTGCTTTCGAGCTGCTTGAGCAGTCGGTGCACGGTCTGCTTCGGCAGCCCGATCTCCTGCACGATCGCCGCCAGCGACAGCGGCCCCTCTGCCGTCGACAGTATCTCGAGAATGCGGAAGGCGCGCACCGCGGCGGCGTTCGAGTGATTGCTCATGGATTCAATTTATAGGATTCCGGGACGCCCTGACGTCCCGAAAACTGCGTTCCGCAATTCGCCTCCCTGCGGCGCCCGCAAAAGCGCACAAATTGGGACGAGCTGCCCCGCCGGCTTCACTAGATTCGATCCGGGGCCAGCGCCATTCGCCGCGTAGCGAGCCACGCGACAAGCCGCGCGACCCCGCCGTCCAAACCGCGGAGTCGATCCATGAGTATGCAAATACTGCGTCACCGGCAGTCCAACAATCCCGATTTGCCCCAAGGGGCACCTTCCGGCCCCGACCAGACGGCGCAGACCGTCGCCGCGATCGTGGCGCGGGCCAGGCACGCGCAGCGCAAGTTCGCGCGGGCCGACCAGGCCACCATCGACACAGCCGTGGCCGCGGCCGCGTGGGCCATCATGGAGCCCGCGCGCAACCGGCAGCTTGCGCAATGCGCCGTGGCCGACACCGGGCTCGGCAATGTCGAGGACAAGATCCGCAAGAACTACCGCAAGACGCTCGGGCTGTTGCGCGACCTGCACGGCCGCAAGACGGCGGGAGTGATCTCCCAGGATCCGGAGACCGGCATCACCGAGATCGCGCGTCCCGTAGGCGTGGTGGCGGCGATCACGCCTTCCACCAACCCGGCGGCGACGCCGGCCAACAAGATCCTCAACGCGCTCAAGTGCGGCAACAGCGTGATCGTCGCGCCATCGCCGAAGGGCCAGGGCACGTGCGAGCTGCTGCTGTCGTTCATCCACGCCGAGTTCGCGCGCGCCGGCCTGCCCGCCGACCTCGTGCAGATGCTGCCCACGCCGGTCTCGAAGGCGGCCACGGCGGAACTGATGCGGCAGGCCGACCTGGTGGTCGCCACGGGCTCGCAGGCCAATGTGCGCATGGCCTACACCAGCGGTACGCCGGCGTTCGGCGTCGGCGCCGGCAATGTGGCGTCGATCATCGACAGCAGCGCGGCGCTGGACGACGCCGCCGCGAAGATCGTGCGCTCCAAGACCTTCGACAACGCCACGAGCTGTTCCTCGGAGAACAGCCTGGTCGTGCTCGACGCCGTCTACAAACCCATGCTCAAGGCGCTGGCCGCGGTGGGCGGCGTGCTGCTCACGTCGACGGAGAAGGCGCGGCTGCAGGCGCTGATGTGGCAAGACGGCAAGCTGGCCGGACAGGCCACCGGCCAGAGCGCACGGCGCATTGCCGAGCTTGCCGGGCTCGAACGCGTGCGCGACCAGCAACCGACCATGCTGCTGGTCGAGGAAACCGGCGTGGGCGGCGACTTCCCGTTTTCCGGCGAAAAGCTCTCGCCGGTGCTGACGCTGTACCGCGCCGCCGATCTTCCGGCTGCGGTCGAATGCGTGTCGCGCCTCTATGACTACATGGGCGCCGGCCACTCCGTCAGCCTGCATACGGCCAACCCTCGCCAGGCGCTCCAGCTCGGCATGGAACTGCCCGTGGCGCGCGTGATCGTCAACCAGGCGCACTGCTTCGCCACGGGCGGGAATTTCGACAACGGCCTGCCGTTCTCGCTGTCGATGGGTTGCGGCACGTGGGGCGGCAACAACTTCTCCGACAACCTCGGCTGGCGCCAGTACCTGAACATCACGCGCATTGCGGTGCCCATCGCCGAGTGCGTGCCCGATGAAGCCGAACTGCTCGGCGACTACTTTGCGAGGGTCGGCAAATGAATGCGCGCGTGGAACCCCAAGCCTTCGAGAGCCTGGCCACGCTGATGGCCGCGCGTGCCGCGCAATGGCCCGACCGGCCCTACCTGCTGGCGCCCGACAGCGGCCATGCACTCACGTTCGGCGCGCTCGCCACCGACGCTGACATACTTGGCGAACGCTATGCGGCTGCGGGCCTGGAAAGCGGACAGACGGTGTCGGTCTACCTGCCCAACGGCGAACAGACCGCGCGCCTGCTGCTCGGCACCATGGCGTGCGGGCTCGTCGTCAATCCGATCAACCTGCTGTGCCAGCCGGCGCAGCTGCGCTACATCCTGTCGCATTCGGACACGCGGCTCGTCTTCACGTGGCCCGGCGGCGAAGCCGCGATCCGCGAGGCATTGCGCGAAGGCGGCCTCGATGTGCCGGTGGTGGTCACCGGCCCCGATGCCACGGACCTCCCGGCGCTGCCCGCCGTGAGAAAGCATGCATGCGCACTGCCGCCCCCGGAGCCGCATGCACCCGCGCTGCTGATGTACACCTCGGGCACGACAGGCACGCCCAAGGGCGTACTGCTCACGCACCACAACCTGGCCACCAACGGCGCCAACGTTAGCCGCGAGCATGCGCTTGGCCCGGGCGACCGGGTGCTGGCCACGCTGCCGCTCTATCACATCAACGGTCTCGTCGTGACCGCGATCGCGCCACTGGTCCACGGCGGATCGGTCGTGATGCCGACGCGTTTCTCGGCAAGCTCGTTCTGGAGCGACATCACGCGCCACGGCTGCACCTGGCTCAACGTGGTGCCGACCATCATCGCCTACCTGCTCAATGATCCGGACGGCAAGGCGCCGCAAGGCGTCCGCTTCTGCCGCTCGGCGTCGGCCGCGCTGCCGCCCGAGCACCACCGTGCATTCGAGGATCGCTTCGGCATCGGCGTGATCGAGACCATGGGCATGACCGAGACCGCCGCGCCCGCCTTCAGCAATCCACTGGATCCGGAACAACGGCGCATTGGCAGCATCGGCCGGCCCTCCGGAACGCGTGCGCGCGTGCTCGCGCGTGACGGCACGGCACTGCCCGACGGGCAGATCGGCGAGATCGTGCTGCAGGGCGAGAACGTGATGGCGGGCTACTACAAGGCGCCCGAGATCACGCGCGACGCCTTTACGCACGACGGCTGGCTGCGCACGGGCGATCTCGGCTACCGCGATGTCGACGGCTACTTCTACATCACCGGGCGCGCCAAGGAACTGATCATCAAGGGCGGCGAAAACATCGCCCCGCGCGAGATCGACGAGGCGCTGCTGCGGCACCCCGCGGTGCTTGAAGCGGCAGCGGTCGGCGTGCCCGACCCGGCCTATGGGCAGGAGATCGTCGCCTTCGTCGTCATGCGAGATGCCGCTCCCTGCGATGACGCGTCACTGCGCGCGCACTGCCTGCGCGAACTGGGCCGCTACAAGACGCCGAAGGAGTTCCGCTTCATTGCCGAGCTGCCGCGCGGCCCGTCAGGAAAAGTGCAGCGGCTCAAGCTGCTCGACCCCGCCTGAACGCCTGGATTCCCGATTCCCCGGGACAGCCGCGTTGCGGCGTACCGGTCCGCAACCATCGCCAAGGAGACCATCGACCGCCCTCGCACCGGAACAGGAGACAAGACTTATCCGGTAACCCGACAGACAGCAGATTGCTCAAGGACGGGGCAGCACGGCTGACGCCGTGCCCTGGCCGGCCGCATGCGCATGGCGATGGACCATGCGCCGGGCGGCCGCCCCGTCAACGCCACGCGCGCCAGCCGCGCACAGGAGGTGGTATGAAGCAACGCATCAAGACCCGGCATATGATCCTCGGCGTCATGTGCCTGATGTATTTCATCGCCTATATCGACCGCGTCAACATCTCGGTCGCCGCCCCGCTGATCCGCGAAGAGATGGGATTGACGTCTTCGCAGCTCGGCCTGGTGTTCTCCGCCTTTGCTTATCCGTATGCCGCCATGCAGATCCTCGGCGGCTGGCTCTCCGACAAGTTCGGGCCCAAGAAAGTGCTGATCGTGCTGTCCCTGATCTGGGGCGTGGCCACCGTGCTGACCGGCTTCGCCGGCAGCGTGATGATGCTGGTGGTGCTGCGCTTCGTGCTGGGCATCGGCGAAGGCGGCGCATTCCCGACTGCGACGCGCGCGTTCACGTACTGGATGCCGGTAGCCGAGCGTGGCTTCGCGCAGGGCATCACGCACAGCTTTGCACGGCTCGGCGGCGCGATCACGCCGCCGATCGTGCTGGCCATCGTGGCCACCGCCGGCTGGCGCGAGGCGTTTATCGTACTCGGCGCGGTCAGCCTCGGCTGGACCCTGCTCTACGCCGGCGTGTTCAAGGACTCACCTGACGAGCACAGGCGCGTGACGCCGCAGGAGCTGCAGGAGATCGGCTACCGGCGCGGCGAATGCCAGCGTTCGGCCAAGGCGGCCACGCCGTGGCGGCGCCTGTTCCGGCGCATGTGGCTGGTGACGTTCGTGGACTTCTGCTACGGCTGGTCGCTGTGGGTCTACCTGACCTGGCTGCCGTCATACCTGAAAGAAGCGCGCGGCTTCGACCTGAAGCAGCTCGCACTGTTCACGGCGCTGCCGCTGATGGCGGGCGTGGTCGGCGACACGCTCGGCGGCGTGCTGTCGGACCGCATCTACAAGCGCACCGGCAACCTGCGCCTGGCGCGCGGCGCGATCCTGTTCGCGGGCCTGGCCGGCTCGCTGATGTTCATCGTGCCGATGACCTACGCGGCCGACGCCGTGAACGCGGTGATCCTGCTGTCGCTGTCGTTCTTCTTCCTGGAGCTGACCAACGCCGTGCTGTGGAGCCTGCCGCTCGACATTGCCGGCAAGTACGCCGGCACCGCGGGCGGCATGATGAACACGGGCTTCGGGCTGGCCGGCATGATCTCGCCGGTGGTGTTCGGCTACCTGATCGAGGCCACGGGCAGCTACAACCTGCCCTTCATGATCTCGGCGGCGTTGCTAGGCGTGGGCGCGGTGGCTTCGCTGTTCATCAACCCGCTGAAAACCGTGGACACGCCCGAGGAAAAGACCGCCGAAGTCCGGCCGGCCTTCCCCTGATGCGTCACGCGAAGTCGGACCCGCTCAGTTGATCGGATCGAGCTTCGCCACTGCCAGCGCCAGCCACTTGGCGCCGTGGCGCTTGAACTCGATCTGGGCGCGGGCATCCGCGCCCTCTCCTTCCAGCGCCTTGATCACGCCTTCACCGAACTTGTTGTGGAACACCTGCTGGCCGACGCGGAAACCCGTGCCGGCCTCGCGCTTGGCATCGGCATAGCCGTTGCCGGTGTCCATGCCGCCGGTAGGCTTGTTGCCGGAATACGGGACATCCTCCGGCTTGCGGAACCAGTCGCGGCCCCACGCGCTGTCGCGCTCCTGCCGGCGGACGCCGCCGTAGCTCTGCTGCTGCGGCGTGAGCCATTTCAGCGCTTCCTCGGGCAGTTCCTCGAAGAAGCGCGAGCGCACGTGGTAGCGCATCTGGCCATGCAGCACGCGGCTTTGCGCAAAGGACAGGTAGAGCCGCTCGCGCGCACGCGTGATCGCCACGTACATCAGGCGGCGCTCTTCCTCGAGCCCGTCCAGTTCCATGGCGCTGTTCTCGTGCGGGAACAGCCCCTCTTCCAGCCCGGTGATGAACACCACGTTGAACTCCAGGCCCTTGGCAGCGTGCACGGTCATCATCTGCACCGCGTCCTGGCCGGCCTGGGCCTGATTGTCGCCGGCCTCCAGCGAGGCGTGCGTGAGGAACGCCACCAGCGGCGTCATCACCACCGGCAGCGCTTCCGGGTCCAGCACCTGCTGGGCCTGGTCGCCGTCGGCAAGCTGCGACACGGCCTGCGCGGCGCGCGACTCGAAGCCGACCGGGATCACCGCGGCCAGTGCTTCCAGCCCATAGCCCTCTTCCACGACAAAGGCCTGCGCCGCGGTCACCAGTTCCTGCAAGTTCTCGATGCGGTCCTGGCCTTCCTTTTCGCCGCGGTAATGCGTGATCAGGCCGCTGGCGTTGGTCACATGCTCGACCACCTCGGCCAGCGTCATGCGGCGCGTTTCGGCGCGCATCTGCTCGATCAGCCGGACGAACGCCGCCAGCTTGCTGCCCGCCGCGCCCGGCACATAGGCCACGGCTTCGGCCAGCGAGCAGTTGTACTGGCGCGCGGCATCCTGCAATTGCTCCAGCGAGCGCGCGCCGATGCCGCGCGCCGGGAAGTTCACCACGCGGCCGAAGGCGGCATCGTTGCGCGGGTTCTCCAGCAGTTGCAGGTAGGCCAGCGCGTGCTTGATTTCGGCGCGCTCGAAGAAGCGCAGGCCGCCGTACACGCGGTAGGCGATGCCGGCCGAGAACAGCGCGTGTTCGATCACGCGCGACTGCGCATTGCTGCGGTACAGGATCGCAATCTCCGAGCGGCTCATGCCCTGTGCGATCTGGTCGCGGATCTCCTCGATCATCCACGACGCCTCCTGCCCGTCCGAGCCGGCCTGGAACACGCGCACCGGCTCGCCGTGGCCGGCATCGGTGCGCAGGTTCTTGCCCAGGCGGCGCGCGTTGTGCGAGATCAGGTGGTTGGCCGAATCGAGGATATGGCCGTGCGAGCGGTAGTTCTGCTCGAGCTTGATCAGCTTGCGCACGCGGAACTCATGCTCGAAGTCGCGCATATTGCCGACGTTCGCGCCGCGGAACGCGTAGATGCTCTGGTCGTCGTCGCCCACGGCGAACACCGCGGCCGGGTTCTGCGTGCCATAGCCGGCCAGCAGCTTGAGCCACTGGTACTGCAGCACGTTGGTGTCCTGGAACTCGTCCACCAGCACATGGCGGAAGCGGTGCTGGTAATGCTGGCGGATGGCGTCGTTGTAGCGCAGCAGCTCGTAGCAGCGCAGCAGCAGCTCGGCAAAGTCCACCACGCCCTCGCGCTGGCACTGCTCGTCGTAGGCGGCGTACAGGTCGACGAAGCGGCGGTTGAAGTCGTCGTTGGCCTCCACGTCGGCCGGACGCAGGCCCTGCTCCTTGGCGTTGTTGATGAAGTACTGGAGATTCTTGGCCGGGTACTTCTCGTCGTCGACATTGAGCGCCTTCAGCAGCCGCTTGATCGCCGAAAGCTGGTCCTGGGTATCGAGGATGGCAAAGGTCTGCGGCAAGCCGGCATCGCGGAAATGCGCGCGCAGCATGCGGTTGCACAGGCCATGGAAGGTGCCGATCCACATGCCGCGCGTGTTGATCGGCAGCATCGACGACAGGCGCGTCTGCATTTCCTTGGCGGCCTTGTTGGTGAAGGTCACCGCCAGGATGCCCGCCGGGGATACCCGTCCGTTCTGGATCAGCCAGGCAATGCGGGTGGTCAGCACGCGCGTCTTGCCGCTGCCCGCGCCGGCCAGGATCAGGGCCGGCTCGTCAGGCAGGGTGACGGCGGCGAGTTGTTCGGCGTTTAGGTTGGCGAGCAGGTCGGACATTAAGGATCTTGGCTTATTGTGCTTGGCAGGCGCCGCTGTTTCGCCGGCGTAGCCGGCGAGTCACTTTTTGTCCGAGCGACAAAGAGTAACCAAAAAGCGCGTTTACTTGCCCTAGCGGGCGAATATTGATCGTAGTGTGCTGAGGATGTTGTACGGGTATGGGCTTCAGAGTCTGCCTGGCTGCCTGCCCCGTGGTGCAAGTCCGTGGGCAGGATTAGAGCGCTGATTGAACGAGCCCCGAAACTGTCCGTGGACCCTACTGCGAGTGATATCGCGTCATCGCCTTCGGCTGCTACGCGGCTCATTAGTCGGCATGTGGGACGACATCAACGGCGCTGGTGCCGGTGCTTCTCCCCTTCGCCTTTTCGGTTTTCTCACCGAGCCGCGCGCAGCGCAGCCGTAGGCGTCCCACCGATGGCGTGGTTAGGAGGGGCCACCAAGTAATCCGGGTTCGCTCATCTGGAGCGTCTATCCTGGTCATCTACGCGGCAGGCAGTCTGGCTATGCCCTGTACCGTCTTCACCACCCGGGCCGTTCGTCGACCACGAAAACGCGTTTTTGGTTACTTTTGTCGCGAGACAAAAGTGACTCGCCGGCTACGCCGGCGAAACAGCAGCGCCTGCCAAGAGCGACAACACCCGTCAAACCCAAACCCAAAAAACCAAACCTAAACAAACCTCAAATTATACCGACCCCCCACCCCCCGAGGCGAACGATTTCCTCCCCCTCCCCCACGTTCCGTATAATTTGAGGTTTTACTGGCACAGTGCAATAAATGCCACGCCAGGCGCAGGCCAGCGCACCCCGCCTGCAACAGCCCCGACGCCCAAACATCGACATCCCAGCATGACCGCCCAAGACCAATCCCTTGCCAAGAGCTTCGAACCCGCCGCCATCGAGGCGAAATGGGGCCCCGAGTGGGAGAAGCGCGGCATTGCCCAGCCGACGTTCGACCCGGCCAGGCCTGATTTCGCCATCCAGTTGCCGCCGCCCAATGTGACCGGCACGCTGCATATGGGCCATGCCTTCAACCAGACCATCATGGACGGCCTGACCCGCCATGCGCGCATGCTGGGCGCGAACACGCTGTGGGTGCCGGGCACGGACCACGCGGGCATTGCCACGCAGATCGTGGTGGAGCGCCAGCTCGAAGCGCAAGGCGTGTCGCGCCACGACCTGGGCCGCGAGAAGTTCACCGAGAAAGTCTGGGCCTGGAAGGAAGAGTCGGGTTCGACCATCACCCGCCAGGTGCGCCGCATGGGCGCGTCGATCGACTGGACCCGCGAGTACTTCACGATGTCGCCGGACATGTCGAAGGCGGTCACCGAGGTGTTCGTGCGCCTGCATGAGCAGGGCCTGATCTACCGCGGCAAGCGCCTGGTCAACTGGGACCCGGTGCTGGGCACCGCCGTGTCGGACCTGGAGGTCGAGAACGTCGAGGAAGAAGGCTCGCTGTGGCACATCCGCTACCCACTGGTGGAAGCCGATACCAAGACCGGCCTCACGCACCTGACCGTGGCCACCACGCGTCCGGAAACCATGCTCGGCGACGTGGCCGTGATGGTCCACCCGGAAGACGAGCGCTATGCGCACCTGATCGGCAAGTCGGTGCACCTGCCGCTGACCGGCCGTCAGATCCCCGTGATCGCCGACGAATACGTCGACCGCGAGTTCGGCACGGGTGTGGTCAAGGTGACGCCGGGCCATGACTTCAATGACTACGCCGTCGGCCAGCGCCACAACCTGCCGCAGCTGTCGATCCTCACGCTCGACGCGAAGATCGTCGCCGACGCCCCGGCCGCCTATGCCGGCCTGGACCGTTTCGAGGCCCGCAAGCAGATCGTGATGGACCTGGATGCCCAGGGACTGCTGGCCGAGGTCAAGAAGCACAAGCTGATGACGCCGCGCAGCGAGCGCACCGGCAGCGCGATCGAGCCGATGCTGACCGACCAGTGGTTCGTCGCCATGAGCAAGCCGGCACCGGAAGGCACGTTCTACCCGGGCCGCTCGATCGCCGAGGTCGCGCTCGACGCCGTGCAGAGCGGCGAGATCAAGCTGGTGCCGGAGAACTGGAACAGCACCTACAACCAGTGGCTGGCCAATATCCAGGACTGGTGCATCTCGCGCCAGCTCTGGTGGGGCCACCAGATCCCGGCCTGGTACGACGACGCCGGCAACTGCTTCGTCGCCCGCACCGAAGAGGAAGCGCTGGCCAAGGCGAAGGCCGCCGGCAGCACCGGCGCGCTGCGCCGCGAGGAAGACGTGCTCGACACGTGGTTCTCGTCGGCACTGGTGCCGTTCTCCTCGCTGGGCTGGCCCGCAGAGACGCCTGAACTCAAGCACTTCCTGCCGTCGTCGGTCCTGGTGACCGGCTACGACATCATCTTCTTCTGGGTGGCGCGCATGGTCATGATGACCAAGCACTTCACCGGCCAGGTGCCCTTCCATACCGTGTACGTGCACGGCCTGGTGCGCGACTCGGAAGGCAAGAAGATGAGCAAGTCCGAGGGCAACACGCTGGACCCGGTGGACCTGATCGACGGCATCGACCTCGACACGCTGCTGCAGAAGCGCACCACCGGCCTGCGCCGTCCGAAGGATGCGCCCAAGATCGAGAAGAAGACGAAGAAGGAATTCCCCGAGGGCATTCCCGCTTTCGGCGCCGATGCGCTGCGCTTCACGTTCGCTTCGCTGGCGACGCTGGGCCGCAACGTCAACTTCGACACCGGCCGCTGCGAGGGCTACCGCAACTTCTGCAACAAGCTGTGGAACGCCACGCGCTTCGTGCTGATGAACGCCGAGGGCCATGACTGCGGCATGGGCCCGTGCAACAACGACTGCGGCCCGGACGGCTACCTGCACTTCTCGCAGGCCGACCGCTGGATCGTGTCGCTGCTGCAGCGCGTGGAAGCCGATGTCGAGAAGGGCTTTGCCGAGTACCGCTTCGACAATATCGCCAGCTCGATCTACAAGTTCGTCTGGGACGAGTACTGCGACTGGTACCTGGAACTGGCCAAGGTGCAGATCCAGACCGGCACCGAAGCCCAGCAGCGCGCCACGCGCCGCACGCTGCTGCGCGTGCTGGAAACGGTGCTGCGCCTGGCGCACCCGATCATCCCGTTCATCACGGAAGAACTGTGGCAGAAGGTTGCGCCGCTGGCCGGCCGCGCCAAGGGCGATGGCAGCGAAAGCATCGCGCAGCAGGCCTACCCGCTGCCGGCCATGGCCAAGATCGACGAGGCCGCCGAGCAATGGGTGGCGCAGCTCAAGGCCATGGTGGACGCGTGCCGCAACCTGCGCGGCGAAATGAATATTTCGCCGGCCCAGCGCATTCCGCTCTATGCGCATGGCGACAACGCCTTCCTGCGCGAGGCCAGCGCGCATATCCAGGCGCTGGCGAAACTGTCCGAGGTGCGCGTCTTCGAAGACGATGCGACCTTGCAGACCGAGGGCGCCGGGGCACCGGTGGCCATCGTCGGCGGCAACCACCTGCTGCTGAAGATCGAGATCGACGTGGCGGCCGAGCGCGTGCGCCTGTCGAAGGAAATCGAGCGCATCGGCGGCGAGATCGGCAAGTGTCGTGGCAAGCTGTCGAACGAGAGCTTTGTCGCCAAGGCGCCGCCCGCCGTGGTGGCGCAGGAAACCCAGCGCCTGTCCGATTTCGAGCAGACGCTGGCCAAGCTGCAGGACCAGCTGCAGCGCCTGCCGGCCTAAGTATCGCGGGTACGTCGGGTTCCGTCCGCCTCGCGTCGGACAGAACCCGACAGACGGCCCCCGGAGTATCCGGCACGGTTATGAGTCAAATTCGAAGGAATAGCTGACATGGAAAATCGCGTTACCAAGGCCGTCTTCCCGGTCGCGGGCCTGGGCACCCGCTTTCTGCCGGCCACCAAGGCCAGCCCCAAGGAAATGCTGCCTGTGGTCGACAAACCGCTGATCCAGTACGCGGTGGAAGAAGCCATGGCGGCCGGCATTACCGAGATGATCTTCGTCACCGGCCGTTCCAAGCGCGCCATCGAGGATCATTTCGACAAGGCCTTCGAACTCGAAGTCGAGCTGGAGGCCAAGAACAAGCAGGCCCTGCTCGACGTGGTGCGTTCGATCAAGCCGGCCAATGTCGAGTGCTACTACGTGCGGCAGCCCGAAGCGCTGGGCCTCGGCCACGCCGTGCTGTGCGCCGCCAAGCTGGTGGGTGAAAGCCCGTTCGCGGTGATGCTGGCCGACGACCTGATCGACGGCACCCCGCCGGTGATGAAGCAGATGGTGGATCTCTACAACCACTACAACTGCTCGGTGCTGGGCGTCGAAGAGATCGCGCCGGAACAGAGCCGCTCCTATGGCGTGGTCGATGGCCGCGAATGGGACGAAGGCGTCATCAAGATGTCCGGCATCGTGGAAAAGCCGGCACCGGAAGATGCGCCGTCCAACCTGGGCGTGGTCGGCCGCTACATCCTGACCCCGCGCATCTTCGACCACCTGCGCGAGCTGAAGCCGGGCGCCGGCGGCGAGTTCCAGCTCACCGACGCGATCCAGTCGCTGCTGGGGCAGGAACAGGTGCTGGCCTACCGCTACCAGGGCACGCGTTACGACTGCGGCAGCAAGCTCGGCTACCTGAAGGCGACGGTCGAGTACGCGCTGAAGCACCCCGAAGTCAGTGCCGGCTTCCGCGACTACCTGGAACACCGCGGCACCTACCTGGCCGACGGCACGGCAGCCTGACCTGCAACTCGACCCGTACCAATAAGAAGAGCCGCCCGAGGGCGGCTCTTCTGTTGTCTGGACGCCTGACCGCGGCGTTCAACGGCGGCGCATGTAGAACACGAACACCTTGTCGACTTCCTGGTGCGACAGCAGCTCGTTGCCAGTCTGCTTGGCAAAGGCCTGGAAATCGCGCGTGGCGCCCGGGTCGGTGGCCAGCACCTTGAGCACTTCGCCGCTGGCCATGTCGGCCAGAGCCTTCTTGGTACGCAGGATCGGCAGCGGGCAGTTCAGGCCGCGCGCATCGACTTCTTTCTGGAACTCCATTCCTCTCTTCCTTGCTCTTATCAGTCTTCAGACCCGGTATTGTAGCGAAGCGCTCAGGACGCTGAAGTCACTCGGCCGACGCGGGTCGGGGATGTCCTCGCCGGTCTGGCGGTCGAAGAAGCGCACCGGGTAGCCGCGCGACTGCAGCCAGTCGGCCACCGCGAAGCCCGTGCCGGCCGACCAGATGCGCATGTCCTCGGGCGCCACCAGCTTGTATTCGGCCAGCTCCTCGGACAGCGCGATGTCGCCGTACGCCTTCACGTGGTAGGCAATGATGAGCTCGTTCTTGCGCATGAACTCATAGACGCCGATCAGCGACACGGCCTCGGTATCGAGGTTGGTTTCTTCCTTCAGCTCGCGCGCCACCCCGAGTTCCGGTGTCTCGTCACGCTCGAGGAAACCGGTGACCAGCGCGAACATCTTCTGCGGCCAGGCTGCGTTGCGCGCCAGCAGCAGCTTGCCTTCGTACTCGACCACCGCGGCCAGCACCGGCAGCGGGTTGTTCCAGTGCACGAAGCCGCATTCCGGCTGGACGCAGGCGTGGCGTTCGCGCCCCGACAGCGGCAGCACCTCGAGCGGCGCGCCGCATTGCGGGCAGAATCGGTATTGCATCAGGGGCTCCTCGGTGTCTCGTTATGTTCTGCTACCGGCCGGTATCTTACGCCTGCCCGCGCATTTCAGCAGGCGCCGCAGGCCGCGCGCATATCGGCCGCGAGGGCCTCGACGGTCTCCGGCTGCAGGTCCCACGCGCACATGAAGCGGCAGCCGCCGGCACCGATAAACGTGTAGAAGCGCCAGCCTTTTGCGCGCAGCGCCTCGATCGCCGGCAACGGCAGCTCGGCGAACACGGCGTTGGACTCGGTCGGGAACATGATGCGCACACCGGGAATGCCGGCGATGCGCGACTGCAGCAGTTGCGCCATGGCATTGGCGTGACGCGCATTGGACAACCAGACATCGTTCTCCAGCAGCCCCAGCCACGGCGCCGAGATGAAACGCATCTTCGATGCGAGCTGGCCGGCCTGCTTGACGCGGTAGGCAAAGTCCTCGGCCAGGCGGCGGTCGAAGAAGACCACCGCCTCGCCCACCGGCAAGCCGTTCTTGGTGCCGCCGAAGCACAGTACATCCACGCCGGCACGCCATGTGATCTCGGACGGATGCACGCCGAGCGAGGCCACCGCGTTGGCAAAACGCGCGCCGTCCATATGCACGCGAAGCTGGCGGCGCTTGGCGATCGCGGCGATCGCGCGGACCTCTTCGACCGTATAGACCGTGCCGACCTCGGTGGACTGCGTCAGCGACACCACCTTGGGCTTCGGATAGTGGATGTCCGAGCGCCGCGTCACCAGCGCCTCGACCGCGTCGGGCGTGAGCTTGCCGTTCTCGCCCGGCGCGGTCAGCAGCTTCGAGCCGTTGGAGAAGAACTCCGGCCCGCCGCACTCGTCGGTCTCGATATGCGCCAGCTCGTGGCAGATGACCGAGTGGTACGACTGGCACAGCGCCGACAGCGCCAGGGAGTTGGCGGCAGTGCCGTTGAAGACGAAGAACACTTCGCAATCGGTCTGGAACAGGTCGCGGATCCGGTCGCAAACCTTCTGCGTCCACGAATCGTCGCCATAGGCCTGCTCATGCCCGGTGCCGTTGGCCTCCAGGAAGTACTTCAGGGATTCCGGGCAAAAGCCGGCGTAGTTGTCCGAGGCGAAATGCTGCATGGTCATCTGCGGGTCTGGCGGTGTGGGTCTGGCGCGATTACGTCTTGTCAGCCCACAGCTCGCCGCCGGTGGCCCAGTTCTCGCGCTTGACGTCGGTGATGATGATGTCGACGGCCGAAGCGGTGCAGCCCAGCGTCTCGCAGGTCACGCGCGTCACTTCCTCGACGAACTTGCGCTTCTGCTCGACGGTGCGGCCTTCAAACATCTCTACGTGGAAAGTCGGCATCTATGACTCCTTGTGTTGGCTTTGCCTGTATCTGCGTATCGGGGGAAACCGGGGGCGTTCAGTCCCGGTACGAGGGATCGATTCTATCGAGTTTGCGCAGCAGCGCCGGCCACTCCAGGGTGCCTTCGACGGCGCCGTTGTCGTAGAGCTGCCCGGATGCCTTGTCGGCGACGCCCGGCGCGGGCCGCACCAGCCGGCCGCCGGCCTGCGCACCGATCTGGATTTCGCAGGCCTTGATCAGCGTCGCCATCAGCACATAGGCTTCGGCGACCGTGCGGCCCACGGTCAGCGTGCCGTGGTTGCGCAGCAGCATGGTCTGCTGCTGGCCCAGTGAAGCTGTCAGCCGCGCGCCCTCGGCGGGCGTGAACGCCAGGCCCTCATAGTCGTGGTATGCCATGCGGCCGTGGAAGCGCATGGCATGCTGGGACAGCGGCAGCAGCCCTTCCGCCTGCGCGGATACGGCAATGCCGGCGGTGTTGTGCAGGTGCATGACGCACATGGCGTCCGCACGTGCCGCATGCACCGCGGCGTGCAGCGCGAAGCCGGTGACGTTGACGGGATGGACGGTCTCGCCAAGCACCTCGCCGCGGCCATTGATCTTGACCAGATCCGATGCGCGGATTTCCTCGAAGGCGAAGCCGAACGGATTGATCAGGAAATGACCGGGCTCGCCGGGCACCGTGGCCGAGATGTGGGTATAGATCAGGTCATCCCAGCCCTGCAGGGCGGACAAGCGGTAAGCAGCGGCCAGGTCCACGCGGACGCGCTGCTCTTCCGGCGTGACTGGGCTGGGTGCGCCGGCGGCGCGCGCCGGCTGCAATGAGAAAGACATGGGGGTCGCTCCAGCGCCGCCCGGTGTTCGTGGTGCCGGCGTTGGTCCCGGCTTGGTGAATCTGGGGTCCGCAAAAGGGCGGCGAAGGCGTTACTGTAGCGCAGTCTGCCGCGTTACCTGCATGGGCCATGCGTGGCGCATCCAGACGAACATCACGGCACCGGCGAGCAGCGCGGCCGCGGCGCACGCCAGCGAACTGGCAAAGCCACCTGAACGCGCAACGAGTGCCGTGGCCAGCGGCGGGCCGGCAATCTGGCCCAGGCCATAGGACGCCGTCATCAGGCCCATCAGGCGCGGCGCCTGCGGGCCCCACAGCCGGCGCGCCTCGCGCATCGCGAACGACACCAGCGCGGTGAACGGCAGGCCCGCCAGCAGGCTGCTGACGGCAAACCCGGCGACGGTCGGGAAGACCACGGCGATCGCGACACCCAGCGCCTGCATGGCGTAGGACCACGCGAGCAAGCGGCGGTTGTCGTGAGCTATGCCGACGCGCGTCGCCGCAAAGGCGCCGATCGACACGCCGACACCGAAGACCGGCCAGAACAGGTCGGCCCAGACGGAACCTGGCATCGCCTGCCGGGCAATCACAGGCAGGAACGTCGCCGTGATGATGTAGCCGAATCCCGCCAGGCCGTAGGCCAGCGTCAGGGCCCAGGCCTCGCCGTCCAACCGGGCGCCATGGGCAGGCTCGCTTTCAGGCCGCGTTGCGGCCGCTCGCACCGTACCCCCGTCAGTGGCGAACACGCGCCAGACCGCCAGCACCAGCACGGCGCCCATGACCGTGAAGGCGACCCACCCTGCTACCGCATGCCAGCCCGCACCGACCATGGCAAAGGCGGAAACGCCCGTGACCACGATGCCGATGCCCGGCCCGCAGAAGATTAGCCCGCCCAGTGCCGGCTGTCCCAGGTCGGCGAGCCGCTGCATGCACCAGCCCGAGGTATAGACCAGCACCAGCCCGCTCGCCACGCCCGCGGCGGTGCGCCACAGCGACCAGGCCAGCATGCCGCCCGGCAGTGCCATGCCCAGCGTCAGCAAGACCGTGGCCACCAGCCCGAGCCGGATCATGCGCGCCGGATCCGGGCGGATGAACAGGCAGACGGCGGCGCCGACGAAATAACCGATGTAGTTCAGCGTGGCCAACCAGCCGCCTTCGTGCAGGCTGACCAGGCCATCGTGAAGCATCATTGGCATCAGCGGCGTGAAGGCGAAGCGGCCGACTCCCATGACCACGGCCAGCGAAGCCAGCCCTGCGAGCGCAATCGCCCACGCGCCCGGTTCGCGCCGCGCCATGTCGGTCGCCGCCGTGCCAGTTGTTGAAGCAGACATCACCTGACCGCCTTGCGGCGCTCCATGGTGGTTTCGCCGCCGAAGCAGCAGGTCTTGAAGTTCACGTACGGCATGTCGTCGTTCCTCCGTGTCGCAGCGGTGGCAAACCTGCCTGGATTCACCTATCCTACGCCGTGACGACCATCTTCAAAAATGAATTATCAAGATGCTTTTAATCTTTTCATGAGATGAAAAGCGAAACCTCCCGCCTGGAGCCACCATGGACTTAGCCGCACTCGAGATCTTCCGCACGGTGGTGGAGGCAGGTGGCGTCACACGCGCCGCCGAACGCCTGCACCGTGTGCAATCCAACGTGACCACGCGCATCCGCCAGTTGGAGGAATCGCTCGGGGTCGAGCTGTTCCTGCGCGACGGCAAGCGCATGGTGCTGACGCCGGCCGGACAGACGCTGTTCGACTATGCGTGCCGCATGCTGCGCCTGGCGGAAGAGGCACGCCATGCGGTGCTGCCGTCGCGTCCTCATGGGCGCCTGCGCATTGCGTCGATGGAAAGCACTGCCGCCAGCCGGTTGCCTGCCATGCTGGCCGCTTACCACCAGGCGTGGCCTGACGTGCAGCTTGAACTGGTCACGCTGGCGACGCGCCAGGCGCTGGAGGCACTGGAGCGCTTCGAGGCCGACTGCGCCTTCGTGGCCGAGCCGCTTGGCAACCCGGCGCTGGCATCCCGGCCTGCATTCGAGGAAGAACTGGTCGTGATTGCGCGCGCCGGCCACCGCCCGATCCGCAGCGCCGCGGACCTGGAAACGTCCACGCTGCTGGGTTTCGAGCCGGGCTGCAATTACCGCGCGCGGCTCGAGGCCTGGCACGCGGCGGGCGGTGCTGCGCCGCCGCGCGTGCTGGAGCTGAACTCCTACCACACCATCGTCGCATGCGCGGCGGCCGGCATCGGCGCCGCCATCGTGCCGCGCTCGGTGCTTGGCCTGTACCGCGACCTGCCCGCCATCAGCGTGCATGGCCTGGGCGAGGCCGGCCGCGTGCGCACGTTGCTGGCCTGGCATCCGGCCATGGCCAGCGCCGCGCTGGACGCGCTTGTCCAGGCCCTGCCGGCGCCCGGCGCTCCGGCCAGCAACCCGCCCCTGCCCGCCGCAGCCTGAGCCTCGCAGGCCGACCGGGACGTGCAGGATGTGCCCGGTCGCCTACACTGAAAGTGGCGCCACCACGGCACTCCCTGTGCCACGCCCTTTGCGATGAGATTCGCCATTGCGCGCCTCGCGCACCCCTGGCTCTATATCGGATTGCTGCTGGCCGGCTTCGCGCTCGCGGTGCTGGCAGCCGCCCCCGCCACGTCTGCGCCGGCTGCCGCAGGGGCAGGCGTCGGCTCCGTGTACGTGATCCCGCTCAAGGGCGCCATCGGCCCGGCCAGCGCTGGCTTCGTGATGCGCGGCATGACGCGCGCGCGCGAAGGCGGTGCCCAGCTCGTGGTGCTGGAAATGGACACGCCCGGCGGGCTCGACCTGTCGATGCGCGAGATCATCCAGGCCATCCTGGCCTCGCCCGTGCCGGTGGCCAGCTATGTCTTCCCGGGTGGCGCGCGCGCCGCGAGCGCCGGTACCTACATCCTCTACGCCAGCCATATCGCCGCCATGGCGCCCGGCACCAACCTGGGCGCTGCCAGTCCCGTGCAGATCGGCATCGGCGGGCCACAGAAGCCCGAGGCCATTCCGGCCTCTGCGCCCGCGAGCGAGCCGGCCGCGCAGGACACCATGACACGCAAGCAGATGCACGATGCCTCGGCCTACATCCGCGGCCTGGCGCAGTTGCGCGGCCGCAATGCCGAATGGGCCGAGCGCGCGGTGCGCGAAGCCGTCAGCCTGTCCGCAAGCGAAGCCGCAGAGCAGCGGGTGGTCGACATTGTCGCCACCGACCTGCCGGACCTGCTGCGCAAGCTCAACGGCAAGCACGTGACGGCCGCCGGCGCCGAGCGCGTGCTGCAGACCGGTCACGCCACGGTCGTGACGCTGGAACCCGACTGGCGCAGCCGCTTCCTGGCCGTCATCACCGAGCCGAGCGTCGCGCTGATGCTGATGATGATCGGCATCTACGGGCTGATCTTCGAGTTCTCCACGCCGGGCATGGTAGTGCCCGGCATCGCCGGCGCGATCTGCCTGCTGGTCGCGGCGTTCGCGCTGCACATGCTGCCCGTCAACTACGCCGGGCTGGCGCTGGTGGCGCTGGGCATCGGCTGCATGGTGGCGGAGCTGTTCCTGCCCACCTTCGGCGCGCTGGGCGTAGGCGGCATCGTCGCCTTTGCCTTCGGCGCGGTAATGCTGATCGACACCGACGTGCCGGGTTTCGGCGTGCCGCTGCCGATGGTCGCGGCGCTTTCCGCCATGTCCGCGGTCTTTGTATTCGGCATGTCCGCGATCCTGCTGCGCGCGCGCAGGCGGCCCGTGGTCAGCGGCGCCGACACGCTGGTCGGCAGCCGTGGTGAAGTGCTGGACGACCTGAATGAGGAAGGCTGGGCCCAGGTGCGCGGCGAGAACTGGCGCGTGCGCAGCGCCAGCCCGCTGGCGCGCGGCACGCCGGTGCTTGTCACCGCACGGCACGGCCTGACGCTTGACGTGATCGCCGCCGGCAGCGCCCCGCAGGCTGCGGCGCCCCCATCCCAACCGACGCCAGAGAAGGGAGCCTGACCATGGCCTACGGATTCAGCTTCGGCGGTGTGATCTTCCTGCTGGCATTGCTGGTGATCATGTCGTTCCGCGTGCTGCGCGAATACGAGCGCGGCGTGGTGTTCATGCTCGGGCGCTTCTGGCGGGTCAAGGGCCCGGGACTGGTGCTGCTGATTCCCGCCGTGCAGCAGATGGTCAGGGTGGACCTGCGCACCGTGGTGATGGACGTGCCGCCGCAGGACGTGATCTCGCGCGACAACGTTTCCGTGAAGGTCAACGCGGTGGTCTACTTCCGCGTGGTGGACCCCGAACGCGCCATCATCCAGGTGGCGAACTTCCTCGAGGCCACCAGCCAGCTCGCGCAGACCACGCTGCGCTCGGTGCTGGGCAAGCATGAGCTGGATGAAATGCTGGCCGAGCGCGAGAAGCTCAACCTCGACATCCAGCAGGCGCTGGACGCGCAGACTGACGGCTGGGGCATCAAGGTGTCCAACGTCGAGATCAAGCACGTCGACCTGAACGAAACCATGATCCGCGCGATTGCGCGGCAGGCCGAGGCCGAGCGCGAACGGCGCGCCAAGGTGATCCATGCCGAGGGCGAACTGCAGGCTTCGGAAAAACTGCTGGAAGCCGCGCAGATGCTGGCTCGGCAGCCTCAGGCGATGCAGCTGCGCTATATGCAGACGCTGACGCAGATCGCGGGAGACAAGAGTTCCACCATCGTATTCCCCCTGCCGATAGACCTGTTCGCGACCTTGCGTGCGGGTTCGTCCCAGGGTGAATAGTGCCCGACCAGTGTGCGCGCCAGGCACGACAAGGAGAACATCATGATGATCGCCAGATGGCAAATCGATGCCCGTTTCGGCCACAAGCAGGAAGTCATCGAACGGCTGCAACGCTGGGCGCGCGAGATCGCGCCGCAGATCGGCATGACCACGGGCCGGATGCTGACCGGCTCGATCGGCGCGCGCGAGGCTACCGTCGTGCATGACTGGGAAATCGCCGATCTCGGCGAACTGGAACGGGCTTGGGCCAAGCTGGCCACCATCCCCGAGCATGCAGCGTGGGGCAAGGAACTCGAGCCTCACGTGGTTTCCGGGACAGCGCGATGGGAGATCTATCGGATCGTGGAATAGCGGCTGCAGCGGGCCGAGGCCAATGAAAAAGGGCGCCGAAGCGCCCTTTCTTCAGTGCCGGAAAACCTCAAACCTTCGCCGACACCCACTCCGCCACGCCAGACAGCGCCTGCGGCAGATTGGCCGGCTCGGTGCCGCCAGCCTGCGCCATGTCCGGACGGCCACCGCCCTTGCCGCCGACCTGCTGGGCGACAAAGTTGACCAGCTCGCCGGCCTTGACCTTGCCCGTGGCATCCGCCGTCACGCCGGCGATCAGGCTGACCTTGCCGTCGGCCACGGCCGCCAGCACGATGGCCGCGCTCTGTAGCTTGTCCTTGAGCTTGTCCATGGTCTCGCGCAGCGTCTTCACATCGGCGCCGTCGAGCTGGGCGGCCAGCACCTTGAGGCCCTTGACGTCGACCGCCTGCGCGGCCAGTTCGTCGCCCTGCGAGGACGCCAGCTTGCTCTTCAGGCGCTCCAGCTCCTTTTCCAGCGCGCGGACCTGCTCCTGCACCTGGCCGATGCGCGGCACCAGTTCCGAAGGCTGGGCCTTGAGCGCGGCGGCGGCTTCGTTCAGCTTGGCGTCGAGCTTCTGCAGGTAGTGCAGCGCGTTGTCGCCGGTGATCGCTTCCACGCGGCGGATGCCGGCAGCCACGCCGCCTTCCACCACGATCTTGAACAGGCCGATGTCGCCGGTGCGGTGCACGTGGGTGCCGCCGCACAGTTCCTTCGAGGTACCGATCGACAGCACGCGCACGTCATCGGCGTACTTCTCGCCGAACAGCGCCATGGCGCCGCTCTTGACCGCGTCGTCGAACGGCATGACCTCCGCGTGCGTGTCTTCGTTGCGCAGGATCTCGGCGTTGACGATCTCTTCGACGCGGCGGATCTGCTCGTCCGTCATCGGCGCGTTGTGCGAGAAGTCGAAGCGGGTCTTGTCGGCATCGACCAGCGAGCCCTTCTGCTGCACGTGGCTGCCCAGCACTTCGCGCAGGGCCTTGTGCATCAGGTGGGTGGCCGAGTGATTTCGCACGGTGCGCGCACGGCGCAGTGCGTCCACTTGCGGCTGCACGGTGTCGCCGACCTTCAGCGCGCCGCCTGCCAGCGTGCCCTGGTGGCCGAACACTTCAGCCTGGATCTTGGTGGTGTCAGCCACGGCGAACACCGCATTGCCGGCCTTCAGCACGCCCTGGTCGCCGGCCTGGCCGCCGGATTCAGCGTAGAACGGGGTGTTGTCGAGCACCACCACGCCGGTCTGGCCCGGCTGCATGGCGTCGACCGCGGCACCGTCCACATACAGCGCGATGACCTTGGCCTGCGGCAGTTCCAGCTTCTCGTAGCCGTGGAACACGGTCTTGTCGCCCGAGTATTCCAGGCCCGCGGCCATCTTGAACTTGCCGGCGGCGCGAGCCTGCTCGCGCTGGCGGTTCATGGCGGCGTCGAACGCGGCCTCGTCCACGGCGATTTCCTGCTCGCGGCAGACGTCCTGCGTCAGGTCCAGCGGGAAGCCGAAGGTGTCGTGCAGCTTGAACGCCAGTTCGCCGTCGAGCGTCTTGCCGCCCTTGAGCTTCAGGTCGGCCAGCGCGGCATCGAGGATCGACATGCCGTTCTCGATGGTCTCGAAGAAGCGCTCTTCCTCGGCCTTCAGCACTTCGGTCACGCGGCCCTGGGCTTCAGCCAGCTCCGGATAGGCCTGGCCCATCTGCGCGACCAGGTCGGCCACCAGCTTGTGGAAGAACGGGGTCTTCTGGCCCAGCTTGTAGCCGTGGCGGATGGCGCGGCGCACGATCCGGCGCAGCACGTAGCCGCGGCCTTCGTTGCCGGGGATCACGCCGTCGACGATCAGGAACGAGCACGCGCGGATATGGTCGGCGATGACCTTCAGCGAGTTCTGGTTCAGGTTGTCGCAATGCGTTTCACGCGCGGCGGCCTTGATCAGCGCCTGGAACAGGTCGATCTCGTAGTTGCTGTGCACGTGCTGCAGCACCGCGGCAATGCGCTCCAGGCCCATGCCGGTGTCCACGCACGGCTTGGGCAGCGGCGTCATATTGCCCTGCTCGTCGCGGTTGAACTGCATGAACACGAGGTTCCACACCTCGATGTAGCGGTCGCCGTCTTCCTCGGGCGATCCCGGGGGGCCGCCCCACACATCCGGGCCGTGGTCGAAGAAGATTTCCGAACACGGGCCGCACGGGCCGGTGTCGGCCATCTGCCAGAAGTTGTCCGAGGCGTAGCGCGCGCCCTTGTTGTCGCCGATGCGCACGATGCGCTCGGCCGGCACGCCGACTTCCTTGGCCCAGATGTCATAGGCCTCGTCGTCCTCGGCGTAGACCGTCACCCACAGCTTCTCCGCCGGCAGCTGGTAGACCTTGGTCAGCAGTTCCCACGCGTACTGGATGGCTTCGCGCTTGAAGTAGTCGCCGAACGAGAAATTGCCCAGCATCTCGAAGAACGTATGGTGGCGGGCGGTGTAGCCCACGTTCTCGAGGTCGTTGTGCTTGCCGCCGGCGCGCACCGAGCGCTGCGCCGAGGTGGCGCGGCGGTACGGGCGCTTGTCGGTGCCCAGGAACACGTCCTTGAACTGCACCATGCCGGAATTGGTGAACAGCAGCGTCGGGTCGTTCGCCGGCACCAGGCTGGACGAGCGGACCACGGTATGGCCCTTCGATTCGAAGTACTGCAGGAACTTGCTGCGAATGTCGGAGACTTTCATGGGATGGCGGACGCTTCCCGCGGCATGCAGGGCGCGACGAATCAGTGTTGGATTTGCAAACCGTTGATTATACGGGCAAGCCAGCCCCAAAAGGACATGGCGGGGACATGGCGGCCGCAGCGGGTATGGCGCCGTGGGACCGGCCGGCTATCGCCCAAATCCGGCGACTAAAAGCGCCTCACGGGGCACTTGCAGACCCGTCTGCGCGGACCCCGGTGGTACATTGCAGGCTGTCCGCGCCGGCCGCGCCGTCGGCCCGGCAAGTCCCCCTTTACACCCCTGCATCCGGAGCCCCCTCACTGCCATGGGAGCCTTAAGCCATCTCCGCGTCCTCGACATGACCCGCGTCCTCGCCGGTCCATGGTGTGCCCAGAACCTTGCCGATTTCGGCGCCGACGTCATCAAGATCGAGCGGCCCGGCGCTGGCGACGATACCCGCACCTGGGGACCGCCCTGGCTCAAGGCCGAAGACGGCAGCGACACCGCCGAGGCCGCCTACTACCTCGCCGCCAACCGCAACAAGCGCTCGGTGACATGCGACATCTCCTCGCCAGAGGGCCAGAAGCTCGTGCGCGAGCTGGCCGCGCAGAGCGATGTGGTGCTGGAGAACTACAAGGTCGGCCAGCTCAAGAAGTACGGCCTGGACTATGAATCGCTGAAGGCGGTCAAGCCGGACCTCATCTACTGCTCGGTGACGGGCTTCGGCCAGAGCGGCCCTTACGCGGCCCGCCCCGGCTACGATTTCATCATCCAGGGCATGGGCGGCTTCATGAGCCTGACCGGCGAGCGCGACGACCTGCCCGGCGGCGGTCCGCAGAAGGCCGGCGTGGCCATTTCCGACCTGATGACCGGCCAGTACGCCACCATTGCCGTGCTGGCGGCCCTGGCGCACCGCGAGCGCACGGGCGAAGGCCAGTACATCGACATGGCCCTGCTCGACGTGCAGGTGGCGATGCTGGCCAACATGAACACCAACTACCTGGCCAGCGGCCAGGCGCCGCGGCGCTGGGGCAATGCACACCCGAACATTGTCCCCTACCAGACCTTCCAGGCGGCCGACGGCTGGCTGATCGTCGCGGTCGGCAATGATGGACAGTTCCGCAAGTTCGTGACCGATGGCGGCCAGCCCGGACTGGCCGACGACCCGCGCTTCGCCACCAATCCGCAGCGCGTGGCCAATCGCGACGTGCTGGTGCCGATCCTGGCCGACATGGTCCGCACGCGCACGCGCGCGCAGTGGATCCGCGACCTGGAAGCGGCCGGCGTGCCCTGCGGCCCGATCAACTCGCTCGACGAGGTCTTCGAGGACGAACAGGTCAAGGCGCGCGGCCTGCGCGTGGACCTGCCCCACCCGAGCGCCGGCGAAGTCAAGCTGGTCGGCAGCCCGATCAAGATGAGCGTCACGCCGCCCGAGGCATTGCGCCATCCGCCGCTGCTCGGCGAACACACCGACACGGTGCTGACCGAGGCGCTCGGCTACAGCGCCGAACAGATCGCCGCCCTGCGCGCCAAGGGCGTGGTATAAGAGCCACTTGCGCCGGAACCGGCGCAAGCAGTTGATCAGTCGTCCCCCGAAGCTGTTCCGCGCAGCCGGCACTGCCTGCGCCCGACGCCCTGGCGGGTCCGGGCCCGGCTGTTCGCGTCCGCGGACCCACCCGGAAATTCCATGCTGACCGATGCCCTGCTGGCCTTCTTCCACTTCCTGGCCATCTTCGTCCTGATCACGCTGATGGCCGCCGAGGCCGTGGTGCTGCGCCCCGACATCACGCCGGCCACCGTGCGCCGGCTGTCGATCTATGACGGCGTGTACTTCCTGTCCGCGATGGCGGCACTGGCGACCGGCCTGCTGCGCCTGTTCTATGGCGCCAAGGGCGCGGACTTCTACCTGCACAACCCGTGGTTCCACGCGAAGGTGACCGTGTTCGTCGTCATCGCGCTGTGCTCGCTGCCGCCGACCTTCGCGATCTCGCGCTGGCGCAAGCAGAGCCGCAAGCTGCCCGATTTCGTGCCGCCGCCGTCCGAGGTCAGGAAGGCCCGCCGCTGGGTCATGATCGAAGCCCACCTGGTGATCCTGCTGCCGCTGTGCGCCGTGATGATGGCGCGCGGCATCGGGGCAAGGTAAGGCGCTACCCCTGTTTTCCGTACCTCTGAAGTCGTCATGCTGAAGAAACTGCTTGCCGCCACTGTCGTCGCGGCCATGCTGCCCGCCGCGGCCTCCATCGCGGCCGTCCCGGCCACCGCCTACCCGTCCAAGCCGATCAAGTTCGTGGTGCCCTACCCGGCCGGCGGCCCTCTCGACACGGTCGCGCGCGCCATCGGCGAGAAACTGCGCGACAGCCTCGGCCAGCCGGTGGTGGTCGAGAACAGGCCGGGCGCCGGCGGCAACCTTGGCGCGGACTATGTGGCCAAGCAGCCGGCCGATGGCTACACCATCGTCATGGGCGCGGTGGCCACGCACGCCATCAACCCGACGCTGTTCAGCAAGATGCCGTATGACCCGGTCAAGGATTTCGCGCCGGTCACGCTGGTCGCGGACGTGCCCAATGTGCTGGTGATGCATCCGGGCAAGGCCGCGGAGCTGCATATCAACAATGTGCGCGAACTGGTCGAGTACGCGCGCAAGCATCCGGGCAAGCTCGACTATGCGTCGGGCGGCAACGGCAGCGCCGGCCACCTGTCGGGCGAGCTGTTCAAGAGCATGGCGAAGATCAGTATGGTCCATATCCCGTACAACGGCGCGTCGCCCGCGCAGTTGTCGGTCCTGTCGGGCCAGACCGACCTGATCTTCGACAACCTGGCCTCGGCCTCCGCCAATATCAAGGCAGGCAAACTGAAGGCATTCGCGGTCACCACCGCCAGCCGCGCAGCCGCCTTCCCGGAGCTGCCGACCATCGCGGAAGCGGGCAAGGGCCTGGGGCTGGAAGGCTTTGATATCTCCACGTGGTTCGGCGTGTTCGCGCCGGCCAATACGCCGCGCGAGATCGTCGAGCGGCTCAACCACGATATCGTCGCCATCCTGAAGACCGACGACATGAAGGCACGCCTTGCCCGCATCGGCGCCCAGCCGGCCCCCACCACGCCCGAACAGTTCGGCGCGCTGGTGCAGCGCGAGCTGAAGAAGTACGCGCAGATCGTGCGCGTATCGGGCGCGAAGGTCGACTAGGCCTGCGGCTTGCGGCGGATGCCCCAGCGCCGGATGCCCGTGTCGCTTTCGGGGCGGGGCAGCAGCATGCCGACCTGGATGATGCGCGGGCCTTCCATGCGCGCGGCGGTCAGGTGCAGGCCGGCGATCACGACGCTGTCGCCTTCCACCGGCGGCGAGATGAAGCTGGCCTGCATGGCGTCGGCGAGCGTCAGCGGGGACTCGGCGGGCGTCAGCGTACGATCCCCATAGAGCGCCGCCACGTCGCGCAGGAAGGCGTCGCCGGAGAGCAGGAAATCATGCGTCACCTGATCCCATGCCGGAGCGGGCCCCGGCGCCTGGAACAGTGCCGCGAGCCTGGGCAGCACCGTGGCGGGCGCCAGCACCGATACCGTGTCGCCGGCGCGCAACATGGTCTGCTCGTGCGGGGCCAGTGCATCGTCGCGCGCCACCGTCAGTAGCCGGCACCTCGGCGGCAGTTCAAGCTGGTCGGCCCGCACATTCTCGACCGGCGCGTTGACGCTGACCCGGAACTGCATGACCTCCATCGTCGGCCCATGGACGCCGCGCAGGCGCGAGCGCGCGAGCGGCTCCGGAAACCCGGGACGCAGCACGCGGGCCAGGCGCGCGGCAGGCGCCACGGTCGTCCCCTGCAGCAGCAGGCTGGCCAGCACCACGGCAAATGCCACGCGGAAGATCAGCCCCGACTCGGGCAATCCGCGCAGCAATGGAAACAGCGACAGCACGATGGGCACGGCGCCGCGCAGGCCCATCCAGGCGATGAAACCCTTTTCCCCCACGTTCAGCCGGAACGGCAGCAAGGCCAGGAATACGGCTACCGGCCGGGCCACCAGCATCAGGAAGGCGGCCACAGCTACCGCGGGCACGGCAATCTCCCAGATCCGGTGGGGCGCCACGAGCAAGCCAAGCAGCAGGAACATCGCCGACTGGGCCAGCCAGGCCATGCCGTCCATCGCGCGCATGGTGTCGGCAGTCACGGCGCGGTCCCGGTTGCCGACCAGCATGCCGGCCAGGTACACCGCCAGGAAGCCGCTGCCGCCCAGGCTCTGCGTGATGGCAAAGATCATCGCACCGCCGGAACAGATCAGGATGGCGTGCAGGCCTTCGGCAACCTCGATGCGCTCGAGCACATGGGCCAGGCAGTAGCCAAGCCCGAGCCCCAGCACGGCACCAACGCCGAACTGCACGGCGAGCCGCACGGCAAGCGCCAGCGGCGTCAGTCCGTTGGGCGCGGCGATCCACTCCATCAGGGTCAGCGTCAGGAAGATCGCCATCGGGTCGTTGATGCCCGATTCGATCTCGAGCACGCTAGCCACGCGATCCTTCAGCCGGATGCCGCTGCTGTGCAGCGTCGAAAAGACGGCCGCAGCGTCGGTAGAGCCCACGATGGCGCCCAGCAGCAAGCCCAGCTTCCAGTCGATGTCCAGGATCCACGCCGCGAACAGGCCCGCCAGGCCGGCTGTCACCAGGACACCCGCAGTGGCCAGCGCCAGCGACGGCCGCAAGGCCACACGAAACGTGGCGTAACTGGTGCGCAGGCCCCCATCGAGCAGGATCACGGCCAGCGCAAGGTTGCCGACCAGGAAGCTGAGCCAGGTGTTGGAGAAGCGGATGCCGCCCGGGCCATCGACGCCCGCCAGCATGCCGACCGCCAGGAAGACAAGCAGGAACGGCACGCCTGCGCGTGCGGAGAAGGCGCCCACCACGATGCCCAGCGACATCACGACGGCGCCGATCAGGATGACGTGGTCGACGCTCTCCAAACGGTGTCCCTTCTACTTTCGCCAGCTGCCGTTCTCAACCTTTCAGCACCTTGCAGCCAGTGCTGCGGCCGCCACCCGCCAATGCCGGGCGGGGCCAGTCCGATGATAGCTCAGCACCCTGGAAACCGCCTTGCCGAACCGCCCATCATGCACCGCAACCCCGCCTCCAGTCTCGCTTTGTAGCCATTTAAGCGCCGCCTCATTAGGAGATACCCTCAGCATGACCAAGTTTGCAGACATCTGAAAGGTAGCTGAAAGGTCGCACCCTTACCTTGCACCCTGCCCGCGAACAGGCCCTTCAGTGCAAGTGCCTTACTGCACCGCACCAACGGCGCCCGGCAGATTTCAAGCAGTCTTATCGAGGAGAATCATTTTGCGCATACGTAGCCAAAAGGACTTTGCCTCCGGCCTGATGTTCATCCTGGTCGGATTCGGCTTTTCCTGGGTCGCACGCGGCTATTCCATGGGAACTGCCGCAAAGATGGGGCCGGGATACTTCCCGTTCTGGCTCGGCGTCGTGCTCGCCCTGCTGGGCGCGCTGGTGCTGTGGGGTTCGCTGTCCGCCAAGGCGGAAGAGGACCACCTGGCCCGCTGGGACATCAAGTCGCTGTTGTGGATCCTCGGTGCCGTGGTGCTGTTCGGCCTGATGCTCAAGCCGCTGGGCATGGTGCTGTCGGTCCTGGTGCTGGTGCTGGTGTCGTCGATGGCGAGCCATGAATTCAACTGGAAGGGCGCCATCCTGAACGCGATCATCCTGGTGCTGATCAGCCTTGGCGCGTTCGTGTACGGCATCAACCTGCAGATGCCGGTGTGGCCGGCTTTCCTGGCAAGCTAAGGAGACCGCCAACATGGAACTGCTCTCTAACCTGGGACTGGGCTTTGCTACCGCCCTCTCCTTCCAGAACCTGGCCTACGCCTTCCTGGGCTGCGTGCTGGGTACCCTGATCGGCGTGCTGCCGGGCCTGGGGCCGCTGGCCACCATCGCCATGCTGCTGCCGGTGACCTACACGCTGCCGCCGGTGGCCGCGCTGATCATGCTGGCCGGCATTTACTACGGCGCCCAGTACGGTGGCTCGACTACGGCGATTCTGGTGAACCTGCCTGGTGAATCGTCGTCCGTGGTGACCACCATCGACGGCTACCAGATGGCAAGACGAGGACGAGCGGGCGTGGCACTGGCCACCGCCGGCCTGGGCTCGTTCTTCGCCGGCTGCGTGGCCACGCTGATCCTGGCCGCCTTTGCCGCCCCGCTGTCGGAACTGGCGTTCAAGTTCGGCCCCGCCGAGTACTTCTCGCTGATGGTGCTGGGCCTGATCGGTGCCGTGGTGCTGGCTTCGGGTTCGCTGGTCAAGGCGATCGCCATGATCGTGCTGGGCCTGCTGCTGGGCCTGGTGGGTACTGACGTGAACTCGGGCGCCGCACGCTTTTCGTTCGATGTGCCTGAACTGACCGACGGCCTGAACTTCGTGTCGGTGGCCATGGGCGTGTTCGGCTTCGCGGAAATCATCGCGAACCTGGAGCAGAAGGAAAACCGCGAAACCTTCACCGACCATATCACCAACCTGTTCCCGAACAAGGAAGACTTCAGGCGCATGATCCCGGCCGTGCTGCGCGGCACGGTGCTCGGCTCGGCGCTGGGCATCCTGCCGGGCGGCGGTGCGGCGCTGGCGTCGTTCGCGGCCTACTCGCTGGAGAAGAAGACCTCGAAGTACTCGCATGAGTTCGGCAAGGGTGCGATCGAAGGCGTGGCGGGTCCGGAATCGGCCAACAACGCCGCGGCGCAGACCTCGTTCATCCCGCTGCTGACGCTGGGCATTCCGCCCAACGCGGTGATGGCGCTGATGGTCGGTGCGATGACCATCCACAACATCCAGCCCGGCCCGCAGGTGATGTCGAGCAACCCGGCGCTGTTCTGGGGCCTGATCGCCTCGATGTGGATCGGCAACCTGATGCTGATCGTGCTGAACCTGCCGCTGATCGGCATCTGGGTGAAGCTGCTGAAGGTGCCCTACCGCTACCTGTACCCGGCCATTCTGGTGTTCTGCTGCATCGGCGTGTACTCGGTCCAGAACACCACCTTCGACGTGTTCCAGACTGCCGCTTTCGGCGTGATCGGCTACCTGTTCATCAAGCTCAAGTGCGAACCGGCTCCGCTGCTGCTGGGCTTCGTGCTCGGACCGATGATGGAAGAGAACTTCCGCCGCTCGCTGCTGCTGTCGCGTGGTGACTTCAGCGTGTTTGTGACCCGTCCGCTGTCGATGGGCCTGCTGATCGCCGCCGCGGTGCTGGTGCTGATCGTGGCCTCGCCGTCGATCAAGGCCAAGCGCGAGGAAGCGTTCCAGGAAGAATAAGAAGGCAAGACCGCCGGCCGCTAGCCGCTAGCCGCTGGTCTGTCATGCAGTGCAATACTGGGGGCGTCGCGAGACGCCCCTTTTTTGTTGGCGCACCGCCGCCTGGTTCTGCGCCTCAGCCGCCAAACAACTCCGCGCAGGCCGTCCTGACCGCGCCGGTCACATGCCCCCTGCCATGATCGCGCCGCTCGAGCATGCCGATGGTTCGCATCACGGGCTCGCCATTGACCAGCAGCGGCAGGATGCGCAGCGCCGCATCGTTGCGCCAGCGCGCACGCTGCAGCAGCGGCACCACGGTTACGCCCACCTCTTGCCGCACGAGTTCGACGAGCGCCTCGATCGAGTTCAGCTCCAGGAACTCGTTGACCTGCAGATGCGCTCGCCGCAACGCACGCTCCACCAGCATGCCGGTGCGCTGGCTGCGGTCGAAGCGCAGGTACGGATTGAGGGCCAGCGCTTCGCGCACGTCCTGCCCCGCGCTGCCCTGTGCGGCAATGGCAACCAGCGGCTCGTGGTAGAGCGGCGTCCAGCGCAGCGTGCCGGGTATCCGGGCGCCACCCTCGACCAGGATCGCGGCGTCGAGTTCGCCCGACTCGACCATCGCCGCGAGCTCGATGGACTTGGCACCGACCAGCCGGACATCCAGCGCCGGATAGGCGCGCTTCATGCGCGCCACGACATGCGACAGGCCGCCCATCACCGATACCACGGCGCCAACGGCCACCGCGCCGGCCATGGCGTCTGGCTGGGCCAGCGGCACGCGCATTTCGTCATACAGCGCGAGCAGGCGGCGCGCGCGCGGCAACAGCTCGCGCCCGTCGGCATTGAGGACGGCGACGCGCCCGTTGCGGTCGAACAGTTCGCGGCGCAGCTCGGTTTCCAGCGAGCGCATCTGCAAGCTCACCGCTGCCTGCGTAAGCGCCACGTGGCCCGCAGCGGCGGCGAAGGATCCATGTTCGGCCACGGCAACAAAGGTACGCAGGAATCGGATTGTGCTCATTGGGACACCAGGAAATCAGCCATTGCGCGGCCGCGATCCACAAGAAAAACTTGTTTGAAGGAAAAGAAATATTAGCTTTCTTTGTGATAGCGAGCGCGGAATAATAATGCGCAGGCACCCGCGACGCCATGCGCATCCGGGTCTGCCGGCCTGACGCTGTTCCGCTGACCTGATTCGCACGATTCCGGAGATCCGCATGAAACCCTGGCTGCGCCTGCTCGGCATCGGCCTTGCCTCTGGCCTCTGCCTGGCCGCCATGCCGGCCCTGGCCGACAACTACCCAAGCAAGCCGATCCGCCTGATCGTGCCGTTCCCCGCGAGCGGCGCCACCGACTTGCTCGCGCGCGCCATTGCGCAGAAGGTCGGCGCCAACCTCGGGCAGCAGATCGTGGTCGACAACCGGCCTGGCGCCGGCGGCGCCATCGGTTCCGACATGGCAGCGAAGGCGGCACCGGACGGCTACACGCTGCTGATCGCCACCACCAGCACGCATTCGATCGGCCCGCATATCAATGCGCACCTGCCGTACAACACCGAGACCGATTTCACGCCGGTCGGCCAGGTCGCGATCGCGACCAACGTGCTGGTGGTGCCCAACAGCCTGCCCGTCAGGAATGTGCGCGAACTGATCGACTACGCGAAGAAGCACCCTGGCGAACTGAACTATGCGTCCAGCGGCAACGGCACCGTCGTCCACCTGACCGCCGAGGCCTTCAAGGCCCAGGCCGGCGTGTTCATCACGCACATCCCCTACCGCGGCACGGCGCTCGCGGTGCCGGACCTGATTTCGGGCAAGGTGCAGGTGTTGTTCGACAGCATCGTGTCGGGCCTGCCGCATGTGAAGGACGGCAAGCTCAAGGCCCTGGCCGTGACCAGCCTCAAGCGCTCGCCGCTGGCGCCCGAGATCCCGACAGCCAGTGAATCGGGCCTGCCCGGCTTCGAGTCGGATACGTGGTTCGGCATCTACGGCCCGAAAGGCATGCCGGCCGATATCGTCAACCGGCTCAACGCCGAATTCAACAAGGCCATCCAGTCGCAGGACGTGAAGGACCGTCTCGCCAAGCTGGGCGCCGAGCCGGTCGGCGGCACGCCGGCACAGTTTGCGGCGATGGTGAAGAAGGACAGCGCCCGCTGGGGCAAGCTCATCAAGGATCGCAAGATCACGGCAGAATAACGTGAAGCCGCGGCCGGCCCTCACCCCCTCACCCTCACCCCACGCCGGCTGCCACGAGACTACGGACAAAGACCATGCAGAACTTCAACTGGACCAACCCCTACCAGTCCGTGCGCATTCCGCTGTTCGCGCGCAACGTGGTGTCGACCTCGCACCCGCTCGCGGCACAGGCCGGCCTGCGCATGCTGCTCAAGGGCGGCAATGCCGTGGATGCGGCGATCGCCGCTGCCGCGGCGATCACCATCGTCGAGCCCGTGTCCTGCGGCCTGGGCAGCGATGCCTTCGCCATCCTGTGGGACGGCAAGGAACTGCACGGCCTGAACTCGTCGGGCGTGGCCCCGGCCGCATGGAACCCCGAGTACTTCAAGAGCAAGTACGGCACCGACGCCAATGGCCTGGCCAAGCGCCCGGTGCGCGGCTGGGACTCGGTCACCGTGCCCGGCGTCATCGCCGGCTGGGCGGCGCTGCACGAGCGTTTTGGCAAGCTGCCTTTCGCGGACCTGATGGAACCCGCGATCGAGATCGCCGAGCGCGGCTACGCGATGCCGCCGGTGGTCGCGCACAAGTGGGCCGCGGCTGTCCCGGAACTGAAGGACCAGCCGGGTTTTGCAGACACCTTCATGCCCAACGGCCGCGCGCCGCTGGTCGGCGAGAAGTTCACCATGAAGGCCGCTGCCGACACGCTGCGCAAGATCGGCGAAACCCGCGGCCGCGCCTACTACGAAGGCGAGATCGCCGAGAAGATCGCGGCCTTCAGCAAGCAGTGCGGCGGCGCCATGACCGTGGACGACCTGCGCAACTACCGTCCCGACTGGGTCAAGCCGATCAGCAAGTCCTACCGCGGCTACGAGCTGCATGAGATCCCGCCGAACGGCCAGGGCATCGCGGCACTGATGGCGCTGGGCATCCTCGACCAGTTCGATGTTGGTGCCCTGCGGGTGGATTCGGTCGATTCCCAGCACCTGCAGATCGAAGCCATGAAGCTGGCATTCGCCGACCTCTACCGCTACGTGGCCGACCCGCGCAGCATGGAGGTCACGCCCGAGCAGATGCTCGATGACGCCTACCTGAAGTCGCGCGCGAAGCTGATCGACATGCAGCGCGCCACGCACTTCAATTTCGGCATGCCCAAGGTTGGCGGCACCATCTACCTGACCGCGGCCGACGAGAACGGCATGATGATCTCGTTCATCCAGTCCAACTACATGGGCTTTGGCTCGGGCGTGGTGGTGCCGGGTACCGGCATCAGCCTGCAGAACCGTGGCGTGGGCTTCTCGATGGATCCGAAGTCCGCCAACGCGGTGGCGGGCGGCAAGCGGCCGTTCCACACCATCATCCCGGCCTTCCTGACGCGCGGCGGCCAGCCGGTGATGAGCTTCGGCGTCATGGGCGGCGACATGCAGCCGCAAGGCCACCTGCAGACCGTGGTCCGCATGCTCGACTACAAGCAGCAGCCGCAGGCGGCCTGCTGTGCGCCGCGCTGGAAGGTCAACCGCGACTTCACGCTGGATGTGGAGGGCACCATGGATCCGGCAACGGTCGCAGGCCTGAAGGCGCGCGGCCACCAGCTCAAGTCGGTGGACGATCCGTACATGGACTTTGGCTCCGGCCAGTTCATCTGGCGCCTGTCGGATGATGCCGAGCATGGCTACGTCGCCGCAAGCGATAGCCGGCGCGACGGACAGGCGGTGGGGTTCTGAGGCATAGAAGAGGCGCGCGGTGTGGGGTGCTCCAACGCCGCTCGAGCCTATCTGGGCCTTGTACTCCCTCGCCCCGCATGGGGAGAGGGCCGGGGTGAGGGGTGGTTTAGCTAGGAACCACATCAAGCGGGGCCAACGGTTTGAACCCACAGGAGCCTGTCAGATTTTTAGTGTGCCGAGGTCATGAGACGATTACGGAAACGTCCAATGACCGACACGACAGTGAACAAGAAGAGCAAGAACCCGAAGGCACCGAAGCTGTTTCCCGATGAGCTGATCGATCAACTGCTGGCCCAGGTGCAGAGCAAGGATGCCGAGTCGATCCTGGGCGAATCGGGCTTGGCCGGCCAGCTCAAGAAGCAGTTGGCCGAGCGTATGCTCGCCGCCGAGTTGAGTCACCATCTGGATAACGAGGCCGAGCAAGGCAAGACCGGCAACCACCGCAACGGCACCAGCCCCAAGACGGTCCTGACGCCCAACGGTGAGCTGAATCTGGATATTCCGCGCGATCGGCAGGCGACGTTCGAGCCCCAATTGGTCGGCAAGTATCAACGCCGGCTGCCTGGCTTCGACGACCACGTCATCAGCATGTATGCGCGCGGCATGAGCGTGCGCGAGATTCAGGGCCATCTGCTGGAGCTGTACGGGCTGCAGGTATCGCCCGATCTGATTTCCACGGTCACCGACGAGGTGCTGGCTGACGTCGAGCAATGGCAGCAACGCCCGCTCGAGGCCATGTATCCGATCGTGTACTTTGACGCGCTACGACTGAAGATTCGCGACGAAGGCACGGTCAAGAACAAGGCGGTCTATCTGGCGCTGGGCATCCGCGCCGACGGCCGCAAGGAAGTGCTAGGTCTGTGGATCGAGCAAACCGAAGGCGCCAAGTTCTGGCTGAAGGTCTTCAACGAACTGAAGAACCGCGGCTTGCACGACGTCCTGATCGCGGTGGTCGACGGCTTGCGCGGCTTCCCCGAGGCGATCGAGGCGGTCTATCCGGCCGCGCAAATCCAGACCTGCATCGTGCATCTGATCCGCAATTCGCTGAATCTGGCGAGCTGGAAGGACCGTAAGCCGTTGGCTGCCGCGCTCAAGCCGATCTATCAGGCCGCCACGGCCGAGGCGGCGGCCGCAGCGCTCGACACCTTTGCGGGAAGTGAGTGGGGACGCAAATTCCCTACCGTCGCGGCCATGTGGCAGCGCCAATGGGAACAGGTGATTCCCTTCTTCGTCTATCCGCCTGAGGTGCGTCGAATCATCTATACGACAAACGCCATCGAGAGCATGCACATGCAGTTGCGCAAGATCGTCAAGAATCGCGGCCACTTCCCCAGCGACGAGGCCGCCAGCAAACTGCTGTATCTGGCCTTGCGCAACATCGAAAAGGATTGGAAGATGCCACCTATCACCTGGCGGCAAGCAGTCAATCAGTTCGCCATTCTGTTTGGCGAGCGATTCACCTCCGCCATGAGCTGAGATTTTTTAACCGACCTCAGCACACAAAATTCCTGACACCTCCACCCACAGACATCAGCCTTTGACCCTCTTGCCCTCACCCCGGCCCCTCTCCCGCAAGCGGGAGAGGGGCGCAAACCAGCGGCAGCAGAACTGGCCCGCCTGAGATGGGCTCAACTGTGCATGGCGTGTCCGCCCCCGTTCCGTACACTTGTGCTCGACCAGCCTCCGGAGCCTTCGCGCCATGCCCACCTACGCCTTCCGCCTGCTCAACGTCTTTGCCGAATCCACGTTCGGCGGCAATCCGCTGTGCGTCTTCGAGGATGCCCGCGGCATGGACGACGCCACCATGCAGGCGCTGGCACTGCAGTTCAACCTGTCAGAAACCACCTTCATCCTGCCTTCGGAGCACGCGCATGCGCAGGTGCGGATCTTCACGCCCGGCTATGAAATGCGCTTCGCCGGGCATCCCACGCTCGGCACCGCGCATGTGGTGCGCGACCTGGTCGCAAGTGGCGACCGGCTGACGCTCGAATTCAAGGCCGGCGTCGTGCCAGTCGAGGCCAGGGGCAATGTATGGACCTTCACGGCACCCCATGCGGGCCCGCCCAAGACCGCCGCGGTCAGCCTGCCCGACGCGGACATGGCGGCACTGCTCGGACTGGAAGCGCACGATTTGCTGACCTCGCCGATGTGGGTCGATACCGGCGCGGACCAGCTGCTGGTTGCCGTGCGCAGCACCGACGCCGTGCAGCGGGCCCGGCCGGACACTGCGCGTCTGGAGCAGTGGCCACAGAGCAGTCTCGGCCGCAAGACAGCCTATGTGTTCGCCTTTGACCCGACCCGTCCCGGCCGCGTGCTCGCCCGGTACTTCTTCAGCAAGCAAGGCGGCGGCGTGGCGGAAGACCCGGGCACCGGGTCCGCATGCGCCAATCTCGGCGGCTGGCTGCTGGCCAACGCGCACGCGCTGCCCGCCGAGTACGAGGTCGACCAGGGTGCCGCCGTCGACCGTCCCTGTACACTGCGGCTTGCCGTAACCGCGGCGGGCGCGATTCGTGTCGGCGGCCGCGTCATCGAAATCGGCCGCGGTACGGTCACGCTGTAATGCGTGCCCCCGTTCCGACAGGATCGCGCATGGACGCGTACACGATCACCACGCTCGCCGGACATAGCTGATGGCGCGGCCGACTGGCGCCTGATCCGGTATCAGCCGCGCGGCAGCCACTCGGGCGCGTGCGTGCCGAGCGGCTCGGATGGCAGCGCCCAATGGGCCGGCGTCTCCGACAACTGCGCCGCATGCCGCACCACGGTCAGCATGCCGAAGCCCGAGGGCAAAACTTCCAACAGGTCGGCCACGTCATCGATCTTTTGCTCGGGCGCCTGCAACCCGGCCGGCACGCGCCCCAGGCCCCGCAGCCACTGCCCGACCTGCGCCAGCGACACACGCACGTGCCAGCTGCCACCCTCCGTGGCGCGCCGGTGCAGCGCCGCCATGGCGCCGAACGCCAGCAGGTAGCCGGCTGCGTGGTCGAGCACCTGGGCCGGCAACGGATGGGGCGCATCCTCCCCCGCAGCCTGGGCCTCGGCATGATTAAAGCCTGTGGCGGTCTGCACCAGCGAATCGAATCCCCGTTTGCCCGACCACGGGCCGACATGGCCATAGGCACTCAGCGACACATAGACAAGACCGGGCCGCGCACGGACCGCCGCCTCGGCGCCAACTCCCAGTTCCGCGAGCCCGCCGGGCCGGTAGCCCTGGACCATCACGTCGGCGCCGTGCAGCAGCTTGTGCAGCGTGCGCTTGTCGTCGGGATCGCGCAGGTCGAGCTGGCAACTGCGCTTGCCGCGGCCGGTATCGATGACCAGCGGGGCAATCGACGGCAGGTGCGCCGCCGTGACCAGCAGCACGTCGGCGCCATGTGCCGCGAGCGTGCGGCCCGCCACCGGCCCTGCAATGATCCGCGTGAAATCGAGAACCCGGACCCCGGAGAGCGGCCGGCCTTCGGCCGAGGGCAGCGCCGGCAGCGGCTGCGGCGGCGCTTCGCCGATCCGCTCCAGCGTCACCGGCGGTAGTCCGCGCAGCGCCTGCGCCTGCGGATGCCGGTCCCATTCCTCGAAGCTGCGCATGGCCGCGACCACCAGGCCGGCATCGGAAGCCGTGGCCTCGAAGGCCTCGGCTTCCCATTTCGCCAGCGCCGCCTGCACGGCAGCCTTGTCGTGGGCACAGCCCAGCAGCCGCAGCACGCCGTCGCGGTGATGCGGGAAATTGGTATGCAGGCGGACCCAGCGGCCGTCGCCGCAGCGGTAGACGCCGGCGATCTTGTCCCACAGCTCCGGCGCCGGGCCGCCATCCACGCGCAGGTAGCGTTCGCTGCGGAACTCGGTGATGGCGTGGCGCATGCCCACGCCCACCTGCTGCCAGCGTCCGGTGCGCTGCTGCCATAGCGCCGCGGCGGCCAGGGCCGAGGCTGCCAGGCTGGCCTGCGCCGCGGCGCCTATGGCAAAACTGGACGGAAGCACCGGATCGGCGCCGCTCAGGTCAAGGTGGCCCAGCGCTTCGGCGGGCAGCCCGGCGCCTTGCCACAAGGCGGCGACGGCACTGGCGGGCGCGTCGGGAACGGAAGCGGAAGCGGTATCGAGACTGGCAGTCATGGCGGCAAACCCCGGGAAACATGGCGGATGGCGCGAGGCCAGCCGGCCGGTGGACGTTCGGCCTCCATGCTACCCCCGGACGTCACTTCCGGCTGCCCCCGGCGTGCCGACGGGACAGCCCCGGAGACAAAAGCGGGCACAAATCCGCCATGCTCGCGCCGGGTGGTGTCGCTGGCACGGTAAAATCACCAAATTGGCAATCCGCCACGCAACACTGAAGACCAAGCGGTCCATCCAGCCGCCAACCGGCGCCACCATGAGCCACGACAACAAGCCCACCGACAGCACGCCCATCGCATCCAACTTTCTGCGAAGCATCATCGACCAGGACCTCGCCGCCGGCACTTATGCCGGCCGCAAGGACAGCCAGGGCGAGCCGCTGCCGACCGTCATCACCCGCTTCCCGCCGGAGCCCAACGGCTACCTGCATATTGGCCACGCCAAGAGCATCTGCCTGAACTTCGGCCTCGCCCGCGACTACGGCGGCCGCTGCCACCTGCGCTTCGATGACACCAACCCGGTCAAGGAAGACACCGAATACGTCGACTCGATTATCGACGCGGTGCACTGGCTCGGCTTCTCCTGGGACAACAAGACCCCGGGCGGCCAGCCGCACCTGCACTACGCGAGCGATTACTTCGACCAGCTCTACACGTTCGCCGAGAAGCTGATCGAGCGCGGCGTCGCCTATATCGACAGCCAGAGCGCCGAGCAGATGGCCGCCAACCGCGGCAACTTCTCCGAGCCGGGCAAGCCTTCGCCGTTCCGCGACCGCAGCGTCGAGGAAAACCTGCAGCTGTTCCGCGACATGCGCGACGGCAAGTACAAGGACGGCGAGCACGTGCTGCGCGCGAAGATCGACATGACCGCGCCGAACATCGTGATGCGCGATCCGGTGCTGTACCGCATCCGCCATGCGCACCACCACCGTACCGGCGACAAGTGGTGCATCTACCCGATGTACGACTTCACGCACTGCATCTCGGATGCGATCGAGAACATCTCGCATTCGCTGTGCACGCTGGAGTTCGAGAACAACCGTCCGCTGTACGACTGGGTGCTCGAGCACCTGCGCGATTGCGGCGTGTTCCGCGATCCGCTGCCGCACCAGTATGAATTCGCGCGCCTGAACCTGACCTACGCGATCACCAGCAAGCGCAAGCTCAAGCAGCTCGTGGACGAGCAGCGCGTGGACGGCTGGGACGATCCGCGCATGCCGACCATCGTCGGCATCCGCCGCCGCGGCTACACGCCGGAATCGATCCAGCTGTTCTGCGACCGCGTCGGCGTGGCCAAGGCCGACAGCTGGATCGACATGAGCACCCTGGAAGGCGCCGTGCGCGATGACCTGGACACCCGCGCCGCACGCGGCGTGGCCGTGCTCGACCCGCTCAAGCTGATCCTCGACAACTACCCCGAAGGCCAGGCCGAGGAATGCTCGGCGCCCGTCCACCCGAAGAAGCCGGAACTGGGCAAGCGCGTGTTCCCGATCTCGCGCGAATTGTGGATCGAGCGCGAGGACTTCAACGAGAACCCGCCGAAGGGCTATTTCCGGCTGTTCCCGGGCAACAAGGTGCGCCTGAAGTACGGCTACGTGATCGAGTGCACCGGCGTGGACAAGGACGCCGACGGCAACGTCGTGGCCGTGCATGCCAACTACCTGCCCGACACCAAGAGCGGCACGCCGGGCGCGGACAGCGTCAAGGTCAAGGGCGTGATCCACTGGGTCAGCGCCGCTGCGGCCTACGAGTGCGAAGTGCGCCTGTACGACCGCCTGTTCAATGACCCGAATCCGGATGCCGGCGGCAAGAATTTCCTCGAAGCCCTGAACCCGGACTCCAAGAAGATCATCACGGCCTACCTGGAGCCGAGCCTGCGCGACGCCAGTCCGGAAGACCGCTTCCAGTTCGAACGCCACGGCTACTTCGTCGCCGACCGCGTCGATTCGCAGCCAGGCAAGCCGGTCTTCAACCGCATCGTCGGGCTGAAGGACAGCTGGGGCAAGTGATGGCAAAGGCAGGCAAATCCCAGGCCCAGGTCATTACGTTCCCGCTCGATCGCGAGTTCATCGCGCTCAATGACCTGCTCAAGCTCGCGGGCGTATGCGACAGCGGCGGCGCCGGCAAGGCGCTGGTCGCCGCCGGCGAAGTCTCGGTGGACGGCGAGCCCGAATCGCGCAAGACTGCGAAGATTCGCGCCGGCCAGGTGGTCAGCCTGGCCGGCATCGACATCCGGGTGGTCGCGGCCTGACGGCTGGCGGTCGGCAGCGGCTCAGCCGCTGCGATGAATGCAGCTTCACGCAAGGACCGAACCATGCCGATCGCATTCTGGTGTGTCCTCGTGGCAGGCATCCTGCCTGTCGTGACCGTGGCCATTGCCAAGGCCGGCGGCAAGGCCTTCGACAACCACGACCCGCGCGGCTGGCTGGAGCGCCAGAGCGGCCGCGCGCGCCGCGCCGACCTGGCACACCGGAACCACTTCGAAGCCTTCCCCTTCTTTGCCGCTGCGGTGCTGGTGGCCAGCCACATGCAGGCGCCCCAGGCGCGCATCAACGAACTCGCGGTGGTCTTCATCATCGCCCGCGTGCTCTACACGGTGTGCTACCTGGCCGACCGCCCCACGCTGCGCACGCTGTGCTGGACTATCGGCTTGCTGTCGGTAGTCGGCATCTTCCTGCTGCCGGTCTTTGTGCATAACTAGGAGCGACCAGTTATGCGCGCGTTTCGCCTTGCGTGGCTGCTGGCGGCCGTTCTCAGCGCGGCAGCCGTCGCCGCCCCTATCTCCTACACCGTCGACCCGACGCATACGAGCGTCTACTTTGCCGCCAGCCACTTCGACCGAACCACGGTACGCGGGCGCTTCGGCAAGATCGACGGGCGCATCGTCTACGACCCCGCCACCGGCGCGGGCGGAATCGACTTCACTGTGGAAACCGCTTCGGTCGACACCGGCAATCGCAGCCTCGACGGCGTGCTTCGTTCGCCACAGTTCCTGGATGCCGTCAATGCGCCCGTGGCCAGGCTGCGAGCTGACCGCTTCGTTGCGGAGAACGGCAAGCTCGTGGCGGTGGAAGGCGAACTGAGCCTGCTCGGGACGACAAGGCCGCTGAGGCTTGAGGTCGATCGCTTCAGTTGCGGCGAAATCTCGCTGTTCGGCATCCGTCGCAAGGTCTGCGGCGGTGATTTCCACGCCACTGTCACGCGCAGCGCCTTTGGCATGACGCGGTTCCTGCCGGAAGTGAGCGATACCGTGACGCTGCAGATCTCAGTCGAGGCATCCCCCGGGGATTCCACTGCGCAATGACGGCATCCGATCACCTTTACGGCGGGATTCTTTTGTAGAATTGACCGTTTGCTTCCCATAACTGCCTGCCGCGCGTCGCGAACTGCGTGCTGGCGACGCGAGACAGCCAATGATCGATATCCACTCCGGCGACATCGTTGCCGCCGCGCTGGCGGCGTCCGGTGCCTGCCTGCTGTGCGCCATCCCCGCCAATTTCCTGCGGCGCTTCCCGCTCTGGGCCGTGCGGACCTACGGGCGCGGCGCGCTGTTGCTGCCGTTCCTGGCCATGACGGTCGGAACCTGGCTGTTCCGCCTCGCGACTGCCGGCCAGCTCGACAGCCCGGCAGGAAATGCCATGGTGGTCGCCGCCGCCTTCCTGACAACCGTGCTGATGTCGGCGCTGCTGCGCTTCTACCTCAGCGAATACCGCAAGCGCTGACACCTGCCCGCGCCAAGGGGGCGGGGCCGGACATACGGCCGGCCGCCTGAATCACGTATGATGCGGCCTTTCGCGTCGCGACGACGCGTGCCGCACACCTTTCTTCATGGCGCTCAAATCCACCATTTTCAAAGCCGAACTGTCCGTGTCCGACATGGACCGGCCGTACTACGGCAGCCATACCCTGACCATCGCCCAGCACCCGTCCGAGAACGACGCGCGCATGATGGTGCGCCTGCTTGCCTTTGCCTGCGAAGCCAGCGAGACCCTCGCCTTCACGCGCGGCCTGGACGACCCCGACGAACCCGACCTGTGGGACCGCAAGCTGACCGGTGAGATCGAGCACTGGGTCGAACTGGGCCAGCCCGACGAAGCGCGCCTGAAGCGCGCGGCCGCCCGCTCGGACCGCGTCACGGTCTATGCCTACAACGGCGCCAGCGCGCGCGAGTGGTGGAAAGGCATGGCCGGCAAGGCTGGCAAGCTGCGCAATGTGACGATCTACAATGTGCCGACTGACGCGGTCGATGCCCTGGCTGCGCTGGCGCAACGCGCCATGCGCCTGTCCGTCACGATCCAGGACGGTGAAATCTGGGTCAGCGACGACGACCGCAATGTGCAACTGACGCTGGACGTGCTCCAGCGCGCCGCAAGCTGAGCAGGCCCGGAACGCGCCGCGCACCGGCCTGCCCTGCTCTCCCGATCCAACCGCATTTTTTGCACCAACCGGAAGGAATAACACCATGCAAACCACCCCGTCTGGCCTGCAGTACGAAGACACCACTGTCGGTTCCGGCACCGAAGCCGTCGCTGGCAAGCACGTGACCGTGCACTACACCGGCTGGCTGTATGAAAACGGCCAGGCCGGCCGCAAGTTCGATTCGAGCAAGGACCGCAACGATCCGTTCGTGTTCCCACTGGGCGCCGGCCATGTCATCCGCGGCTGGGATGAAGGCGTGCAGGGCATGAAGGTCGGCGGCGTGCGCCGCCTGGTGATCCCGGCCGACCTGGGCTACGGCGCGCGCGGCGCGGGCGGCGTGATTCCGCCCAACGCCACGCTGCTGTTCGAAGTGGAACTGCTGGCGGTCTGACACCGGCGTCGAAGCGGGCACCGCCCGCTTCGCCCCGGGACCTGCTCAGAAGCCGATGGCGGCATTGCCGACATCGACACGGACCTTGTCGCGGTCCAGCAGGCGAGCCGCGTGGCGCGCATAGTCCTGCGCCCAGGCGGTATCGTCGGCAAAGCGCGACTCCCCCGAAAACTTGGCCACGTTCAGGATCTTGTCGATCACGAGCACCTTGCCGACCGGGCTGGAGGCCTGGCAATCGAGCTCGGTGTACTCCTTGTCGAACCACCGCCACGCCGCCTCTTCACCGACCGATGCCAGTTCGGCCTGGCTGATCGTGAATTCGAACTCCTTGCCGCTGCCGAACACCACCGTAAGCGTACGCGCCATTGCCGGTTCTCCAAGGTCGGGATGATGCTGCCATTGTAAGGACAAGGTGGCAGCCTGAGCCAGCCCGGGCTGGCCCAATCACAAGCCGGCGTGATCACGGACAAGGCGGCCGTTGCGGACCGACCGTTGCCTGGCGCCCACACCCTTGTCCGCCCGCGACGAAATATGGCGGCCGTGCCGCTTCGCGGCCCTGCCCGTTGCCCGGCTTTGCATTATGCTGGCAACATGGCCATTACCCGACAGGACCTCGAAACGGACCGGCTGCGCACCTCGCTGTGCAGCACGCCGGTCGCGTCCGCCCTGTTGCCGGAAGAAGCCTTCGAACGATCGCTGCGCGATGCGCTGGCCAGCCGCCCGGACGACTGCGCACTCCATGGCGATGTCTGGGTGTTCGGCTACGGCTCGCTGATCTGGAACCCGATGGTGGTGCATACCGAGCGCCAGCGCGCTACCGTGCATGGCTACCATCGCGGCTTCTACCTGTATTCCCGCATCAACCGCGGCACCTGGGACAACCCGGGTCTGGTGCTTGGCCTGGACCGCGGCGGCTGCTGCCACGGCATGGTGTTCCGCATCCCGGGTCATGTCGTGGAGCAGGAATTCCGGCTGCTGTGGCGCCGCGAGATGCTGACGGGCGCCTACCATCCGCGCTGGCTGCGCATCCGTACCGGCACAGCCGACGAAGCCGGTGGCCCGGAGCAGCGCGCGCTCGCGTTCGTCATGAATCGCGATCACGAAGGCTATGCGGGCCGCCTGCCCGACGCCAGCGTGGTGGAACGGCTGCGCCATGCCGTCGGCCTCTACGGCCCGGCGCGTGAATACCTGCAGCAGACGCTGCTGGGCCTGGCCACCAATGGCGTCGACGACCCCTACCTCGGTCGCCTGTGGCGCCAGCTCCAGGCCCATGATGCCGCCGATGCCGAGCGCGGCCATGGCGGCCATGGCGGCCATGGCGGGCCGGCCCATCCACAGCGGCCCGATGGCGAGGCGTCGCCATTGCCCGCGCCGGCCAGTCCGCGCGAGACCGTCTGACCCAGGAGCGAACGCCATGACGCGCCCCTTTGTCCGCACCCGCCGCCAGGCGCTCACCGAGATGCTTGGGCTGATGGGGCTTCTGAGTTGCGGCGCCCTGCTGGCCGGCCAAGGTGGCCCGACCCTGGCTGCACGCCCCGCAGGCACGGACGGCGCCGGCTCCCCGCGCGGCACGCACGGCAACGGCGCACAGGTTCCCAACCGCACGGAAGGCATCAGCGCGCTGGACCGCAACCTGATCACGGCCGCCATGGGAGGCGACCTGGAACTGGTCAACCGCCTGCTGGCGGCCGGCGCCTCGGCGCAGGCGGTCGACGAACGCGGCCGCAGCGCGCTGCTGACAGCCGTCTACAACCGGCGCGCCGAGGTCGCGAAGACGCTGATCCTGGCCGGCGCCGACGTCAACCGCAAGGATGCGGAATCCAATAGTCCGTTCCTGCTGGCAGCAGCCACTGGCCAGGTGGATGTGTTGCGGCTGACGCTGTCGCATGGCGCGGACCTGGCCAGCACGGACCGCTACGACGGCACCGCGCTGATCGCGGCAAGCCAGCATGGCAACGTGGAAGTCGTGAAGTTGCTGCTGCAAAAGGGCATTGCCGTCGACCATGTCAACCAGCTTGGCTGGACCGCCTTGCTCGAGGCGGTGATCCTCGGCGACGGCAGCGCGCGCTATGAAGAAATCGTGCAGTTGCTGATCGACGCCGGGGCCGACGCCAACCTGCCCGACCGCGAAGGCGTGTCGCCCACGCGCCATGCGCGCGACCGGGGCTACAAGTCGATGGTGAAGATTCTCATGCGCGCACGCGGTCACTGATCACGGCGCGCCGAACCTGCCACCTCAGGCGGTGGACTTTTGCGCGCCCGCGTTGCGCGCGTTTTCGGTTTCCTGCAACTGGCGCCACATCACCTTGCCCGTACCGGACTTGGGCAGGGCATCGACGAACTCGACCACGCGCGGGTACTTGTAGGCCGCCATGTTTTCCTTGGCCCACTCGACGATCTGCTCCGCCGTGGTCTTGCCCCTGGCATGCGCACGCAGCACGACCACGGCCTTCACAGTCTCGCCGCGATACGCGTCGCGCGTGCCGATGATGCATGCCTCCTGCACGTCCGGATGCTTGTACAGCAGGTTTTCCACTTCGGCCGGCCACACCTTGAAGCCCGACGCATTGATCATGCGCTTGAGGCGGTCGGTGATGAAGTAGTAGCCCTCTTCATCCATGCGCCCGAGGTCGCCGGTGCGAAAGAAGGTCTTGCCTTCGAATTCGATGAAGGCGTCGCGCGTGGCCTCCTCCTTGCCCCAGTAGCCCTTGAACACCTGCGGCCCCGACACGATGATCTCGCCGACCTCGTTGGGCGGCAGTTCCTTGAGCGTGACCGGGTCGACCACGCGCGCGTCGGTATTGAAGGTCGGCACGCCCAGGCACTGCAGCTTCGGACGATCGGCCGGGTTGCTGTGGGTCGGCGCCATGGTCTCGGACAGGCCGTAGCCTTCCAGATAGTTCAGCCCGAACTGGTCGCGCAGCCGCTCCGCGACGGCCTGCGGCATGGCCGCGCCGCCGCCGCCGATGTAGCGCAGGCTGGACAGATCGAACTCCGGCAGGTTGGGGCTGGCCAGGAAATCGATCACCATGGTCGGGATGTTGGTCCAGTGCGTGACCTGGTAGCGCGAAATCAGGCGGCCGGCCACTTCGCGGTCCCAGCGCGGCAGCATCACGACCGTGGCGCCGCTGTAGATCGGGCCGTTCATGCCGTACTGCATGCCGGTGACGTGAAACAGCGGCAGCACCGACAGGATCACCGATTCCGCGCCGCTGCCCGACCAGGTCGAGCCGCCGATGACGTTGTGCATCACCGAACGGTGCGTGTGAATGCAGCCCTTCGGGAAGCCAGTCGTGCCGGAGGTATACGGCATCACTGCCATGTCGTCGGGGCCTGCCGTGTGCGGCCCCGGCTGCAAGCCCGCGCCGAGCGCTTCGGCCCACGGCGTGGCGCCGGCCGGCAGCGGGTGCTGCGTGGTCAGCCAGGCGGCCGGGGCGTCTTCGGGGTGCTCGTGGGCGCTCGGCAGGGCGTCCGAATATTGCGTGACCAGCAGGTGCTGCAGGCGCTCGGCCGGCGCCAGTTCGGACAGCGCCTGCTCGACGCCGGCGCCCAGGTCCGCGGTGCAGATCGCCACGCGCGCGCCGGCATCAGTGACGTAGTGCTTGAACTCTTCGGCCCGGTTCATAGGGTTGACCGGCACCACCACCGCATCCGCGCGCAGAATCGCGTAGTAGCTGATGATGAACTGCGGGCAGTTCTGCATGTACAGCAGCACGCGGTCGCCCTTCTTCACACCGGCCTTCTGCTGCAGCCAGCCCGCCAGGGCCGTGGCCTGCGCCTCCAGTTCGCCGAACGTGATGGCCTTGCCGAAATAGCGAATGGCCGCCTTGTCCGCGTAGCGATGCGCGGAAACCTCCAGGTTGTACCAGAGAGACGTCTCCGGCAGCACGATCGAGGTCGGCACGCGTTTTGGCCAGAACTGGAAATGCGGGCGAGCAGGGTTCTGCATCGAAGAGTCTCCTTTGCGGTCTTGGGTGACCTGTTTGTAAGGCATTAAGTCACTATAACCGAACGATCGTTCTATTTTCAATCGGTGGCTTCCCCGAATCGCGTGTTCAAGGTAATGCCGACGCCGGTTGCAATTGGCGCCTTTGCCCTCACAATCCTGCTATTGCCGAACTCCATGCCTGCCCGACAGGCTAGCCGCCATGAGCGATGTCACCCTGCAGAATTTTGAATCGGAAGTGATCGAGGCCTCGCGCCAGGCCCCTGTCCTCGTGGATTTCTGGGCGCCGTGGTGCGGCCCTTGCCGGACCCTCGGCCCGATGCTCGAGAAGCTCGAGGCAGAAGCCGACGGCCAGTGGAAGCTGGTCAAGGTGAACGTTGACGAGAACCAGGAGCTGGCCGGCCATTTCGGCGTGCGCAGCATCCCTCATGTGGTGGCCATCGCCGACGGGCAGGCGGTGGACCAGTTCATCGGCGTACTGCCGGAATCGGGCCTGCGCGACTTCCTGTCGCGCCTCACGCCAAACCCGGCGCAACTGGCACTGGACGACGCCCAGTCGCTGGCCGCCGCTGGCGACCGGCAGGCCGCCGGCGATGCCTTCCGGTCGGCGCTGGCGCTGGATCCGGGATCGGATGCGGCGCGCTTCGCCTATATCAGCTTCCTGCTGGACGGCAATGCGGTCGCCGAGGCGGAAGCGGAATTCGGCAACTTGTCTGCACAAGCCGCCCAGGACGATGCCTACGCCGCCCTGCGCACGCGCGTGGAAGCCATGAAGGGCGTGGCGGACCTGCCTGACGAACAGACCCTGGCGAGCCGTGTCGCGGCCGACCCGCAAGACCTGCCGGCCCGCCTTGACCTGGCGCGACTGCTGATCGCCCGGCAGCAGTACGAACACGCACTCGAGCAATTGCTGGCTATCGTGCGCACGGATCGCGGCTTTGAAGACGATATCGGCCGCAAGACCATGATCTCGGTCTTCGACATGCTTGCCGACCAGCCCGAAGTGGTATCGCGCTGGCGCCGTCAGTTGAGCACCTCGCTCAACTGACGGCACCCAGACATGGCGCGGTAAACTGGCGGGCCCGATTTCCTGCATTCCACCCGCCATACCCGCCATGACCGCATCCGTGCGCCTGATCGATTTCCAAGCCGCCGCGCCCGCGCCTACCCACGACCGCCCGCGCCCCGACCGCCTCGTCGCGGGCAATCCCGACCGCACCACCTGGACGCACTACAGCGCCCGGCATGGCGATTTCGATTGCGGTATCTGGGCTTGCGAACCGGGTGCGTGGCGCATTGCCTTTCCGGCCGGCAAGGAGGAATTTTTCCACGTGATTAGCGGCCGCCTGCGCATCAGCGACGATGCCGGCGCCGCCAACGAGTTCGGGCCGGGCGATGCCTGCGTCATTCCCGCCGGATTCACCGGCCTGTTCGAGGTCCTGGAGCCGGTGCGCAAGTACTTTGTCGTGATCGACCGCGAGGCGCCTCCCGGCCAGCCCGCCTGAATCAGGCCGCCTGGCCAGCCGGCGCCTCGATCAGCGTGAAGCCGTTCTCGCGCATGTGCTCGACCATCATGGCATCCATGGACTTGACGTGGTGATCGAACCAGCCCGACAGCTCGGCCACCAGGCGGCGGCCCAGGTCCAGTTCCCCGTCGCTGACGACCTTGTCGCGCACGGCCTGGGCCACGGCGAGTACCTGCTTGTGCTCGCCGGCATGGCAATGGCGCGGGCCGAATCCCATGGCCTCCATCCAGGACTCCTCCTGGGCGAAGTGATGCCGGGTATGCTCGATCCATTCGTCCATGGCGGCCAGGAAACCGGCGTCGTCCGCACGCGCAACGGCATCCAGCAATTGCACGAACTCCGCATGGGTGGCGTCGGTAACCGGTTCGCCCAGCAGCAGGTGGGCAGGCAGGCCGTCGGTGGAAAGCTGGTCTTTGGGATCCATGGAAGGAGCTGGCGCGGCGGGCGGTTTGAAAAGAAACAGAAAGGATACCGAAATCAGCCCCGCGGTATCTGATATTGCGCAAATCGGCCCCGAACGCGCGGCAGGTTATGCTTCCTGTTGCGCCGCCACCGGCGGCACCCCTGAGCCAAGCCTTCTTCGATGCCACGACTGATCTTCTTTTGCGGCCATGCCGGCACCGGCAAGTCCACCCTTGCTCATCGCCTGATCGGCCCGCTGATGCAGGCCACCGGCGAGCCGTTCTGCCTGCTCGACAAGGACACGCTGTACGGCCGCTACAGCGCGGCCGCCATGGCTGCCATCACCGGCGACCCGAACGACCGGGACAGCCCGGCCTACCTGGAAAACCTGCGCGATCCCGAATACCAGGGCCTGCTCGACACCGCGCGGGAAAACCTGGCACTCGGCATCAGCGTCCTGGTGGTCGGGCCCCTGTCACGCGAAGTCAAAGCCCATCAACTCCATGATCCGGCCTGGCTGAATGTGCCGGGCAACACCACCGTGCGCATCGTGTGGGTGCACCTGCCGGAGGACGAGGCCCACGACCGCATCGTACGGCGCGGCAATCCCAACGACGCCTACAAGCTCGCGCACTGGGATGCCTATCGCACGCGCCGCTTCATGCCGGAGCCGGCTGAATACCCGGAACTCATCTACTTCAGCAACCTCGCGCCCGCGGAGGCAGAAACGCAAGCGCTGCTGGGCGCGCTGAGCGCCTAGGCTTCGCCCCTGGCAATGGCGCCGATCGCGGCCGACGCCGCCACGAAACCGAACACCGCGGTCACGGCCACGGAAGAGCCAAAACCTGCGCAGGCCAGGCCCTGCGGACCCGCCGCAGGCGTCGCGGCAGCGGCCGGCGGCGCTTCGTCGATCTCGCAGGCCTGCTGTTCGGGCGCGGGATATTGCAGCGGCTCATCCGAATAGACCGCGGCAATGCCGAACTTCTTCTTCGGGTCGCGCGTAAAGCCCCAGTCCTTGCGCAGGTTCGCGCGCACCTTGGCAAGCAGCGGATCCTGGATGGTGCGGGCGAGATCGTCGATGCGCACGCGCGTCGGATCGAACTGGCCGCCCGCGCCGCCGCAGGTGATGACCGGCACGCCCTGCCGGCGCGCCCAGCCGAGCATCGCGGTCTTCACCCGCACCGCATCGATCGCGTCGATGACATAGTCGAGGCCAGTGCCGAGCAGTTCGGCAACATTGTCGAGCGTGACGAAGTCATCGACCTGCGTGACCTGGCAGCGCGGGTTGATCGCCAGGACGCGCTCGGCCATGGCCTCGACCTTGGCGCGGCCGTACGCATCGCCGAGCGCATGGATCTGCCGGTTGGTATTGGACAGAGCGATGTGGTCCAGGTCAATCAGCGTGATGCGCCCGACCGCATTGCGCGCCAGCGCCTCGGCAGCCCAGCTGCCGACGCCGCCGATGCCCACCACGCAAACGCTGGCGGCCTCCAGCCGGGCCAGACCGGCATTGCCATAGAGCCGGGCGACGCCGCCGAAGCGGCGGTGGTAATCATCGTCGGCCGGGCTTTCGTGGGTCAGCGGCTCGGGCAAACCCGGCAGGTCGGTCAGGGAGGGGACAGCGTCGTTCATGCTGGCGGCGGGCTGGAAATCGGGCGGAAAAACCGAGCGGAAAAACGTGCAGGCGCGCACATCCGCGCACGCCACACCCTGTCAGCCATAGCCCGACAGGTAAGCAAAGCGCGCAACTATACAATAGACATAGTGTCCCGTCCGCCGCATAAGTTGCAGATGCCGGGCGCCCTCCTACAGGAGACACCCCATGCCGGTGCACCGCAAGGTCATTCTCTGGACAGTGCTTACGCCGATCCTGCTGATTGCCCTGCTGGTCATCCTGATCCTGACCTTCGACTGGAACCGCCTGAAGCCCTGGCTAAACGAGCGCGTGTCGGAGGCCATCGGTCGCCCGTTCGCGATCAATGGCGACCTTACCGTCACCTGGCGCACGGGCGAGGGGGAAACCGGCTGGCATACGCTGGTGCCGTGGCCCCGGCTGTCGGCGCGCGACATCACCATCGGCAACCCGGACTGGGCCAAGGCGCCGAATATCGGGACGGTGCGCGAGCTGATCTTCGTGCTGCGCCCGGTGCCGCTGCTGACGCACGAGATCGCGGTGCCGACCATCGTGATCGACAGCCCCGCGGTGTGGCTCGAACGGCTGGCCGACAACCGCAATAACTGGACCTTCGACACCGGCCCGAAAACCGGGAAGTCCCCCTGGCATCTCGATATCGGCGAAGTGGTGCTGGCACGCGGCAACCTGGCACTGTCCGACCAGGCGCAGAAGATCGAGCTCCAGGCGACAGTCGACACTGTCGGAGATGGCTCGCTTTATGACAAGGCACGAGACGGCGCGCTGGTCGCGCCGGAAGTCGCGGCAGCGGCCAGCGAATCGGCGCCGGGTGCGGCGAGCGCACCGCCCGCTTCCGGACCCCCGGCCAATGCCGTGGCCGGCAACCAGCGCTATGGCCTGCGCTGGAAGGCCACCGGCCGGTATAACGAGGCGACTATCAACGCGAGCGGCAAGGCCGGTAATGTGCTCAGCCTGCGCAATATCAACCTGCCCTATCCGCTGCTGGCTGACGTGCGCGTCGGTGCGACCCGGGCCGTCATCGAGGGCACGCTGACCAACCCTGCGCACCTCGCCGCGCTGGATGTCCATCTGCAGTTGCAGGGCGACAGCATGGCCAAGCTGTACGCGCTGACTGGCATCGTGCTCCCGTCCACGCCGCCATACGAAACGCGCGGCCGGCTCGTGGCAACGATCCACAAGGGCGCCTCGGTTTATGAGTACCGCGGCTTTACCGGCCGCGTCGGCGGCAGCGACCTGAGCGGTACGCTGACCTTCACGCAGCGTGCGCCGCGGCCGCTGCTGGAGGGCAAGCTGGTCTCCAACGAACTGCGCTTCGTCGACCTGGCACCGCTGATCGGCGCCAACGCGAAGCCGGGCAAGGCAGCGCCAGACAGCAATGTGCGCCAGCCGGCCGACAAGGCGCTGCCAGTGGCGCCGTTCCGCACCGAGCGCTGGGATGCGATCGATGCCGACGTGCACTTCACCGGCAAGCGGATCATCCGCGACGAACGGCTGCCGGTCACCGACCTCGTGACGCACCTGAAGCTGAAGGATGCCGTGGTGCTGCTGGACCCGCTCAACTTCGGCGTGGCCGACGGCGATCTCACGTCCACTATCCGCCTCGACGGCAAGCGCGAGCCGATGGGCGCCATGATCGACATGCGCGCGCGTCACCTCAAGCTCAAGCAGCTTTTCCCGACCGTGCAGTCAATGCGGGCCAGCATCGGCGAGATCAACGGCAGCGCCAAGCTGTCTGCCGCAGGCAATTCGGTGGGGGCGTTGCTGGGATCCTCCAACGGCGAAGCCAAGCTGCTCATCGAGAACGGCACCGTGAGCAAGTTCCTGCTGGAGGCGATGGGCCTGAACCTCGGCAGCGTGATCATTTCCAAGCTGTTCGGCGACAAGCCCGTACAGATCAACTGCGGCGTCAGCGATTTCGCCTTCACCAACGGCATCGCGCGGGCGCGTACCTTCGTGCTGGACACGCAAGACGCAGAGATCGTCACCGAAGGCGCGGTCGACCTCAACAGCGAAAAGCTGGCAATGACGATCCATCCGGACTCCAAGGGCGTGCGGATCCTCTCGCTGCGCTCGCCGCTCTATGTGGGCGGCACGCTGAAGAAGCCACGTGTAAGCCCCGATTTCGGCGTGCTCGCTCTGCGGGCCGGGGGAGCGCTGGCGTTGGCACTGGCGGCGCCGGTGGCCACGGCAGTGGTGCCGCTGGTGGATTTGTCGTCGTCGAAGGAAAACCATTGCGGCCAGCTGCTCGCGGAGTTGGGTAAGAAGCCGGCCGCGCCGCCCCCCGGCAAGACCTACCGCGATCCGAAGGCTCCGGGCGCGGCCAGCGCGGTCGCATCCGAATTGCGCAAGCCTGGACAGCCGGGCGCCGCCGAACAGGCCAAGCAGGTCCATCAGGCGCAGGAAGGCCGTACCGTACCGGGCCAGCAGGCGGCCGACGGCGCCCGGCCCCCGGCGCCCCAGCCTGCGGCGCCAGCCAACCGCCCGGCAAACGACACCGAGCTATACCGGGGCGGCTGATACCCTCGCACCCTCAGCGCAGCAAATTCACAACACTTGTGCATGAATTCGCCGCTCTGCGCGATTCGCGCGTTGTGCCATGCGCACGGCCGGCGCATAATTAAACGGCCATTTACAAGATGTATCAAACAAATGGCACACTCCGGGTGTCGGCAACGGCGCCCTTCCGAAGGTGCGGCCTGTGGCCGCCCTTGTTTTTTTGTTGCCCGTCGCAAGTCGGCAACAAAAGCCCAATTTGCCGCCCGCCCCCATGACGCTGCCACATGCCGCCGTCCCGCCGATCAGCTGGCTGATCGCGCTGACGGTGTGCAATCACGTGGCGTTCAATGCGAGCCGCGTGGTGGTGTCCTTGTTTGCCATCTCACTTAAGGCGTCGACCGTTACGCTGGGCTTGCTGATGTCGCTCTATGCGCTGCTGCCCATGCTGCTCGCGATCCGCGCCGGCAAGCGCATCGACGAGATCGGTCCGCGCAAGCCGATGACGGCGGGCTCGCTGATGGTCGTGGCCGGCACGTTGCTGCCGGCCGTGTGGCAGGAGATCGCTGCGCTGTACTTCTCCTGCGCGCTGATCGGCGTGGGCTTCATGCTGGTCCAGGTGGCGATGCAATTGCTGATCGGCCAGGTATCCACCAACGACACGCGCCTGCGCAACTACACGCTGCATGCGCTTGGATTGTCGGTGTCGGGCACGCTCGGGCCGGTCGTGATGGGCTATGTGATCGAGCATGCCGGGTTCCGGCCCGCATTCCTCGTGCTGGTGGTGGTCGCGCTGGCCGGCCAGGCCGGGCTGCAGTGGGTACGTCCGCGCCTGCCCGCGCGGGGCGGCAATGCCGGGCGCATCGCCATCGAAGACGGCAGCCGCCGCTCCACGCTGGACCTGCTGCAGTACCCGGAACTTCGCGCAGTCTTTGTCGCCAGCGCGGTGCTGTCGGCCGCCTGGGACCTGCACGCGTTCCTGATCCCGATCCAGGGTTCGCGCATCGGCCTGTCGCCGTCATCGATCGGCTGGGTGCTGGGGGCGTTCGCAATCGCCACGTTCGCGATTCGCGTGGCCATGCCGATGGTGTCGCGCCGGCTGTCGGAGTGGAAGATCATCCGCATCGCGCTGATGTTGGGGGCAACGGCTTACCTGATCTACCCGTTCGTCACCCATTTCTGGATGATGTGCGGCCTGGCCTTCATCCTTGGCCTGGCGCTTGGCAGTGCCCAGCCCAATGTCATGAACATTCTCCACACGGCCTCGCCCAGCGGCCGTGCCGGCGAGGCATTGGGGCTGCGCTCCGCTGTCCTCAACACCAGCCAGGTGGTGTGGCCGCTCACGTTCGGCGTGGTCGGCACGGCACTGGGCATGCTGCCCATCTTTCTTTCCATGGCGGGCGCCATGGGCATGGCCGGCCTCTACTCACGGCGGCAGGCACGCGCCGCACAAGCAGAATTTTCTCCGCCGACGCATTGATTTGCCGGCACACAAATGCGGCTTGCAGCGCATTCGCTATACTCAAATCAACCGGATTTCCGGCTGATTCCAACCGAATGCGACATGACTCAACTCGCTGACCTCCGCCGTACCTATGTCCTGGGCTCGCTGAACGAATCGGACGTGGCGGCCGATCCGATCGCCCAGTTCAAACGCTGGTTCGATGAGGCTGTCACCGCCAAGCTCCCCGAGCCCAATGCGATGACGCTGGCCACCGTCGGCGCCGACGGCCAGCCTTCGGCACGTATCGTGCTTCTCAAGGGCATGGACGACAAAGGCTTCACGTTCTTCACCAATTACGAGAGCCGGAAAGGCCTCGACCTCGCCGCCAACCCACGCGCCGCGCTGCTGTTCCACTGGGTGCAGCTCGAGCGCCAGGTGCGCGTGGAAGGCCACGTCGAAAAAGTCGACGATGACGAGAGCGACGCGTACTACGCCACGCGCCCGCTGGGCTCCCGCCTCGGTGCCTGGGCTTCCGAACAGAGCAGGGAAGTCGCGGGCCGCGATGTGCTCGAGCAACGTGAATCCGAGTACCGCGCCAAGTTCGGCGAGAACCCGCCCCGCCCGGCACACTGGGGCGGCTACCGCCTGGTTCCCACCGCGCTCGAATTCTGGCAGGGCCGGCCGTCGCGCCTGCATGACCGCATCGCCTATCGGCTGGACGCCGCTGACGGCTGGAAGATCGTGCGGCTGTCGCCCTGACGGCTGTGCTGCACATAGTGGCGAATTGTCCTAAAGTGGGATAAGCGTCGCTTTGGGAATGTGTCGGACACCGCGTGGCGCAATGTTCACGCGGCTTGCCTGAGCACGCCCGCTGCCGCGACCAAGCCGCGCCGGGCCGTGACTGCCCTGCTTGTCATCGCCCCCGGCGCCTTCGTTCGTCACATGTGCCGCAACGACAGGAGGTAACGCGCATGTTCTTCAAGCAAGCCCTCGACAAGCAACTGGACAACTGGATCGCCGACTTGCGCGAGCACGCCAACCTGCCCGTCAAGCTTCGCCTGTGGAATGGCAGCGAGTACCCGTTGGGACGTTTCGACAAGCCGGACGTGACGCTGACGGTGCGCGAGGCAGGCGCCCTGCCCCTGCTGTTCACGCCTAGCCTGGACAATCTCGGTGAAGCCTATGTCCAGGAGAAGATCGACCTTGACGGCAAGCTCACCGACATCATCGACGTGGGCTACCGCTTCTCGGCGGCGGCCAAGCGGCGCGCCGGCGGCGCACTGGCCAAGGTGGCCCGCCATTTCACGCACACCAGGCAGGAAGACAAGAACTCGATCCAGTACCACTACGACGTGTCCAATGAGTTCTATGGCCAGTGGCTGGACCCGAACATGGTCTATTCGTGCGCGTATTTCGAACAGGGCAATGAGGATCTTGCCACCGCCCAGCTCAAGAAGATCGACCACATCCTGACCAAGATCCGCTTGCAGCCGGGCCATACGCTGCTGGATATCGGCTGCGGCTGGGGCGCGCTGGTGCTGCGCGCCGCGCAGAAATTCGGCGCGCGCTGCGTCGGCATCACGCTGTCGCAGAACCAGTTCGAGCTGGCCACCGCGCGTGTCATGGCGGCAGGCCTGTCGGACCGGATCGAGATCCGCCTGCAGGACTACCGGGACATCACCGGCACGTTCGATCGCATCACCAGCGTCGGCATGTTCGAGCACGTGGGCAAGAAGAACCTCCCCGGCTATTTCGGACGCATGCGCGAGCTGCTGGCCGACAACGGCATCGCCATGAACCACGGCATCACGGTGCCCGACCCGAGCGACACGCCGATGGACGGTTCCGAGTTCATGGACCGCTACGTGTTTCCGCAAGGCGAACTGCCGCACATCGGGCTGGTGCTGAAGACCATGCAGGAAGGCGGGCTGGAAGCATTTGACGTGGAGCTGTTGCGCCGCCATTATGCGCAGACCTTGCGGCACTGGGCCGACAACTTCGAAGCCCACGCAAGCGCCATCCGCGATATGGTGGGCGAGAAGAAGTACCGCATCTGGCGCGTCTACCTGGCCGGCTGCGCGCACGCCTTCGACACCGACCAGATGTCGATCTACCAGGTCGTGTGCCATAAGGCGGGCAACCCGTCGTCGGCCATCCCCTGGTCGCGCCGCTATATCTACGACTATCCGATTGGCCAGAAAGATTGACTGAAGACCTGTTTGGCGAGCGGCTCCAGCCAGCCTCGCCACCACCGCGCGCCGCCGACGGCGGCGCTGCGGGCACCTCGAGCAGACCCTCGCGCGGCAAATCCGTCCTGCCGGCACGGCTCGATCCCTCGCTGGATGCGCTGGCGAAGCAGCTGCCGCCCAACCTGTATCTCGGCACCTCGTCGTGGTCCTACAACGGCTGGAACGGACTGGTCTATGACGGCGATTACAGCGACAGCCTGCTCTCGCGCAAAGGTCTTGCCGCTTACTCGCGGCACCCGCTGCTGCACGCGGCTGGCATCGACCGCGGCTTTTATGGCCCGATCCCGCTGGCTGACTATCTGTCGTACGCATCCCAGGTACCGGAGTCATTCCGCTTCCTGGTGAAAGCGCCTGCCAGCGTCTGCGATGCGTGGCTGCGCGGATCGGACGGCGCCGGACGGCTGGCCAATGCTGCCTTCCTGGATGCCGGCATCGCCATCCGCGACTTCATCACGCCAGCTACCAGCGGACTGGGCACCAAATGCGGCCCGCTGTTGTTCCAGCTCTCGCCGCTAGGCAGCCTGGCCAGTGACGGCGCAGCCTTCCTCGAACGGCTCGATGGCTTTCTTGCCGCGTTGCCGCCGCTGGATCCGTCCATCACACCGCATGCCTGCTACGCCGTGGAGATGCGCGACCCGGTCCTGCTGACGCCGCGCTACATCAAGCTGCTGCGCAGGCACGGCGTGCGCTTCTGCCTGTCGGCGCGTGACCGGCTGCCGCCGGTGCACCGCCAGGCTTCGGCCCAGGCCTTGATGGATGCCGACGCGCCCGGGCCGCTGGTGTTGCGCTGGATGCTCCATGCCGGCCGGCCATACGAAGTGGCCGAGTCGATCTACTCGCCGTTCAATCGCCTGGTGGATGAAGATCCCGAAACACGCGAAGCCATCGCCGACCTGGTCGTGCGCACGCTGCGCGCCGGCCAGAGCGCGACCGTCATCATCAGCAACAAGGCCGAGGGCTGCGCACCGCTGACGTGCGTGCGCCTGGCCGAAGCAATCGCCGCACGCCTGTAAGCGTGCGCCGCTGTTGGCTAACGGCGCAACTTGCCCGCGAACCGCTCGCGGAACTTGGCCAGCTTCGGCGAAATGATGAACGCGCAGTACCCCTGGCTCGGATGATCCTGGAAATAATTCTGGTGGCTGGCCTCGGCGCGCCAGTAGGGCTGCTCCGGTTCGATCTGCGTCACGATGGGCGCATCGAAGGTCTTGTTGGCGACCAGCTCCCGCATGACGTACTCGGCCACGGCACGCTGCGCTTCGGAGTGCGTGAAGATGACGGAGCGGTACTGCGGGCCCACGTCATTGCCCTGCCGGTTCAAGGTGGTCGGATCATGGATCGCGAAGAAGATCTCGATGATCTCGCGAAAGTTGATGACGGCCGGGTCGAATGTCACCCGAACGACCTCGGCGTGACCGGTATCGCCCTCGCTGACCTGCTGATAGGTCGGATGGCTGACATGCCCCCCGGTATAGCCGGATTCCACCGCGCGCACGCCGTTCACTTGCTGGTACACCGCTTCGAGGCACCAGAAGCATCCTCCACCCAGCGTCGCCGTCTCCAGTTCGTGTTCCATGCTCGCCGCCCCCCCGGGATCCATGCGTTGTGTCGACCTGCCGACCTTAAGCATAAGCGCAGATAAGGCAAGTTGCCTGCGGCTTAACCGCCCGGGCGAGCCGTAGTGCTGCCCGCCCGGCGCAGCGAGTTTCCAAACCCGTTACAATTCTCAAGAATCTGTCGCCGACTGGCCACATCGTTGCACCGCGCGGCATCGAAGCGCGGGCGCGAAAATCCTTGCCTCCAACGTTACCTGGCACACCGAGGCCAGTGCGCAGACGGGCCGATCTTGTCCCTGTCGCCGCGACCCCCAACTATGAATCATCATGACCGCCAGTGGAGCCCTTGCGATGGGCATGCCTGAAGTCCCGGCGCGGGAGGCCAGACAGGCCGCATCGCCGGATTTCGATTCCTTGCATTTCCGCCGCACGCTGTCGCAGTTCGCGACCGGCGTGACGATCATTACCACGCGCGCGAGTGCCGCATCCGTGGCCGCGGGGGCGCCGCCGTTTATCGGCATCACGGCCAGTTCGTTCAATTCGGTTTCGCTCGATCCGCCGCTGGTACTGTGGAGCATGGCCACGCGCGCCAACAGCCTGCCGATGTTCCGCGACGGCTCGCACTACATCGTCAACGTACTGTCGGCATCGCAACTCGACCTGTGCAAGCGCTTCTCCACCCTCAAGGGCGATCGCTTCGCGGGCGTCGATTACCGCTTGTCCGAAAATGGCCTGCCGATCCTTGGCAATGCCCTCGCCTGGTTCGAGTGCCACAATCGCAGCCGCTATGACGAAGGCGACCACGTCATCTTTGTCGGTGAAGTCGAGCGCTGCGGCGTGCTCGACAGCAATGAACCGCCGCTGGTCTTCCAGAACGGCATCTTTTCGACCACCTCGCCCCTGGAAGACTGACGGCCCCGGCGCCGTCCTGCCGCAGCCTCCCCTCAAGTTCCCGCTGGATCCGCGGCCTTCAGCACGGCCAGCGGCGAACTGTCCGTCTTGATCCGCTGCAGCACGATGTTCGAGCGGATGTCCATCACCCCGGGCGTGCGGTACAGCCGGTTCACGATGAAATCCGAGTAGTGCTTCAGGTTGCGCGCCTGCACCCGCAGGATGTAATTGCTGTCGCCGGTGATGATGTAGGCCGAGAGCACCTCGGGCCACGCCTGCACTGCCGCGATGAAGGTATCGTGCCAGCCTTCCACGTCGTGCCGCATCGAGACCTGCACGATCGCTTCCAGTTCCAGCCCGAGCCGCTCGGCGTCGAACCAGGCGCGGTAGCCGCCGATCACACCTGACTCTTCCAGCAGCCGCACGCGCCGCAGGCATGCCGACGGCGACAGGGCCACGCGGTCGGCCAGGTCCTGATTGCTGATGCGGCCGTGCTCCTGGAGGCACTCGAGAATGCGCAGATCTATGGGATCGAGATTCATTCGAATATTCCAGCATTATTTAATGGAATTGTCGAATTTTATGCGAAATCTGCCACCTTACACAGTGGATTTCGCAAGCCTCTTGCCGGTTTTTTTGACTATCATGCCGTCATCGAGGACGACACCGGCGCCGCCCAACGGTAGCCGTGCAGACATGACAAACCGCCCCGCCATGCCCGCCGACAGCCGCAAGCTGTGGGACATCAGCGCCCCGCTTTCGCCCGCCACGCCCGTCTGGCCCGGCGACACCCCGTTCCAGCAGGAAGCGGCCTGGCAGATCGATGAACACTGCCCGGTGAATGTGGGCCGCATCACGCTGTCGCCGCACACCGGCGCGCATGCGGATGCGCCGCTGCACTATGCCGCGGATGGCGCGCCGATCGGTGCCGTGGCACTGGAGCCCTATCTGGGGCGCTGCCGCGTGATCGATTGCGTGGGCGCCACGCCGGTCGTCGCGCCGCATCACGTGGAGCACGCACTGGACGCCCTGCCGCCGCGCGTGCTGCTGCGCACCTATGCGCGCGCGCCACTCGAACAATGGGACGCCGGCTTCTGCGCCGTGGCGCCGGAAACCATCGCGCTGCTCGCCGCGCACGGCGTGCAGCTGGTCGGCATCGACACGCCGTCGCTGGACCCGCAGGAATCCAAGACCATGGATGCGCACAACGCCGTGCGCCGCCATGGCCTGGCCATCCTGGAAGGCCTGGTGCTCGATGGCGTCGCCGAAGGCGACTACGAACTGATCGCGCTGCCGCTGCGCTTTGCCGGGCTCGATGCCAGCCCGGTGCGCGCCGTGCTGCGCAGCCTTGGCTGAATACACCTGAATATCCCCCGCAATCCCTTTGCCTCTTTCCGACATGACCGCACTGACCCGCGAGCAATGCCTGTTGCTCGACCAGCAAGACCCCCTGCGCGCATTGCGCGAACAGTTCGCGCTGCCTGATGGCGTGATCTATCTCGATGGCAATTCGCTGGGCGCGCGGCCGCGCGCCTCGGCCGCGCGCGCCGCCGAAGTCGTCAGCGAGGAATGGGGCACGGGCCTGATCCGCAGCTGGAACACCGCCGGCTGGTTCGAACTGCCGCAGCGGCTGGGCAACAAGCTGGCTCCGCTGGTCGGCGCCGGCGAGAACGAAGTGGTGGTCACCGACACCACGTCCATCAACCTGTTCAAGGTACTGGCCGCCGCGCTGCGCGTGCAGGCCACGCGCGATCCTTCGCGCAAGGTGATCGTGTCCGAAGCCAGCAACTTCCCGACCGACCTGTATATCGCGCAGGGCCTGGCCGACCTGCTGCAGCAGGGCTACTCGCTGCGCCTGGTGAATTCGCCGGCTGAGATCGACGCCGCCGTCGGCCCAGATACCGCCGTGCTGATGCTCACGCACGTCAACTACCAGAGCGGCGAGATGCTCGACATGGCCGCGCTGACCGAACTCGCGCATGCGCGCGGCGCGCTGACCGTGTGGGACCTGTGCCATTCGGCCGGCGCCGTGCCCGTGGCACTGAACGCGTCGAAGGCTGACTACGCGATCGGCTGCACCTACAAGTACCTCAACGGCGGCCCGGGCTCGCCGGCCTTCGTCTGGGTGGCACCCGCGCTGCGCGACGCCTTCTGGCAGCCGCTGTCGGGCTGGTGGGGCCACGCCGCGCCGTTCGCCATGGAACCGCAATACCGTCCGGTCGACGGCGTGCGCCGCTTCCTGTGCGGCACGCAGCCGATCACGTCGATGGCCATGGTCGAGTGCGGCCTCGATGTCTTCGCGCAGACCGATATGTCCGCCCTGCGCACCAAGTCGCTGCAGTTGACCGACCTGTTCATCACGCTGGTGGAAGAGCGCTGCCGCCACCATCCGCTCGCGCTGGTCACGCCGCGCGAGCATGCGCGCCGCGGCAGCCAGGTCAGCTTCGAACACCCGGAAGGCTATGCCGTGATGCAGGCCCTGATCGAGCGCGGCGTGATCGGCGACTACCGCGAGCCGCGCATCATCCGCTTCGGCTTCACGCCGCTGTACACGAGCTTTACCGAAGTCTGGGACGCCGTGGAAACGCTGCGCGACGTGCTCGACACGCAAACCTACCGGGACGCGCGCTTCCATGCCCGTGGCGCGGTGACCTGAGCGGAGCAGATCATGAGTGAATTCAAGGGATGCCCGATGTCGGGCTCGGCACGGCAGGACAAGGACGACGACCGCTGGCACGGTGCGCAGATGGATTTCGCCAAGGACATGAGCTACGGCGACTACCTCGGCCTGGACCAGATCCTGAGCGCGCAGCATCCGCTCTCGCCGGACCACAACGAGATGCTCTTCATCGTGCAGCACCAGACCACGGAGCTGTGGATGAAGCTGATGCTGCACGAGCTGCGCGCGGCGCGCGCATCGGTGCGCGAAGACACGCTGCCGCCGGCCTTCAAGATGCTGACGCGCGTGTCGCGCATCATGGACCAGCTCGTGCAGGCGTGGAACGTGCTGGCCACCATGACTCCGCCGGAGTACTCGGCGATGCGGCCCTACCTGGGCATGTCGTCAGGGTTCCAGTCGTACCAGTACCGCGAGATCGAGTTCATCCTCGGCAACAAGAACGCGGCGATGCTGCGTCCGCATGCGCACCGGGCGGAGCACCTGGCGCTGGTGGAGACGGCACTGAAGACACCGTCGCTGTATGACGAGGCCATCCGCCTGATGGCGCGCCGCGGCTTTACCATCGACGCCGATTGCGTCGAGCGTGACTGGACCCAGCCGACCGCCTACAACGCCTCGGTCGAGGCGGCGTGGCTCGAGGTCTACCGCAATCCGAACGCGCACTGGGAACTCTATGAACTCGGCGAGAAGTTTGTCGACCTGGAGGACTCGTTCCGCCAATGGCGCTTCCGCCATGTGACCACGGTCGAGCGCGTGATCGGCTTCAAGCGTGGCACCGGCGGCACCGAAGGCGTCAGCTACCTGCGCAAGATGCTCGACGTGGTGCTGTTCCCGGAGTTGTGGAAGCTGCGCACCGACCTGTAAGCGCAGCCCGCGGCGGGCCCGGCCTCAGCCGGCCGGGTCCGACAGCCGCGCCGCCAGCGCCTTCAGCGCGGGCGCCAAGGTCTCGTGGAACACGGTCTCTTCCACGGTCCCATACGACGCACTGCAGCTCAGCATGTGCAACTCCTTCTCCCCCACCGGCCGGAATGCCACCGCACAGGCATGGATGGCGGGGTGCCAGTCGCGGAACGAGGACGAATAGCCGCGGCGCTCCGCGTCCTCCAGCGCGACGCGCATCGGCGCCTCCTGTTGCTTCCACTGCTCCGGAAATGCCTGGCTGAACTCGTCCAGCACGCGCTCGCGCCGGGCCGGCGGCAGCGCCGCCAGGTAGGCGCGCCCCATCGAGCTGGATACCAGCGAGAGCCGCGAGCCCACGCCCAGCCCCAGCATCACGCCCGCGTCATTACGGATCGACTCTAAGTAGATCACCTCCATGCGCTCGCGTTTGCCCAGCGACACCGAAACCCCATAGGACTGCGCGAACGCCAGCATGTGCGGACGCGCCAGCGTCACCACGTCCGACGCGGACAGGTAGGCATAGCCCAGCGCCAGCACGCCCGCATCGAGCGCGTACTTGCCCAGGCTTTCGTCATAGCGCAGGTAGCCAAGCTGGACCAGCGTACCGGCCAGCCGGCTCACCGTGGCCTTGGGAAAGCCGGTGCGGCGCACGAATTCCTGGTTGCCCAGCATGGCTTCGCCGGTGCGGAAGCAGCGCAGCAGTTCCAGGCCGCGGGCCAGTGCGGTAACGAAGTTGGGGTCGCTCTCGCGCGCCGTGGGGGCGGACGTGGCGGGCGGGATGTCGGGAGAAAGGCTGCTCAAGGCTGGCTCCTGTGGGAGGTCGGCCGCCATGCGCGGCAATCGAACACGCTGGTGTTCGTCCCGCTTGCATGGCGATCGCATTGCGATATACTAATCCAACGGAACACAGTTCCGCAATGCGGAACCTCAAAATTCCACCGATTCCCTGGATTGCCGCTGAGACGGGCGCGCCACAAGCGCCTTGAAGCGGTGCCCCCGCTCTACCGAAGGAGACCTGCATGGCTGCCAACGCCGAATTCCACTGGGCCGATCCCCTGCTGCTGGACCAGCAACTGACCGCCGACGAGCGCATGATCCGCGACGCCGCCGCGGCGTATTGCCAGGACAAGCTGATGCCGCGCGTCCTTCAGTCGTTCCGCAATGAAAAGACCGATGTGGAAATCTTCCGCGAGATGGGCGAACTGGGCCTGCTCGGCCCGACCATCCCCGAGCAATACGGCGGCCCGGGCCTGAACTACGTCAGCTACGGCCTGATCGCGCGCGAAGTCGAGCGCGTGGATTCGGGCTACCGTTCGATGATGAGCGTGCAATCGTCGCTGGTGATGGTGCCGATCTATGAATTCGGCAGCGAAGCGCAGAAGCAGAAGTACCTGCCCAAGCTGGCCACCGGCGAGTGGATCGGCTGCTTCGGCCTGACCGAGCCGAACCACGGCTCCGACCCGGGCTCGATGGTCACCCGCGCCAAGAAGGTCGACGGCGGCTATGAGCTGACCGGCGCGAAGATGTGGATCACCAACTCGCCGATCGCCGACGTGTTCGTGGTGTGGGCCAAGCTGGCGGGCGAAGACGGCAAGGAAGATATCCGCGGCTTTATCCTGGAAAAGGGCTGGAAGGGCCTGAGCGCCCCGGCCATCCACGGCAAGGTCGGCCTGCGCACCTCGATCACCGGCGAAATCGTGCTCGACCAGGTCTTTGTGCCGGAAGAGAACATCATGCCGGGCGTGAAGGGCCTGAAGGGTCCGTTCACCTGCCTGAACTCGGCCCGCTACGGCATCGCCTGGGGCGCGCTCGGCGCCGCCGAGTTCTGCTGGCACACCGCCCGCCAGTACACGCTGGACCGCAAGCAGTTCGGCCGCCCCCTGGCCCAGACGCAGCTCGTGCAGAAGAAGCTGGCCGACATGCAGACCGAGATCACGCTGGGCCTGCAGGGCTGCCTGCGCCTGGGCCGCATGAAGGACGAAGGCACCGCGGCAGTCGAGATCACCTCGATCATGAAGCGCAACTCGTGCGGCAAGTCGCTGGACATCGCCCGCGTGGCGCGCGACATGCTCGGCGGCAACGGTATCTCGGACGAATTCGGCGTGATCCGCCACGTGGTGAACCTGGAAGTGGTCAACACCTACGAAGGCACGCACGACATCCATGCGCTGATCCTGGGCCGCGCCCAGACCGGCCTCCAGGCATTCTTCTGAACAAGGTCCACCACGCCTTGTCGACAGGATTTCCGGAATAAAAAAGCCCGGCTGCGAAGCCGGGCGAAGCACACTACCAAGGAGACGACGAGGCTGCCCTCGTCGATAAAACACCTGTCCTGAACGCCGGCCCCGCACCATGCGGGGCCGCGTTCATTTGTTCGGTTGCGGCGTGAGGCGCAGGTAGGGCCGCACCGCCTTGTAGCCTTTCGGGAATTTCTCGCTGATCACCGCCTCATCCTTCAGCGAAGGGACGATCACCACGTCATCGCCGTCCTGCCAGTTGCCGGGCGTGGCCACGCTGTGACTGTCCGTGAGCTGCAGCGAATCGATGACGCGCAGGATCTCGTTGAAGTTGCGCCCGGTACTGGCCGGATAGGTGATGATCAGGCGCACCTTCTTCTTCGGATCGATGATGAACAGCGAGCGCACCGTCAGGGTCTCGTTCGCGTTCGGGTGGATCATGTCGTACAACTGGGAGACCTTGCGGTCGCCATCGGCCAGGATCGGGAAATTGACCGTGGTGGACTGCGTCTCGTTGATGTCCCGGATCCATCCCTGGTGGGATTCGACGCCATCCACCGACAGGGCGATCGCCTTCACGCCGCGGCGCGCGAACTCGTCCTTGAGCTTTGCGGTCAGGCCCAGTTCCGTGGTGCACACCGGCGTATAGTCGGCCGGATGCGAGAACAGCACGCCCCAGCCCTCACCCAGCCAGTCGTGGAAGCGAATGCGGCCTTCGCTGGAATCCTGCTCGAAGTCGGGGGCGAGGTCGCCCAGGCGCAATGCCATGCTCTGTCTCCTGAAAAAAAGCGTGGAACCAGAGTATCCGGATTGCGATCGAACCCAAACGAATATAAAGTCACTACAAAATCACTCCAGGTCATATAGCGCGGCGCCGGGGCGTGCGCCGCCAGATCGCAATGATTTCCCTTGATGGCGACGTGGTCTTGAAACCACGGGTACCCGCCACATATGCTAAGTAACAGACAAGACGTGCCGTTACTCTCGCAAGCAAGGCAAAATGTCAGAAACTGCACAATCCGAACCAACCGCCCGCAAACAGGAGAAACTGATGAGCGATGTCAAGACCGTTCTGTCCGACGCTGAAGAACTGCTGAAGCAAGCAGCGTCGACCACCGGCGAAAAGGCTGCCGAACTGCGCGAGCGTGGCATGGGCCTGCTGAAGCAAGCCAAGGAAAAGGCCCAGGACCTGCAAGACGCCGTGGTCACCAAGAGCAAGGCAGCCGCGCGCGCGACCGATGACTACGTGCACGATCATCCGTGGCGTGCAGTCGGCGCGGCAGCTGGCGTAGGCCTGCTGATCGGTCTGCTGCTGAATCGCAAGTAAGGCTGCACCGCTCGCGGCGCCCCGGCGCCGCGGCAACACTGGCAATGCCCGTCATCGCGAGCGGGCATGCCGTTAGCCCGGGCCCGGGCACGATGGCTTGTGCCTTCCGGGCTTCGCCCGCTGAAAGGCGCGACCGGCAAGTGCCTGCGCGCCGTTCCCTCGCCGGAGCCGCATGAGCGAACCCTCTCCCTCACCCAAGTTGCTGGAATCCGTGCGCAACCTGGCCAGCTCGCTGGTTGCGATGGTCCAGACGCGCCTGGAACTGGCCAGCGTCGAATTCGCCGAAGAGCGCGCCCGGCTGATGAAGGTCGGCCTGCTGGCCTGCTTCGGCCTGGTCTTCTTCGGGATCGCGCTGGTGACCTTCACCGCGCTGATCGCCATCCTGTTCTGGGACACCTACCGCTGGCAGGCGCTGGTGGCGCTGGTGGTCGCCTACCTGGTCCTGTCCGCCGGCTGCCTGGGATATGCCCGCCGCCTGGTACGCACTGCCCCGCCGATGTTCGAGGCAACACTGGCGGAAATCGACAAAGACCGCGAGACCCTGCGCCGATGACTACTCCGGAATCCGGGCCAGACGCCGTCAAGGCGCCCCGCCGCGAACACCTGCGCCCCGTGCGCTACGCGCGTGAAGTGCGCCTGCCGCTCGAAGTCCGCAAGGAACTGCTGCTGACCCGAGCCGAACTGGAACGCCATGACCTGCTGAAGGCCCTGCACGAGGTAAGAGGCGGCGCCAGGCGTTTGGGCAGCTTCGCCAGCTGGCTGCCGCGCGCGGTGCGGCCGGGTTCGTGGATGAAGCTGCTGGGCCTGGCCCAGGACTATCCGCTGCTCAGCACGGCCGTCACCCTCGCGCTGCCGCTGCTGCGGCGCACGCCCGTGCTGCGCTGGACCTGGAAGGCGTCCAAGCTCGGCATGGCAGCCGGCGCCGCCTACTGGGCCTACAACGCGTGGCGCCAGGCCAAGAACCAGGCGGTGCCGCCGGCCGACACCGGCAGCGCCAGGGCACCGCAGGACACAGGCTTCCGCGACCCGCTCGTACCCTAGCCGGGCATTACGGCATCAGGGCCGCCTGGCCCTGCCCCTCATCGATCGCGGCCAGCTCCCGACGCGGTCCTGATGCGAATGGCCTGGGCACCGCAACGTGATGCCCCTGCGCGAAATCCACGCCAAGTTCGCGCAGCCGCGCCAGCATGGCCTCGCTCTCCACATACTCGGCGATGGTCTTCTTGCCAGTGGCATGGCCAATGCGCTGGATGACCTCCACCATCACCTGCTTGACAGGATCGTCCAGCATTTCGCGCACGAAACTGCCATCGATCTTCAGGTAGGCTGCCGGCAAGTGCTTCAGGTAGATGAACGACGCCATGCCCGCGCCAAAGTCGTCCAGCGCAAACGCGCAGCCCAGTTCCTGCATCTGCTCGATAAACGCCGCCGCCTGCGTCAGGTTGGCAATCGCCGCGGTTTCGGTGATCTCGAAGCAGATGCCGCTTAGTGCGATGCCGGCACGTTGCGCCTGCTCGCGGACAAACGCCGGGAACTGGACATCGGCCAGTGACGACGCGGACAGATTGATGGCGCACAACTCGATATCCTCGCCGCATTCCGCCCGCCGATGCGCCAGTGCGGCAAACGCGGTCTCGACCACCCAGCGGTCGATCATCGGCATGAGGTTGTAGCGTTCGCAAGCGGGCACGAACGCCATCGGGGGCACAAGCTGGTTGCACTCGTCCACCATGCGCAGTAGCAGTTCGATATGGCGGCCACCGCGCCCATCGTTGCGCAGCGGGATGATTTCCTGTGCGTAGAGGCAGAACCGGCCGGCGGCCAGCGCCGCATGCACCCGGCTGACCCACTCCATCTCGCCATGGCGCGCCTGTACCACGCTGTCCTTGGGATGGTAGACCTGCACGCGGTTGCGGCCGTTCTCCTTGGCCACATAGCACGCGGCGTCGGCAGCGCTGAGCGCCTCTGCCACGCCCCCGGTACCGCTGTCCAGCACCACCAGGCCGATGCTGGCGCCAACGGCAAACGTACGCTGGCAGTGCGTGAAGCGGAACCCCGCCACCGCGCGCCGCAGCGCCTCGGCCCGCCGCTCGCCATCGGGCGCCACGCAATGCTCCAGCAGGATGCCGAACTCGTCGCCGCCCAGGCGTGCGAGCGTGTCGCCCTTGCGCAACTGGCCGCGCATGACCGCGGAGATCTGCCGGATCAATTCGTCGCCCGCGGCATGCCCGCAGGTGTCGTTCACGACCTTGAACTGGTCCAGGTCGAGATACATCAGCGCGTGCGCGCCCCCAATCACCCGCATCCGCGCGATGGCCGCAGCCAGGCGACGCTCGAACTCGGTCCGGTTGACCAGGCCGGTCAGCGCGTCATGGCTGGCTTCGTGGGCCAGCCTCGCGGCATGCTCGCGCTCCTGGCTGACGTCGTGCAGGACCACGACGACACCGATCGCCTGCGCCGCGCGGTCACGGATCAGCGCCACCGATGGCTTGACGGCCACCGTACGCCCGCCGCGGCCGGTCAGCAGGGCCGTCACGCCGGTCCAGCGCTGCTGCAGCGCCAGCGCGACCAGCTTGCGCAATGGCGCCTCGCTCCCCTCTTCCAACAGGGCGCATACCTGTTCGAGCGGGCGTCCGCGGGCCTCGGCCTCGGTCCAGCCCGTCAGTGCTTCGGCTGCGGGATTCAGCGAATCGATCCGGCCCCAGACATCGGTGGTGACCACGGCGTCGCCGATCGCCTGCAACGTGACCTGGGCGCGCTCTTTCTCTGCGAACAGCTGTGCCTCGTAGCGCTTGTGCTCCGAGATGTCGGTAAGCGAGCCGGCCATGCGCATGGCCCGCCCGTCATCGCCGCGCACCAGCCGCCCGCGCGCACGTACCCACAGGTAGCGATCGCCGCGCGCACGCATGCGGAACTCGGCATCGTACGGCGTGCCGCGGCGCAGATGACCCAAGAGCTTGTGATCGAGCACATTCACGTCAGCGGGATGGAGCAACCCGAGCAGCGTCTCGGGCGCCTGCGGCAACGCGTCCGGCTCGTACCCAAGCATCTGCGCGCAGCGCGGCGAGAAGTACAGCCTGCGGCTGCGCACGTCCCAGTCCCACAGTCCGTCGTTGCTGCCGCCGACGGCCAGCTGCAGGCGCTCCTCGCTCTCGGCCAGCGCCGCGCGCAGGCTGCGCTCGCGGCGCAGCCGCCGGTGGGACAACAGGATCGCGGAGAGCAGCAGCGCAACCGCCACCACGGCGGTTCCAACGGTGAGCCCTTGCGTGACGCGCCGCGAAGCCTTGCCGAGCTGGTGCGAGAACGCGGACTCCAGCGGCGTCAGCCGTGCGTCAATGGCAACAATGCCCCGCAGCACCGGCTCCGTGCACCCCACGCCGCAGCCGGGTTGCGCCGCCAGTTGCCGCAGCACCAGCGCCTGCTCGTGAAGCGCCGCGATCTCGCGGTCTCCTTCCGCCCAGATCCGGATGGCGGCATCGACCTCTTCAACGTGGCGAAAATTGCGATACAGACGGATGATGCCCGCGATGTCATCGGGGTGGATGGCGCCAGCGAGAAAGCCCGCACGCGCGCGCTCGTAATCCGGCTTGTCGCGATCGAGCTCGATGCGGGCGCGGTGATCTCCCATCGGCACGGCAATGTCCGACAGGTAGGCCTGGAAGTCCGCCTCGTTACGGTCCTCGCCATAACGCAGCAAGTGCATGACGGCGTTCTTCTGGCCCTTGGACCATTCGCTCTCGCCCGCGACAAACGCACGCACGGCGGATAGAACGTCGACGCTGGCGATGGTGAACAGCGCCAGTGCAATGACCACGGGAACGAACGGCCAGATAACGCGCAATGCATGCACATCGCCTGGCAAAGACCTGCCTGCTTGCCGCATAGGACTTCCAACGGTTGTGGCGCTGACGGCGTGGCGGCGCCACCAGTGCTGCCAGGAACTCGGTTCATTGTCCGTGGCAGGCCCGGCAATGTCTCTAACTCGAAGGGGTTAATGCGAGCAGGCTGTGCGGGCAGGCTCCGCGAAAAAACAAAAAGGGCCTGTGACTTGCGCCACAGGCCCTTCGTAATACTGGTGGGTCGTGCGTGACTCGAACACGCGACCAACGGATTAAAAGTCCGCTGCTCTACCGACTGAGCTAACGACCCGAAAAAACAGAACCGCGATTATAGTGACGCTCTTCCTGATGTGTCAAGCGTTGAGCACCGAATCATGCAAATGCCATGCGCTCGAGACGCCATATCTGGTAGCGGAACGCAAGCACCGCGCCTGCAAGGATGCCAGCCAGCGCAATAAACGAGCCGATGGCCAGCGTCGATACCCCGGACAGTCCCTGCCCGACCGTGCACCCGAGCGCCGTCACGCCGCCGGCACCCATCAGGATGCCGCCGATCATATGGTTGGCCACGTCTTCCGCATTGCCAAACCCTTCCCAGCGGAAGGTGCGCGTGGCCAGCGCATAAGCCGCCGCTCCGGCGATCACGCCGAAAACGCTGACGATGCCGACGGTCAGCACCTTGCTCTTGTCGCTGAACATCATCAGCCAGTCCAGCGTGTAGGCATACGGCGCCACGAAACTGAGGCTTTCCATGCGGCCGCTGTTGGTGGCGACGAACACTTCCTCAAGCGTGTTGGGATCTTCCGCCACGTAGCCGAGATGGCCCGAGACGTACCACATGCCGACGATGATCAGCCCGACCGCGACGCCGCCGAGCAAGTTGTCGAAGGTGCGGAAGCCCCGCGCGGCCAGCGCCCATACCACGAGCGCACCGCCGAGCAGCAGGCCCAGGCCGAGCTGCAGCGCGCCGCGCGCCGCGCCGGTGCCCTGCGACAGCAGCGACGGCAGGTCTTGCGTGGTCGGGAGCGTGAGCGCGATGGCATCCACCGTGCTGACGCGCACCACGCCAAAGAGGCCGCGCAGCGTCATATAGGCCGACAGCCCCAGAAACACGAAGACCACCAGCGATTTGAGGTTGCCCGCGCCAATGCGCACCAGCGTCTTGCTGCCGCAGCCCGACGCCAGCACCATGCCGAAGCCAAACATCAGCCCGCCCGCCAGCGCAGACAGCCAGCCGAGCTTGCTCGTCGCGTAGATGGTCTTGGTCGGGTCGATCAGCCCGGCCCAGGCGAGCACGCCGGTGCCCATCATGGCCACGCCAACGGCCAGGCCCCACATGCGCATACGGCTCCAGTCGCCCATATTGACGATGTCCGAGACCGCGCCCATCGTGCAGAAGTGCGTGCGCTGCAGGATGGCGCCAAACAGGAAGGTCAGGGCAAACGTGCTCAGCAGCACGGTGCGCGAAAGCGCGTCGATATCTATCTCGGGCATGTCGGGGGCGATGAAAAGGCGGGTGGCGCGCTCAGGCGTTCTGGTAGCGGGTCGGGTCGGCAACGCCGGCCGCCTCGAAGCCGGCGCGGCGGATGCGGCAGGAATCGCAGACACCGCAGGCTCGGCCGTCGTCGTCGGCCTGGTAGCACGACACCGTCAGGCTGTAGTCCACACCGAGGCCGATGCCCGCGCGGATGATCTCGGCCTTGGTCATGTCGATGATCGGCGCATGCACGCGGAACCGGTCACCCTCCACGCCCGCCTTGGTGGCGAGGTTGGCCAGCGTCTCGTAGGCCGCGACGTACTCGGGGCGGCAGTCCGGGTAGCCCGAATAGTCCACCGCGTTGGCGCCGAAGAACAGGTCGCGCCCGCCGACGGCTTCAGCCCAGCCGAGCGCCAGCGACAGCATGATGGTGTTGCGCGCCGGCACATAGGTGATCGGGATGCCCGACGACGCGCCATCGGTCGGCACGTCGAACTTGTCGTCGGTCAGGGCCGAGCCGCCGAAGCGGCGCAGGTCCAGGTCGATGATCTCGTGGCGGACGGCGCCGAGCGCGCTGGCCACCTGTTTGGCGGCCTCCAGCTCCGAGGAATGGCGCTGGCCATAGCGCATCGACAACGCATAGGTCTCGAAGCCCTGGGCCTTGGCCATGGCAAGAACAGTGGCGGAATCTAGCCCGCCCGAAAGCAGGACAATGGCGCGTTTGGTCATGAGTGGCGGTCGCGCCGCACAAGCGGCACTCGGAAATTGCAGGCGAATCACGCATTTTAGCGCGGCTAATCGGCATAGGAGGCAGCCATCCGGGCTGCGCCCCTGCCACACCACCCGGCATGCGGGTCCGCACCGGGCGGTTCGAGAGGTTGAGGTTAAGCAAGGCGAGGCATCCCCAGTAGGTCGAAGAAGGCGATATTCAGCACGCGGTTTAGCTCGCCATCGCTGTTGCGCCACCAGCAGCGGCTGTTGGCCGCCACCCGCTGGGCTGTCGCATGCGCAGCCCCCAGCGCCCGCAATTCCCGGTAGATCGTAGTGCCGTAGCGCCAATGCTTGAGTTGGATCGCGCGCAACCGATGACGCATCCATTCGTCCAGCTTTCGCCAGACATGAGGTGTTTGCGCCAGCCGGAAGTAGGCCTTCCAACCCCGTACATATGGCTGCAGCCGCTCCACGACCGCACGTAGACTCCGGCCGCCTGAGCGACCGGTCAGTTCGCGGATGCGTTGTTTGAACGTCAGCAGCGGCTTAACGGCCACCTTGCGCTTGACCACTCCTGCGGCTACCCAGAAGCTGTAGCCGAGGAATTTGCGGCCAAACGCGCTCGCCACCGCGCTCTTTGCCTCGTTGACCTTCAGGCGCAACTTGCCGTACAGCCGCCGCAACAGCGCCATCACCCGCTCGCCCGCCCTCCGACTGCGAACGTACACGTTCGCATCGTCGGCGTAGCGCACGAAGCAATGGCCTCGGCACTCCAACTCCTTGTCCACCTCATCGAGCAGCACGTTGGCCAGCAACGGCGACAGGGGACCGCCCTGCGGCGTGCCCTCGTACCGTTGCAGCACCACCCCGCCATCCATCAGCCCGCTGTTCAGATACGCCCGGACCAGCCGGATGACTCCGGGGTCCTCGATGCGCTTCTGTAGGCGATCAATCAGGATGTCGTGGTTGACTCGGTCAAAAAATTTTTCCAAGTCCACGTCCACCACTATTCGCCGACCCGATTGCACGTACGACTGTGCGGCTAGCACCGCGTCGTGCGCACGCCTGCCGGGACGGAAGCCATAGCTATGCTCGCTGAAGGTAGGGTCCAGAATCGGCTGCAATACCTGCAACAGCGCCTGCTGGATCAACCGATCCGTCACCGTCGCGATACCAAGCTCACGCTCGCCTCCGTCCGGCTTCGGAATCGTTACCCGCCGTACCGGACTGGGCCGGTACGTCCCCTTGAGCAGTTGCTGGCGAATCTCCGGCCACGCCGACACCAGATGGCGAGCGGTCTGATCAATATCCAGACCGTCTACGCCAGCGGCACCCTTGTTGCGTCGGACCCGCCTGAACGCCTGCTTCAGGTTCTCTCGCGTCAGCGCCGCTGCCAGCAGCGCCGACCCTGTGTCCTCCGGTTCGCGTCGCGGGCCGCCGGCTTCGTCACGAGCGAGTTCCCGGCCGGCTTCACCGTCCGTTTCCCTCGCTCGCCCCGCTCGCGCGGGCTTCTGACGCAATGCCTGTTGCATCGACACGGCTTCGAACACTCCCTCTCGTTCGGTCCTTCGTCGGTGGACTCGAGCCTTCCCGGCGCTACCCCCAACTAATATGACCTCTGCTGAGACCCCGCTCCGGCTCGACGCCGTCGCCCTTTCAGGCGCAAGGCGGGGCGTCCCCAGGTAAGAACGCACTCCTTCGCTGCACAACCGCCGGATTTACGCCGCCTCCCCTTGATCACAAGAACTTCGCGGAATTGCGCCCGCTCGTCCTGGTCGGCACCGCCTTCTATCCGGTTCGTGTCCCTCGGCTCGCAGCTTCGCTCCACGCTTCCTCCCCACGCTCGGTCACCCTCACGCAGTTGCGCTTCGCTTCGTTCGCTGTGATCAACTTACGGTGGGACTTGCACCCACAAGAGTGCGCCCATGCTGGGCGCACGCAAAAAGGGCCCGCTTTCAGCGGGCCCTGCAGACTCTGACCGGTTCCGGCCGGCTTACTTCAGGGTCTTGAGCCGGTTGGTGGCGGCCTGCGCCCCTTCGGTGCCCGGATACTTGGCCACCACCTGCTCCAGCGTCTTGCGGGCCGCGGCCTTCTGGCCCGATTCGAGCTGGTTGTTGGCGATGGCGATCATGGCATCCGGCGCCTTCGGGTGCGTGGGGTTCGCCTGCAGCATGTTCTGCAGCACCGTGGTCGAGCCCTTGTAGTCGCGCTGCGCATAGAGCGAGTTGCCGAGCCAGTACTGCGCCAGCGGCAGGTACGGGCTCTGCGGATACTTCTTGGCGAACGCGGCAAAGGAACTGCCCGCGCTCTTGAAGTCGCCGGCCTGGAACTGCTTGAGCGCGGCGTCATACTCGGGCTTCTCGTTCGGCTGCACCATGCCCTCGCGGCCATCCACGGTGGCCTGCTGCGGCTCGAACTTCTTCAGGCGCGCATCCAGGTCCGCGTAGTAGTCCTTCTGCTGCTTCTGCAGCGTATCCACCGTGTTCTGCAGCACCTCGTTCTGGCCACGCAGCCGGGCTACCTCCTGGCGGAGGCCTTCCAGCTGGTTCTGCATGTCGATCGTGGTGCGGCTGTTCTGCTCGATGCGCTGCGTCGCCGTCGCCTGGAAACCGTTGAACTGGTCGCGCAGGGTGAGGACCGCGCGGCGCGCCTCGTCATCGTCGAACACCCCGGCACGGGCCGGGGCAAGGGGCAGCATGGCCGCGCCGGAAACGGCGGCAAGCCACAACAGGGTGGAAACGCGTGCTTTCATGGATGGCCTGTACGCGGATCGGATCAGTAGTTGATGTCGGCGCGGCGGTTTTCAGCCCAGGCAGCCTCGTCGTGGCCCGTTGCCTTCGGCTTTTCCTTGCCCAGGCTCACGGCTTCCATCTGGTTGTCGGGCACGCCCATGGTCGCCAGCGAACGGCGCACCGCCTCGGCACGCTTCTGGCCCAGCGCCAGGTTGTACTCGCTGGTGCCACGCTCGTCGGTGTTGCCCTGGATCAGGATCTTGCGACCCTTGTTGGCGCTCAGGTACTTTGCGTGATCGCCCAGCATGCCCTGGTAGTCCTGCTTCACGCTGTAGCTGTCAAAGTCGAAATACACGCTGCGCTTGGCCAGCGGGCTGTTCGGATCGTTCAGCGGGTCGCGCGAGACGTCCACGGGTTGCACGGTGCGGGCATCAGCGCCGCCGCCCTTGTTTGCGCCGGCATTGGCGGTATCGTCCAGCTTCACGCCGGAGCTGCAGGCGCCCAGGGCCAGCAGGGCGGCAACGGCAAGGGTTTTGGTCATCAGTTGGGACATGGCGAGAGACTCCTGTTATTGCGTTATTGCATGAAAGGACCCCAGGACGGCTCGCGCACATCGCCGGACTGGAGGGACAGAACCTGCCGGGTACGCCCGTCAGTGGACACCGCCGCCAGCACCGCGCGGCCGCCCACGCGGGTGGCGTAAAGGATGTACTTGCCGTTGGCGGCAAAGCTCGGCGCTTCGTCATTCGACGTATCGGTCAGCGAAGTGACGTCGCCGTTGGTCAGGTCCTGCAGCTGCAGCTTGAAGCCGCCCGTACGCGTGATGTACGCCAGGTACTTGCCGTCCGGCGAGATCCGCGGGCTGACGTTGTAGCTGCCCTTGAACGTTACGCGTTGCGCGCTGCCCGCTTCCTCGCCGCCTGCCGGCATGCGATAGACCTGCGGGGCACCGCCGCGGTCGCTGGTGAAATAGATGCTCTTGCCGTCCGGCGAATACTGCGGCTCGGTGTCGATGGCGCTGCTGCGGGTCAGGCGGCGGATGCCCGAACCATCGGCATTGACCTGGTACACCTGGGTGTTGCCGTCGCGCGAAAGCGCCACGGCCAGGTGCTGGCCATCCGGCGACCACGACGGCGCGCTGTTGTTGCCCTTCTGGTTGGACACCAGCGTGCGCTTGCCCGTGGCCAGGTCGTGCACGTACACCACCGGCTTCTTGGCCTCGAACGAGACATAGGCCACGCGGCGGCCGTCCGGCGACCACGACGGCGAGATGATGGGCTCGTTGCTGGTCAGCGCGACCTGCGAGTTCTGGCCGTCCGAATCGGAAATCAGCAGCTGGTAGCGGCCGCCGACGCGCGATACGTAGGACAGGCGCGTGGCAAACACGCCGCGCTCGCCGAGCAGCTTCTCGTAGATGTAGTCGGCGATCTTGTGGGCCGTCACGCGCAGTTGGGCCTGGTTGACGTTGTACGCCAGGCCGCCCAGGCTCTGCCCCTTGACGGTGTCGTACAGGCGGAAGCGCACTTCGTACTGGCCGTTGCCCGAGGGGGTCACGCTGCCGGCGACGAACGCATCGGCACCGCGGCTCTTCCAGCTGCCGAGATCGACATTGGCCGACTCGGCCACCGTGGCGCCACCCGGATCAACGTTGCGGAAACGGCCGCTGCGCGCGAGGTCGCTGCGGATGATGGCGGTCAGGTTCTGCGGGGCCTGGGCCTCGCCCTGGAAATTCGCCGTGGCGACCGGGAACTGGCTCGAGCCAACCCCCGAAATCTCAACATTCAGCTGCGCCTGTGCGGCGCCGGCGGACAAGGCCAGCGCGGTGGCCAGCCAGGCCATCAGCGCGTGGCGGCCGACGAGCCGGGTTGCGGCTCCGATTGCGGCCTGGTTTGCTTGGTGCCGCTTCGCGGACAGCCAGTTGGGGGCCCAAAGCTTTCGCATGCTGCTCCTCAGTCGATTTCAGGATTCATCGGGCACGGCGGGCAGACAGCAGAACAGGCGTGGATGCGCACGGCGCATGCCCGTTCCACGTGCGTATCGCACGCTGCCGGCCGCGTCAGGCAACCTGTCATGGTAGCGGTGGGACTGGCACCGGTTAATGAAGGTTGCATTATGTTGCAATTCATGGCGCCCGGGTCACCTAATCCTTGGGACGGAAAGTGATGGTGAAGCCGGCAGGCGCCTTGCCATTCTCGTCGCGCGGCAGCGGGTCCGAGCGCTCGACGGCGCGCAGCACGGCGTTATCCCAAGCCGAATTGCCACTGGACTTGCTCAGCCGCGCCGACATCAGCGACCCGTCCGGCGCCAGCTGCACGGACACCACGGCAGTCGGGTTGCCCGGCACATCCTCGGTGAACACGATGTTGGGCTTGACCTTGCGACGCACGCGATCGGCATACCCTGGCGAAGCCTTGCCACCACCGCCAGCACCCGCACCGGCCGTACTGCCCACACCGCCACCGCCCTGGCCACCCGCGCCGGCGCCGCCGGCCAGAGCCTGCAGTCGCGCCAGCTCGCCCTTGCGCTGGGCATTGGCCGCAGCTTCGCGCTTGGCCTTGGCGTCGGCATCCGCCTTGGCCTTGGCTTGCGCGTCCGCCTTGGCCTTGGCGTCGGCCTCTGCCTTCGCCTTTGCCTGCGCGTCGGCCTTGGCCTTTGCCTCTGCCTTGGCTTCCGCTTCTGCCCGGGATTTCGCCTTGGCATCGGCTTCCGCTTTCGCCCTGGCCCTGGCATCGGCTTCCTTGCGCTCGCGCTCGCGCTCGGCTTGCTCGCGATGCAACTGCTCCTGCTGGGCGGCCTTTTTCTTCGCGTCTTCCTTGCGTTGCGCCTCCAGGCGCTCGGCTTGCTTGCGCTCGGCCTCCTGGCGCTCGCTTTCCTTGCGCTCCGCCTCTTTGCGTTCCGCTTCCTTACGTGCGGCTTCCTTGTGCGCAGCCTCTTCGCGCGCGGCCTGCTCGGCAGCGCGGCGCTTCTGGCGCTCCAGCGCGATATCGGCCTCTTCCTCGACCTTGCTCTTCACCTCGGGCGCCGGCGGCGCGGGACGCGGCTGCACCACCGGCTCGGGTGGCGCCGGCGGTGCGGGAGGCGGTGCGGTGGTGGCGGGAATCTCATCCCACAGCTCCGCTTCGGAACCGACCGGCGTGCTGCTCTGCCAATGCACGCCGTAGTACAGCACGATGCCGAGCAGCAGGTGCATGAAGAGCGCGAGCAGGAAGGAACGCAGGGTTCCCCGCTCCTTCACCGGCTGGTAAGGAAAGGCGGCAGCGGTCGTCATCGGGCGCGGCATTCGGACAGGCATCTCACGCAGCAAGCGCGTTCTACTTGGACTTCACCATCAGGCCGACGCGCTTGATGCCGTCGGCCTTGAGCACCGACATGACGTCGAGCACGGACTCGTATTTGACCGACCGGTCGGCGGCAATCACCACCGGCTGGTCCGGGTTCTCGTTCTGGCGCTGGTGCACGAATTCGAGCAGGCCGTTCTTGTCGAGCTGGCGCTCGAAGGAATTGCCGGCGTTGTCCTTGCCGCGCGCGGTCAGCGCACCGTCCTCGTGCACGGTCACGACGATCGGCGGCGCCTTCTGCTGCGGCGTGGCGTTGGCCACGGTCGGCAGGTCGACGACGGCGGGGCTGACGATCGGTGCCGCCACCATGAAGATGACCAGCAGCACGAGCATCACGTCGATATAAGGCACGACGTTGATCTCGGCACTGGCCCGGCGGCGCGATCCGCCGCGGCGCTGAATAGCTGCCATTGCTGTGCTCCCGGGCGTTCAGTCGGTCAGCGGGTCTGCCGCTGCAGGATGTTCAGGAATTCTTCCATGAAGCTCTCGAACCGGATCGCCAGGCGATCGATTTCCGTGGCGTAGCGGTTATAGGCGATCACGGCCGGGATTGCCGCAAACAGGCCGATTGCGGTTGCCACCAGCGCTTCGGCGATGCCGGGAGCCACCGATGCCAGCGTCGCCTGCTGCACGTTCGACAGGCCGCGGAAGGCGTTCATGATCCCCCACACGGTGCCGAACAGGCCGATATACGGGCTGACCGAGCCGACCGAGGCCAGGAACGGCAGGTGCGATTCGAGCACGTCCATTTCGCGCTGGTAGGCAGCGCGCATGGCGCGGCGGGCGGCGTCGAGCAGTGCGCTCGCTTCGTTGCCACGCTCGCGCGCCTTCAGGAATTCTCCCATGCCGGATTCGAAAATCCGCTCCAGCGCGCCGGTATTGTGCCGGTTGTTCACCGCACTGTTATATAGCGCCTGCAGGTCGCCGCCGGCCCAGAAGTCGCGCTCGAACCCTTCCGTCTGCGTGCGCGCCGAGCGCAGCGCCAGGTGCTTGCGGAAGATATAGGTCCAGGAGAACAGCGACATGACGAGCAGCAGCGCCATGACGGCCTGTGCGAGCAGGCTGGCGTGCATCACCAGCGAAATGATCGACAGGTCTTGCGTGACGGTCACGGGATTCATCGGGCGGTCTTGATGGTAGCCAGGACAGGGGCGGGAATGGGAGATGGACGGAAAGTGCTTCGATCGACACAGCCAACGCGGATCTGGCCGCTGGCGAGCAAGGTTTCGCCGCGCCATGCCTCTTGCGCGAACTGCACCGATGCGGGTCCTACGCGTTCAATGCGTGTGCGGATCTCAAGCTGGTCGTCGAGTCGGGCAGGCGCATTGTAGTCGAGCGCTGTGCTGCGGACGATGAACACCACGCCGGCCTTATCAGCCAGCGCCTGCTGCTCGACGCCAAGCGAGCGCAGCCACTCGGTTCGGGCGCGCTCGAAGAATTTGAGATAGTTGGCGTAGAACACTACGCCGCCCGCGTCGGTGTCTTCCCAGTACACCCGCAGGGTCCAGACAAAGTTTGTCATGGCCGGGATTGTAACGGAGAGCGAGACGGCTTCGGTGTTAACCCGCAGGACGAGTTTGCAACAGCAAGTTGCGGGCCGCGCCGGGCCTGGCGTTGCGGGCCATAGGACGCGGCTTGCGGCAAATCCCCGCCTCACGCTACACTGCGCCCAACCATTCCATCTTGCGCGACTGGCGATGTCAGTGGGTACTACCACGAGGAAGCGCAAGTTCTCTGGCGTGAAGTTTCAAGCGCCTGCCGCTCGCCTGGGCAGCGAATGGGAAGCAGGGTGCGCCCTGCGCCGACGGTCCACGCAGTTCCGCCGGTGCCGGCCGCCAATCGCTTTCCCCGCGCGCCCTACCCCGAAGCAGTAATCGGATTCCCTTTTTTCAGACGAGTTTCGCCATGTTCGAACGCAGCCGCTATACGATCGACCAGATCGACCCCGAGGTCTTTGCCGCCATCCAGAAGGAGAACCAGCGCCAGGAAGATCACATCGAACTGATCGCCTCCGAGAACTACACCTCGCCGGCCGTGATGGCCGCGCAGGGCTCGCAGCTGACCAACAAGTACGCCGAGGGCTATCCTGGCAAGCGCTACTACGGTGGCTGCGAGTATGTCGACATGGTCGAGCAGCTCGCCATCGACCGCGTCAAGCAGCTGTTCGGCGCCGAAGCCGCCAACGTGCAGCCGAACTCGGGCTCGCAGGCCAACCAGGGCGTGTACTTCGCCGTGCTGAAGCCGGGCGACACCATCATGGGCATGAGCCTGGCCGAAGGCGGCCACCTGACTCACGGCATGGCCCTGAACATGTCGGGCAAGTGGTTCAACGTGGTCAGCTACGGCCTGAACGCGCAGGAAGACATCGACTACGACGCGCTGGAAAAGCTGGCCCACGAAAAGAAGCCGAAGCTGATCATCGCCGGCGCCTCGGCCTTCGCGCTGCGCATCGACTTCGAGCGCATCAGCAAGGTTGCCAAGGCGATCGGTGCCTACTTCATGGTCGACATGGCCCACTACGCCGGCCTGATCGCCGCGGGCGTCTACCCGAACCCGGTGCCGCACGCCGACTTCGTCACCACCACCACGCACAAGAGCCTGCGCGGCCCGCGTGGCGGCGTGATCCTGATGAAGGCCGAGCATGAGAAGGCCATCAACTCGTCGATCTTCCCGGGCATCCAGGGCGGTCCGCTGATGCACGTGATCGCCGGCAAGGCCGTGGCGTTCAAGGAAGCACTGACGCCGGAATTCAAGACTTACCAGGAACAGGTGGTCAAGAACGCCGCCGTGCTGGCCGAAACGCTGATCGCACGCGGCCTGCGTATCGTCTCGGGCCGCACCGAAAGCCACGTGATGCTGGTCGACCTGCGCGCCAAGAACATCACCGGCAAGGAAGCCGAGCGCATCCTGGGCGAAGCGCACCTGACGGTGAACAAGAACGCCATCCCGAACGATCCGGAAAAGCCGTTCGTGACCTCGGGCATCCGCGTCGGCTCGCCGGCCATGACCACGCGCGGCTTCAAGGAAGAAGAAGCGCGCATCGTCGCCAACCTGATCGCCGACGTGCTGGACAACCCGCACGACACTGGCAACATCGCCAGCGTGCGCGAGCAGGTGTCCGCACTGACCAAGCGTTTCCCGGTCTACGGCTGATGCCGCGCAAGGCCGCCCGCGAGGGCGGCCGGCAGCCCCGCGGGCGCGCCGTCGCGCCGCTTGCGGGCCTCGCCAACCCGCCCTGTTGCCGCAGAAGGACAAGATACCAAGGCGACGGGGCTCTAATCTGAAGGTGGTCAGGCATGAAATGCCCCTTTTGCGGACATTCCAATACCCAGGTGCTCGACACGCGCATGTCTGAAGACGGCGATGCCGTGCGCCGGCGCCGGCGCTGCGAAGCCTGCGACCGCCGCTTCACCACCTACGAACGGATCGAACTGTTCTTCCCGGCCATCGTCAAGAAGAACGGCTCGCGCGTGGACTACAGCCGCGCCAAGCTGAAGGACTCGATGCGCCTCGCGCTGCGCAAGCGCCCTGTTTCCGCCGAAGCCATCGACGAAGCCATCACCCGCATCGAAGAAAAGCTGCTGGCGCTTGGCCAGAAGGAAATTCCGAGCAGCCAGGTCGGTGAACTCGTCATGCGAGAGCTGCGCAAGCTCGACAAGATCGCCTATATCCGCTTTGCTTCGGTGTACCGCAGTTTCGAGGACGTTGCCGAGTTTTCCGATGTGCTGGCCGAGGTGACGTCAGGCAACCACAAGCGCTAGCGCCACGCGCTCAGCGTTCAGCGTTCCCAGCAATTCTGCAGGTACGCCGCCGGGTTCGCGCCGACGGTATTGAGCCGCGTGCCAATCTGGTCCAGCGCCACGGCGTCGACGTAAGCAAATTTGCCAGTTTCGCTACGTTCGTCTACGGACCGGCGACCCGCGGGGCGGTACTTTGACGACCTCATCTCTACCGTCGCCGAGTGCCATGCCGCCTTGTTTCCGCTCACTCCGTTACCGTCACGGCCACGTCATGGCCGAGTCGCTCTGCGCGCTGTTGCTCGTCAGCGTCGGCCTGATCCCGCTTGCCAGCGTGGGAGCCACGGCGCTGACGCGGCTACGCGGCCACGAGCAACTCGCCCAGGCCATGCGAGCCGCTGGAGAATTCGCGGAGACCGCGGCACTGGACGTCACACCGATGCACCAGTTCGATCCGCTCCCGTCCGAAAGCTGTCCGCGGCTACCAGACAAGGCGCAAGCCGTTTGCCAGGGTGGTGGCAAGCTGGCCATTGCCAGACTGGCAGCCGGAGAACCGGGTTCAGCAACCACGTTGCGGGGGATCGCGCTGTGGATGCAGCCATGAGATCGCGCCTTGCCCATGACTCTCCGCGCAAGCTGGCGGCGAGTGGCTTCACGCTGACGGAGATGATGGTCGGCCTGGCGCTGGGAATGGTGGTCACGGCGGTCGCCGGCACCGCGTTCCTGCTTTGCCGCGCAGCTTATCTCGCCACTGCGGAGCGGTCCCTGCTGGAGGAACGCGGGCAGCGCACGCTGAGTATCCTCTCCCTCCTGATCCGGCAGGGCGGCTGGCGTCCCGATCCCGCCGCCAGCGCGCCGGCGCAGCCCGCGATCAGCGGCGCGGACAATTGCGGCCAGCCATCCATGGCAGCCATTCCGGGCTGCGGCAAACCCGGTGTGGCGGGTAGCGACGCGCTGCTGATCCGCTTCAGCGGCAGCGGCCAGGCGCGCGATGCCGCCATGCCCGACCAGACCATGATCGACTGCAGTGGCTACGCCGTTGCCGCGCAGGGACCGGACACCTCCGCCGGCGCGAACTATGTCGCGGCAAATCTCGTCTACGTGGCCATCGCCAGCGATGGCGAGCCCCAATTGCTTTGCCGCTACCCGGCGCGCCGAAACGGGCGCATCGACGGCAGCGGCTGGACATCGGGCGCGATCGTGCGGGGCGTGGAGTCGATGCAGATTCGTTACGGCCTGCGCGAACACGACCAGAAACCCGGCATCTTCCTTCGTGCGGACGAGGTCAGCGCCCTGGGCGAAGACGCATGGCACCGCGTGACAGCGGTGCAGATAGCACTGGCCTTCCGGCTGGAAGGACGCAGCGCCACGCCACCGGGCATGCAGGCAACGGCCACCCATGCTCACATCGACAATGCCATCGCCGACGCCCTCGACACGCTCCCCGGATATAGCCGGAACACATGGCGGGTCTTCGCCACAACCATCCGCGTGCGAAATATGCCGCAATGTCTGGAGACATTGTGCTAGCCCCGCCCATGCCCTACATCCGCCCGATGCACGGCGGCGCGACACTGCTGTTCGCCGCAACGCTCCTGTTGCTCGCGGCATTCACTGCCGCCGCCACGCTGCAGTTCCTTCTCTCCACCCGCCAGCTCGCCACGTTGCAGCTCGACAGGGAAATCGCCTTCCGGGCTGCCGAAGTGGCGCTGCTGGATGGAGAGGCGGATCTGCTCGGTGCGGCAGCAGGCCGCGGTCGGCCTGAGCGTCTCGATCCGCTTCCGGCAAGCGGGACTTGCGGCAAGGGCATGCAGGCCGGAGTCTGCATGCCGGCTCCCGACAGCGTGCCCGTGTGGCAAGCGTGGCTGTCGGGCACGGGGCTCGCCGACGAAATCGGCGTGCCGTTTGGTACGTTTACCGGCAATGCGATGCCAACGTTGCCGCAAGGCATGGCCGGTGCGGTCATCCCGCCGCGCTATGTTGCCGAGCCGACTGGCGACGTCGCTGGCTCCAGCGGATACGGGCCGCAGCCGGCCGTCCCGCGCTTTCGCGTCACTGCAATCGGCTTTGGCCGGACCCGGGATACTACAGTCGTGGTCCAGAGCGTGATCCAGCCATGAGCCCGCTGACCATGATCGTCGTTGTCCTGGCCTGGCTCTTGCCGCTGTCGTCGGCTGCATGGGCCGGCACGGTTGCGGACATGCCCGCCGGCAATCTCCCCCTCGCATACCAGTCCCGCAACGGCGCTTATCCCTGGACCGGCCGCCTGTACGCACTTGGGTGGAGTCTGCAGCATCAAGCTCCGGAGACCGTCCCTCACGAGAGGCTCTGGGAAGCCGGCGCAGCGCTCGATGCCAAGCCGGTGGCCGCACGGCGTCTTTACACTTCGGTCGCCCCCACAGACCCGGACTCTGAACGCCTGGTACCGCTGCAGTGGCCCGCACTCGATGCGGCAGGTCCGCTCAAGGCACCCGGTGCAGGCAACGGCGTATCCGAGGGAGACAAGCTCGCGTGGCTGCGCGGCGAGCGCAACAACACCGCCTTGCGTCCGCGCGAGACGCGCATGGCCAATGCCCGTGTAGCGCGCGTGCTGGTCGTTCGCCCGCCGCAATGGCAACCCGGCAAAGCCGGCCATGCTGCCTTCCGGGAGCGGCATCGCACGCGGCCGCACATGGTCTGGCTGGGCACCACGGACGCGTTGTTGCATGGATTCGATGCCGTCAACGGCGAGGAGCTTGTCGCCTACCTGCCGCGGACTTTGCTGCCGCAGGCAATCGCCATGGCCGACCCGAATGGCGCGCTAGCACCCGCCCCCTGTCCACGACCGGAGGCGGCGGACGTAGTGATCCGCCGTGAGTGGCGTACCGTGCTGCTGTGCGGCATGCCGGGTGCGGCCAAGGGTGACAGTCCGCCTGGAGTGTTCGCGCTGGATATCACTGACCCAACGGAGCTCGCGCCGCTCCGGCTCTTGTGGGAAATGACAGCAACGGCCTCGCTGCCGCTATCTGCCCGTGGTCCGGTTCGCGCCGCGGCCTTTGCCGGCAACGACGGTCTCCGGTCGTTCGCTGTCACCACTGTCGACGCGCGCTCCGACAGCCCGGCATCCCGTCCGGGCCTGGCCCTGATACCGCTGGATCAAGCCGCAGGAGAATCCGCACAGACCTGGCCGCTGCCCGAGCGCGATTGCACCGGCGCACCGGTGACATCGGCAATTGCCGGCGTCAGTGTCCTGAGCGACATGACCGGGGCGACGCTGGCCATCTATGCCACCGACGATAGTGGCCAGCTCTGGCACTTCCCCTTAGCCGACGCTACGCGACGCCTTGCCCCGGGCACCCCGAGTTGCCGGCACCGGCTGCCGGTAGTCGCCGGGACGGAGCATGCGGAGCCTCCATTGCTGACGGGCTCTTCTGCTTCGCCGCTCGTCATATATGGCCAAGGCCGCGAAATCGCTGCCATTCCCTCCCGCTCGGGCGGGTCCCCAACCCGCATCACGGCCCAGCCCGCCGACGGAGGATTCCTGCTGCGCGCCCCGCCCGGCCAGCACGGCACGGCCGCCGAAGCCGGCTGGCATCTGACTCTGCCGAATCCCGGGGAACAGCTCGACGCGCTGAGCGATGCGTTTCCCGGCTACCTCCATTTCACGACCCGTGCCGCCGACGGGCTTCAGCGGGCCTATCTTGTGCTGGCGGCTACCGGCGAATCCGCGGGCCGTACCCAGGAAGGCGCACCGCTGCAGGCGTTCGTGACCGGACAGGCGGTCGCGGCCGAAGGCGGCTTCGTCCTGACGAGTACCCCAGGATCTGCCCCGCGTCAGCAAGCAGGTGCCAGCAGCACGCACGCTCACACGATCACGCTGTGGGCCGTGGACCAGGCGTCCGCCCGGCCGCTGTCGACGACCATCGCAACGCGCCGCACTGGCCGCATCAGCTGGCGCGAAGTCGTGGCTCCCATGCAGCGGGACGCCCCATGAGGCCCGCACCTCCCCCCGATCGCAAAGCCTCGGCGCAACAGGCGTTCAGCCTCATCGAGCTGTTGATCGCGCTCGCCATCTTGGCGATCCTCGCCGCAGTCGCCGTGCCGGCATGGAGCCAGTATCTTGAGCGCGGCTGGCGGACGCAGGCGCGCGCGGAGCTGGTCGCGGCGATGCTGGAGCTTGAGCAGCACGCGCTGGCGGCCGCCACGTTTGCCCTGCAGCCGGGCAGTGACATCGCCGCCGGGAACTGGCCCCGGCCAGTTCCGCCCGGGCCAAATCCCCGCCACGTTCTTACGGCTGCCGCGTGCCCGCACGCCGGCCTGGATGCCTGCGTCGAGATCCGGGCGACACCGGTGGCGCCGGACCATCGCTGTGGCGTGCTCATCCTGCGCAGCACGGGCCAGCAACTGAACCTGCCGGGAGGCACCGCGCACGCCACTCAGTCGGAATCGGACTGTTGATATGCGCAAATCAGCACAGAATCATCCAGACGGCTTCACTCTGGCAGAACTGCTGGTTTGCCTGGCAGTACTCGCGGTACTGGGAGCGGTGGCCTATCACCTCGCCGGCGTCCTGATGGCCCGCCAGCAGGTAACGATCGCCGCCGACCGGCTCGCCGCATCGCTAGCGCTGGCGCGCGGCACGGCCCTGGCCCGGCGCGTCGAAGTCGCCTTACAGCCGCTCGACGGCCGCCTTGTGCTAGATCATGGCTGGCAACTGGTGGCCACAAACGGACGCCGGCGCCTGGAACAGGACGCCACCGTCCTGTCGGTCGTCCAGCTCGACGCACCGTGCCTGTCAGTCGTCCTGCGACAGACCGCGCGCGCCAGCAACGTCCTGCGATTCGCAGCTGTGGGATACTCTCGGTCTGAGCAAGGCGGATTTCAGGCCGCCACTTTCACGCTCAGCTGCCGCGGCGAGCAGCGCCAGGTTCGCTTGGGAGCGCAAGGACGGATCCGCCTTTGCACGCCCGGGCATGACAAGGACTGCGAGGCATCGGGCGAACCCGCCCCGCCCTGACAGCCGTACGCACACCAAACGCCCAGCGGGCAAGAGTCACCGGCCAAATGTTTTCCGATTCCGACCACGCCGCCATGCAGCAAGCGCTCGCGCTTGCCGCGCGCGGCATGTTCACCACCACTCCCAATCCACGCGTCGGCTGCGTGCTGAGCAAGAACGGCCAGATCATCGGACAAGGCTTCACCCAGCCGGCCGGGCAGGACCATGCCGAGATCCAGGCGCTGAAGGACGCGCAGGCACGCGGGATCGACCCGGCCGGCGCGACCGCCTACGTGACGCTGGAGCCGTGCAGCCATTTCGGCCGCACGCCCCCTTGCGCCGACGCACTGGTGCGCGCTGGCATCGCCCGCGTGGTCGCGGCCATGGAAGACCCCAATCCGTCCGTTTCGGGCCGCGGCCTGCAGCGGCTGCGCGACGTTGGCATCGACGTGCGCTGCGGGCTGCTGGAAAAGGAAGCGCGCGACCTGAATATCGGCTTCGTGTCGCGCATGACGCGCGGCTTGCCGTGGGTGCGGATCAAGGTAGCGGCATCGATGGACGGCGGCACGGCCCTGCACGACGGCACCAGCCAGTGGATCACCGGGCAGGCCGCACGGGATGACGGCCATGCCTGGCGCGCGCGCGCGTGCGCCATCCTGACCGGCATCGGCACGGTGCGCGACGACAATCCGCAAATGACCGTGCGCGCCATCCCGACGCCGCGCCAGCCGCAGCGCGTGCTGGTGGACTCGCGCCTGGAAGTGCCGCTTGACGCACGCATTCTGACGCCTGACAGCGGCGACTTTGCCAAGCCAGTGCTGGTGTTCTGCGCGGTGGACAACCGCGAACGACGTCACGCGCTGGAGGCCCGCGGTGCCGAGGTGGTCGTGCTGCCGAACCCGCACGGCAAGGTCGAACTGCGCCAGATGATCGAGGAACTGGGCCGGCGCAACATCAACGAACTGCATGTCGAGGCCGGCTTCAAGCTCAACGGCTCGCTGATCCGCGAGCGGTGCGCCGACGAACTGCTGATCTACCTGGCCCCCAAGCTGCTCGGCGACGCGCAGGGCATGTTCAACCTGCCGCCGCTGCCCCGGCTGCAGGACGCGGCAACGTTCCGCTGGCATGATGTGCGCCAGATCGGCGAGGACCTGCGCCTGATCGCGCGCCGCAACGACGCCTGACCCCGGCCTGATATTTACCGACGCGACGGCGTGGATGTCACGCCGGTTACCGAACCACCGAACTTTCGAGAACGCATCATGTTTACTGGCATTGTGGCGGCCGTGGGCCGCATCGAGACCGTCACCGCGCTCGGCGCAGGCGACGCCGGCGTGCGCCTGCACGTGGCCGCCGGCGGGCTGGACCTTACCGACGTGGTCATCGGCGACAGCATCGCCATCCAGGGCGCGTGCATGACGGTGATCGCCATGACCGCCGACAGCTTCGACGTGGAAGTCTCCCGTGAATCGCTGGACAAGACCGTCGGGCTGGAACGCGCCGGCCGCGTCAACCTGGAAAAGGCCCTGCGGCTGGCCGACCGGCTCGGCGGGCATCTGGTCTCTGGCCACGTCGACGGTCTCGGCGAGGTCGTGCACTTTGCCCCGGTCGGCGAATCGCACGAACTGCGTGTGCGCGCCCCGCGCGAACTGGGCCGCTACCTGGCGTACAAGGGCTCGGTTGTCGTCAACGGCGTGTCGCTGACCGTCAACCGTGTCAGCGACGAGGCCGACGGCTGCGAGTTCTCGATCAACCTGATTCCGCACACGGTGGAAGTCACCACCTTGCAGGAACTCAAGCCGGGCAGCCGCGTGAACCTGGAGATCGACTTGATTGCCAGGTACGTGGAACGGATGCTATCGGCGTCTACCGACGTCGATAAGCCGTTGATTTAATTGAATTATATGCAAAACGCTTGTCTACCGACAGCTACCAAAAGGCACCGGTAGCTCACACCTCGCGACGGTAAACTTGACGGTATACTTCGCCGAAGCCGCGAAGTATACCGTCGGGACCCGCCAAATCCGGGCGTCAAACCATCCTGTCATCACCCGCACTCCCGCGCCAGTACCGGGACTTGGGGTCAAATCGACAAGTGCAGCTTTCCAGATTTTTTAGTTATCGTGCTTGCTCGCACGGTCATCCTCCATTGATCACACGCTTCACGGCGCTCTGCCCTGTGAACAGCCTTCCTCGCCGATTTACGGGGTGACTAAAAGTCGCAGAGCGACCTTTCTCCGCCGTGGCAAGTCCGCAACCCAATCACTGTCCGCGGCTCGCAAGCGGCAGACTTGAGGAAGGCACGCGGCATTCCCCCTGTTTGCGTCGCTGCCGAGGCGTCGTTGTTAGTAGACGCACGCCTCAGTCTAACCACGCTGCGGTTTGAGCGCGTCGAACAGGCCTGCAATGTGATGCCGTCCGACTCCAGTAGACTACTGAGTTACATTTTTGGGGGAGGCATTATGTTCAATCTGCTTGTTACGGCAAACGACGAGGCTTGGGACGGCCGGCCGCAGGCGTTCCCATTGAGCCGCAGCGTATGGGTGGCCATACTCGTCAGAGTTGCGGAACAGTTCCAGGCGGCCAGGCACAGGCGTCTGGCTACCGTCTTCGTTCTCGCGATTGAAGCCTGAGATGAAGTCGTAGACCAGTTTGGACGTGGACGTGTTGTTGCAGACGACGATGAAGCAAGGAGGCACCTTGATGCCGGCCGCTTGCCACAAGTCGAAGGTCTTTTGGTAATGACCGTACAAGGCCTCCAGAGCCGTTTGCAGTTCGACCGGCAGGCTCAAGGGGTCCAACGACTTTGCCGCCCCTCGGCCCTTTTTAGGCATGCGTGTGCGGATGTGCTCCCACAGGTTGCGGAATTTCGGCATCTCGCCGCCAGGGATGTTGTCGGCTACGGGCACGCGGGGCAACTTGACGATGCCGCATTCGATGGCGTCCATCAGCGAAAAGTCGCTCATCGTCCAAGGAAACAGAGTGCCCTCGACATAGCCAGAGCCCGCCAGGAAGAACGGCGTGGCGGACAGGTCGATCACCTTGGCAATCCCCAGCTTGCGGTTGACCGCCTCCAGGCCAGTGATCCACATGCGGGCTGCCTCGTTGTTCTCCTCGGCTTCCTTCTTTTCGTCGCCCTTCAGAGCATCAGTCTCGGCGTCAGGCTTCTCGCGGTAGCAGTGGTGCGCCTCGTCGTTGATGACCAGGATGTTGGTCATGCCCATCAGGTCGGGCATGACGCGCTGGAGCATCTGACCTTCAGTCTCCAAGGTATTCAGCTCATCGCCGCCGCGGCCCTGCAGCAGCAGGCGGCCGCCCTTGGATAGCTCAATACGCTCTCGAAGTTTGAAAGCGTGATAGTTCGTGATGACGATCTTTGCGCGGTTGATATCCTCCAGCATGTCGCTGGGGACCAGCTCGCGACTGGCGTAGTAGCTGTCCGGGTCGTTGGGCTGCAGGACGCGAAGGCGATCCTTGATGGTCAAGCCGGGAGCGACCAGGAGGAAGCCTCGGGTGAACTTCTTGCTGCCCGGCCGACGCACCGCGTTAACGGTTTGCCAGGCGATGATCATCGCCATCACCGTCGTCTTGCCGGCACCTGTGGCCAACTTGAGCGCCAAACGCATCAGTTCCGGGTTGGCGTCGTTGTTGGCGTTGGCCAGGTGATCGAGGAAGGTCTGGCCGATCTTGCCTACCTGCGGCGCAACCTCGGTAAGCCAAATGACCGTCTCCGCCGCTTCAACCTGGCAGAAAAAGGGGCGAATGCTGCTGAAGGCGTGATGTCGCCAGTGCTGCAGCAATCGGGCCGTCTCCGGTGTGACCCGCCAATCCGCGGGATTCTTCAGGGCGCGCCACTTATCGACCTCCTGGCGCACCGAGTTGATGATGGCCGTGTGGTCGTAGGCCTGTGCCTGAGTCGAGAGATCGTCGAACAGCAGACTATCCTGCTTCGCCCCTTTTTGCTTCTTGGCCTTGGGGATGGGCGTGATGAACTCGGCCCTGCGGCGAGCTTCGACGATCTGCTGAGTTGGCTGTCCGGTCGCGTCAAGCTCCCAGTGACGTCCGGGATACTCGTACGGAGAATTGAGAATCGGCTTCTCAAAAAACTGATTTGTCATTCAAGGCCCGTTATTATTTTCACCCACTGCGACGAAATGTTCAGTTGGAAGTTGGGCTTCAGTGGAAGAAAGCGTCGGATGAGTGTGCTGAATTGGCCCATATTCTATAGCAACCGGGATCTCCAATTGTGCCGCATTAGGTTCCTCGAAACAGCTTGCTGGGGGCGCACTTCATTTCCCCCGGCGAAGTTTCATGTGCTTTATACATCACCAAATCATTATGAGGAAGAGGCCGCATTGCGGAGCCCGCAATCGCTACTGCATCAATCAAAGCAAGGTCGGAATTCTCCGCTTCGCCACCGGCCGGATATAGCGGGCCAGCATGGCGTCCGACCGATGGCCGGTTTGCTCTTTAATCTGGTATGGCTGTAAGCCGGCTTCGGCGGCAGTCGTAACGTAGCCTGCCCTCAGACTGTGACCAGAGACTCTAGCCGGATCACCGCCGGTCCTTTGGACCGCGGCTTTGATGATCAATGCCACCGACTGCGCGGACAAGGCGGCGGTTCCGACCTTATCGTACCGGCTCACGCTGCGGAATACCCAGCCCGAAGCAATCCCGGCCAGTTCCAGCCACCCCCGCAATGCCTTGACCGGACACCGAGCGCCTTTTGCGTAGGGGATGAACGCGGTGCGCCCTGCGCCGGCCTGGTCTGTTTTTGAGCGCCGAATCAAAATTTCCAGGCCATTGGCATGCTCAGTGATGTCTTCTCGGCGGATGGCTACCAGTTCGGAGCGCCGGAACGCTCCTGCGAAGCCTATCAGCAGAAGTGCCCGGTCGCGCGCTGCCTGCATCGGCTTGCGCTGATCGACCATCACCAGCAATTCAAGCAGGTCATCCTTGACGACGGCCTTGGCTTGGCGCTGCCGCGTTCCCAGGGTTCGCCGGATACCCGCCATGGTTTGTTTCACCAAGGCATCCCGCGCCGGGGAGTCCAGCCCCCGGTCGACATGCGCTCGATGGACAGCGATAAGCCGCCGCTCTATGGTGGCAACGGCCAAAGTTGCAGCCAACTCGGCGAGGTAGCCCGCCAGTTGCTGCGGCGTTGCCGGAATCCTGCCTCCCTTGCTTCTGAAATGACGCACATCTGCCGCATAGCCTCGCTGGGTTGCCGCAGAGCGCGCCGCCGCCACATAGCCGTCGACCGACAGGCCCTGGGGACGTGTAGCACTGCTTGGCAGGCCCGGCTTGGGCCGTGCATGGGCGAGCGTCGCCCCACCGAGTTTGGTGTCGTTTTTCATGGCTTTTTGAGTAGTGCGAAGTGAGCCTTTTCGCTAATCAGCGAAAGGCGAAAACGCGGCGTGATTGCCGCGCTAGGACCAGCTGTGGAATGGCCTGGTCGTTAGGAAGGTGAGCAACTGGAGCTACTTGAGCTATCGGAGGGGCGATAGTCGTAGGTGTGTGACCGGCAGTGGATTGCCAAGTCCTGAGCAAACACACAGAACTTCCCGACGTCGACCAGCAGCCAGCCGATAGCCTCCAGCGGATGGCCATTGGCGACCTCAATCTGCGGTGCGGCGTGGACAATCAGCTGCCCGATGGCTGCAACCGCTCGATGCATGGTCCACAACGTCAGTTCGGCGTCATCTGCAAGGCGTACCAAAATCTGCGGATCAGCCGCCTCGTAGTCGAACGCCCCAGCCGGGTTGATTGGCAACGATGGCAAGGCCAGGACTAGCTCGAGGAGCGACCCCGCCCGAGATGGACCGGGGTTTTCTGATGAGGGACACGTCATGCCTTAATATTCTTCGGGCAACAGTAGCGTCGTCACGCTTCGGTCCGCCTCGGTGATGATCCATACCCGCACGCCAGCGATGTCGTATGCCGACAGGACCCGCGCACCGTTCTGAACAGCCAGGTCATTGGCTTTCGCATCCTCATCGGGCACCAGGCCCCAATCGCCGCGTACGTGCATTGCGAGATACAAAGCGGGGCCGATCAAATGCTGAGTCAGGTGAGCCACAACACCCCGCGTGGCGACAACCTGTCCGAGCGCGAACAGCGAGTTGGACCGCCTGGCGCCGCCGGATTCGGCCTGATCAGTGTTGGATGGAGAGTTGGTGGGAAACATGTGGAAGTTCTCCTGAAGGGATAGCCGCATACCCGATTGCAGAACCCAGAAAGCACAAAAGCCAAGGCAGGAAGCCTTGGCTTTTGTGGGGTAAAGGTCGAACTACGTCGACGGTATCGGGTGCGGCATGGCGCGGCATGCGCCACTTCAGCAGGCTACGCCACAGCCTTTGTCGGAACAAGCACCGTATAACTTTGGCAGTCGTGTGCAGTAGAGACTGCCAAGCTTTCTCCGATAGAGCGATTCCTCCGCGGCGCGAAAGATCAAACGTAGATCGGGATGCTTGCCTATTCGGGAACTCGGCGATCGCGATGACGATGGTCGCTGTGGTCGTGCAAAAGCCGCTGTCTGCGTTCGGCAAAGGCTGCTTCTGCACCGCTGCCCATCGTAACCCTCTGTGTGCCATCGTCGTCTGCCCGGTCGTCAACGGCTCGTGGTTCGGGTAAATCACGTCGAGCCCCAGCGGCGCCACCATGGCCGAGGTCACGCCGCCAATGGCACCATATCCAGCACCCGACGCGTCCCACGTTGGCGACGACCCGCAACCCTAGACGCACCAAGGCTTGGCGGACGGTCGGCGCCCCGATGCGGGTGCGGGTGGTGGTTTTTTTTCCCAGACGCGGTTTTTGCCTGGAGCCGACAGCTCAAGCCCACCCTGAAGTGGATGCCGTGGAGTCCGAGTTGGAGGCCAACGGCTACGCCGCCGTGCCGAGCTGGCGCAACGATGGCCGGTGGGAGGCGTGGGTGCGCGAGGGGAACATCACCAGCGGTCCCAGCAAGATCTTCCCGTCCCGCGAGGCTGCCATCGAAGCCGGACGCGTCTACCGCGAAGCCGAGTTGCGGCAGCCATAGAAACCACGAACCCGACCAAGGCCGGGTTCACACTGCAAAGTCCGCCCACCCTGGCCCTTATCTACGGAGTACTCAACTTCTTGAGTCCTTCAGATATTTCGCCGAGGCGGCGTAATTGGACCCATGGGTCTGCAACAAGCTCCCGCGGATCAACATCAAGCAGATGAGCATATCCATCCGCTATTTTTCCGAGAGTACCCTCCACGAGTAGCGAGAGATCCTGTTCACTCGCACGGCCATCCAGGATATTCTGGAGCGCAGAATAGAAGGTTGCATTGTATGCAGAGAGGCTAGCGAGCCCCTTTCGATCCCAATTCGATGCCAGCCATTCCAAGTGCTTCCTCAACTCAGGACTTAACGTCATAGTTATCCTCAATTCAAGATTGGGCCGATCGTCACTGGCGGATTGGGACCGTATTTTGCCCCACCAGGAACAAAGACCTGCCACCCCCCTCCGGTTTGGTAACCACTCCAATTCTGAGGGGCAATAACGCCCTCAAGTACAGGAATTTGCCGGTTAATCGTCGCCGCATTGAGTGTCGTTGCAGGATTGCTCGGCGGTAATGCCAGCGTGTTCGTCACTTGCCCCGGCGTTTGGCCGGCGGTTCCCGGAGTAAGAAACTGGCCAGACGCTGGGCTAGCCGCCCCTCCGGAGTATGCCCCAAAAGTTTCACCGGGCAGAGCGTTTCGGACGTAAATGGGTCCTTGAAACGAGCTCACAAAGCTCTCAATCTGGCTTTCCGGCAGTCCCATCTGGCGGAGATATTGTCCTGCCTGATCAGGCGTCACTTGGAATCGCGGTGTTGGCGCAGCAGGGGCAAGCGACGGATTCGCAGGAATGCCTTCAATTGTTGAACCATTGGGCAAGGCAAATGAGACCAATTTGCCTGATGCCACCCCACCGCCCACTTGGCCAACAAGTGTTTGAATACCGCGCGCCAGGTTTGTGTTGCCGCTGAACAAGGACCCTTCATACGCACCCAGCGCAGTACCAACCTGCGAGAGCGTCTGCGCCAACGACTGCCGCTGCTCCGCCGTCAGCGTGCCACCGTTTCTCTGAATCTCCAGGCTCGCACTCAGCAGCGCCGCCCCCACACTGTTAGCGCCACCACTGTCCCCTGCGGCCTGGAACTGTTTGTATTGCGCCGAAGCGTTGTCCACCGCCTGCTGGAGCTTCTGCCGGGCCGCCGACTTCTCGTCTGGCGTGCCCGCCATCGCCAGCGCATCCTTGGCGTCTGTCAGATCTGTAAATATTTTCGTCTGCGCCTGGTCGACCCGATCCCATTTGTTGGTGATCGCAAGCTTGTCGCCGTCCGTCTTCGCAGACGCAAGTTCCTGGGCTTTCTCCTTCGTTTGCTTGCCCGACAGTGAGTTATTCAGCGCCTCGTTCTGCGCCGCGCCGGCCGCTGCGGTGGCATTCTCGCCAAGCGCCGATGCAAGGCCACCACCAGCCAGCATCGCAATGGCCACGGTCGCGGCGTTGTACCCGAGGTTGTTGTAGCTCGTCGTCTGGGTGCCATTGCCGTTATCGACTACGGTCTGCGTGCCGCCGTACAGCCCATCGCGCACCAGCGGCGCCACGATAGCCGAGGTCGCCCCGCCAATGGCACCATATCCAGCACCCGACGCGTCCCACGTTGGCGATGCCCCGCAACCCTAGACGCAGCTTGGCTTTGCGGCGGCTCACTGCCCCGACGCGGTTACCCTTCCCAAGTTTTTTGCCCAGACGCGGCTTTCAGGCGCCAGATGTGACCGATAGGCTCCCATGTACCTCGATACGGAGCTTGAGGGGCGATCAACCGCCATGTTTCGCCCGATGCCTTGCACCTGTACCAGTGCTCGTCAACTCCATAGATCAGGTCATCACTAGGTTTGGCGACCGGCACGGCCTCAGCGACTCCAGCGTCCACTTGGGCCGACAACCACAAGCAGAAGCGTTTGTATTCCCCGGGTGACACGAATCCGTGAATGGCTTCCCAGTTGCATGTACTCATGGTGACATGATCCAAGATTGGCCCCAGAAACGACGAACCCGGCCGAAGCCGGGTCGCATCGGGTATAGCTGTCCGATCAGAAGCCGGCGCAAGCCTCTCTTGTCACATTATTGTGACTCGCTATCTAATCGGGTCCACTCCAACCACAAAGACGCCAGCATCCGTGTCAAGACGGCAGCCATCGATCAAGATAACCCCAGGATCTTCTAACCTAAGCTTCAAATTTCCCTTAAACCGGTACGGAAACTCACTTCGACAATGCGGGCATTTGACGTTACTCCATACGGCGTATTTTGACGAAGCACTGGGAAGCCCCTTCAACAGTGCCTCAACGGCAGCAAGAACCACAGAGTCAGGTGCACCCTGCTTAAGCAAGGCATCAACATTTGTGAACCACGCAGCGCGGACCAGTACGTCGTTATTGTCGTTGGCGTAGAAGTGTAGGCGTGGCTCTGCCATACCAGACAACCATGAATAGGATACCTCGCAGTGACATGAAGGACACTGCGTAACTCGCCCGGGGAAACGTCGCGTCTGAGTCATGTTGTCACTTTACCTTCACCGTGATCTGCCGAATACCCTGTCCACCAGCGCTGGGGATCGAGTCGATTACCAGTTCCGCCCCTCCTCCTGGCAGTCCTTGGCCGCCGCCCAGGAAATAGTTATTCCCCGATAGAGGTGAGCGAGGCGCTCTGGAGCTTACGCCGCTAACAATTGATAGCACATTGGATGACCCCAGCGACCCCGGATTCAGCCCAAGTGAATTTTCAAGAGCTGTGGCCTGAGCCTGTGAAATCGTGATCTCCGTAGCAGTCGGACTTATCGACCCAGTTATCGATTCTATACTCGATACCGGCGTCACAAACGTGCCATTGGCACCGATAGAACGATAGGTATTTGCAGACGACATCGGCGTGATATTCGCGCCAGTGTCAAATACACCCGCATTGTTTGTAGCAATAGCGGCCTCGGTAGTACTCTTGGCAACCACTCCGCCGACCAAGGCCGTTCCCGTGGTTAGCCACCAGCCCGGATCTTGCAGCGCTCCTAGCCAGCTATTCCCCATCTGGTTAAAACCCTGCACAACCTGGCCCGAGTTCCCCGCGAATATCCCAGTAACAACGTTGGTTGCGCCCGCGACACCCTGCGCTTGGTATCCTGGCTGCCGATCCAACGTGCCGCTGTTCATCCCACGCATGAACGTTTGCAGGTCACCCCCATCCATTACATAGTCGGTCTGCCCTGTCTGCGGGTTGTAGGCGCCATATGCGTTCGGAGTTCCGTTCGCATCCGTATAGGCGACGATCTGATAAGGCCCGCTTTGCACCCCGATCGGCTTGCTCGTCTCAGTCGAGACCTTCTGATACAGGGAGCACCCACTGCCGCCGCCGTTCGCGCACTGCTGACGAAGCTGGCCATAGTGCGAGATGGTGTTGTTCAGCGCTTCGTTCTGGGCTGCCAGCGCCGCGGCATTGGCGTTCTGTCCCAGCGCTGATGCGAGCCCGCCGCCAGCCAGCATGGCGATCGCTGTCGCCGCTGCCGTTTGACCTGTCGTCGGCGGTGTCTGGCCTGGATCAATCAAGCCGAGTACCAATGGCGCCACGATGGTAGACGCCGCCCCGCCAATGGCACCTGCCGCGCAGTCCCCGCTCAGCAGACCTTGTGCCGCACAGCCCAATGCCGCGTGCGACGCGATGTAAGCGAGTTCGCCAGGCAAGCCTTTCCCAAAGAAGCCTGCCTCGTTCGCATTGCCGATCGCAAAGGCGCCAATGGCTGCCATGTCATTGACCAGGGTATTCTTCAGCGCGTCACCAAAACTCCCCCCTTCGATCAACGACCCAACCCCCGCCGAGATCGTCGCATCGGCGGCCAAAGCCAGCACCTGTACCGGGAGATTGCTCGCAGCAGTGGAGCTTGCCTGGACAACGCTATTTCCAATCGACTGCACACCACCGAGGGCTGCCAAGGAACTAGTCGGCCCGCCTACGGCCAGTTGTCCCGTTGAGAACCCTAATCCGGTGTCAGCGTTGTACGTGATACCGTTGGTGAGCCCGGCGGTGATCGCCGCAACCGCGCCAGCCTCAAACGCGGATCCCCAATTCACACTGCCAGTGGAGATCACCTGGCTCGTCGCACTGCCTGCCACCCCAGCAATCCCCGCGGACAATGCGATGTTGCCGAGGCCCGCCGTGGTTGCCGTAGTTGTCGCCGTGGCAGCCGTTCCGGTGGCGAATGTGCCACCTTCCGCGCCGAGCGTCGCACCAATAGCCTCGCTGGCGGCGCCATAGGTCAGAATGGTCACCACGACTGCGGCGACTAAGGCGACCAGCTGAAGCGCCCCGAAACTCCCTCCCTCCTTCACGAAGTCCGTGTGCAGGTTGTCCGCTTCGGTGACCTGCGTGAAGTTCCCGCCCAGTCGTGCCTGCAGGTTCGCCAGCAACTGTTGCGTACCAGCTTGATCAACCGTGCCATTCGCATTGAGCTGCTGCAGAATGCCGCCGATATTGGCGATGCTCTGGACGTTCAGGTCCAGGTCCGCCGCACTCATGAACCCACCTGGCTGTACCTGCGTACCCGTAACCTTCAGGTATCCGCCTGACACCTTGTTCCAGATCTCACCCACATCCACCACGTTGGCCTGGTTGGTGAGCGAGTCGGTGTGCACCGTCAGCGTCCCGCCAGCCGTGATGCTGCCCGTGTTCACGATGCTGCCGCCACTGCCCTTTCCGAAGTCCAGCGTGATATCGGTGCCGCTGATGTTCCCGCCCGCCGACATCGCCGACGTATTGACCGGCAGGTACACCTGCGGCATCAGCGCCGTGAGGGTCGGGCACGTGGCAACGCCTGTTGCCGTGCAGTTCGGGTCGGGCACCGTCTGTTCCACGTACCACAGCATCGGCCGGTCGAGCGCGTTGACCTGCGTCTGTGTCAGCGCCGTGCCCAGCTGCAGGCCGTTGGCCTGCGCGTAGGCCAGCGCGTTCTGGTACAGAATCGCCTTCTCCTGCTGCGTGGTCGACAGGTTCTGCTTGCTGTCGTACGACAGCCCGTCAATGAAGCTCGCCTTGCCCGTCTGGGCCAGCGCTGCCTGCTGGAGTAGCAGGTTTTCTTCCTCAGGGTTGAAGTAGAACAACGTCGAGCCCGGCTGCAGGGTGGCCGGCAAGTTGTCCAGCAGCGTCTGCGGGCCGAAGCCTGCGGACAGCGCTGGCGTCAGTTGGCCATCCACGTAGGACGCCTTGCCCGCCACCGGCGTTGGCAGTTGGCCGCTCCCCACCGCGCGCGGCACGCCCAGGTTCAGCCCCGGCATCGTCTGCGGGGTCAGAGAAATGACCTGCGAGGGTGCGTTGACCCGCGGCGTGTAGGTGTTGGCCGTGGTAATGCCGTTGATCAGCTTTTGGCCCGTAAGCGACACCTCCGTGCCGATCACATTGCCCACGTTCTGGATCTGGCCGCCCGCGGTGATGCTCAGGTTCGGCGCCTGGATGGTCGCGGCGATGTTGCCCACCGGCGTAGGCGGGTTGATGACGCCGCCCGTGGCCGTGTAGGCACTGCCGTACAAGGCCGCGCACTGCTCGGGCGTGCCGCACGCCCAGATGTCGTGGCGCTTGTCGCTGCTGAACATGCCGGTTTCCTGAACCCAGTGCGAATGCCAGTAGGCGTTCAGCGTCTGGGCGCTGTTGACCACCGGGCCTGCCACGTTGATGACGGCGTTGGCGCCCGCCGAGATCAGGCTGCCGACGTTGGTCAGCGACCCCGCATTGATCTGCAGCGTATTGCCAGCGGAGATCACCGACGAGCTGCCGGACTGTTGGTCGACGTAACCCTCGCAGTAGCTCTCTTTGTAGCCGCCTGCGGTCATGCAGCCGGCGTATTGCTGTTGCGTGCCGTAATTTTCATGCACGGTCACCGGCGGTGGCAGCGTGTTCGTGATGGCACCGGCCACGTTGAGCTGGATGTTGTTGCCCGCGACGATATTGCCCGAGGTATTGGTCAGGCTGTCCGCAGGTGTAGTCGAAGTCGCCGTCGAACCCACGCCACCGATCACGATGTTGTGGCCAGCGATCAGGTTTCCGTACGTGTTGCTGGTCTGCCCGGCGGCAATGACCAGGTCATGACCAGCGTAAATAGACGCGTTCTGCTGGTTGTAGCCGAAGGTGGTGGTGGTCGGGTTGTTGCCGCGCGGCTGCCCCGCCGTGCCGCAAGCGGTGTCCGGCACGCCGGAGGCACAGCCCACTTGCGACGAATAGCTCTGCTGGTTGCCGCCTTGATTGGTCAGGCTCGCAGCATTGATTACCACGTTGTTACCCGCGTAGAGAATTCCCTCGTTGACGAGATTGCCACCGCTAACTGTGAGATTGCCGCCGGCTGCGATCAGGCCCAAGGGAGCTGACCATGCCACTGAGCCGCTAGTCGATGGAGCAATGGAATTGATGTCGATCCCATAATTGGCGGGCAGAGATGGATCACCTGTCGAACCACCTGGGTCAATGATGGGGCCGAGAGCATTGATGGCGTTCAGGAGGGCTGTCAAGCTCGCCTGATCTACGCGGGTAAGTGCCTGATTGGTAGTTGTCGATACGGCCGCACCATTGCTGAGCGACTGCACGTTCAGAGCGACACCGTTCAGTGCGGAAATCTGTCCGCCGCGATTAGACAATGAATCGGCCAGGATTGAGACCGAGTTGCCAGCGGAAATCACACCGGATGTACCGGCCTGCTGCGTTGTAACGGTCTGATAGACACCGGGTAGAGCAAACGATTGGGAGCCAGATCCTGCCGTAGACGGATCCATTGCAGCCCAGGACCAGCCGTAATAGAGCCCGCCACTATCGTTCTGGTAGTATCCTTGGGCCACCCATGTAGCCCCAAGTGTCAGCGTATCGCCGGAGGTGGCTGGCGCGGTCGTTGATGAAAGCAAGTCGCCGAGCGTTGCCACGCGGATCTCCGTATTTCGCACACTGCTGCCGCTGTCACCTCCTGTACTCACCCACGTGGTTACCGTCCGCGTGCCAATCGGCGTCGACATGAGCAGCGCCGGATCGCTGACCCACGTGGTGGTGGTTTGCTGCCCGGTCGGCACCGTCTGATCATTGACCACGCTGCCGGCTTGAATGCTCACGTTGTTGCCGGCTGCAATCGTGCCGCCGGTGTTCTGCAACACGCCCCCGAGATTGAAGGTCACATTGCCTGCCGCCTGCGTCGTCGCTAGCTGGTTGTCATACGAGCCGCCATTGATGGTGAGCGAGCCCATCGACTCGACCGTACCTCGGTTCGTTCCGGACCCATTGAGCGTCAGATTGCCACTGGTGTGCAAGGTGGCGCCGCCAGCGTTGTAGAGCGTGCCATTGACAGTCAGGTCACCCGCGCTGATCTGGCCGTAGTTGGCAAAGGTGCCGTTCGTGGAGAACGTCATCGGAGCCGAGCCATCGATCGTGCCGGCGCTCGTGAAGCCATAGATGCCGTTGACAGTCGCCCCTTGGCCCCCCACGTTCCAAGTGCCCGAGACATAGATCGAACCCGCGTTGATATTGAGCCGGCCACCCTGGTTGATCGTCCCTTGGGAGGGATCGAACGCCATATTGACGGCCGAAATACCCAAGTCGCGCTGTGCGAGGATGTTGCCGTTGACGTTGTAGAAGGCGCCGTTGCCGCCGGTCAGCGTGAGCGAAAGGTCCCCGGTAACCGATCCGCCCTGGGCATTGGGATCACCCGCAAAGATGAGCCCGCCCTGATTGTTGAGCGTGCCGGCAGTGATGTTCAGCGCGTTCAGCCCCATCAGCGACCCGCTGTTGGCAAGCGCTCCGCTGACAGACACGTTGGTGGCGCGGCCATTGACGATGCCCGCGTTGGTGAAACTGCCGGCAGTGATCGTGGTCGTGCCGGTCGAGGCCAGGGACGCCCCAAACCTATTGGTCAGGTTTCCGGCCGACACAGTGAGATCACTGCCGGCCAGTACGTTACTGGCGTTATTGAGGCCATTCCCCGCCGTAAGCGTGGCATTGCCGACCACAAGGACCTGCTGACCTGCCAGCGACAGCTGGTTGCCGGCGTGCACGTCGAGCGCGCCGCCGACAACAGCATTCCCTACCGTGACATTGCTGCCACTGAGCGTCGTATTGCCGGTGGAAATGATCTGCGACTGGCCCGCATCGAGACCGGACTGCGCCGCGACAGTGATGTCCCTGGAGCCGGCGAGCGTGCCGCCCAGCGTGACATTCTTGCCTGCAAGGTTGATCTGACCCGCCACGGTACTGCTGCCGGTCAAGGTCAGGGTCTGGCCCGCCTGCAACCGCGTATCGCCATTGGCGGACACACCTGCCACGGTCACATTGCCCTGCGTGCCGGCCACGTTGACCGCGCCCATGGCGGACACACCGCCTGCGGCAGTGACATTCTGCGCCGCGCGCAAATCAAGATCACCGCCGGTGGCTACCGGACCACTGAAGCTGATGCTGCCGCTGCCGGATGTCGCCGTGAGCTTGCCGACCACGGTAGCCGCCCCGAACGTGGCATCCCCGCCGGCCGTGGCAGTGAACTGCCCCCCACCCTGGATGTCGCCGAGAGTCACACCGCTGCCAGCCTGGATGCTGATGTCCCTGGCAAAGCTCAGCGCGCCGCCACCCGTGATCGCACTCCCCGCATGCAAGGTGCCCATACCGAGCCCAAACAGGCTGCCCGTGAGCGTCATGCCGCCTTGCGCGCCCAGCGTGGTGTCACCATTGACCAGGCCGCCGGAAAGGATCAGGTTGCCTGCCGCGCTGGCCGTCAGGTTGCCACCCGTGGTCAACGCACCGGCCACGGCGAGATTGCCGCTGGTCGCGGTCAACGAAATGTCGCCATTGGCGGCCAGTTGGTCGCCGACAAACAGGTTCCGGCCGGAAACGATCGTTGCAACGTCGTAGCCCAGCACTGTTCCGTTGAGCGATGCGTCTCGTGTGGCGGTCACCTGCAAGGCGCCACCGGACACTGTTGCGCCCGCGATGCTGACATCACCGCCGCCGGCAGCACCGCTGGCAACAAGGGTCGCCGCACCGCCAGCCTGGACCTCGCCAAAGGCAAGGCTGTTTCCCGCCGAGGCCGACAGCGTGCCGTTGGTCGCGACGATGCCGGTAACGTTGATATTTCCTGTTGCGAACAGGGTCGCCTGGTCGCCAAATGCCACACCGCCAGCGTTGAGGTTGCCGCCGGCATTCAGGACACCCGTGTGCTGTGCGGCGATGCCCGCGATTGTCATGTCACTGCCGGCACTGACGCTGGCCGCCCCCCCCGCAAGCAGCAGCCCGGTAGCGGACAATGCCGTGGCGGCCGTCGCCGTGAGATTGCCCTGGGTAGTCGCGTTGGCCAGATCGATCCGACCCGTGCCGGCAGTCACCGTCAGATCCCCGACAGTATTGAGATCACCAGCGACACCAATGTTGCGGCCGGCCGCGAGCGTACTCACGCCACCGCTGTTGATGGCACCGGCAACGGTCACATCACGCGTGCCTTGCAGGGACAAGTCGCCCGCCGAGGCGGCAGCGCCAGACAATGCGACATCCCCACCGCCAGCGTTTCCGTTCGCTGTCGCAACGAGCGGGCCGCTTACCGCCTGCACCGAACCCAGTCCGGCGCGATTGCCCGCCGTCACGGTCACGGTGGATCCCTGCAACCCACCACTGAGCGCGGTGTCGCGCCCCGCGACAACCGTGGCAGCCTGCCCGAAGGCTGCATTGCCCGCGCCATAGATGTCGCGACCCGCCTCGAGCGTGCCGTCCAACTGGACGGCAACGGTACCCGTGAGCGCGATGTCCTGTCCAGCCTGCGCCGCGATGGTGCCGGCCGCGGCCACCTGGCCGCCCAGGTTCACGTCCATACCGGCCGAAACCGACAGTGCCTGGTTCGTCGCCACGCTGCCGGAGACTGACACACTGCCGGTCTGGGCGAGCAGGCCAAGATCGCCAATGGCCTGGACCGAGCCCGTCACCGTCACATCGCGCCCGCCAATGAGCTGCACTTGCGTACCGCCGGTCAGTGCGCCACCGACGGCCACGTCCCGGCTGCCCTGGACCAGGACCGCGCCTGGTACGCCCACCGTCCCGGTCAGCGCCGCGTCGCCACCGCCTGCATTGCCATTTGCGGTAAGCGTCAGTGCCTTGGCGGAGATGACATTGTTGAGTGCCGCATTGTTGCCGCCCGAGGCCTCTACGTTGTCGGCCTGCAGGGACCCGCTAAGTGCCAGGTCGCGCCCGGCCAGTAGCGTCGCGGCCCCGGTGATGCCCTGCGTTCCCGCGCCAGTGATGTCTCGCCCGGCAATCACGGTTCCGTCTGTTCCACCGGCCAGCGTGCCGTTCAATACCGCATCCCGGCCAGCGCTGAGCACCAGCGTACCCACCGCGCTCGTGCTGGCGCCAAGCGACAGGTCCAGACCCGTGGAGACATTGAGCTGCCCACCGCCATGGATGCCTCCAGTGGCACTGAGGCTGCCCTGGCGGGCCAGCAACGACAGGTCGCCCACCGACTCCACGACCCCACCGACGGCGATATCGCGCCCGGCGTCGACCGAAAGAATGGCACCCGCGGCAAGCTTGCCGTTGACCGCAACATCCCGTACTGCGGCGACTTGAATGGCGCCGGCGGCCGCTGCACTGCCATTGACCTGCACATCGCCACCACCACTGTTGCCAAGTGCCTGCACGCTCAGTGTCGATGCGGATTCAAGATTGTTCACGGCGACGCTGTTGCCGCCGACAAGCTGAACGGCCTGTCCCTGGATCAACCCGGCCTGGGCGATGTCGCGCCCGGCGGCCAGGATGGCCGGTTGCGTGAATGTGATCGTGCCCGTACCAGCGAGGTCGCGCCCGGCCAGCAACTGGCCGCTACCCTGGCCATTGAGGACGCCATTGATGACGATGTCGCGGCCACTGGCAAGCGCCACGTCACCACTGCTGGTGATAGTGCCATCGAGCCGGATGTCGGTCCCGGCCTGAAGGCCAAGTGTGCCCTGGCTCGCGATGGTTCCCGTGTTCAGGACCGAGCCCACGGCCGCAGTCAGTGCGGTGTTTCCGGCAGACTGGATACCGCCACTGATGTTGAGGTTGCCCGCGGCAGATGCCGCGACATCCGCGCCGCCAACAATGGCGCCAGTCAGGTTCAGGTCCTGCCCTGCCGAAAGGTTCATCGCTGAACCGGCCTGCACGTCGTGCAGGGTGGCGAAGCCCGCTGCCGTCACTTGCACTGAACCGCCGCGCAACAAGCCGGCCAGGTTAGTGTCGCCCGCCGATTGCAGCGAGGCAGCCAGGCCAAACGCCGTGTTGCCGGCTCCGCTGATGGTGCCGCCCGCGACCAGCGTGCCATTGCCCTGGCCAGCCAGCGTTCCGCCCAGCACGATGTCGCCACCGGCAGCGAAGGCAGTATCGCCCAGCGCCGAGGTCGCATTCGGCCCCAGGACGATCGCCTGTGCGGCGTCGATGGCCAGATTGCCACCGGCCTGCAGGGTGCCAGCGTTGCTGACCGATCCGGTGCGCGCGACAACGGAGACATCCTCGTTGGATTGCAGCGTGCCGGCGATGGCCGTATCTCGCCCGGCATCGAGGTTCAATGCCCGAGCGGTTTGCAGGCTGCCATTGACCACGATGTCCCGGGCCGCTGCGAGGGAGCCAGCACCGGCGCCCTGCACGGTGCCGTTGATATGGATATCCCCACCACCAGCCGTCCCTGTAGCGCGCAGGGCAAGATCGCCGTTCGCCTGGACGTTGTTCACAGACACGGAGCCAGCAGCCACCCCGTTGATGGCATTGGCCACGAGGCTCCCGCCTACCGACAGGTCTCGTCCAGCGTTGATCGCTACGTTCCCGGCTATCGCGGCAGCACCACCAACATTCACATCGTTGCCTGCGACGAGCTGCGCGTTTCCCCGGCCCGAAGCGGCACCTGAGATCGAGATGTCACGACCCGCCGACAGAGCGATGTCGCCCACGGCGTCGGTGGCGCCATCCAGCGAGATGTCGTTGCCCGCACTGGCGGTGAGCTTGTCGCCGACCGTCAGGTTGCCGGAAGACGTGATATTTCCCGTGGTCGCCGTGAGGCTCAGGCCGCTGACGGCCTGGATCGAACCACTGGCGCCCACGCCTATGTTTCGGCCCGCAGCCATGTCCACGCCCGCGCCGCCAGCCAGCGCACCACTGACCAGCACGTCGCGGCCGGCCGTCACGGCAGCGGCCCCGACGGCGGCTGCATTGCCGTTGAAGGCCACGTCGCCACCCCGTGCGATGACAGCCAGCGCACCGCCTGCCTGGACGTCCTGAAGGCTCACGCTATTGCCCGCCTGCACCGACAAGTCATTCGACAGCAGCTTGCCGGTGAGCGCGACGTCATTGCCAGCCTGCAGGTTCGCGCTCTGACCAAAGGCGAGGGAGCCTGGTCCAGTGAGATTCGTGCCAGCCCGCAAAGTCCCATTCTGTTGGGCGATGAGCACGCCGGCGATATCCATGCCATTTGCGGCCTGCAGATTCGCGTCGGTGGTGGCGAGCAGCGAGCCGGCAATGGACAGATTCCCGCCCGCCGTGACGGAGGTAGCGCCGCCGCTGGCCAGCGAGCCCGCAATCTGGGTGTCGCCCCCGACGTTCAGGGCGATATTGCCGTTGGCGGTGCTTTGGCCTGTGATGGCAAGATTCTGCCCCGCCGTCGCCAGCAGATTGCCGCCGCTCTTGAGCGTGCCGCCAGCAACAACATTGCCGCCCGCCGAAAGCGCCGTGTCGGCGGCGGACTGCACGGTCGAGGTCCCTTGAACGCTGATGTCCCGGTTGGCTTGCGCATTGACTGTGGCGGCGCTGAACTGACCGGCAAGACGAATATCGCGGGCAGCAGTGAGCGTTGCCGCACCGGCGGCTGTGGTCGTGTCCGTCACGGCGATATCGCCGGTACCGTCACCGCCAGCGGCCGAAAGCGCCAGGGCGCCCCCGCTTTGCAGCGCACCCGCCTGCAGGTTGGCGCCGGCCGATAACGCCGTGTCACCCGTAGCTTGCGTGCTTGCCACATTGAGATTGCGGCCTGCGCTAGCGCTCAACTGGCCGCCGGACTGGATCGTGCCCGACGAGCTGATATCGCCAGTCGCGATGATGGTGTAGCCGCCGACACCAATATGCGTACCGCTGAGCGCGATGTTCCCCGCTGCGAGCAACGTGGATTGCTGCTGCGCTGCGGTGCCAGCCAGCGAGACATCGCCATTGGCCGAGATCAGAAGATCCCCGGCGTTGGCGGCCAGCTGCCCATCCATGCGCACGCCCATGCCGGCAGCCGTGCCGATCACCTGGATCTGACCAGCGGTGACGGCGCCGAATGCCGTGGCGTCGATGGCGTATCCGCTGTTGGCCCCGCCATTGGCGGCGGATATGGCGGCGGCCGTGTTCACGGTACCGTTGGCCGCAGTCGCATAGGTTGTGCCCGTCGCAGAAGTCGATGCCGGTGTGACAAACTGGCGGCCAGCGACGACGTTGATCCGGGAGCCAGCATAGAGCGGTGCATTGACACCGATGGTTTCGCCAATCAGGTCAATGGTGCCGACCGTGCCCTCGATACCCGAGCCGGGGCCATTGACACCGGCGTTGCCCTCAATCTGGATATGGCCACCGGTGACGTTGAAGCCCAGCGCCTTCGCATTGGAGAAGTCCGTCACCGTCCCGGCGGGACCGGTCAGGAACTGTGGTTGGCCCGTGGTCAGGGTAACACCGAGCGTGTTGGTGAAACCCGTCCCTTGCGTGGTGATGCCGTTCGGGTTCGCGATGATGACCGTCGCGGGTGCACCGAACACTTCGAGCGGCCCCTTGAGCGCGCTGGCATAGCCCACCCCGGTGGAAGTCACCTGGTTGACGATGGCGCTGGCTGCGCGGTTGCCAAGGTTGGCGTTTGCATCCAGCTGGCCACCCGTGAGGGAGGTGCCGCCCAGCAGGCTGTTGTTGAGAATCAGCCCGACCGGATCGATATTGAAACTCTGGTACTGATTGAGTGAGATGCCCGCGGCATTGGGCGCGGTAATGTTGACCACGGGAACACCGCCGCCGGCGCCCGTGGTCTGCGTGATGGTCGGCCGGAACGTGATCGGCGCCGCGGGATCGACAATCGGCGCTGCTTGCGCCGCCTGCATGGCGAAGCGGATGCGCAAGGCGATCTTCGCCTGAAGCGTTTCCCAGGCTTCGTCGGTCCACGAACGGTTGCCCGCGTTCAGCGTGCCGGCTGCGACACGACTCTGCTCGAAGGTCACGGAAAGCGGCGTCAGCCATGTCAGCACCGCGATCATGCCCGCCAGCGCCCGCTTCCATACCGGCAGGCGGTGGGCGGCAGGCAGTGCTGCCCCCGCGCCCGACAGCATGGCATCGGCGCGTGACACCTCACGCGCCACACCGGCGTGATCAAGTTGACGAAACACGGTCCGCATACGCTTGTTCATGGCTTCTTGTCTGCGCTTCTTCTGGTGACGGGCCGCAGGCAATGGCCTGCAGCCTCGCGCCGTCGTCCTCCCGGCCGAGGTGACGCTGCACGGCAGCACTGGCAGGCCGCCACCGTGGTCTTGCCTGGATTGCTTGAGGCTTACTGCTGGATGCGCGCGCTCTTCATCAGGTCAACGACGACTTGCTGGGTCGCCTTCTGGACCTCGATTGACTCAAGCTGCTTGCGCAGCGCGTCCTTGATCTGCTCGTACTGGGGAATCTGGGTCGGGCGCTTTGCATCCACGCGCAGCAGCCAGAAGGCCTCGCCCACTTGCACGGGCGCAGCGGAAACGGCTCCCTCTGGGAGCTGGACCATGGCCGCCGCCAACGGCAAGGGCCAGTTCTGGGTTCGGCCTTCCTGCAGCGGCAGCTTGAACGAGACCCAGTTGAGCACGCCGCCTTGCGCGGCCGTGGGTCCCTGGCTGCTCTGCCGGGCCAGTTGCGCAAACTCCCCGCCCTTCTTGATCTGTTCAAGGAGCTTCTGCGCCGTGTCCGCATCTTTCACGATGATGGCACTGGGCTTGTACTCGAACTCGCCAAGCGTCGCCACGATGGCGTCGAATTTCGCGCGCACATCGGCCTCTGATACCGGCGCAGGCTTGATCGCATCGCGCAGATAGTCCTGGGTCATGGCCAGGGCCTTGGCCTGCTCCATGGCCAGCCGGACATTGGGGCGGGTATCGTAGTGTCCCTTCTCAGCGGCCTGGCGGAACAGCTCCCGGGCGATGAGCTGGTTCTTCACCGCGTCGCGAATCTGTGGCGTGACGGGTGTATTGACCGATCTCAGCGCCGCATCAAGCTGCTCCTGGGTAATCGGTGCCCCGTTGACCCGTGCGACCACGCCGGCAGGCAGCGGGCCGGTGTCCGCCGCTTGAACGGCTGTCTTGTTCTTCGGCTCCGGCTGGGTCCTGGCAGCGGCGCAGGCGTTGTGCGCCCCAATGGCCAGGACGCAGGACAGGAACAGTGCCTCACTGCGCAAAAGCAGCCGGTGGATATTGAAGGTGGTCATGTCGGTATTCCCCATTTCTTAGATCGACCAATTGAGCGTGGCCAGCAGGACGGTGGCCTTCTTGCCAAGCGAACTCGGCTGGATCAGGGCCTGCCCCAGCAGGATCTCCCCCGAAATCGCTTGCTGGCGGTACCTGCCCTGTGCCCGCACGCCAATACCGGTGCCAGCCAGCGTCGGCCATCCGCCCAGTGCGTTCAGGTGCGCCTTGCCGCCGTCAAGGAAGACATAGGGCTCGATGCGTGCGCCGTCCCATGCCGGCGCGTTCTGCCAGGCCAGTTCATTGCGCAGGTAGAGGCCGCTGTCGCCCGCGATGCCGCCCTCCGTGAAGCCGCGCACCGAACTCATTCCGCCGAGATAGATCTGCTGGGTGCCAAACAGGGCGACCGGGCTGAACTGGCCGCGCAAGGTACCCCGGTAGGCCCAGGAGGTTTGCAGCAGCGTGCCGGCCGTCAACTGCACCGTGCCGGTCATGTCCACCTTGTTGAACTGGTTGTGGGCATCACCCCGGCCTATCGTGGGATCGTCATGCACCGCGTCCAGCCAGGGCACGCCGCGCGAGAAGCCAAAGTCATAGGTCGCCGTTGCCGGCTGCCCGTTGGCCGTGAAGCGGACAAAGCCATTGGCAGCCATCCGCAGCACGGAAAGGCTTTGCGGCGACAAGGCCAGGCCTGCAATGCTGCGCTCGGTGCGCGTCCTGGCGAAGGTCACATCGATACTCATCCTGCCCATGCGGGACCGGCTCAGGACGGAGTTCCAGCCCAGGATCTGACTGAAGGTGCGGCCTTCGAGCAAGGCCGCGTCGCCGATGACCTGCTGGTACTCCGATACCGAAGTGGTGTAGCTGAAGGTCTGGTAGCCGACCGGCACCGCGCCGGAAAGCACCAGGGCATTGCTGTCACGGGTCCCGACGAAGCTCAGACCGAGCGATTCCTGCAGGCCGATGACGTTGTCCGCTTCCGCTCCCAGCCGGTAGCGCAGCTTGCCCGTCTGGGTGCTGCCGTAGTTATCCATGCCGAGGTCGTAGAAGAAGCGGTCGCCATAGCGGTTGGCAACGGCAATCACCGACTCGCCAGGCGACTGGCCGGGCAGGATCTGCAGTTCCGCCTGGTTGCGGCGCAGTCGGTTGATCTGGTCGACGCCCTGCTCCAGATCCGCCAGCCGCAGCACGTCTCCCACACGGGTACCGAAGGCCCACGCTGTTCCAGCGTCCGTCAGCACGCCTCCCCCGTCCGTCTCGAATGGACGAGCGCCGTCCGGGATCGGGCGCAGTGGCTTGCCGTTCAGGGTGAGAGCACCCACCTTGCCTGCGACCACATTCACTTTCAGCACACCAGAGGCCAGGTTCTGCGGGCCGAGATAGGCCCGGGTCGTGATGTGGCCGTGCTCGATGAACGCTTCCGTCACTCTTCGCAGCAGCAGGTTGACCCGGTTGCGCCCAAGGCGCCGGCCGAGGAACGGCGCGACCACCGCCGCCAGTTCCTCTTGTGAAAGAACGGTGTCGCCGCTGAATTCGACATCGCGGATGACGAACATAGGTTCCACGTCCGGCAACGATTCGATGTCCTTGCCTTTCGCGACCTCCGGCACAGGCGGCGGCGTGGGCACAGCGATCTCCGCTGGTGCCTGGGCCGCCTGCTGCTGTTGCTCGCGGGTCCTCTGCTCCTGCAGCAGCCGCTGACCCGGATCCTGCTCCGGTCGCACGGCCGGAAGATTTACAGGTGGCAACGCCTGAGCCAAAGCTTCGAATGCGGTCAAGGCTGCAAGACTGGCCACGATGCCATAGCGTCCAATCACAGCCCGAACCACGACACGAGTCCCAGATGGTTTCGCTGCGTGACCGGCGTGCGGTAGGGACTGCGTATGGTGGTGACACCGCGGCTTGCGTTCACACCGCCCGGTGCCACGAACGAACCCCCTTCAATCTGGCCTTCACCGTCGATTTCGACCTGGCCACTGCCAGCGCGATACAGGCCACCCGTGTCGGTGCGATAGATGGTCGCCCAGTTGTTGCCAAACCACGCCTTCAAGTCGTGATCCCGCACAAAGGCCGTGTACCCCGTGACACCCCGTGCGATGACCTGTGGCGCCGACAGGTACAAGCCACCGATCGCAAGCACCGTACCGCCGACGTTCAGAATCTGCGAGCCGGCCGCGAGCCTGATATCCCCGCCCGCCTCGATCATTCCGCCGAATGACTGCACGGTGCTTTCGGCGTGGTAGCGGCAAAGGAAAACGCATGACCGGCCGTATGAGACCTGCCCAGTGAACACCGCCTCATTGGTAAACGTGCGGCTTGCCTGAATGCTGATCTCACCGCTGTTCGACAGAATCGAACCACCGTGATTGATGACGTTGTTTGCGTTGATCCGGATATTGCCGGCGTCTGCCGTAACGTACGACAGCCGCGCCGGATCGGCGAGCGAGCCGTAGTCGACCGTCATACCGCTTTCTCGCTTGGAGAACACCAGCCATCTCGGACTGCTCCGTGCATAGCTGACCGGTGCGCCACCCATCACGCCTTCGGTGTGATCGATGACATTGGCAAAGTCACCACCGGCAGTAATGGCAACGTTCTGGTTCGACAGGATCCGCGCGTTGCGATTTGTGATGCCGCCACCGGCACTGAGCGAAACGTCGCCCTCCTGGCCGAACAGGATGCTCAGCTGCCCGCCCGGTGTGGTCTGGTTGACGATATTGCCGCTGGCGGCCAGCGTCACCGCGCCCGCGGATTCTGTGTTCCCCTCGATGCTTTTCCTGCCCTGCACCAGAGTGTTCACGCTGGTGATGTCGCCCGCGCTCTTGAGCAGGATGCCGCTGTTGGCCGACGCCAGCGTACTGGTATCGGCCCTCGTATGCTGCAGCGTGATAGACGCCCCGTCCATCACAACCGCATCGCTCGCCAGCACCCGGCTTTCCGCGAGCAGAATGTCGCCGCTTGCGGACACGGTGAAGCCACCGCCGTTAGCCCTGGCATCGACATTGGAAAACGCGACTGCGTCCTTGGCGTTGAGGCTGATGCCATTTGCTGCGGTAATCGTGGTATTCACCAACTGCACGCTGCCGTTGGAAGTCAGCGCGAAGTCACCATAGGTCGCATTGAGCGGCCCGGCGCTACGTACGCCTGGCCCTTTGTCGGTCACGATCAATTCGATCCGTCCACTGACAAGGCTGCCTGCCGACGTAATGTCGATGGCATAACTCGTGGCCGTGCGCGGCTGGGCCGGGGATGTCAGTTGCAGCCAGTCGTGACCGTTGTCCGTCGGCGAAAGACCTGTGTTGATGACCGCATTGCTGTCACCCGCCGACAGGCGCGTGATGGCGGTCGGCGAAGTGTACGTATTGGTAACGGGCCCCTGGATGCTGATGTTCTTGGCCAGCAGGTCAAGGCCGATCAGGGCGCCGGTCAATCCCTGTGGCCCCACCACAATCGTGCCTGCGGACGTGGCCAGATTGACGTTACGCTGATAGGTACCGGGTGCGATCTGCACATCAGTAAAACTGACCTGGCCCGTTGACAATGCCAGGTGGCCGGTATTGACGAACGAGCCGCCATCCACGGTAATTCCGTTCGGATTGGCGATGACCACGTTCGCCCGCGGCCCAGTCACTGACAAGTCACCGGAAATCAGAGTGGGATTCGTGCTGGTGACCTGATTGACAATGGTGCGCGCATTGATGCCGACATTGTTGAGCGTGGCACCCGCAGTACCAACGTTGAATTGCGTGTAGGTGTTCTGCGAAACACCAGACACCGCTGGCGCGATATTCACGGTCTGACGGCCATTGGCTGCCGTGGCCACGCTTGTGGCAGTGGCGCCGTCGACAACGATCCCTGCACCAAGGCTGGATGTGCAAAGAAGCGTGAAGCCTAAAAAGGCAAAGCAAACGCCAGCAGTGCGTCTGTCCAGACGCCTGCGCCAGATACACTTGTTGTTGACCATGTCGGTCGCGCCCCGATCTAAGCAGGGCGCGCTCCTCGCGTTTTTTTGGTTGTTCGCGAATGGAACGGACACTCGCCACTTGGGCGACCTCGTATCGTGGTTTACGACGAGGCAAGGGATTCTCCGTACCCTACTGAAGTGGGTGGGGAACATCTTACGCGCCTAATCAATGCATTTCCGCATTTGCGAAAGAACTCAACTTCTCACTCCGATCTCCGTAGATACATCGCATGTCACGAAAATCACGGCGTTCACAATGAAGTTCAAGAAGACCGGACTTTGAAGTTCAAGAAGACCGGACTCATCGACAAGAATCATGCGCGCTATGCGGAAATGGTTGCGTTCGAGGACAGCATCGATGCGATCCGAAAAGCAAGGGGCAAGTTCACGCGCGCCGAAATCTTTGCTCTCGGAGTTGGAACGCCTGAACATGACGCAGCCGAGCAAGATTTCTTGCGTGACATGCTCATCGCTCTCGGCGATGACCCGGACGAGCCTCTCCGGTTCGCGGAGAACCAATAGCGGTGACGGCATAAGCCCAGGAACTGAGTTGGATCTGCGCATATCCGCCCCCCAGCTGCTGTCCCCAAGTGAGCGACGGCGACCGGTAGAGAGGTGCAGGCGCACTCTTCTGAGAACCCCAACCCAACGTGCATATGACAGGCCAAGCAACCGGGAATGGCATTTCCCAAATCGAGCCTTCTTCTCCCATCAGCAGGCTAAGATATTCGCTTGACTCAATGCGGGACCGCAGGGAAGTCAGGCGAGCAGAACGGGACAGACAGCACCCGCTGGCTAGATTCCGGCAACTCCTAACGACTGCTCACGAGATTGCTGAGTTAAATCCGAGGGGGCTGCCTGATCTAGTGCGCGCCGCCGTTCGACCACTTCAGGCCAAGTACTTGCTGGGCGTTGCGGAGATGGGGCGAGATCCCTATTCGAATATTGATGCCAATGATTTCTTTGCTCCGGCTGTGCAGGACCGCCTGTATGCTGCCGATAGGATGACCTGGCGAGGTAAGGCGCTGGGAACCGATCAGATCCGTCTGCAACTCGCACGGCATATCGTCCTTCCTTGGGCCTGGAACAGGCAAAGATATGTTGGCGCTCTTGCGACCATCGGGTCAGCGAAGAACAACGACCGGGATACGGGGTGGCGCCAGGATGGCAACCATGGGGTGACGCTGTGGTTACCATGGGGAATCGGTTTCGTAACTGGTGGCAATCATTCGATCACTGCTGGGATATTGGCCGGTGAAGGCCACGTTCAGCCGGATGAGGCGTACGACATGAGTTATTTGCTTGACGAGCTGGCTTGCGATGGTCTGCACTACCGCTGCAGGAGGACGGGCAAGAAGATCTGCCCGGTTCCAGATCCTCGAACGGCAGCAGTTTTCGAGATCGGCCGCCTGATGCGTGACTTCCGAGTTGTACCATTCATCGACACTAGAGACTAACGACCGGGCCGGACGAACGGCGTGGACCGCGTAGGCTACGATCCCCATCTTTCAAGGCGATAATATAGCCTTGGCGTCCCTGGCGGAGGCGCATTGCAACCGGCTAATGCGTTGGCACACTACTTGACCTTGACGGCCCTAGTCACAGTCAAGATGTTCTCTGCTTCGTCGTCAAATCGCCCCGTCACAGAGCAGGTATCACCAAGCTTGCATTTTGAGAATATCTTTTCTGCAATCGAAGATTTGGTCATGAATACGTAGGTCCTCCCGCTTGCCACTTCCAATGCGCTATCCAGCGTTCCCGACTGGACAACTCCGGTCACAGTCTTCTCGGAGGATTTGGAAGCCGCAGGTTTCGTTGCACGCGCTGCCCCTCGGGCATTTACCGCAGAGTCATTTCCAGAACTCTGCTTCGTGACAGCCTCGGCGGCGCCAGTCTGATTCACATTCCCACCCGATTGTGAAGTCGAAGGAGCAGTCTGGCGCTGGTTGTTCGCGACAACTTTGACGTCGGCGACGGATTGCCGCATGGGCGTGTGGCCGGCGGCCTGAGAAACGGCTGTAAGGCTCAGCATCAGCCGGCAGTCCCGGCGCTTCGTCCCGTCCTGGGCATAGATGCCACCAACGCCCTCGAATCGCGCGCCTGTCGCCTGCCCGGAGACCCTTGTATTCCATGACTGGCCCTGCCCAGATTTGAACTGTCCCGGCCCCGACACCTCGAGGTGTCCACTCGGACTCATCAGCCCCCCAAGGTTTTCCACGACCCGCGGGGTCTCTCGCGTCAGCCTCACTGTATCCCCAAACACAATCATCGAGACTGGGTGGGTGAACGGCTCGGATTTGCCATCTGCCGTCGCGCCACACGACATTTCACCCTTCCACTCTCCGTTGAATGAGTCGACCTGAGCAGCAAGAACTTCGCTGCCACCGACAAAGCAGACTGCTGCCAGAACATATGCGTGCATTTTCATTATTCGTTTCTCGCTCATGTATATCGATGAATAAGTGCCACACGGATGCGCAATCCGCATCCGTAGGCGTTGGCTCCTATTGCGTAAGCAATGGTCCATAAGTCGCAGCGAAGGCAGCGCCCTGGGCGACAGATTGCAGCAGTGGACCTACGGCGCTATTTCCGTTTTTGTTGATCCATGCCGCCACCTCCCCACGTGCCTGACAGTAGGTCGTGGAGAACTTTGCGTTATCCGCGGTATAGGCCGTCCAGTCCGATTCGGCATCCAGTTGAGTCAAATCCGCGATGCCCTTGCCCGTCACGCCGGAGGCTCTCCACCGACGTAGGTGGCCAAGCCCTCATCGAACCAGGCCGGCACGTGCTTACCATTCAGCCGCGCCGCGACCTCCACATGCGAACGCTCATGCGCGAGTACGTATTGATTGCGGTCCCACGTCGCGGAGGTGAGCACGATAGTGATCCGGGGTGCGACATAGCCGCCCGCCTGCACGAATGTCCCGGCAGCCAGCGTGACGTTCCGCTGACTGGGGCCGGCAAAGTAATTTGCGCAGTCCGATGACCCGCACACCACGACGTCAGGCTCGGCAGCCTGCAGGGAGCCATACACTGCCTTGTCCAAGGCCAAGGCCGAGTGATACGCATCCGCAATGGCTGTGTACTGAGTCGAAGCGACTGCCGGATCGACAAACAGGTTGCCGCAAACCGCCACGGTCGATTTGCCGCCAAAAGCCGGCGTAGTTGCTGGCGGCGTGGTCACATCGCATGCAAGGGGCTTCTGGGCTGGCGCTGCTGGCGGGCTCGAAGCTGGCGCACTCGCCTGATCTCCGCCACCGCTGCCACAAGCCGAAAGGAACAGCGCGATACTGATTGCCCCGAAGGCATTCGAGAAATGGGTACGATTTTTCATCTTCTTGTTGATGGTCTTCAAGCGATGAGCTTGAGACCGTGAGAGACAGGTTCCAGCAGCGGCTCTTCGATGTCGTGAGAGCGGCCGGCGGTCGACCTGAGAATGGGAGGAGCTGGGAGACTTCATCGGCGAGCGGACGCGCTGCGTCGGCAGCAGCGCATCGATGCCGCACGCCTGTCACCCTTTGTGAAAGCGAAACATGAAGAACAGTGACACAAGGATCACCGTGTAGATTCCAAGGCTGTACCACACTTGCAGAAGCCTGTTGCCATGCCGGCGCTTGCTGGCAAGAACGTCCCCCCGCGAAGGGAACATGTATTCAAACCACATGAGGATGGCGCCAGGCATGAAAAAAACCCACCAGACCCACGTGCGGCGCATTGGTTGATCGCTGCTGTCATCCGGGCGCCGACTCATCGTGCATCTCCTATATCCATGTTCTCAGTACCAGTCGGCACAAGGCTCGCGAGCGCGGGCAGCCTTGCACTGCTGAAATGGATCCATTTGTTCATTCACGATCTCCGTTATAAAAACACACTTTGCGTTTGGATATCGTCCGCAAAGCTATCACAAACCAAACTCAAAGTGTGTGGTGTTGCACATCCCCGTCGGAAAAACTCCCGGCATGGGAAACCCAACTCAAAAGTGTGGAGCGCAGATGCTCTTCGCCGCCAACATGCGGCGCATCCGCAAAGAGAAAGAGTTGACGCAGGAGAAGGTGGCGGAGGGCGCCGACCTTCACGTCAACTACATCAGCTCGGTCGAACGCGGCGAGCGCAACATTTCTATCTGCAACATCGAGCGAATCGCTCTGGCGCTGGGCGTGCCAATGACCGAACTGGTCACCGAGGACGGCGCCAGGCCGCGCAGCGACTGAACCCTGGGTCGACGCCGCGTTGCATCCGACTACTTGCCACTGGCCGACTGCTTGCCCATCGCATGCACGCCGATGTACCAGGAAGGCTGGCAATCGTCGAACTGGACGCGCACACGCTGTCCTTCGCTGACCCAGTAGGCCGGGTCGATCATGTATTCGACGACGGCCTTGGGTGCGTGGCTCGCCTTGGCGCGGTGGAACACCACGTGCCTTCCCAACTCCGTTTCAGGGTCGTAGTCGACCATGGCTAGTGCCAGGTCCGGCAGGTCAGCCACAGCGCTGGCTTCTTGGTAGACCGTTCCCACTAGCCCATAGTGAGCCAGAAGACTGACGATTAGGTGCTCCGAAATCCAATAGGGGCCGTGCGGTGGATGCCCGAATTTGTCGACCGCTTGCTTTCGAACGTCCGCCAGGGTCTTGCCCGCGAGCGTGGCGATGCAAGCAAAGGCATCATCGAAATCCCCCTCCTGCTGGACCCGATTGAACGCAGGTTGAAACCCCTCTGGCGATGACGTCACGGTGGTCGGTATGGTGGCCATGTGGCACTCCTCAAAGTTGCGATGAAGATGGGCGCAGCAACGCCTGCCTGACGGCATCGGATTATCGATTGGACTTCCGGGGGGAGGCTTTCAAAGAAATCGAATCGGCGGATTCGAGGGCGCTGCGGCGCGAGTAACAACCAACCGTTGCTTCGGCGAGCCGAGGTTGGTCGCGTCGGCAGCGTACTAGGGGGCGTTGTTGCTAATCAACAACAAAATAACTTTGGCAAAACGGCCCAGAAGCGACGCCCTCTTCCGGCTTAGATGACCAAGTGCCCCAGAACAACCTCTCATGAACCGCTGGAATGCGGTGGGTTGCGTCTGTCGACCCGTACCGGCGGCGAGCGGCGAGCCGCGAGCGCGCGCGAAATCAGAAATCAGTGCCGGTCGGAAGTGGAAAAGTCCGGCTCTTCAGGAGCGGCCGGGATGGCGCGCTGACGGGCGTCGTTGTCAATCAATGACCAAACGATTTTGGTTCTGCAAATTTCCGGGGAGAGCGCCCCAGGGATAGGCTGCTGTCGGCCCAGAAGCGGTCACAGAACAAACACTGTCGCCACCGCGAAACACCCCCCTTTCTTCTACTAGCTATGCCCTGTGGGCAGTGATACGTTTCCGCATCCAAACTCCCAAAGTGGCTGATAATCGACACAGTATCATGGACTGCACTAAGTTTGGCGGGCCACGCAAAAATGCCATTGGCGCGATGGACCTAGCTTTATGAGTGTAGTTTTCGCTCCAGATGGCGCGCTCGCCAAATCTTTTTTCCCCAATGAAGATACTCAAGATCCTCGGATCAATTCTTGTTTTCTTACTCGTTGCAGGCGCAATTAGCTTAGTCTACTGGCTTTCATGGAACGGTGATTTGCCTTATCCGAAAGGCGTTACAGAACTATCCGAAAGGGGGCAGTTCGGCGATAGCTTTGGTGCGGTTAATGCCCTCGTTTCATCCTTAGCGTTTCTCGGTGTCTTCCTTACGGTGTGGATACAAGGGCGTCAGATCTCTCAGCAAGCAAAAGAATTGCAGCGACAAGCCCAACGCGATAGCGAGAATCAAGAGCGAAACGAAATTGATCAATACGAGCGTTTGCTCTTCCGTCTACTAGGCTTTTACCTTGAAGCCGTGGAAGGAGTGCGTATTGTGAGGAAGGGAAAGGAGTATGTAGGCCGGGATGCTATTAGCCGATCCCTCCAACTCATGCAAGAAACCCTGAAACAGCGAAAGATCCATTTCCTGCCGGCGGAAGCCCTTGATCGCATAAAGAACGGCACCGCGACAGCGGAGCAATTATGGCTTCTCGATTATCTTTCAATGGAAACATTTCGGGTTGTTCAATATACCATTGGATATCAGCGTCGGTTAGTATCTACATTACTGTCTCTTTTGCGACATCTTGAAAATCGATGCCCCCAGCACGCCGAGATCCGCGCGTATCGCTCCTTGGTTTGCTCGCAGATAACCCATGTCGAAGTGCAATATATTTTTAATATTGCTTTGGTTTACGCGAACGAGGCGGAACTCAGAGACTTGCTCCATAGATGCGGACTTTTTCATCAAGATTCCTCGCCTTATAATTTTCGGTTTCACAAATTTCTGTACGAGAAATATTGGGGCAAGACGGTCGGAGACAAAGAACTGGCCAGACATCTTCCTCTGAACACGAAGGAGATGGCAGAAATCCGTAGCAAGATGGATGAGCCTGTCCACGCTTCTTTGCTACGAAAGTACAAGATCAGCGAGCCATACCGCCCGGAAACGTCGGCGGAAAGAACGGAAACTGCTCCGGCTACCGAGTTCGAGCGAGCTGTATGACCGGATTGGGTCGGTAGTCGCCTCTGGTGCCGGCAAGCACCTGCCGGGTGGACCGAGGGCCGACACCGGCCACGAGCAGCCATTTCCCGTTTTGCTCGCCAAGGGCCGCTCTCCGCCCATGACAAAGTCCGTGCCTGGCGCCCCCACCAGAGCGGGGTTTAATCGCCGCCTTAGTTGTCGATTAGCAAGGTGGAGAAATCTCGCTCCAAACGCCAGGTGGAACTTAAGTATGCTGACGAAGGAAAAACTGAGGAGTTGCTTTGCCGTCGCGCTCTTGGCGACATCGCTTACCGCGTGTGGCATCAAGACTGGCGGCGCTGTCCCCGGCGGTCCTGCTGGCGAATCCGCCAAGCTGATAGGCATCTGGAAAATGAGCCCCCTGGCCGGAGGAATCGCGAATGTCGTTGAGTTCACCTCCGATGGCGAGAGTCGGCTCTACCCGTACAACTGCATCACAAGAGACCGTGAGGCGCCTGAAGCCGGGCGCTACGCGGTTGATCCGAGTCGTCGAACGATTCGGATTGCGGAGGACGGGGGCTCTCAAACACTGAAGATCATATTCGTCAGTGATGCGTTTCTGCTTCTTACGCAGGACGTCGGCGGTGAGAATCTCACTTTTCAATATGAGAAAGGCTCGGACCTCGTACCCTTATGTGGTCCGGACGATCGCTGGGAGAAGGAACGACGCAAGCGGGTGCCTTATGCCTCCTCGGATTTCGTTCCAAATCCAACGATTCCGCCCCACCCCGATATGGAGAGATACGTCGGCCGATGGGCCAACGAAAAGGGCCAGGTTCAGATCGAAGTTCAGCGTGTATCTGACGGCAGCTATCAACTGAAACTTGCGAACGATAACTGGACGTATCTCTACAATTCCGTGCATTGGAAAGACGACGAGCTGCACTTCACAAGCTTCGCCTACGCCAACCGGAGTGACCTGTTCGGCCACCCATTTCACAAGAGCTCGAATAAGGGCTTCCTTGTGCCGTTGCCAGACGGTCGTTCGATAAAGTTCGCTTTCTTCATCGGCGGCAAAAAATATGATTTTGTTTATTTTCGAAAATGAGCATTCGATGTGACCATCTCGTGCCAGTTAGTACAACCGCCACAACGCGATGCTCAAGCCTCACTGTGCAAGACGCTTGACTAACGGTGAATCGACCGCCTTCGCGCAGTACAGGCGCGCGCTCTGAGAGTCCGGCGCTCAGTTCAACCGGAGCCTTCCTTTAGATTCCGCGATCGGCCAACATATAGTGCACGGCGCAATACCGAATATGTAACAACATGACGAAACGAGCCACCACGGGAGCCGCAGTCTGTTTTGCTTTCCTGACGTCGGCCAGTGCCGCAACACACAGGACAGCATCCATTACGAGTCCCCATGGGAGTTGGTCGGCGCGGCTCTGATTCGACCCAGAGCGGTGGAGAAGATCCTGGTCGATACCGGAAACCACTGTGCGACGCTAAGACCAACCATAGCACCCCTCGCGGCTGAGGCGGTAGAGGGCTGGCAGTCGCGAAATGGCCTGTATCTTCTCCGCTCCGCGCACTACCGCAAGGATCTCCAGAACGCGATTGAAGCCAGGCCCGACTCGGGGCAAGCCCGCGGGCTACAGCGGCTCGTTGGCCCTGAGGTCGATGCGATTGTGCAGTCCCTTGCGGACAGGACGGTGGGCGGTTTCAAGAAAGATCTCGAAGACAACCCGACCGCCAGCGAAGAGTTGTGCAGGGGGTATCTCGAAGGAGCGAAGGATGGAAAGCTGGATTTGAAGATTCGTGACCCAGAGGTAGCCCAGTTTCTCGACAAAGTTTCGGTGGAGCCCAGGACACCGACCGAGCAACGCTGACAAGACGGCCTCCAGATTTCACGTCCCCCTTTGCCTGGCTCTTCTGCCCTGGGGGCCACGGAGGCTCAAAACCCGCACGCAGTGGGCCCGCCATCAGTCATCCACTGAGGCATCCATCGACGCCCGCTATGGGTGGCCGGTAGGTGCCCTTCCCCGGAAGTTTTCGAAGAATCATGATTTTGCGAGAGCTGCCCAGCAGCGACGCCCGCCATCCCGTCATCCGGCTGGGCCGACCGGGCACCGCCGATACCTCCCGCGAGACGACGAAATGCTGTGGGCGTCTATCGCTGTATACCGACGGCCGGCGCCCTAGGCTCGGACACGTGACGGTATTTCTGACGGTATACTTGTACCCTCCTGAAACCACCCCCTTGCTGGGCAAGGCTTTGCGGGCCAATTCCACCTAATTGCCAGGTACGTGGAAAGAATGCTGTCGGCGCCAAAGGAAAACCTCTCCGCCTGATTCAGGCAGCGCATTGGCGCATCAGGGCATTCAGCCTTACGCGACAACTTGCCATGCCATAAACCGCCCGCGCCTGCGCGGGCGGTTTTGCTTCGCGTGGTCATGGACGGCAATCGTCTTTCCGCGCGCCCCCTCTAGTCTTCGCTGTTGTCCGCGCCAACCGTCTCCCGCACCTTCCGCGCCAGAATCCAGCCAGAAAGTGTATGAACCGCCGCTTTTGCACCAAAAAGTGCACGATTATTGGCACAAATATTGCTCTTGCCGCAACCAGTCAGGGCGCACGACCGCTACCAGGGCGCCTGCGAAAACAATGAACAGGGGGAAGAGAATTGGCAAGCGCAGATCGCATCGTTGAACTGTCCCACCATGTCGGCCGCGTCGCGGACCGGAAAATCTCGGGCATTGCGGAAATCAACCGCGAGACAAAGTTCCTCGCGCTGAATGCGCTGATCGAAGCCGCTCGCGCGGGCGATGCCGGACGCGGCTTCAGCGTGGTGGCAAGCCAGGTAAAGCAGGTATCCGAGCGCATTTCGGCCATCACCGGGGAACTCACCAGCGAACTTGCCGGGTCCATCTCCGAACTCACGCAGCTCGGCGACGCGATGATCGGGCAGATGCGCGACCACCAGGGCCAGCGCTTCGCCGACATGGCGCTGAACATGATCGAACTGATCGACCGCAACCTGTATGAGCGTTCGTGCGACGTGCGCTGGTGGGCCACCGACGCGGCCATCGTCGCCGCCGCGGCGCAGGGCGAGGCATCTGCCTGCGCCTGGGCCAGCAAGCGGCTCGGCATCATCCTGGACAGCTATACGGTCTACCTCGACCTGTGGGTCATCGATGCGCACGGCCGCGTGATCGCGAATGGCCGCCCTGGCACCTACGGCAGCGTGGCCGGGCGCATGGTGTCGGGCGTGGACTGGTTCCGCCGCGCCATGGGTACCGCGTCGGGCCAGGACTATATCGCCCACGACATTGCCGTGTCGCGCTTCCTGAACCAGGCAGAAGTGGCAACCTACGCCACCGCGATCCGCGCCGGCGGCAAAGCCGATGGCGAGCCGATCGGGGTGCTGGCCATCTTCTTCGACTGGGCGCCGCAAGCCGCCGCGGTGGTCAGGAATGTGCGGCTGTCCGAGGAAGAATGGCGGGGCACGCGTTGCCTGCTGCTCGATTCCGGACGGCGCGTGATTGCGGCGTCCGACGGCGCCGGCGTGCTGGACGAAGTATTCCCGCTGCAGGACGGCAACGCCCCCTCAGGCTTCTACACGGACAATGCCGGCCGGCTGGTTGCCTTCGCCCGCACGCCGGGCTACGAAACCTACCCCGGCATGGGATGGTATGGCGTGATCGTTCACGACCCCCGGCAAACCGCCCGCCAATAACGTGCAGTAGCAGCTTTCCCGCGCGGTGCTTCAGACGCCGCGCAGAATCCCGGCCAGCGCGTGTGCTGGCGCGGGGACACTCCCGCCTTGCCTGCCTTGGCGTACAATATCCAGTTTGACGATGCGAGCCCCTGGCTGCCGCCCGATGGCCGGCCTGGCGCACACCCGCAGCAGTCCCCGCATGTTTGAGCCGCCGCCCGCCGGCTGACCGCTTATCCGCCCCTTATTGCCGCCCAGCAGCCATGACAATCGCCCGTACCGAAGACATCATTGCCGACATCCGTGCCGGCCGCATGGTCATTCTCGTGGATGAAGAAGACCGCGAGAATGAAGGCGACCTGGTCCTGGCTGCCGATTTCGTCACACCCGAAGCGATCAATTTCATGGCCAAGTATGGCCGCGGCCTGATCTGCCTGACATTGACAGCCGAACGCTGCCGCCAGCTGAACCTGCAGCCGATGGTCAGCCGCAACGGTACCCAGCACGGCACCAACTTCACGGTATCGATCGAAGCCGCCGAGGGCGTGACCACCGGCATTTCCGCGGCAGACCGCGCCCGCACGGTGGAAGCCGCCGTCGCACGCGACGCCAAGCCGTCCGACCTGGTGCAGCCGGGGCACATCTTCCCGCTGACCGCGCAGCCCGGCGGCGTGCTGATCCGCGCCGGCCACACCGAAGCCGGTTGCGACCTCGGCGCCCTGGCCGGCCTGACGCCGGCTGCCGTGATCTGCGAGATCATGAAGGACGACGGCACCATGGCGCGCCTGCCCGACCTGATCGAATTCGCGCGGGAACACGACCTGAAGATCGGCACCATTGCCGACCTGATCCACTACCGCAGCCGCACCGAGAGCATCGTCGAGCGCGTGGGCGAGCGGTCGATGGAAACCCCGTACGGCACCTTCCACAGCATCGCCTACCGCGACAAGCCCACCGGCCATGCCCACCTGGCGCTGGTCAAGGGCACGCCCACGGTGGACAAGGAAACGCTGGTGCGCGTGCATGAGCCCCTGTCGGTGCTCGACCTGCTGGAAGTGTCCCGCACCACCCATTCGTGGAGCATGCCGGCAGCGCTCGAAGCCATCGCCCAGGCCGAAAGCGGCGTAATGGTGCTGCTCAACTGCGGCGACTCGTCCGAACAGCTCTTCACCCAGTTCACCGCGCTGGACGAACCCCAAAGCCGCCCGCGCCGCAAGCCGGACCTGCGCACCTACGGCATGGGCGCGCAGATCCTGAAGGATGTGGGCGTGGGCAAGATGCGCGTGCTGGCGGCCCGGCAGCGCATGCCCAGCATGACCGGCTACGACCTGGAAGTGACCGGCTACCAGCCCATGAACGGGCAGGCCGACTGAGACTGAATATCCTGGCGGCCGCGCCCGGTCGTGGCCGCCCCCCCGAACTCTGGAGAACTGAACAATGGATCACGGCTTCTACCCCAGCAACCTCGACGGTGAAGGCCTGCGTATCGGCATCGTGCAGGCCCGCTTCAACGAGCCGGTCTGCGCCGAGCTGCTCGAAGCCTGCGTGGCCGAGCTGGAAAAGCTCGGTGTCGAAGGCGAAGACACCCTGGTGGTGACCGTGCCGGGCGCGCTGGAAGTGCCGCTGGCACTGCAGAAGATGGCCGAAAGCGGCCAGTTCGACGCACTGGTGGCGCTGGGCGCCGTGGTGCGCGGCGAAACCTACCATTTCGAGCTGGTCTCGAACGAGTCCGGCGCCGGCATCACCCGCGTTGGCCTGGACTTCAACGTGCCCATCGCCAACGGCATCCTGACCGTCGACACGGACGAGCAGGCCCATGCCCGCACGCGCGAGAAGGGCCGCGACTGCGCCCGCGCCGCCGTGGAAATGGCCAACCTGGTGGTTGCCCTGGATTCGCTGCGCGAGCACAACGGCGACGATGAAGACGAGAACGACGATGAGTGACACGCCTGAAACCGGCAAGCCGGCGGCCGGCGCCAAGCCCGCCGCCCGCACCGAAGCCAAGGCCCCGCCCAAGAGCGCGCGCCGCCGCTCGCGCGAGCTGGCCCTGCAGGGCCTCTACCAGTGGCTGCTGAACCGCAACGACATCGGCGCGATCCAGGCTCACCTGCACGACGCACAGGGCTTCAACAAGGCCGACGGCGAGCATTTCGACGCGCTGCTGAATGGCGCCGTGCGCGAAGAGGCCCGCCTGACCGCGGCCTTCGAGCCGTTCCTGGACCGCACGGTCAATGAACTGTCGCCGGTGGAACGTGCCGCCCTGCTGGTGGGCAGCTATGAGCTCGTGCATTGCGTCGACATCCCCTACAAGGTCGTGATCAACGAAGCCGTTGAACTGACCAAGACCTTTGGCGGCGTCGAGGGCTACAAGTACGTGAACGGCGTACTGGACAAGCTCGCCGCCCAGGTGCGCTCGGCCGAGGTCGCCGCGCGCCGCTGAAGCACCGGGCCCGCGGGCCCCGCCCTGCTTCGATACGACACCCGCGCGAGCGGGTGTTTTCACTTCCAATCATTGCCAGCCTGTAAAGGCACAGCCCAAACCGCCATGGACCTGCAGCGCCTTGCCACCGCCTCCCGCCTCGCCAATATCGAAGCCTTCCACGTCATGGAGCTGGCCAAGCAGGCTAACGAGCTGGAACGCGCCGGCCGCCACATCATCCACATGGGAATCGGCGAGCCGGACTTCACCGCCGCCGAGCCGGTCGTGCGCGCGGCGGAAGCCGCCATGCGGCGCGGCGTCACGCAATACACCGGCGCGCTGGGCATCCACGCGCTGCGCGAGGCGATCGCCGGCTACTACAAGACGATGTACGGCCTGGAGATCCCGGCGCGGCGCGTGATCGTCACGGCCGGGGCCTCGGGCGCGCTGCTGCTGGCTTGCGCGGTGCTGGTGGAGATCGGGGCCGAGGTACTGATGCCGGACCCGAGCTACCCCTGCAACCGGCATTTCGTCGCGGCTTTCGATGGCGCGGCGCGCATGATCCCGAGCGGCCCCGCCGAGCGCTTCCAGCTGACGGCCGCGCAAGTCGAAACGCACTGGAACGAGCGCACGCGCGGCGTACTGCTGGCCTCGCCGTCAAACCCGACCGGCACCTCGATCCTGCCCGAAGAACTCGCGCGCATCCTGCAGGCGGTGCGCGCCCGCCAGGGCTTCGCCATCCTCGACGAGATCTACCAGGGCCTGTCTTACGATGCGCCGCCGGTCTCGGCACTGAGCCTCGACGACAACGTCGTGACCGTCAACAGCTTCTCGAAGTACTTCAACATGACCGGCTGGCGCCTGGGCTGGCTGGTGGTGCCGGACGCGCTGGTGCCCGATTTCGAGAAAGTGGCGCAGAACCTCTTTATCTGCGCATCGGCCGTGGCGCAGCATGCCGCGCTGGCCTGCTTCGAGCCGGACGCAATGGCCATCTATGACGAACGCAAGGCCGAATTCCGCCGCCGCCGCGACCTGATCGTGCCGGCGCTGGAATCGCTCGGCCTGCACGTGCCGGTCATGCCGGATGGCGCCTTCTATGTCTACGCGGATTGCCGTGGCGTGAACCACGCCGCCGCCGGCGATGCCGACAAGCTGACCCAGGCGATGCTGCACGATGCCGGCGTCGTCATGGTGCCCGGCCAGGATTTCGGGCCCCACACGGCGCGCGACTACATCCGGATCTCCTACGCGACCTCGCGCCAGAACATCGAGCAAGCCATGGAGCGGCTGCAAAAGCTGTTCCGCTGATCCGCTGATCCGCTGTTCCGCTGTTCCGCTGTTCCGCTGTTCCGCTGTTCCGCTGTTCCGCTGTTCCGCCGGGCTGCACAGGGAAAAGAAAAAAGCACCCCGCGGGGTGCTTTTTCGTCTCGGCGCAAGACGCCGCTCAGGCGCTCTGCTGCGTGTTGCTCGCCGCCTCCAGCTTCTCGCCGTTCTGGCGGTGCTCCGCCTGCGCCTTGCCCTCGGCAGCCTTCTCGGCCTGCGCGTCGGCAACGCGCACGCCCAGCAGCTGGCGCAGGCGTGCGCGCTCGGCCAGCACCTTGGCGCCGTAGCCGCCGTCGGTATTGGTGGTGGCACCCACGTAGTACTTCAGGCCGCCTTCGATCGAACCGGCGCGGGCAATGCAGTCCTTCAGCACCAGTGCGCCGATCTTGATATTGGCGTACGGGTTCAGTGCAGCGGCCACGCCGCCGACGGCTTCGTACTTGTCCTGGTGCACCTTGGTCATCACCTGCATCAGGCCCTGCGCACCGACACCACTTTCGGCATACGGATTGAAGCTGGACTCGATCGCGATCACGCCCAGGATCAGCAGCGGGTCGATACCGACCTCGCGGCCCGTCAGGTAGGCTGCCTTGACCAGTTGCGCGGTGGCCTGCGCCGCCACGCGGTACTTGCGCGCAATATACTCAGCCACGGCCGCCTGTTCGCGCGCGGAGCCAAGCGCGCTGGTGCTGCGGGCGTCGAGCGCCACGCGGGTCACCGGGATCTGGGCCGCCAGGTGGGCCACGGATGGCACCTTGGCGGCTGCCGCCACGCTCCATTCATCCACGCCCGACACGGTCGGCAGGCCGGCGCGGCCGTAACCGAGCCTGGCCGCCGCGGCATCCGCCGAACTCGACGGTACGGCGGTACTTGCGGTAGCGGGCGCCGCAGCCCCCACGAGCACTGCGGGCGCTTCATCGCCGGCAAGCAACGCCGCCAGCGTGGTGCGCCATTCCTGGCTCAGCGACAGCGAGACGGCCGTAACGACCGATACCACGCCGAGGCTGTTCAGGGCGTACTTCAAAGTTGTGCGGCCACCGCGCAAGGCGCGGCCCGCGACCGGATGCGCGAACCGGAACTGAAATGCCCGATTCACTCCGGGTACCGGCTTTCTGAGGCGGACCTGCAATGCCCGCCCGATGCCGGGAAGATGAAGGGTTTTCCAACCGCTCATGCTTACCTCCATCCGTTGCCCGCTGCGCGCGCCCAGACAGCTGCACGCACCCGATCTCAACGTACTCAAGTAAGGATGCTGCGCTGCCTAGCAGTGGCAACCAGCACCTGTTGGTGGGCGCTCCCCATGCGCCCAACTAGAAACAGGGCACGCTCTTGGGGGAACGCGCCCTGCCACGGACAACTCAATACGCTCCGGCGAGTCGCCAGAGCGGCCGGTCGGGCCTCATGTCTGTCGGGCCACCGCTACCGGTCTGGATGGAGGAATCTTCTGCTCACAAATTTCTATGTGCACCCCTTGACACAAGGGGAGATTCCATGTTGCGTCGCAACAGTCCATCGAGCAGACGCGATTGTAGGAACGCTTTTATAACCAGTCAAGCATAACGATTTATCATAACCATACTTTTTGTTATTAGTAACAAGGCACCCCAGGTCACGCAAGCGCCACTCGATTGCCCGGAATCGTAGGCCTGGCCTAGGCCCATACCGATTCGAGCGAGGCGCCGGGTATCAAAAAACTTACAATTTGCGTTGACGCAAATAAGCGATTTTTTTGCCGGGACGCCTGCGCGTGTGTATCGTGGCACACACCGCAGCCACGCACCGGCGCTGCTGCGACGCCACATCAGGACCTGAATTCACTATGCAATACAAAGACTTGCGCGATTTCATCAACCAGCTCGAGCAGCTGGGAGAGCTGCGACGCACGCGCGTGCCGGTGTCCCCCAACCTGGAAATGACGGAGATCTGCGACCGTCTGCTGCGCGCTGGCGGGCCGGCTGTCCTGTTCGAGCGTCCGGCCGGCTTTGGCAGCCCTGAGGGCATCTATGGCGTCCCGGTACTCGCCAATCTCTTCGGGACGACGCACAGGGTGGCGCTGGGCATGGGCGCGGAATCGCTCGAAGACCTGCGCGACATCGGCCGCGTGCTGTCGGCCCTGAAGGAGCCCGAGCCGCCACGCGGACTGCGCGAGGCCGGCAAGCTGTTCACGCTGGCCAAGTCGGTCTGGGACATGGCGCCCAAGCGCGTCAGCAGCCCCGCCTGCCAGGAGATCGTCTGGGAAGGCAATGACGTCGACCTGGCGCGCTTGCCGATCCAGACCTGCTGGCCCGGCGATGCCGCGCCGCTGATCACTTGGGGGCTGGTCGTCACCAAGGGCCCGCACAAGAAGCGCCAGAACCTGGGGATCTACCGCCAGCAGGTGATCAGCCGCAACCAGGTCATCATGCGCTGGCTGGCGCACCGCGGTGGCGCGCTCGACTTTCGCGAACACGCGCTGGCCAATCCCGGCAAGCCGTTCCCGATCGCAGTGGCGCTCGGCGCCGACCCGGCCACCATCCTCGGTGCGGTCACGCCGGTGCCGGACACGCTCTCCGAATACCAGTTCGCCGGCCTGCTGCGCGGCAGCCGCACGGCACTGGCCGGCTGCCTGACGCCGACACTGTCCGAACTGAGCGTGCCGGCCTCGGCCGAGATCGTGCTGGAAGGGCATATCCAGCCCGACCCGGACCATCCGTCGGGTTACCAGCACGCGCTCGAAGGCCCCTATGGCGACCACACCGGCTATTACAACGAGCAGGACTGGTTTCCGGTCTTCACGATCGACCGCATCACCATGCGGCGCGACCCGATCTACCACTCGACCTACACCGGCAAGCCGCCCGATGAGCCGGCGGTGCTCGGCGTGGCGCTCAACGAGGTGTTCGTGCCGCTGCTGCAGAAGCAGTTCCCGGAAATCACCGACTTCTACCTGCCGCCCGAAGGCTGCAGCTACCGCATGGCACTGGTGCGCATTAAGAAGCAGTATGCCGGCCACGCCAAGCGCGTGATGTTCGGCGTGTGGAGCTTCCTGCGCCAGTTCATGTACACCAAGTTCATCGTGGTCGTGGACGACGACATCGACGTGCGCGACTGGAAGGAAGTGATCTGGGCCATCACCACGCGCGTCGATCCGTCGCGCGACACGGTCATGGTGGAGAACACGCCGATCGACTACCTGGACTTTGCCTCGCCGGTGTCCGGGCTGGGCTCCAAGATGGGCATCGACGCCACCGACAAGTGGCCGGGCGAGACCACGCGCGAGTGGGGCCGCACGATCAGCATGGATCCGGCCGTGAAGGCCAGGGTGGACGACATGATGGCCACCCTGTTCGACCATCCCGCCAGCGCGTGAGCCCGGGCGCCGCTATCATGGCAGGCTGAACCGCGGAGCGGCGCGAGAGGCACCCGTGCCGCCCCGTTCGCCTTCACCATCCGATGCCCGCGACAGACGGGCGCCAGGAGGAGACATGACCACCCTTGCAGAAGGGAAAGAAGGGAAGCTGATGTGGACGCCGTCTGCCGCATTCCGCGACGGCAGCCAGCTCGCGCAGTTCATGCGCTGGCTGCAGCGCGAGCGCGGGCTCGCGTTCGACGACTACGCCAGTCTCTGGCGGTGGTCGGTCACCGAGATCGAAGCTTTCTGGGATGCGGTGCGCGCGCACTTCGACGTGCGCTTCGACACGCCCGCGCAAAGTGTGCTGGACCGGCGCGTGATGCCCGGCGCGCGCTGGTTCGAGGGCGCGAGCCTGAACTACGTGCAGCAGGTGTTCCGCCATGCCGGCAGCGGCGCGGCCCGCCAGCGCGCGGCCATCCGCCATGCAGGCGAGAATCGCCCCCTTGAAGACGTGAGCTGGGATACGCTCGAAGCCCAGGTTGCGTCGCTCGCGCATGCGCTGCGCCAGATGGGCGTACGCCGCGGCGACCGCGTGGCCGGCTACCTGCCGAATATTCCCGCGACCATCGTTGCCTTCCTCGCCACGGCCAGTCTCGGCGCGGTATGGTCGGGCTGCGCGCCGGACATGGGCCAGGTCGCGGTGATCGACCGTTTCCGCCAGATCGAACCGCGTGTGCTGATCGCGGTCGACGGCTATCGCTACGGTGGCAAGGATTATGACCGTGCCCCGGTGGTGGCGGATCTTGTCGCCGCCCTGCCCTCGCTCACCGATGTCGTCATCGTCCCGCACACTGGCAACGGGGTCATCGCACGCGATGGCGTAAGCGTCCATGCATGGCAGGACGTGCTGTGCCACCGCGTGCCGCTCGCCGTCGAATCGGTGCCCTTCGACCATCCGCTGTGGATCGTCTATTCGTCCGGCACCACGGGCATGCCCAAGCCGATCGTGCATGGCCATGGCGGCATCGTCATCGAGCAGCTCAAGCTGATGGCGTTCCACAACAACCTCGGCCCCGACGACGTGTTCCACTGGTACAGCAGCAGCGGCTGGATCATGTGGAACGCGCAGGTCGCCGGACTGCTGCTGGGCACGACCATCGCGCTCTATGACGGCAACCCGGCGTGGCCGGATGCAGGCGTGCTGTGGCGCTTTGTCGACGACGCGCGCGTCACGATGTTCGGCGCCGGAGCGGCCTTCTTCACCAACTGCATGAAGGCCGGCGTCGAGCCGGCGCGCATGGCCGACGTGTCGCGGCTGCGCGGCCTGGGCTCGACCGGCTCGCCGCTGCCGGAGGAAGCCTATGCATGGATCTACCGCCACGTGCGCAGCGATATCTGGCTGGTGCCCATGTCCGGCGGCACCGATTTCGCCGGGTCCTTCGTTGCCGGCTGCCCACTGCTTCCGGTGTATGCGGGCGAGATGCAGTGCCGCTGCCTCGGCGCCAAGGTAGAGGCCTTTGACGAGAACGGACAGGCTCTGATCGACCAGGTCGGCGAACTGGTCTGCACCGAACCCATGCCGTCGATGCCGCTGTACCTGTGGGGCGACGCCGACGGCAAGCGCTACCGCGACAGCTACTTCGACACCTACCCCGGCGTGTGGCGGCATGGCGACTGGATTCGGATCACCGCGCGTGGCGGCGCCATCATCTACGGACGCTCCGACGCCACCATCAACCGGCACGGTATCCGCATGGGCACCAGCGAGCTGTACCGCGTGGTGGAAGAGCTGCCCGAAGTCCTGGACAGCATGGTGGTGGATCTCGAGTACCTGGGCCGGGATTCGTACATGCCGCTATTCGTGGTGCTGCGCGACGGACTGGTGCTGGACGATGCCCTGCGCGATAGGCTGCGCAGCCGCATTCGCGACGCGCTGTCGTCCCGCCACGTGCCCAACGAGATCCTCCAGGCGCCGGCCATCCCGCGCACGCTGTCCGGCAAGAAGATGGAAGTGCCAATCAAGAAGCTGCTGCTGGGGCATGCACCGCACAGCATCGCCAACCGCGACGCCATGGCCAATCCGGACAGCCTGGACTGGTATTTCGCCTACGCCGGGCGATATCTTGCGGCTCGGCAGGCAGACTCCGCCCCGGCCTGAAGCGCCGTGCGCCCGGCGAACGTCAAAACTCCACGTCGAGTTCGCTGATTTCGTCGGGCTCCTGCTTGGCCGCGGCGATCCACTCCTGCAATTCGGGCATGGCCAGGATCTGCTTGCAGTACTCCACGGGCACCGGGTCCAGCATCACGCCGTACGTGACGAAGCGCGTCACCACCGGCGCATACATGGCATCGGCCATCGTGCGCGTGCCAAACAGATAAGGCCCGCCATAGCGCGTCAGACAGTCCGTCCAGATGGCGGTGATGCGATCAATATCGGCCTGCGCGCGCGACCATACCTTCAAGCCCGGGAAATGCCCCTTGAGATTCATCGGCAACGCCGCGCGCATGGCGGCAAAACCGGAGTGCATCTCCCCGCAGATCGCCCGGCAATGCGCACGCGCGGCGCGATCGTCAGGCAGCAGCCCCGCCTTCGGATGGGTCTCGTTCAGGTATTCGGCGATCGCCAGGGTGTCCCAGACGGTCACGCCCTGATGGCGCAGGCAAGGCACCAGGATCGACGGCGACAGCAGGAGGATTTCGGCGCGCACGGCCGGGTCGTCCGGAGTCACCAGCACCTCGTCGAACTCCAGGCCCGCAAAGCGCGCCAGCAGCCATCCGCGCAGCGACCACGATGAATAGGTCTTGCTGCTGATGGTGAGTGTGGTCTTGCCCATCTCGCCTCCTTACCGTCGCGACGATCCGCGCAATGCCGGCTCTCCGGCGCTACGCACCCATGCAGTGCAGCGGGCCGGCACCAGCGTGAAGCCTTTGCGCCAGCTGTCACCCGGCAGCCCCTTGCGCGCGGCTGCGACGCCACCTGCGGCCCGTTCCCGCAGCCCTGAGCGTGCGGCTCGCAAAGCTTGTGCCACCATTCATGCGGATGGCATATATATTGCGCATACCGGCCCACGGAATCACGGGAGGCGAGCCATGCTGTACCAGGCGTACCAGACCTATGCGGACTTGATGCAGCCGGGCTGTACGCTGGCCGATCTCACCGCATCCTTAATTGCCGCCAACCCGCGTGCCGCCGGTACCGACTCACTGCGTTCGCTGTGGGCAGCCTGCGAGATCCTGGCGCTGGCACGCCTGACCCACCACCGTCCCGCCTTCGGTATTGACAGCGTAGTCGTCAACGGCGTGCCCGTGCAGGTTTCCGAGGAAGTCGTGGCGCGTACGCCATTCTGCTCGCTGCTGCACTTCCGCCGCCACGGCATCGGCGGGCAGCCCCGCGTGCTGCTGGTCGCGCCCATGTCCGGCCATTTCGCCACGCTGCTGCGCGGCACCGTACAGACTATGCTGGCCGACCATGACGTCTACATTACCGACTGGCACAACCCGCGCGATATCCCGTTGCTGGCCGGCCGCTTCGGCTTCGATGAATTCGTCGACCACCTGATCTTCTTCCTGCAGACGCTGGGCGGGCACACGCACCTGGTGGCCGTATGCCAGCCCACCGTCGCGGCGCTGGCCGCCGCTGCGCTGATGGCCGAGGACGACGACCCAGCCCAGCCGCCCAGCCTCACGCTCATGGCCGGGCCGATCGACGCGCGCGTCAACCCGACCAAGGTCAACGAACTGGCCATGAGCCGTCCGATCGAGTGGTTCGAGAGCACGCTGATCGGCTTCGTGCCGCTGCGCTTTGCCGGCGGGCTGCGCCGTGTCTACCCGGGCTTTGTCCAGTTGCTGGCCTTCATGAGCATGAACCTGGAACGGCACGAGCAGGCGCTGTGCGAGATGCACGCGCTGCGCTCGCGCGGCGAGCACGATAAAGCCGACGCCATCCAGGACTTCTACGTCGAGTACTTCGCCACCATGGACCTCACGGCGGAGTTCTACCTTGAAACCGTCAGTATGGTGTTCCAGCGCTTCCTGCTGGCGCAGGGGCTGCTGGAAGTGGGCGGTCGCCGCGTTTCCACGCACGCAATCCGCCGTACGGCCCTGCTGACCGTGGAGGGTGAGCGCGACGACATCTGCGCCATCGGCCAGACCATGGCCGCCCAGGACCTGTGTGGCAGCTTGCGCCCGTACCTGCGCATGCACCATGTGCAGACCGGAGTTGGCCACTATGGCGTCTTCAACGGCAAGCGCTGGGAGACCCAGGTCTATCCGCTGGTCCGAGATACGATCTATATGCGCGAGTGAAGTGGCTGGCGGCCCACCAATCACGGTGACTGATCGCGCCGCGGTCCATGGCGAATACAATGCACAGTCCATTACAGGACAACCATGGCACCCCGACAAATCCAGCGTTTCCAGGATCAGGATCTGGTCCGCATCGGCCACGAAGAAAACTACCTACTGCTGGCGCCGCAGCATGGCGGACGGCTGGTGCGCTGGGTGCTGCTCGGGGAGGACATCCTTCACTGGCCCGACCAGGCCGACTGGAGCCGACCGGCAAAGATTCGCGGCGGCAATCCATTGCTGTTCCCATTCATTGGTCGTCACTTCGTCGACGGGCAAGCCGGCCATTGGCGCGACGCGCAGGGCACCTTGCGCACGCTTGCCCAGCATGGCTTCGCGCGCGACCTGCCTTACGATGTCACCACCATCTATGCAGACACCGCGATCACGATGACGCTGCGCGACAGTGATGCAACACGGGTCGGCTTTCCTTTTGCGTTCGCCTTCGACGCGATCTATGCCCTGCTGCCCAATGGACTGGAAGTCACGTTGCGCACCACCAACACAGGTAATCAGCGGCTGCCGTGCTACCCCGGCCACCACTTCTACTTCGCCCTGCCGCACACCCAGCGCGCCGCCGCCTCGCTGACGCTGCCAAGGGCCGACCGCGTTCGACAGTTGCCCGATGGCCGGCTTGGCCCTGCCGAAGCCTGCGAGGTCACATACCGGCTCGACGACCCGCGCCTGCAGGACACCTTCCACGTATTCCACGGTACTGCCGGCGCCACGATGGCAATCTCTGGCCGCACTATCGACTTCGAACTCGATCTGCCCGGCAGCGCGCCATGGCACGCCGTGACGACGTGGTCCGAGAGCGAGACCGCGGACTTCTATTGTGTGGAACCGTGGGTAGGACTGCCCGATGCGATCCACCATGGGCAGGGACTGCGCTGGATCGAACCCGGGCAGACGGAAAGCGCGGTTTGCCGGTTGCGCGTGACCGGATGACAGGACCCAGCGGCGACAACGCTCAGTGCTCGAAGTCCAGCCCGCCAATCAGAATCGAAAGATCCATCTGCGACAACGAGTCAAAGTCGATGCCGCGCGGCTCCTGCCAGGCACGCAGCTTGCCGGGCAGCGCCGCCAGGTACGCGACAAAGCGCGCGTCGCCCCCGGCACCGAACAGGCGCTGCACTTCCAGTCCGTCCCAGGCCAGCGTGATATCCAGCGCAAACCGATAGCGCCGCAATTCCGGCGGCCCTTCGCCTGTCAGCTGCAGCCGCGCGGGACAATCGCGCGCATCGGCGGGCAAGGTGTGGAGCTGCACACGCCGGTGCAGCCTGCCGATGGTGTCGATAATGCGCGGCAGGCATTCGAATTCGAAGCGGGCGAAGAGGTCCGGGGTCAAGGTGGGGGGCGTCCTGGCGTTGAGGGTTGACGGCAATGGCATCCACCAACGTGCCGTATGTCAGCATACTATACGTCAGCCGGCGTCACGATAAACGCCCCCGACAAGGCCTGGTCGACGCAAGGCACGCTTTATACTTGCAAAGCTCGGAGATTTCCGGGCAGTAAAGCTCCCGCAACGAATCTGTACCTCGCATGCCCACCAACCTTCACGCCTGGAACGCCCTGCTGCAGCATCACGACGCCATTCGCGATCACCAGATGCGGGATTGGTTTGCAGAAGGCGGCGAGGATCGTGTCACGCAGTTTTCACTGGAAGCCGCTGGCCTGTGCCTGGACTACTCCAAGAACCGGATCACGCCGCAGACCATGCAGTTGCTGCTGCAGCTGGCCGATGAGGCCGGCGTTCCGGCTCGTCGCGATGCCATGTTCGCCGGTGAGCATATCAACACCAGCGAGGATCGCGCTGCCTTGCATGTTGCGCTTCGCGCTACTGCCGGTGCCGGCTTCAAGGTCGATGGTTTGCCTGTGATGCCGTGCATCCAGAGCGTCCTGGTTCGCATGCGCGCATTCTCCGAAGCGGTCCGCAGCGGCGCATGGACCGGCACGACCGGCGAGCGCATCACCGATGTCGTGAACATCGGCATCGGTGGCTCCGACCTCGGCCCGAAGATGGTGTGCCGTGCGCTGTCGCACCTCGCACATGATGACGGCCATTCCGGGCCGCGCATGCACTTCGTATCGAACGTCGACGGCACCGAGCTGGCCGAAACCCTTGAGCGCCTCGATCCGCGGCGGACGCTCATGATCGTCTGCTCGAAGACCTTCACCACGCTGGAAACCATGGCCAACGCGCACAGCGCGCGGCAATGGTTCCTGGCCAATGGCGTGGCCGAAGACCAGTTCGCCCGGCACTTCGTCGCGGTTTCGACGAACATAGAGGCGGTACGCGCGTTCGGGATCGACCCGGCCAATATGTTCGAGTTCTGGGACTGGATCGGCGGCCGCTTCTCGCTGTGGTCCTCGGTGGGCCTGTCGATTGCGCTTGCGGTTGGCTTCAATGCCTTTGCCGACCTGCTGGCCGGCGGCCGCGCCATGGACGAGCACTTCCGCACCGCGCCGCTCGAACGCAACATGCCTGTCGTGCTGGGCATGCTCGGCATCTGGTACCGCAACTTCTTCAACCTGCCGACCAGTTGCATGGCGCCCTACTCCACGTCGCTGGAGCTGTTCCCGGCGCTCCTGCAGCAGCTGGAGATGGAAAGCAACGGCAAGTCCGTGCAGCTCAACGGGCGGCGCGTACGTACGCATACCTCGCCGGTGGTGTGGGGCACCGCGGGCACCAATGGCCAGCATGCGTACTTCCAGACGATCCACCAGGGGTCGCACATCGTGCCGGTGGATTTCGTTGCGCCGCTGGTGCCGCCGCGCGAACTGCCCGGCCACCATGCCAAACTGCTGGCCAACTGCTTTGCCCAGGCCGAGGCGCTGATGCGCGGCCGTTCCGCAGAGGAGCTGCGTGCGGCCAGCATGACCGACGAACTGTGCATCGCCCATATGGTCTTCGAGGGCAACCGCCCCAGCAATACGCTCTTGATGGAAGACCTGACGCCGCATGTACTGGGTGCCCTGATTGCGCTCTACGAGCATAGGACCTTCGTGCAGGGTGTGGTCTGGAACATCAACTCCTTCGACCAATGGGGCGTGGAACCGGGCAAGATCCTGGCTCGCCCGATCGAAGCGGAACTGGCCGGTGCCGAAGCAAGCCCGCACGACGCGTCCACGGCAGCCCTCATTGCCAGGGCCCGTGGCGTGCTGGCGCGAGTGGCCTAGACCTCAGTCGCCATCCATTCATCGCTGGCCACGCGACAGAACGAGGACTACATCGGCTCGCTGCGCGCGATCAAACCCAAGACCAGCAAGATCGTCTGGGAGGTCAAGGCCATGGACGCCAAGACCGGCAAGGAGCAGTGGACGTTCCGGACGGGCCGTGGCGTGGTGGCGCCGCCGGTCATCTGGGAAGACAACAGCGAGCAGTGCGTGGCCTTGGTTTCAGGCTGGGGCGGCGAAGTCGCCAAGCGGTCTATCCTGTTCGGCGAGCGATAAACCACCCCATCACAAGGAAATGTCCCATCGACAAAAAAATACAATGCAAATCTGTCCGATCAAACGGGGCACCCCCAGGGCGAGACCTTGGCGACACACCATAGCACCATGGCATTGGTGCCATTTGATACACCGACAAGCCTCGATTTGAAGGCAAGAGCTATCGCCTCAAAGGGGTCGCCACCAGGATTGCTCTGGCAATGCCCCCTGATCTGCCCGTCCTCCAGGGTAATTCGGCCAACCAAAAGTTGGTGAATTAGAACTCCGATCGGAGGACACGCACGGAGCGAACTATGATGATTTTGGCCAAGCATTCAGGCGCACCGTCACATGCGTGCAGCCCAACTGGCGTAGGTACAACAAGGTCCTTTCAAGCTGGTCAAAACGGTACGGCAACCACTGGAAACCATTGATGCGTAAGTACCAGCCGTCCGGCGCCGGCAAAAGCTCGACAAATTCCACAAAATTGCGGGAAACTAAGCCGAGAAATTCTTTTTCGAACAGATCTGTCAAAGCATCTCCTCTTCATATCAACTAGAGCAAAAAGAAATACACACAGATGCCTTAAAGTAAGGCACCAGCACGATGTCCTATGAGGATGAGCAAGGTCGGGCAATGCCTTAGCGGCCCAGATAAACGGCCGTAATCTCCTCGCGATTGTGACCTAGCTCCGCTGAAACCTGCAGTCGCGCTGCACGATCCATTGCCCGCTGTTGCTCGGTCAGCTGTGCTGAAACTGGGCCACCTGCGGCAGGAGCTGGCCAGCCAGTGAGCTCCTGGTAACGCCGTTGGGCATATGCATGCCGAAGTCCGTGCAACTTCGACAATCCAGCCTTTTCAATCGCCGATTCATAGCGATGGAGTTGGTCGACATATTTGAGGTCTTTAGGGATCATCGATCCGCTTCCACAGAATGCGGCCGCTCTCGCAAGCACAGCCCGCTGATGCTCATCCGTGATTGGCACAACGCGTGCCCGGCCTCCCTTACACCACGTGGCCATAAGGTGAATCTCCTGTATTTCGTCCACCGTCAGGCCTGCCAGAGCATATCCCGCCTGAAACTTGAGGCACTCTTCTCGACGGAGTCCAAAAGCCTCCTGCAATTCGACAGAACAGCGCACACGCTCATCGGTAATCTTCTCGAGATCGCCAGGCGCAAGCACCAATGCCTTCGAAATGTTGGTGACATACCGGCGCCGGCCAATACCCAATTCCTTATTAGTGTGTGGGACGCAATTCTGCTTACCGACCTTCTCTGCCCACCATCGAATATGTGACATACGGTTTTTCATCGTACCCACGGCGATCCCGGCGGTCTGCCAACGCTTAACTAGCGCAGCAACATGCTTTGGCTTCAAACCAGTCGCAGGAAGCGTGCGAAAGCCCATGTCTTTTAGGTCATGCGCCACCTGAGCAAGCACTTCCCTTCGAGCCGCTTGTGTTGCATAAGAGCCATCACGATTGCGCGTAACTAAGCGCATCAAGTCTACAAAAATATCGAACTTCATTGGATTCCTCACTTTGTCGGCATTAACTTTGGTCAGTGTTAACTGCGGCTGGCTAATCCAGCCCTAGCACCGGCACCCTCGGGCGCGCGGTACGGGTACTGGAGGTGACCCGCTTTTTCGGACAGTGCCTATCTTGAGTAAGCAGGAGGTGCACCATGCCGAAAACGCGCCCACCGTACAGTGCGGTCTTCCGTCAGCAAATGGTTGACTTGGTCCATGCAGGTCGCCGTCCGGAGGATCTGGCCAAGGAGTTCGAACCCACGGCCCAGACGATCTACAACTGGGTTGCCCAAGCGGATCGCGATGCCGGCGTTCGTCAGGACGGCCTGACCACGGCGGAGCGCCAGGAACTCACGCGGCTGCGCCGTGAGAACCGGCAACTCAAAATGGAGAGGGAGATACTTGCAAAAGCCGCGGCCTGGTTTGCCCGGGAGACCGACACGCTGCCCGACAAGGGTTCGAGTTCATGAAGGCAAATCAGGACCGCTTTCCGCTGTCCACCATGGCGCGGCTGCTTAAGGTCTCGCGCAGCGGCTTCCATGCATGGATGGAACGACGTCCGAGCGCTCATGCCGTGAGTGACAAGCTGTTGCTCGCGCAAATCCGTGAGATTCACGCCCGCTCGCGCGGTACCTATGGGATGCCACGTGTGCATGCCATGCTGCTGCGCCAAGGTATCCACGTCGGGCGCAAGCGCGTGGCGCGTCTGATGCGTGAGGCCGGCCTGCGCGGGGCTTGCCGGCCGCGCTTCATTTGCACCACCCACCGTGCGCCAGCGGGCAGACCCGCGCCCGATCTGGTGCAGCGACACTTCTCTGCCGATGCGCCAAATCAGCTGTGGGTCGCCGATGCGACATACATTCCGACCGTTGCCGGCTTTTACTATCTGGCTGTCGTGTTGGACGTGTACAGCCGGCGCATCGTAGGTTGGGCCATGGGTAGTCATCTGCGCACCGCACTGATGCTGCAAGCGCTGGACATGGCGCTGGCGCAGCGACATCCCAGCGCAGTGATTCACCATTCGGACCAGGGCTGCCAATACACGTCTGTTGCCTTCGGGCGACGTTGCCGCGAGGCCGGCGTTCAGCCTTCGATGGGCTCGGTGGGCGATGCCTACGACAACGCCATGTGCGAGTCCTTCTTCGCAACGCTCGAATGCGAGCTGCTGATGCGTTCGCGCTTCGCCACGCACGACGACGCCCGTCAGGCATTGTTCACCTGGATCGAGGGTTGGTACAACTCGCATCGCCTGCACAGCGCACTGGGATATCGGTCTCCGCAGGAGTTTGAAAAGCTTCCCGTCAATGGCATGAATCCGGCGCTACACCGGGCATACACTGCCCCATCACAAGGAGAAAACCCATCGACATAAAATTCCAATGCGAATCTGTCCGATGAAACGGGGCAACCCCATACAGCGACTAGCCACGGCACCACCAGCGGGCCTGTGCGTCCCGTCGGGCACACACAGACGTTCTGGCGATAAGATGCCGGGCCTTCGTGAGGCGGAGCCCTACGTCCACCTTTGTTGCCTTCCAAGCAACCGAATGGTTCCGTTGGATGTCTGCTTTGAGAGTGCAGACGAACTCGCCAGATACATTCCGGCAGTGCTCAGATAGTCCTGAGGAGATCAGACGGGGGGAAGGGCTTGGAACCCCTTATGGGCGCTGCTGAGAAAGGCGGCAGCGAAAAGGCAAAAAATGACGCAGCACCGAGGCATGCGAAGCCGTCGGCGAAGGTTCGGGAAGGAACTGCAAAAGACCGGAGAAAGTGGATAGGCCTCCGAAGCTGCTACGGAGCGCCATTGAAGGCAGTGGACCAGCGACTGGACGGACCTAGACAGCCCAGCCGATCGGCCCAAAAAAGATGGACAGCATATAGCCAAAGTGCAGTTACAGCGCCAAGCGCCTCACTCCACGATAGCCATACCACGTCCTGATGTGGCACGAATGCCAAAGTCGATGCCCGAGGGCGAAAAGTAGCTTATAGGCTACTATGTCGAATCGATTTTGGCAAGACTGCCAGCGTCCTAGGATACTCGGACTGTGGGACTACCGAGACAGCAGTCAATAGTTGCCCATCGAGCGGTCCCCGCCCCTGAAGGATGAAGCTGGCTTTGGGCGGGTGACTTGCGCTTGAACGGGGATAATCTGGCCATGGATGGCAACATCCCGGAGCCTTAGAAGGCCATGGAGGCCACCGGGGTGTGCTGGAAGCTGGTTTGGCACATCTTCGAATTGGTGCTGGTAAGTTGAAGCAAGGCCAGCGCATGCACCCAAGGGTGGCAATTGAAGCACTTTCCAATGCAGTCTCCAGCTCCGTTGCTTGCACTCTCGCTCGAATCCGGCATAGAATTACAGGTTCGCGGGCGTCGTATAATGGCTATTACCTTAGCTTCCCAAGCTAAAGACGTGGGTTCGATTCCCATCGCCCGCTCCACTGCCAAGCCTAAGGCCTGAGCCAAGGCGGGCCAAATTCGGCAGGACGCACGCTCGAAGCGCAAGCGCATGTCGGCTCAGGCGACAAGCCCCGCGCGTCTCTTTGTCCGCATCCCGCCATCCCGCCATCCCGCCGGAGTTCCCATTACTCCACACAGTTCGCCCATTACCCGAGGATGACAAGTGCCATCTGAACTGCGAGATGTATCTACCCTTCGCTCCGGTAGTGGACCGGTTCACGTCGCATTCGGTGTAGACGCTGGCTACTATCGCGGCATGGGCGTGACCATCACATCCGTCCTGGAAAACAACCCGGGACTGGATTTCGTTTTCCATGTATTTGCTTTCTCCATCACCGCCGACAACCGAGAGAAGCTGGAGAAGCTTGAAGAACAACATGACGTCACGGTCCGGGTCCACCTGATCGACACGGCCACGCTCGACGATTTCCGCCAGTTCCCCTGCTTCAGCAAGCATTCCCTGGGCACCTTTATCCGCTTGCTGATTCCATCGAAGCTGAGCGGTATCGCGGACCAAGTGCTGTACCTGGATGCTGACCTGCTTTGCTTTGGTGACCTGTCAGGACTGCTCGCCATCGATCTCGGCGACTGCATCGCCGCGGCGGTCGCCGATGAGAAGGATACGACTGTCAGGACGCAGATTCCGGCACTGGGGCTGAAACACGGCCACTACTTCAATGCCGGCGTCATGTACATCGATGTGCAGAACTGGATCGCCGCCGACGTCCAGCAGGTCGCGTTGAAAGCGCTCACGACGCTGGATATGCGATTTGCGGACCAGGATGCCCTCAACATCGCGCTAGATGGCCGGGTCAGATTTGTTGATACGAAGTGGAACTATCGATACCACCTCGTGGACTACCTGACACGCGGCGAGACTAAGCTGAACGTCTCGCAGCCTTACGTTTTCATGCACTTCACAGGCCCGGTAAAGCCGTGGCACAGCTGGTGTCTGCATGACATCCGGGAATTGTTCACCGAAATCCAGTCCCGCTCGCCATGGGCGGAAACGCCGCTTGACGGGCCGGGAACCGCGCGTGAACTGAAACTGTTCTCCAGGTTTCTGATCACACAACACCGTATCGCGGAAGGCGTCTACTGGCATTGCCGCTACCTGAGGTCGCGGCTAATGCAGAACCTGAAATCCTCATAAGGCTTTCGCCTGCGAACTACCGTTTACACAAGTAAGTGCAGACCAAGAAGAGAATGACCCAATTCGATCAAAGCCTCACTTCATCCGCTTCATTATCGGGCTTTGCTGCCATGGAAAAGGACACTGCGGTATTCCGCGCCATGGCTCGATTTACCGCAATTGTCCTTGCAGCCTTTTACGTCCTCGCGCTGATCGTGGATCGTGCTGCCGGCGTGCTGTATGGCCTGCTGATTGTGCTGGGCCTCGCGGTACTGATCTGCTCTTGGAAGTCGCAGAGCCAATTGTTTGCCAGTCAGATCAGGCGTTACTGGCCACTTGCCCTGGCGATGGCCGCGCCGATGTTCGCGGTATTGGCAAATGAGATATCAAGGCTGCAATTCTCGGGCAGAAGCATCGACGCACCATCGAGGCTGGCCCTTTTTGCGCTGGTGCTGTGGACCGTATCAATCATACCGGTGCGGTATCTGCGTCATCTGCAATGGGCGTTCGTGGCCGGCACCATCTTGTCCACCATTAAGGCTCAAGTGCTGACCCATGGCGGCCAGGTGAGATACTCGACCGACTTCATTCCCATCACGATCTTCATTGAATTGGCAATGCTGCTTGGCACATATAGCCTCTTCTCGCTTGGCTGGAGCGAGAAGCGGGACAAGACTCAGATCTTGCTTAAGGTGCTGGCGGCGATCGCAATCCTGTATGGCAGCTACCTGTCGCAATCGCGCGGCGCTTGGATCACGATTCCAGTGTTCGCCGGCATTGCACTGTTTTCCAGTGGAATCTTGCGAGGGAAACGCAAGTTAGCCATAGCAGCGCTGATTGCAATTGCGCTTGTCGCAGCCTTGAGCCAGGCCAAACTGGTCAAAGATCGAGTAGCAGAAACCCGAGCCGATATCGAACTGTACGTAACTCGTACGAATGTCGATACCCCAATCGGCTTTCGATTCCAGCTATGGCACGGCTCTTTGGCAATCTTCCTTGAGCATCCGATCTTCGGCGTAGGCGTAGACAAGTATCGCGAGGCCCTCGAGGACTTGCCCAATCGGAAAGTCATCACACCTGCAGCCGCCGAATTCGCACATTCGCACAATGAGTTCCTGTTCAATGCCGCCAGACTCGGTTTGTTTGGCATTGCTGCCCTCCTGGCCTTGTACCTGGTGCCCGCCTACTACTTCGCCCGAGATCTCAGGCATCACGACAAAGAAGTCCGGGCAGCGGCTTGCATGGGCGCCTGCTTGTGTGCCGGCATTTTCGTACTCGGCCTGACCGACGTGGTGTTCCTTTGGTGGGAGGTCTTCCCCTTCTACGCGGTGGGTGTTGCCACATTCATAACCTTCATTGATAAGAAGAAGGCCGCCACGACAGTCGCGCAGAGAACTGCCAGGTAGCCTTGTTGCCATGCTTCCCCAAGACACTAATACCGAACCGATCCCCGCAGAAGGCATGCAGGCCGCCCAGAGCGCTGATGCCCCGCCCACGAACGACCCCGAAGGCGTTGCCCACCCCCGCCGCATCCGTTCGTTCGTCCGGCGCGCCGGCCGCACCTCCACCGGTCAACAACGCGCCATCGACGAAGTGGGCCCGCGCCTGCTAGTGCCCTACACCTCCCAGCCGCTGGACTGGGAAGCCGCATTCGGCCGCAAGGCACCCGCGATCCTGGAAATCGGCTTCGGCATGGGCGAGACCACCGCGCATATCGCACAGTTGCGCCAGCAGGACAATTTCCTCGGCTGCGAAGTGCACGAACCTGGTGTGGGCGCGCTGCTGAAGCTCGCAGGCGAGCGTGGCATCGAAAACGTGCGCATCATCCAGCACGATGCCGTGGAGGTCATTGCCCACATGCTGACGGACAACTGCCTGGATGGCGTGCATATCTACTTCCCCGACCCGTGGCACAAGAAGCGGCACAACAAGCGCCGGCTGGTACAGCCGCCGCTGGTGAAGCTGCTGGCCGGGCGCCTGAAGCCGGGGGGCTACATCCACTGCGCCACGGATTGGGAAGAGTACGCGCACCAGATGGTGGAAGTGCTGTCCGGGGAGCCTGCCCTGGAGAATACGTCTACTGCCGCTGACGGCTTTTCGGAGCGGCCGGAATACCGACCCACTACCAAGTTCGAGCGCCGCGGTGTGCGACTCGGGCATGGCGTCTGGGATGTCGTGTTCCGCAAGCGCGGCTGAACGACTCGAACGGCATAAACAAAAAGGCGTGGCACAGGCCACGCCTTTTTGTTTTCCGCGCCTGCCGTATCAAGCGTGCCAGGACACCATCCCGGTGTACGCCGTAGCCAGCACGATGATGCCGAATGCAATCCGGTACCACGCGAAGGGCTTGAAATCATGCGTGGCGACGAAGCGCAGCAGCCAGCGCACGCAAAAGAAGGCCGACACGAAGGCGAAGACGAAGCCGATACCGAAGATGCCCAAGTCGTCCGCCGATAGCAGGGAGCGGGCCTTGTACAACTCATACACCGTCGCCCCGAAGATCACGGGGATGGCGAGGAAAAACGAGAACTCGGTCGCCACCTGGCGCGACAGGCCGAAGAGCATCCCGCCGATGATTGTGGCGCCAGAACGCGACGTGCCCGGGACCAGTGCAAAGCACTGCGCGATGCCGACCTTCACGGCATCGCGCCAGTTCAGGTCATCCACCGACTCGATGCGCGGCGCGCCGGCCTTGGCGGCCTGCAGCAAGGCGTTGCCGCGCGGACCAGTCACCATGCCGCGCCGGCCGTCGTGCCATTCAGCCAGCAGGATCACGACGCCGCCGATGATGAACGCCAGCGCCACCGTGATCGGGTTGAACAGGTGGGCCTTGATCCATTTGCCGAACACCAGCGCCAGCACGATAGCCGGCACGGTGGCGACGATAACGTTGATGGCGAAGCGCTGCGCCTTCGGGTCGGAGGTCAGCCCGCTCAATACATTGGCGATGCGCCGGCGGAACTCCCAGCAGACCGCGAGGATCGCGCCGAACTGGATCACGATCTCGAAGATCTTGCCCTTCTCGTCGTTGAAGTCGAGCAACTGGCCGGCCAGGATCAGGTGGCCGGTGCTCGAAATAGGCAGAAACTCGGTCAGTCCTTCGACGATGCCGAGGATCACGGCTTTCAGGGCAAGTGCGATTTCCATGGATGGGATCGATTAGGCGGGGACATGCCCGGTATGGACCGGGCGATGCCTGCTTGGTGGCTCAGGGGCGGTTAATCTTGACGTTGATACCGTCGGACAAGACGGTGATTGTACCGGGCTCGACATCTCGTCCCGCAAGACGCAGTTGGTCCGGCCTGAAGGTATACAGCGCGTAGCCCTGCAGGAACTGCTCAGCCACAATCCCGCCCAGCGCGTTGATCTGGCGCGAAAACTGGCCGGGCAGTCCCTGCACATCGAACTGCTGGACTTCCGGATCCTGCAGCACTACCGAATGGCTGGGAGCGTCATAACGCAGCCCGCTGTCCAGCGCGAACCGGCCCGCCAGCGCCTGGCGGAAGAACAATTTGTTGTCAACGATGGCATCGAACTGCAAGTTGACACGATTGCGTGCCGCATCGAGCGTCAGGCGCGGGTTGGACAACTGGATGTCGAACAGCTCCAGGTAGCGCTTGCTGAACGGGAATTTATGCTCCAGCGCCGATTGCAGCTGGCTTTGCGAAAACGTGTATTCGTTGCCGAAGGAACCGCAGGCGCCCAGCCAGACAGTCGCAACAGCAGCGGCGATGGCGCCAGTCCAGCGCCGCCGGGAAATCCGGATCATATTGCCTCCGATGGATGGATTTGCGCCGACCGGCGCGGGCAGCCCTTGCACAGCTGCAGAGCCATTACGCATCGCGCCCGGCAGGCGCGGTCAGGATTTCAAGCTGCGTGAGCCAGCGCAGCGCCGATTCACGCGAGTCGCCACACATTTCGGCCGAGGGTTGCAGCCCGCCGCAAAAGGCCGGCCGCTCCGGCCGGCCGAACACCGCGCATCTCGCATCGGGCAGCAACTGCGCGCAACGAACCCCAGCCGGTTTTCCAGCCGGCATGCCGGGTAGCGGCGATGCGATCGAGGGCGCAATGCAACAGGCGCCGCAGCCGTCGCGGCAAGAAATGTGAGACTGACAGCTCATGTGATTGGTTCAGCAGGCCGTCGCCAGGCGACGGCAAACGCGCCATTGTGCCCGAATACGACCGCAACTCCCGCTGGTCTTCCCAGGCATTCATCATCAGGAGCACCTTGAGTCACTTGTTGTATGGGTGCCGCGCTATCCGCCCCAAGGCAGGGCGAACCCGGGTTGACCCCTGCCGCGAACCCGCCCTACATTACTGACCCATAAGTTATTAATATCCGCCCCCCGCTGCTCGTCACCCATGGCAATACCTGGCAAGACCCCCGTGATCGACCGCCCCGCCTCCCCCAAAGACGCCGAAGCCCCGCGTTGGAGCCGGCGCAAGGCCGCCCGCCCGCAGGAACTGGTCGCTGCCGCGCTCGACTTGTTCGTGGCGCGCGGCTATGCCGCCACGCGACTGGAAGACGTGGCTGCGGCCGCGGGCGTCTCCAAGGGGACGGTGTACCTCTACTTCGCCAACAAGGAAGAGCTGTTCAAGACCGTGGTGCGCGAGAACCTGGTACCGGCCCTGGCGCGCGGCACGGACCTGGTCGACCGCTTCGAGGGCTCGACCCCGGAGTTGCTGCGCGAGCTGCTGCGCGGCTGGTGGGGACTGATCGGCGCCACGCCGGTGGCGGGACTGACCAAGCTGATCATGGCGGAGTCGGGCAACTTCCCGGACATCGCGCGCTTCTACCAGGAAGAAGTAATGGTGCCCGGCGACGAGTTGTTCGCGCGCGTGCTGGCGCGCGGCGTCGAGCGCGGCGAGTTCCGGGCCCTGCCCGCGAATCCGGCCACCACGCTGGTCTGTGCGCCGCTGGTGTTCCTGATGCTCTGGCAGCGTGCGTTCGGCCTCTACGCGCACAAGGAAATCAACCCGGATGCCTACCTCGACAACCTGCTCGAAATGCTGCTGTTCGGCCTGACGACCGGCGAGGCGCGCGACCGCCCGCTGCCGCCGAAGTCCGGACCCTACGTCTGGGAAAAGATCCGCGACGAGATGCAGGCCCAGCAGCTGGCGCAGGGCGCCGGCGAGCCGGACACGACGGCAGCCACAGGCGCCGCACAACAAGACGAGACATGAAGCGAAACACGAAGATCCTGATTGCCGTACTGGGCGCGGTGGCTGTGCTCAGCGCCACCGCCGCGGTACGCAAGGCCAGCAGCACGCGCCGGGCGCAGGCGTCGGCGCAGGCCGCTGCGCCTTCCGTGGTGGAGTTCCTGCAGTCCGATCTGGTGCTGGCTGGCACGCATGACCTGCAGGTCGCGCTGCCCCTGTCGGGCAGCCTGCGCGCGCTGAACCAGGCCTCGGTCAAGGCCAAGGTCTCGGGCGAGGTGCAGCAGGTGCTCGTACGCGAAGGCGAGGCCGTGCGCGCGGGACAGGTCATCGTGCGCATCGACCCGACCGAGTACGAGGCCAAGGTCGCGCAGGCACGCGGCCAGATGCTGGCGGCACGCGGCCAGTTCGAGAACTCGCGCCAGACCTGGGAGCGCAACCGCGAGCTGGTCGGCAAGGGCTTTATCTCGAAGACCGCGTTCGACAACTACCAGTCCAACCTCGATGTGGCGCGCGCCAACCTCGATGCCGCCCAGGGCGGGCTGGCCGTGGCGCAGAAGGCATTGAACGATACCGTGGTCAAGGCCCCGCTCGACGGCATGGTCGCCGCGCGCGCGGTGCAGCCCGGGGAAAAAGTATCGCCCGACACACGCCTGATCGACCTGGTCGACCTGCGCGTGCTGGAACTGGAAGCGCCCGTGCCGATGGCTGACGTGGCGCGCGCCTCGGTGGGCCAGTCGGTGCGGCTGAATGTGGAAGGCGCGGGGCAATTCGCTGGCGCGCTCGTGCGCATCAATCCCGCTGTCAGCCAGGGCACGCGCAGCATCATGGTCTATGTGCGCGTGCAGAACGGCGAGGGCAGGCTGCGCGCCGGCATGTTCGCGCGCGGCGCGCTGGTGCTCGGCGAGCGCAGCGGCGTGGTGTCCGTGCCGGCCTCGGCCGTGCGCAGCGACGGCGAACGCGCCTTTGTCTACGTGATCGAGAACGGCATGCTGGCCGAGCGCGCCGTGCAGACCGGCGTGCGCGACGAAGGCAGCGGCATGGTCGAGATCATCTCGGGGCTGGCCGCCGGAGCCGAGATCGTGCGCAACAACCTGGGCACGCTGCGCAGCGGCAGCCAGGTGCGCCGCGTGAAGGACCTGAGGCCTGAGGCCTGAGGACGACGCGCCATGTGGTTCACCCGCCTGTCGATCCAGAACCCCGTGCTGGCCACCATGATGATGCTGGCCTTCATCGTGGTGGGCCTGTTCTCCTACCAGCGCCTGCCGGTGGACCAGTTCCCCGACATCACCTTCCCGGTGGTGGTGGTGCAGACCGAATACCCGGGCGCCGCGCCGGAATCGGTCGAGTCCGACGTCACGCGCAAGGTCGAGGAGATCGTCAACACGATCTCGGGCATTGACGAGATCTTCTCGCATTCCTACCAGGGCACCTCCGTGGTCGTGGTCAAATTCGACCTGAGCGTCGACGTCGGCCAGGCCGCGCAGGACGTGCGCGACAAGCTGGCGCTGATCCGCCCGCAGCTTCGCGACGAAGTCAAAGAGCCGCGCGTGCTGCGCTACGACCCGACCGACGCGCCGATCTTCTATCTCTCCGTCTCGAACGCGCCCGGTGCGCAGCGCAGCCAGCGCGAGCTGACCACCATTGCCGACCAGATCGTGCGCAAGCGGCTCGAGACCGTGCGCGGCGTGGGCGCGATCAATATCGTCGGCGGCACCAAGCGCGAGGTCGAGATCCGCATCCGCCCGGCGCAGCTCGAAGCGCTCGGCATCGGCATCGACCAGGTCATGAACGCGATCCGCAGCGAGAACCAGGAGCTGCCGGCCGGAGAACTGCGCTCGTCCGCGACCGAGACCGTGGTGCAGGTCAAGGGCCGCGTGGCCACGCCCGATGCCTTCCGCCGCATCATCGTCGCGCGCCGCGCGGGCCAGCCGGTCACGCTCGGCGAGATCGCCGACGTGCGCGACGGCCAGGAAGAGCAGGAGAGCCTGGCGCTGCTCGACGGCAAGCGCGCCCTCTTCCTATCCGTGGTCAAGGCGCAGGGCCAGAATACGGTGGATACCGTCGACGGCCTGGTGCGCATGGCCGATGAAGTTCGCAAGCTGGTGCCCGCGGGCGTGCAGCTCACCGTGGTCAACGACACCGCGCGCGGCATCCGCAGCAGCGTGAAGGAGGTGCGCTCCACGCTGCTCGAAGGCGCGCTGCTGACCGTGGCGATCGTCTTCCTGTTCCTGGGCTCGTGGCGCAGCACGGTGATCACGGGCCTGACGCTGCCGATCGCGCTGATCGGCACCTTCGGCGTGATGTACCTGTGCGGCTTCACACTCAACGTGATCACGCTGATGGCGCTGTCGCTGTGCGTGGGCCTGCTGATCGACGATGCCATCGTGGTGCGCGAGAACATCGTGCGCCACAACCTGATGGGCAAGGATCACCGCACCTCGGCACTGGACGGCACCGCCGAGATCGGCCTCGCGGTGCTGGCCACGACGTTCTCGATCGTCGCGGTGTTCCTGCCGGTGGGTTTCATGGGCGGCATCATCGGGCGCTTCTTCCACCAGTTCGGCATCACCGTGGTGGCGGCCGTGCTGATCTCGATGTTCGTGTCGTTCACGCTGGACCCGATGCTGTCCTCGGTCTGGCACGACCCCGACCTGCACGGCACCGGCAACAAGACCAGCTGGTACGGCCGCACCGTGGGCCGGCTGCTGGACTGGTTCTCCGCGCGCATGGATGCCCTGGGCCATGGCTATGCCGGCATGCTGGGCTGGGCGCTCAGGCACCGGCTGGCCACCACGCTGATCGCGATCGTCACGTTCTTCGGCAGCTTTGCGCTGGTGCCGCTGATCGGCACGGAATTCGTGCCCGCCGCCGACCTTGGCGAGACACAGGTCGGCTTCACCACGCCGGTCGGCACGTCGATCGAGGTCACCGAGGCCAAGGTGCGCCAGGTCGAAGCCGCGCTCAAGTCTTTCCCCGAGGTTGCCTATACCTACGCGACGATCAATTCCGGCAATACGTCCGGGCGCAACAACGCGCTGGTGTCGGTGCGGCTGGTCGATCGCCGCGCGCGCAAGCTGTCCACCGTGCAGCTCAACCCGAAGATCCGGGAGCGCCTGGGCGGCATTGCCGGCATCACGCTGACCATGGTCGGCATGCCCGACGGCGCGGGCGGCCAGAAGGCGATCCAGGTGTCGATCCAGGGCGATGACCTGAACGAGCTGCGGCGGCTGTCGCAGGAGGCCAGCCGCCGCATGCTGGCCATTCGCGGCCTGGCGGACCTGGATTCGAGCATGAAGGACGACCGCCCCACCATCGAGGTGCGCATCCGCCGCGAGCTGGCCTCCGACCTGGGCGTGGGCGTCGCGCAGATCGGCAATGCGCTGCGGCCGCTGCTCGCGGGCGATGCCATCAGTTCGTGGCGCGCGCCCGATGACCAGAACTACGACGTGCGCGTGCGGCTGCCGCGCGATGCGCGCACAGGGCTGGCGGACCTCAATGCGCTGATGATCGCCAGCAGCCAGACCAACCCCGACGGCACGCCGAAGATGGTGCCGCTGCGGCAGGTGGCCGACCTGGTGCCGACCACGGGCGCCAACCAGATCAGCCGCCGCGACCTGAACCGCGAGGTCGAGCTGACTGCCAACACCGCCGGACGTTCCGCGGGCGAGGTGGCGCGCGACGTCAAGGCAGCGCTCGACGGCATGACCTGGCCGGCCGGCTACAAGTACCGCTTTGGCGGCTCCACCAAGTCGATGAACGAGTCCTTCGGCTATGCAGTCTCGGCGCTGGCACTGGCGGTGATCTTCATCTACATGATCCTGGCCTCGCAGTTCGCCAGCTTCTTCCAGCCGATCGCCATCATGACCTCGCTGCCGCTCACGCTGATCGGCGTATTCGCGGCGCTGCTGCTGTTCCGCTCGACGCTGAACATGTTCTCGATCATCGGCTTCATCATGCTGATGGGGCTGGTCACCAAGAACGCGATCCTGCTGGTGGACTTTGCCAACCAGGCCCGGCGCGGGCATGTGGACGGCGCCGACGGCCAGGCGCCGCTCTCGCGCGAAGCCGCCCTGGTCGAGGCCGCGCGCGTGCGCCTGCGCCCGATCCTGATGACCACGCTGGCCATGATCTTCGGCATGGTGCCGCTGGCCTTCAGCCTCGGCGAAGGCGCCGAGCAGCGCGCGCCGATGGGCCAGACGGTGATCGGCGGCATCATCACGTCGTCGATCCTGACGCTCGTGGTGGTACCTGTGATTTATACGTACCTTGATGATTTCGCGACGTGGCTGCGGCGGCGCTGGCAAGGCAAGGCGGCCGTGGCGGCCACTTCGCCCGCCGGGGCCGACGCGGAGGCCGTGGCACAACATCGGAGCGCCGAATGAGCCGGACCGCGCACGGAGGGTTAAAATACTGGGTTTGACAAGACTGCCCGGCCGTGGCACCGCGCGGCCCGGACACAAGCACCCACATAGCGGTTGGCATTGGTAAGGAATGGCAAGATGGATCTCGAAAAAGCCCGATTCAACATGATCGAACAGCAAATCCGCCCGTGGGATGTGCTGGACCAGGAAATCCTGGACCTGCTGGCGGTGGTCAAGCGCGAGGAATTCGTTCCCGCGGCCTACAAGGGCCTGGCCTTTGTCGACATGGAGATTCCGCTGCCGGGCGGCCAGAACATGCTGCCCCCGCGCGTGGAAGCCCGCATCCTGCAGGAACTGGTCGTGCGCAAGCATGAGAACGTGCTCGAAATCGGCGCCGGCTCCGGCTACATGGCCGCGCTGCTGGCCAACCGCGCGCGCCATGTGCTGACCGTGGATATCATGCCGGAACTCGTGACCCTGGCCCGCCAGAACCTGGCCGGCGCCGGCGTCACCAATGTCGACGTGGCCGAAGGCAACGCCGCCGACGGCTGGACCGCCGCCGCGCCGTACGACGTGATCTGCATCTCCGGCTCGCTGCCGGCCATCCCGCAGTCGATCCTGTCGCAGGTCAAGGTGGGCGGCCGTATCGCGGCCTTCGTCGGCACGCTGCCGGTGATGGAAGCGCGCCTGATCACGCGCCTGTCGGAAACCGAATACCAGGTGCTGAACCTGTTCGAGACCGCGGTCAAGCCGCTGGTCGGCGCGGCCCAGCCGTCGCAGTTCCGTTTCTGAGGACACAGCCGCCATGCAGGTCATTCAAGCTGCCGAACTGGCCCAGTGGCTGGCGGATGCCAGCCGCGCCAGGCCGGTCCTGCTCGATGTGCGTGAGCCCTGGGAGGTGCAGACCTGCGCCATGCCGGGCATCACCCATATCCCGATGCGCGACATTCCGGCGCGCGCTGCCGAACTCGACGAAGACGCGGACATCGTCTGCATCTGCCACCACGGCATGCGCAGCATGCAGGTAGCCGCGTATCTCGAACGCCAAGGCTATGCCAAGGTCTACAACCTCACCGGCGGCGTCGACGCCTGGGCGAGCGAAGTGGACCCGGCCATGCCGAAGTACTGAGAGAGGCTGCGCGACCCAGTTTGCCGGCCCGCCCGCGAAGTCAAACCCGAACAAGAAAACGACTGTTGGCCGCGCCTGTGCCGGCAACCTGGAGATGTGATGACGTTTGCGCCTTTCGCCGTGTCCGGCAAGACGCGGCTGGCTATAGCGCTGTCCTTGTATGCGCTGCTGCAAATGCCGGCCACGGCTGCCGACCTGCTGCAGGTCTACCGCGACGCCCAGTCCAATGACGCCCAGTTCGCCAGCGCGCGATCCCAGTTGCTGGCCACGCGCGAGAAGCTGCCGCAGGGCCGCGCCGGGCTGCTGCCGCTGGTCACCGGCACGGCAGGCGCCAACCGCACCAGGCTGGACCAGACTGCGGCGCTGGCGCCGGGTCTGCCCACTGCCTCGGGGGTACGCTTCTTCGACAACAACAGCTGGGCCCTGCAGCTGAGCCAGCCGCTGTTCCGCTGGGACCGCTGGGAAACCTACAAGCAGGGCGAGCTGGTCGCGATGGCGGGCGAAGTCACGTTCCAGCAGGCGCAGCTCGACCTGATCACCCGGTCCTCGCAGGCTTACTTCGACGTGCTCACGGCCCAGGACAACCTCTATCTGGCCGGCGCGCAGAAGAAGGCCATCGGCGAGCAGCTCGCCCAGGCCAAGCGCAATTTCGAGGTGGGCACCGCCACCATCACCGACGCCAACGACGCCCAGGCCCGCTACGACCTGGCCACCTCGACCGAGATCGCCGCGCAGAGCGCGCTGGAAGTCGCCCGCGCCAACCTGCAGCAGATCACCGGCAAGCCCGTCGACGAACTGCTCGGGCTGCGGCCGGAGGCCGAGCTGCCCGCGCCGATCCCGGCCGACGCCAACGCCTGGGCGGCGCAGGCCGAGGCCAGCAACCTGCAGGTGGGCCTGGCCAACTACAACCTGGAAACCGCGCAGCGCGAAACCAACAAGGCGCGCGCCGCACACCTGCCGTCCGTGGACCTGGTGGCTTCCTACGGCTTCACCAACCAGACCGGCAGCGCCACGCAGACGATCTCCACGCACTACAACGCCTCGCAGATCGGCGTGCAGCTGAGCATGCCGATCTTCGCGGGCGGCCAGATCCAGTCGCGCGTGCGTGAAACGCTGGCGCTGGCCGACAAGGCCGCCAGCGACCTCGAATTCGCGCGCCGCACTGCCGCGCAGGGCGCGCGCCAGAGCTATTCGGGCGTCTCCAACGGCCTGGCGCAGGTCAAGGCGCTGGAAGCTGCGGAGCGTTCGGCCCAGAGCGCGGTGGAATCGAACCAGCTCGGTTACGAGGTTGGCGTGCGCATCAACATCGATGTGCTCAATGCCGAGGCGCAGCTGTTCCAGACTCGCGCCAACCTGGCCAAGGCGCGCTATGACACGATCATGAACGGCCTGCGGCTGAAGGCATCGACGGGCGCGCTGAAGGAAGACGATATCGTCCAGATCAACACGCTGCTGACGTCGGCACCGGGGGCCATGTACCAGTTGCCGCAAAAGGCCAAGGTCGGTGCGGTGGCGACGCCCGCGCCCGCGGCGTCTGCTCGCGGCGGCGGCCGGCGTGAAGCGCTGGCAAGCGGCACGCCCCGCTCCTGACGGACATGCTGGACAACGCAAAACGGGCCGCAATGCGGCCCGTTTTGCTTATGCGCTGACCCTAGTTCGCGCGCGTGCGCGACTCCACGCCGAGCAATTGCCAGCGGATCGAAGAGGCATCCGCAGGCGGGTTGGGCACCTTGTACTCGCGCACACGCAGCTTGTACGACACCCCCGGCTCGAAATCCAGGCCCTCGATCGGCCCATACCAGAGCTGCCATGGCGCATCCGGCGACTCGCGCCAGCGGTAACAGGTCATCCGGCCCACGCCGCTGCAATCCACGCGCTGGGAATCGATATAGACGGTCTTCTCGACGCTGCCCGCGGCATCGATGCGCGCGCCGCGCTGGCCGACACCCTCACGCTCGACGAACTGCAGCAGGTCTTCGCTGGCGGTCTTCCAGATGATCTGGCGCCCCGTGGAACCCGCCGTCGGCTGCGTGCCAACCGTCAGGAACGGGGTCTGCATGGCCTTGAGCAAGGCCGACTCCAGCTCCATGCGCGGCGGCGGGCAGGCCATGCGCGTACCGGCGACGTGGTCGAAGCGGATGCCGGTATCGGTCTTGCCGTAGCTGCCGGTAAAGCGGTTGCAGCCGCTGGTGCCGCTGACCGTGCCCTGCGCGGCGTCGATGCCGGCGCTGAACTCGAAGATGATGGGCTGGCCGTTGTCGCCATGCGGGATGTCGCGCAAAGTGCCGTCGGGCTGCTGCCAGCGCACCAGTTCCCAGCGGCTCGGGCCGGAGGACTGGGTCTGGTTTAGGGCGGTGGTGGCGCCGGTGGAGTCAGGCGCAGGCCCGGTCGCGCACGCGCCCAGGGCACCTGCCAGGATGGCGGCGGCTGCCCCGCGCCGGGCAATCCGGCGGCAGGTATCACGGGTCAGTGTCTGCATGGGTTCGGCTCCTGTCATGAGGCGAGCCAGGCAGTCCGACTGCCGGGCGCGCCAGGTTAATGCCCCTTAGAGCCTGGGGCCTTGCCACGAATTCCCGATCGGCTCAGGCACCCAGCGCAGGCGCCAGCGCCGCCAGCGTCCGCAGCGTGGCCCCGCGGTGCACCCCCGCGAACGTGCGTGCATGTGCGCGCATGTCCGTCAGCGCGGTGGCATCGGCGAGCAAGCGGGCCGCGGCCTGCATCAACTCTTCGGCGTTCGCCACGCGCCGGCATGCACCGGCATCGATGGCATCTTCCGTTGCCTGCGCAAAGTTGAAGGTATGCGGGCCAACCAGCACCGGCGTGCCCACGGCGCAGGACTCAATCAGGTTTTGCCCGCCCAGCGGCAACAGGCTACCGCCCACAAAGGCCAGGTCCGATGCGGCGAAGTACATGGCCATCTCGCCCATCGAATCGCCCAGCACGATGTCGGCGGTGATCGGCGCGGCAAGGTGGTCGATATCCATCGCACTGCGGCGCTGGACCGAGAAGCCTGCGCGCTCCGCCATGGCCGCCACTTCGTCAAAGCGTTGCGGATGGCGCGGTATCAGCAGCAAGGCCGGTCTTGGCGTGTGGCCACCAAGTCGCGGCCAGCGCGATAGTGCATCCAGCAGAAACGGTTCCTCACCCTCCCGCGTGCTGGCGGCCGCCAGCACGGCACGACTGCCGAATGCCTGGCGCAGACGATGGCCGCGCTCAATCCCGGCCGGGGCCGGCTGCATATCGAACTTGAGGTTCCCCGTGATCTGCACCGCTTCGAGCCCCAGGGCCTGAAATCGCTCGGCATCGCCGCTGGTCTGCGCCAGCACGCCGGCAAAGTCCGCGTACATGGCTGCCGCCGCGCGTCCGAAGCGCGCCGTGCGGCGGAAGCTGCGCGGCGACAGGCGTGCATTGACGAGGAACAGCGGCACGCCGGCACGGCGCGCGCCGTGCACAAGGTTGGGCCACACCTCGGTTTCCATCAGCATGCCCGCCGCCGGCCGGAAATACCGCAAGAACCGGCTCACGAGCCAGGGCAAGTCGTAGGGCAGGTAGCACTGGAGCACGCGCGGCTCCTTGCCGAACAGTTGCGCGCCAGTCTGACGCCCCGTAGGGGTCATGTGCGTGAGCAGCAGCCGGTGCGTCGGATAGGCGGCCAGCAAGGCCTCGACGAGCGGCTGCGCCGCGCGCGTCTCGCCCACGGAAACCGCGTGCACCCACAGCCATGGGCCTGGCGCGGGCAGATGGCCGTAGGCGCCGAGCCGCTCGCCGACGTTGCGGACATAGCCTGGCTCCTTGCGCCCGCGCCAGTAGAGCCGCAACAACGCCAGCGGCAGGATGACGATCCATAGCAGGCTGTACAGGACGCGCAGCATCATCGGCCAGCTCCGCGTACGCGGCTGGCCGCCTGCCAGACTTCATCGACCGTGGGCACGACGCCGTCGTCGCCCACGTTGGCGATCCTCTCGGACCAGTACCCCTCGGTCTTCCAGCGCCAGGTGGCGGTATAGATTTCCACGGTCGGCCGGCACAGCGCCGCAGCGATATGGACCAGCCCGGTGTCTACCCCGATGACCACCTCGGCGCGATTGATCAGCCCGAAGCCCTGCATCACGGAGAAGCGCGGCAGCACCTGCGCGCCAGGCACACCGGCTGCGATCTCCTGTGCCGCGCGGCGCTCCGCCTCGTTGCCCCAGGGCAGCAGCATGGTCAGGCCATCCGCCTGCAGGCGCTGGCCGAGCGCGTGCCAGCTGGCTACCGGCCATTTCTTCTTCGCGCCGGCGGTGGCGTGGAAGCACACCGCGTAGCGCGCCGGCAATTGCGCCCAGATTGGATCATCGACATGGAGCGATTGCGCCGACTCGCCGAAAAACCTTGGCGGCTCGGTCGGAGCCGTGCCGGTGAGGGCGGCGCCAAGCAGGCGCGAACGGCGTACAGAGTGCGCCTGGCGCGGAACGTGGACGGGATCGGTGTACAGCAAGCGTGCAGCCGGCTCATAGCCGGAACCCTGCGTGCGGTTGCCAAGGCCGATGACCGGCGCGCCGGCAGCCCGCGCGGCCACGCGCGCGACCACCGCGGTCTTCAGCAACCCCTGGCTCTCGATCACGGCGTCATAGCGCTGCGCGCGCAGCGCATCGCGAATCTCACCGATCTCATGCCAGATGGCGGGTTGCCAGAAGCGCTTGCGCCAGCGCCGCAGCGCAAACGGGATCACGCGTGCTACGTCGGGCAGCAGGCGCACGAGGTCAACGTAGCCCTCCTCCACCACCCAATCGATCTGCGCGCCCGGCCAGCGCGCGCGCAGGTCGTGGATCAGCGGCATGTTGTGGACGACATCGCCCAGCGACGAGACCTTGACCACCAGGATGCGCGGATTGGCCGGCAACACGAACGGCACCGCCTGCGTCACGGCCTGCGGTGCCGCCGGAGCGGCGATCGCCTCGCGCATCTGCTCAGAACGGGAGCTTGGCATCAGGCTTTTCGGCCAGGATCACTCGCTTGAATTCAGCCTGGATGCGGGCCAGCGCCGCGTCGTTGTCGGCCTCGAAGCGCATCACCACGACCGGCGTGGTGTTGGACGGACGTGCCAGGCCGAACCCATCGGGATACTCCACGCGCACGCCATCGATGGTGATCACTTCGCGCGCGCCGTCGAACTTCGCGTTGGCCTTGATCTTGTCGAGCAGCGTGAACGGCTCGCCTTCCGCGCACTTGAGCTGCAGTTCGGGCGTGTTGTTGGCGTTGGGCAGCGCGTTCAGCACGGCGCTCGGGTCGGCATGGCGCGACAGGATTTCCAGCAGGCGTGCACCGGTGTACAGGCCGTCGTCGAAGCCGTACCAGCGATCCTTGAAGAACACGTGGCCGCTCATCTCGCCGGCGATGGGTGCCCCGGTTTCCTTCAGCTTGGCCTTGACCAGCGAGTGGCCGGTCTTCCACATCAGCGGCTCGCCGCCGTGCTGGCGGATCCACGGCGCCAGCTTGCCCGTGCACTTGACGTCGTAGATCACCTGCGCGCCCGGGTTGCGGCCGAGGATCTCCTCGGCGAACAACATCAGCTGGCGGTCCGGGAAGATGACCTGGCCGTCCTTGGTCACCACGCCGAGGCGGTCGCCGTCGCCGTCGAAAGCCAGGCCCAGCTCGCAGTCGGTGTCGCGCAGGCACTGCATCAGGTCCTGCAGGTTCTCCACATGAGCGGGATCGGGGTGGTGGTTGGGGAAGTTGCCATCCACATCGCAGAACAGCTCGGTGACCTCGCAGCCCAGGCCACGGAACAGGTCGCCTACGAAGGCGCCAGCCACGCCATTGCCGGCGTCGAGCGCGATCTTCATTGGGCGGGCCAGTTTTACGTCGCTGGTGATGCGGTCGAGATACTGCTGACGCACATCGCACTGGCGGTAACCGCCAGCGCCGCTGGTAAAGTTGCCCGCTTCGATGCGCTGGCGCAGAGCCTGGATCTGCTCGCCGAAGATCGCCTTGCCGGCCAGGACCATCTTGAAGCCGTTGTAGTCCGGCGGGTTGTGGCTGCCGGTGACCATAATGCCGGAAGTGGCCTTTACGCCATCCAATTCGATGTTGGTGCCGAAATAGACCATCGGCGTGGCAACCATGCCGAGGTCGATCACGTCCATGCCCGCCGCGCGCAGGCCTTCGACGAGGCCGCCGATGAGGTCAGGGCCCGAGAGACGACCATCGCGGCCGACCACGACGGCCTTCTCGCTGGCTTCGGCTGCCGCGGAACCGAATGACTGGCCGATCAGGCGGGCTACGTCGCGGGTCAGCGTCTTACCGACGATGCCGCGGATGTCATAGGCTTTGAAGATGCTGGGATCGATTTGCATAGGGAGTTCCAGTTATCAGATTCTGCTGCCCGGTGCCGTCCCGGCTTGCGGGACGCTCGTCGCGCCAAAGGCGTTATTTTGCCGGATCGCGAGGATAGCCGGCGCTATAATCACGCCGCCGCCCCGGAATGGGCGCCGTTCTGCCGTTCGGCGGCGTTATCGCTCTTGCTGATGGGCACCCGGCGCGGCCAGCCTTATCTGCCTTTCGACACGGCAATCCCGTTCCCGTTTGCCCGGAATCCTTTGTCAGCCACATCCGCCCACCGTCCGCGCATTGCCTACCTGATCACCAATTCGGAGATCGGCGGGGCGCAGGCGCATGTGGCAGACCTGATGCAAGCTATGCGCCAGAACGCCGATGTCACCCTGCTGGCAGGCGGCGACGGGCACCTGTTCGCGAGCGCGCAAGCGGCCGGCATTCCGGCAATACGCTTGCGCATGCTGGACAACGCCCTCTCTCCGGTGCGAGCGGTTCAGGCCCTCAGGGAGCTGAATACCGCACTGCGCGAGGTTGCACCCGACATCATCCATGCCCACAGCGCCAAAGCAGGTGCACTCGGGCGCGTGGCCGGCAAGGTACTGGGGATTCCTGTGATCTACACCGTACACGGCTTCGCCTTCAAGCCGGCCGCGCCTTGGCGCCAGCGCCTGGCGGCGCGCGTGACGGAATGGCTGCTCGCGCCCTTGACCACCCGACTGATCTGCGTGGCGGATGGAGAACGTGAATTGGCTCGCAGCCTGCCGATCGCCGGTTCGCGCGTCAGCGTCATCCGCAATGGGCTGGCAGACGTGGCGGAGCGCGCCCATCCGGGCGCGCCGCTGCGCCGGATCGCCATGGTTGCGCGCTTTGCGCACCCCAAGCGGCCTGACGTCCTGCTGGAAGCGTTCGGGCAGACGGGGCTTGCCCAGTGTGAACTGGTCATCGCCGGCGAAGGGCCGCAGCTGCCCGCCATCCGGGCGCGGGCGCAAGCCATGACACCTGCGCAGGTGGCCTTGCCGGGCAGTATCCATGACGTCCCGGGCCTGCTGGCCTCCTCGCAGATCTTTGTGCTGGTTTCAGACCATGAGGCATTGCCACTATCGGTGCTGGAGGCCATGCGGGCAGGCCTGCCAGTCATTGCCAGCGATTTGCCCGGCATCCGCGAGCAGCTCGACGACGGCCGCTGTGGCATCCTGCTGGAAGACAAGCAGCCGCAAACCCTGGCGCGCGCGCTGCAAGCCCTGGCCGCCGACGCGCCACGGCGCGAGGCGCTTGGCCGCCTGGCGCGTCAGCGCTGGGAGCAGCAATTTGGCCTGGCGCGCATGATCCAGGCCACCTGGGCCGTCTATCAGGACACGCTCGCCAGCGCGCCGCGCTACCGGGCGTCCGCACGACAACGCCATGCACAAAACTGACAGCCTGCGCCGGCCAGCAGCCGCCCGCGCTACAGGCTCCGAAACCATCCGCCGCGCCAGCCGCATGCTGGCCTGGGCCCTGCTCGGGCTGCTGCTGTTCGGCATGAACATCGCCCTCGCCGAACTGGCACAGCGCGCCGGCTTCGTGACCTACGTCTTCAATCGCACGCTGCTCTGGTCGATCGCCCCGTACCTGGCGGCTTTCATCCTGCTGCACCGCTCCCTGCATCTGCCCGCCATGGAAGGCAATAGCCTGGCAGGCCTGGCCGCCACCCTGCCCTTCGCGGCCTTGCTGTTCGTATTTGCCGGCTTCCATATCGAGTACTCGCGCGGCGCGTTCTTGCTGGCGTACTTCACCACCCTCGCCTGGCTCTGGTTTGGCTACCGGCATTTCGTGCGTAACTATGTGCCGGTCTTTGGCTATACGGACGCAGCCGCGCTGGCACAGCTCGAAGCCGTGCTGGCCATGCCCGGCGCCGCTCCCGCCGGCCGCACCCGCTTCCAACCCATCAGCTCGCTCGCCGAAGCGGTGAATTGCGACGGCCTGATGCTCGATCGCAACGCCGCCGCCGACCCCGAACGCACGCGCGCACTGGCACAGTTCAAGCTCAGCCATGTCCGCATTTATTCGGTCGAGCGCGTCGGCGAGATGCTGAGCGGCCGGGTCGGACTGGCGCATATCGATGAGAATTTCCTGGACGATTACGCGGCGCACTACTTCTACGGCTATCTGAAACGCGTCATCGATATCGGCACGGTGCTGTGCCTGGCGCCGCTAGCGCTGCCGCTCGCACTGGCCGTGGCAGTGGCCATCCGCCTGGAATCGCCGGGACCGGCCCTCTTCCGCCAGGTACGAGCAGGGCTGCTGGGCAAACCCTTTACCATGTTCAAGTTCCGCAGCATGGCTGTGGATAACTCGGGCAGCGCGCAGTTCGCGGCACGTAAGGATCCCCGCGTGACGCGCGTCGGGCGGTTCATCCGCAAGTACCGGCTGGATGAAATCCCGCAGCTATGGAACGTGCTGACAGGCGACATGAGCCTGATCGGTCCGCGCCCGGAACAGATTCCGATGGTGGAGGATTTCGAGCGCACCATCGCCTACTACCCCTATCGCCACCTGGTGCGGCCTGGCCTGTCTGGCTGGGCACAGGTGCAGCAGGGATATGTGGGCACGCGCGAAGAGACCGTGACCAAGCTCAGCTACGACCTGTACTACGTCAAGCATTGCTCGTTCGCACTGGACCTGCTGATTGCCGTGAAGACGATGCAGACGATCCTGACCGGGTACGGTGCGCGGTGACGCAGCAGGAATCGAAAAGCATGCCCGCGCAGCGGACCATGCGGATCCTGTTGCTATGCACTGGCCTCAAGATGGGCGGTGCGGAACAGCAGATTGCCGGGCTCGCGCGGCAATTCCTGTGTGACGGGCATGCGGTCGCCGTTGTCAGCCTGACGGCGGAACAAGAGGTATCGCTGCCTGATGGCGCCACCGTGCTGAATCTTGGCATGCGCAAGACCTTGCCGTCCTTTGCCTTGGCATTGTGGCGACTGAATCGGTTTGTGCGAAAGTGGGAGCCTCACATCATTCACGCCCATATGGTGCACGCCAATCTCGCTGCCCGGACGCTTGCCGCCCTGACTAACGCGCCGCCGGTGCTGTGTTCCGCGCACAGCGCTCGCGAAGGCGGACGGGCGCGCATGCTGGCCTATCGCCTGACCGACCGATGGGCGGCGCTGACCACGCATGTCAGCGAGGCCGGACGGCAGGCCATGATTGCGGCTGGTGCGATGACGCCGGAACGTATCCGCGTCATGCCTAACGGCATTGACACCTCGCTCTTCCGGCCGGATACCGGGCGGCGGCAAGCCGCTCGCACTGCGCTCGGGGTAGATGCGAATACACAAGTCGCCATCACCGTTGGACGGCTAGTGCCGGAGAAAGCCCAGCATGTACTGATCGAAGCGTTCGCGCGGCTGCTGCGCCAAGCGCAGACCGCTACGTCAGCGGCGAACCTGCGCTTGTTCATCGCGGGCGAAGGCCCAATGCGAGGCGAACTGGAAGCCATCATCCACCGGCACAAGCTGGAGAATTTCGTCACGCTCCTCGGCATGCGGCATGACGTACCGGAACTGCTGAACGCGGCTGACGTGTTCGCGTTGTCGTCGGATATCGAAGGCATGCCGCTGGTCATTGGCGAAGCGCTGGCCAGTGGCTGTGCCGTGGTCGCGACCGATGCAGCGGGCGTGGCAGAACTGCTTGGCGACGCTGGGGAAATCGTGCCGCGCGGCAATATCGAGGCACTCGCTGGAGCGCTGGATCGGGCATTGTCTCGCGGCACGGGTACAACCCTGGAGCAGTCAGCGCGCCGTCAGCGCATTCTGGACAGGTTCAGCCTCGAGGCCGTTGCAAGGCAATGGGTGGACTGCTATGCCGGATTGGCTGGCGTTACCGGCAACCCGGCACCGGAGCCAGCCCGATGAGGCGACAGGTAGCGAGCAATCTTGCCTGGATGCTGATGGAGCGCGGCCTCCAGGTCGCGGGCGGCATCGGCATCGTCGCCATGCTGGCGCGGGGGTTGGGGCCGGAGGGATTTGCGCATGTTCAGTATGCGCAGGCGGTGGTGTATATCGCGGCGTCGGTGGCGCTGATCTGCGGCGGCGAGGTGGTGATTCCGCGGCTGGTGGCGAACACGGATCCGGTGGCGCAGCATCGGTTGGTGGTGCATGCGTTTGGGCTGAGGTTTGGAGCGGGGGTGTTGGCGTATTTGGTGATTTGCGCCTTCATGCTCGTGACCGGTCAGGGACCGGAAACATGGTGGCCAGCCCTGATCCTGGGGACTGCAGTCCTGCTGCGCGAGCCCTCCGGCATCGTGACTGCGTGGATGCAGGCGCATACGCGCACGCGACCCAACGCTGTTATCAATGTCTCATCCTTGCTGGTCAAGGCAGCTTGTGTCGGATTGCTGTTCTGGTTCGGAAGCCAGAACGTGACTGCCTACGCAACGGCGATCGCGGTGGAGCCGGTCCTGGCGGCAATCCTGCTGGCGCATTTCTATCTGTCCCGGGCTCCCCGGGCACGCGTCGCCGCCGATCCCGGGCTGGCGCGAGAGTTATTCAGCAACGGCACACTGTTCTGGGTAAGCTTCATGCTAATGCTGGGTTCGCGCCGCGTGGACCAGCTATTGCTCAAGCCTCTCGTACCCTTGTCAGAGTTCGGCGCCTATGCGGCCACCATGCAGATACTGGACAATTTCGTTACGGTGGCCAGCATCCTTGCCGCTGGCATCGCCCCCATCTATGTATATGCGCAGTCGACGCTGGCCCAGGCTCGCAGAAATATCCTGCGCATCGCGGTTGGCATGGTTGTGATCGGCACCACAGGTGGGATGATCATCGCCACGTCGGCGCACTGGATCATCCGTCTGCTCTACGGCTCGGCGTTCGCCTCCGCAGCCGAACTGCTCCAGCTTGCGGCAATGGCATCCTCATTGGTGTTTGCGGACGTTGCGCTCACCCTGCTGCCTGTCTATATGCGACGGCCTCAACTGGTAGCGCTGAAATGGGGCATCGTGTTTGCCACCACCGTCGTTGTCGATAGCATTGCGATTCCGCACCTCGGAGCGCGCGGTGCCATTCTTGGTTACGCGGTGGCAAATCTGCTTGCCATTGCGTTCGGCATTGCAGTCTGCCTTCGTCCACTGCCAGGTACACCGGCGGCACATGGGGCAAAAGCATGAGTCAGAATCGCCATGTTTGTTTCCTGACGGGAACTCTGAATGCGATGGCCGGGGCCGAGCGGATGACGGCGGTCATCGCCAATGCGCTGGCAGATTGCGGTTACACCGTCAGCGTTCTGAGCCTCTGGGATAAGGAAAGCTGCTTTCCCTTGCATCCTGCCGTTCGGCATGAGGCGTTGTATGCGCGGCGGCCGTCGTTCAAGCGGGTCTATCTGGAAACGGTGGCGGGCATCCGCAGGTTTTGTCGTGAGCATGGGGTCGATGTACTGGTGCAGGTTGACACCATGCTGGCGCTTTACACACTGCCAGCCACGGTGGGGCTGGGTGTCGAGCATATTGCCTGGGAGCATTGTCACTTTGACGAGGATCTTGGGAAACCAGCTCGGAGGCTGGCTCGGCGACTTGCCGCGCGTTATTGCAGACATGTGGTGGTGCTGACGGAGCGGGACAGGCTGCGGTGGGAGGAAGCGCTGCGGCCACGTAGTCATGTGGTTGTCATTCCGAATCCGCTGCCTTTTCCGTTTCCGGAAGAACCTGCGCCCCGGACAAGCAAGACCGTGTTGGCAATGGGGAGGCTGGTTCATGCCAAAGGCTTTGATGTACTGATTCGGGCATGGAAGCGCGTCGCCGCTGAAGCGCCGGATTGGAACCTCATCATTCATGGAGAGGGAGAGGAGCGACCGGCGCTGGCTGCACTCGTCGAGGAGCTTGGGCTGCAGGAAAGTGTCAGTTTGCCGGGGATTTGCCTCGATGCCCGCGAGGCCTACGAACAGATGTCAGTTTTTTGCATGAGTTCTCGTTACGAGGGTTTCGGGCTGGTGCTGATTGAGGCAATGGCGTTCGGCCTCCCAATTGTGTCCACTGCTTGTGAGACAGGGCCGAGGGAGTTGCTGGAGGCGGGAGAGAATGCAGTGGTCGTAACTGTGGACGATCGCGGGGCGCTGGCTGAAGGATTGTTGAGAGTGATTCGAGGGGGGGACAATATCCAGGGGATGGCGGCCACCGGAAGACGAACAGTCCGAAAATATGCCCTGCCCAATATTGTCAGAAACTGGGATGGGCTGTTGTCCTCTCGCGTATGGCCGAGGCAGGTTGACATAAATTCGCCTGACAGCTGCTAGCGGACACTAAAGTCGGGCCTAAAGTCCTACTGATTACTATCTTCTCCTATGTCAGGAACAACAGGCAAACGCCCGGACCTATCCGGAAATTTGTGTACGAGGCATATCATGAGAGGTAATGACCATGGATATGCCGATGAAGAAGAAACGTACGGTGGCGTCTCAGGCAGCGGCCCGCGGGCCGCTGCCTGCCTTGCCTGACGGCTTGCTTGATGAGTTGGTTAAAGGGCCGATGACGCCCGGCGAGGTCCAGGATCTGATGCTGGCGTTCAACAAGGCCATCATCGAGCGGGCGATGAGCGCCGAGATGAGCATGCATTTGGGCTACAAGCCAGGCGAGCCCAAGCCGGCCGAGCAGTCCAATGCGCGTAACGGTCTGAGCGGCAAGACCGTGATCACCGACCGCGGCCCGGTGCGGGTCGAACTGCCACGCGACCGCGATGGCAGTTTCGATCCGGTTCTGATCCCGAAGCACGAACGGCGCTTTACCGGCTTCGATGAGCGCATTATCGCCATGTACGCGCGCGGCATGAGCGTGCGCGAGATCCAGGCGTTTCTGGCCGAGAGCTACGGCACCGAAGTCTCCCCGGACTTCATCAGCTCGGTCACCGACGAGGTCATGGCCGAGACCATCGCCTGGCAGAACCGTCCGCTTGAGGCCATGTACCCGGTCGTGTTCTTCGACGCGTTGCGGGTCAAGATCCGCAGTGACGGCATCGTCAGCAATAAGGCCGTGTATCTGGCATTGGGAATCCAGGCAGATGGCCAGCGCGACGTGCTGGGCCTGTGGGTCGAGCAGACCGAAGGCGCCAAGTTCTGGCTCAAGGTCTTCAATGAACTCAAGAACCGAGGCTGCCAGGACATCCTGATCGCAGTGGTCGACGGCCTCAAGGGGTTGACGGAGGCCGTTGCCACGGCCTATCCCCGCACGACGGTGCAGACCTGCATTGTGCATTTGATCCGCAACAGCCTGGAATACGCCAACTATAAGGACCGCAAGGTGCTGGCACAGGCGCTGCGTCCGATCTACAGCGCGGCCAGCGAACAAGAGGCCGGGCAGGCGCTGCAGGACTTCGCCGACGGCCCGTGGGGAGCCAAGTACCCGATGATCGTGCAGTCGTGGCGACGCGCCTGGGAGCACGTCATACCGTTCTTCGTGTTCCCGCCCGACATCCGGCGTGTGATCTACACCACGAATGCCATTGAGAGCTTGAACATGCAGTTGCGCAAGATCATCAAGACCCGGGGCCACTTCCCTTCGGATGAAGCTGCGATCAAGTTGCTGTGGCTGGCGCTGCGCAACGTGCTGACCAAGTCCGTTCGCACGACCTATGACTGGAAGTCCGCCATGAATCAGTTTGCTATTCTGTATGGCGAGCGATTTACTGCCGCTCGAAGCTGACAGAATTCAAAACCGCCTCGCACACAAAAATACGGACAGGCCCAAACGCCCAGGCCCTGGATGGAATATCGAACTAGCTTGCGCATGATCATCGCTCAGGCCGTAGGCGATCCGACGGCAGGCTTAAATAACGCCGCCCTCAAGTTGGACGCCGTTACTTCCTGATCCAGAACACGTCCTGGTGGCCATCCCAACCGCCGGGACGATGCTCAATAATCATCAGGCCGTTCGCACGGCAGACCTCATGCACCCAAGAGGTGGGAATCATTGCGATCCCGTAGCTGTCACCAATGTAGTCGACCGTCTTTGCCTCAAGGGAATGGTCCGACCGGTAGTTGACGAACGCAAACTCCCCAGAGTCGTACCGCGACAGCAGGTGTTGCCGGGCTTCTTCACCCACCTGATAGCAGTCGGCGATCCCGAGATGTTCGCGTGACTTTTCCCCGTGCGTCGTGACTACCGCCACACCGCCAATCTTAATTTTGTCGAAGAAATGCTTGATGACGGATCTTGCGTTGTTGCTCGACAGGTGGGTAACCAGTGAGCCAAGTACGCCTACGTCGAAATGGCTGTCGGGGATGTTCCTGAATTCGTGTACAGGATCCGTTACATAGTGCCCGACGACCCCGAAGGACTCGACGCAAAAGTCCACTGATGGCTTCATGATGTCAGCCGAGTGGATTCGCGAAGGCTGGAATCGCTTCGCAAGTTGACGCGTGACGCGCCCGTAGCCACAAGGAAGCTCTAGGATAGATGCGTCCGTAGCGCTGGCCAGCTTAGCCGCATCGGAGGCAAACTCTGCCATTTGATGGCCAACCGAGTGATAGTGCTCGAATGAACCATGAAACATATCATCGTTCGGATGGATAGACTCCCTCTGCATGTTGAGCCTTATATCGCACGCCTCACGTAGAGTGAGACGGCCGCTACGTCTATAGATTGTCATTGCCTGTCAGCGGCCAACGGGCACCCAATCCACGAAAAGCTCGATGAAGTGATGCGTGGCTTCCTGATTGTGAAGGCAAACAGCACCTCACCCGCACAGCCGGAAAATTCCGGTTTGCGGGAAAGTATTTCAACAATCCCCCAACCCTCCCATTCAGAATCTGATTATGCCCTACCCTGGCTCTTGCCGCTACGGTACAGGTCATGTGCAGGTGGCGCCCGAAGGTTGTGCACTGGGCTGTATGGATTTCGATTATGAACCCAATGTTGCAGCCGACCCTGCACAGAGCCCAACCTGCCTTTTACCTGGGCTTGTGATTCAATCTAGCCACAACACGACGGCCCACCCTTATGAAGCGCCACGCACTGCGCATGATCATTAAGTGGACAAGAACTAGCCCAAGGAAGAGAATAAATAGTGTCTGCTCAGAAAACCCTGCTTTCCAGCCGTATACGCCACAAAGCCCAAATATGGCGTTGCTAATCAAGATAACCCAGACAATTGCATCAGGCCCCACCCCCAACCGTAACAGAATGTGATGAAGATGCGTCCTGTCCGCCGCCAATGGGTTCTTACCCTTAAGCAAACGCCGCAGTACGACAGTGAAGAGATCAATTAGCACGAAACCAAGTACCCACAACATCACAACAGGTGGGATTTGGCGATTCTCATTATAGTTTTTCTGCGAGAGGAGAACTGCGAACCACACTATACTAAATCCCAGCATCAAACTACCGGCATCCCCTAGAAAAACCTTTTTATCCCCACGAAGTGGATTTTTAATATTGAATATGAGAAAACCAAGAATGGCACCACAAAATATAACGCACATGCGCTGAGCAGCACCGTTACCGACTTGACCAGCCAAATATGCGAACCAAGCAAATATAATGGCGGATAACCCTCCCGCCAAGCCATCCAGACCGTCGCACATATTCATCGCGTTAATTACGGCGACGGCTGCAAAGAGTGTCAGCGGAATCCCCCAATTACCTAGCTCAATTTCCCTGCGACCAAAAAGATCGCCGAGAGTACCAAGATAAATCCCACCCCACGACGTCATTAGAATAGCCGCCAGTAACTGAACTCCCAGTTTTGCAACAGGCGACATTCCCTTTATGTCATCGATGACGCCGATAATTGCCAAAAGCGTCAATCCTCCCAAGAGGGCGACATAGTATCCTTGAGAACGCATGAACAGCATCGCGCCCGCCCACACAGCGATCGTGATGGCAACCCCCCCCACTAGAGGCACTTCGCCATGGTGACGTTTGCGCGAGTCTGGCCGATCGACCACTCCACCCACAATCGCCACTGGTCGCAATGCGACTATCGCCACGGCCGTGGCCAAGAGCGTGAATAGTGGAACCCAAAAAAAATCAAACATTTAGCAAACCTGAATAGATCCTGCGCAGCGTGTTTTTCTGCACGTGCAGAGGAGTCCGGAGCTTACCTCGAACGAGCGCTTCCTGTAACTTCCCTTGCGCAACATGCGCTCGAAGCGAGCACTGAACGAGCCACGACGAGGGATTACGGGCACGAACCCACTCCCGCCATGGCCACGATTGTGCAGGACTATATACTATGCGCACCGTGCCCTGCGTTCACTCGGCATGTGAACAGGGCCATTGCATGCGGTCAGAGCCGGCTCAAATGGGGACAATTGCGAGCAAAACCGCGGAATATTGGCGGAACGAGGTTTCTGGCGAACAATAGGCAAGCGCAACAGCGTTCCATCCATATGAGCAGCAGAGCACATCGCAGGCCAAGTTTGCGCGCGTCTGGATACATGATCAGTCGATTCCGCTAAAATATGGCACTCCATTGTGGGAACATGTTGTTCCCAATTACTTCAGCCAAAGTGCCCCGTGGGGCAATCGGCCAGCCACGCTGGATTGCTTGCGCAAGCCGCGTTCGGCAATGAGCAAAGTCCGCGCACTGACTTCAGCAGGCAGTTGCCACCTCAGGTGACAACTGCGACACCGATGTCACGCGCGAAAAATAGAGATATAACAAGCTTTGAAGAGGAGTTGGTTCTTGGTTTCGATGCCACTTGTAGTCGACCTGGATGGCACACTGATTCGTACGGACATGCTCCACGAATCCGCACTGAGCTTATTGCGCGACAGCCCGGGGAGCGTCCTGCGCATTCCTCTCTGGCTTTCGCGAGGCAAGGCGGTGCTCAAGGAACGCCTGGCAGGACTCGTGGACATCGACCCGGCCTCCCTACCCTACAATGCCGAGCTGCTCGAATGGCTGAAGGTGCAGAAGGCCGCAGGCCGCAAGCTGGTTCTGTGCACGGCGTCTGACAAGTCGGTGGCGCTCGCCATCGCCGAACACCTGACCATTTTTGATGAGGTCATGGCCAGCGATGGCGTCACGAACCTCGCTGGCCCCAACAAGGCCGCTGTTCTCCACGAGCGCTACGGTCAGGCTGGTTTCGATTATGTTGGCAACTCCAGCGCCGATATCGCCGTCTGGCGCTGCGCGCGCAATGCCATCGTCGTCAACGGATCGACCAGCCTGGCAAAAGCTGCCGGCGGCTGCTGCGAAGTCGAACGGGTGTTCCCGGCCGAAGGTCTCGGCTTCACGGCATGGCGCCGCGTGCTGCGAGTCCACCAGTGGCTCAAGAACCTGCTGCTGTTCGTGCCGATGTTTGCCGGCCACGAACTGACCAGTGGTTCGACCTGGGTCGCGATGCTCCTGGCGTTCTTCTCGTTCAGCATCTGCGCGTCATCGGTCTATATCGCCAACGACCTGCTCGACCTGGAAAGCGATCGGCAGCACCCGCGCAAGCGCTTCCGACCATTCGCATCGGGCCAGGTTCCCGCATGGAAAGGGGTGGTACTGGCGCCTGTGCTACTGTTGATCAGCGTGGCGCTGGGATGGTTCGTCGGCGGCAGTTTCCTGCCCTGGCTGGCCGTCTACTTCATCGTCACCTGCGCCTATTCCCTGGCACTCAAGCGAATCATCCTTGTGGACTGCCTTGTGCTGGCCTTGCTCTACACGTTGCGGATCATCGCCGGCGCCGCCGCGGCAATGCTTCCGATGACGTTCTGGCTGCTGGCGTTTTCGATCTTCCTGTTCATGTCGCTGGCGTTCGTTAAGCGCTACGCTGAACTCGAAGTTCAGCTGCAGAACGGCAAGGAGAAGGTCCATGGCCGCGGCTACTACACCAGCGATGCGCAACTGATCCAGTCACTTGGCATTGGCGCTGGCTACGCATCCGTCCTGGTGCTCGCACTCTATCTCAACAGCGATTCCGTGCTTGTGCTCTACAGCACTCCCGAATTCATGTGGGGCGCGGTGCCCATCATGCTGTTCTGGGTCAGCTGGATGTGGATGAAGGCACATCGCGGCCAGATGCACGACGATCCGCTGATCTTCGCGGTCAAGGACCGCGCCAGCCAGCTCGCCGGGGTCGCATTTGCCGCCGTGCTGGCAATGGGAACGGTGGGGTGGCCGTGGTAGGCGTCTCGTCGTGGGGCCGGCTCGCAAGCTGGGAACATGAACTTCGGGCTTTGACCGATCGAACGCAGGTGGCGCGGCACCTTGCCGGCTCGCTGCCAGGACTTGCGCACGGCATGGGTCGCAGCTATGGCGACGTCTGCCTCAATCCCGGCCACACGCTCTGGAAGACGACCGGCCTCGACCGTTTCATCGCATTCGACGACATAAACGGGCACCTGGTCTGCGAGGCCGGTGTGCTGCTGCGCGACATCCAGCATCTCGCCCTGCCCCGCGGCTGGATGCTGCCGGTAACACCAGGCACCCAGCTCATCACGGTTGGCGGCGCCATCGCGAACGACGTGCATGGCAAGAACCACCATGTCTTCGGTTCATTCGGCGATCACGTTCGCCGAATGACGCTGGTGCGTACCGATGGCAGCGTGCTCGAATGCGGCCCTGGTGAGCAGCCAGAATGGTTCGCCGCGACCATCGGAGGGCTGGGCCTGACGGGAGTCATTGTGACGGCCGAGCTGCAACTGCGGCGAGTTGCCGGGCCCTGGCTCGACACTGAGACCCTGCCCTATGCCAGCCTGGACGAATTCTTCGCCATTGCCGACAGCTCGGAGGCAGATTGGGAGCACACAGTGTCCTGGATCGACTGCCTTGGCGGTAGCTCGCAGCGCGGGCTGTTCATGCGAGGCAATCCGAGCAGTGCGACGGGCCGTTCCGAGCCTAAGGGCCGCAGCAAGACGATGCCATTCGTGCCACCGGTTTCACTGGTGAACGGACTGACGCTTCGGCCATTCAACACGGCCTACTTCCATCTGAACAAGTGGAAGGCAGGTCGTGGCGTGGCCCACTATGAATCGTTCTTCTACCCGCTCGACAACCTGCACGAATGGAACCGTATGTACGGTCCCAAGGGCTTCTTCCAGTACCAGAGCGTGGTGCCGCGTGCGGTAGGCCGCGATGCTGTTCAGGCCATGCTGACCGAGATCGCCAGGTCGGGCGAGGGCTCGTTCCTTGCCGTGCTCAAGACCTTCGGCGACCGGCAGGCCCCGGGAATGCTGAGCTTTCCGGAGCCCGGCGTCACGCTCGCGCTCGATTTCCCCAATCGGGGCGAGAAGACCGCCAAGCTATTCGAACGTCTCGACGCCATCGTCCGTGACGCGCGCGGGCGGCTCTATCCGGCCAAGGACGCGCGCATGCCGCGCGACCTGTTCGAAGCCGGCTATCCGCGGCTCGCGGAATTTCTTCCATTTCGTGATCCGGGCATCAGCTCCGCCCTGTCACTCAGACTCATGGGGCACTGACCTTGCAAGACCAGAGAAAGCGAATCGTCATCGTCGGCGCAACCTCCTCGATCGCCGAGCACTGCGCGCGCGCATGGGCCACCGAACCGGGGGCTGAACTGACGCTTGTGGTTCGAAACCGTGGGAAGGCCGAGCGCATCGCCGCCGATCTCCAGGTTCGCGGCCCCCGCGCGGCGGTCCGGATTGTCGAGAGCGAGTTCACCGACGCCACCGCGATTCGCCAGCTGGCCGACACCATCGCAGCCGATGGCCCGCTTGACACCGTGCTCATCGCGCACGGCTCACTTCCCGACCAGGAGCTCTGCCAGCAGGATCTCGCCGCGTCCACCGAGGCGCTGACCGTCAATGGCATCTCGCCGGTCTTGTTCGCGGAAGCTTTCGCCGGACACATGGCCAATGCCAACCGCGGCACGCTCGGCATCATCGGCTCCGTGGCCGGCGACCGCGGACGCAAGTCCAACTACGTCTACGGCGCCGCCAAGGGCATGGTCACCCGGTACGCCCAAGGCCTGCAGCACCGTATGGCTCTGGGCGGCCTCAACGGCGTGAAAGTCGTATTGATCAAGCCCGGCCCCACCGCCACGCCGATGACCGCGCATATGACCGCCCAGGCCGGCAAGATGGCCCGGGTGGAAGACGTCGCGAAGTGCATCGTCGACGGGATGCGCGCTGGCAACCCGGTAGTCTACGCACCGGGGAAATGGGCCGTGATCATGATGGTGATCCGACATTTGCCGAGCGTCGTCTTTAACAAGATGGATATTTGAGTGCAAGGCTCCGCACTGCATAGGCAGCGGCCTGGTGGACGTGTTGTCTCCCGATGACCTGCCCATAGCGGACTGCAATACAGCGAACATCATGAATCGAGGCGAAGTGTGAAAAACCTGAACGAGAAGATCGTCCTCCCGGGCGGAGCTGGCCTAGTTGGACAAAACCTGGTGGCCCGCCTGAAGGACCTGGGCTACAGCAACATCGTTGTGCTCGACAAGCATCGCGCCAACGTGGAAGTTCTCAGGAAGACCCAACCCGATGTGGTCGTCGAATGCGTCGACGTCTCGGTACCCGGCGAATGGTTGTCTCATTTCGATGGCGCTGCGGTGGTGGTCATGCTGCAGGCCCAGATTGGCGGCACCGATTGGCAGGAGTTCGTGCGCAACAACGTCGATTCGACGCGCGTGATCCTTGATGCAATCAAGACGAAGAACGTGCCTTACCTCGTGCACATCAGTTCGTCCGTGGTCGAATCCGTCGCCGACGATTTCTACACGCGCAGCAAGAAAGAACAGGAAGAAATGGTCCTTGCCAGCGGCATCCCCTGCCCGATCCTGCGCCCGACGCTGATGTTCGGCTGGTTCGACCGCAAGCATCTTGGCTGGCTCTCGCGTTTCATGCAAAGAGTGCCCGTATTTCCGATCCCGGGGAACGGACGCTATATGCGCCAGCCGCTTTATGTCGGCGACTTCTGCCGCATCATCATCAGTTGCATTGAAAACCGTCGCGGCGCAGGCGTGTACAACATCTCCGGGCACGAGAAGGTCGACTACATCGACATCATCCGCGAGATCAAGCAGGCTACCAGCTCAAAGACGCCGATCGTGCGTATACCGTACGGCCTCTTCTATGCCCTGCTCTGGACCTGGTCGCTTTTTGATAAGAATCCGCCGTTCACAACCCAGCAACTCGCGGCGCTGAGTGCAAAAGACGAGTTCGAAGTGATCGACTGGCCTGGCACCTTCGGCGTGTCCTCCACGCCGTTCAAGAAAGCAATCGACGAAACCTTTAACGATCCGCGCTATAGCAGCGTGGTCCTGGAGTTCTGAATGGCGCAACGCATCGCCGTACTTGGCGCAGGCCCGATGGGCCTGGGCGCCGCTTACCAGCTCGTCAAGGATGGCCATAAGCCTGTCGTGTACGAGGCCGACGACCGCGTCGGCGGCATGGCGGCCTGCTTCGATTTCGGCGGTACGTCGATTGAGCGCTACTATCACTTCCACGCCACCTCGGACATCGCCTTCTTCGAAATGCTCGGCGAACTCGGCCTGAGCGACAAGCTGCAATGGCGCGAGACCAAGATGGGTTATTACTACCAGGGTCATGTGCAACCCTGGGGCAACCCGGTAGCGCTGCTGAAGTTCAAAGGTCTCAGCTTGATTGCCAAGTTCCGCTATGGGCTCCACGCATTCCTCTCCACCAAGCGTGATGACTGGCGCTCTCTGGACAAGGTTGAGGCGAGCGGCTGGATTCGCCGCTGGATTGGCGAAGAGGCCTGGGAAGTGCTCTGGCGCCGACTGTTCGACTATAAGTTCTACGACTACGCTTACAACCTCTCCGCCGCTTGGATCTGGAGCCGCATCCGCCGGATTGGCCGATCGCGCTACAACCTGTTCCACGAGAAGCTCGGCTATCTGGAGGGTGGCTCCGACACACTGCTGCACGCCATGCGCGATGCCATTGTCGCAGGCGGCGGCGAGTTTCGCCTTTCGACGCCGGTGCAGCAGGTGGTGATGGAGAACGGCGTAGTCAAGGGGATTCAGACCAAAGACGGATTCGATCCGTACGACAAGGTCATCAGCACGGTACCGCTGCCTTACGTGCCGCGCATCATGCCTGACCTTCCCCCCGACGTGCTGGGCAAATTCTCCAGCGTCAAGAACGTAGCCGTGGTGTGCGTGATCGCCAAACTGAAGAAGGCCGTTACCGAGAACTTCTGGCTGAACGTCAATGACCCAGACATGGATATCCCGGGTATCGTCGAGTACACCAATCTGCGACCGATGGACAGCCACATCGTCTACGTACCGTACTACGTTCCAGGCGAGCATCCGAAATATCAGGAACCGGATGTCGTTTTCATCGAGAAGGTGAAGTCGTACCTGAAACGGATCAATCCGACGCTGACGGAATCAGACTTCATCGATGTGCGTGCGAGCCGCTACCGTTTCGCGCAACCGATCTGCGAGCCAGGCTATCTCGACCGCCTGCCGCCGATCCAGCTGCCCGTGAAAGGCCTGCTCGTCGCCGATACCTCGTACTACTATCCCGAAGACCGCGGCATCTCCGAGAGCATCGGCCTCTCGCGCAAGATGGCGAGGATGTTTTGATGCAGTCGCGGACCTTTCTGCTGTTTCTGCTGACTGGCGGCTTTGCGGCCGCCGTCAACTGGACGAGCCGAATTGCCTACAATCTGTGGATGCCCTACACGTACGCGATTGTGCTCGCTTACTTGACTGGCATGGTGACGGCGTTCGTGCTGGCCAAGATGTTCGTCTTCACCACTTCCACGCAGTCGACAGGACGTTCGGCGCTGATCTTCACCTTGGTCAATATCGCTGCGGTAATCCAGACTTGGGCTGTAAGCGTTTTGTTGGCGTACCACCTACTGCCTGCGCTGGGCATGATGTGGCACAGCAAGGAGATCGCGCACATGGTTGGGGTAGCGGTACCCGTGTTCACTAGCTATATCGGCCACAAGCGCTTCACGTTCCGCTAGCGGCTATATTATCAATACCGCAATGCACCGGTGCATTGGCTGGCGCATTCTTTCATTTGACGGTGGCGCGGTTCCGGCACTCATACAAGAGGCCTCCCGCCTCCGCTCTCACCGAGAACTCCAGTTCCCCATTCAGGCTGGGCACGTCGACCATCGTGTCGAAGCCAGTCTTGTCCATCACTGGCTTGCGGAATGCAGCCGCCACATCAGGACGTTCGGACACGGGCAACTGGAATGTTGTGACGCTACCATCGCCGACCTGAACAACCGCCCAAATCTTCTCCGGATTGATTCCTTTGTCGATTGACGGCGTAATCCAACCAGCAGCATGAATACGGCCGTCTTCACGACGCTCGATGCGGTCCAACGCGCAGGTCGCCGAATGGGGCGCAAGCGGCTGCGACGGCTGCACCGCCAATAGTTTCAGCGCATCCGGCTGCCGCGAGATCGTGAGCTCGTTGGTCGACACTGCAATATCGCGCTGCCAGTAGACCGATTTACCTGTCAGGATGCGAAAGGAGCGGACGTGACGAGTCTCGCCACCGCCAGCGACATTCAAGAAATCACCTGCCGATGACACATATGGTGACAAGAGTAACCCGTGTCGGGCAATGTCGGGGATCAGGCGGTGAGTAACCATCTTGCCGTCATGCAAGGTTAGCTCGATCTCCACCGGGGGCAGCTTGTAAAGCCCGAGCATAAGTTTGCCAAGCGCGGTCAGGCGCAGGTCTACCTTCGCCCAGAGCAGATCCGTACCATCGGCCACTATCACGGATTCTCCGTCCTTGGTCGTCTGCTTCCGCTCAGGGCCGAATTGCGCCAGCTTCCCATCCTCCCGAGCCAGCGTGAGAAAGATCCCATTGAAGTCAATAATTCGGTAGTGGCTCAGCAGCAACGGCCAACTGAGTGAATCGTCTTGTGACGGAAGGCGGCCGTCAATGGGGGCGATCGTGAAATATATATGCTCTGGCGCACTGGGGCCATTCAGATGACGGGCGTCCTTCTCCAGCAAGATGCCGGTATAAGACGAATAGCTCTGGGGCACCGGCCGTCCTGCCCAAGGCTGACCAGATGCGAGCAGCGGAGCCAGTTCAGTCGGATAAACATCTGCAGAGCCAGGGAGCACACGGAAATGCGCATTGCGCAGTATCTCCCGATTGCTCCTTGTATACTCAGCGTGTAAATCTTTAGTGCCTGACAAGCGAGAGGACAATGCCCGTACGTCGCTAACAATTGAGCCCGTCAAGCGACCTGCGGTTTCTCGGAGAGACTCCCCACTAGCCGATTGGTTAACCATCCAGGAAGCGCCAAGGCAAATCGCTCCGACAGCGAGCGCACCCCGATTGCGCATTGTCATCAGCACAATGAGAGTCATAAACAACAACGCGTTCGCTGCGATCAGGCTGTGTCCGTCATGCCTTACAAAGGCGGCCTTAAAAAGGACGAACACAAAGAACAGAATACCCAGCAATGTGCAGGCCTGACGCCCCCTTGAAGCGCCCTTAAGTGTTCCGGCGAGAGCCAGCACGAATGCAGTTGCCGCAGCAAGCCAGATAGCGACCTCCGATGGATCGCCCTCAAGCGACATTGCACCGGTGTACCCTGAGATGATCGGCTTCTGCGACACAAAAAAGCCTGGCAGCGCGCCAATCGGTTGTCCTGATAGCACCCATCCAAGTACCATCGACGCGACCACGAGCGCAACCAGTGCGATCCCCTGTGACACGCGGCCTGACACGAGGCAAAGGACAACCGACAAGCCGACCGCAACGCCCGCGAAGCCACCCAAGCTACCCTTTATCAGTGGCAGTAAGCCAACGGCTATTGCAAGCAGCGCCATCGCAATCCGGGCGGCTCCGTCACTTGGGACGGCCTCGCGCTCGTCGGATGCGTTAGTTAGGCGAAAGACTGCAAGAAGCAATAGCAGCGGCAGAATGAGGAAAATGCCATCCATCAATTGGCACAGCCCCACTGCAACCGGCACAAAGACCAACCACGCCACCCGGTATGGGAAAGCGAGCAGCCAGAACCCTGACATGAGACCGAGCGCGACCAGTGCGCTACCGCCTAGCATCATGGCTTCCGTGGCAGGATGAAAGACATGCGTGTACACAGACCCATACGGACCAAACGTAAAAATAATGTCACGCCCAAAGACCATACCCGTGGCAATAGCCTCGTTCACCGCGAAAGTCCACGATGGATCAAGTCCTGCGCTTGGCATCAGTGGCCCCACAGGTATCAGAAGTAAGCAGGTCAGAAACGCGGCACCCACGGCCAACAGCCACGAGCCGCCACTAGGCTTAGCAGCCACGGCGGATTTCCGTTCGACCAAATTCATTGGATTCATCCGAATTTTCTGATTCATTCTAGCGATGAAATTCTAACGTCGTAGCCGTTCAGACCACCGACGATTGATCCTAACAAGCCAGCAAATGATATGTTGGCGCAGCTTACCGCTATTGTTGCCGCTACCTGGCCCCGTCCGCGCTGACGTCCAAACTCTCTGCCATCCACCCCGGATACTGCTGCGGCCCGCATTGAAAAGCAGCAAAGAAATGCCGCTACCAAAGCCTGCAAACACGCGACGAAGCCATTCTGGTAGTCAGCACCTACGCGCCCTCAGGCATGCGCTGCAAGAACAGGCGCTCACAAGGAACTCGATCAAATCGTTCGTCCTGTATGAGGATGTGGTACCAACGAGTAAAGATCACGAAAGTGCTGCTGCCAAAGTGCACACATTGCATCCATCTGCCGGAGTAGATCGCCACCAAATGGTTTGCCCGAGGCATCCGCGAATTCAACGGGCTGACGCATGTACCGGACGATGACACGCTCGAACTCGTCCACACAATGAGCGAGCGCGTCCTCGAACTCGATCGGCACAGCACTCGCCTTGCATTCGGGATGAAGCGAAAGAAATGTACTGAACAGCCGCTCGACAATGAACGGCAGCAGCGGCGCCGGATCAGTGTGCGTGGTATCGCGCATCACGGCCTGTGCGACGGGATCGCCAGGTGCGTCTTCCAGAAACTCCGCGATGGGAACGAGAACACCGCCTACGTAGCGCTCCCAGAACTCTGGCGAGCCTGCCCAGAAATTGCAGTAAGCAAGCGTTGCTTGACCGTGACGCGGCACGCTGGAAAGCGGCCAGCCAATGCCAACCTTGTCAAGCAGCGCCTGTGCGGCTGCGCCCAGGCCTGGATGCGCGTGCTCCCCCTGCATCCACACGTTATAGGACCAATAAGCGAGCTGGGGGAATGGATTGACGAAACTGACGTCATCTCCCACATGGGCGTGGACGAATGCAACAAATGACTCAAGGCCAACGCGCGACTTGAGGCCGAACTTTGGCGAAATGAGCCCTGTCGCTGCGTGCCGTCGATGAATGCCCTGCTTGTACATCGATACAAGAATTGCAAATTCGCGCCAGTCCGGCCGTGAGTTGTCACGCATCTCCAGCGGAATCAACAAGTCACTCGACGAAACCTGATCCGGTCGATAGAGCGGCTCGTACAGTCCGACCTGGCCGGCGCTCGCCGCTATGGATTGATACTCAACCATTGCCTAGCAAAGCAAGAAGAATCTCAGCGCTGCGACTGATGTGGTGTGAACGGCAGACATCGTCGAATGCATCGCCCCGGATCCTGTTGCGCAGGCTCGCGTCAGCGGCCATCCGCTCCATCGCATCGAGCCAGCTCTCGTAGGTATTGTCGACCAGCAGGCCTGTTTCGCCGTCTTTGACGCAGTCCTCATAGATCGGGCTGCGCGAATAGATGCCAGGCACCCGAGCCGTGCCATAGTTCAGGTACTTGAACGGATTCTTGCAGCTATTGAAGAACAGGCTGTCAGGGTCTTCCGCCCCTCCAAGCGGGGTGATCGAGAAAACGTAGCCACCCGCGATCAGCGCCTGCACGTAGTCCGGATATTGCTTTCGACTTGTGTAGTGCAGAAATGGAAGCGAGAAGATCTCGGGGAACGGATCTCCGTAGAAATCAAGCAAGTAATCCGGATGCTGATGGAAGAAGTCTTGCAGCACGCGCAACAGCACGGCCTTGCTATTGTTGACCTTGATCAGGTCCGCGTTGGTGAATACGATGCGTGGCGGTTGCAGTTCGCGGACCGCACCCGCGTGGTTCTCCGCAATATACTTCTCGACGTACATGCCGTTCGGCATCAGGATCGGCCGGGCGCAATACTCTCCAATGTGATCGAGCAAGTTCTGATTGGCCACCGTCACGACATCTGCCAGTGACATCAACTCGCGGATACCGTCGAGTTGTTTGGCAACTTTGGTCGCGTTGCTGTACGAAGGGAACGAGAAAATCCAGTCATCAACATCATAGACAATGCGTACTCCTCTCTCCCGTGCACGGCGCGCCACGGCAACGGCCGCCGGCGAACTGTGCTTGCTCAGGGTCAGCGCATCAGCCCATTCGAGTGCGGAATCGACTCGCTCATGGTTCTCCGCGATCGCGGCGAATGTCAACATACCCTTGTCGGAAAGGAAGTCAAGCGTCTCAGTCATCCGCGCCTCAACTGATAGCGAGAGCGCATCAGCGGCGACATGGGATACGCGCTGTAGCGCAAGGACTTTCATCATTAGCCTTTCCTCGCACTGCTCATGGACATGGAAGCCAGCGCTTCAGGCGGCATCAACGAGAACCCACGTAGCACCGGCAAGTCGGAACCCACGTTCCAGTCCAGTATGGTGAGGCTCGCATGAGCCGGCAGTAATGCCGGAAATCTCTCCATCCCGATCGAAAGCGCCTGCTGGAGCAAGCAGGCGATTGGCCCGGAGTGCGAGACGACAGCGATCTCGCTTGCCGCGGTATCGGATATGCCCTGCACGCGCAATGAATGAAGCCAGTCAAGCACCCGCTCGTTCAAGGTGGCATGCGACTCGCCGCCCGGATAGGCATTACGATAGTCCGAGTAGAAATCGGGATAGTCGTGCAAAAAACTGTCAAGTGGCGCATTGGCAACCGCGCCGGCGTCGGTTTCGCCGAGCCGGGGATCGATTTCCCACTCGGCCGTCGGGAACAGAAGCCTCGCGGTTTCTTGCGCACGCCTCCACTGACTAGTCAGGAAGCGGTCGGGGCAAATCGCAGCGGCCTCGATCCATGGCGCCATTGCGCGCGCCTGATTCACGCCCTGGGCAGACAAGGGGTCTTCCGGCGTACCCGTCACGCGCCGCGCGATATTGGCTTCAGACAGGCCGTGTCGGAACAAATAAAGCCTCATGGCGCCTCAACCACCTCATTGAAAACATCCAGCAACGGTACGATTGCCGCAGGCAGGCAGTGCCGGCGAAGATGTTCGCGTTGCACATCGGTTTGTGCGGGAGCACGAATGGCGGCCTCAACGCCCTCGCGGATTGACTCGGTCGAGTCGGGATCCACCAATTGAGCAAAACTGTCGAAATGCTCACGCGCCCAGTCTGATTTGGTCAGCACCAGCCGGCAACCCGACAGGCCCGCAGCTATTGCCGACAGTCCCGGCGGCTCTTTGGAGACTTCGACATAAAAACTACATTCCTGGAGCGCGGCCCGCATCACCTCGGATCGGTAAGGCAATCCTTCAATAAACAGAAAGTTCGATGGGCTTTCGCGCCGGCAGGCGTTGTAGTACTCACGGTCTCGATAGCGTCCGACGAACACAAGTGGCATGCCACAGTCCCGAAGCGCGCGTATAGCGGTTAGCTGGTTCTTAGAAGGCTCAATCACACCAAACCAGATGCCATACTTCTCAAGTCCGTACATTGTGCGGAATAGTCGGTCCGGCGCATTCTTGGAAAAGATCTGGTCGACACCCGCCGGTACAAAGCGAATCTTCCCCTCTGGCACCGCATAGCGCGAGCAAAAATGCTCCTTCTCAGCGATCGATTTGAAAACGATGACTTTGGCAAGCGCCACATGTTCAGCAATCAAACCGCTTGGCGGCGGATGCAGTTCGTCGGCCCATAGGTTCGGCCACAGGACAATCGGCTTACCCGCTGCTGCCACAGAACGGAGCAACTCAAGTCCACCGCCATGGACGGAGAAATGGAGCACGACATCATAGCGGTCAAGCGACTGCGAAAACGGACCGTATATATCAGCGATATAGCCCTGCTTCTTCAAGCTGTCGACCAAACTAACTATCTCAAACTCGCCACCACCCCGGACCAAGAAGGCGGAGTGGTACGTCGTGACCAGTATCTTGGGTGGGGAATTCATCTTAAGCTCGTTGTCCAATTGTGTTCAAGAGCGTGGACCAGCGCTCGTCGTTGCAAGCATTCAAAATGCCCTCGGCACGCGCCCGTGCACGCCGCTGCAACTCGCGCCACTGTTCCCCTCGACGCAGCGACAGGATCGATTCGGCGATCCGATCTGGCGTGGCGTCGACATCCGCGACCAAGCCTGTATCGCCCACGACCTCCGCCGCTGCATGTCCCGCCCTCACAACGGCGGGAATGCCCCGGTACATCGCCTCAAGCGCTGGAATGCAGAACCCCTCATGACGACTCATCGACAGGAGAATCGATGCTTTGTCGTAGCTCGACAGCATATCTGCATCGTCGATCATGCCTGTAAAATCGACGCGAGCAAGCACATCTAGATCCCTGGAGAGCTTTAGCAGTGACTTCGTATACTCATGATTCGGCGCCGTACCAACAATGGAAAGCGTCGCATCGAGGCCATCGGTCACAGCGCACGCCAATACCCTGATAGAGTCCTCGATCCGCTTGTGCGGCACCACCCGTCCAAGTGCCAGCATATTAAAACGCCCATTTTCATGGCGCGGCGCGCATTCTACTGCAAATGCTGGGAGGTCCGCGAAGACCGGTGGAATAACTTCGATCGCGCCCAAATCCATATATGGCGCCAATCCTCCAGCGATATATGCGGAATTCGCGACTACCAGATCGAAATCCACAAGCTTGGGTAGCTGCGCAATCGCTTGCTCACAATACTCGGCCGTCACTGGTTCGAATTCGCGAAGCAACGCCGGATCCGTGACACCATGAAAATAGCAGGCCTTTCGATTCGGAAGCGCCAGCAGCCTGTCGAGCTGCGGATCGACAATGGAATAGCTCACCAGCAATATATCCTCAGGTGCGATCTCGTCGAACAAGGCACTTATTGGGCGAATATCCGCGACGCCAATATCGAAATTGCGCGCGTACAACCGCACCTCCCAGCCCGACCGCTGCGCGCAACGCGCAATACCGAGGCAGTGATTGCCAACGGCGTCTCCGACAAAGATGTCGATAGCGCAGATCATCAGCCTCATTGCTGCTCCCCTAGTACTCCACCTTCCGCAACGATGGCTTTCAAGCGCGTCTCGTAAGCGCGTGCGACCGCGGCAAGCGAGTAACTGTCTTTGATGCGCGCTTGACCAGCAGCCGCAATGCGCGCTCGCTCCTTGGGATTTTCATAAAGGCGGCGAAGCTGCTGAGCGGCGACCGATACGTCTGGATCACACCAGTACTGGCCTTCACTGAACAGATACTCGCCAGCATGCAACGGAACGAGTTCTCCGTCCACAAGGTACGAAGTCTGCTGATCGCAGAAATCGACATTGCCGGAAAAATTGGTCGCTACGACCGGTTGGCCCAGACCCATGGCTTCGGCGATCACCCGCCCAAATCCCTCGCTTCGGTGAAGCGAGATGTATGCATCGCAAGTGGCCATGAAATCGACTGAATCCTGTCGGCTCATATGTTCCGATACGATCTGAATGCGTGGATCTGCTTCCGCCATCCGTAGGACATCTTGCCAGGTCGGATCCGAGTCACGCACGTTCATTGCCTTGATCACAAGGCCGACTGGTTCGCTGTCCGAACCGAATGCCTTCTGGAAAGCCTGTACGCCCGCTATCGGGTTCTTCCTGCTGAGCCAGGAGTTGCCGTCAAACATCAGATAGAACAGAAAGCGATCTTCAGCCATCTCAAAACGCCGACGATTCGGATTTACTGGCTTTGGAATCTCAACGGCCATCGGCATGTGGACAACGCGCGAATGACCAAGACGCTTATAGACCGCCTCGACGAATCGACTCTGTGCCCAAATTTCGTCCACAAAGCCATGCACCTGGCCAAACGCCTGGGGCCAATGGGGCAACTCCCATGGCCATGCTCCAATCTTGTATGTATTGGAATCGATGATACGGCGGCCGCCTTCGAGCGCAAGACGAACCATCTCCGGTGGCGGCAGACAGAACAGGGTCACGCCATAGCGCAGATCGGCGCTGAGCAAATGATCGGCGGAGTGGTCTCGCTTTGCCGGTCCCACCATTGGCGCGTTAACAAGCACCACCGGAATCTGCAGTCGTTCGAACACCCGCGCAGCAGTTCGCGCGTCCTCGCCCAAACCAAGTGAGCCCTGAGGAAAGCCAATAATATTGACGCCAAGAGGAAATGCACCGAGGCGCTGCGTGGCCATTGCTACATACTGACCCCGCTGGTTGTCGAACTGAATATCTGCACCAGCCAATGCGTTGTACTCTCCCCGTCCGGTACTCTGCCACCAATGCACGAGTCCGCTCACGCCTTCCTTGCCCCTTAGATCGAAAGCGGCTTGTAAGTCCATACGCTCACGCCACATCGCATACAGAAATTTGGGCAACGGCGTGGGGATATCATCCGCCTGATATGGCTCTAGCAACTGCTCCCATTGGCCGGCGTTCGACCATTCGAGCATCGGATATTCATTGCGGCCGTGACTGTTCCACCATTCGTAGCACGCCAACTGCCCACTCGCTGTATCTGTATGCATCGTGTTCCGCAAATCGGCACGCAGATCAATGAGAACACTCAGGAAACGCGGCAGTCTCAAAACAGCCGTCGTGTCTTCAACCACCCGACTCAGATAGTTCCAAAGAGGCCCTGTGCTCCAAGCGAGTTTCGAATACTCAAGTCGGCCATGGCGCTCCCACCAGTTCGCGCATTCGAACAGCCCCCTCAGGGAGTTCGTTGTCATGGAAATCGGTAAGTCCGTACGTTCGGCCAACAGAGCTTTGAGAAAACGGGGTAGTCGCAGCCCCGTCTGTGAATCGATGCTATCGATCTCATTCATCCCGGTCCAGATGCCCGCAGTGGACCAACTGAGACGAGGATACTCTTGCTTTCCATGCCGCTCCCACCACTCCACACATGCGAACATGCCAAGCAGCGTGTTCATCGTTAGTGCAGGCTTGAGGTCTGGCCGTTCGGCAAGAAGCAGCGGAAGAAATCGAGGCGCAGGCATCCCCAGCGCCGTCGGAACTCCGGCAGGCTCATTTAGGTGTCGCCATATCGAAGTCGACGTCCAATTGAGGCGCGGGTACTCGTCGCGTCCATGCGATTCCCACCAATTCATTGCCGCAAGTTGACCGGCAAATGTGGACAGATCCAATGTCCGGAACAAGTCCGGCCGGCTGTTGATGATCAGGTCCAGAAAACGCGGGAACTCTTCCATGCCGCTACCGGCGATGGGGCGACGCTCGCTCAACGCGAGAATCAGCGGCTCCGGCTCAAGAACATCCGGTTCCGAACTGCGTAGCCATAGCGCTACGCTCTCCGGAAATTGCTCTATTAAAGTCTTGCCATCGAATTGACGCAGAAAGGTCACGTCTTGTTCGCGGAGTTCCCAATCGAAGTCCGGATAGTCCTTTCGGCCGAGCGCCTTCCACCAGAAATACAGTTCCATCCGCCCACGAACGGTGCGACTTTCAAACTGCGCAAGGTCAGCCCGGAATTTAATTAGGAAATAGATCGCGCTTGGCAACGCGAACGGTGCACTTTCGAGGGGATGTCGGTATTCGGCAAGCCAACCGGTAATGTTTGACGCCATGTGGGTTCAGTTTGATCCGGGGACGCGCGAATACATAGCAATCGCGAAATCTTCAGAATCCAGAGTGAGATTTGGGGAATAGCAGCGGTCATTCAGGAGTCTCTCACCCCAGCGAGACTTGACGAACGCAATCTCGCGGTCAAAGCGCGCCTTCTTCTCGGGCGTATCCTCATATCCGCGCGACGCCGATTCGTGATGATAGAGCTCGGCATACGGCGTCCACACATTGCGATAGCCTGCCTGCTGCACACGTAGGCAGAAGTCAACATCGTTGAATGCGACTTCCAATTGCTCGTCGAGACCGCCAACTTCCTTGTAAATCGAAGTACGAATCAGCAGGCAGGCGGCCGTTACGGCGCTCATGTCACTGCGTAGCAGTGTCCGATAGAAATAACCAGGGGCGTGGCGCGGCGAGTGCTTGTGCGAATGCCCGGCCACACCACCCAACCCGACGATCACGCCGGCGTGCTGAACCGTATCATCGGGATAGAGCAGCTTGGCGCCTACCGCCCCGACCTTGTCCTGAAACGCTAACGACACCATCTCGGTAAGCCAGTCCGTGGCAATAACTTCGATATCATTATTCATCAGGCAGATGAAGTCCGCCTTGCTCGCCAACGCTACGCGGTTATTGATTCTCGAATAGTTAAAAGGTGACTCGTCGCGTGAAACGCGGATATGTGCGTCACCGGCATAGGATGCAAACAGGTCGAATGTCGCCTGCTCGGTCGAGCCGTTGTCGATGATCGTGATCACATAGTTCTCGTACGTAGTCTTCTCGCGTATCGAATCGACACACTGGCGCACGAGAACTGCGGCATCGCGCGTCGGGATGATGATCTCCACGCGTGGCAACTCTTCCGGCAGGGAATAGACAACCTTGTTAAAGCCGCTCGCTCGCGGTGCGGGCTCTACCGTGCCCGACACGCCTATGCGTACGAGATGCTCGCCGATCGCGCGCTGCGCAGCATTCGACGCATAAGGCTTGACCTCGTGGCTTGACGCTGTGCTCTGTGGAATCAGTCGCCAGTGATACAAGACCCTCGGTACATGGAGCACGGCTTGCGGGCCGTAGGCATCCATCACGCGCAGCGACAAGTCGTAATCCTGCGCACCCTCGAAGCCTACGCGGAACCCTCCCACTTCACGCAATGCGGCAGCCTTGTAGACAGAGAAGTGGCAGATCATGTTCTGGCTCAGGAAGAGCGCATAATTGAGATCGCACTTGAAGTAAGGCTCCGAGCGGACACCATCTACGGAAATCTTATCCTCGTCGCTGTAGATCAGCACTGCATCCGGCCTGGCGTTGATCGCCTCGACCATGTGGAACAGCGCAAGCGGATGCAATTCGTCGTCATGATCCAGCAGGCCGATGTACTCGCCCGTAGCCATCTCGAGTGCGGTATTGCTTGCCGCACTAATGTGACCGTTGGTTTCGCGGTAGGTCACCTTAATGCGCGAATCGCGAGCGGCATAGGCGTCGAGCATTTCGCGAACATGTGGTTCGGTCGAACTGTCGTCTGCGACGCAAAGCTCCCAGCGATCGTAGACCTGCGCGACAACGGACTCGATCGCCTTCTGAAGCCATTGCTCGGGCGTGTTGTAGACCGGCATTGCAATGCTGATCAGTGGCTGATGGGGCCAATTCGCAGCGCCTTCGCGATAGCGCGGAAAGTTGGATGGCGACGGCTCATTGTTCTCGATCCAGCGCTCATAGCTCAGCTCAACCTGATTGCCCGCCCAGTTCGAGCCATCGCCAGTACTGTCATCCGTCACAACTATGCGCCGTGAGTCGGAGCAGGCTTGATTGGCTCCGCCGACAATCTCGATACGCAGATCGAGCACCGAGAACAAGCCCGGATGGGAGACCGCATCGAAGCGCAAGCCATTCAGCGACGCAGGGAAAGCAATCTCCTGATCCACGAAACCATCCGGATCAACATTAAAGTAGATAGCACCCTGTTCAGACAGCCCCGCACCGACATCCACATAGAGCACGCAAGGTGAACGGCGCAGGTGTTTGGTGGCGAGCCTGAATGAGAACCGCACCACGTGCTCTCGCATTTGCTCCCAGCCCTCTATCAGGAATTGAGGATCTCCGGTGATTGCCTGCCACTGGAACGCGGGTTCCGTGGCGGACTCGACGTTCCTGAATGCTTTCAGTTGGAATTTCATTTCTTGATCACAGAGCTATAGATTGTCGCCATGGGTTCGAGCACAGCAGACCAGCGAAAGTCCCGCGTTGCGGTATGCTGGCTGTATCCGAGTGAACCGCCGATGGCGGCGAGGAGCGCCCGAACGATACTCTGGGTATCGTTCGGATCCAGATAGGCCACGTCGTCGCCGAAATACTCAAATGTCGACCCAACTTGGGTCACAGCAATACGGCAGCCCGCTGCGTAGGCCTCCAGGGCAGCCAGGCCAGGTGTTTCAAGCGTACTTGGCAGGCAGAACACATCACATGCCACATAGGCCGAGCGCAACAGCAGGGAATCATGTGGGAGGGGGCCTAAATAGGCCACCTGGTTGCCGCCTTCCTCCAGGCATTGGCGAGCGTAGGCCGGATCGCGCTGATGGCCAATCAGAACGAGCTTGCGCTCCGGGAAAGCTTTCATCGCCCGCACCAGCGAAAGCTGGTTCTTGCGCGGCTCAATATTCCCTACATTGAGCACAAAGGCACCGCCAATGTCGAAATGCTCGCGGAACAGATCAGGCGAAACCTCCTCATAGAACATCGGCTCTACACCGTTGAGCACAGAGACAAAGCGTTCGCGGGGCTGGTCGAATACGCGCGCGAGCGTGTCGCATTCAATCTCGGAGTTCGCGATGACACGATCGGCCAACGAAAACTGGTGTGCGATCTCGGCCATCGGATACAGGTGTGCGGTCTCTTCGGTAACCCACAAGCTGGAGGACACGACCAGCGGCAAGCCCAGTTGCCGGACAAAATTGCAGTAATGGACGGACCCGCCCACACACGAAAAGAAATGAACCAGTTCGTGATCGAGGAAGCGTGGATTCCAGGGGTCAAACAACGTGACGTTGATACCAAAGCGCGGAAGGTTGCGTTGGTATGCCAGCAACTGGATTTCCCCACCGCCAGGAGTGTGGAATGCCATTGGATAGGTCGTAAATAGTGCCTTCATTCGTAGTACTCTTCACCGCGGCAGCGACCACGCGGGTCACGCGCTTTTGATTGCATGGTGCACACAGCCGGTTCCGTCAGTCTGAGCAGCCTCCGCACCCGCCGCCGACATCACAGTCAGGCTTGCCGAATGTTCGGCATCGCTGGTCAACATGAGCCCTCTGCCCCGCTTGCATCAGTGAACCTGTGCGCGACGTAACGCGTCTGAGCGACCTTCCGATATAGATCGTCATAAGCCTTGCCAAGCGCCGCGCCTGAAAACAAGCGCAAATATCGTTCGCGCGCGGCCTCGCCCATCTTCGCGGCGGATTCCGAATCAGCCAGCAACCGGCGCAGCGCCGCGGCAAGTTCAACGGGTGCCTCCGGCGGAACCACAAGGCCGGTCACGCCATGCTCATTCACGAACGATGTGCCACTTCCTACCTCGCAACAAACCATTGGCTTTCCGAACATCGCAGCTTCAACTAGTACCATGCCGAAAGCTTCTGATCGAAGATGCGATGGCAGCACGAGTGCACGGCAACGGCGCAATAGTGCGATCTTCTCCGCGTCGGAAACCTGTCCGGCAAATACAACCCGCTCGGCGCGATGCTGCACCGCCAGCGCCTTCAGGCGTTCCATTTCGGGGCCGGATCCTGCGATCACTATCCTTGCCGGCACATCGCGTGCGGCTTCTATTAGCGTGTGAAGGCCCTTGTAGTAGCGAAGCACCCCCAGCGCCAGGAAAACCGGGGCGCCGGCGCAATCGTCATCAATTCCAAAGCGCTCAAGCAACGCCGCGTCGTTCGATGTGGGCGTCGTATTTGCATAATCCCCGATACCAAGCGGAATCGAATGCAGCAGCCCCTTTTTCACCATCGCCCCGAGCACAGGGCTCGTGCGTGCATATGTGGGGGACGTCGCGACGACCGCGTCCATCGAGTCGAGCATTCGTCGCATTAGCGGCCTGTATAGCATCCCCAGGTACCGCTGGCGGACGATATCTGAATGATAGGTCATCACCGCCGGCTTGTTCCTTCGGCCCAGCATGCGCAGCACGTCGCCGAACGGCCAGGGAAAGTGAAAGTGAAGCACATCGGCCCAACGCTCGAGCTCGCGAAAACGAAGTAGGGAGTGGGGCCCACCGAGATCGCAGGAAGCCGGTGCTGCCCACGACCTGGCACGAACCACTTGCCCCTCAGGCAAGCTCACCAATTGCGGCTCCGGTGTCGGCGACATGGTGAAAATTCGCGATTCGATTCCCCGTTCCGAGCAGGACAGGGCGATTTGCCGGATAGCCTCCTGAAGGCCGCCCGGAGGATCCGGAAAATAAGTGCGATAGATGTGCAGCACGCGAAGCGGCCTTGCTGCTGCGCCACCAGCGCCAGCACGTCGGGGGGAAAAAGCAGGCGTCATGCGTGACCCTCCAGACTGCGTACCGTTTCGAGCATCTTGATGGTACGGGCGTCCCAGGTATTGTCGCCGACGAAACGACATGACTCATCGCAGCTCAACCTGCCACGTGCAAGCTGCTTTTCAATTGCGGCGATAAAGCTGTCGACATCCGCGCCAACTTCGAGGCCGTTCAAACGTGCCTCGGTAAACGCGAGGGGCGTCGAAACGACTGGCAGGCCGGCCGCAAGGTACTCGAAAAACTTCATCGGGAACATGGACTTCGTGTAGTCATTAATCAGTGACGGCAGCAAACCAACTTGCATGACGCGAAGGTAGTCCGGCAATCGTGCATAGCTGCGGTAACCCAAAAAATGCACATTGGCCAGTTGCGCAAGTTCCGCGACCAACTCACTACGCTGGCCCTCACGTTCCTCCCCGATGAAGACCCACTGCCAGTCAGGCCGAGCGCGTGCTGCCGCAAGAAGCAGACTGAAATCAACCTTGAAGTCGGAAAGCACGCCGTGATAAACGACACGCGGTTCGGGAACATCAATCAGTTCTGCTGGCAACTGCCCTGGTTCGAGCGCCCTCCCGAAATGTTGAGCGTCTACAACGTTGGCAAGAAAGTGCGTGTTAGCATTGAATGGCTCACATCGTTCCTTCAGCGACATTGCTGTGGCGAACACCACATCGCAACCAGCCAGCAGGCGACGCTCAGCGGTGCTGAATGCGTCCACATCGACTCCTGGAATAGCAGCCAGGTCATCAACGCAATGGTAGACGAGCGCTCCACGCTGCAGCGCGCCAACGGCATCCATCATAAACGGGTGATATGTCCAGACCAGGGGCTTACTAAAGCCGAGCATGCTCACGAAGCGCCCAATGCCAATGCTCAGCAATGCCTGATTGAAGCGGCGAACCAGCGGCCAGTGATGAAGCGCCGGCACCACTAATGGCGAAAACACCCATATATTGTTATCGCGCCTGGGTGCGCCGATCAATATTGACTGCACACCTCGCCACAGCCGGCGCCAGAGGCGACCCCAGTCGCGCTGGCTCGCCATGCGTGGCGCACGGAGCCCAACGCTCTCCACATAGAGGACGCGCCAGCCCATACGCGCAAAAACGCGCGCCATGTGCTGCTTGTTGGTCCAGTATGGCTCGTCCCAATCGGCCGTCGAGAACAGCACGCAATCGCCAACGGCGCCGGACGCTTGATGGCTACCCAAGGAACGCCTCCATTGGTTGTCCAGTCAGGCTCGCCACAATCCGCTCCGCGGCGCGACCATCGCCGTAGGGATTGCTTCTGGCCACCAGTGACGCCCGGCGCGCGGGCTCTTCGAGCCAACGAATAACTTCCTGCTCAATGCTGATATCGGACCGCCCGGCCAACGTCGCATAGCCAGCATCGATACCTTCCATTCGCTCGGTTGCGTCGCGCATGACAACTGTAGGCACGCCAAACGTGGGGGCCTCCTCCTGGATCCCCCCAGAATCGCTAACAACCAGCACACTTCTACTGATCAGATAGAGACTGGTCGGATAGTCAACCGGGTCGAGCAGCACGAGATTCGCAATGCCCGACAACTCTTCGAGCACCGGCTTCCGAACCTTTGGGTTCAAGTGAACCGGGAACACCCACCGATGATCCGGATATCGTGCACAGAGGCGTCTGAGCATCCCGCAGATAGCGAGCAACACCTCTCCATGATTCTCCCGACGATGGCAGGTCACGAGAACCTGAGGGACTTCGCTCTCCAGCGCAGCAAGCTCTGCCGGCACCGGCGGTGGCGCTACGTCCCAGCTCCGGCGCACTGCGTTAATGGCGTCTACAACCGTATTGCCGGTCACAACAATCGTGTCATCGCGAACACCTTCGCGAAGAAGGCTCTCTCTCGCGCGCGCCGTCGGTGCGAAATGCAGCGTGGCAATGCGGCCAAGCAGACTTCGGTTCGCCTCTTCCGGAAACGGGCTCGCAAGGTCGCCGGTGCGCAAGCCTGCCTCCACGTGCCCGACCTTGACCCCATGATGGAAAGCTGCCAAGCCTGCGCATAGCGCCGTGGTCGTGTCTCCTTGCACGAGCACCCAATCCGGTTGCACTTGCTCCAATGCCCTATCAAACTGCTCCATCAGACGCGCAGTCAACGCATTCAGTGACTGACCGGGAACCATCGCGTCATACCGCAGATCGGCCTTGAGCGAAAAAAAAGACATAGCGTGCTCGAGCATCTCGCGGTGCTGGCCGCTGCTGCACACAATAGTGTCAACCAGCGGACGCAGAGCAGTAATCACCGGAGCAAGCTTGATGACTTCCGGGCGCGTGCCCACGACGACCATGACCTTCATGACAACCACAACTCCTTTGATACCTGCAAGCGATGGCCCTTGTATTCGACCGAGAGTTCGAGATCGCGGACACGCAACGGTGCTGCCGCGATGCTATAGCCATCGTCTTTCGCAACGACCTGCGTCAACGCCTTGGCGCGCAGGAAGTCCATAGCAATATCCTCATTCAGGAAGAGCGGCCTTTCGCTCGACTGACGGATATAGGCAATTAGTGCGCGATGCGTGTCAATCCGAGTCTGCTCATCCTGCCAGCCATAAGCGTAGCGAGTGGAGAACGGATGATCGAGATAGCCAAACAATGTGCCGACATCCCGGGCAGAATCAAATGCCTGCTTAAAGATCGCCAGCGGATCGCCTTCCGCCAACATGCATTCGCCGTGCAGCATGCACTGCTGGCTGTGACCGACGAAGCCGACCGGCAACCCGGCAAGTTCGCCTCCGCGTGCGAGATTGAATTCGGGATCATTGCGGATGATGCCCCCAATGCAACCTTGATAACCTACGTCCGCCAGCGCGTGAAGCGCATAGCCAGGTGACTGGTGGAACGGTGAAACGGCGTAGTGCACATGGTGTCCTGTCGCCTCACGGATGCGGATAACCGACTGCGAGCCTTCTTGCAACGCGGCCTCGTAACTGCCACCCCAATTTGGGGCATGCGTGGCTGTGTGCGACAGAATTGCTCCGCCTTCACGCAGCAGCTCGTGAAGCAGCGGAATGTTGCGGGGATCGGACAGATTGCTCGTGTGAACTGCGAGGCTGAACGGCACGTTCATCTCCAGATAGGCGTCCCGCAATGGGCGCGCGGATTCCACGTCCTCGTCGCAATCCAGCCGCGATGTGATCGCAGCATCGTAGCCCCACGGAATCTCGCTCAAAACTGGTTGGCATGGCAACGTCTCCGCGCGATGGTTCGCGAGAAACGCCTCAACAATTCGCCATTCGAATGAATCGCAAGGCCCGACGGGACGGTTGAACCACAACACGCTCGCGTCGTCCAACTCCCCCAAAGCCGCATATGAACCGGCCCGAACGCCATCAACACTGACAGCGGCAATTTCATCGGCACCTGCGTCCATCGCACGAGACACTGCCCAGGGCGAACCATCCGCGCGGATTGCGCCGAAGCCCAAGTTATTCCACTCGTCGGTGAAATCGAACCGTTCGAAGGCTCGCACCCACTTGGCGCCGCCCAGAATTTTGGCTCGCTCGCCATAGGCCACAGTCGCTGCGCTGGCGCGCCAGGCACGGCTTGGGGCCGACTGGCTTCGGCTCGCTTCTCGCAGCGACACCGGCCATTCTGCGGATGCCCAGCCGAGACTGTCTGCCAATACACCGGGAACCGTGCCGAAGAGGATCAGCTTCCGGCTCCCGCCGCGCAGCCATCCGACCAGCAAGTCCCCCCAGGAATCTGCCAAATCGACAGCAGCCAGTATCGGATAACCGGCATCGAGTCCACCATGTCCTGCCAGCGCGACTTGCGTGCGGCTGACCGATCGGCCCAGTGCCGCGGCAACAAGCCGGCCCGCTGTGCTCGACGGTTGCCCGAACAATACGCCAATCATGCAGTCACCACGTGCCTGAACTTTGCGCGGCTCCCTACGCGCACGAAGTCCTCATGCCCGACGAAGGCAACATCGAATCCCGAAGGCCAAAACGTCCTGAGTTTCTGCCGAGTCTCGTCCGGATTAGCCCACGGTTCGAGCACCAGCCGCAGCGTCGGTGGCGTTGTGCGCAAATCGATCTGGAACTCCTGAATTCCGCCAACTCGATGATCGAGAATGTCCTGAATGTGATGAGTCGGGTAGTCGACACCGTTGATTGGGACGACATCATGGATACGGCCTGTGACGTTGGTCAGAACGAACGCGTCAGGACGCTCTTCAACGGTAGCAAGGTCGCCGGTGGCATAACGAATCAACGGCATGAGCTTGTTGCGAAAACCGGTAAAGACAAGTTCATGTGCGCCATCAGGGTTGTCAGAAACCGGCCGACTCTCGGGCCAGCCTTCCGACTCGAGGACCTGCAAGCCCGCTCCGGAACCATTCAATTCATAAGCCATCACGCCGAGTTCGGCGAGGCCGTAACGATCCACCACGCGGCAACGCAATGCCGACGCAATCAGTTCGCGCGCCTTTGCCTCGAGCAACTCGCCGCTCGACTCGAACACGGCGAATGCTTTCCCGCCGCCATACCGACGTTGAACATAGGCAGCCAACGCATGGATCGTTGACGGATGCGCGTGCACGAGATAAGGCTTGCGTCGCTTCAGGGTTGTCCAGATTTCCTCCAGGCCGACATCATCGATACGGTCGAAGAAGATATTGGTGCGGTTCATTGCGAAGCATTTGAAGTCTTCGCGCGACGGCCATTGCGGAATTGGATCGTTGGGAAAACGGCAAGCGAAGTGCAGCTCCGAACGATGGCGCCGCTTGCCGATCGCCTGGCGGGCGAAATACGTCACGGCCGAGGAATGGTCGGCCGCGGGCTGATCGTAGAAAATTGTGCACGACAGGCCTGTGGACCCCCCCGTCTTGCAAGCGTGATGGCGGACACCCTCAAGCGGCCTTGAGAGCAACCGGTTGCCTTGCTCTCGGATGATGTCCTTCGTCAGGTAGGGGATCTCCTCGAGTTGACGCACATCATTGACCCTGTCGGGATCGAATGAGAGCGCCCGGAACAGATCTCGGTAGTACGGCACCTCTGCGCCAGCAAAGCGCAGGATGTCACGCAACCGCTCAAACGCTAAGGCGCGACGTTGCGAGAACGGTAACTTGTAATGGTTGCGGAGTTCAGCAACCTTCGCGGTCACACTGCGTCGCTCCATATGATGGGCAATCGGATAGGCAACATAGCCGCCCACGATGCCCTTAACCAGTTTCAACGGCTGCTGTGCGAGAAAAGTCTCGCCATACTGGAGCAAAGGATGATCAGCTCGCATCTTGGTTCAATTGGGGCTTACAACTCACTGCTGGCGCCTGGCACATACCCGCGACCGCAATCAGTCATGTCATTCAACTCTGCTGTTCCGTGGTCAGCAACATCGCCGCGGGTTCGCCGGTCCTGGCCGTCCGTCTGGACGTCAGACCGCCTCCTGCGCCGTCACTTCTACCTTAGCGGAAACAATCGGGGTATCGGATACGATCCTGCCATGCTGCATCTCGATGCGCCGAGTGCAAATCCGCTGCACCATGTTCGGATCATGTGAGGCAACGACGAGAATCGATGCATTGTCAACCAGCGCCGCGAGCCGCTTCTCAGCCTTCTCGGCAAAAGCGGCATCACCGACACTCAACCATTCATCCATGATCAGGATGTCAGCCTCGACACTCGTCGATATGGCGAACGCAAGGCGCAGCATCATGCCGCTCGAATACGTCCGCACCGGCAAGTTCAGGTATTCATCCAACTCGCTGAAATCGGCAATCTCATCGATCTTGCTGCGGATCTTTGCGGGCTTCAGGCCATCAAGAATGCCGCGAAGATAAATGTTTTCGAAGCCTGTTGCATCAGGGTCTAGCCCCATCGACACGTCGAGCAGCGAGGCAATTTTGCCTTGTGTTTCCAGCACACCGCTCACGGGCGCGTAGACTCCAGACAGGGTGCGCAACAGCGTGGTCTTGCCAGAGCCATTGTGACCAACCAAAGCTATTCGCTCGCCGTCACCAAAGCGAAAACTCAGTTGATCCAGCGCTGTTACTACCGCGTGATTGCCCGCATCCCGACCGATCCGGCCTCCGGTCGTGAGGTTCAACACGGTCTTCTTGAGTGAACGATGCGAGTTTTCGTAGATGGGAAACGAAACCGAGATTTCCCGGGCACTGATATATGAACTCACGGTGTCAAAGCCAGTAAGGAACACGGTTGCGATAACGGCGCATCAGCAACTGTGCGACCGCAAAACCAAACACCAGCAGACCGATTGACCATGCCCATGACTCCCAATGGACGGGGCGCCCGGTGATCGGTGCACGAACCGTTTCGATCAGGTGGTACAGCGGGTTGTACTCCGCCACCCAACTGCGCTCTTTCAGAATCTCCGGTGACCACATCACCGGCGTGAAGAAAAACACCACCTGAATCAGATTGCCAATAATCGGGGGAATATCGCGGAACCGAGCACACAAAACACCGAGCGCAACCCCAAACCAGATGCCGTGCAGTAACAACAGCGCGAGAGCCAGCGGCACCAACAGGAATTCCCAAGTCGGCCAGTGACCAAACGCAATCAGCACGATCACCACGACCGGCAAGCTATGCAACAAGATCGCGAAATTGCGCCAGGCGATCCGGCAGACATGAATGGTCAGCGGAATCCGAACTTGTTTGATCAGATACGCCGCCCCAATGAACGACAAGCAGCCTTCGTTGGCGACGGCACCGATGAACTGCCAAACCACCAATCCAACGGCCAAGTATGGAAGATAGTCGCGAATTTCCTGGTGCAGCAGCGTTGAATACAGCGCCCCGAGTACCAAGACCATGATTGCCGTGCTGAGCGTGAACCAGAATGGCCCGATGACCGAGCGTCGATACCGCTGCTTGATGTCATGCCAGCCCAGGGTTCCCCAGATCCGCGCCGAACGAATGCCTACGATCAGGTCGTCGTTCCCAGCATGCTCCGCGAGATACTTCTCCGAGCGTCCAGCTACTGCTATATCCATATCAGATACGTCCATACACGTCCTCGAAGCGGACGATGTCGTCCTCCCCGAGGTAGTCTCCGCTTTGCACTTCGATCATGATGAGATCGACAACACCCGGGTTCTCCAGGCGGTGCTTGTGTCCCGCGGGGATATAGGTTGATTCATCCGTGGCGACCAGAAACGATTTCTCGCCGTTGACCACTTTCGCAGTGCCTCGCACCACGATCCAGTGTTCGCTGCGGTGGTGATGCATTTGCAGGCTCAGGCTCGCACCTGGCTTCACCTCGATCCGCTTGATCTTGAAACGCGGACCTTCTTCGAGCACAGTGTAGGCGCCCCAAGGTCGGCGCACGGTGCGATGCAGCTTGTAGGCATCGTGGTCGCGTTTTTTCAGTTCACCGTAGATGTGCTTTACATCCTGCGTGCGATCCTTGTGAGCGATCAGCAACGCGTCCGGCGTATCGACCACAACGAGATTCTCGACACCTACCGCACCAACCAGGCGCTCACGACTCATCACGAAACAATTTTCGACGTCGTACATGACCACGTCTCCGTCGATCCGGTTTCCACGCGCGTCGGCCTTCTGAAGGTCGCCAAGCGCCTTCCATGAGCCAATATCGCTCCATCCAATGCTGCAAGGCACCACCGAGGCACGCTCACATTTTTCCATTACGGCGTAGTCCAGCGACTCCTCCGGTACCGCACGAAAGGCGACGGCATCCAAGTCGATTTGGGTCCACTCGGGGCCGGCTGCGACATGCGACCGTTCTATGCATTCGGTAGCGGCGGCGAGAATGTCCGGCCGGTGCTGATATAGCTCGCGGAGGATGCTGCCGGCCGTAAAACAGAACATGCCGGAGTTCCACAGGAATCGCCCCGAAGCAAGATATTCCTGAGCTTTTTCCAGCGTTGGCTTCTCCACGAAACGCATGACCTTTGTATCATCTGCCTCGATGTAGCCAAAGCCGGTTTCTGGCGAATCCGGCTGGATCCCGAAGGTGACGATCTGACCATCGCGCGCAAGCACTTCGGCACGTTCAACAGCATCAGCGAATGCTGCTTGATCGGCGACTAGGTGATCGGCGGCCAACACAAGCAGGACTTGGTCGTCACCGAAAGTATCGGCTACATGCCGCGCCGTTACGGCAATCGCAGCTGCGGTATTGCGCCCAGTGGGCTCCAGCAGAAACGACGTGCGAACACCATCGATGCTGACTTCCCTATACTCGTCGACTGTCTTGAAGAAAAGTTCGCGATTGGTCACCGTGATGACATGCGCGACCTCCGGTAAGCCCGCCGCCCGAAGATAAGCCTTCTGCAGCAGACTCTGCCCATCCGCGAGCCGGATAAAAGGCTTCGGGTGGTGTTCGCGCGATACCGGCCAGAGCCGGGAACCAGCGCCACCGCTCAGAATGATTGGGATCAGACTCACATCTTCCTCGCTACCAACGTCAGGCTGAAAGAGGGCAAACTCAAACTGCGCCTTCGTAAACTTCCGCCGCGTCGAAATGCTGGCCGGCGGCATCCTTCGCCGCCAGCATCGGATCGGCTACTGGCCATTCAATCGATAATGTCGGATCATTCCACACAATGCTGCGCTCGAACTCCTGATACCAGTAGTCGGTAGTCTTGTACAGAAACTCCGCGTAATCCGAAGTCACGACAAAACCATGGGCAAATCCCTCAGGCACCCACAATTGGCGCTTATTCTCGGCGGAAAGTGTGACGCCCACCCATTTGCCAAATGTCGGGGATCGCCTGCGGATATCTACGGCGACATCAAAGACCTCACCAGCCACCACGCGCACGAGCTTACCTTGCGGGTTCTTAATTTGATAATGCAGACCTCGCAAAACGCCCCGCGCTGAACGCGAATGGTTGTCCTGCACGAATGTCCGCTGCACACCAGTCGCTTCCTCGAACTGGCGAGCGTTGAAGCTCTCGAAAAAAAACCCGCGGTCGTCACCGAACACCTTGGGCTCGATAATCATAACGTCCGGAATCGCGGTGCGAATGACGTTCAGACTCATTTGATGGACTCCGAGATGATTTGCTGCAGGTACTTGCCGTAGCCATTTTTCGACAGCGGGGTGGCCAATGCTTCAACCTCCTCGGCGCTGATCCACTTACTTCGGAACGCAATTTCTTCCGGGCAGGCAACCATAAGCCCCTGCCGGTGCTGCAGTGTTGCGATAAAGCTAGCCGCCTCCAGCAACGACTCATGCGTCCCGGTATCCAGCCATGCATACCCCCGGCCCATGATTTCCACGTCCAACCGCGCCATCTCCAGATAGCGCTTGTTGACGTCAGTGATTTCCAGCTCGCCACGCGGCGACGGCTTGATGTCCGCCGCGATATCGCAAACCTGGTTGTCGTAAAAGTAGAGTCCGGTCACCGCGTAATTGGAACGCGGCTTCACCGGCTTCTCTTCCAGGGACAGCGCTCGGAATTTTTCATCAAACTCAACAACACCGTAACGCTCAGGATCCTGAACGTGATAGGCAAAAACCGTGGCGCCTCTCGACTGTTCCGTCGCGCGGGCAAGCTGACTGACGAGGTCGTGCCCATGAAAAATGTTGTCGCCAAGAATCAGCGTCGATGGATCATTGCCGATGAATTCGCGACCGATGATGAACGCCTGCGCCAAGCCGTCCGGTGACGGCTGCACGGCATACTGCAGATTGATGCCCCACTTGCTTCCGTCCCCCAGCATGTCGGAAAAGCGTGGCGTATCTTCCGGCGTGGAGATAATCAAAATGTCCCGAATCCCCGCCAGCATTAGCGTGGAAAGCGGGTAGTAAATCATCGGCTTGTCATAAACCGGCAGCAGCTGCTTGGAAACAGACCGCGTGATGGGATAGAGCCGCGTGCCGGAACCCCCGGCCAGGATGATGCCTTTGCGCATATTGACCACTTTTACGGAAGGATCTGATCCAGCAGGAAATGCACACCCTGCTTCCAGTCCGGTAGATGAATGCCGAAAGTTTCCCGCAGTCGCGTGGTGTCCAGTCGCGAATTGGACGGACGCGGTGCCGGCAGCGGATAGGCCGTAGCAGGAATAGCTTCGATTTGTTCGGGATCGGCCTTGAGTTCCACACCGCGTGCTTTCGCGTAGCGAAGCACTTCCGTGGCGTAGGCGTGCCAAGTCGTTTCGCCTGCTGCGGCCAAGTGGTAGACGCCGCTCGCAAAGGCCTGACGATCCCCGGCCAACCAGTGACGAGCCACGATCTGTGCGGTGACGTCAGCAATGAGAGATGCCGTAGTCGGTACGCCAAACTGGTCGGCAATGACCCGCAAGCTGTCGCGTTCCTTGCCCAGGCGCAACATGGTCTTGGCAAAGTTGCCACCATGGGCACCCGCCACCCAGCAAGTACGCAGCACCAAAGCCTGCGCGCCCGTGGCAGCAATGGCCTGCTCGCCAGCCAGCTTGCTCTTGCCGTAGACGGATTGCGGATTGACGGCATCGGTTTCGACGTAAGCGCCGTCCTTGGTGCCGTCGAAAACGTAGTCGGTCGAATAGTGCACCAGCAGACTGCCCAGCGCCTTGGCCTCTTCAGCCAGGACGCCGGCTGCTGTGCCATTGATGGCAAAAGCAAGTTCAGTCTCGGTTTCCGCCTTGTCCACAGCGGTATATGCTGCGGGATTGACGATCACATCGGGGCGATATTCACGCACGACGCGGCGCAATTCATCGGCGCGGGTCAAGTCGCAGGCCGCGCGATCCAGTGCCACCACGTTGCCGAGCGGCGCCAGGCTGCGGCGCAACTCGAATCCCACTTGCCCGTTGCAACCCGTGACGAGAAGAGTCGGCACCACCGGATTACGCTGCATATTGCTTTGCCACCCAGTTCCGGTATTCACCAGACATCACGTCCTGCACCCATGCCTGGTTGTCGAGATACCACTGCACTGTCTTGCGCAGCCCCGTCTCAAATGTTTCAGCCGGCTTCCAACCCAATTCGCGTTCCAGCTTGCGGGCATCGATCGCGTAGCGACGATCGTGTCCCGGACGATCCTTCACGAAGGTGATCTGGTCGCGATAGGAGCCCGCAGTCTTGGGCTTGAGTTCATCCAGCAAATCGCAGAGCGTGTGTACGACATCGAGGTTGGTCTTCTCGTTCCAGCCACCGACGTTATAAGTTTCGCCGAGTCGGCCGCGAGCCAGCACCTCACGGATAGCCGAGCAGTGATCGCCCACATAGAGCCAGTCACGCACGTTTAGGCCATCGCCATACACCGGCAGCGGCTTTCCGCCCAGCGCATTGGCGATGATCAGCGGGATCAGCTTCTCCGGGAAATGATACGGCCCGTAGTTGTTCGAGCAGTTCGTCGTCACAACCGGCAGGCCGTAGGTGTGATGGTAGGCGCGGACCAGGTGGTCCGAGGCGGCCTTGGAGGCCGAGTACGGGCTGTTGGGCGCGTACGGAGTGGTCTCCGAGAATTGAGGATCGGTCTCGCTCAGCGAGCCGAACACTTCGTCCGTAGAGACGTGGAGGAAGCGGAACGCAGACTTGGCCGGCTCATCCAGCGCCCCCCAGTAGGCGCGAGCGGCCTCCAGCAGGGTGAACGTGCCAACGATGTTGGTCTGGATGAATTCGCCAGGGCCGTGGATGGAGCGGTCAACGTGACTTTCGGCCGCAAAGTGAACCACTGCGCGCGGCTTGTAGGTAGCGAACAGCTTGTCCAGCGCGGCGCGGTCGCAGATATCCGTCTGCGAAAAAACGTGACGAGTGTCATCTTCGAGCGACGCCAGCGTCTTGCGGTTGCCCGCATACGTCAGCTTGTCGACGTTGACGACGCCGTCGGCGGCCTTATCCTGCAGCCATGCCAGAACGAAGTTGGCACCAATGAAACCGGCACCCCCTGTGACCAAAATATGCGACAAAACTAGCTCCCTGCTCTCGATATGTTCCGATTACCCGACAAATGCCGAGCGCCCACCTTGTCCTCGTGGGGGACGGCGGGGCGTTAAGTACCTGCAGAAGTCGCGGTATTCTATCCGACTGTATGGGCTCACCGGCCGATAGCCGGAGTCTTTTTGTAGCCTGTTGTAACGATTCGGCAGATTGCCGGTCACTTCTCTACAAATAGCGACGATTTTTTTCTTCTGCTCCGCGGACACAAGCATAAAGTGCCTTATACATCATCATTCGCCATCGGCGACCTCCAAGGCTGCTCCGGCTCCTTCGACCAACTCCTCGCCAAGCTTCCCAAAGACAGCGGCCTCCGCCTTGTCGGTGACCTCATCAACCGCGGCCCCGCCTCCCTCCAGACCCTGCGCACCGTCCGCGCACTCGGTGCGCGCGCCGAAACTGTCCTAGGCAACCACGACATCCACGCCTTGGCGGCAGCCGCAGGCGTCCGCAAGAACGGCAAGTCCGACACCTTTCAGGACCTCCTGACTGCCCCCGACCATGAGGACTTGCTCACCTGGCTGCGCCACCGTCCCCTTGCCCTTCTCGAGGACGATTTCCTGCTAGTCCATGCCGGCGTACTCCCCCAATGGACCGCAGAGCAAGTCATCGACCTGGGCCACGAAGTCGAAGAACAACTGCAAGGCCCCAACTGGCAAGGCTTTCTTGCCGACATCTTCGGCAATGCCGCCGACCGCTGGCACAACGGCCTGCGGGGCGTCGAGCGTCACCGGGTGGTCATCAACGCCCTGACCCGGCTGCGCTATTGCACAGCCGACGGCGTGATGGACTTCAAGACCAAGGAAGGGCTGGGCAATGCTCCCGCCGGTTTCATGCCGTGGTTCGACGTGCCGGGCCGCCTCACGGAGAACGTCACCGTCGTTTGCGGGCATTGGTCGACACTCGGCCTGGTGATGCGCTCAAACCTGATGGCGCTGGATACCGGCTGCGTCTGGGGCGGCAAGCTGACCGCCGCGCGGCTCGCCCCGGATCCCGCCGCGCGGACGGTGGTCCAGGTGGAGTGCCCCCAATATTGTGACCCGTTAGCCTGATCCCGCCGTACCCCGCCACGGCGGGGACGACAGCCTGGCTCAGGTCGTGGCAGTCGATGCCTGCACGTCGGCGGTCTCCGTACCCGATTGACTGCGCTGGACCGCGGCAGCTGCCGCCGCCTCATGTGCGCCCCGGGCTAGGTGAACGACCACTTCCCGCGCGGCGCCCGCCAGTTCGCGGCGGCTGTCGGACTTGGGATGGAGCATCGGCCCGATCGACAGCCGAGCCTTGATGCGCGGCGCGCGCAAGACGGCATTGAGGCAGTCGAGCAGACTCAGGTCGCCAATATAGGCCGGGGCCAGCGTGGGCTTGCCGGTCGCGGCGTCCATATAGCTGAGTCCGAGCGGCAAAACTGGCACCCCGCCCGAGATCGGCGCCTGCATCAGGTTAGCGTGGAACGGCAGCACATCACTGCCGTCCGTGGTCGTGCCTTCGGGAAATACGCCCACCAAGTCACCCTGCAGCATGACGTCGGTAATGTCATGCAGCACGCGATGGGCGTCGCGCTTGCGCGCACGTTCGATGAACAGCGTCCCGGTCTTCTCGCACAGCCAGCCAATGACCGGCCAGCTCCGTATCTCCGACTTGGCGACAAAGCGCACCGGCCGCCAGCTGTGGATGACGTAGATATCCAGCCACGAGACGTGGTTGGAAACCACGAGCGCTCCCTGGCAACCGCCGTGCGCCGGCATTTCACCGGCGATTTCGAGCTCGATCCCGCAGATCCGCAGCAGCCGGCGCGACCAGCGCCGGATGTGCCATTCACGCGACCGTGCGCCCAGCCATGGGAACAACACCGCGCAGGTCAGCAACCCCCGCACCAGGTGCAGCACCAGCGCCGCCTTGCGCAGCCAGATCATGCGCGTGTCAGTGCTGGTTGTGGTTGCCGTGGACGACCTGGCCGCCGACCACCGTCATGCGCACCCTGCCCTCCATCTCGTAGCCGAGCCATGGCGAGTTCTTGCCCTGGCTCTTGATGGACTGGCGGTCGACCTTCCAGACTGCCTTCGGATCGAATACGCAGATATCGGCGACCGCGCCCAAAGCCAGCGTACCTGCCTTCAGACCAGCCACGCGTGCAGGCTCGGAGGTGATGCGCGCCAGTGCCGCCTGCAGCGGCACCTTGTGCTCGGCAGCCCAGCGCAGCGTCAGTGGCAGCAGCAGTTCCAGGCCGATCGCGCCCGGCGTGGCTTCGGCGAACGGCAGCAGCTTTTCATCGTCGTCCACCGGCGTGTGGTCCGAGCACAGCGCGTCGATGGTGCCGTCGGCGAGCGCGGCGACGATGGCATCGCGGTCGCGCGTGCTGCGCAGCGGTGGCGAAAAGCGCATCTGCGCGTTGAAATAGCCGATGTCGACGTCGGTCAGCGAGACATGGTGGATATTGACGTCGCACGTGACCGGCAGGCCTTCGCGCTTGGCCTGGCGCATCAGTTCCAGGCCCGCCGCCGACGACAGGCGGCAAAGATGGACGCGGGCGCCGGTGGAGCGGATCAGTTCGAAGATGGTATGCAGGCGCACCGTCTCGGCGATCACGGACACGCCCGACAGCCCCAGGCGCGACGCCACCGCGCCGCTCGCGGCCACGCCGCCGCCGAGGAACGGATCTTCCGGGCGCAGCCACACGGTGAAGCCGAAGGTCTGCGCATATTGCAGCGCGCGCAGCAGCACTTGCGTGTTGCGCACCGGCTCCTCGGCCTGGCTGAAGCCGATGCAGCCGGCTTCGGTCAGCTGGTTCATCTCGGTCAGCACTTCACCCTTCAGGCCCTGAGTCAACGCGCCAAGCGGGTAGACGTGGGTCTGGTTCAGCGTACGGGCACGGAACTTGAGCATCTCCACGAGGCCGGGCTCGTCGAGCACAGGGTCGGTATCAGGCGGGCAGAGCAGGCTGGTCACGCCACCGGCGGCCGCGGCGGCCACTTCGGATTCGAGCGTGGCCCTGTGTTCGGAGCCGGGCTCGCGCAGCCGGGCCGACAGGTCGACCAGACCCGGGCACACGATCAGGCCGCGGGCATCGATGGTCTTGTTGGCGGTGAAATCCGCCGGCGCGCTACCCACGCCGACAATCTTGCCGGCGGCGATGTAGAGGTCCTGCTGGGCGTCGAGGTTCGCGGCCGGGTCGATCAGGCGGCCGCCCTGGATGTGAATCTTCATAGCTTGGCTTGTCGTGTCGCTTGGCGTGTTCAGGATGTTCTGGCTCGAAATCGGCATCGTGCGGTCAGTCACTGTTTCCTGCCACGATCCCCATCACCGCCATGCGCACGGCAATGCCGAACGTTACCTGGTTCAGGATCACCGATTGGGGGCCATCCGCCACCGCGGAGTCGATCTCCACGCCGCGGTTCATCGGCCCCGGGTGCATCACGATGGCGTCGGGCTTGGCCAGCGCCAGGCGTTCCGGCGTGAGGCCGAAGGCCTTGAAGTATTCCTGTGCCGACGGCAGCAGTGCGCCGCTCATGCGCTCGTTCTGCAGGCGCAGCATGATCACCACGTCCACGCCCTTGAGGCCTTCTTCCATGTTGTGGAAGACGCGCACCCCCATCTGCTCCAGGGCCGACGGCAGCAGCGTGCGCGGCCCGATCGCGCGCACTTCCGGCACGCCCAGCGTGGTGAGCGCGTGGATATCCGAACGCGCCACGCGGGAGTGCAGGATGTCGCCGACGATCGCTACGCGCAACTGCGTGAAGTCCTTCTTGAAATGCCGGATCGTGTACATGTCCAGCAGGCCTTGCGTCGGGTGCGCATGGCGGCCATCGCCGGCGTTGATCACGTGCACGTGCGGGGCCACGTGCTCGGCGATCAGGTACGGCGCGCCGGAACTGGCGTGGCGGACCACGAACATATCGGCTGACATGGCCGACAGGTTGTTGATCGTATCGAGCAGCGACTCGCCCTTGCTCGTCGACGAGGCGTTGATGTTCAGGTTCAGCACGTCCGCCGACAGCCGCTTGGCGGCGATCTCAAAGGTGGTGCGCGTGCGCGTGGAGTTCTCGAAGAACAGGTTGAACACGCTCTTGCCGCGCAGCAGCGGCACCTTCTTCACATCGCGGTCGGAATCGGACAGCGACACGAACTGGCTGGCGGTGTCCAGGATGTGCGTGATCATGTCACGCGACAATCCCTCGATCGACAGCAGATGCTTCAGTTCGCCGTTCTTGGTCAGCTGCGGGTTGCGGAACGTCTTGGTCATGGGTGGTCAGGCGCGGGCAAAAATCAGGGAAGTGGTCTGGTCTCGGGGCCGGTGGACGAAAAATTGGCCGGTTCAACCGGCCGAGGATTCGGTGGAGAAAGCAAAGGTCGCCTGCGCGCCCTCGCCCTGGCGCGACAGCACGAGCGTGGCCTCGCGCGGCAGCTCGGTCTGCAGCGCGACCAGGTCCGCCGCAATCGGCAGCTCGCGGCCGCCGCGGTCCACCAGCACGCCCAGCGCCACGCGCGCCGGACGGCCATAGTCGAACAATTCATTGACTGCCGCCCGGATGGTGCGGCCGGTGGCGAGCACGTCATCGATCAGCAGGATCTTGCGGTCCTGCACGTCGAACGGCAGCGTGCTCGGCTGCGCCTGGCTGTGCAGGCCCTTCTTGGCATAGTCGTCGCGATGGAACGCCACGTTGATGACGCCGTGATCAGGCAGGCTCAGGTCCGCCGCCAGCCGTTGCGCAATCCAGGCACCGCCGGAGTGGATGCCGGCCACGGACCACTGCGCGCGCTCGGCTTGCGGGATCAGCGCCTGGGCCTGGTCGAGCAAGGCGCGGTAGAGCGTCTCGGCGTCGGGATTGGTATGTCGGGTCATAGCGGAAGCTGGTCGAAATACTGTTGCAGGATGATGCGCGCGGCTTCGGCATCGAGTTCGCCGCGGCGCGCGCCGGCCATGGCAGCCATGCGCGAGGAATAGCGTTCGTCCACCCACTCCACCGGCAGGCTGAAGCGCCCGTTGAGCTGGTTGCCGAAGCGGCGCGCAAGCCGCATGGAAGGCTGCTCGCCGCCTTCGGGGTTGACCGGCATGCCAACAATCAGCTGCACGGGGGTCCACTCACGGATCAACTCGCCCACCGCCTGAAAGCGGCCTTCGACAGACAGGTTCGGAAGAATGGTCAGTGCGGTGGCGTGGCGCGTGACGAAATTGCCCAGGGCAACGCCGATCTTTTTTTCGCCGTAGTCGAATGCCAGGACCGTGCCGTCGCGGGGCAGTTCGCGCCCCACGCCGTCAGGCATGCCCTGCCTCGCCGGAAAGCATGGTGATGTCGATGCCCAGCAGGCGGATGGCTGCCGCAAATCGTTCTTCGGGAGGCACGCTGAAGATGATTTCGGGATCAGCCTGGACCGTGAGCCAGCCGTTGCGGGAAAGCTCTTCTTCCAACTGGCCTGCGCCCCAGCCGGAGTAACCCAGCGTCAGCAGGAAACGATGCGGGCCGCTACCGTTGGCCACGGCCTCGAGGACGTCCTTCGAAGTGGTCATCTCCAGCCCGCCAGGTACTGCCAGAGACGACACGTAGATGCCTACCGGGTCATGCAGCACAAAACCGCGCTCGGTCTGCACCGGGCCGCCGAAATAGACCGGCTGATGGGCCACCGGCTGAATTTCCAGCTTGAGGTCGATCTTGTCGAAGAGCGTGGCCATGTCGATATCGATCGGGCGGTTGATCACCAGCCCGAGCGCGCCGCGCTCATTGTGTTCGCAAAGGTAGACGACGGAGCCCGAAAAGGTCGGATCAGCCATGCCTGGCATGGCAATCAGGAACTGATTGGTCAGATTGATGGGAGGTGCTTCGGGCTTGGCCATAACTGGCATTTTATCAAATCGCCGGAGGGCTTCCTGAAAAGAATTGGACGACGCTGCAGCGCAGCATCCGCTCATTCTTTGCTGGTCAAGGCCGCCAGGTCCGCCGGCGTCAGCCAGCGCCATTCCCCTTCCGGAAGCGCGGGATCAAGCTGCAAGCCGCCCAAGGCGCTGCGGTGCAGGGCTGTCACGTGGTTGCCGGCCGCCACCACCATGCGCTTGACCTGGTGATACTTGCCCTGCAGCAAGGTCAGCCTCAGGCTACGTTCGCCGGTAATTTCGCAGGCTTCTGCGGCGATCGGCGCCGGTTCGTCGTCGAGTTGCACGCCATCCCGCAGCGCTTGCGCCTGTTCCGGCGTGACCGGCTCCGCCGTCGTGACCTCGTACACCTTGGGCACCTTGCGCTTGGGCGAAGTGTGCGCATGGATGAACTGGCCATCGTCGGTCAGCAGCAGCAGGCCGGTGGTGTCGTGATCCAGCCTTCCCACGGCCTGGACTTCGCGCTGGCGCAGCGGCACCGGCAGCAGGTTGTAGACGCTCGGATGGTGGCGAGGTCGTTGCGAGCATTCGTAGCCGGCTGGCTTGTTCAGCATCAGGTAGGCCTTGGTGCAGGCCACCCACGCTTCGCCATCGACAGTCAGTTGCAGGCCGTCGACCTCGAACTGGGCTCGCGGGTCTTCGCAGAGCTCGCCGTTGACCTCCACCAGTCCGGCGGCGATCAGGTCGCCACAGTAGCGGCGCGTGCCGAAGCCCTGGGATTGAAGGATGCGATCGAGGGTCATGGAAATGGAATCGTCAATGAAAGGATTGCGCAGCCGTGGCGCTGTATCGCTATGGTAGGGTATCGCCCGGAAATTCCTTCCTTCGGGCACCATGCGCGTCGCAGACACATCGGGCACAGTTCGTCCGCCGTACCAGATCGGCCGCCGGTTCGGCCGCGGCCTCGTGTGGTTCCGGCGCGACCTGCGGGCCACCGACCACGCGGCGCTGCATTATGCCCTCAAGCATTGCGTCCGGGTGTGGTGTGTGTTCGTGTTCGACCGCGATATCCTGGGTCCCCTGCTGGCCCGCGGCCTGCGAGCGGACCGCCGTGTCGATTTCATCCGCGGATCGCTGGCGGAGCTGGACGCCACGCTGCGCGCGGCCGGCGGCGGCCTGATCATGCTGCATGATGCCGCCGCCAGCGCGATCCCCGCACTGGCCCGCGGGCTGGATGCACAGGCTGTATTCGCCAACCACGACTATGAACCGGCCGCCAATGCGCGCGACGCTGCGGTACGCGAGGCGCTGGCGGCAGACTCGCGCGCTTTCTTCACCTTCAAGGATCAGGTGATCTTCGAGCGCGATGAGATCCTGACCGGCCAGGGCAAGCCGTTCGCCGTATTCACGCCCTACAAGAATGCCTGGCTCAGGACGGTCCAGCCGTTCGACCTGAGACCCTACCCGATCGAGCCGTATCTCGATGCGCTGGCGCCACCACCCGAAAGCGGGCAGGCTGCGCTGCCATCGCTGGGAGCCCTTGGTTTTGCCCCGAGCAACCTCCCGGACATTGCCATGCCGACGGGCAGTTCCGGCGGTCAGGCATTACTGGAGGAATTCACGTCACGCATGGGCAGCTATGCCCGCCGGCGCGATTTCCCCGCGCTGCGCGGGCCGAGCTACCTGTCCGTGCACCTGCGGTTCGGCACGGTATCGATCCGCACACTCGCCCGCACAGCACACGAGGCAGCGCTGCGCGGTGGCGCGGCCAGCGCCGGTGCGGCCACCTGGTTGTCGGAACTGATCTGGCGGGACTTCTACTTCATGATCCTGCACCATCATCCGCATGTGGCTGCGGGGGCAGCCTTCCACCCCGCCTACGACACCATCCGCTGGCGCGACGGCGCAACTGCCGAACGCTACTTCGAGGCATGGCGCGATGCCGCCACGGGCTATCCGCTGGTCGATGCCGCGATGCTGCAGATCCGGCAAAGCGGCTACATGCACAACCGGCTGCGCATGGTGGCAGCCAGCTTCCTGGTCAAGGACCTGGGCGTGGACTGGCGCCGCGGCGAGCAGTATTTCGCCGAGCAGCTCAACGACTTTGACCTTGCAGCCAACAATGGCGGCTGGCAGTGGGCTGCTTCAACGGGATGCGATGCGCAGCCGTGGTTCCGCATCTTCAACCCGGTCACTCAGTCCGAGAAGTTCGATCCGCAGGGCCGCTTTATCCGCAAGTACCTGCCGCAACTGGCCGCGCTGCCGGACAAGTACGTGCATGCGCCGTGGACCGCACCGGACGACGTGCTCGCGGCCGCGGGCGTGCGCCTTGGCGCGAACTACCCGCGCCCGCTGGTGCAGCACGACGTGGCGCGCAAGGAAACGCTTGAGCGCTATGCGGTAGTGAAGGCGGCGGCTGGCAAGATGAACGCCGCAAAGGAATGATGCGCGGAAGCCCGTGGGCCTCCGCATCCCGGCCTCAAGCGGCCAGCATTGCGCTTTCGCGGTAGTGGCGCTGCGCCTCTTCGGGGCGCTCGGTCTCTTCGAACAGGCGTGCGAGCGCCAGGTGAGTGCGCACGCGCAGGCGGGTCTGCTGCTCCCGGTCCGCATACTTCAACGCACGTTCAAAGCTCGATTGTGCCTTGCCCCAAAGGTGCTCACCGAGGCAAAGCACGCCAAGCGTGTAGTAGAGATCGGCGTCCGCCGGATGCTCGCTGATCCATTTTTCCGCCTGCTGGATTTGCGGTAATGCCTGGCCGGCCTTGGCGCAGTCCGCGTAGCGCAGCACCAGGCGGCTGTCCCAGTTGACCTTGAGCGCGTCCTCGATGATGCGGCGCGCCTCATCCTGCCGGCCGAGCGCGGCAAAGTAGCGCGCCGCCGGCTCGGCGATGCGCGCGGCGCGCCGCTCGTCGGCCGAGAGCGTGCGCCAGAAAGCAGACAGCGCCTCGGCATCGTGGCGCCGCTCTTCCAGCATGGCCTCGCAGGCCATCTGCTTGAGCCGCAGCGCAAGCACCGGATGCAGCGCGTTGCGTTTTTCGAGCGAACGGGCCAGGCGCAGAACCTCGGACCAGTTCTTCAGGTGCTGGTGCGCGCGCAGCGCAATGCGCTGCACGTGGATCTGGCGCGCGCCTTGTGCCTGCAATTGCGCGATGGTTTCCAGCGCGCCGTCGGCATCGCGCGCGTCGACCAGCAGTTCCGCCATCGATACCAGCCGGGCCTGCTCACGCTCGGGATCGGTGACCTGCGCCATCCAGGCGTCGCGGCGCTCGGTTTCCTGCATGCGGTGTGCGGCGCGGGCGCCAACCAGCGCCGCCGTCTGTGCCTGCGCCTCCCACGACTGCGCTTCGCGTGCCGCGCGTTCGGCGCGGGCGAAGCGGCCGGCGAACAGGTTCTCGATCGATTCGCGCAACGCCGCCTGGGCCTTGTTCATGCGGCTGCGCTCGCGATAGGCGGCGGCGCGGCGCGGCATCTCGGAAAGATGGCGCACCGTGGACAGGACCGTCCACACCACGAAGAACACCAGCAGCAGCAATGCCAGCGCAAGGTTCAGCGACAGCTCGACCCGGTACGGCGGATAGAACAGCACCACATTGCTGTGGTTGAACTGCGTGAACAGCGCCAGTCCGACGGCGCCACCGAACAGGACGGCTACCCAGAACAGAAGGCGCATGCTTACTCCTTCTTCAGCGCATGCAGTGCGCCCAGGCTTTCCGCCATGGTCGGCAGCTGCACCGTCACCGCGCCGGCCTGCGCCTGCTTGAGCAAGGTCAGCACGGTCTGCACGCGCCGCGATTTGGCGTCGAAGTAACGGCCGATCATGGCCTGCGCCGCGGCCAGGTCATTGCGGAAGACCGGCTCGTTGCGCGACAACAGCGCCAGCCGCGCATTGAGCAGGCGCAGCTTGACGTTCTCGCGCAGGAACCAGCCCTGGTCGCCCGACAGCAGCAAGGCTTCGGCGTCATCAACCTTGCGAATGCGGATGACCTGCGCCAGTTCCTCGCGCATGTAGTCCCAGAACCGCGTGAACCAGTTGCCGGTGCCGCCGGTTGCCGGCGCCGATGCCTTCGCACCCTTGGCCGCACCACGGCTTGCTTCCTGGCGGTCTCCTGCTTCAGTGCGTTCAAGCATGCGTTCGCTCGACAGCAGCGGCAGCGAATCGATCTGGTTGATGGCCTCGTCCAGCTTGATCGCGGCACCGGTCAGGTCGGTATCAGGGACCGCCTTCATGCGCGCGATATCGCGTGCAAGCGCGCGGCGAAGCAGGTTGTACTGCGGCTTGTCGGTACGGGCCAGGCGCGCGTCGGCGCTCTGCAGCGCCGCCAGCGCGACCTGCACGTTGCCCGTCAGCTGGAGCTGCTGACCGGCATTGGTCAGCAGCTGCTGGATCTCGGCGAGCTCCCAGTCGTCGCGGTTGCGCATCAGGTCCTGATAGACCTGTTCGAGCGCGGCTTGCTTGTCGCGGGTTTCGCTGACCTGGCCGTCAAGCCCGCCAACCTTGGCCTGCAGTTCCTTGACCGTGTCCTGCGCATTGCGCGACAACACGCGGGTTTCCTGCACCAGCGCATCGTTGCTCTGCTGCCGCCGCGCCAGCTCCTCGGTCAGGTGGTCGACCCGCTGCTGCAGCCACCAGAAGCCGCCGGCGGTCGCCAGTACCAGGACTGCCACGAGCACCCACAATGCGGCGTTGGGGCGCGGCCCGGTGAACGGCGGCGCTGGCCCGTCTGAAGCCGCGGCGGGCGGAATGGTGGTTGAGGAGGACGTAGATTCTTGCGTCACGCGTTCGACCCTGTTTGTCATGGCAGGCGGCTGCACGGGCGGCGACTCCGGCCGTGGCGCCGGCGGTGCCACGGTGACCGCGGGAGCCACGGTGCTCGCAGGCACCGGTCCGGCATAGGCATCCGCCCACTGCTTGCACGCCGCAAGCAGCCCGGCGTCGCCCGGCGCCGCACGCAGGATGCGCGTAAAGCCGAGCGCCTCCGCCTGTTCGGCGATTCTCGCATGCGGCGCGATGCACTGCACCTGTTTCAGGGTGGCCAGTTCCTGCGGCGACAGGTTCTGTCGCGCCAGCGTATCGAGGTTGCGCACGGCTTCCGAGCTGGTCAGCAGCCAGGCCTGCGGGGCAGCGCCCGCGCCCAGGCCGTCGCGCACGGCCTGCCATTGCATGGCGCTGGGTTCCGGCAAGTTGCGCTGGTAGGCCTCGACTGCCGTGACCTCGGCACCGGCTTCCCGCATGCGATCGCCCAGCCAGTCGCGGCCACCGTTGCCGCGCACGATCAGGACGGCGCGCCCCCGCAGCGCGGCGGGGTCCAGCTGCGCCCAGAGGGCCTCGGAATCGAAACGTGCCTCTTCGCCGGCGGCGACACCGTTCGTAGCGTTGCAGCCGGCGCCGGCGGGCGCGATCACGCGATGATCAGGCGCGGTAATGCCTCGCTCGGCGAGGGCCGTGACACTCGCGGGGCCAACCACGGCCACCGGCACGCCTGACGGCCACTGGGCCATGGCATTGCCCTGCACCGACGCCAGTGCATCGAGCGCGTACTGGATCGCATTGGGACTGACAAAGACCACCAGCGCGAACTCGCCCAGGCGCGCCAGCGCGGCGCGTAGCGGCGCGTCATCCGCAGCGGGGCCAATGGCCAGCAGCGGAAAGCCCAGCACATCCAGGCCGGCGGCCTGGAGGGCCTCGGTCAGTTGCCGGGACTGCCCGGCGGGTCGTGTGACAACGACAGTCGGGCGGGGCATGGGCCGGCCTCAGGCAGGAGCTTGGGGATCAGGCGTTTCGGCCAGCGCGGCGAGGATATCTGCCGCACCCTGCGACAGCAGGTCGCGTGCAACGGCTTCGCCGAGCGCTTCGGCCGCCGCGGCGTCGGGCGCGGGACCGACCGCCATGGCGCGCGTCTGGCGCGTGCCATCGGGCATCGCCACGAAGGCGTCGAGTCGCAACTGGTCGCCGTCCCAGCGCGCATGCGCCGCCAACGGCACCTGACAGGATCCGCCCAGCCTGCGCGACACGGCCCGTTCAGCCGTTACCGCAAGCGCGGTCGGAGCATGGTTCAGCGGCGCCAGCCATCCGGCGACGTCCGGGCGCGTCGAAAGGATCTCGATGCCGAGCGCGCCCTGCCCTGCCGCCGGCAGCGAGGCCTCCGGCGCGATCAGCGCGCGGATGCGGTCGCCCAGGCCCAGGCGCTTGAGACCTGCCGCGGCCAGGATGATCGCGCCATACTCGCCGCGATCGAGCTTGCCCAGCCGGGTATCCAGGTTGCCGCGCAGCGGCTTGATGACCAGGTGCGGGTAGCGTGCCCGCAACGCGGCTTCGCGGCGCAGGCTCGATGTGCCCACCACGGTGCCCGCCGGCATGTCGTCGAGCGAAGCGAACGCCGACGATACCAGCGCATCGCGCGGATCTTCACGCTCCATCACCGCCGTCAGGGTAAAGCCTTCGGGCAGCTCCATCGGCACATCCTTGAGCGAATGCACCGCCAGGTCGGCCCGGCCTTCCGCCATGGCGAATTCCAGCTCTTTGACAAACAAACCCTTTCCACCGACTTTCGACAAAGTCCGGTCTAGAATCTGGTCTCCGCGCGTGGTCATGCCCAGAATGGACACATCGCACGCGGGATAGTATTGTTGCAGCGCAGCACGCACATGTTCCGCCTGCCACATGGCCAGACGGCTCTCGCGGGAGGCAATGACGAGCTTGTGTGGAAGGCTGCTGGACACGGCGTTAGAAGAAGTCGGAGAGGCGGGTGCTTGCATTCGTCAATGTTAGCACGCGACCCAATCGCCGCTCCGCACCATTGGACCAGAAGTAGAGCAAGAGGAGATTGCATGACGCAGCACGCTGCGCGCCCCGGCCGACGCATGGCCAATCGAGAAGTCCCCTCCCAGGCCTCAGGCCAGAGTGACGCAAACGGCGCCCCCACCCGTAAGACCGCTTCCAAGGCCACCGGTACCAAGCGGATTTCAAAGGCCAACCTGATGGTCGTGCCCGCCAACGGTGCCATGAACCCCAGCCCCGCCCGCCGCTCCGCCGCCGACAAGGACCTGCCCCTGCGCGAGGACATCCGCTTCCTGGGCCGCCTGCTGGGCGAATGCCTGCGCGAGCAGGAAGGCGACGCCGCCTTCGAGGTGGTCGAGACCATCCGCCAGACCGCCGTGCGTTTCCGCCGCGAGAACGACCGCGCCGCCGGCGCCGAGCTGGACCGCCTGCTCAAGCGCCTGTCGCGCGACCAGACCAACCAGGTCGTGCGCGCGTTCAGCTATTTCTCGCACCTGGCCAATATCGCCGAGGACCAGCACCACAACCGCCGTCGCCGCATCCATGCGCTGGCTGGCTCGCCGCCGCAGGACGGCAGCCTGCAGCACGCGCTGGAAAAGATCGACGCCGCCGGCGTCACCGGCAAGCAGCTGCGCAAGTTCCTGGACGAGGCGCTGATCGTGCCGGTGCTGACCGCGCACCCGACCGAAGTCCAGCGCAAGAGCATTCTTGACGCCGAGCGCGAGATCGCGCGCCTGCTGGCCGAGCGCGACCTGCCGATGACCGCGCGCGAGCGCGACCACAACACCGCGCAGCTGCGCGCCAAGGTCACCACGCTGTGGCAGACTCGCATGCTGCGCGACGCGCGCCTGACCGTCGCGGACGAGATCGACAACGCGCTGTCCTACTACCGCACCACCTTCCTGCACGGCATCCCGCAGCTGATGAGCGAACTGGAAGAGGACATCGCCGCGATCTTCCCGGCCTCGCGCAAGACCAAGGGCGGTGCGGCCGAACCGGCGCCGCTCGCGCCGTTCATGCAGATGGGTTCGTGGATCGGCGGCGACCGCGACGGCAATCCGAACGTCACGGCGGAAACACTGGATCACGCCGCCACCCAGCAGTCGCAGATGATCCTGGGCTGGTATCTGGATGAAGTGCATGCGCTCGGCGCCGAGCTGTCGATGTCGTCGCTGATGGTCGACGCCAGCCCCGAGCTGCTCTCGCTGGCCGAGGCCTCGCCCGACCATTCGGCGCATCGCGCCGACGAGCCCTACCGCCGCGCGCTGATCGGCATCTACGCGCGCCTGGCCGCGACCAGCAAGGTGCTGACCGGCCACGGCGCGCCGCGCCATCCGGTGGCCGACGCCGAACCCTACAGCAGCGCCGAAGCCTTCGCCGCCGACGTGCAGGTGGTGATCGACTCGCTGCGCGCGCACCACGGCCGGGCGCTGGCCAGCACGCGCATCGATGCACTGGTACGCGCGATTGCCGTGTTCGGCTTCCACCTGGCATCGGTCGACATGCGCCAGGTCTCCGACGTACATGAAGCGGTGGTGGCCGAGCTGTTCGCCGCCGCTGGCGTCGAGAAGGACTACGCCGCGCTGCCGGAATCGCGCAAGCTCGAACTGCTGCTGGCCGAACTGCGCCAGCCGCGCCTGCTGACGCTGCCCTGGCACGAGTACTCGGAACAGACCCGCAACGAACTGGCGATCCTGGCAACGGCACGCGAACTGCGCGCGCGCTACGGCAAGCGGGTCGCGCGCAACTACATCATCTCGCACACGGAAACGCTGTCCGACCTGGTCGAGGTCATGCTGCTGCAGAAGGAATCCGGCATGCTGCAGGGCACGCTGGGCAGCAAGACCGACCCGGCCCGCATGGAGCTGATGGTCATTCCGCTGTTCGAAACCATCGAGGACTTGCAGAACGCCGCCGGCATCATGCAGTCGCTGTTGGACCTGCCGGGCTTCGACTCGGTGATCGAGCACCACGGCGTCGAGCAGGAAGTGATGCTGGGCTACTCCGATTCGAACAAGGACGGCGGCTTCCTGACCTCGAACTGGGAGCTGTACAAGGCCGAGCTGGCGCTGGTGCAGCTGTTCGAGCAGCGCAAGGTCAAGCTGCGCCTGTTCCACGGCCGCGGCGGCACGGTTGGCCGCGGCGGCGGCCCGACCTACCAGGCCATCCTGTCGCAGCCGCCGGGCACGGTGAACGGGCAGATCCGCCTGACCGAGCAGGGCGAGATCATCAACAGCAAGTTCGCCAATGCCGAGATCGGCCGGCGCAACCTGGAAACGGTGATCGCCGCGACGCTGGAAGCGTCGCTGCTGCCGCAGCAGAACGCGCCGAAGGAGCTGAGCACGTTCGAGGGCATCATGCAGCAGTTGTCGGACCGCGCCTTCGGCGCCTACCGCAACCTGGTGTATGAAACCCCGGGCTTCAAGGACTACTTCTTCGCCACCACGCCGATCATCGAGATCGCGGACCTGAACCTGGGATCGCGCCCGGCCTCGCGCAAGCTGATGGACAAGAAGAACCGCCGCATCGAGGATCTGCGCGCGATTCCGTGGGGCTTCTCGTGGGGCCAGTGCCGCCTGCTGCTGCCGGGCTGGTATGGTTTCGGCAGCGCGGTCAAGTCGCTGCTGGACACCGCGCCCGACGAAAAGGCGCGCAAGGCCGCGGTAGCCACGCTGCGCAAGATGGTCAAGACCTGGCCGTTCTTCTCCACGCTGCTGTCCAATATGGACATGGTGCTGGCCAAGACCGACCTGGCCGTGGCCTCGCGCTATGCGCAGCTTTGTGACGACGCGGCCTTGCGCAAGAACGTGTTCGCGCGCATCAGCAAGGAATGGCACCTGACCAGCGAGATGCTGGCGCTGATCACGGGCCACCAGGAGCGGCTGTCCGACAACCCGCTGCTGGCACGCTCGATCAAGAACCGCTTCGCCTACCTGGATCCGCTCAACCACTTGCAGGTCGAGTTGCTCAAGCGCTATCGCTCGGGCAAGGACGGGGACGATATCCGCGTTCGCCGCGGTATCCACCTGACTATCAACGGGGTAGCGGCGGGGCTGCGCAATACGGGTTGATCGCCAACTGAGCCATTGCGTCACAGAACGCCCGGACGATATGTCGTCCGGGCGTTTGTCCATCTGGCGACTATAGCCTGGCTCAGCCCACAAACGCGCCCGGCACCGGGTCTTCCCCCAGCGCATGCAGCAGCACCGCCCAATGCATGGCCTCGTCGCCGAGGATGCTGCCCGCTGCCTTGGTCAGGTCACGGTTGTAGAAATTCGGCAGCACGCCGAGATAAGCCGCGGTGGCGCCCTTCTCCAGCCCCGCCGCGAAGCGCAGCACGTCCGCCTGCGTCTTGAGCTGTCCGGTCGGAAATGCATACTCCGACGGCTTCTTCGCCATCACCGGCGACCCTCCGAGCTTCGATACCGTGCCGGCCAGCACCTGCGCATGGGCCTTGTGGTGGGTCTGGAACTTCACCGCCGTATCGAGCACGGGCTTCTGCAGCAGCCCGCTTTCCGCCCCGACCTGGTAGGCCGCGATGGCCTGGTACTCCAGTCCGAGCGCGACGTTGAGGATATTGATGTCGTCCTTCGTGCTGCCCGACTGTGTCTGGGCCCAGGCCGGCATCGACTCGCCCAGGCTCAGCACGGCCAGCGAGCCGAGCGCGAACAGGCCCGGCACCTTGAGCAGGCCGCGCCGGCGCTCGTCGGGCAAGGTAACGATGGCAACGTCCGCGGGTTGGACCAGCCGGCGGTCTGGCGTGGGCATGCGTTCCATGGTGTTCTCCTGTATGGCATCAAGGGGCAGCGTCCGCTGTGCGGCTCGCCTGACCCTTTTACGCAGGCACCGGACAATCGGATGCACCGGCGCTGCCTATAATCGGGCAAAGCCTTCGCCCTGGAACCGCCGCGTGTCTGCTTCCCCGGAACCGTCCTTTGCCCCGCCGGCCGACAACGACCAGCTTGCGGCGTGGCTGCAGGCGGTGGCGCTCGGCGACCGCCAGGCGCTGCGCGCGCTCTACGAGCAGACTTCGGCGAAACTGTTCGGCCTTGCGCTGCGTATCACTGGCAGGCGTGACTGGGCGGAGGATGTCGTGCAGGAAAGCTTTGTCAGCATCTGGCACCACGCCGTCGACTACCGGCCGCACCTGGCCGCGCCGATGACCTGGATGACCACCATTGTTCGCAACCGCGCGCTGGACTGCCTGCGCCGCGCGGCCGCCGCGCGCCTGCCGCAGACGGTGGAACTCGACGATGAACTGGGAGAATGGCTGGCCGACGATGCCGCGGGCCCAGCCGAACTCGCGCTGGCGAGCCAGCAGGCGCGCGCACTGAACCGCTGCCTGCAGCGCCTGGAGCAGGCGCAACGCCAGGCCATCGTGCTGGCCTACCTGCATGACCTGAGTCACGCCGAACTGGCGCAGCGGCTGCGCACGCCGCTTGGGACCGTCAAGTCCTGGATCCGCCGCGGCCTGGAGCACCTGCGCACCTGCCTGGAGGGCGCGCCATGAGGCTGACCCGGCACCCCGACCTGCTTGACCGCATGGCGGCCCAGTACGCGCTGGGCGTGTTGCGCGGCGGCGCCCGGCGCCGCATGGAGCAGCTCGCGCGCGAGGAACCGGCGGTGCGCGCGGCGATCGGCCACTGGCAGGTCAGGCTGTCCGGCATGGCCGAGCTGCAGCCCGCCGCCGGGCCGGTGGAGGCGGTCTGGTGCGGTATCGAGCAGCGGCTCGGCTGGAAGCCCGCGCCTTCGTCCGCGGCGCCGGGACCGTCGTGGTGGCAGAAGCTGTGGTCGGCGCCGGCATTCTGGCGCGGCGCCGCGGCCGCCATGGCCACCGTCGCCGTGCTGGCCGTCGGCATCGGCTGGCTGATGACACAACGACAGCCTGGCGAGACCACGGTCATCGCGGTGCTTAACAATGCACAATCCCGGCCGGCGCTGCTGGTGTCCTGGGATGCCGGCGCGCAGCAGTTGCTGGTACGCAGGCTTGACGACATGACGTTGCCCGGGCAGCAGGTGCTTCAGTTATGGGCGCTGCCGGAAGGTGGCAAGCCCCGCTCGCTGGGCGTGATCGGCCGCGGGCAGACGGCGCGGCTCGCACTGACGCAGATCCCCGCTGCCGTCCCGGCCCTTGCGGTCAGCGTGGAGCCGCCGGGCGGATCGCCCAACCCGGACGGGCCGAGCGGCCCCGTGGTATTCAAGGGACCGTTGATCCACTCCCCGCTCTGAAGCCCCTGGCCCCGGCCCCGCAACCGCCGTCGCGGGCCGCGCGGGCGATATAATCCTCGTTTCTCCGAAATCCGCTCGCGCCCGCCCCGCATGGTCATGCACCGGCCGCACGCCGCGCGAGCCAAAGCCCTGACGTCCATGACGACCTCCCAACTTGCCAAGAAAGGCGAAGCCTGGTCCGCCCGCTTCTCCGAACCGATGTCCGACCTGGTGAAGCGCTACACCGCCTCGGTGTTCTTCGACAAGCGCCTGGCCCTGTTCGACATCCAGGGTTCGCTGGCCCATGCGGCCATGCTGGCAAAGCAGGGCATCATCGCCGAAGCCGACCGCGCCGAGATCGAGCGCGGCATGGCGCAGATCAAGGGCGAAATCGAGGCCGGCGGCTTCGAGTGGAAGCTGGACCTGGAAGACGTCCACCTGAATATCGAGGCGCGCCTGACCGCGCTGGTGGGCGACGCCGGCAAGCGACTGCATACCGGCCGTTCGCGCAACGACCAGGTCGCGACCGACATCCGCCTGTGGCTGCGCAGCGAGATCGACAACATCATCGCCCTGCTCGGCGCGCTGCGCGTCTCGCTGCTGGACCTGGCCGACCAGAACGCCCACACCATCCTGCCGGGCTTCACGCACCTGCAGGTGGCGCAGCCGGTCACGTTCGGCCACCACCTGCTGGCCTACGTGGAAATGTTCACGCGCGACGCCGAGCGCATGGCCGATTGCCGCAAGCGCGTCAACCGCCTGCCGCTGGGCGCCGCCGCGCTGGCCGGCACGAGCTATCCGATCGACCGCGAATTCGTTGCGCAACAGCTCGGCTTCGACGGCGTGTGCCGCAACTCGCTGGACGCCGTCTCGGACCGCGACTTCGCCATCGAATTCTGCGCCGCCGCCGCGCTGGTGATGACCCACGTGTCACGCTTCTCTGAAGAGCTGGTGCTGTGGATGAGCCCGCGGGTCGGCTTCATCGACATCGCCGACCGCTTCTGCACCGGCAGCTCGATCATGCCGCAGAAGAAGAACCCCGACGTGCCCGAACTGGCGCGTGGCAAGACCGGCCGCGTCAACGGCCACCTGATCGGCCTGCTGACGCTGATGAAGGGCCAGCCGCTCGCGTACAACAAGGACAACCAGGAAGACAAGGAACCGCTGTTCGATACGGTCGATACCGTGGTCGACACGCTGCGCATCTTCGCCGACATGGTGCCGGGCATCACCGTCAAGCCGGAGGCGATGCGCGCCGCCGCGCTGCAGGGCTACGCTACCGCCACCGACCTGGCCGACTACCTGGTCAAGAAGGGCCTGCCGTTCCGCGACGCGCACGAAGCCGTGGCCCATGCCGTGCGCGCCTGCGACAGCCGCCAGTGCGACCTGGCCGACCTGAGCGTGGCCGAGCTGCGCGAGGTGTCTGGCCTGGGCGACAAGGCCGCGCTGATCGGTGACGACGTGCATGGCGTGCTGACGCTCGAAGGCTCGGTCGCCGCGCGCAACCACATCGGCGGCACCGCACCGGACCAGGTGCGCGCCGCCATCGCCGCCGCACGCGCCGCGCTGTAAGTTCCGCGTAAGCTCAAGCAAGAAAAAGCCACGATGGCCCGGCCATCGTGGCTTTTTTCTTTGGCACGCCGTATTTTTGCGCAATGTGATAGGTATTAGCCCCAAGCGCCGACGCATTTTGTTACAGATAAACTAATCGCCGCAAAAAACCGGGGAGACAACCCATGAACTACTTGCTTGGTCTGTCACGACAGATCGACAGGTTGAATCAGCACACGGGCAGGCTTGCAAACATCATGATCCTGCTGTCGTGCCTGATCAGCGCAGGCAACGCCCTACTGCGCTATGGCTTCAACTTGAGCGATAACTGGCCACTCGAACTGCAGTGGTACATGTTTGCGATCGCCGTGATGTTCGGCGCCTCGTACACCTTCCAGCGCAATGAACATGTCCGCGTCGACCTGATCTACGGCAATGTCTCGGAGCGCGCGCAGCACTGGATCGACATCTTCGGCATCGTCGTCTTCCTGCTGCCCTCGTGCATCCTGTTCACGTGGCTGTCCTGGGATTCCCTGTTCCTGCCTTCGTGGCGCCTCCTCGAGCAATCGGGCAATTCCGGCGGCCTGCCGCGTTACCCGATCAAGCTGGTGGTGCCCGTCGGCTTCGCCCTGCTCGCCCTGCAGGGTGTATCTGAACTGATCAAGCGCTTTGCCGCCCTGAAAGGCCTGGTGCGTATCGAATCCAAATACGAGAGGCCGGTGCAATGATTCCATTGGAATATATGCCGCCGCTGATGTTCGGCGGCCTGGTGGTATTCATGCTGATCGGGTTCCCGGTCGCGTTTTCGCTGTCCGCCGTCGGCCTGGCCTTTGGCTTCCTGGCCATCCAGTGGGGCTATTTTCCGCTGAGCTTCCTGCAGGCTGTGCCCAGCCGCGTGTTCGGCAGCGTGCTGGCCAACGAGCTGCTGCTGGCCATCCCGTTCTTCACCTTCATGGGTGCGATCCTGGAGAAATGCGGGCTGGCCGAGGACATGCTCGACTCCATGGGCCAGCTGTTCGGCCCGGTGCGCGGCGGCCTCGGCTATTCGGTGATCATCGTCGGCTTCATCCTGGGCGCGATCACCGGCACGGTGGCCGCGCAGGTGATCGCCATGGCGATGATCTCGCTGCCGGTGATGATGCGCTACCGCTACAACATGAAGTACGCCACCGGCGTGCTGGCGGCGTCGGGCACCATCACGCAGCTGGTGCCGCCGTCGCTGGTGCTGGTGGTGCTGGCCGACCAGCTCAAGACGCCCGCCGGCAGCGCCGACGTGGGCAGCATGTACCTGGGCGCATGGGGCCCGTCGGTGGTGCAGATCGCGCTGTTCGCGCTGTACACGTTCTTCCTGGCGCGCTTCAAGCCCGACTGGCTGCCGCCCGTTCCGGCCGAAGCCCGCACGCTGCGCGGCTGGGCGCTGTGGGCCAAGTGCCTGCGCGGCATCATCCCTTGCGCGGTGCTGATCTTCCTGGTGCTGGGCACGATCATGCTGGGCATTGCCACGCCGACCGAATCGGGCGCCATGGGTGCCGTTGGCGCGCTGGTGCTTGCGGTGATCCGCGACAAGGCCTTCACCAGCACCGACCGCCTGGTCTACCGCGCCGGCATTGTAGCGACGCTGATCGCCGCGGCCGTGGGCGTTTTTGCCTTTGGCTCGCATCTGTTCCGCATTCCTCTGGCGGTACTCTACCTGGTCATCCTGTGGCTGGTCATCCGTTCCGGCCAGATGACCGACCTGCGCCTGCTGATCGTCGACGCCTACCAGTCCACCGCGCGCATCACGGCGATGGTGGTGTTCATCCTGATCGGCTCCACCTGCTTCTCGGTGGTGTTCCAGGGCGTGGACGGCGGTGCCTGGGTGGAGCACCTGTTCACCTCGCTGCCGGGCGGCTGGATCGGCTTCCTGATCGTGGTGAACCTGTTCATCTTCTTCCTGGCCTTCTTCCTGGACTTCTTCGAGATCGCCTTCATCGTGGTGCCGATGCTGGCCCCGGTGGCGGTGAAGGTGCTGGCGCCGGTGGTCGCCGACTCGATGGGCGGCAACCCCGAAGCCGCGGCCACCGCGGCGCTGGTGTGGTTCGGCGTGATGCTGTGCGTGAACATGCAGACCTCGTTCATGCACCCGCCGTTCGGCTTCGCGCTGTTCTACCTGCGGGGCATCGCGCCCAAGGAGGTCAAGAGCTCGGACATCTACTGGGGCGCCCTGCCCTGGGTCGGCCTGCAGTTGCTGATGGTGCTGGCCGTGATGTTCTGGCCGGGCATGGTGACCGCTTTCCTGGACAAGGGGTCGCTGCACCATAACACCGGGGCGGAGGTCAGTATTCCGCTCGGCGGCGAGCCGGAAAAGCCGGCATCGGCGCCAGGCACGCTGGAACTGCCAGGCACAGCGGCACCCGCGGAGCCGGCGGCGCCGCAGTTCGAGTTCGAGAAGAAGTAGGCTGAGGCTGTCGTGTCTACCAATGCCCCGCAGATGCGGGGCATTTTTTTTCCGCGCGTTGCTCTGCGCCGGATAAGCGCACGTCGCAGGCCTGCCTCTGCTACGGCGGGTCCATCGCCTCCAGGACTTGAAAGTCAGAGACTGCCCTATCTCGAAAACATCAGGCGATTTTCATCCTTTCCTTATATCCGGCGCTTGTTGCGGCATGTATAGCTGGTTCCTTCTGTCACGGAGGGACCACGAATGCCCGATATTCGCTATGCACTGAAGAACGGCGATCCGACAAGTACCGGGGGCCAACTCATCGCCTGCCACCATGGTTTCACGCATCATGGCGTGCCGATGGGCGTCGAGAGTCGCTTGGCGGGCGGGAGACCTTCGATGAGCGATGCGATTGACCCGGATCTGCGCTTGCTTGCTGCAATCGCCTACGGGGAAGCTTCCATTCGCGATGACTCCGAGGAAATCGGTGGAATTGCCTTTGCTGTGGCTAACAGACGTCGAGCATGGGGCGGAAAGACGGTGTCGCAATTACGAGCTGCCGACCCTAACTATTCGTATGCGTGGGAAGGGTCAAACGCTCGTTTCAATAAGTTAATGCGCGCCTCGGTCAAAGACATAGAACTCAATCCGGGCATGAAACTCGCCGTTGAATGGGGAAAAAAGGCCTTAGCCAATGATGGACCAGATCCTTCTAATGGTGCGTTCTGGTGGGACGGTCTCGACTTCAAGACAAACTATGCCAAGCATCCGAAAGTACAAGATGGTTTCAAATTCGGAAGCCCCGCTCATAACATCTTTGGCGTACAGGAGAAGCGACGTGAGACTATTGTGTACTGGAGGGTCAGGAACAAGAAGAACGGAAAGATAGTCGATGGCGCCGAGCGTGGAAGATATGATTCCATTTGGGTTTCTACTGCCGCGCATGGCAGCTCAATATTCTGGGGCCACAATCCAGACTACGTGAAAGCCTCTGGAGGCAAGGCATATAGATGAAGTCAGCTTCGATACTGGCCGCGACCCTGATTCTTCTTGCCGGAGATTGCATTGCGGCCCCTGCCTATGAAAGCCATGATGCCTTCTATGCCGATCAGGCAGGTGCCGTGTTTCATGATCCGATCAGGAGCGACGCTGGTATTGCGTACGCGTATCCAGACAAGCCAGGCATTTATATTCAGCTTCGATCCGAACTGGAAGGAAAGCCTGTAAATATTGAAGTCGCCGGGAATCGCGTCATCGTCAACGGCCGGGTCTATCGTTTTTCCCGTGCCACAACCTTCCCCGGCGAGCATGCCTTGGATATCGTGCCGACAAGTGCCTTGGTGTTTCTTGCGCAACGAACCGATTACCGGCCCCCTCTGCTGTGCGTAGAAGGACACAGCAACAGATCCGGCGAGGCTGGCCGGCACACTCAAATCTACCTGCTGATTGACCCGATCCGCCAGAATGGCAAGGCGACCTTCCTGCATTTGCCGAGCCTGCTTTCAGCATGTCGGGCAGTAGTATCAACAAGGAGCGGCGGAATTTCCTTTCCGAAGAATAGCTATCTGTTCGACGATGCGCGGGAGGCTCGCGTCGGCTTGCAGCTGGATTATTACTCGTTCGAACGAGGTCGCTTCACTCCGACCGGGACGGTGATACATCTCAAGTTCAGTCAACCTGACAATCCTTTTGCGTTTTCGCCTCAGGAGGGCAGATAGCCGCCGCCTGGGGCCCAGCGGCTAATTCGTAGTCGTCACCAGCACATCCCCCCGCCGCGCCACCACATTCACGACAACGCTGCTGCCCGTGCGCCGCAGCATCAGGTCGACGGATGCATCGGCCACGCAGAGTCCTTGCAGTGTCACGTCCTCCATGAAGGACGGCAGCGCCGGATAGCCGAAGCGGATCTGGCGCGCGCCCACGTCGAAGTCCAGGTTCAGGCACGATTGCAGCAGCGACAGCGGCGCGGCGGCCGCCCAGGCCTGCGGGATACACGCCACCGGATACAGCGTCGGGCCGCGGTTGCGCCGGCGCACGAAGCCGCAGAACAGCTCGGGCAGGCGGCGCAGGTCGATATGGGTGGACGCGGCAAACAGGCCGTCGAAGATGCGCAAGGCCGCTTCGCGCAAGCCGTAGCGAACCATCCCGGCGGCGATGATGGCGTTGTCGTGAGGCCAGACCGAACCATTGTGATAGCTCATCGGGTTGTAGCGGATTTCGCTCGACGCGATGGTCCTCACGCCCCAGCCGGAGAACGATGCGCTGCCCATCAGCGCGGCCGCCACCGGCGCTGCGCGCTCCGCCAGTGCAATGCCCGTATAGAGCGCATGGCCCGCATTGGAGGACAGCACGCGGCATGGCCGCTTGTCGCCATCGAGCGCGAGCACGTAGGTGCCCAGTGCCTCGTCGAAGAAGGCATCGTCGAAGCGCTGGCGGAGCTGCGCGGCACGCGTTTCGAGTGCGACAGCACGTCCGCCGTGGCCCAGGCTGTGTGCGATCCGTGCGGCCGCCGTCAAGGCGCCGTACACATATGCCTGCACCTCCACCATCGCGATCGGGCCTTCCGCCAGGGTGCCGTCCGCATGGAAGACCGAATCGCGGCTGTCCTTCCAGCCCTGGTTGAGCAGCCCTTCGGCGCTGCGCCGCCCGTACTCGACGAAGCCGTCGCCGTCGCGGTCGCCATATTGGTCGATCCAGCGCAGCGCCGCCTCGATATGCGGCCACAGCGCGCGTGCCGTGGCCAGGTCATGCGTGCGGTCCAGGTAGGCGCCTGCCAGCATCACGAACAGCGGCGTGGAATCGATGCTGCCGTAGTAGCAACGGAACGGCACCTCGCCAAGGTTCGCCATTTCGCCCTTGCGGCTTTCGTGCAGGATCTTGCCCGGCTCGGCATCGGCCGAAGGATCGGATGTCGTCGCCTGGTGCGCCGCCAGGTAACCCAGCACGCCGCGCGCGATGTCCGGGTCCAGCCACAGGGTTTCCATCGCCGTGATCAGCGCATCGCGGCCGAAAAAGGTGCTGAACCAAGGAATGCCGGCGTAGGGATAGGGCCCGTAAGGCGTCTGCGTGATCAGCATGTAGAGATCGGACATGCTGCGGCCCACGGCCTCGTTGAAGATCTCGTTGGAGGTGGTCACCGTTGCGGCCTGCGCCGACAACGCCTGGAGTGCGCGCCGCGCAGCACGCAGGGCCGACGGGAAGGCGTAATGCAGGGGAGGCCCTTCGGGCCGCACCTGGCCGCAGCACACCTCCACGTAAAGCAGATATGTCTTCTGCGGCACCAGTTCCAGCTCGAATAACGCCCCGTCCTCACGCAGGAGCGTCGGCGCGGGGTCGAATAACAGATGCGTGGTGCGCTCGCAATCATCCAGCCCGGTGTACGCGAGCCGCGCGTCATTGCCCGTCAGCACAGGCGCATGATGACGGCCGCGCCTGGTGCGCCTGGCACCGCGCACCTCGAACAAGTCGGCGAAATCCGCCGCGAACGCCAGTTCCAGCCGGATGTGCCGCGGCACGTCATCAAAATTGCGCACGGCCAGCCGCTCGTAGCAAGTGCTGTCCCACAGGAAGCGCGAGCGGCGTACATGGATCAGGTCGTGCGGCATGGCCAGTTGCCCTTGCGCATCGAACAGGTCGGGGTTGGTCAGATCGCAACTGAACGCGGCGTTGTCGTCGCGCAGCACGGAACTGAGCAGGATCGGACGCCACCCGTTGATGGTCAGGTGGAAGTGCGACAGGTGGCGCGTGTCGCAGTGATAGATGCCGTCCGAGCCGCCCGAGCCGGCGATCGCGTCCCCGTGCTGGTCGAACACGGAGAAGGTGTCGCCGTGCTTCAGCGTGCGCGGCTGGGTCTGGCGCAGCGAGCGCGACGCGGCGATCACAATGGGCGCGGACGGCGTCGCTTCCGGCTCCGTGCCGCGCCGGCCTTCGGGAGCATCAAGCATGGATTCCCCTCCAGGTTCAGGCCGCGATGTGCAAGGCCGGGTCGGCGGGCTGATCCCGATACGGGCGCCCATTGCCGGACGCCGGGTCGTGCAGGCGGCCATACAATGCCAGGTAATCGTTGGCCATGCGTTCGGCGCTGAAGCGCGCCTGGAACGCGCGTCGCACGCCGCGGCGATCGATGTCGCCGATACGCCCGACTGCCGCCACAGCCTCGTCGATACTGTCGACGACGAAGCCGGTGACCCCGTCATCGACGATTTCCGGGACCGAGCCGCACCGGAACGCGATCACCGGCGTGCCGCAAGCCATGGCTTCGATCATCGCGAGGCCGAAAGGCTCGGGCCAGTCGATCGGGAACAGCAGCGCACGGGCGTCGCCGAGGAAGCGCATCTTTTCGCGCTGGCCGATTTCTCCAAGATACTCCACATTGGCGTGCCGGCTGAGCAGCGGCGCGATGTCGGCTTCCCAGTATGCGCGGTCGACGCGGTCGATCTTGGCGGCAATCTTCAGCGGCAGGCCGCTTCGCACGGCAATCTCGATCGCGCGGTCGGGGCGCTTCTCCGGCGAGATTCTCCCGAGGAAAGCCAGGTAGCCGCCCCGGCCCGAGGCATGGAACGGCAGCAGCTGTTCAGGCAGGCCATGATAGACGTTGCCCAGCCAGGAGACCGGCGGCATGGGACCACGCTGCCCGAGCGACACCGATACCAGCGGTATGTCCGGGAACACGGAGTAGAACGGCCACAGGTCCGGAAGGTCCAGCCTGCCGTGCAGTGTGGTCACCGTGCGATGCGCGAAGCTGCGCACCATCGGGAAATGCAGCAGTTCGGTGTGAAAGTGCAGGATGTCGAAGTCGTCTGCCCGCCGGAGGACTTCATCAAGCATCATCGCGTGATAGGGCACGAAGTCACGCACCGACGGGTCGCTGCGCAGCGCCCGCGGCACGCAACTCACGAGCCGGGCGGCAGTCGATGAGTCGGCACTGGCAAACAGCGTCACGTCGTGACCCAGCCTGACCAGTTCATTGGTGAGATACGCCACGACACGTTCGGTGCCGCCGTAGTGCCTGGGCGGGCAGGATTCCTGAAGCGGGGCAATTTGAGCGATTTTCATTGGCAGGATATGCGCGCTGCTGAAAAGTTTGACCACCGGTTGCAGGACTGCTTGGTTCCCGCCTCCGCGCGATTTGCGCTGGACCACCCGATCACGCTGGAAGGTCCTGCGCCGGTGTAGCCGTCCCATGGTGGTCGCGGCTGCCTTGAGCGCCGCGTGCCTTGTGAGCAGGCCAAGCCTGGCTGCCGCTTGCGCCACCTTTACCCGCGTCTTGCGGGCAGTACCGTGCCGCACCGCAACAAAAACGGTCCCACAGCCCAGGTGCCGTTCCGCGATCTATCCCAGGCTTGAAACCCGTCGCTGCAAACGCCATGCCCGCCATCCGTGCGGATTGCTATGCTAGGAATCGTCCACTTCGAATCCTGTTGCGCAACCTTAGAGAGGAGCCCGTGTCCGACCAACCCTACAGCTCAACGGCACGCAAGACCGCAGCTCATGATTCGACCTCCGGCTGGCTGCGCTGGCTGCCGGGCCTGCAGATGCTGCGCACGTACGAGCTTGGCTGGCTGCCGCGCGACCTGGCGGCGGGACTGGTGCTCACGACCATGCTGGTGCCGGTCGGCATCGCCTATGCCGAAGCATCGGGCGTGCCGGGCATCTACGGCCTGTACGCCACCATCGTCCCGCTGCTCGCGTACGCGCTGTTCGGCCCGAGCCGCATCCTGGTACTGGGTCCCGACTCCGCGCTGGCGGCGCCGATCCTGGCCGTGGTGGTCCAGCTTTCCGGCGGCGACCCGGCACGCGCCATCACTATCGCGAGCATGATGGCAGTGGTATCGGGGCTGGTCTGTATCGTTGTCGGCCTGTTGCGGCTCGGCTTCATTACCGAATTGCTGTCCAAGCCGATTCGCTATGGCTACATGAACGGCATCGCGTTCACCGTGCTGGTCAGCCAGTTGCCCAAGCTGCTTGGCATTTCGATCGAAGATGCCGGGCCGTTGCGGGAATTGTGGAGCCTGGGCAACGCCATCCTCGACGGCAAGCCCAACTGGTACAGCGTGGCGGTGGGCGGCGCGAGCCTGGTACTGATCCTGCTGCTGAAGCGGTTCGAGCGCGTGCCCGGCGTGCTGATCGCGGTCGTGCTGGCAACGCTCAGCGTGAGCCTGTTCGGTCTCGATGCGCACGGGGTCAAGGTGCTCGGCAAGATGCCGCAAGGCCTGCCCGGCTTCGCCCTGCCGTGGCTCAACGGCGTCGACCTGACCCAGATCGTGCTGGGCGGCTGCGCGGTCGCGCTGGTGGCGTTCGCTGATACCAGCGTGCTGTCGCGCACCTACGCCGCGCGCCTGAAGTACCCGGTCGATCCGAACCAGGAAATGGTCGGACTGGGCGCCGCCAACCTGGCCGCCGGGTTGTTTCAGGGTTTCCCGATCAGCAGCAGCGCCTCGCGCACGCCGGTGGCCGAAGCCGCGGGGGCGCGCACGCAACTCACCGGCGTGGTCGGCGCGCTGGCGGTGGCGGCGCTGCTGCTGTTTGCACCGGACCTGATGCGCCACCTGCCCAATAGCGCGCTGGCCGCGGTCGTCATCGCGGCGGCGCTCGGCCTGTTCGAGTTTACCGACCTTCGGCGGATCTACCGCATCCAGCAGTGGGAGTTCTGGCTGTCAATGGCCTGCTTTGCCGGCGTCGCGGTCTTTGGCGCGGTGCCGGGCATCTGCCTGGCCGTGGTCATTGCCATCATCGAGTTCCTGTGGGACGGCTGGCGCCCGCACTACGCGGTGCTCGGGCGCGCCGACGGCGTGCGTGGCTATCACGACGTGGAGCGCTACCCGACCGCGCGCCGCGTGCCGGGCCTGGTGCTGTTCCGCTGGGATGCGCCACTGTTCTTCGCGAATGCCGAACTGTTCCAGGAATGCGTGCTGCGCGCCGTCGATGCCTCGCCCACGGTGGTGCGGCGCGTGGTGGTGGCGGCCGAGCCGGTGACCAGCGTCGACGTGACCTCGGCGGACATGCTGCGCGAACTCGACAAGGCCCTGGACGAGCGCGGAATCGAGCTGCACTTCGCGGAGATGAAGGACCCCGTCAAGGACAAGCTCAAGCGCTTTGAACTGTTCGACAAACTGGGGAAGGATGCTTTTCATCCAACGGTGGGCGCAGCGGTGGATGACTACCTGGGCGACTTCAACGTGGACTGGAAGGCTTAAACGGAGTGCGTAAGCGGGAGCACGTAAGAGCGCGCCGTCAAAAAGAAAATGCCGGCCTGCCACTTGGCAGGCCGGCGCATGACCACCTCAGCGCATCAGCGTAAAGCTCACCCGCCCTGCTTCACACAATCGACGAAGTAGGCCTTCTGGCCATCGACCTCTTCCAGCACCAGCCCGTGCACGTCGGTCTCGAAGCCCGGGAAGAGCTTGTTGAATTCGCGCGCGAACTTCAGGTACTGGACGATGGTGCGGTTGAAGCGCTCGCCCGGGATCAGCAGCGGGATGCCCGGCGGGTACGGCGTCAGCAGGATGGCGGTGACGCGGCCCTCGAGCTCGTCCACCGGCACGCGCTCGATTTCGCGGTGTGCCATCATCGCCCACGCATCCGACGGCTTCATCGCCGGCTCCATGTCCGACAGGTACATCTCGGTGGTCACGCGCGCCACGTCGTTGGCCTTGTAGACGCTATGCACGGCGTCGCACAGGTCGCGCAGGCCCATGCGCTCGTACTGCGGGTGCTTGCCGACGAACTCTGGCAGCACGCGCCACAGCGGCTGGTTCTGGTCGTAGTCGTCCTTGAACTGCTGCAGCTCGGTCACCAGCGAGTTCCAGCGGCCCTTGGTGATGCCGATGGTGAACATGATGAAGAACGAGTACAGGCCCGTCTTCTCGATGATGATGCCGTGCTCGGCCAGGTACTTGGTGACGATGGCTGCCGGGATGCCGCGGTCGCTGAACTCGCCGTCCACGTCCAGGCCCGGAGTGATGATGGTGGCCTTGATCGGGTCGAGCAGGTTGAAGCCGTCGGCCAGGTCGCCGAAGCCGTGCCAGCGCTCGTTGGCCTTGAGCATCCACTCTTCGCGCTCGGGCATGCCCTCTTCGTTGAGCGTGTCGGGCCCCCAGACCTTGAACCACCAGTCGCCGTTGTTGCCGGCCTCGAAGTCGCCCTCGACCTTGCGCATGGCGCGGCGGAAGTCCAGCGCTTCCTGGATGCTTTCCTCCACCAGCGCGGTGCCGCCGGGAGCTTCCATCATCGCCGCGGCCACGTCGCACGACGCGATGATCGAATACTGCGGGCTGGTCGAGGTGTGCATCAGGTACGCCTCGTTGAAGCGGTAGCGGTCCAGCTTGCGCGTCTCGGAATCCTGCACGAGGATCTGCGAGGCCTGCGACAGGCCGGCCAGCAGCTTGTGCGTGGACTGCGTGGCGAACACCAGCGCGTCCTTGCTGCGCGGGCGGTTGCGGCCAATCGCATGCATGTCGTGATAGAACTCGTGGAACGCCGCGTGCGGCAGCCACGCTTCGTCGAAATGCAGCGTGTCGATTTCCGACGCGAGCATCCCCTTGATCTGCTCGGCGTTGTACAGCACGCCGTCATAGGTGCCCTGCGTGATCGTCAGGATGCGCGGCTTCTGGTTCTTCGCCTTGCTCGCGAACGGGTGATTGGCGATCTTCCTGCGGATTGTCTCCGGATCGAACTCGCTCTTCGGGATCGGGCCGATGATGCCGTAGTGGTTGCGCGTGGGCATCAGGAAGACCGGGATCGCGCCCGTCATCATGATCGCGTGCAGGATCGACTTGTGGCAGTTGCGGTCCACCACCACGATGTCGCCCGGCGCCACGTTGGCGTGCCACACCATCTTGTTCGACGTCGACGTGCCATTGGTCACGAAGAACATGTGGTCCGAGTTGAAGATGCGCGCGGCATTGCGCTCGGACGCCGCCACGGGGCCGGTGTGGTCGAGCAGCTGGCCGAGTTCGTCGACCGCATTGCAGACGTCGGCGCGCAGCATGTTCTCGCCGAAGAACTGGTGGAACACCTGGCCGACCGGGCTCTTCAGGAATGCCACGCCGCCCGAGTGGCCCGGGCAGTGCCACGAGTACGACGAATCCTGCGCGTAGTCAATCAGCGCCTTGAAGAACGGCGGCGCCAGCGTGTCGAGGTAGACCTTGGCTTCGCGGATGATGTGGCGCGCCACGAATTCGGGGGTGTCCTCGAACATGTGGATGAAGCCGTGCAGCTCGCGCAGGATATCGTTCGGGATATGGCGCGAGGTGCGGGTCTCGCCGTACAGGAAGATGGGCAGGTCGGTGTTGCGGCGGCGTACTTCATTGACGAAGGCGCGCAGCTTCTCGATGGCAGCCGCCTCGGGCTGGTCATCGGCGGTCACGAACTCGTCGTCATCGATCGACACGATAAAGGTCGACGCACGGCTGGACTGCTGCGCGAACGAGGTCAGGTCGCCATAGCTGGTCAGGCCCATGACCTCCATGCCTTCTTTCTCGATCGCCTCGGCCAGCGCGCGGATGCCCGAGCCGGAGATGTTCTCGGAGCGAAAGTCTTCGTCAATGATGATGACGGGAAAGCGGAATTTCATCGGGCATCCTTGATGGGAAAGCAGGACATAAAGGACTGAGCCACATGGCCGGCAGGGGTTCCCCTGCGACGGCGACATGTGGCTCTCACGTCAGGTCTTGGCGCCAGCGCGTCTGTCGCGGGCCGTCCGTTCCGGCAAACGCCGGCATTGTAATGCGCTCAGGTCTTCGGCAGTGTGACACCGTGCTGGCCCTGGTACTTGCCGCCCCGGTCGGCGTACGAGGTCTCGCAGACTTCGTCGCTCTCGAAGAACAGCACCTGGGCGCAGCCTTCGCCGGCGTAGATCTTGGCGGGCAGCGGCGTGGTGTTGGAGAACTCCAGCGTCACATAGCCTTCCCACTCGGGCTCGAAGGGCGTCACATTGACGATGATGCCGCAGCGGGCATACGTACTCTTGCCCAGGCAGATGGTCAACACGCTGCGCGGAATGCGGAAGTACTCCATCGTGCGCGCCAGCGCGAACGAGTTCGGCGGGATGATGCAGACGTCACCCTTGAAGTCCACGAAGGACTTCTCGTCGAAGTTCTTCGGGTCGACGATGGTGCTGTTGATATTGGTGAAGATCTTGAATTCGTCGGCGCAGCGGATGTCGTAGCCGTAGCTCGACGTACCGTACGACACGATCTTGCGCCCGTCAGCCTCCCGCACCTGGCCGGGTTCGAACGGCTCGATCATGCCGTGCTGTTCCGCCATGCGGCGGATCCACTTGTCGGATTTGATGCTCATAGGGTAGGGAGGGGTAAACGCTTAGGCAGAGTGCGCCGAATTGTACAACCAATCCGCCGTTCCATCAGACTTGCTCATTCCTGCTCAAACAGGAACAAAGCTGACTTCCCGCTTCGCGGAGGACGGTTTCACTCGGGTCTTGCGATCCGAGCCAGAGCCTTCCTCTCCACGGGCTGACACCGTGGAACTCACGGCGTGGTTGCACAGGTTCACGGCCGCGTTCACATCGCGGTCGTGAATCGTCCCGCACGGGGGACACATCCATTCGCGCATGGACAGCGGCAAGCTCTCCAGCTTGTGTCCGCACGCCGAGCACGTCTTGCTGCTGGCATAGAAGCGGTCGGCCACCACCACCTTGGCTCCGCGCATGTCCGCCTTGTACTCCAGCTGCCGCCTCAGTTCGAAGAAGCTCATGTCGGCGATCGAACGCGCCAGGTGCCGGTTCTTCACCATGCCGCGCACGTTCAGGTCTTCAATGCCGATGGTGTGGAAGCGGCGAGTGAGATCAGTCGTGAGCTTGTGCAGGGCATCCGAGCGGATGGTTGCGATGCGGGCATGCAGCTTCGCCAGCTTTGCCTTCGCCTTGCGACGATTGGCCGATCCCTTGACCTTGCGCGACAGGCTGCGCGATAGCTTGCGCAGGCGGGCTAGCAAAGCCTTGTGCGGCTTGGGACCAGGAATCGCCTCTCCCGTCGAGAGCGTGGCCAGCGCCGACACACCCAGATCGACACCCACTGCGCCTTGGTTTTCGGCTTCGGGCAGGTGCGAACTGTCGGGTGTGTCCACGGTGATGCTGACGAACCAGCGGTCGGCCACACGGGAGACCGTGGCCGACATGATCTTGCCAGCAAAGCGCAACGTCTCGCGCACGCGCACCCAGCCGAGATTGGGGATGCGAATGCGTGAGGCGTCGATACTGAACTGATCGTTGGTGAGCGTAAAGCGGTCGTGCACGCCCTTCTTGCGGAACTGCGGATAGCGGGCGCGGCCTGCGAAGAAATTCTTGAACGCGTCGCCCAACTGGATGATCGCCATCTGCGGCGCATTCTTGGTGACTTCCATCATCCACGGAAACTGCTCGCGCTTGATCGCGTTCAGTTGGCGTCGCAACGCTGCCTGCGACGGCTTGGGCAGCGCGTTGTCCGTCTTCCACGCCTCGTACTGGCGCTTCCACTCGGCCAGCGCCCAGTTATAGGCGAAGCGCGCCGTGCCCGCGGCACGCGCCAGATACGTGGCTTGCGCGTTGTTCGGATCGAGGGCGATGCGGTGAGCAATCAGCATGACTGGGCATGCTCGACGGCCTGGCGCACGCCGTCGAGCAGCTTCTGATTCTTGCGCGAACGGCTGCCGTAGAGCCGGGCGCTGAACACCGTGATGATCTCCAGCACGTCCTTGGCCAAGTCTTCCTCGAACGTCGTGTCCTCGCCCTGGTTGAGGATCACGACCTCGACGTTCTTCGCCTCGCAGATGGCGAACACCAGTTCCGCACCGAAGCGCAGCAGCCTGTCCTTGTGGGTGATGACCAGGCGCCCGACAGCGCCCTCGATGATCGCGCCCAGCAGGCGCTTGAGGCCCTTCTTGTGGTAGTTCATGCCGGAGCCAAGGTCGCCAATCACCTCAAACGTCCAGCCCTGGCGGGCACAGTAAAGCTCCAGCACCTGCTTCTGCCGCTCAAGGTCATCCTTCTGGTCGTGGCTGGAAACACGGGCGTAGGCCACGGTGCGTCGCGCCGGATCGGGCGTGTGGAATTGTTCGGGGCGCAGCCGCGCCAGATCGTAGCGTCGTCGCCCGCCCGCTGTGCGTTCGTCTGGGATGAGCTTGCCTTCGCGCTCCCAGCGCCTCAGCGTTGGGGCCGAGACGCCCAGAAACTCCGCTGCTTCTTGAATGCTGACCATCATGCGTGACATGCGCAAATTGTGCATGTCTGCGCAATAATGCGCAACTAATTCATCAGCAGTTCGAGCCCCGACGCCGGCTCAATTGAAGTGCCGCCTACGCAACAACTTCCTCGGCCAGGTGGTGTTGAAAGCGCTCTTTTCCTGTGTATAGCAGGAAGTGCTTTCCCGTACACCTGGCGAACAGCGTCAGGTTGACGCGCTGCGCCATCTGGTAGCCCATCTGCGTCACGCCCGAGCGCGACAGGAGGAACGGGATACCCATCTGCGCACCCTTGATCACCATTTCGGAGGTCAGGCGGCCGGTGGTGTAGAACACCTTGTCGTCGCCGCTTATGTCTTCCAGCCACATGCGCCCGGCGATCGCGTCCACGGCGTTGTGGCGGCCCACGTCCTCCACGAACATCAGCAGTTCGCTGCCGCGGAACAGCGCACAGCCATGTACCGAGCCGGCCTGCTTGTACACCGATTGCTGCAGGCGGATGGTGTCGATGATGGCGTACAGGGTGTCCTGGTCGAGCATGTCGCCGACGGGCAGCCGGATATTGTCGATCTCGTCGAGCAGCGAGCCGAATACCGTGCCCTGCCCGCAGCCGGTCGTCACCACGCGGCGCGCGGTGCGTTCCTCGATGCGGTCAACGCCCGTCCTGGTGGTCACGGCGGCCGATTCGGTTTCCCAGTCGACCTGCACGGCGGCGATGTCCTCGATCGATTCCACCAGCCGCTGGTTGCGCAGGTAGCCGAGCACGAGGTGCTCAGGCGCACCACCCAGCGTCATCAGCGTGACCAGTTCGCGCTTGTCGAGATAGACCGTCAGCGGGCGCTCCCCGGGCAGGTACGCGGGGCGGGCGCGCCCGAGCTCGTCGACGACTTCCACTTCTTCGATCAGGGGAACGGCCGCGTGGGTAAGTTCGGGACGCAGAGGCATGGGTGGCGAGATCGGGGCTGCTCAGGTTTGCCCCATACGCCAGCCTGGCAAGCGATGGGGCCTGGATTACGGCGCCTTTGCAGGCGATTGTACTGCCGCCGAGGCGGCGGGGGCGGCTGGCGCCTCAGGCGGCACGAATGGCCCCGGATCCACGCAGGCGGCGGTCTGCACAGGGGCGTGAGTTTCCTTGCCGCCGGCCTTCATGTCGCTGTAGTAGCGTGCCGCGGTCTTGTCCTGGGACTTGCACAGCTGGAAGGCCGCGACCTTGTCGGCCCAGGCCGACTTCGCCTTGGTCTCCTCGGCCTTGGCCTTCTGCGCATCGGTCGGCGGCGGCAGCTTGGCCAGCGTGGCCTGGGTTGCGACGGCGCCGGCGGCCAGCGCAACCAGCATCAGGAAGCGTTTCATGGTCGGTATCCGTGAAGGAGCGTCAATGTCCGTACCTCAGGCCTCGCCCGGACTGCGCCGGCGGGCAGCACCGGCATCCGGCGTCGGCGAGCGCTGGGCCGGGATCTTGCCAGCCTTGATATCGTCGTACCAATGCTCGTGATGCTCCCTGGCCCAGGCCTCGTCGACCCAGCCGTCGCGCATGGCACGGTAGGCGCCTTCCATGCCGATGGTGCCCATGTAGATGTGACCAAGCGACATCGCGATCATCAGCACGGCGGCAATGCCGTGGATCACGTTGGCGATCTGCATGGTGGCGCGGTAGTAATCGAGCCCCGGCACGATCATGTCGAGCACCCACCCGGACGCGGACAGCACCAGCCCGAAGATCACCAGCCCGCCCCAGAACCACATCTTCTCGCCTGCATTGAAGCGGCCGCTCGGCACGTGCTTGCCGCTGGCCAGGCCGCCGAGGCTGGTTATCCAGTCGAGGTCGTCACGGCTGGGCAGGTTGCTGCGCACAAAGATCACGAAGGCGACGATGATCGACAGCGTGAACACGGGGCCCGCCAGGTTATGGATGTTCTTCAGCAGGTAGCTGAGCCAGCCGAACAGCGTATGCCCCATCACTGGCAGCAGGAAATGCTTGCCGAACAGCATCACGATGCCCGACACCGCCAGCAGCACGAACGAGATCGCCATGGTCCAGTGGACGATGCGCTCGAACGGCGTGAAGCGTTCGATCATGCGGCCGGTGCGCGGCTCGCGCAGCGGGATGGTGCCGCGCCAGAGGAAGAAGCCCAGGATCGCCAATGGCACCACGACCAGCAGCCAGCCGCCCCACACGGTGATCACGCCATTGCGGAACAGGCGCCACTGCTGCCCGGTACGCTGGATCAGCACGCCGGCTTCCTTGGCCGGCAGGCTGCTGTAGTGGGCCTGGTCGGAATTGACCTCCCGCCAGACCGGCGCGTTGTTGCCGGGCTGCGTCACAGTGCGTTCCTGCTGCGACCTGGCTTCGTTGGCAACGTCGCGGCGCGGCACGTTGAAAATGTTCTCCGAGGCAATGCCGGCGAACGGCTGCACCGGATGCGTGGCCGGGTTGTTCGCGTCCGCCGTCTGTGCGGACTGCGTGGACCGGGCAGCCGGCGGCGCCGAGGCCGGCGCCTGCGCAACAGCGGCGCCGCCGCTTGCGAACGTCAACATGGCCAGCGCGCTTGCGGCGAGCCAGGCACGCCAGCGGCACATGTTCTGCGAGGGCCTCATATGCGCTCCTTCGGGTCACCCCGCCCTGCCTGCGGCGCAGTCATGGCGTGCGGTTGTATTCGTTCTGCAGCTGGTTGCGCTGGCGGATCTGGTTGTCCCAGGTGGTCTTGTCACCAGCTGTCCAACCCTTGACGACAAACGGGTCGTCCGGCGCGCCCTGGTAGGCCGGCGCATCCGACTTCTTGTGCGAGGCCGTCGCGGTCTGGGCCTTTTCGCCACAGCCCGCGAGCAGCAGGCTGGCCACGGCCAGCATGGCGGCCATCGGAATGTGCGTCATGACGGTTGCCCTCCGTTGCCCGCGGCGGGGGCCGGGTTGGCCGGCGCCGCCGGTGCTGCAGGCGCCTGCTGCGCACCGCCCTTGGTCCCGTATGCGGTGCCCCAGCCGAACACATCGCCGCCCTTGCCGCGCTTGATCACGCGGTTGCGCAGGATGTCGGCGATCACGTCGCCGTCGCCGCCGAGCAGCGCCTTGGTCGAGCACATTTCCGCGCACAGCGGCAGCTTGCCTTCGGCCAGCCGGTTGCGGCCGTACTTCTCGAATTCGGCCTCCGAGCCGTTCTTCTCGGGTCCGCCCGCGCAGAAGGTGCACTTGTCCATCTTGCCGCGCACGCCGAAGGTGCCCGTGGACGGGAACTGCGGCGCGCCGAACGGGCACGCGTAAGAGCAGTAGCCGCAGCCGATGCAGACGTCCTTGTCGTGCAGCACCACGCCATCCTCGGTGCGGTAGAAGCAGTCGACCGGGCAGACCGCCATGCAGGGGGCGTCCGAGCAGTGCATGCAGGCCACGGAGATCGACTTCTCCGCGCCGACCATGCCGTCGTTGATGGTGACCACGCGGCGCCGGTTCACGCCCCACGGCACCTCGTGCTCGTTCTTGCAGGCAGTGACGCAGCTGTTGCACTCGATGCAGCGTTCGGCGTCACAGATAAATTTCATGCGTGCCATGATGTCATCCTGCCCTTATGCAAAGCGTTCGATCTGGCAGATCGTGGTCTTGGTTTCCTGCATCATCGTGACCGAGTCGTACCCATACGTGGTGGCCGTGTTGACGGCCTCGCCGCGCACGACCGGCATCGCGCCGTCGGGGTAGTACTCCTTCAGGTCCTTGCCCTGCCACCAGCCCGAGAAGTGGAACGGGATGAAGGCCGTATCGGGGCCGACGCGCTCCGTCACCAGCGCACGTACCTTGATGCGGGCGCCGGTCGGCGTCTTGACCCAGCAGAAGTCGCCGTTGCGGATGCCGCGGTCGGAGGCGGCGCGCGGGTTGATCTCGACGAAGTTCTCCTGCTGCAGTTCGGCCAGCCACGGGTTCGAACGGGTTTCCTCGCCGCCGCCCTCGTACTCCACCAGGCGGCCTGACGTCAGGATGATCGGGAACTTCTCGTAGATCTTGTTCTCGACGTTGCGCTGCTGCACGGTCTTGTACAGCGTCGGCAGGCGCCAGAACGCCATCTTGTCGTCGTGGGTCGGATACTTCGCGACCATGTCGGGCCGTGTGGAATACAGCGGCTCGCGGTGCTGCGGAATCGGGTCCGGGAAGTTCCACACCACGGCACGCGCCTTGGCATTGCCGAACGGGTGGCAGCCATGCACCTTGAGCACCACGCGCTGGATGCCGCCCGAGAGGTCGGTCTTCCAGTTCTTGCCTTCGGCGGCCTTCTTCTCGTCGTCGGTCAGGTCGTCCCACCAGCCCAGCTTCTTGAGCAGCACGTGGTCGAACTCGGGATAGCCCGTGGTGATCTCGGCCCCCTTCGAGTATGAACCGTCCTCGGCCAGCAGGTTGACGCCATCGCGCTCCACGCCGAAGTTCGCGCGGAAGTTGCCGCCGCCATCCATCACATGCTTGCTGGTGTCGTACAGGTTAGGCGAGCCAGGGTGCTTGAGTTCCGGATTGCCGTAGCACGGCCATGGCAGGCCGAAGTAGTCGCCGGTCAGGTCGTAGCCGGTCGCGGCATCCTTGCCGCCGCTGCAGCGCAACGTCTTCACGTCGAACATCTGCATATTGCGCATATGCGCCTTGAGGCGTTCGGGCGACTGGCCGGTGTAGCCGATGGTCCAGTTGCTGCGGTTGATCTCGCGCAGGATCGACTCGGTCTCCGGCTCCATCCAGGTACGGCCGGCGCGCTTGACCTCGATCATCTTGTAGTTCTTCGACAGCTCCTTGCCAAAGCCGAGCTTGTCGGCAAACGCCTGCATGATGGTCTGGTCGGGCATCGACTCGAACAGTGGCTCGATGACCTTCTCGCGCCATTGCAGCGAACGGTTGGAGGCCGTGCAGGAGCCCGAGGTTTCGAACTGCGTGCAGGCCGGCAAAAGGTAGACCGCGCGGTTCGGATTGACCTTGTCGCCTTCGGGCGGCGGCATGTTGGCCATGGCCGCGGTGGCGGACGGATACGGGTCGACCACGACCAGCAGGTCGAGCTTGTCCATGGCCTTCTTCATTTCCAGGCCGCGCGTCTGCGAGTTCGGCGCATGGCCCCAGAAGAACACGCCGCGCACGTTGTTGTCCTGGTCGATCAGCTCGTTCTTCTCGGTGACCATGTCGATCCAGCGCGACACGGTCGAGCCGGACTTCTCCATCATCGCCTGCGACACGAACTGCTTCTTGATCCATTCGTAGTCGACGCCCCACACCGCCGCATAGTGCTTCCACGCGCCCGTGGCCAGGCCGTAGTAGCCGGGCAGCGAATCCGGGTTGGGCCCGACGTCGGTGGCGCCCTGCACGTTGTCATGGCCGCGGAAGATGTTGGCACCGCCGCCGGAGACACCGATATTGCCGAGCGCGAGCTGCACGATGCACGAGGCGCGCACGATCGCGTTGCCGATCGTGTGCTGGGTCTGCCCCATGCACCAGACCAGCGTGCTGGGCCGGTTCTTCGCCATGATCTCGGCCACCATCTTCACCTGCGCCTCGGGCACGCCGCAGACTTCCTCGACCTTGTCGGGCGCCCACTTGGCCAGGATCTCCTCCTTGACCTTGTCCATGCCATAGACACGGTCGTGCAGGAACTTCTGGTCCTCCCAGCCATTCTGGAAGACGTGGTACAGCACGCCGAACAGGAAGGCGATGTCGGTGCCCGAGCGAATGCGCACATAGTGGTCCGCCTTGGCAGCGGTGCGCGTATAGCGCGGATCCACCACGATCACCTTGCAGCCGTTCTCCTTCGCGTGCAGCAGGTGCAGCATCGACACCGGATGCGCCTCGGCCGCGTTGGAGCCGATATACAGAGCCGCCTTCGCGTTCTGCATATCGTTGTACGAGTTGGTCATCGCCCCGTAGCCCCAGGTATTCGCCACGCCTGCCACGGTGGTGGAGTGGCAGATGCGCGCCTGGTGGTCGGTGTTGTTGGTGCCGAAGAACGACACCCATTTGCGCATCAGGTAGGCCTGCTCGTTGCTGTGCTTGGACGAGCCGATGAAGAACATCGAATCCGGCCCGGTCTGCTGGCGGATCTCCTTCATCTTGGCGGTGATCTCGTCGAGCGCCTGGTCCCAGCTGATGCGCTGGTACTTGCCGTTGACCAGCTTCATCGGGTACTTCAGGCGATATTCGCCGTGGCCATGCTCGCGCAGCGCGGCGCCCTTGGCGCAGTGCGCGCCCATATTGATGGGCGAGTCGAACACCGGCTCCTGCCGCACCCATACGCCGTTCTGCACCACGGCATCGACGGCGCAGCCCACCGAGCAATGGCCGCACACGGTACGCTTCACGACAATGCCGCCCTTGCCTTCCGCGGCCGCGACGGTCTTGTCATCGGCGGCGTCCGCCTTGCGCAGCAGCGTCAGTTGCGAAGCCGCCAGCCCCGCCCCGACGCCGATGCCGGAACGCTTGAGGAAACTGCGCCGGTCCATGGTCGGCATGGCACCGGCAAGGCCCGCGGCGAGCCGCGTGGAAAGCCGGCCGGATCCGGCAGTTGCGCTGGCCTGCGCCAGACCGTCAGCGAGCCGGGTCGATGCGCCCTGCGCCGCGCGTTTGCGGGTCAAGATCATGTCTCACCTCAGCAGAGGAAAGCAGGCATCCAGCAGATGCGGAGTAGGCGGGGCCGCGCATGCCGGCCCGCCGGCATGCTCACACCAGCGTGGTGCGGTAGTACTTGCGAATGTGTTCGGAAACGCGATAGCCCTTGCTGTCCGACGGTACGTCGGCGGGCTCGGGAATGACGGCACTCCCGACGGGCGCGGCAGGACCGCGCGCGGTCAGCGACGCTGCGCCGGCGGCCGCAGCGACAACTCCAGCGCCCGCGAGAAACGTGCGGCGTGCGACCCTGGGTTGCTTCTCTCTCATGTAAGGCACTCCTCGGTTCGGCGTTGGCGCGCCGATGATTCAGCCGTTATGCGTTGTTATGCATATTCTAGGTGCAACCTGGCTGAAAGACCATGCCGATCCCGGGTTAATCCCTATATGCGAGGGCGATGTATTCAATGCATCTCGAGTGCCACGGCCTCGACCTCCGCGAAGGCCTGCATCAGTCCGGCAACGCTGCGATAGAAGCGCGCTTGTGGATGGCTGCTTAGTGCATCGCACAATTTTCCGATCCAGGGCTGCATGTGCCGCGCGTAGAAGCGCTGCTGTTCGCCCAGATTGGAAATGGCGATATCCTCGCCGGCAACCAGGAAGCGCATCACCTCGCACAGCGTCGCCACGTGGTCCTCGGTCTCGCTGACATCGTCATGCCGCACCAGCCCGTAGCGGTCCAGGTCATCGCGCAAGGCCACCAGCGGGCGTTCGTTCAGGAAGCCGGTCAGGTAGTAGGACCCATACAGGAAGACCTCCTGGCGGCCCACACCGAGGAACAGTTCACGATACTCGTCAGCCGTCTCGGCCTCGGTCGTGGCCGATGCCGCATCGCACAAGATATTCCATGCTCGACCCAATACCGTGTCCGAATCGTCGTCCGGTGCGCGGTTGGCGGCGATGTGATGAAGCAGCGCCGCGTCCGGCGCCCGGTAGAACAGCGTGGCCAGGAGACCATAAAGATCGGCACGGGCAATGTCCTCGGCATCGTCGGCGTGCGCAGGGGGTGTCAGCTGGATGGGCTGGAAATCTGTCATATCGTGATGTTCTTTGTCTGGGCGGAAGCGCTTACCGCAGCGTGGCACCGCTGACCGCTCCGGGATCGCGCTCCATCATGTCGATCACGCGGCAATCGGGGCACATCTTCAGGCGCTCGGCGGCAGCACCGGCAAAGGCGGGGTGCCCGGCCAGGCGGACCAGCATCGACTCCACCATCTGCGCGGTGCCGAACGGCTTGCCACAGCGCACGCAATGGAACGGCTGCGACTCGTTGAGCGTGACGGTGCGCCGCGCCGCATCACCGGCCAGCAGGCGCGGGACGAGCGTGATCGCGTTCTCGGGGCAGGTCTTCTCGCACAGGCCACATTGCACGCAGTTGCGCTCGAGAAAGCCAAGCACCGGGCGCTCCGGATTGTCGCGCAGCGCCTGGGTCGGGCACGCGCCCACGCAGGCCATGCAGAGCGTGCAGGCAGCGGTGTCCACCGCCACGGCCCCGATCGGCGCCGCCGCCGGAAGCGGCACGATGTCGGCCGGAACCGGCGCGTGGCGCGCGAGGTGGTCCAGCACGAACTCGAGCATCTCGCGCTTGGCGGCCACGGCACCGAACGGCGCCGGCGGCAATTCGCGCAGCGCCGGGCGCAGCGCGGCAAGCCCCGCGTCCAGCGACGCGGCGTCGCCCGCCTCGACCAGCGACACTGTGGCGCCGTCGTAGCCGAGCCCGGCCAGCAGCGAGCACGCCACATTGATCTGCTCGATCAACGCGGTGCGGTACTGCGGCGCCTCGTCGCCGGTCAGCAACACCGCCACGCGCGCCGCGCCCCAGCACAGCGCCGCAAGCCAGAGCTCCAGCCCCGCGGCGGCCGGATGAAACAGCGGCACCGGCATCACGTTCGGAGGTACGCCTTGCGCCTGCCCGGCACGCGCCGCGCGGCCCAGGGCCAGGATGGCCGGCGTGCCGGAGGCATCGCCGTGCAGCAACACCACGGCGTCGCGCCCGCCCGCCGACCGGTAGGCCGACAGCAGCGTGCGCAGGCGCATGCCCAGCATCTCCGGGCCCGGATAGGCATAGCTGATCGCCCCGCTCGGGCAGACCGTGGTACACGCGCCGCAGCCCATGCAGAGATTGGGCGTGACCTCGATGCGTCCCTTGCCGTCATGCCACTGCGAGCGGATCGCCTGCGTCGAGCAGATGTCGATGCAGGCGGTGCACCCCGTGGTCTGGTTGCGGCCGTGGGCGCACAGGCTTTCCTTGTAGCGGAAGAATTTCGGCTTCTCGAACTCGCCGACGAGCTGTGTCAGGGCCAGTGCCTGTTGCTGCTGGCGCAGCGCATCAGCGCCGGCATGCAGGTAGCCTTGCGGCGGCTGGTGCATGGTGAAGGCCGGCGCGTCGTTGAGATCGAAGACCAGGTCGAAACGTGCCTCGGCGGTTGCTGCCGGCCGATCGAAATCAATCGCGGCAGCCGCGCCGCATGCCCGCACGCAATCGCGGTGCGCGCGGCAACGGTCCATGTCGATCTGGTAGCTGAAGTCGATCGCCTGTTCCGGGCAGGCTTCGATGCAGGCATTGCATCGCGTGCAGAGATCCAGATCGATGGGATTGCTGCGGCCCGCACCGGTCTCCCAGGTCGCGGCAAACGCGCCGAGCCAGCCGGTCAATGCTTGCAGCGTACCGCTGTGTACGGGGTAGGCCCGCTGCGCGGGAACAATTGCGGGCGCCACCCGGCGATGTGGCGCACCGGCGGGCAGCAGCACGGTGACTTCCAGCGACATGGCCGCGAGCCGCTCGGCCCAGGGCAAGGCACGGTCGGCGGGCCCCATCACGAGCACGGTGCCTTCGGAGCGGTAGTCCACCACGGGCACGGGCTCCGGCTCCGGCAGTGCGGCCACGGCCAGCAATGCCGCGATCTTGGCGTTGGCGGTCCTGGGATCGCGCTTCGCGCCCTGGGACCAGCCTCCGGTCTCGCGGATGTTCACGAAACGCACGGGAGCGATCACCACGGTGCGGCCATCGGTGCCGCGCGCGGCCTCGGCCGCGATCTCCGCGAACAGGTGCTGCTCTTGCGTGCAGGCGACGATCACGTCATCGGTACCATCGAGCGCAGCGGTGAAATCACCGATTTCCCTGCGGCACAGCAGGCGGTGTACCTTCAGCGGCGTCCCACTGGCTTGCGACAGCGCCGCCCCGTCAAGCGGCATGGTGTCATTGCAATTGCAGATCAGCGTCGGCATGGCGAATGCGGCTGACCGGCCCGGGCGCCCTTTCTTGCGAGAGTCTGCAGGCCGGGAATTTGTGAGGGAGTCCTATTGTAGGACCGGTGTATGCGGGAAGCTACGCGTGTTTGTCCGGGTACGGCTCAGTCACATGGGCGGGTGCTTCGGGCACCCCGGCATCGTCCTGTCCTTCGTCGGACAAGGCCGGCGCAGCCTGCGCGGCGCCTTCCGGCAACGCCGCCGACTCCGTCGGCTCCGGTGCATCCGCGGGGTCGAATAACCCCAGCGCCTCGGACTGCCGCAGGCGACGCAACACATCCAATGGAATGGGGTCCGGCTTGCCGTAGTCGTCGATGTAAGTGTCGAGCCCGTCCATCACATTGAAGTGCGGGTCGGCAAACAAGGTCTTGAGCGCGGCGCGCTTGACGCCTTCATCCACGCCGCGCGCGACAAAGCGCGCGATATTGTCACCCGGCCGAAGCCGCGCCACGTCCGCCATGGTGGGAAAGTCCACCGGCGCTTCTGCGGCCGTTGCAGAAGCCTGAGCACCGGTTGCGGGCAACGGTGCGGGAGGAACGGGATCGGGAACCGGCGCCTCGTCCGGCACGGTACCGCCGTCCCGCACCGTTGCCTTGCGGCGCGACCAGCGTGACAGGAAGGACGAGTCGCTCATGGCTGGCAGCCGTCAGTAGCGTGCGCGATCCTGCGGCGCCTTGAACGACTCGGGCCGGCGGCGCTGCTTGGGTTCGGGACGATAGTTCTGGTCGACGTAGGCCTGCAGCCATTCGCGCTGGTCGGCGGCAAGCGGCACGTTCTCGACGGTTTCGCCGGCATCGAGCCAGCGCCCCGCCTCGTTGTAGGACAGGGAGACGGTGACGGGCACCGGCCGCGCCTCGTCCGCGGGAACATCTTCCTGCATGCGCCAGTGCACGAACCAGCAGGGCTGCGTCGAGGTGAGGTTGAGGTAGTAGCCTTCGCCCTGGTCATGGAACAGCACGACCTCGAAGCCCGGATAGAGCCAGCGCGCGCCGTGCTCGTCCTGTGCCAGGCACATGGGGGCGGTGCCGAACTCGCCCAGGTCCGGCCAGACCGCGTCGAGCTCCCATTTCCAGGGCTGCCAGCGGCTCGCCAGCGCCACCTTGCGCATGACCACCGCCATCGTGACGGCGGGGCGGGCTTGCGGCGCGGGCGTGTCCATGGCGTTGGCCTCAGGTGTTCTGCACCACGATGCTGGGGAACTTGCTGGTCATGTCGCGCGCCTTGTCGGCCACCTTGATGGCCACCTTGCGTGCGATGCCGCGATACAGTTCCGCCACTGGGCTGTCGGGATCGGAAACCACGGTCGGACGGCCCGAATCCGCCTGCTCGCGGATCGACAGGTTCAGCGGCAGGCTGCCCAGCAGCTCGACGCCGTAGTCGGCGCACATCTTCTCGCCGCCACCGTGGCCGAAGATATGCTCGACATGGCCGCAGTTCGGGCAGCAGTACACCGCCATGTTCTCGACGATGCCAAGAATGGGGATGCCCACCTTCTCGAACATCTTCAGGCCCTTCTTGGCGTCCAGCAGCGCGATGTCCTGCGGCGTGGTCACGATCACCGCGCCGGTCACGGGCACCTTCTGCGACAGCGTGAGCTGGATGTCGCCCGTGCCGGGCGGCATGTCGACGATCAGGTAATCGAGGTCGTGCCAGTTGGTCTGGCGCAGCAGCTGCTCCAGGGCCGACGTGACCATCGGGCCGCGCCATACCATCGGGTTGTCCTGCTCGATCAGGAAACCGATCGAGTTGGCCTGCACGCCGTGGCCTTCCAGCGGCTCCATGGTCTGGCCGTCGGACGATTCGGGACGGCCGTCGATGCCCAGCATCATCGGCAGGCTGGGACCATAGATGTCCGCGTCGAGCATGCCGACGCGCGCGCCTTCCGCCGCCAGGGCCAGCGCCAGGTTGACCGCCGTGGTGGATTTGCCGACACCGCCCTTGCCCGAGGCAACGGCGATCACGTTCTTCACCCCCGGCAGCAGCTTGACGCCGCGCTGCACCGCGTGGGCGACGATCTTCATGCTGACGCTGACGCTCACGTTGCTGACGCCGGGCAATTGCCGCACCGCAGCAACGACCAGCTTGCGAATCGGATCGAACTGGCTCTTGCCCGGATAGCCCAGTTCCACCTCCAGCGACACATCGCCGCCGTCGACGCGGACGTTCCTGGCCGAGCGGGTGGACACCAAATCCTTGCCCGTGTTGGGGTCGATGACCGTGCGCAGGACTTCTGTGACCTGTTCAGTGCTGAGGCTCAAGACAAACTCCGCTTTTTGTAGAGGGTTGGGGAGGGGGAGGGCTAATGTATCAAAGTTTGGCGTCCTCCCCTGCCTAACGGCAGGGGATTCCCACAGCTGGCGATGCACGTCCGCATCGGAGAATGTTCAGCGCAGCATTGGTATCACGGTCATGCACGACACCACAGCTACTACAGGTCCACTCTCTTATTCGCAGTCCTGCGATACCTTTCGGCCGCGTCGTGCTGTCTTTCGAGCCGCACGCCGAACAGGACTGGGTAGAACCGCTTTCGTTCACTTCCTCAAACTTGGCCCCGTGCGCAATCGCTTTGTAGCGGAGCTTGTCCCGGAAGGACGACCAGGATGCGTCGTAGACGCTCTTCGCCATCTTGGTCTTGGCGAGTTTTAAAGCCGACACGTTGCCGACTGCGATGTAATCGAAGCGCCGGACGAGATCGAGCGCGAGCTTGTGCTGGAAGTCGGCACGGGCATTCGCCACCTTGGCATGCAACTTGGCAATATGCCGCTTGTGCTTTCGCGCACGCTGCGCCTTCGCCAGTCTTTCGGCGGCATGCCGACCAAACCGGTCATTGGAGAGTTTCTCGCCGGTCGAGAGCGTTGCGAAGTCCTTCAAGCCAAGGTCGATGCCGACGCCAGCTTGGAGCGGGCGTGCCGGCACATCAGCAACCACTATCACGATGTTGAGAAACCAGTTTCCGCGCGAATCCTGCGCGAAGTTTGTGCCGTCCTTGATCCTACCTTCGGGCAACGGGCGGCTGTTGAACACGCGAAAGGTATTCCCGGCAAAGCGAAACGCCTCGCCCTCTCGCTTCAGATCGCGGCCCTTCAGGGGCACCCATCCAAGGCACTTCCTGCCACGGTATCGCAGGTAAGGCCGGCGATGCTGGCTGCGCGATTTTGCGTACTGCTCGCACGTCGCGTTGATCGTGCCGGAATGGATGCGGAGTTCCTTGCTGCTACCGGTGGTCAGCACGTTCAGATCGAACCCGCTCGGCCACTTCTTACCCCATTTGAGCGCGTGCTTCTGCGTGTCGTTGCAGAAGTTCCAGACGTAGTTCACCGCTCGGCTCTGCTTGTTGAGCAGGCCGTTGAGCGACTTCACCCGGTAGCGGTAAACAAGAATCATGCCTAATTCTAACGTGGGAGTGCTAGCTGACGGCGGCCATCAGGACCGTGAATTGGCGTACAAACCCTTGCCTGCCATGTGGGATTACAGACATTTACAAATCTCACAAGCTTGCACTTGTGCACGCGCCGCCATATCCATATTGTAGTGCCCCAGTGTTGCACAAGGCCCCGTCGTGCCCGCTTGCCTGCGGCGCGGCGGCACGGCACGTGCACTGGCCGCTACTAAACGGCGTTACCATTTACGTTGCAGCAGCAAAAAGAACTTCTACGGGATATCAGAAGGAGAAAGCATGAAATTCAAGTTCGCCACCGTCTCGCTCGCCGCGGCCACCCTCCTGGCTGCCGGCTGCGCCACCGAACAACAGACTCACACGGCCGTCGGGACCGGCGTGGGTGCTGCAGTGGGTGCGGGACTGGGCAATCTGATCGGCGGCAACACCACTGGCACGCTGGTCGGCGCGGCGGTGGGCGGTGCCATTGGCGGCGCCACCGGCTACAACTGGAACGCCATCCGCGGCAAGCTGAACAAGGACACGGCCGGCACCGGCACCCAGATCACCGAGCAGCCGGATGGCTCGCTCAAGGTCAATATCCCGAGCCAGGTCACCTTCGACACCGACAGCGCCACGATCAAGCCGTCGTTCCGCTCGGTACTCGACCAGGTGGCCCAGACGCTGGGCCAGCACCAGGACGTGAGCGCCAATGTCGTCGGCCATACCGACAGCACCGGCAACGCGCAATACAACATGCAGCTCTCGCAGCGCCGCGCCCAGAGCGTCGCCAGCTACCTGGGTGACCGCGGAGTCTCGCGCAACCGCCTGTCGGCCGAGGGCCGGGGCCAGACCCAACCGGTGGCGGACAACGCCACCGAGGCCGGCCGGACACAAAATCGCCGTGTCGAAATTTTTTTGAAACCAATTCAAGGGTGACCTAGTCATAGAGACAGGTACCGCTTGCCACCGTTGCTGGCTCGCGATGGGTGGCTGACCTCCCGGGCGGTACCTGATTTCTCCTCCTTTTCCGTTGTGGAAAGCTGCGCCGGCTCTAACCGGCGCTTTTTTTTGCTTCAGCAAAATGAGTGCCCGTTACGTCACTCAATGGGTTTCCGAGTTTTCACCATGCGGCAATACCGGCCGCGCTCCGCGGTGCTTGCTAAAATAGCCCTTTCGCAGTTGGCGCCTGGCTCCGCCGCGGCTGCTGCTTCGATTGCTTCCCCCCGTCATCCCCACCGGCTCTTTTCCATGACCGCACGTCGTATCCTCGTCACATCTGCCCTGCCATATGCCAACGGCCAGATTCATATCGGCCACCTGGTGGAATACATCCAGACCGACATCTGGGTGCGTTTCCAGCGCATGATGGGCAACGAGGTTTACTACGTCGGCGCCGACGACACCCACGGCACGCCGGTCATGTTGCGTGCCGAGAAGGAAGGCATTACGCCGAAGCAGCTGATCGACCGCGTCTGGACCGAGCACAAGCGCGACTTCGACAGCTTCCTGGTGTCGTTCGACAACTACTACAGCACCGACGCCGAGGAAAACCGCGAGCTGTGCGAGAAGATCTACCTGGCCTTGAAGGCCGACGACCTGATCGCCGAGCGCGAGGTCGAGCAGTTTTATGACCCGGTCAAGAACATGTTCCTGCCGGACCGCTTCATCAAGGGCGAGTGCCCGAAGTGCGGCGCCAAGGACCAGTACGGCGACTCGTGTGAGGTCTGCGGCACGACATACGTGCCGACCGACCTGAAGAACCCGTACTCGGTAGTCTCCGGCGCCACCCCGGTGCGCAAGTCGTCCACGCACTTCTTCTTCAAGCTGTCCGACCCCCGCTGCGAGACCTTCCTGCGCGAGTGGGTGGCCGACCTGGCGCAGCCCGAAGCCGCCAACAAGATGCAGGAATGGCTGGGCAGCGAAGGCGAAGCCTCGACCCTGTCGGACTGGGACATCTCGCGCGACGCGCCCTACTTCGGCTTCGAGATCCCGGGCGCGCCGGGCAAGTACTTCTACGTGTGGCTGGACGCGCCGATCGGCTACTACGCGAGCTTCAAGAACCTGGCCGAGAAGAAGGGCATCGACTTCGACGCCTGGGTCGGCCCGCACTCCACGGCCGAGCAGTACCACTTCATCGGCAAGGACATCCTGTACTTCCACACGCTGTTCTGGCCGGCCATGCTGCGCTTCTCGGGCTACCGCACGCCGACCAACGTGTTCGCGCACGGCTTCCTGACGGTGGACGGCGCCAAGATGAGCAAGTCGCGCGGCACCTTCATCACCGCGCAGAGCTATGTCGACACCGGCATGAACCCGGAATGGCTGCGCTACTACTTCGCCGCCAAGCTCAATGCGAGCATGGAAGACCTGGACCTGAACCTGGACGACTTCATCGCCCGGGTCAACAGCGACCTGATCGGCAAGTACGTCAACATCGCCAGCCGCGCCGCGGGCTTCCTGGTCAAGCGTTTCGAGGGCAAGGTCGACGAGGGCGCGCTGGCCCATCCGCTGCTGGAGCAGCTGCGCCAGGCCGCCCCGCAGATCGCCCACCTGTATGAAGCGCGCGAGTACAGCAAGGCGCTGCGCCAGGTGATGGAACTGACCGACGCCGTCAACGCTTTCGTCGATACCGAAAAGCCCTGGGAACTGGCCAAGGACGAGGCCAAGCGCCCGGCGCTGCACGCCGCGTGCTCGGTGTCGCTCGAAGCCTTCCGCCTGCTGACGGTCTACCTGAAGCCGGTGGTGCCGACGATGGCCGCCGGCGTGGAGCGATTCCTCAATGTCGAGCCGCTGGACTGGCGCGCCATCGACAAGCAGTTGTCGGCCGCGAGCCCGGTGCAGCCGTACCAGCACCTGATGACCCGTGTCGATGCGAAGCAGATCGACGCGCTGCTGGCAGCCAACCGCGAGTCCCTGCAGGCCACGGCGCCGGCCGCAGCCGCATCGATCGAGCCGATCGCCGACACCATCACGATCGACGACTTCGCCAAGATCGACCTGCGGGTCGCCAAGATCGTCGAATGCCAGAAGGTCGAAGGCTCCAGCAAGCTGCTGCAGCTCACGCTCGACCTTGGCGAGGGCCGCACGCGCAATGTGTTCTCGGGTATCCAGTCGGCCTACTCGCCGGAACAGCTCGTGGGCAAGCTGACCGTGGTGGTCGCCAACCTGGCGCCGCGCAAGATGAAGTTCGGGGTATCCGAAGGGATGGTGCTGGCGGCTTCGGCGGCGGATGAGAAGGCCAATCCGGGGCTTTATATCCTGGAGCCGCATAGCGGCGCGGTGCCTGGCATGCGGATTGGCTGACCTTGCATCACGGCAGCATGCAAAACGGCGGCGCCCTCGGGCAGCCGCCTTTTTTTTATCGCCGCAGGGCGATCAGCCTCCCCCCATGCGGGAAGGATCCTCGCTCCGCGACGTCGTCGTAACCATGCCATCAGGACTGAAGTGCACATTGAAAAAGGCCTTCTCCTGCGACGACTCCCACCACCGGTAGCCCCACACCTCCTCCTTCTTCAGCGAAAACTTCTCGACCTTGGTCGGCTTGCCCAGCATGCGCCTGACCTGGTCCTGGTTCATGCCAGGCCGCACCCGGGTGAAATTTTCCGCGGTCAGGACCTGCTCGATGCGGGCGACCTTGCCGTCGGCATCGATCGTCACCATCCACGTGGTAGCTCCCTCCGGCCCACGCGGATATTCCAGCCGCCGCGCGCCGCTCTCTTCTTCCCAGGTGGTCTCCGGCTTGCCGGCCTGGCGCAGCACGTCAGCCTCGGTGGACTGCCCCGGCTCGATGCCCTTGAACAACTGGCTATCCGGCTTGACCGAGTTCCACGTTGCGCGAGCGGTGTCGCCGGCCTTCTTCATGGCTTCATCGACCTTCTGCTGGTCGCAGCCGAACAACGCGAGCAAGGAAGCGAACAGGCCCATGGCGGCAAGGCGTCGCGGCGACGCAAAAGTTGGCGGGTGACGGTCAGCGCTTGACCGGCTCTGCGGCGGCAGCCGATGCAGCCTGTGCCGCGCTTTCACTATCGGATTCCGGGTTGCCATCCTCCTGGCTCCTTGTGGTGCCGCTGCGATTCGAAGCCCCCGAGAACAGGATGCCCCAGTTATCGAAGCGGCGGTTGAACAAAACCGACAGACCATTGATGGATCCGCCCTTGGCGATCAGCGACCAGCGGCGCGAGAACGCCCAGGTCAGCTTGACCACGTTGGAAGCCGACGTCAGGCTCTGCTCGTAACCGACCGAGAGCTTCTCGGTCACGGCCTTGCCCACGCTCACCACCTGCTGGTCATTCAGGCCGGCCGTGGACGGGCCGATGGAGAATTCGTCGAGGCCGAAATGCTGCACGACGCCCTTCCCCGCCTTGCCGCCGATCATGCCGAGCGCGGCACCACCCAGTGCCGCGCCGCCGAGCTGCTTCTGCTGGCCCGCCGCGGCGCTTTCCGCACCATAGCCGAACATCAGCCACGACAGCTTGTCTTCCTCCGGCACATTGGGCTCGGATACCAGCCGCACGCGCGGCAGCCGCACCGTGCCGGTCACCTCCACGCCGGCTTCGACTTCCTGGCCGCGGCGCATCGCGCGGATGAACATGTTCGGATTGTCGATCGGGCCGTTGAAGTTGAGGGTACCGCGTTCGATGTTCAGCTTGCGGCCGAAGGCCTCGTAAGTGCCCTCGGTCACGCGCACGGTGCCCGTGGCCTTCAGCGGCGAGAGCGGCTCGCTGCGCACCGTCATCTGCCCGGCCAGTTCGATATCTGCGCCGGCGCCGCGGAAGCGGAAGTCGTTGCCGAGATCCACCGTGACCTCGATCAGCGGGCTGAACTTGCTTGCGGGCTTGGTCTCCGGCGCCGGCGTGGCCGCCGTCTTCAGTTCGCGCTGGTCCTTGCGGCGCACCACCACGACGTCGTCGCCGAGCACCGGGGCTCCCGCCTTCGGCAAATCGAACAGGCCGCGGTCAACGCGGAACTTGCCGCGGATCACCATCTGGCGGTTTTCATTGCCGATGGTCGCGTTGCCCGACAGGATCAGCGTGCGTTCGGGGCTGGCGAACAGCTGCAGCTTGTCGGCGACGATGCTGGCCGTCAGGTTCGGATCGGCTTCGCCCAGCTTGACGTTGCCGGTGGCGGTGACCTTGCCGTCGCCGCCGTGGAACACTACCTGCTTCAGTTCCACCGTGTTCTGATCCAGCACGATGCGAACGGTACCGTCGGTCAGACGGATGCCCAGGTCATACATCGTCAGCGCAATGCTGTCGCCGTCGACCGTGCCGGCCAGCACGGGCGCGCCGACCGTGCCGGAGAGCCGCAGCGCGGCCGCGAGCTTGCCTTCGAAGGCATACTGCGGCCCGCTCAGCGCTTCCAGAGACTTCAGCCGCGGCACATCGAGCCGCACCGTGCCGCCCAGCGTCGAGGCCGGCCCTACGGTGAGCAGGCCCTGGTCCGGCACCAGTCCCGCCGAGACATCGACCGCCACCTTGCCGATGCGCTCGGCCACGGTGCCCCCGCGCAGCGTGATGCGATTGCCGGCGATGTCGGCGCGCAGCGAGGTCTCGCCGAGCCCCAGCAACGTGAAGCCACGCCCCGCATTGACCGACATATCGCCGCTGCGGCGGCGGATTTCGGCAAACCCTGCCGCGGTTTCCGCGAGTGTCAGGTTCCAGCGGCCGTCGAGCACGAGGTCCGAACGCATCGGCGGCTTCTCACCGGTCACGGTTTCGACGAGCTCCAGCACATGGCCGACCTGCATGCCATCCAGATGGCCCTGCGTGCGGATGCGGCCGTGGTCCCAATCCAGGCTGTCGACCTGCAGCACGGCGCGGTCGAGCAGCAGGCGCGTGGCGCCGAGCCGCAGCCGTTGATCGGCCACCATGAGTTGCGCCGGCGCGGCCAGCTTCACGTTGACGGTGCTGCGTTCCTCCAGCGTGCGGATGGTGCCTTGCCAGCCATCTTTCGGCCCCTTCCACGCCCCCTGGCCGGACAGCGCCAGCTGCAGCGGCCGCTGGTGCAGCGTGCCGGCAGCCTTGGCATCGAAAACGTGGCTGGCCTGGGTGCCGTTGAGCGTGGCATCGAGCGTACTCAGGCTTGCCTGCGGCCCCTTGTAGCCGCGCGCCGCGAGCTGGACCGACAACGTGCCGTCGAGCCCGCCGCGAACTTCGGCGTGGCCGCTGGCCGTCGCCACGCTGTGTGGTCCGAATTTCAGCGCCTGCGCACTGTAGTCGCCCACGATCTCGGGCCGCTTGATCGTCCCGCTCACGTCCGCGTCAAGCTTGAGCTTGCCCGCCACGCCGAATTTCAGCCGCTCCAGTTGTGGCGCGTCCACGGCGACATGCAGGCGGTCGCCGCGCGCGCCGAAGCTGCCGCGCAGGTCGACCTGGTTGCCGGCCATGCTGAGCGAGGCCTCGCTGGGCAGCAGGCGCTCGCCGGCCAGGCGGATCTTGCCCGCACCGGTCATCGGCAGGCCGGCGTACTCGCTCTCGCGCACGGTGAAATCCACCGCGGCGCGAATCTCGTTGACCAGTGTGCCGGTCGTGCTGAAGTCCGCGTTGATGCGGCCGCTGGCGACCTTGGCCAGGCGCGCCGGGTCGAACGCCGCCAGCTTGCCTTTGAACTCGAAGGCCTGCCGGTCCTTCAGGCCGAGCTTGCCGTCGGCCGTGAGCGTCCCCGCGCCCAGGGTTGCGCGCAGCGCCGACAGCGTCAGTGTTTCCTCGTCCATGCTGGCATCGGCAAAGAGCTTGAGCTCGCCGCCGCTGAGGTCCAGCGCCACGCTCTGGCGGCCGCGGTCCAGCCGAACGGCCAGCGGGCCGGACAAACTGGCTTCGTTCAGCGAGCCATGCAAGGCGGCGGGATTGAGGCCGCGCACGTCCAGGTCGAAGGCACCGCGGCCGTCCTGCAGCGAGCCACTGCCCGTGATCTCGGCCTTGCCCGCCAGGGCGATGCGCAGATCGCGCAAGGCCTGTGCCTTCTCGTTGAGCTGCACGTGGGCCTGCACGGACTGCACCGGCAGTTTGCCAGCATCGATGCGGCCCGCTTCGAGGTTGCGCACCATGATGTCGCCGGCGACGGTGAGCGGAGCCGCCGCCGGGGCAGGTGCCGCCGGGCCTGAAGCCGGAACCGATGCCGGCGCCGATGCCGGCGCCGATGCCGGCGCCGATGCCGGCGCCGGCGGCTTCGCCGGCGCACCGGTTGCGTCGACCGGCCGCAGTTCGGCGTGAACCGTCAGGTTCGCCTGCGGCGCCGACGGACTGAACAGCCGCGGGTTGATGCGCTCGCCATCGACCAGCAGGTGTGTGAACGGCACCTTGCCGTATGGCGTCACGTCGGCGCTGGCGCGCGCGCGGATGCGCTCGCCGTTGGCCTCAAGCTCGGCGCGCAACGCCTCGAGCGAACCCTGCGCGCTGGCGCTGACCGTAAAGTCCTCCTTTTGCCAGCTTGCCTCGAGCAAGGTTTGCACGTTGAGCGCAAACGGGGCCTGCGCCGCGATCTGCGCGTTGGCGGCCAGCTTGCCATAGGGTGTCTCGAGCCGGTCGACACTGAGGCGATGCCGCAGCCCGTCGGAATGCAGCGCGCCCGCCAGCCCCGTGAAGATCATCGGCTGCGCCGTTGGCGCCGGGCTGGTGCGCAGGGCCAGCCGCTCCAGCGTCAGCACGTCGATGTCGATGGCCAGCGGCAGTTCGAGCGAAGCCGGCATCTTTGCCGGCGTCGTGCTCGGGGCGGACGGCCCCAGTTGCACGTCCACTTTGCCGATACGCAGCCACGCCACATGCCAGTGTCGCGGCGACCACGCCATATTCCAGCTGCTGTCGATCCGGTCGAACGTGACGCGCGTTTCGCCGCTCGCGAACACCACGTCGCGCAGCCGCAGGCCCTGGAACAGCGTGCCGCCCTCATACTTGCCAGACAGCATCCCCGCCGATAGCCGCGTGGCCAGCGCCCACAGGTGCCGCGTGCCGGCCTCGGAGCGCAGCGCCAGCACGCCGGCGGCAGCCAGCGCCACCAGCAAGGCCAGCAGGCCCGCGGCGATCCACGCCAGCACACGCCGCCAACGCCGGCGGCGAGGCGGCGGTGCGTCAGGCGGCGGCCCGTCGTTGCCCCGGCCCGGTACGGAAGGCATGTCGGCCAGGCTCATCAGAACGCCACTCCGAGCGAGATATGCGGACGGAACTGCTTGTCCTGGATGCCGTAGCCGATGTCGAGCTGCACCGGTCCCACCGGGCTGCGCCAGCGCGCGCCGACGCCCACGCCATTGAAGATCTTCACCTCGTTGAGCGCGTCAGCGGCCGTGCCGGCGTCCCAGAACACCGCCATGCCCCAGTCGGGCTTGAACCAGTACTGGTACTCCAGCCCGGTCGTGGCCAGGTACTTGGCCGGCAGCACGCTGGAGCCGCTTGCCGTGCCGATCGACTGGTAGCTGTACCCGCGCACGGAATCGGTACCGCCGGCGCGGAAGCGCAGCGTGGCCGGGATCTTGCTGGAATCGGCGCTGGTGAGGTTGGCGCCAAGCTCCAGCCGCGCGATGAACAAGTCGCGGTTGCCCACCGGCACGTACTGGCGGATGCGCCCGTACACGCGGAAGAACGTGGCATCACTGAGCAGCCCCTTGGCCGCCACGCCGAGTTGGGTGTTGATCACGTTGCCGCGCCGGGGAAAAACGGGATTGTCCACATCGCGCCGCGTCCACGCGAAAGCCGGGACCAGTGCCTTGCTGATCTGCGCGGGCTGGTTCTGCGGCAGCAGGTTGTCATAGTAGAAGTCCAGCGACAGCGTGATGTCGTACTTCTCGCGCGAGCGCGAGCGCTTCAGGCCGGCACGCCAGCTCGTGGTGTCCGTGTTCTCGAGGTCGAGGGTGCGTTCGTAGCTGCCATACAAGCTGTTGCGGAACGTGCTCCGATCCGGCGGCATGGCGGTTTCGGCGAACAGGTAGGTGCGTTTTTGCTCGATGCTGGCCTGGGAATCGAACACCCAGGCGCGGTTGAACAGGTTGTAGTAGGAATAGCGGCCTCCGACCTGCGCGCCGGTATCGGTCGTGAAGCCGACGCTGCCGTTGAGCCGATGTTCTGGATACTCGCGCACCTTGACCTCGACCGGCGCGGTAATCACGCCCTCAGGCGGGTTGGCCGCCGGCCCGGCAGGCGGCACCAGCTCGACCTGCACGTTCGAGAAATAGGGCTGGTTCTGGATCGCGCGCTGCAGCTCGAGCAGCCGCTCCACGCGGTACGGCTCGCCTTCGTTGAGCGGATTCACGTTGTAGATGATCTGCGCGGGGTAGCGTCGCGTGCCGCTGACATGCAACGGCCCCAGCAGGTACGCCGGCCCGCTGTCATAGCGCGCCGACAGGTCCGCGCGCAGTTCGTCGGGCTCGATCAGCGCCCGGGACTGGGCCAGCCGCGCCCCGTAGTAGCTCCGGCTCTGCAGCGCCACCAGCGCATCTTCCTTGGCCTTGTCCCAGGCTTCCTGCCGGAACGGCTCCCCGGCGGGCAAGCCCCACTTTTTCTGCACCTCGGCCACCTGTTCGGGAGAACGCGTGGCCGCCGGCCCATCCACCTTGATATCGACGTTGCGAATGAGCGTGCGCGCGCCGGGGTCGACCATCACGTGCACCACGCGCTTGTCGCCCTCGCCCTCCAGTCGCGTGGTGGTGACGGGATCGAAATATCCCTCGGTGGAAGCGAATTGCCGCACCTGGTCGCCCACGGTTTCGACCATATAGTCGAACTGGTCGTGAGACAGGTCGGTGCGGTCCTTGTAGCGGGACAGGTCGAGGTGGTTTTCCAGGATCTCGCGCAAAGGCTTGGGTGCCTCTACCTCGACCTCGTAGGCGGCCTGCGCCGGCAGCAGCCACGCCGCCAGCGCAGGCAGGAGCAGCGCGCGCAGGCGCGCGTGCCTCCGGCGCCGCGCATCCGGCCCGATACTCCAGTCTGGGGTGGCCGCCACGCGGGCCGGTTCGGTCCTCATTCGCTGGTGTTGCTCCGACGGGCGGAATGGCGCGTGCGCGCGGCACGCAATGTCGGTATTTGACCACACCCCCGCCCGTGCCCGAAACCACATACCGCCATAAGCATGCCGGCCGCCAAGCCCTGGCGGCATTCCGGCACCGTGGAACGGACCGTGGCAGGGACCGAATACTGTAAAATCCTGCCGCACCGTACCTTCTGCCGCCTCGCGGCGCATTACCAGAATCCCACCATGGCCATGTACGAATCGGAAATCACGCAGTTCCTGAAATCGCTGAAGCAGGAACGTCCCGCCCTCGAAACCGAGCAGCGCGAAGGCCGCGCCCTGCTGTGGGACAAGGAACCGATCGACCTCGACGAGCGCACCCGCGCCCAGGCTTCGCGTGTGGCGCAAAAGCCCTACGTCTACTCGTTGGACAACTGATTCGCTCTGAAGTGGCGGATAACGCACGCCATCCATGAACCCGAGCGATCAGGACAAGCTGCCGCTTGCCGTGGAACTGCATGCCGCGCCGCCGGCGCAGCCGGGCGGCCCGGCCGATGTGGTTGACGGCATGGCGTTCGCGCGCCTGTATGGCGAACCGCTGTTCAAGCTGCCGCAGGACCTCTACATCCCGCCCGACGCACTCGAGATCTTCCTGGAGGCGTTCGAGGGCCCGCTGGACCTGCTGCTGTACCTGATCCGCAAGCAGAACTTCAACGTCCTGGACATCCCGATGTCGCAGGTCACCCGGCAGTACCTCTCGTACATCGAGCAGATCCGCAAGACCAATCTGGAGCTGGCGGCCGAGTACCTGCTGATGGCGGCGATGCTCATCGAGATCAAGTCGCGCATGCTGCTGCCGGTCAAGAAGGCCGACAGCGACGAGGATGCCGAGGATCCGCGCGCCGAGCTGGTGCGCCGCCTGCTCGAATACGAGCAGATGAAGCTGGCCGCGCAGCGCCTGGACACCGTGCCGCAGCTGGGCCGCGACTTCCTGCGCTCGCAGGTTTATATCGAGCAAAGCCTGGCGCCGCGTTTCCCGGACGTGGAAACGATCGACCTGCAGGCAGCGTGGGCCGACGTGCTCAAGCGGGCCAAGCTCAACCAGCACCACAAGATCTCGCGTGAAGAACTGTCGGTGCGCGAGCATATGAGCCAGATCCTGCGCCGGCTGCAGCACGCGCGCTTCATGGAATTCACCGAGCTGTTCGACGACGCCATCCGCTCCGGCAAGGGCGTGCCCGTGGTGGTCGTGAACTTCATCGCCATGCTGGAGCTGTCGCGCGAATCGCTGGTGGAGATCACGCAGGCCGAGCCGTTCGCGCCAATTTATGTGCGATTGGCGTACACCCCGACCTGACCTCCCCGCCGCGCCGAGCCCGCCGCGCAGCCACATGTTCTACAATCCGCCGACAACCCTTGAAGAGGCCGCACAAGGCCCGGCAGGGCATGTCGGCGCGCCCGCCAGAAGGCGCCAGGGTCACCCATACCACGACAGCACACCAAGTTCATGAAAGTCATTTCCTCCATCCAAGAGCTGCGTGACCAGTTGCGCGGGCAAAACCGTGTCGCGTTCGTCCCGACCATGGGCAACCTGCACGAAGGCCACCTGTCGCTGATGCGCCTGGCACGCCAGCATGGGGACCCGGTGGTGGCCTCGATCTTCGTCAACCGCCTGCAATTCGGCCCGAATGAGGATTTCGACAAGTATCCGCGCACCTTGCAGGACGACATCGAGAAGCTGCAAAGCGAAGGGGTGTATGTGCTGTTCGCCCCGACCGAGCGCGATATGTACCCGGAGCCGCAGGAGTACCGCATCGATCCTCCGCACGACCTTGGCGATATCCTCGAAGGCGAGTTCCGTCCGGGCTTCTTCAAGGGCGTCTGCACCGTGGTGATGAAGCTGTTCACGTGCGCGCAGCCGCGCGTGGCGGTATTCGGCAAGAAGGACTACCAGCAGTTGATGATTGTGCGCCGCATGGTCCAGCAGTTCGCGCTGCCGATCGAGATCGTGCCAGCGGAAACCGTGCGTTCCGACGACGGCCTGGCGCTGTCGTCGCGCAACCGCTATCTGAGCGAAGCCGAGCGCGCCGAGGCGCCCATGCTCTACCGCACGCTGCACGATGTGCGCGACACCGTGCTGGGCAGCGACCGCGCGGCCACGCAACTGCAGACCGTCGAGGCCAACGCGTGCGCCGCACTGGCCCAGCGCGGCTGGAAGCCGGACTACGTGGCCATCCGCAAGCGCAGCAACCTGCAGGCGCCGACGCGCGAGGAATTCGCCGCCGGTGAACCGCTGGTGGTGCTGACGGCGGCTAAGCTGGGGGCTACGCGGCTGATCGACAATCTGGAGATTTGAGGGGCGAATTTGGGGTGATGGGTTGTCGTGCTTGGCATGCGCCGCTGTTTCGCCGGCGTCGCCGGCGGGGGGCTTGTGGTGATGATTGGGGCGCCTGCCAAGCACGACAACCCCACCATCCCCCCAAACCCCTCACACTTCAAGCCCACGCATCCCCCCGCCCCGCTGGCTCGCCTTAACCACATGGCGCCGGTGCCCGCGCCGGCGCTTCCACCAGATCAGCACGCCCGTGATGGCAAACATCAGCGGCGCCAGCCCGAATACGGTGATGAACACCCTGCCCGGCACGCCGAAGGCCTCGCCGGTATGCAGCGGGAACAGCCAGTTCAGGAAGGTGTCGCCCGCCGGCGCATCAGCGGGATCGCGCACGCCGAGCCGCCGGCCGGTATAGGCATCTAGCCACAGGCGCGTGGCGCCGCTGTCCTTGCGCACCTCGCCCGGCTGGCGCAGGCGCACCTCATAGGCATCGCCCGCCTTGCGCGGGAAGCTGATACGGGTCACGGCGGCATCCGGGTATTCGGCCTGCGCGGCCGCCATCATCCGCGCCGCGCCCAGCGGCCGCGCGCCGGGCTCGACCGGCGCCGACACGTGCCTCGCCGGCGGCGTCACGGTCATCACGCTGGACACGATCGGCGTGACCCATTTCGGCAGGTTCAGATACCAGCCCGAGAAGGCGATGATCGCCAGCACCGGCGCGGCAAAAATGCCGCCCGCGCGATGCAGCGTATAGGTGAAGCGCGACCACGATCCCCCATGCGTGATGCGGAACGCCTGCAGCACCGAACGCGGCCGCAGCTTCGGCCACCATGCCACGATGCCGAGCAGCACGGTGATCAGCAGCATCATGCCACCCACGCCGGTGATGGTCTTGCCGGTCTCGCCGCTGAGCAGGTATCGATGCAGGTGGAACAGCGTCGGCAGCAGTTGCCGGCGCGACAGGCCGGGCTCGCCCCACACGCGCTCGCCCTTCACCTCGAACGTGACCGGGTCGATCATCACCTGGCGCGAACGCCCTGGCACGGCGCCATCGGGCACCTTGATCGGGTACCAGGCGACAAAGACGCCATGTTCGTCGACCGGCAGCATCAGCAGGTTGGGCTTGCCGTAGCCGGGACCGGACAGGCGCTCGGTGACCGCCTGCACGGTATCGGGCGACACCGGCATCGACACCGGCGCCGATGCCACCAGCAGCTCGGGGTTCAGCCACGCGTCGAGCTCGTCGCGCCACGCAATGGTGGTGCCGGTGAGCCCCATCAGGACGAACAACAGGCCGAAAACCAGGCCGATATACAGGTGCAGCTTGACGATGACGACGCGAAGGCGGCCAGTGACCATGGGCGACAGAAGGGAATGCGAAGGCCGGCGGAAATGGCGCACGATGCATGCCACGGGCCAAGCAATGCAAATGGGAAAGATTCGCAATTCTAACAGGAGGCGGGATGCCGACAGGTGGCCGCGTGCCGATGCGGCAGAATGAGGCCCCACCCCGCCACTGACCGCCACGATCCATGCCTGTCGCCCTGACGCCCGCCACCTGCGCCGACGCCAACCTGGTGGCGGCCCTGCACGCTGAAAGCTGGCGCCGCACTTACGCCGGCTTGCTGCCGCAAGAATACCTGGCACATACCGCACCGGCCGAGCGCCGTGCGGCCTGGCATGCGCGCTTGTGCAATGGCGCCGAAGCGCCACTCGAAGTGACGCTGGCCCGTGTCGATGGCGAGCCCGCTGGCTTCGCGTGCCTGATGCCCAATGCGGAACCTTCCCATGGCATCTACCTGGACAATCTGCACGTGCTGCCGGCCTTCCACGGGCATGGGCTAGGCAAGCGCCTGCTGGCCCACTGCGCGGCGCGCGTGGCCACAGGCTGGCCGGGCCGCCCGTTGTTCCTGTATGTGCTCGACGCCAACGACCAGGCGCGCGAGTTCTACCGCAGACTGGACAGCCACGAATCCGAAAGCTTCGAGGACCCGTTTCCCGGTACGGACATCATCGTGGCGGTCCGGCGGGTGACCTGGAACGACGTCCCGGCGCTGCTCGCACGGCTGCAGCCGACAACCCGTTAGCGGCACAGCGGCGCGAACATGGCGCGCAGGTCGAGATGGCTGGCGACGCTGTCGGCCAGCCGCTCGATCGAAGCCTCGCGCAGGGCCGCCATGTCGATCCCTTGCGCCCCGTCCAGCCCGGCCCAGCGCAGCAGCGCCTGACAGGCCGCCGGCTCGTCGAACAGGCCGTGCACGTAGGTCGCCAGCACCTGGCCGTCTTCGGAACAGGCACCATCGGGGCGTGCGGTGCCATCGCCCGCTTCCAGCCATAGCGCCGGGCTGTCGAGCGCCGCACCGGCGCTGACGCCCATGTGGATTTCGTAGCCGGCGACCGCCGCATCGGCGCCTGCCAGCCGGCCGCTGACGCGGCGAAGCTGCTTGTGCGGCGCAAGCGTGGTCTCATAGTCGAGCCAGCCGAAGCCGGCGCTGCTGCCCGCCGGCCCTTCATGCCCGGCGGGATCGTGGATCTGCCGGCCCAGCATCTGCATGCCGCCGCAGATGCCGATCACCTTGCCGCCATAACGCAGGTGCCGCTGCAGCGCCGGCTCCCAGCCATTGGCACGCAGGAAGTCCAGGTCGGCGCGCACGCTCTTGCTGCCGGGCAGGATCACGAGGTCCGCCGGCGGCACCGGCATGCCGGGCCCGATAAAGCGCAGGTCCACCTGCGGGTGGGCGCGCAGCGCGTCAAAATCGGTATGGTTCGAGATGCGCGGCAGCACCGGCACGATCACGCGCAGCAGCGTGTCCGCCGCGCCGAGCTTGGCCGACTGCGTGCCGATGATGGCGTCTTCCGCATCGAGATGCAGGCCGTGCAAGTAGGGCAGCACGCCGAATACCGGCTTGCCGGTGCGCGCCTCCAGCCAGTCCAGCCCTGGCTCCAGCAGGCGGATATCGCCGCGGAAGCGGTTGACGATGAAGCCGGTGACGCGCGCGCGCTCGCTGTCCGACAGGCAATCCAGCGTGCCCACGAGGTGCGCGAAGACACCGCCGCGGTCGATGTCGGCCACCAGCACGACCGGGCAATCGACGCGCTCGGCAAAACCCATGTTGGCGATGTCGCGGTCGCGCAGGTTGATTTCGGCGGGGCTGCCGGCGCCCTCCACCACGACCACGTCATAGGCCTGCGCCAGCCGCGTGTGCGAGGCCAGCACCGCCTTCATGGCCTCGGGCTTGTAGGCGTGATAGGCGCGCGCGTCGAGGTCGAGCCGGGCCTGGCCGTGGATGATGATCTGCGCGCCGGTGTCGCTGCTGGGCTTGAGCAGCACCGGGTTCATGTCGGTATGCGGCGCCAGCCCGGCGGCCAGCGCCTGCAGCGCCTGGGCGCGGCCGATCTCGCCGCCGTCGGCCGTCACGGCGCTGTTCAGCGCCATGTTCTGCGGCTTGAATGGCACCACGCGCGTGCCGGCGCGGGCCAGCACGCGGCACAGGCCCGCGACGATCGTGCTCTTGCCGGCGTCGGAAGTCGTGCCCTGGACCATCAGCGTGCCGCGCAAGGTACCCATGTCGCCGTTGTCCCTAGTTTCAGAAGCATCACATTGCATAGCGGCCGATTATCTCATCCGTCCGTGCGACGACCGGATGCGACCGCTACAATACCCGGATGGAAACACCGGCCACCGATACCGCGTCCGCCACGGCCGCCGAGCCCCGCCGAGCCGCGAACGGCCATGGCCCGCGCCAGCTCACGCTGGTGCTCGGCGGCGCACGCTCGGGCAAGAGCCATTACGCCGAGCAGCTGGCGACCGACCACGCCACCATCAAGGGCGGGCCGGTCACCTACGTTGCCACTGCGCGCCAGGACCCGGACCAGACCGACGAAGAGCTGGAGCTGCGCATCGCACTGCACCGCGCACGCCGGCCGGCCGACTGGCAGCTGGTTGAAGAACCGATCCGCCTGGCCGATACGCTTTACGCGCATGCACGCCATGACGGCTGCATCCTGGTGGATTGCGTCACGCTGTGGCTCAACAACCTGCTGTTCCCGAAAGACCGCGCGTATCCCGAGCATGGCGTGATCACGCCGCCGGACGTCTTCACCGAAGAAATCGAAGCGCTGCTCAACGCCCTGCCCACGCTGCCCGGCCACGTGATCCTGGTATCGAACGAGATCGGCTTCGGCGTGGTGCCGATGGGCGCGATCACCCGTTTCTATGTCGATGAACTCGGCCGCCTGAACCAGAAGCTGGCTGCGGCCGCCGATTGCGTGCGGCTGCTGGTCGCCGGCATTCCTGTTCCCGTCAAAGGCCCTGACCCGGCATGATCACGTTGTCCTGGCCAGCTTGCGCGGCCGCGGCGCTGGCGGGCGTGCTGCTGGACCAGTGGCTGGGCGAGCCCAGGCGCTGGCATCCGCTGGCCGGCTTCGGCCGTCTCGCCAATGCGCTGGAACACCGCTTCAATCGATCTCCACAGACCACGCCCGCCTGGCGCCAGCGAATCGCGGGCATTGCTGCGTGGTCGTTGATGGTGCTGGTGCCGGCGGCGCTGGTCTCGCTGCTGGCCGACGCTGCAACCGGGTGGCATCCGTGGCTCGGCTGGATGGTGCACGTCGTCGCGCTCTACGCGGCGCTGGGCGCGCGCAGCCTGTACCAGCACATCGCGCCGATCGCCGAGGCGCTGGCACGTGCCGACCTTGGCGCGGCACGCGCACTGACCGCTCGCGTCGTGTCACGCGACACGGCCGATGCCGACAGTGAAGCGCTGGCGCGCGCCGCATGCGAATCGGCGCTGGAGAATGGCAACGACGCGATCTTCGGCGCGCTGTTCTGGTTCCTCGTGGGCGGCGCGCCCGCGGTGATCGCGTTCCGGCTGGCAAATACACTCGATGCGATGTGGGGCTACCGCACGCCGCGCCTGCGGTATTTCGGCTGGGCTGCCGCGCGGCTTGACGATGTTCTCAACCTCGCGCCCGCGCGGCTGACGGCGCTGTCCTATGCGCTGCTCGGCACCACCGCGCAAGCCCTGCGGTGCTGGCGGACGCAGGCGCCGGCCTGGTCCAGCCCCAACGCGGGCCCGGTAATGGCCGCCGGCGCCGGTGCGATAGGCGTGGCGCTGGGCGGTCCGGCCCGCTACCACGGTGAACTCGAGGCACGTCCGCCCCTGGGCACCGGCGCCCGGCCTGACGCCGGCCATGTGCTGGCCTGCCTGCGGCTGGTGCGGCGCACGTTGTGGCTATGGCTCGCGCTGGCCCTGGCGAGCGCAGCGGCCCTGTACGCGTTTCCCGCCCTGCTATCCCGATGAGACCCGCACTGGCTCCCATCCGCCACGGCGGCGACCTGCAGGCAGCCGTGCGCCGCTACGGACGGCCCGCCGCCGGATGGCTGGACCTGTCCACCGGCATCAATCCGTCGGGCTATCCGGTTCCCCCGATTCCGGCCGAGGCCTGGCAGCGCCTGCCCGAGGACGACGACGGTCTCGCGGACATCGCCGCACGCGCGTTCGGCGCTCGGCAGGCGCTGCCGGTCGCCGGCTCACAGGCCGCAATCCGCACGTTGCCGCAACAGCTCGCGCGCGGACGCGTCGGCGTGGCCGCGCTCGGATACAGCGAGTACGCCCCTGCGTTCGCCGCTGCCGGCCATGAAGTCGTGCTGCTCGGCGAAGCGGATTTTGCGCAGCCTTCGCTGGCTGATGGCCTGGACCACCTGGTCGTGGTCAATCCGAACAATCCGACCGGCCGCCTGCTCCCAGCAAAAACGCTGCTGGGCTGGCACGCGACCCTCGCCCGGCGCACCGGCACCCTGGTCGTCGACGAAGCCTTCATCGACTGCACGCCGGGACACTCCATCGCGGCTCACAGCGGCGCACCAGGCCTCGTAGTGCTGCGCTCGCTTGGCAAGTTCTACGGGCTCGCCGGCGTCCGCTGCGGCTTCGTACTCGGCGAGCGCGCGCTGCTCGATGCGCTGCATGAGCGCCTGGGCCACTGGACCGTATCGGGCCCGGCGCGCGTGATCGCCCGCGCGGCGCTGGCCGATGCCGGCTGGCAGGCTGCCAACCGTGACAGGCTGGCCGCATGGGGCGAGCGCCTGTCGGCACTGCTGCATCGCTACGGCCTGCAGGCAGTGATGCAACCGCTGTTCTGCTGGGTGCCCCATGAAGAGGCGGCCCGACTGCACGATGCGCTGGCCCTGCATGGCGTCTGGACCCGCCGCTTCGATGCCGCCGGCGACTGCCCGCCGGGCCTGCGCCTTGGCCTGCCGCCCGACACACAGCACGCATGGCAGCACCTGGAAGCCGCGCTGGCTGCCGTGATGCGCCGCTGAATGCCACCACTGCGAACCCGCTCATCCAGCCGATGTCCGATCGTACTGCCCTCATACGCCACCTTGCTGCCGCTGCATGGCTCTGCGCTGCCGCGCCGGCCATGGCCGCCATTTCCGTCGTCGACGACGCCGGCCAGACTGTCACGCTCGCCCAGCCCGCCCGGCGCGTGGTGTCGCTGGCCCCGCACGTGACCGAGCTGATCTACGCCGCGGGCGGCGGCGAGCGCATCGTCGGCACCGTCAGCTACAGCGACTACCCACCGCAGGCGCGTGATATTCCGCGCGTCGGCGACAACAAGGCGCTGGACCTCGAACGCATTGCCGCGCTCAAGCCGGACCTGATCGTGGTGTGGCGCCACGGCAATGCGCAGAAGCAGACCGACCGCCTGCGCGCACTTGGGCTGCCGCTGTTCTACAGCGAGCCGCGCCGGCTCGATGCGATTCCCGAGAACCTGGAAAAGCTCGGCACATTGCTGGGCACCGAAGCCGTGGCCCGCCGTGCCGCGGACGATTTCCGCCAGCGCGTGGCGACGCTGCGCAAGACCTACGCGGGCAAGCCGCCCGTCACGGTGTTCTACCAGGTCTGGCAGCAGCCGCTGATGACGCTCAATGGCCAGCACCTGGTCAGCGACCTGCTTGCGCTGTGCGGCGGCCGCAACCTGTTTGCCGCTGAATCGCCATTGGTGCCCACCGTGTCGGTGGAGGCTGTGGTGGCCGGCAATCCGGAAGTCATGCTGACCGCAGGCGCGGGCGCCACGCAATCGGACCGGCCGCTGGCGGATTTTGCGATGTGGGAGAAATGGAAGCAGGTCACGGCGGTGGCACGCGGCAATCTGTTCACGATCAACGGCGACCTCGTCAACCGCGCCGGCCCGCGCGTGGTGCAGGGCGCCGAGCAGATCTGCAAGGACCTCGACACGGCGCGCAGCCGCCGGCCCGCGCGCTGATCAACCCGCGCTGCGGTTCCACCACGCGAGCTGCGGCATGCCGTGGCCGAGACGGAACCGGCAGCTCGCGCCAAAGCCCAGCTCCCAACCCAGCGTCGTCGCCAGCGGCAGGCCGAGCCAGTGGGCGGCCAGCATGCGCATGGGTCCCGCGTGGCCGATTACCCACAGACAGGCGTCGGGCGAAGCCGGCTGAGCCAGCGACTCTGCCCAGCCGGACACACGCGCCATGACCTGCGCCGCGGTCTCGCCGCCGTGCGGGCAGGCATCGAGCAGGTCCTGTGCGAGCGCGTCGAGCTCGCCACGCGCGATGTCGTCCCATGCGCGCCCTTCCCACGCGCCGAAGTCGATCTCGGCAAGGCGCGGCTCGAACTCGGGCTCCAGCGTGTGCGCGGGCAAGGCCTGCAGCAGCAGCCGGGCCGTGTCCGCGGCGCGCCGCAGTGGGCTCGTCAGCACGCGATGCGGTGTCGGCAGCGCCGCAACGATGGCCGCTGGCGCCGGCGCAACCGGCGCGGCCAGGCACAGGTCCAGGCGGCCGTAGCAGATACCGGGGCCGATATCGGGCCGCGCGTGGCGGATCAGGACCACGTCCATGCCGCGGCCACCAGGTAGATCAGCAGTTCGGCCAGTTGCTGGGCCATGCCGAGACAGTCGCCCGTATAGCCGCCGATGCGGCGCACGAAATAGCGGCCCAGCAATATGCGCAGGATCGCCAGCGCGGCCAGCGTCACGCCAGCAAAGGCCGGCGACACGAGCACCAGCGGCGCGGCCCCGCACAGCAGCGCAAAGGCCAGCCCCGTCGCCCCAGGCCGCTGCGCCACGGGCCTGGCCTTGCCTTCGTCGCGCACATAGTCCAGCGTGGCCAGGTAGCTCACGGCCATGGCGCGGCTGGCGCCATGCGCGGCGACCAGCACCAGCAGCAACTCGGCCAACCCGCTGCGCGCGCCGATCGCCACAAGCAATTGCCATTTGAGCAGCAGCGCCACGACCAGCGCGATGGCGCCGAAGGCGCCGATGCGCGAATCGTGCATGATGCGCAGCACGTCCTCGCGCCGCCACGCACCGCCAAACGCATCCACGCAATCGGCCAGCCCGTCTTCATGGAAGGCGCCTGTCAGCAGCAAGGTGGCCGCCATGCCCAGCAGCACCGCCACGCCGGGTGGCCACCACTGCAGCGCGCCCCACGTGGCCAACGCGGCCACGGCACCGACCAGCAGGCCGACGAACGGAAAGTAACGCGCGGCCGCATTCAGGTAACGCGGCTCATAGCCGACCCAGCGCGCCAGCGGCGGCGGTAGCGGCAGCCGGGTGAAGTAGCCCAGCGCGGTCAGGAAGAAGCGCAGTTCGTCGGCCATGCGTTGCGGTCAGGCCGAGGCGCCGCTGACACCGGCACCGCTGAAGGTGGCCATCTCGTTCAGGAAGGCCGTGGCCGATGCCAGCAGCGGCCAGGCCAGCGCCGCGCCGGTGCCCTCGCCCAGGCGCAGGTCCAGCGCCAGCAGCGGCTCGGCCTTGAAATGATCGAGCAGCGCGCGGTGGCCACGCTCGTGCGAGCAGTGCGAGAACACGCAGTACTGCAGCACGCGGGCATCGATGCATTGCGCCACTAGCAGCGCGGCCGACGCAATGAAGCCGTCGACGAGGATCACCATGCGGCTCGCCGCAGCGGCCAGGAAAGCGCCCGCCATCATCGCGATCTCGAAGCCGCCGAATGCGGCCAGTACATCGAGCGGCGCCACGGCGTCCGCGTGCAGTGCGAGCGCGCGTTCGAGCACCTCGCGCTTGTGTGCGAGTCCCGCATCGTCGAGCCCCGTGCCGCGGCCGATGCAGTCGGCCAGCGGCAGACCCGTGAGCCGGCTCATCATGCAGGCCGCCGACGAGGTGTTGGCGATGCCCATCTCGCCGAAGCCGATCACGTTGCAGCCCTGCTGCGCGGCGCGCAGCACGCGCGCCATGCCGGCCATCATCGCCGCGCTGGCTTGCTCCGCGCTCATGGCGCGCGTTTCGGCAAAGTTCTGCGTGCCGTCGGCGATCCGGCAGTTGACCAGTCCCGGCGACGCGGGCAACGGCGCGCGCACGCCGGCATCGACGACCTCGAGTGCAATGCCATGCAGGCGCGAGAACACGTTGATGGCCGCGCCGCCGTTCAGGAAGTTCAGCACCATCTGCGCCGTGACTTCGGCCGGATAGGCGCTGACGCCCGCGTCAGCGACGCCGTGATCGCCCGCGAAAACGATCACGGTGGGGCGTTTGAGAGAGGGCTGCGTGGTGCCACAGATCAGGCCGATCTGCATGGCAAGGTCTTCCAGCCGGCCGAGCGCGCCGAGCGGCTTGGTCTTGTCGTCGATGGCGGCCCGCAGGGCCGGACGCAGCGCGTCGTCGAGAGGGGCGATTTCGGGGAACATCATGATGCGCAATGAGTACGAGTAAAAACGGACCGGCCGCAGTGTACCGCTACATCTCCACGCCGCGCTGCGCCTTGATGCCCTGCTGGAAGGCGTGCTTGACAGGAACCATGTCGGTCACGGTGTCGGCCGCCTCCACCAGTGCCGGTGGCGCCCCGCGGCCCGTGACGACCACGTGCTGCATCGGCGGGCGCGCACGCAGGTCGGCGACGACCTGCTCCACATCAAGATAGTGCAGCTTGAGCGCAATATTGAGTTCGTCGAGCAGCACGAGCCCGATCGACGGGTCGCGCAGCATGCCCCGGGCCACTTCCCAGGCCGCTTCGGCCTTGGCCACGTCGCGCGCGCGGTCCTGCGTTTCCCAGGTATAGCCTTCGCCCATTACGTGGAAAGCGCACTCGTCGGGAAAGCGGCGCAGGAACATTTCCTCGCCGGTAGGCTGCGCGCCCTTGATGAACTGCACGACGCCGGTGCGCATGCCGTGGCCCAGCGCGCGCACCACCATGCCGAAGCCCGAGCTGGACTTGCCCTTGCCGTTGCCGGTGGTGATCACGATCACGCCGCGCTCGTCCTGCGCGGCGGCGATCTTCGCGTCGACCACTTCCTTCTTGCGGACCATGCGTGCCTTGTGGCGCGCATCGCGGCCGGCATCGTCCTGGCCGCTGGTCTGTTCCGTCGTGTTGTCGTTCGTGTTGTCGTTCGTGTTGTCGTTCGTGTTGTCGTTCATGGTTCGTCGTGCGATGACCCCGCCGGGCGGGGAGATCCATCTGGAATCAGCGCGGTGTGCACACCGTCCGTGACGCTGACGATCGGCGTGCGCAGCGCATGCGAGCATTGTTCGGGTGTCAGCACCTGATGCGCCGGCCCATGCAGCGCGGTGCCATTTTCGGCCATCAGCAGCGCATGGGTGGCATAGCGTCGGGCCAGGTTCAGGTCGTGCAGGATCACGACGATGGCGTGGCGGCCGGCGCGCGCCAGCGCCGCCAGCGCTTCGAGCACCATGATCTGGTGGCGCAAGTCCAGGTGCGAGACCGGTTCATCGAGGAGCAGCAGCGGCGCCTGCTGCGCCAGCACGGCGGCCAGCGCCGCGCGCTGGCGTTCGCCGCCGGACAACGTCAGCACATCGCGTGCGGACAGGGTGTCGAGATCCATCGCATGGATGGCGGCGCGCACCACGGCATCGTCGTCCCGGCCGGCCCAGCCCCAGCCGGACAGGTGTGGATGGCGGCCGACGCGCACGGCATCCAGCACGGACATCGAGAAGGTGTCATGCACCGCCTGCGGCAGATAGGCGCGCTGGCGGGCCAGTGCGGCCGGCGACAGGCGCTCGAGCGGCGTGCCATCCAGGCTGGCGCCGCCGGCATCCGCGCGGCGCAGGCCGGACAGCACCGCCATCAGCGTGGACTTGCCCACGCCGTTGGGCCCGGCCACGCACCAGAGCTGGCCCGGCGCGATCTCCAGCGACAGGCGCTCGAGCAGTACGCGCGTGCCGGTGCGCAGGCTCACATCACGGAGCGCCAGCGTCGGGCATGCGGCCGCGGGTTCTGACCATGACGTCATCGTGGCCTCCGCAGCAGCAGGTAGAGGAAGGTCGGCACGCCCAGCAGCGCGGTGATGACACCCACCGGAAGCTGCGCGGGCGCGATCACGGTGCGGGCGATCAGGTCGGCAGCCATGAGCAGCGCGCCGCCAAGCAGCGCCGAGGCCGGCAGCAGCAGGCGCTGGTCGTTGCCCCAGGCGAGGCGCACGAGATGCGGCACCACCAGGCCGACAAAGCCGATGGAGCCGGCGGTCGTGATGGCCACGGCGATCGACAGCGAAGCGAGCAGGAACGTGGCCAGGCGCACGCGCCCGACTCGCACACCCAGCGATTGCGCCACGGTTTCACCGAGCAGCATCACATTGAGCGAACGCGCCATCGGCATGGCCAGCAGCACGGCAAGCAGCAGCATGGCGAGCGCGGCACCATATTCGGCCGTACCGCCCAGATCGCCCGTGAGCCAGAAAAGCATGCCGCGCAGCCGGGCCTCGGGCGCAATCGCGAGGATCAGCGTGATCAGCGCGCCCCAGCCTGAAGCCAGGATCACGCCAGTCAGCAACAGGCGCGCCCCGGCCTCATGGTGTCCGCCCTGTACCTGCGGATGCAGCAGATCGCGCCGCGCCAGCGTGGCAACCAGCACCATCGAAAGCAGCGCACCGCCCGCCGCACCGCCCTGCACGGCCCATAGCGGCAGCATCATGAGCATCGCCCCAAGCGCGCCGGTGGCGGCGCCGCCGGATACGCCCAGTACATACGGTTCGGCCAGCGGATTGCGAAGCAGCACCTGCATCAGCGCACCGGACAGGGCCAGCAAGCCGCCGCATGCGAACGCCGCCGCCGCGCGCGGCAGGCGCAGGTCGCGCACGATGGCACCGGCGGTGCCGGTGTCGGCGCCGGTCAGCGCCTGCCAGAGCTGGCCGGCATCCATGCGCACGCTGCCCAGCGCCAGCGACAGCAGGAACACCGCCACGACCGCGGCCGCGAGCGCCAGCCATACCGCGAGGGCGCGCCGGAAGTCAGACATGGCGCGCCATCCGGCCCGTCACTTCTGGCGCCAGCCCAGCGTGATGTAGCCCGCCCTGCCCTGCGTGTTGTACGGGAAGGCAAGCTGGTAGTTCTTGTCGAACAGGTTTTCCACCCGGGCAGCGACGAACCATTGCTTGTCGATGTTGTAGCGCGCGTTGAGGTTGACGATACCGTATCCGCCCAGCGTGCGCGAGCCCGCGTCCAGGCGCGACGACGACAGCAGCCACTCGCCGCCGAAGCGCCAGTTGCCGAAATTGCGGCCCACGTCGAATGCGGCATGGCGGCGCGCACGGCGCACGAGCTGGGTGTTGGTCTGCTCGTCGACCGGGTTCTGGAACGTGACGCTGGCACCGACATCGGTGTTCCATAGTGTCGCGCGCCAGGAGGCCTCGAGGCCCTGTACCTTGGCCTTGTTGACGTTGCTCGGCAGGAACATGCCGTTGGGCTGCGCCACCGTGACGATCAGGTCGTTGTAGCGCGTTTCAAAGGCCGTCACGCGCAGCAGGCCGGCTTGCGGCGTGTTGTACTGCACCCCGGCTTCGGCCGACTTGGCGCGCTCGGGCTGCAGGTTCGGATTGCCGAAGCCCGGGAAATACAACTCGTTGAAAGTCGGCGCGCGGAAGGCGTTGCTGACGCTGGCGATCAGCTTGAGCGCATCGGTCAGGTTGTAGCCATAGCCGGCAAAGAAGCTGCCCTGGTTGCCGAAGTCCGAGTAGTGGTCGTTGCGGCCGTTGAGTTGCAGCTGGTGCTTGCCGAAGCGGCCATCATAGCCGCCGAACACCGAGAAGACATTGCGCGAGGGCGCGACGTACGAATTGGAATCCAGCTCCTGCTGCAGGTAGTCGGTGCCGAACAGCAAGGTGTGTGTCGGTGCCAGCGCGTACTCGTTCTGCCAGTTGAACTGGCGGTTGCGCGTGTTGAAGGTGCCGTTGTTCACGCCATTCAGGAAGTTCTCGCTGCGGTCCTCGCTCTGCGCCAGCTTGAAGTGCGTGGCCCAGTCCGGCAGCACCTTGCCGTTGACGAAGGCCGACACGGTGTACAGCTCGCTGTTGGAGCGGTTGTCGTCGGTGGGCCGGCCGAAGCTGCTGTCGTACGACAGCTTGCTCTTCGAATAGTAGCCGGCCACGCCCGCGTCCCAGTTCGGCGTGAACTGGTGCTTCACCTGCGCCGATACGCTCTGGTTCTCGTACGGGTTGTCATTCGGGTTGGCGCGCGGCGCCTGCTTCGTGTTGATCGACGAGAAGCCGTCGGTCTTGAACGCGGAGCCGGTCACGTTGAACGAGGTGTCGCCGATCTGGCCGCCGTAGCCGACCGTGCCCTGGCGCGTATTGTTGCTGCCGTATTCGACCTGCGCGTTCGCGGCCGGCGCCTGGCCAGCACCGCTCTTGGTGAAGATCTGCACCACGCCGCCAATTGCGTCCGAACCGTACAGCGCCGACACGTTGCCGCGCACCACTTCGATATGGTCGATCTGGTCGGGCAGGATATTGGCCAGCTGCGCCGTGCCGCTGCTCACCGAAGACACGCGCACGCCGTCGATCAGGATCAGTGTCTGGTTGGAATTGGCGCCGCGCATGAACAGCGAGGTGTTCGTGCCCATGCCGCCATTGGTGGTCAGCTCCACGCCGGCCTGGTTGCGCAGCAGCGTGCGCAGGTCCGGTGCCTGCGAGTTGACGATATCTTCCTGCGTCACAACCGTGGTATGCGGCAGGGCCTCGGTGAGCGGCTGCGCGGTGCGGGTCGACGTGACCACCACCGGCGCGAGTTGCGCGGGCGCGGCGTCGGCGGCCGGCTGGGACGCGCCCGGCATCCCGGCGGTCTGGGCCACGGCAGGATTCAGGGCAAGGGAAGACAGGGCAGCCAGCACGACAGCCACGGACGGACGCACCGTCGGCAGCGCCGGACGGTTCGACCTGTAAAGCGATGAACGCATGATGCAGGAATGGATAGGACAGCCAGACCCGTTCCCCCGCGGGCCAGATGGCGATGAGGCGTGCCGCGCAGGGGCGGCAGCCCGCGTTCAGGCCGGTATCCGGGCTGGCGACGCCAGGCTGGCCGCCTTCCCGAACGCTTGAGGTTCAGTGGCGATGGGCCAGCCCTGCGATGCCGTGTGTGGGCAGGCATCGCGGCCGCTTACCGTTGCGGGGGCAGCACAGGTTGGCCTGGCCGAGCTGTCTGTCGGCCGCGGCTCCCTGTTTCCCGTTGAACTGCCACCCTGCCGCGGGCACGATGGCGAGCACCTGGAACGAGCGCGAGTGTAGGCAGTTTCCCTAGCTGAGTCAATGCGCCCCCGGACCGCCCTTGACGACGCATGAATGGCGCGCAAACGACGCGCAAACGGCGAATTCGGCGCAGAAGCCTGCAACTTCCGCGCGCCATGGCGGTCACATCCGCCTTGCCTTTCATTGTGCGCGACGACGCTTCGGCTAGAATCGCGATACCTGACACCCTTCACCATGACAGGCCCTATGCTTAACGAACTCGAACAGCTGGCCGCCAAGATCGGCCGCGTGCTCCATCACGCGGACACCCTGGCGGCGGAGAACCAGCGGCTGCGCGACGAAATCGCGCGCCTGGAAGGCGAGGCCGCACAGTTGCGCGGCGAGCGCGAAGCGATGGCCGCCGACCGCGAGCTGCTCAATATCAAGATCGAGGAAGCGCAACTGCGCATCCAGTCCATCCTGGACAAGCTGCCCACCGCGGGCGATTCGCGCCAGCTCGACCTGCTCGGCGAGGACACCGGGTCCTCGGCCCAGGAACGCGCCGCGCACAAGGCCTCGGGAGAACACGCATGAGCAACAAGCAAGTCGAAGTGAATATCGCCGGCCAGCCCTACCGCTTCGCGATCTCGCCCGAGAACGAGGCCGCGCTGCTGGAGGCGGTGGCCCTGGTGGACACGCAGATGAACAAGCTGCGCAACAACGCCTCGGCCAAGGGCGTGGAGCGCGTGGCGGTGATGGCGGCGATCACCATCGCGTCCGACCTGCTGGCCCTGCAGCGCAAGCAGCAGGCGGACGGCGCAATCCCCGTCGATGCCATCCGCGCGCGCATCCGCGAGCTCAACGAGCGCGCCGACGAGGCCTTGCGGCAATATGCGCATGTTGGCACCGGCACGCAGGCGCAGCCGAACTGAGCGCGCTCGGCACCGATGTGCGCTGGATGCCGCGCTGCTCTGCAAAATGTAACTACGCGGTGCGGTGGACTTGGTATGCAACACATCGAGGTGTATAGTGTAGCCAGACTGCACGGGGCACCACAGACGTGCAGCAAAATGGCCGGGTTATCGCGCCTGGCCGCCGTTCTCATCCCATCCTAGTTCGAAACGGCAAACGTCTGACATCCCGCCCGCGAGTCCGGTTTTTGGTCACGTCGGGGTGTCCGGAGCGTCAGACGTTTGACAGTTTCCCTGCCTGGTTCGCGAGGGTCATAAACTCCTTGAACCGATATGCATCGCATGGTGCGGGATCATGTCGTATGGGCGAGCGCGTCGCCGCACTCATAGTCCGGGCCTGGCTTGGACTCCCTGAGTGGGTGATGTACCCGAAATACGACTTCCGCAGCCACTCTGAACCTCACTTGGGTTCAGGATGCCGACCCAACGGCCGAGGCGGGGACCCCTCAAAAAAGGCGGTGGTTTCACAGACCACCGCCTTTTTTCTTGCCGGTCGCTGCCGCGTCGCGCGTGCAGCGCGTATTGCAGACACCCGCACCCGACTGCCATGAGCCGCGCAGAAAACAACCGCACGGAAAAAGCGCCCGCACGTGCCCGCCAGTACTGGCTGATGAAGTCCGAGCCGGACGAAGCCAGCATCGATACCCTTGCCACGGAAGGGACATTGCCGTGGACCGGCGTGCGCAACTACCAGGCACGCAATTTCATGCGCGACGTCATGCGCATCGGCGACGGCGTGCTGTTCTACCACTCGTCCTGTCCGGAACCCGGCATTGCCGGGATCGCCGAGGTCTGCTCGCAGCCCTACCCCGATCCGACCCAGTTCGATCCGAAGAGCCATTACTACGACGCGGCATCCAGGGCAGACGAACCGCGCTGGCAGCTCGTCGACGTGAAGTTCGTGCGCAAGAGCGCACTGATCCCGCTGGCGGAACTGCGCGCGCATGAGGAACTGGCCGATATGGTCGTGCTACGGCGCGGCAACCGGCTCTCGATCACGCCGGTCACGCCGGCCGAATGGCGCTTCATCACCACGCGGCTGATGGGCTGATTCGCGCTGCCCGACAGCGGCAGACGCATCCACAACCACCAGCGACGCTGCGTTTTTCTTTTCCCATGAGTCTTGCCCTGATTCCCGCCCTGCTCGCGCTGGGCGCCTTTACCGGTTTCTGCGCCGGCCTGCTCGGCGTGGGCGGCGGCATGATGATGGTGCCCTTCCTCACGCTGCTGTTCACGAGCCTCGGCTTTGCCGGCGAGGCCATCGTGCACATGGCCATCGCCACGTCGATGGGGACCATCCTGTTCACTTCGCTGTCGTCGGTGCGGGCCCATCACAAGCGCGGCGCGGTGCGCTGGCCGATCGTGCTCGCGCTGGCGCCGGGGATCCTGCTGGGCGGCATGATCGGCGGCGGCAAGGTGTTCGCCGCGCTCAAGACAAGCTGGCTGTCGCTGGCATTTGCCTGCTTCGTCGGCTTCTCGGCGCTGCAGATGCTGCGCAGCCGGCGCCCCGAGCCAAGCCGCCAGTTGCCGGGAGTGCCGGGCATGGTGGGCGCGGGATCGGTGATCGGCTTCCTGTCCAGCCTGGTCGGCGCGGGCGGTGCCTTTGTTTCCGTGCCGTTCATGACCTGGTGCAATGTGCCCATCCACAATGCAGTGGCCACCTCGGCTGCACTGGGCTTTCCGATTGCGGTAGCCAGTGTGCTCGGCTACATCTGGAGCGGCTGGCAGCAGCCGGGCCTGCCAGTCGGCTCGCTCGGCTATATCTACCTGCCGGCGCTGCTGGCGATTGCCATCGCCAGCGTGCTGACGGCGCCGCTGGGTGCGCGCACCGCGCACCGCATGGACGTGGCGCAGCTCAGGAAGGCGTTCGCGGTGTTACTGCTATCCCTGGCCAGCTACATGTTCTGGAAGGCCTGGAGGGCATTCTGACGGGACCGCCGCGCGCCGGCCGTACCGGGAACGATTGCGGGGAGTTCGCGTCTCATACCCATCACTTTGACTGGGAGAACAAGATGAAACAACTGCTTGCAGCCACCCTGCTCGGCACCTCGGCGCTGGTCGCATCCGCGCAAACCCTGCCGGCGCCGGCCGGCGTGCTGTCCCTCTCGGCACAGGCCGTGACCGAAGTGCCGACCGACGTGGTGCACCTGACACTGGCGGCAGAGCAGGAAGGCGCGGAGCCGGGCGCGATCTCGTCGCAGCTCTCGACCCGCACGCAGGCCGTCATCAACCAGGCCAAGCGCACGCCGGGTGTGCAGGCGGAGTCTGGTGGCTTCACGATCCGCCCGAGTACCGACCGCAACGGCCGCATCAGTACGTGGCGCGGCCGCTCGGAAGTCATCCTGCAGTCGCGTGATTTTGCCGCCGTGTCGAAGCTGGCCGGTGAGCTGGCCAACCAGATGCAGGTACAGGGCATTGCGTTTTCGCTGTCGCGCGAAGCGCGCCAGGCCGCCGAGGGCAAGCTGACCGAGCAGGCCGTGAGCGCATTCCGCGAAAAAGCGCAGTCCGCCTCGAAGCTGTTCGGCTACAGCAGCTATACGATCCGCGAAGTGAACGTGAACGAGAGCGGCATGGTGCCGCCGATGCCGCGCATGTATGGCGCTGCCAAGGCCATGATGTCCGACTCCGCGGCACCGGTACCCGTCGAGGGCGGCAAGACGCAGGTCACCGTGTCGGTGAATGGCTCGGTGCAGATGCTGAAGTAAAACCCGGGCGGCCGGCCGCGCTGGCAGGCCGCCCCGCCGCCGTTCAGAGCGCGGCGAACTGCTGCCGCAGCACGTTCTTCTGCACCTTGCCCATGGTGTTGCGCGGCAGCTCTTCCACCACGTGCACGCGCTTGGGGACCTTGAAGTTGGCGATGCGGCCCTTGAGCGAGCCGATCAGATCGCCCTCGTCGAGGTCGGCGCCTGGCTTCTTCACCACTACCGCCACCACCGCCTCGCCGAAATCGACATGCGGCACGCCGATCACCGCGCTCTCGGCCACGCCCGGCATCTCGTCGATGAAACTCTCGATCTCCTTCGGATAGACGTTGTAGCCACCGGAGATGATCAGGTCCTTGCTGCGCCCGACAATGGTCACATAGTTGTCCGGCACCGGACGCTCGCCGGCCTGGCTGACGATGGCGCCCCCAAAGCGGCCCACGTCGCCGGTCTTGAACCAGCCGTCCGCGGTGAATTCCTCGCGCGTCTTCTCCGGCATGCGCCAGTAGCCCTTGAACACGTTCGGGCCCTTGACCTCGATATTGCCGATCTCGCCGATCGCGCTGGGCCGGCCCTCGCCATCGACCACGCGCACCGACACGCCGGGCAGCGGCATGCCGACAGTGCCGCCGATGCGTTCGCCCAGCGCGCTGTCGTACGGGTTGGAGACCAGCATCACGGTCTCGCTCATGCCGTAGCGCTCGAGGATGGTGTGGCCCGTGCGCTTGCGGAATTCTTCAAAGGTCTCCAGCAGCAGCGGCGCTGAGCCCGAGACGAACAGGCGCATGCGGCGGCAGGTGTCGTCGTCGAAGCGCGACTCCTGCAGCATGCGCACGTAGTAGGTCGGCACGCCCATCATCACCGTGGAACGCGGCAGGAATTTCAGCACCTGCGCCATGTCCAGCTTCGGCGCCCAGATCATCTTGGCACCGGCCAGCAGCGCGCCGTGCGAGGCGACGAACAGGCCGTGCACGTGGAAGATCGGCAGCATGTGCAGCAGCACGTCGTCGCTGCGCCAGCCCCAGTATTCGTGCAGCGTCTGCGCGTTGGAGGCCAGGTTGCCGTGCGTCAGCATCGCGCCCTTGCTGCGCCCGGTGGTGCCGGACGTATAGAGGATGGCCGCCAGGTCATCTTCGGCGCGCTGCTCGGTCTCGAAGGTATCGGGCCGGGCCGCGGCGCGCGACAGCAGGGAGCCGGTGCGGTCTTCGTCGAGTGTGAAAACGTAGCTGGTGCCGTGGCGGAAGGCCACCTTCGATACCCAGCCGAAATTCTTGCTGCTGCACACCACCACCGACGGCTCGGCATTGCCGACGAAGTAGTCGATCTCCGCTTCCTGGTAGGCCGTGTTCAGCGGCAGGTAGACATAGCCGGCGCGCAGCGTGGCCAGGTAGAGGAACAGCGCTTCGGGCGATTTCTCCACTTGCACGGCCACGCGCGCGCCTTCGGGCAGGCCCAGGCCGGTCAGCAGGTTGGCCAGCTTGGCGGTGGCGCGGTCGAGATCGTCCCAGCTGTAGTACAGGCCGTCGTGCGTCTCGATACAGCAGGCGCTGCGGTCGGCGGGAAAGCGGGTTTCGAACAGTGCGAACAGGTTGGCGTTCATGGTGCGGATGAAGAAAGACTTCCGGCATCCAGGCGCGGAAGGCAATGGACGATTGGGCGATGGACGATTGTAATGGGGAAACGCGCTAGTTCCCTTCGAACCGCGGGGGGCGGCGGGCCAGGAAGGCCGCCACGCCTTCGGCATGGTCGCCGCCTTCGGCGTAGGCGAAATGCGCGGCCAGTTCCTTGGCGCTCAGCGGCTCGGGCTGCGGCGACAGGCGGCGGATCGTGGCCTTGTTGATGCGCGCCGCGACGGGTGCCCCGGCCGTGATCCTGCGCACCGTGGCATCGACCTCCGCCGCCAATGCGCCGGCCGGCACCACGCGAGTCAGCAAGCCCTTTTCGCGCGCCTCGGCCGCATCGAAGACGCGGCCCTCGAGCAGGATCTCCAGCGCGACGGCACGCCCCGCCAGCGCGAGCAAACCCTGCAGTTCACCCGGCGCCATCGGAAAGCCGAGCCGGTTGATCGGCACGCCGAAGCGGCTATTGTCCGCCGCGATGCGCAGGTCGCAATGGCAGGCGATCTCCAGCCCGCCGCCGACGCATACGCCCTCGATCATCGCCACGGTCGGGTGCGGGCAGCCGGCAATGGCCTCCAGCGCCGGAGCGATGATCTCCATGTGGTAGCGGCGCACCGCGGACTCGTCGCCGCGCACGATGGGGAACTCGGCAATGTCGGCGCCGGCGGCAAAATTGCCATCGGCGCCGCGCACCACCACGCAGCGCAGCGAGGTGTCGGCCGACAGCCGCGTGAAGCCGTCGGCCAGCGCCAGCCACATCTGCGCCGAGATGGCGTTGAGCTTGCCCGGGTGCGACAGCGTGACAGTAGCCGTGGTGCCTTGGGCTGCGAACTCGACAGTACCGCTCATCGCTCAGTCGATCTTGGCGTCGGAGAGCTGCACCACCTGGGCCCAGCGCTTGATCTCGCTGCGCTGGAACTGGGCGAACTGCTCCTGGGTGAACTGCGGCGTTTCCGAGCCATTGCTGATCCAGACCTGCTTGAGCTCGGGCGTATTCAGGGCCTTCTCGGTCTCGGTGTACAGGCGGTCGACGATCTCCTTCGGCGTGCCCTTGGGCACCCACATCGCGTACCAGGTCGACACCTCGTAGTTCGGCACGCCCGCCTCCGCCGCGGTCGGCACATTCGGGAATGCCGGCGAGCGCTTGGCCGATGCCACCGCCAGCGCCTTGATGCGGCCGGCGCGAATATGTTGCGCGGATGAGCCAAGGCCGTCGAACATCATGTCGACCTGGCCGGCGATCAGGTCCGACAGCGCCGGGCCCGCGCCCTTGTAGGGAATATGCGTGATCAGGGTCTTGGTCTGCAGCTTGAACAGCTCGCCCGCGAGATGGTGCGAGGAGCCGTTGCCCGCCGAGCCATAGTTAAGCTTGCCCGGATTCTTGCGTGCGTAGTCGAGCAGTTCCTGCAGCGTATTGGCGTGCACGCGCGACGGGTTCACCACGATGACCTGGGGCGGCTGGGCGATCACCGTGACGGGGATGAAATCCTTTTCGATGTCGTAGTCGAGCTTCTTGTAGAACGATGGCGCAATCGCGTGGTGCGCACCGCCGATAAAGACCGTGTATCCGTCCGGCGCGGCCTTGGCCGCCAGGCTCGCCCCAAGGGTGCCGCCGGCACCGCCGCGGTTATCGATCACGAACTGCTTGCCGAGCTGCTTGGAGAGCTGCGCGGTCAGCGGGCGCGCGAAGGCGTCGGTGCCGCCGCCTGCGGGGAACGGCACGATGACCGTGACCGGCTTGGACGGCCAGGTATCCGCCAGCGCGGACGGCGCCTGCCATGCCATGCCGGCAAGGCCAGCGACCACGACGGCGGCGCGCGCGCACGCGGCCAGGCTGAACTGACGAAGATTCATCTTCACTGCCTCCTCTTTCTCTCGAAGTGGAAAGTTGATCCGGATACTGCTTGTTTTGCTCGTTGCGCTCGTTGCGCTTGTTGTAAATCCCGACAAATGCCGTACCTGGTGCTCAGCAAACGGCGGTGCCATGGCATGTTGTTCGTGACCTGACCCGAGTCACAGCAGCTTCCCCACGGCACGGCTGATGCGCGGGTTGCCTTCGCCAAGGCGCGCTAGATTGTCATCCAGTGCCTCGGGCGCGTAAAGGTAATTCACCATCATGCCGCACGATTGTATGCAGCCTTTTCGCGACAGGTCCGCCCCCCAGTTAAGCCGTTCCACGCACGCACCATTGCCAAGGTGGAAACGCGCCACCGGATCGGCGGGGAAGGACTGGCTGCGCTCGCGCACGAGGTAATGGGCGGCCAGCGACAACGCGGTGTCACGCACCACGGCGTCCTGGGAATCGGGCGGCAACGCCTCGAGCCAGCCCGCGCCGCCGGCTGGCGCCGGGCCGTGCCGGTCCTGCCAGCGCGCCAGCCGCTTTGGTCCCAGCGCGCTGGCCACGGCGGCGCCGTCCTGCTTGCGCAGCCAGTCGGCAAACCCGGGGATCGGCGACAGCGTCGCGAACTGCCGGACCTTGGGAAACTCGCGCTGCAGCTCCTCGATCACGCGCTTGAGCAGGAAATTGCCGAAGCTGACGCCGCGCAGCCCGGCCTGCGTATTCGAGATCGAATAGAAGATGGCCCACTTCACGCGGCGCAGGTCTTCGAGCGGCGCGGCTTCGTCGAGCAAAGCCTGGACGTTGGCCGCCATCTCCGGCACGAAGGCCACTTCCACGAAGATCAGCGGCTCGCGCGGAATGCGCGGATGGAAGAACGCATAGCAGCGCCGGTCGGAATCGAGGCGGTTGCGCAGATCCGTCCATGACGAGATTTCGTGGACGGCTTCGTACCGGATCAGCTTCTCGAGCAGCGAGGCCGGCGAGTCCCAGGTGATGGGCTGCAGTTCGAGCAGGCCGACATCGAACCAGTTCGAGAACAGCGCCTCGAGGTCTTCGTCGAGCACGCGCAAGCCGGGAATGCGCCGTTGCCAGCGCAGCATATCGGCGCGCAGGCGGATCAGGAAATGCAGGCCGCACGCGCTGTTGCCACGCTGGCCATGCAGCGCGGCCAGGCGCTTGAAGAAGCGGATGCGCGCATTGGACAAGGCCTGGCTCAGGCCGGAGCCGCCGCGTGCCGGCTTGCCGGGCTTGTCCGCGTCCGCGGCACCCTCATCCGGCCCCGTACTGCCGGCCACTTCCGCCAGCACTTCGAGCATGCCGCGGCGCATGCCCTCGTCCGCGGCTTCGTACTCGGATTGCCAGGCCTGCGCGGCGGCGTTGGCGTTGCTGTCGGTCAGCCGCGCATCGAGGCATAGCCGCAACTGGTCGCGCTGGCGGCGCGCCACGCGCGCGGGCAGTGGCGCGGCCTCGGCATCCTTTGCCGGTGCAGGAGCCGCGTCGGCATCGCCCTTGCGGCCCCACCAGCGCCCGATCCTCGACAAGAGATTGGGGCCTGACGGTTCGCTGACGCCCAAGGGGGCGCTGATCTTGTGGTCGCCGGAGTCGAGGGAGCTCATGGGATACCTGCCTTGGTGCGTGACGAAATCTTCGGGAACTCGTGCGGCGCGGCCGCTTCGGCCGTGGCGGTGCGGTCCAGCGCCGTCAGTGCGGCACGCTGGCGCAGCAGATGGGTCTTCATCAGGGCTTCGGCGCCTTCGGGATCATGCGCCTTGAGCGCCGAAAAAATGCCCAGGTGTTCGGCGCAGGACTCATGAATGCGCCCGGGCAGCTTCAGGCTCTTGTGCCGTGACAGGCGCAGCACCTTGCGCAAGTCGCTGATCAGCCCGGAAAGCCAGCGGTTGCCGGCCAGACGCTGGATGGCTTCGTGGATCTGGAAATTGGTTTCGTAATAGGCATCGATATCGCCTGCGCCGGCATGCCGCGCAAGCTCGGCGTGCAGCCCTTCCAGCGCTTCAAGATCCTGCGCGGTGGCATTGCGCGCGGCCTCGTAGGCACAGCGCCCCTCGAGCAGCGCCATGAGCGGAAAGATCTCGTCGAGATCGCGCTCGGACAGTTCATTGACGAAGCAGCCGCGCCGGGGCTCGAGCCGGACGAGCCCTTCGGCGGCCAGCACCTTGAGCGCCTCGCGCAGCGGCGTGCGCGAGATGCCGAGCTGGGCGGCCAGCGCGCTTTCGTCGATCCATGCCCCCGGTACGAGCGCATGCGCGTCGATCATGCCGCGCATGCGGTCCGCCACCTCGAGGTAAAGCGCCTGCTGGACGATACGCATAAGCCTCCGCCAGGATCGATCCGGGGCCCCTCCCGCACCATGTGCAGGTCGCCCGATAATTCATAATTATGAATAATCGGAAGTCTCAGGCAAGGCATTTCGATGTTGCGGCGCGCAACAGAAAAGAAACATAAGCGGCTGGAATGAGCCAGAGGTGCGGCGGGCGCATGCCAGCCTCCCTGCCAGCATGCGCCCGCGCCTGAAAGAACTGCTGCGGACTATGTCATCGCCGGTCGCTGCCCCGACGGCATCGGCCTGCGTGGGTCATGGACTACCGACGCTGACCCTGCGCCCCCCTTGATCGCGCACAGTGTGGTATGCGCGGATTTTCCCGTTTGCCGTCGTTTTGTTGTCCGGTGCCCCTGTCTGCCTGCAGGTCCTCCCCGGCCCCGTCCTTCGCGAGCTTCGGCATGGCCCGCATTCTTGTAACAAGATAGTTAGCGAGTATCGTGCCACGTGGCATAAGTCATTGTTTTTATTGATGTTGAGAATGGGAAACTTGTTACAAAGCCGTATTCATGTAACAGAATGTATCTCAGCTGTTACGACCAAAGTCTCAGGGACGCCATCTTGCGGCTTTCGGAGTTTCCCCGCAAACCTTGGCATTTGTGGTGAATTTGCCAGTTCAGGCACCTGCAGTATGTGGAGTAAGGCACAATCGACACGCGCAAAATGGTTGCGCTGATGAAACAACTTGGCCTCGGGGCCGCCATCCGACCAGACGGGAATTCCGACCATGCAAACCGGCGACACCAGCGCAGTCCCTGCTTCTCCCGAAACGCCCGACAGCGGCCAGGCTCCGGCGACACGCCCGATCGAGCCCAGGGCCTTGCGGCTCGCCTTCACAGGCACGGGATCGGAGTATTTCCGCATCTGGATCGTCAACACGCTGCTGACCATCGTCACGTTCGGCATCTACTCCGCGTGGGCCAAGGTCCGCACGCTGCAGTATTTCTATCGCAACACCAGCCTGGACGGGGCCACATTCGATTACCACGGCCGGGCAGCAGCGATTCTCAAGGGACGCGCCATCGTGTTCGTGCTGGCGTTCGCGTTCCAGCTTGCCGGCAAGGTGTCACCGATGCTGGCAGCACTGCTGGCCCTGGCGCTGGCGGCGGTGTTCCCGCTCCTGCTGGTCCGGTCGCTGCGCTTTCGCATGGCGAACTCGAGCTATCGCGGCCTGCGCTTTGCCTTCACCGGCGGCGATGCCGAAGCGTACAAGGTATTCGTGCTGTGGCCGCTGCTCACGGTATTCACGCTCGGTGCGCTGGCGCCGCTCGCGCACCAGCGCCTGAAGCACTACCAGCACAATCACACGCGTTTCGGCACGGCGCCATTTGCGTTCGATGCATCGGCCGGCTCGTTCTACGGCGTGTACCTGCGCACCTTCGCCATGACGATCGTGGTCGTGCTGGTCGCGGTGGCCGGCGGCATCGCGCTGGGCTTCAGTGCCGGATCGGGCCGCGGCGCCGCGGTGTTTGCCGGCTTGCTCGGCACCCTCGGCATCTATGTCGCCTTGCTGGCCGTCGGCCCATACTTCAATGCCTCGCTGCAGAACCTCGTGTGGAACCACACCACGCTGGCCCCGCACGGTTTCCGCAGCGAAGTGAAGGCAGGCCGCCTGTTCTATATTTTCCTGACGAACATGATTGGCATTGCACTGACCCTGGGACTGTTCCTGCCGTTTGCCCGGGTCCGGTCCGCGCGTTACCGCGTGGAATGCATGTCGCTGCTGGCGCGCGCGCCGCTGGACGCCTTCGTCGCGGGCCAGGCCGAGAACGTCGGTGCGCTCGGCGATGCCGCGGCGGACTGGTATGACATCGACATTGCGCTCTGAGCCTGCGTGCACAGCCAGAGCCGGAAATGACTCACCGATGAAATTGCGCCGATGATTCCCGTCACCTACTTCGATGGCCGCTCGTCGCGGGCGCACCCGGCCACACTGGCCGTGGACGCCGGGCAGGCCGTGCTGCGCGATGCCGATGGCGCGGAGCTGCGGCGCGCGGCGCTGTCGTCGCTGCGCGTATCGGAGCGGGTACGGCGCGCGCCGCGCCTCGTAACGTTCGCGGACGGCGCCTTCTGCCAGGTCAGCGACCACGCTGCCTTCGACAGCCTGCTCGCCGCGACGGGGCATCAGGAAGGCTGGGTGGTCAAGGCACAGAACAGCTGGCGCATGGCGGGCATGGCAGTGGCTGCGCTGGTCGCCGTATTCGTGCTGGGCTACTACGTACTGCTGCCGTGGGGCGCGTCGCATATTGCGCGGGCGGTGCCGCCCGCGCTCGAGGCACAGCTCGGCCGTGCCACGCTGGCCAGCCTGGACAACGGGGTGGTCGAGCCCACGCGCCTGCCCCCTGCGGAACAGGCCCGCATCCGCACAGGCTTCGCCGGGCTGAAGCGGCCGGACGATCCCGGCCATGACTACCAGATCGTGTTCCGCCGGGGCGGGCGCCTGGGCGCCAACGCGCTGGCCCTGCCCGGCGGCACCATCGTGGTCACGGACGAACTGGTGGGGCTGGCCGGCACGGGCGCCGGCATGCTCGGGGTGCTCGCCCACGAGGCGGGCCATGTCGCGCAACGCCACGGCCTGCAGCAGGTCATCCAGGCTTCGGCCGTCGGCGCGCTGGCTGCGTATATGTTCGGGGACTTTTCTTCCGTGCTGGCCGGCGTGCCCGCCGCGATGCTGACGCTGCGCTATTCGCGCGAGCACGAACGCGAGGCCGATGCCTATGCGATCGAGGTCATGCAGCGCAACCGGCTGCCGCCGTCAGCGCTCGCCGATGTCCTGATCGCGCTCGGGAACCAGAACCGTGGCGCGCACAAGAACGAGCCTGCTGCCGGCGCCAAGGCGGAGGGCCCTGCGCTGGACGATTTCCTCTCCACGCATCCGCACACGCACGAACGGATCGAGGCATTGCGCGCGGCAGGCCCCTGACGCCGCGCGAACGTACCGTCAGGAGCCCGATCCCGCCGCGGGCTGTTCCTCGCCGGAACGCGCCTGCCGGCGATAGGCCCACACCACCATCGCGATACCGGCCAGGATCATCGGCAGGCTCAGCCACTGGCCCATGGACAGGTGCAGCGCCAGCAGGCCCAGGAAGTTGTCCGGCTCGCGCGCGAATTCGGCGGCAAAACGGAAGCAGCCATAGCCGATCAGGAACACGCCGGACACTGCGCCCATCGGCCGCGGCTTGCGCGCGAACAGCCACAGGATGATGAACAGCGCCACGCCTTCGCCGGCGAACTGGTAAAGCTGCGACGGGTGGCGCGGAATGTTGTCGCCCGCCTGCGGGAAGATCATGCCCCACGGCAGGTCCGTGGGCCGGCCCCACAGTTCGCCGTTGATGAAGTTGCCGATGCGGCCAGCGGCCAGCCCGCATGGGATCATCGGCGCGATGAAGTCGGTGACTTCGAGCCAGTGGCGCTTGCGCAGACGCGCGAACAGCCACATCGCGACCAGCACGCCGAGAAAGCCGCCATGGAAGGCCATGCCGCCCTCCCACACCTTGAAGATCTCCAGCGGATGCGAAAGGTAGTAGGACGGCTTGTAGAACAGCACATAGCCGAGCCGCCCGCCCAGGATCACGCCCAGCACGCCGAAGAACAGCATGTCGTCGAGGTCGCGCGTCACCCAGCCCTTCGCCGCCATATGCGGCTGGTGGATGCGCAGGCGGCCGAACCACAGGAACATGATGAACCCGGCCAGGTACATCAGCCCGTACCAGCGGATGGCAAGCGGGCCAAGATGGATGGCAACCGGATCGAATTGGGGATGAATCAGCATGGTGAGGTGGGTGGAAGTTATAAAGGCCCGGCAGCCGCGGATACCAAAGATCCCTCGGACGCCAGCCCGCTCGCGATGTCGATCAGGGAACGCAGCGCCGGCGCGACACCGGCGGCGCCTTCGCGCCAGGCCAGTCCGGTCTCGATCTGCGGCCCCGCCTCGCGCAACGCGAGGTACGACACGCCGGTGCGGCGAAGGTTGCAGAGCGAGGCCGGCACCAGCGCCACCCCCATGCCTGCAGACACCAGGCTCACGATGGTCTGCATCTGGATGGCTTCCTGCGCGATCACCGGCGTCAAGCCGTCGCGCGCATAGTAGCCTGTAATGATGTCATAGAACACCGGCGCGCTTCGGCGCGGGAAAATGATCAGCGGCTCCTGCGCGGCGTCGCGCAGCGAAACCTTGCCATCCACCGGTACGTTGCCGTGCGCGGGCCGCCAGCCATCCGGCACCGCCAGCACGAGCGGCTCGCTGATCAGCGGCAGGTAGGACAGGCCGTGCGGCATGGCCGGCCATTGCGGACGGATGACCAGCCCGGCGTCGATGCTGCCGTCGATCAGGGCCTCGAGCTGGATATCGCTGGTGGCCTCGCGCAACTGCAGCTGGACCTCCGGATGCTGCGCGCGGAAGCGCCGCAGCAGGTCGGGCAGGATACCGTAGTCGGCCGTACTGACGAACGCCAGCGCGAGCGAGCCGATCTCCCCGCGCGCGAACCGCTGCGCGAGCCCTGGCAGCGCCGCCGCGTCCGCCAGCACGCGCCGGACCTCCGGCAGCCACTGCTGACCGGCGGGCGTCAGCATCACTGAGCGGCGCGTGCGTGCGAAAAGCTGCACGCCGATTTCCTCCTCCAGCGCCTGGATCTGCTGCGAAAGCGGCGGCTGCGTCATGGCCAGCCGCGTGGCCGCGCGCCCGAAATGCAACTCTTCCGCTACCGTGACAAAGTACCGCAGCTGGCGCAGGTCCAATGGTCCTCCTGATATGTTTTTCGACTCAATAACGGTCAAATAATATATTTGACACGCCAAAACGCAAGTCGCATTCTTTCGGCACAACATCGCTCTGCCTGCGCCCGCACGGCGGCCTGGCGGCCGAAAGACATCCCCCGGAGACCCCATCATGGCATTCAACAAGCGCTCCCAGAACATCACGCAAGGCGTGGCGCGTTCCCCGAACCGCTCGATGTACTACGCGCTCGGCTACAAGAAGGAGGACTTCGACAAGCCGATGGTCGGCATCGCCAACGGCCATTCGACGATCACGCCGTGCAACGCCGGCCTGCAGCGCCTGGCCGATGCCGCGATCGATGCCGTGAAGGCCGCCGGCGCCAACCCGCAGGTGTTCGGCACGCCGACCATCTCCGACGGCATGTCGATGGGCACCGAGGGCATGAAGTACTCCCTGATCTCGCGCGAGGTCATTGCCGACTGCATCGAGACCGCCGCGCAGGGCCAGTGGATGGACGGCGTGGTCGTGATCGGCGGCTGCGACAAGAACATGCCGGGCGGCATGATCGCGCTGGCGCGCACCAATGTGCCGGGCATCTATGTCTATGGCGGCACCATCCGGCCCGGCAACTGGAAAGGCAAGGACCTGACCATCGTGTCGTCGTTCGAGGCGGTGGGCGAATTCACCGCCGGCCGCATGAGCGAGGAAGACTTCGAGGGCGTGGAACGGAACGCCTGCCCGTCCACCGGCTCCTGCGGCGGCATGTACACCGCCAACACGATGAGTTCGTCGTTCGAGGCGCTCGGCATGTCGCTGCTGTATTCGTCGACCATGGCCAACCCCGACCAGGAGAAGGTCGACAGCGCGGCCGAATCGGCGCGCGTGCTGGTCGAGGCCGTCAAGAAAGACATCAAGCCGCGCGACATCATCACGCGCAAGTCGATCGAGAACGCGGTCAGCCTGATCATGGCCACCGGCGGTTCGACCAACGCCGTGCTGCACTACCTGGCGATCGCCCACTCGGCCGAAGTCGAATGGACCATCGACGACTTCGAGCGCATCCGCCGCAAGGTGCCGGTGATCTGCAACCTGAAGCCGTCGGGCCAGTACGTGGCCACCGACCTGCACAAGGCCGGCGGCATCCCGCAGGTCATGAAGATCCTGCTGAAGGCCGGGCTGCTGCATGGCGACTGCCTGACCATCACCGGCCGCACGCTGGCCGAGGAACTCGAGCACGTGCCCGACCAGCCGCGCGCCGATCAGGACGTGATCATGCCGATCGAGAAGGCGCTTTACGCCGAAGGGCACCTGGCCATCCTGAAGGGCAACCTGGCCGAGGAAGGCGCCGTTGCCAAGATCACCGGTTTGAAGAACCCGGTCATCACCGGGCCGGCACGGGTATTCGAGGACGAGCAGAGCGCGATGGAGGCGATCCTCGCCGACAAGATCAACCCAGGCGACGTGCTGGTGCTGCGCTACCTGGGGCCCAAGGGTGGGCCGGGGATGCCGGAGATGCTGGCGCCGACCTCGGCCATCATCGGCAAGGGGCTGGGCGAGTCAGTGGGCTTCATCACCGACGGCCGCTTCTCGGGCGGCACGTGGGGCATGGTGGTGGGCCATGTTGCGCCTGAAGCGTATGTAGGCGGGAATATCGCGCTGGTGCAGGAAGGGGATTCGATCACCATCGACGCGCACAAGCTGCTGCTGCGGGTGAATGTGTCGGATGAAGAGTTGGCGCGGCGCCGGGCTGAGTGGAAGCAGCCAGCGCCGCGTTATACGCGGGGGGTGTTGGCGAAGTTTTCGCGGTTGGCGTCTACGGCGAGTAAGGGGGCGGTGACGGATTAATTGGGCTGGCTGGCGGGGGTGCTTGGCAAGCGCCGCTGTTTCGCCGGCGTAGCCGGCGATGAAACAGCCACGCCTGCCAAGAACGAATGCACCGAATGCACCAATCCCGACCAGAGCACCACCACCCAATCCCCCCTCACATCCCCCCCGGATCCCTCTCAATCTCCTCCAGCGTCGCATCGAGCCATTCAACCAGCCGCGCCTCCAGCGCCTGCGTCAATTCCGCCGCAAGCTGCGCGGTCAGCGGCGCCAGCCGCGCGCGCAGCGTTGCCTCGGTATGCGCCTCCACGACCTGCGGCCACTCGGTGCGGAACCGCATCATCACGCGTGTCAGCAACTCGCTGCGCATCGCGCGCAAGTCGTCTTCACCGGGCGCATCGGACGCGTAGCGGCTGGCCACGGTGTCCTCCGGTTCGGTGACGGGCAAGGCGGTATCGCCGTCTTCCAGCTCATCGGCCAAAACCGGAATCGCCAGCGCGTCCGGCTCACCCGTGTCGCCTACGTGCGTGACCACGCCCGACTCGGCCATGCCAGCCGTATCGATGACGCCGTCGTCCGATGGCGCCGCAGCAGCATCCGGCAACTCCACCACCTCGGTCAGCAGCGGAATGCTGTCGTTGGGCCCGAGCCGCGGGATCACCCGCGAGGTCGTGCGTTCGCTCATGCTGAGTCTCCCCGTGGCTGGCTGAGATCGTGGTGCGTCAGCGCATAGCCGCGCTCACGGTAGAAGCGGTAGCGCTCGCGCCCGGCCTCGCGGTCTTCGGCGCCGGCGCCGACCACTTCTATCAGGCGCTCAAAGCTGGCGAACTGCCCCGGCGCCTGCGCATCCAGGTTGATCAGCAGCTGATGGTGCGGGACACCGTCCAGGCTGGCGGCCAAAACGATCGGCGTGACCGATGCGTTGGGACTGTCCACGCCGCAGTGAGGCAGGAAGTCCAGCGGCGAGAACGTCCACAGGCGCGCGTCGAGTTCCGCGAGCTGCGGCGGCTGGCCGTGCACCACGACCTTCTGGCCAGCGCTGTACGCCTTGCGGACCAGCCGGCAGACATAGCCGAGCTTGTCCGGCACGTTGCTGTGGAAATCGATGCGCGTCATGACTACCCTGCCCCTTGCGCCTGTCAGGCGGCGCGATCCATCAGGAACTGCGCCAGCAGCGGCACCGGGCGGCCGGTGGCACCCTTGGCCGCGCCGCTCTTCCAGGCCGTGCCGGCGATGTCCAGGTGGGCCCAGTCGTACTTTTCGGTGAAGCGCGCCAGGAAGCAGGCGGCGGTCACGCTGCCGGCCGGGCGGCCGCCGATATTGGCCATGTCGGCGAAGTTCGACTTGAGCTGGTCCTGGTACTCGTCGTCCAGCGGCATGCGCCAGGCGGTGTCCATGGACGTGCGGCCGGCCTGCAGGAGCTGGTCGGCGAGCGCGTCGCTGCGCGCGTAGAGGCCGCTGTTGATGTGGCCCAGCGCGATGATGCAGGCGCCCGTCAGCGTCGCGACATCGATCACCGCGGCCGGCTTGAAGCGCTCGACGTAGGTCAGCGCATCGCACAGGATCAGGCGGCCTTCGGCGTCGGTGTTCAGGATCTCGATGGTCTGGCCCGACATGCTGGTCACGACGTCGCCGGGCTTGGTGGCCACGCCGCTGGGCATGTTCTCGCAGGTCGGCACCACGGCGATCACGTTGAGCTTCAGGCCCATCTCGGCCACGGCCTGCAGCGTGCCCAGCACCGAGGCGGCGCCGCACATGTCGTACTTCATTTCATCCATGCCCTCGCCCGGCTTGAGCGAGATGCCGCCGGTATCGAAGGTGATGCCCTTGCCCACCAGCACGACCGGCGCCTGCTTGGCACCGGCGCCGTCATAGCGCAGCACGATGAACTGCGGCGGCTCGTCGCTGCCCCGGGTCACGGACAGGAACGAGCCCATGTTGAGCGCTTCGATCTGCTTGCGGCCGAGCACTTCCACCTTGAGCTTGTGGCGCTTGGCAATGGCGCGCGCCGTGTTGGCCAGGTAGGTCGGGGTACAGATATTGGACGGCAGGTTGCCCAGGTCGCGGGTCAGTTCCATGCCGTTGGCAATGGCCGTGCCACGCACCACGGCCTGGGTCGCGGCCTTGGCATGGTTGGCGTCCACGGCCAGCACTACCTTGCGCAGCGTCGGCTTGTCGGCCGTGCCCGGCTTGCCGTTGGCGCGCTTCAGGCCCGGGTGGCGCTCCAGCAGGCGGTAGCCCGCGTCGCGCACCAGCGTGATGGTGGTAATGACCGCCCAGCCGATGTCGCGCTGCTGCGGCGGCTGCTGCGACAGGCACCACAGCGCCGAGGTAGCACGCGTGGCCGACAAGGCACGCACGGCCGTGCGCACGGCTTCGGCAAAGGCCTTGTCGTTGAAATCCGCCTCTTTGCCCAGGCCGACCAGCAGCACGCGGGCGGCGCCCACGCCGGCCACTTCGTGCAGCGTGAGCTGCGTGCCGCGCTTGCCTTCGAAGTCGCCCTGCTTCAGCAACCGTGCGACCAAGCCCTTGGTGGCCACGTCGAGGGCCTTGGCCACGCCCGCCAGGTTCTGGCCTTCGAACACGCCGACCACCAGGCAGTCGGTCTTTGTCGCCAGGAAACCATTTTGGCCGGCTTTACTCCAATCCAGGGCTTTTGTGCTAAATTCCATCGCGCTTCCTTCCAGGGGCTTGTAGACACGAAAGCCTCCATTATCCGCGATTTTTATCCGCGACCTGCCGCTGCCGATCCGCCCCGCCGCCAGCCCGCTGTCCTGCGAGGCACTTCACGCACGGCTCATCGCCCGCGCCGGCCGGCAGTCCGGAACCGACACCGCATGATCTTTCAACAAGCCCTGCGACGCGAGCTCGCCTACACCGCCGGCGCGGTGTTCCTGGTGATGCTGACCTTCATGCTCACGTCGCTCGTGATCCGTATCCTGGGCCTGGCCGCCAATGGCAAGGCCAGCCCTAACGATGTGCTGATCCTGATCGGCCTGGCCACCATCGGCTACCTGTCCATCCTGCTCTCGGCCACGCTGTTCATCTCGACGCTGATCGTGCTGACGCGCTGGTACAAGGACTCCGAGATGGTGGTCTGGTTCTCGGCCGGCATCTCGCTGCGCGACCTGGTCAAGCCGGTGCTGCAGTTCGCCGCGCCGTTCATCGTGCTGGCGCTGCTGCTGGGCATGTTCGCGTGGCCGTGGGCCAACCAGCAGAGCGCGCTGTTCCGCGACCGCTTCGAGCAGCGCGGCGTGCTGTCGATGATTGCCGCCGGGCGTTTCATCGAGCCATCCAACGGCAACTACGTGCTGTTCATCGAAGGCATCGATGCCGACATGAAATACGCCCGCAACGTCTTCGTCGCCAATGCCGAGGCCAACAAGATCGGCGTCGCGCTGGCCCACCAGGGCACCTTCGAGACCATGCCCAACGGCGACCGCCTGGTGGTGATGGAGAACGGCCGCCGCTACGCGGGCACGCCGGGCCAGATCGACTATCGCATCGTCGAGTTCGAGCGCTATGCGGTCAAGGTGGACAACAAGCCACCTGAAAGCCAGAACGAGCAGCCGCCCAAGAGCCGCAACACCATCGACCTGCTGCGCAACCCCACGCGCGAGAACCTCGGCGAGCTGCTCTGGCGCATTTCGCTGCCGATTCTCGCCTTCAACTTCGTCATGATCGCGATCCCGCTGGCATACGTGAACCCGCGGCTCGGGCGCTACACGCCGCTGGTATTCGCGGTGCTGATCTACCTGACCTACAGCAACATGATCAACCTCGCCCAGTCCTGGGTGCGCTCCGGCTCGGTCCCGTTCTGGCTGGGGTGGTGGCCGATCCACCTGGTGGTGTTCCTGGCCGCGCTGCTGATGTTCCGCTACCGCCAGAACCGCAGCCTGGGAGGCTGGCGCGCCGTGTTCGGGCGTCGGCCCGCACCCGCCAAGGGGGGTACGGCATGAGGCTGCTGCGCGTCTATGAGCGCTACTTTGCGCGCCAGGTTTATGGGGTGTTCATCTTCATCCTGTTCGCGGTGCTGTCGTTGTTCGTGTTCTTCGACTTGCTCAACGAACTGGAGAGCGTCAACGGCAAGTACACCTCGCTGATCGCGTTCCTGCATGTCCTGCTGCAGGCCCCCACGCGGATCTACGAGGTGTTGCCGATCGCAGTGCTGATCAGCGCGATCTATGTCTTCTCGCAGCTCGCCAGCCAGTCCGAGTACACCATCTTCCGCGTGGCGGGGCTCAATACGCGCCAGGCGCTGTTCTCGCTGTTCAAGCTGGCGGTGCCGCTGGCCATCATCACGTTCATCTTCGGCGAGTTCATCGGGCCGCGCGCGGAGCAGTTCGCGCAGAAGATCAAGCTGGAAGCCATTGGCGCCACGGTATCGTCGGACTTCCGCTCCGGCGTGTGGGTCAAGGACCGCGACAAGGACGCGACCGGCAGCGAGGTTACGCGCTTCGTCAATGTGGCCGGGTTGCGGCCGGACCAGACCATCACGGGCATCACGGTCTACGAGTTCGACGACCGTTACCGCCTGCGCGTCATCCGCGTGGTCAAGGAAGGCCGGTACCAGGGTGCCCAGTCGTGGCAGCTCAACGATGTCAACGAAACCCGCTTTTCCGAACTGAACCAGCAGCCGTCCACCACCCGGCGCGACGGCCTGGCGCCCGAGTTCCGCGCGGAACAGGTGCGCTTCCCGAGCGTCACCATGCACTCTGAACTCACGCCCCAGATCCTGTCCGTGCTGCTGGTCACGCCCGAGCGCATGTCCACGCTGGACCTGTTCCGCTATATCCGGCACCTGCGTGACAACAAGCAGGACACGCAGCGCTACGAGATCGCGTTCTGGAAGAAGGTGGTCTACCCGCTGACGCTGTTCGTCATGATGGCGCTTGCCCTGCCCTTCGCGTACCTGCACGCGCGTGCCGGCGCGGTCGGCGTCAAGGTGTTCGGCGGGATCATGCTGGGGCTGTCCTTCCACCTGTCGAATACGCTGTTCTCGCACGTGGGGCTGCTGCATACGTGGCCGCCGATCGTGTCGGCGCTCGTGCCAGGCACGCTGTACCTGCTGCTGGCGCTGACGGCGTTGCGCTGGGTCGATCGTCACTGACGCAAGGCCACGCCATGCAACCGACCGAAACCACGCCCAGTCGCCAGGCCCTTGTCCTGTTCGCGCATGGCGCGCGCGATGTGCGCTGGCGTGAACCATTCGACCGGCTGGCGCAGAAGCTCTGCGCCGTGCTGCCGGATATGCCGGTGCGCCTTGCCTTCCTGGAACTGATGTCGCCGCAGTTGCCGGAGGCCCTCGGTGAACTGGCCGCCGCAGGCGTCGCCGAGATCACCGTAGTACCTGTGTTCTTTGGCCAGGGCGGCCACCTGCGGCGCGACCTGCCGGCGCTGGTCGATGCCTGCCGGCAGCAGTACCCTGCCCTGTCGATTCGCTGCGCCGCGGCCGTGGGCGAAGCCGACAGCGTGCTTGATGCGATCGCCTCGTACTGCGTGGCGTCGCTCGCCCCGGCCGCGACTGGCGGCGCCTGAAAGAAAAAACCGGGCAGATGCCCGGTCATTCTTTCGTCTGCAACGCTGCCTCAGGCCGCTTTTACGGCAACAGGCTCCGTCACATCGAGCACTGGCTCCGTCGCCCGGGCCGCCAGCGCCGCGCCGATCATCAGCAAGCTCGGCTGTGCCGGGTCGATCCAGCCGGCTGCCTCGCCGGCCGCCATCTGCTGCAGCGTGAAGGCATGGCTGCGCTGGCGCGGCGTGCTCACGGCCTCCACTACCCAGGCCGGTGTCGAAGGAGCCTTGCCGTGCGCGATCAGTTGCGCCGCGATGGCCGCAGCCTGGTCGCGTCCCATGTAGTAGACCAGCGTATCGGCGCGCACATCGGCCTCGATGTCGGCCGCCGCGGCCGGCACTTCGGTGCCGTCCGCCGCCTTGGCCTGCGTGGCAAAGGCAACGCTGCGCGACACGCCGCGCTTGGTGAGCGGCTTGGCGATGGCCGATGCGGCCGCGAGCGCGGCGGTAATGCCGGGCACCACCTCGTACGCGATGCCCGCGGATTCCAGCGCCTGAAGCTCCTCGTCGGCGCGGCCGAACAGCATGGGGTCGCCGCCCTTCAGGCGCACCACGCGTTCGAACTTGGTAGCCATGTCGACGATCTGGCGGTTGATGAACAATTGCGCCGTCGAACGCTTGCCACAACGCTTGCCCACTTCCACCAGCTTCGCCTGCGGACACCAGGCCAGCATCTCCGGCGATACCAGTGCGTCATGCAGCACGACCTGGGCTTCGCCCAACAACCGTGCACCACGCACCGTAATGAGGTCCGCCGCCCCGGGACCCGCCCCGATCAGGTAGACCTTGCCGGTCGCTTTGCCTGTCTTGCTCATCATCTGCCCCTTGCGCTTGCGCTTGACTGCGTGTCGTAACGCTCAGGAGTACGCACGGATCATGCCCGCGGCCACCGTATGATTGGTCGCCTCGTCGATCAGCACGAATGCGCCGGTCGCCGGGTTGTCACCGTAGGTGTCGCAAACAATCGGCTTCTGCAGCGAGAGTTGCACCGAGCCGATATCGTTCAGGCGGATCTCGTGACGGCCCGTCTCGTGCGACAGCGTGTGCACGTCGAGCACGCGATCCACCGCCGATATGCGTGCGAACACGCTGGCCGTGGTGTGCTTGAGCACGTACTTGCGCGACGGGTTCAGCGATTCGTCGTCGAACCAGCACAGGTCGGCCTGCAGCTTCTTGGCCGAGGCGGCCGTCGCGTCGGCGGCAACGAACATGTCACCGCGTGATACATCGACGTCCTCGGCCAGGCGCACCGTTACGGTATCGCCCGCGCTGGCGGAGTCGGCGGCGCCGTTCGGCGTCAGCACCTCGGCCACCACGGCTTCGCGGTTGGCCGGCAGCACGCGCAGCTTCTGGCCGACGCGCACGGTGCCTGCCTCGACACGGCCGGCATAGCCGCGAAAATCGTCCGACTGCGAGCCGTCCTGGCGGATCACCAGTTGCACCGGGAAGCGCAGCGCGGCGTCGCCTTCGGGCGCGGCTTCTTCCACTGGCAGCTCTTCGAGCAGCGGCAGCAGGGACTCGCCCTGATACCACGGCATGGCGTCGCTGGCATGCACGATATTGTCGCCGCGCAGCGCCGACACCGGCACGTAGCGCACGTCCTTCAGGCCGAGCTGTTCAGCCAGTTCGGCATAGGCCGCGCGGATTTCGTTGAAGCGTTCTTCGCTGTAGTCGACCAGGTCCATCTTGTTGACGGCCACGATCACGTGCTGCAGCTCCAGCAGCTTCAGGATGGCCGAATGGCGCTTGGTCTGCGCGAGCAGCTCGGCGCGGCCGTCCTTGACCGTCACGCGGGTGGCGTCCACCAGCACGATGGCCGCGTGCGCGGTCGAGGCGCCCGTGACCATGTTGCGCGTGTACTGCTCGTGGCCCGGCGTATCGGCGATGATGAACTTGCGGCGCGCCGTGGAGAAATAGCGGTACGCCACGTCGATGGTGATGCCCTGCTCGCGCTCGGCTTCGAGGCCGTCAGTCAGCAGCGAGAAATCGATTTCTTCGCCCGCGGTGCGCTTGTTCTTGGCGTTGGCGAGCGCAGTGAGCTGGTCGGACAGCACGGCCTTGCTGTCGAACAGCAGGCGGCCGATCAGCGTGCTCTTGCCGTCGTCGACGGAGCCGGCGGTAATGAAGCGCAGCAGGCCCTGGTGGGTAGATTGGTGAGTCATGTCTGAATCCTTGGCTGCGTCGGCTTAGAAATAGCCTTCCTTCTTGCGGCGTTCCATCGACGCCTCGCTGGTCTGGTCGTCCATGCGCGTGGCGCCGCGCTCGGTGATCTCGGTCACGGCCGTCTCGGCGATGATCGATTCCGGCGAATCCGCCGTGCTGGCCACCGGGCAGGTGCAGCTGATGTCGCCCACGGTGCGGAAGCGGACCGACAGCACCTCGCTGACGTCGCCGTCCTGCTTCGGCGTGATCGGCGTCACCGGCACCAGCAGGCCGTTCTTGCGCACCACTTCGCGCTGGTGCGCGTAATAGATCGGCGGCAGCGCCAGCTTTTCGCGGGCGATGTACTGCCACACGTCCAGCTCGGTCCAGTTCGAGATCGGGAACACGCGCATCTGCTCGCCCTGCGCCATGCGGGCGTTGTAGAGGCTCCACAGCTCGGGGCGCTGGGCCTTGGGGTCCCACTGGCCGAACTCGTCGCGGAACGAGAAGATGCGCTCCTTGGCGCGGGCCTTCTCTTCGTCGCGGCGGGCACCGCCCATCAGCGCGTCGAACTGGTGCTCGGCGATGGTTTCCAGCAGCGTCACAGCCTGCGCGGCGTTGCGCGAGTCAGTGTCCTTGCGCAGGCGCACGGTGCCGCGCTTGATGGAATCTTCCACGTGCCCCACCACCAGGCGCGCGCCGAGCTCGGCCACGCGCTGGTCGCGGAACGTGATCACTTCCGGGTAGTTGTGGCCGGTGTCGATGTGCACCAGCGGGAACGGCAGGTCGATCTTGCGGTCACCGAGGCGGAAGGCCTTCAGCGCCAGGTGCAGCATGACGATCGAATCCTTGCCGCCCGAGAACAGCAGCGCCGGGTTGCGGCACTCTGCCACGACCTCGCGGATGATGTAGATCGACTCGGCCTCCAGGCGGTCGAGGTGGTCGTTCTGTACCTGCAGCAGGTGCGCCACGTTGCTGGCGGCGCTTGCGATGTCGTTCATGATGCCCATGTCGTTCGGCCTCGAATGCTTCAATGCGTCAATGCTTGATGTTCTGTTCGTGGAGCCCGCACTCTTTCGAGTCCTTGCTCTCCCACCACCAGCGCCCGGCACGCACGTCCTCACCGGCGCGCACCGCGCGGGTACAGGGTTCGCAGCCAATGCTGGGGTAGCCCTTGGCATGCAGCGCGTTGACCGGCACGTTGTGGCGCTTCAGGTAAGCCCATACCTCGGCCTCGGTCCAGTCCGCGAGCGGATTGAACTTCGGGATGCCGCGGGCTTCGTCCAGTTCCTCGAACGGCAGCTCGGCGCGCGTGACGGCCTGTTCGCGGCGCTGGCCGGTCATCCAGGCATCGGCGTGCGACAGCGCGCGGTTGAGCGGCTCCACCTTGCGGATGCCGCAGCATTCCTTGCGCAGGTCGACGCTGTCATAGAACGCGTTCAATCCGTGCTTCTTCAGGTAGTTCTCGACGGCCTCGGTGTCCGGCGTGAACTGCTCGACGGTGTAGCCGTAGTGCGCCTTGACCTGATCGAGGACAGCCAGGGTCTCGGCGTGCAGGCGCCCGGTGTTCAGCGTGAACACGCGGATGCCGGCGCGTACGGCCTCCGTGCCGCGCAGGATCGCATCGGTCAGCACCATGTCCTCGGCGGCGAGGCTGGTGGCGAAGCGCGCGCGGAAGAAGCGCCCGGCAATGCCCGCCAGGCGGGTCGCCAGCTCGCGCTCCTTCTCTTCCAGCGCCGCCAGGCTGCCCGTGTACTCGGGCATGGTCCACAGCGCGGGACGCAGCGCCGACGCCGGCGCGCCGGCATCCACCACCGCGATGTCGCTCAATGCACTGCTCATGCCGATTCCCTTGCGCCAAACTCGGCGCGCGCGCGCCGGAACAGCGGCAGCGGCTCGTCGACCGAAGCCTGGTACGTCACGGTGAACTCGGTGAAGCCCTTGATCGCGTCGTCGATGTTCTTGTCGGCACGCACCGCGAAGGTGTCGAAGCCGCAGCGCTTCATGAAGTTGAGCTGATCGCGCAGCACGTCGCCGATCGCGCGCAGCTGGCCCTTCCACTGGTAGCGGGTGCGCAGCAGGTAGGCCGTGGAAAAGCCGCGGCCATCGCGGAACACCGGGAAATCGACCGCGACCACGGCCACGCCGTCGAACAGCGCCTGGGCATCGCCCGGCTCGTCTTCGGGAGCAAGCCACACGCCGGTGCGCTCGCGCGCGCGGCCGGCCAGCAGGCCTTCATGCGACTTCCACACCGAGAGCGGGAACAGGACGGCATCCTGGCTCTGCACGGCGGCGGTGATCTGCTCGTCGGTCAGCGGCTGGCCCTCGGCGCCGCGCAGCACGGTCCAGCTGTCTTCGACGATGACCGGGGTGACCGCGTCGGCGGTACGTTGCAGTTGAATGATCTTTGCCATGTGTCTTTCTCCGGTCCTCAGGCTTCGGCGCGCTCGCGCGGTTGCTTGTCGGCGTACACGCGTTCCTTGAACGGGGTGATGCCGATCCGGTTCACGGTTTCGATGAAGCGCTCGTCTTCGATGCGGTTGGCCACGAAGGTCTCGATGATGCGCGAGATCACGTCCGGCATTTCCTCGGCGCTGAACGACGGGCCGATGACCTTGCCCAGCGCCGTGCTGTTGCCCTGGGCGCCGCCCAGCGTGACCTGGTACCACTCGGAACCATCCTTGTCGACGCCGAGGATGCCGATATTGCCGACATGGTGGTGGCCGCAGGCGTTGATGCAGCCCGAGATGTTCAGCGACACTTCGCCCAGGTCATGGACGAAGTCCAGGTTGTCGAAACGCTCCTGGATGGCCAGCGCGATCGGGATCGATTTGGCGTTGGCCAGCGAGCAGAAGTCGCCGCCAGGGCAGGCGATGATGTCGGTCAGCAGGCCGATGTTGGCAGTGGCCAGGCCAGCCTTCTTCGCCAGTTGCCACAGCTCGTACAGGTCGTGCTTCTTCACGTCCGGCAGCACCAGGTTCTGCTCGTGCGCGACGCGCAGCTCGCCGAAGCCGAAGCGGTCGGCCAGGTCGGCCACGGCTTCCATCTGCTCGGCGGTAGCGTCGCCCGGAGGCGAGACCGGACCCGGCTTGGTCGACAGCGTCACGGCGGCGTAGCCCGGTACCTTGTGGCCATGCACGCTGCGGCTGACCCAGCGGGCGAAGGCCTTGTCTTCGAGCAGGTGCTTCTCGTACGAAGCGTCGGTGTCGGCCAGCTTTTCATAGGCCGGCGGCGCGAAGTACTGCGCAACGCGGTCGAACTCGTCCTGCGTCAGCGTGCCCGGGCCGTCCTTGCTGTACTGCCATTCCTCTTCGACTTCCTGCGCGAACTTCTCGGCGCCGATGGCCTTGACCAGGATCTTGATGCGCGCCTTGTACTTGTTGTCGCGGCGGCCATAGCGGTTGTACACGCGGATGGCGGACTCGACGTAGGTCAGCATGTGCTGCCACGGCAGGTCGTCCTTGATGACCGTGCCGAGGATCGGGGTACGGCCCAGGCCGCCGCCGGCCAGCACGCGGATGCGGGTCTCGCCGGCGTCGTTCTTGTAGACGTAGATGCCGATGTCATGCATCTGCACCACGGCGCGGTCGTCCTTCGAGGCCGAGATCGCGATCTTGAACTTGCGCGGCAGGAACGCGAATTCCGGCTGGAACGTGCTCCACTGGCGCAACAACTCGGCCAGCACGCGCGGGTCCACCGACTCGTCCGGCGCCACGCCGGCGAAGTGGTCGGTGGTGATATTGCGCACGCAGTTGCCCGAGGTCTGGATGCCGTGCATCTCGACGCTGGCGAGCTCGGCCAGCACGTCGGGCACGCGCTCGAGTTCCATCCAGTTGTACTGGATGTTCTGGCGCGTGGAGAAGTGGCCGTAGCCGCGGTCGTACTCGCGCGCGATGTGGGCCAGCTTGCGCAGCTGCTTGGAGGCCAGCAGGCCGTACGGAATCGCCACGCGCAGCATGTAGGCATGGCGCTGCATGTACAGGCCGTTCTGCAGGCGCAGCGGCAGGAATTCTTCCTCGGTCAGCTCGTCCGACAGGCGGCGGCGCACCTGGTCACGGAACTGGGCGACGCGCTCGTTGACGATGCGCTGGTCATATTGGTCGTACTGATACATGGCGGGGTCCGTTCAGTATTCGTGGGATTCAGGAGACGAGCTTGATGGCGACCAGGGTCAGCGTGGTGGCCAGGGCCGCGCGCACCAGGCGCTCGGGCAGCGCGCGGGAAAGCTGAGCACCCAGCCAGATGCCGGGGATCGAGCCCACCAGCAGCGCCAGCAGCAGATTCCAGTCGACGGTGCCGAGCCACACATGGCCCAGCCCGGCCAGCGCCGTCAGCGGGACGGCGTAGGCGATATCGGTGCCGGCCACTTCGGCCGGCTTCATTTGCGGATACAGCAGCAGGATCAGCGTGGCGCCAACCGCGCCGGCACCGATAGAGGAAACGGTCACCAGCACGCCCAGCACAGCGCCCACCACGACCGTGGCAATGGCCTGCGAGCGGCCTGCGAGCTGAAAGCGCGGATTGCGTTCGAGCCAGACCAGCATCTGCTTGCGGAACAGCAGCGACAGCACGGTCAGCAGCACCGACACGCCGATCGTCACGCGAATCGCGTGCAGCCACTGTCCATTGAGTTCACCGGCGCTCTTCAGGACCAGGATGGCGGCCGCCGCGGCCGGCAGGCTGCCGAGGCACAGGCGACGCACGACCTGCCACTGCACATGCCCGTGCGCACGGTGCGCAAGCGTGCCGAAGCCCTTGGTGATCGACGCGAAAGCCAGGTCCGTACCGACCGCCGTGGCCGGCGAGAAGCCGAACAGCAGCGTCAGTAGCGGCGTCATGAGCGAGCCCCCGCCCACCCCGGTCAGACCGACGAGGACGCCTACGAGCAGACCGGAAACGGTATAGGCAAGGGACATGGAGGGGCTCGGCTGGGCCTTTCCGTCTTGCCGGCGCCACTTTCAGGGTGGCGGCTGCGGGCGCAATGCGGGCTGGCCGTTCATTAACAAAGTTCGAGAATCGTAATAAACTGGCCTCATACCTCAAACTAATAAGAAGTTGTTTGTTTATACGACTGAAGTTATATGAACCTGCACCAGTTTCGTTTTGTGCGTGAAGCGGTACGCCAGAACTACAATCTGACGGAAGCTGCAAAAGCGCTCTACACATCACAACCCGGTGTGTCCAAGGCCATTATTGAGCTGGAAGAAGAGCTGGGTGTCGATATCTTCACGCGCCATGGCAAGCGCATCCGCAGCCTGACCGAGCCGGGGCGCCGCATCCTGAACTCGGTGGAGAAGATTCTCCAGGAAGTGGAAAGCCTGAAGCGTGTCGGCATGGACTATGCCGCCCAGGACCAGGGCAACTTCACCATCGCAACGACGCACACCCAGGCGCGCTATGCGCTGCCGCGCGTCATCAGCGAGTTCACGAAGCGCTACCCGAAAGTGCGGCTGTCGATCCAGCAGGGCAACCCGGCACAGATTGCCGACATGCTGCTCCATGACCAGGCCGACATCGGTATTGCTACCGAAGGCATTTCCGACGAGAAGACCCTGGTCTCGCTACCCGGCTATCAATGGCAACATGTGGTGATCACGCCACCCGACCACCCGCTGCTGGAAAAGAAACACCTGGCGCTGGAGGACCTGAAGAACTACCCGCTCATCACCTACGACCCGAATTTCGCCGGACGGCCCAAGATCGACAAGGCGTTCGAGCTGCGCCACCTGCAGCCCGACATCATCCTGGAAGCGATCGATGCGGACGTGATCAAGACCTATGTGGAGATCGGGCTGGGCATCGGCATTGTCGCCGGCCTTGCGTATGATGCCGAGCGCGACCGCAACCTGCGGGGCATCCCGGCCGGGCACCTGTTCGGCACCAATGTCACACACCTGGCCGTCAAGCAGGGCGCCTACCTGCGCAGCTTCGTCTATACCTTCATCGAACTGTTCTCGCCAACGCTGAACCGCAAGCTGGTGGAGCAAGCCATGTCGGGCGAGCACGAAGCCTACGAACTTTGAGCCCCGTCGCCCCGCCCTTTCTTCTTATGCAGGACACTTTCATGCACGTTTTCCTGGCACGCCCGTGCCGCCCGCAGCCGGAGGCCCGCTCATGAGCGAACTCCCGCAGATCCACTGGACCGAGGACGGCGCCGAGCATAGCGCGCGCTGGCGCTCCGAAGCCGGCCTGCCGCCGCCGCGCCGCGTGGTGGTGGCCGATGACACTACCTCCGCCGACACCGCCTACCGCCTGGCCTGCGAAGGCACCGCGCTGTTGTGGCGCGGCGACTTCCAGAACGCGCGTCAGCTGCTGCAGGCCATGGCCCGCCGTACCGAGCGCAAGCCCAAGAAGAAGAGCCGGCCCGGGCACAAACCCGCCGCACCCGAGTCGATCACCGAGGCTTTCCACCAGCACAGGCTGGCGCAGTCCCAGCGCGCACGGACGCTGGGCATGCTGTTGCTGCCCTTCGACGCCGGCCACAAGGTGCCGCTGCGCCGCGCGCCGGACGTCACGCAGGCTTGCGAGCAGGTTTATGGCGAAGCCGGCGAGGCCTATGTGGCGTCGATGCGCGAGCTGCTCGGCATGATCGGCGCCTACGAATGGCGCCGCAAGGGCGTGGAGATTCCCGCGCTGGGCGCGCGCATCCACCCGTGGTACGGCGTCTTCTCGCCGGTGCGCGGCGAGTATGTGGACCTGGTCGCCAATGAGCCGCTGCCTTCGAAGACCCTTGCCTTCGACATCGGCACAGGCACCGGCGTGCTATCGGCCGTGCTGGCCAGGCGTGGCGTCCAGCGCGTCGTGGCCACGGACCAGGATGCGCGCGCACTGGCTTGCGCGCGCGAGAATCTCGAACAGCTTGGTGTGGCTGGCCAGGTAGAGATCCTGGAGGCCGACCTGTTCCCGCCGGGCCGCGCGCCGCTGGTCGTCTGCAACCCGCCCTGGGTCCCGGCACGACCGAGCTCGCCCGTGGAGCGCGCCGTCTACGATCCCGACAGCGCGATGCTGCGCGGCTTCCTCGACGGCCTGGCGGCGCACCTCGAGCCTGGCGGCGAGGGCTGGCTGTTGCTGTCCGACCTGGCCGAGCACCTCGGCCTGCGCTCGCGCGAGCAACTGCTCGGCTGGATCGAAGCGGCCGGCCTGCAGGTGCTGGGCCGCTCGGACATCCGCCCGCGCCACCCGCGTGCGGCGGACGCCGCGGACGCGCTGCATGCAGCGCGCTCGGCGGAAGTCACTTCGCTCTGGCGGCTGGGCGCACGGTAAGCACGCGCCACTGGACAATGCGGACGATCAGCCGCTCCGCTATGCTTGCTGCCTGACTGCTTCTCTCCCCACATCCGCGGGAGAGAAGCAGCAGAGAAAAAAGAGAAAACACATCAAGAGGAGAACCATGTCCAACCTGCTGCGCCGCGCGCTCGCCGTCGCCTGCGCCTCCGCCACCGCACTGATTGCCAATGCCGCATTTGCCGACATCCGTGTCGGCGTGGATGTCTCGACCACCGGGCCGGCGGCATCGATCGGCATTCCGTCGAAGAACACCGTCCTGATGTGGCCCCAGACGCTCGGCGGGCAGAAAGCCCACTACGTCCTGCTCGACGACGGCTCGGACCCCGCCGCCGCGGTGCGCAACGTGCGCAAGCTGATTTCCGAGGAAAAGGTCGATGTCATCGTCGGCCCCAACATCACGCCCAACGCGATTGCCGCGCTGGATGCCATCGCCGAGAACGGAACGCCCATGGTGGCGCTGGCGGCCTCCGCCGCGATCATCGAGCCGCAGACCGATGCGCGCCGGCGCTGGGCCTTCAAGATGCCGCAGAACGACTCGCACATGGCCACGGTGCTGACCGAGTACATGGGCAACCATGGCGTGAAGACGGTCGGCTTCATCGGTTTCTCCGACACCTACGGCGAAAGCTGGTGGCGCGAGTTCTCGCGCCTGGCGGAAGTGCGCAAGCTGAAGGTCGTCGGCAATGAACGCTTTGGCCGCAACGACACCTCGGTGACCGGGCAGGTGCTCAAGCTGATGTCGGCCAACCCGGACGCCATCCTCATCGCCGGCTCGGGCACGCCCGCGGTGCTGCCGCAGAAGACGCTGGTCGAGCGCGGCTACAAGGGCAAGATCTACCAGACCCATGGCATCGCCACGTGGGACTTCCTGCGTGTGGGTGGCAAGGACGTGGAAGGCACGCTGTTCCCGACCGGTCCCGTCGTGGTGGCACGCCAGTTGCCGGCCAGCCATCCCGTGCGCAAGGTGGCGCTCGATTTCGTCACGCGCTATGAAGCGAAGTACGGCGCCGACAGCGTGACCCAGTTCGCCGGCGACGCGTGGGGCGCGTGGCAATTGCTGGACGATGCCTCGCGGCGCGCGCTGAAGACCGGCGCCCAGCCTGGCACACGCGAATTCCGCAACGCCTTGCGCAACGCCATTGAAGCCACCACCAACCTCACCGTTCCCAACGGCGTGCTGAACCTGAACGCGAAGGACCACCAGGGCTTCGACCAGCGCTCGCGCGTGATGGGAACCGTCCGCAACGGCAAGTTCGCCTACGCGGGCGACGAGTAGCACCTGTAGCCATTGCGACCGGCACGGCCGCACTGAAAGGGAAACACCGCATGACCACCACCACTCCACAATCCTCCGCGCGCACCGTCGCCTTTATCGGCCTGGGCGCGATGGGCACGCACATGGTCCGCCACCTGCTGGCCGCCGGCCATTCGGTGCGCGCCTTCGTGCGCCGCCCGGAAGCCGCCGAGGCTGCGCGCGCGCTTGGCGCCGAGCCGTACTTCACGCCCGCCGAAGCCGCGCGCGGCGCCAGCGTGGTGTTCACCAACGTCACGTCGTCCGAGGACGTGCGCCAGGTGCTGCTCGGCGAGAACGGCGCGATCCACGGCGCCGCCCCCGGCACGGTCTGCGTCGACCACAGCACCATCTCGCCGATCGTCACGCGCGAAATCGCCGCCGCGCTGGCCGCGCGCGGCATCGACATGCTGGACTGCCCGGTATCCGGCGGCACCATGGGGGCCGAGGCCGCCACGCTGACCATCATGGTCGGCGGCAAGCCCGCCGTGCTGGAAGACGTGCGCCCGCTGCTGGCGCTGCTCGGCAAGACCATCACGCACATTGGCGACCACGGCGCTGGCCAGGTGGCCAAGCTGTGCAACCAGATCGCGCAGGTGGTCAACATCGAAGGCATCGCCGAGGCCATGCGCTTCGCGTCTGCGCAGCAGGTCGATACGGCGCGCGTGTTCGAGGCCATGTCCACCGGCATGGCCGGCAGCCGCATGCTCGACATGATGGGCCCCAAGATGGTCGCGCGCGACTTCGCCGCCGGCATCGAGGCGCGGCTGCATGACAAGGACTTCGGACTGGCGCGCGATATCGCGGGCCAGATCGGACTGACGCTGCCCGCTCTGCAGGCCACTTCCGCCCAGCTGCAGATCCTGATGGACAAGGGCTGGGGCAAGGACGACACCTCGTCCCTGCTGCGCGTGCTGGAGGATTGAGCGCGGCTACGCCCTGACGCCCGTCAGGGCCAGGACAGCGCGCAGCAGCGTGCTGTCGGGATTGGCCAGGTCGTCCATCACGTTGAAGTGATGACGGCCCGGCAGCGGCACATCCTGCGCCGCATTGGCATTGGCCGGCCACGCGGCGCGGATCAACGCGTTCTGGCGGTGGTACTCGGCGGCTTCCAGTTCGCCCACGGCCGTCACCAGCGGCGCGTGCGTCGCGGGCTGCATGAATGCCGGCGACAGGCGCGCCACGTCGGCCTCGGACAGGCGCAGGTCGCGCTGCAGGAAGTCGGCGCGGCGCAGCGGCTCCAGGTCGTACAGGCCGCTGATCGACAGCCCGCCCTTGATCAGGTCGTCCGGCAGGTCCTGGCCCACCTGCGGCCACAGCGCCGCCATCAGCATGGCCACGAGGTGACCGCCAACCGAGTGGCCCGCCACGAAGATGCGCGCGTGGTCGTGGCCGAGCCGCTCCGATTGCCGGTAGAGCCACGCTACGCTGCCCACCACCTGGCGCACGATGGCCGGTACGGTCACGGACGGGCACAACGAATAGTTCACGACCGCCACCGATACGCCGAGCCGCGGCAGCTCGCTCGCCACGAAGCTGTGGTCGCGCTTGTCGAGCGCGCGGAAATAGCCCCCATGCACGAACACCAGCAGCGGCGGGCGCTCGCCGGTCCCCGGGAAGTAGTCCAGCCGCTCGTCCTGCGCGTGGGCCGAACCCGGTGCGGCATAGCTGAGATTCTCCTGGTAGCCGCCGCGCGCGCGTACCTGCGCCGACAGCGTCGCCCAGCGCGCCATGTGCTCGGCGTTGTCGGGCACGCGGTCGCGGTTGTTGTATTCTCGCTCGTAGAAGGCCGGGTCCTGCGAAGGCAGCCGGGCCAGGCTGGCCAGGGAGGATTGTGCGGGCATGGCGTGCTCGGTGGCGCGTGGCAAACCCTGCCATCGTAGCTCCGGCCCGGCCTGCGCGGATATCCGTACCAATACCACTCACCGGACCGCGCCATGGTCGTCAAACGCAGTCTCCGGGCCGGCCGGCCCGACCAGCTCGGCCCGCCCGAACCCACGCCGGACGACGCCGCCGGCCGCTGCCCGCTCTGCGGCAGGCCACTCGTGGAAGGCCCAAGCACCGACCTCCACCATCCCGTGCCGCGCAGCCATGGCGGGCACGACACCGTACCGATGCACCGCGTCTGCCACCAGAAAATCCACTCGGTCTTCACCGAGGCCGAGCTGGCGGGCGGCTTCCACGACTGGGAGGCACTGCGGCACCACCCGGCCATGGCCGACTTTATCCGCTGGATCGCCCGCAAGCCGCCCGAATACAACGACCGCAGCCGCCACACAAACGCCCGGCGGGGCCGCTGAGCGCGCCCGCAGGTTGTCGGCAGCGACGATTTCCGGCATAATTCGCGGCTCAGCGCGGTGCCGATTCAGGCGCCCACACCTGCCCGGGTGGTGAAACAGGTAGACGCAGGGGACTCAAAATCCCCCGCCGCAAGGCGTGTCGGTTCGAGTCCGACCCCGGGCACCAGACACAGTTCCAAAGCAGTTCCCAGAACCCGCAAACCCCGCCCAGCCTGGCTTTGCGGGGTTTTTTGTTTCCCGTAGAGTCCGAGAACGTCCTCACTCCAGTGAAACCCCATATTCCGGGGTGGCGCTCTGCTGTTTCACCCGCTGCAGCATCCCCCGAGCAACGGCCACCCGCCAATTTGCGGAAACACCAAGAACCCCGCCCGAGAGAAGCTTTGGATACGCCAGCAGCGCCCAGAACTATCGTGGGCTACCCAGCACTTTCGCATGCACGAAAACGCTCGGGTTTCTTGATTGGCATCAAGAGCCAATTCCCCTGGATGCCCACACTAACAATGCGAATTCTGTCCAGCAGAGCCTCCCTTTTCGTAGCCTGGTTCTTCGCTGCCGGCGCCTTTTTCGCATGGCTCCACAACGTGCTTGAAGGCAAAGACTAACCTTGAACCGAAAGGGCTTGTCTGACACGGCACACGCCTTCCCTTGCCTGGACGTTTGCTCTTTGCCCCTTCCGTCTGGACTGGCGGTCGACTGTGGATAGCACCGGCCCCAATTTCTACCGATTCGCGACAACACGAAAGGCCCCTTCATGGAACCTCGACAACAGCAGTTTTCCCTCTGGTATGTGCTCTTGGCCGTCTCGGCGATGCTCATCCTTCAGAGTGTCCTGTTCTCGTCCCACGTCGAAACGTTACCGTACAGCGACTTCAAGGTTCTGCTCAAGGCGGGCAAGCTCAAGGACATTTCCCTTGGCGAGGGCGCCATTACGGGTACGGTCAACACCGATGGCATTGAGCATTTGCTTCCCAAGCAACAAGTCGAAGAGATGCAGCGTCAGGAGAAGGGGGACCACCTGTTCTCAACGCTCCGGGTCAATGACCCGAATCTGGTCCAGGACCTCGAAACTGCCAAGGTGCGCTTTGTTGGCCAGGCCGACAACAAGTGGATTAGCACGCTGTTGTCCTGGGTTGTTCCTGCAATGCTCTTCTTTGCCGTCTGGAGCTTCCTCATCAAACGGATGGGTGGTGCCGCCGGCGGCATGATGGAGATTGGGAAGAGCAAAGCCAAGGTCTACATGCAAAAGGAAACTGGCGTGACGTTTGCCGACGTCGCCGGTATCGACGAAGCCAAGGACGAGCTTGCTGAAATCGTCAATTTCCTGAAGGACTCGCAGCGCTATCGTCGCCTGGGTGGCAAGATTCCCAAGGGCGTGCTGCTACTCGGGGCGCCGGGCACCGGCAAGACACTCCTGGCAAAGGCGGTAGCCGGTGAGGCCGGCGTGCCGTTCTTCAGCATGAGTGGCTCGGACTTCGTCGAGATGTTTGTCGGAGTCGGGGCAGCACGGGTGCGCGACCTCTTCAACCAGGCGGAGACCAAAGCACCCTGCATTATCTTCATCGACGAACTCGACGCGCTGGGCAAGACTCGTGCGCTCGGTGCAGTTACCGGCAATGACGAACGCGAACAGACCCTAAACCAATTGCTGGTCGAGATGGATGGCTTTGATACCAACAAGGGCGTCATCATTATGGCCGCGACCAATCGGCCGGAAATTCTCGACCCTGCGCTATTGCGCCCAGGACGGTTTGACCGTCATGTCGCGTTGGACCGCCCAGACCTGAAGGGTCGCGAGCAGATTCTCAAAGTCCACATCAGGAATGTCGTCCTGGCTCCCACTGTCGAACTGACAAAGCTGGCAGCCCGCACGCCTGGCTTCGCTGGGGCAGACCTCGCCAACCTCGTCAACGAGGCCGCTCTGCTGGCTGCGCGCAAGGGTAAAGATGCCGTGGAGATGGTCGATTTCGACGAGGCACTGGACCGCATCATTGGCGGCCTGGAGAAGAAGAATCGCGTCATGAATCCACAGGAGAAGGAAACCATCGCGTACCACGAGGCTGGTCACGCCATCGTCGCGGAACTGCGCCCCCGCGCTGACCGAGTTTCAAAGGTCTCCATCATTCCGCGTGGCGTGGCAGCACTCGGCTATACACAGCAGACGCCGACCGAGGACCGCTATTTACTGAAGCAGAGCGAACTACTTGACCGGCTCGATGTGCTGCTCGGCGGGCGAATGGCCGAGCAAATCGTCTTTGGCGATGTATCCACCGGCGCCCAGAATGACTTGCAGCGAGCGACGGACATGGCACGCCAGATGATTACGCAGTTCGGTATGAGCGACCAGCTTGGACTTGCGACTTACGAGGACATGCCAAGCCCCCTATTCAACGCACCAGGACTGGTGCCCCGGGGACGTAAGGAGTACAGCGAGAGTACGGCTCAGATTATTGATGCGGAGGTCCGGAAGATCCTGGGTGACGCGAGCCAGCGGGTGAAGCAGACTTTGCTGGCAAATCGGCACAAGCTGGACGCACTTGCGAAGCTACTGCTCGAACAGGAAGTCGTCGACCGACCTGCCCTGGACCTGCTGCTCTCCGAAAAAGTCACCCAGCTTACCCCCGGGAGGCCTCACCCAGCTCCACCCGATGCGTCCGAATCGCCAAAGGGGAACCAAGAGAATGAAGGCAAGTAGCAAGAGTTCTACATCCGAAGCAAGCGCCATTTCCCATGAGGACTACGAGGCCAGCCTGCACCTGCTGCAAATTGAACTGGTCAAGCTGCAGAAGCACTTCATTTGCTGCAACGACCGGATTCTGGGTGCATACCCTCGTCCTTAAGCCTCGCAAGGGCTTCAGGCGTGGTGGCCTTCACAGGGTCTGAGACGGCAATGATTCCGGCGAGCGCGCCGTTCACCGCCAGGTGCATGACACTAGCGCCCTGGGCACGTAGTCCGTCACATCCTTTGGTCAGCACGTCAGTCGAGACGCCCTCCGTTTGCATCAGGACCGTATTACCGAGGGCGAGCTTGCGACCACCAACCACGCCGCGCGCACCGTCTCGGAAGAGTTCCTCTGTCGAGGCGCCGGTGGTAATGACCTTAGGATGACCATCAGGACGGCGACAGTGGCCTCCCTGGCACCCCAAGTCGAAATGCTTGATTAACGCGAGAAGCCCGTGCGCTGCGCGCCAGTGGTAACCAAGCTCAACGGAGCGAGGCCACCTTACGCCTTTGAATAACCGACGTCTGCCGCCTGCGTGGCAATGACAGATGGCCCGCTGGGAACAGACTACTTGCTCATCATACCGCCGCCCATTCCCTGCCCCATCCCTTGGCCCATACTGCCGCCGCCCATCGCTTGAGAACCCGTCATTGCCTGCATCATTTCCTGCATGAAGGCCATGTGCTGGCCCATCATGTCCTGACACATTTGCATTTGGTCGGGCGATGCTCCGCCTTTGCCCTTGGGCGACGACATCCCGCCTGCGCCGGCCATTCCCATTCCCATCATGTCCTTGTGCATGACAGCCATGGCATCCTGCACGACCTTGTTGCGTTCGGCCATCAGTGCCTGGACCTCTTCCGGGGTTCCGGCCCGCGACAGCCGCTCACGGATTGCGCGCAAGTGTGCTGTCTTGGCGTCGAGGTCACCATCTCCCTTTTTCTGGGGTGTGACCGCCGGCGCCGGCTTTTTTACCTGCTCCTTGGGATGGTGCTTCTCGTGCTCGGCGTCGTTTGACGGCGATGCCGAGAAGGCGACGGGCGCCCATGCGAGGGCAGCGGCTGCGAGGAGGATGGGAAGGCGGCGAAGGTGGACCATGCGAAAGCTCCTCGTTTATAAGAAAGTAGTTGAACTATAGGACCCGTGGTTTCCGTTAAATTGACAAGCGTCAACTTTTGCATGGGGAAGGGTTGGGGGTTTCGTGCTTGGCAGGCGCGGCAACCCCCTCATTACCCATTCCCTGCAATCCGGCGAAAAACCTTTTTTCTGGGCATCGCACCCGTGCCGCTCTGTTCAGTGGCGCACAGACCCTGATCCATTCCCATCGCACACTGATGATGTGCGGCCAATCCGTTTCCTCGATCCCGCACTCTGCACCTCGCCGGCTGGCGCACGAGTCCCGGCGAGGTGCAATCGTTCGGGGGCCATCCATGCTCCGGATTCCCGGCTCCCATGCGGTGGTCCAGAACCGCCCCAGTAACACATCCCGCCGCATACGCCCCACCCCACCTCTGCCCTCATACGATCGGCTGTCGCCTCGGCGAAGTGCACGAACCGGCTCCGGGACCTCCTCCACCGCATTCGAAGTAGATTTGACATCACAGAGGACCAGCTCTGTTGCCAACGCGGCAGCGATCCATCCTGCCTTCCCCGGGGCATTTTCGCTAAACGCGCATTACCGCATCACGTGTCGGACGGAATCCACTGGCGTACCGGCTCCGCGCTTTCGTATCCTATGCATTGGTCAATCCCGCCAAGGAGCCCAACCATGACGCGATTCGCGCGATATGCCATCCCGGCCGTTGCCTGCGTTGCCTTGCAAGCCGGTTGCGCCAACATGAACATGGACAGCATGACGCAAGCCGGCGGCAGCCTGTTTTCCGCGGCCACGCTGACCGATGCCAACGTCAAGACTCTGTCTGACCAGTCGTGCGCAGAGATGGACAAGAAGAACACCATCGCGGCGGCCGACAGCACCTACGCCAGGCGACTGGCCAATGTGATGAGCGGCCTCGGCAATACCGGCATGCCACTCGACGCCAAGGTGTACATGACAAAGGACGTGAATGCCTGGGCCATGGCCAACGGCTGCGTGCGCGTCTACAGCGGCTTGATGGACCTGATGACCGACGATGAGGTCCGCGGCGTCGTAGGGCACGAGATCGGCCACGTCGCGCTGGGCCATACCAGGCACGCCATGCAGGTCGCGTACAGCACGTCAGCCGCGCGCGGCGTGCTTGGCTCGCTGGGCAGTCCGACCCTCACCGCGCTGACGTCGTCGCAGCTCGCCGACCTGGGCGAACAGTTCATCAATGCACAGTTCTCGCAGCGGCAGGAAAGCGCCGCCGATGACTATTCGTTCGACCTGCTGACGAAGAACGGCGCCAACCGGCAGGCACTGGCTTCCGCATTCCGCAAGCTGGCGACACTCGATGGCGGCCAGTCCAGCATGCTCAGCAGCCATCCCGGTTCGCTTGAGCGCGCCAAGCATATCGACGCGCGGCTCGCCGGCGGCAAGTAGTGGGCTGCGTCGCCATTGAGGTGCGGCGCGCCCGATCGGGTGAGGCAATCTAGCGCATGCCCCGCTCGTGACAGCAGGGAGGCGTTGTACCTCCCGCCGCGCCGCAACGCTGCTTTGCTCAGCGCCCTTCCACAAACCCCAGCACCGCCACCAGCATCTGCTGCAGCGACGGCTGCAGCGCCGAGGCCTTCGCCTCGTCATACGCAAACGGATACGACTCGCTCATGTACGCCGACTGCGCGAGTTCCAGCTGCACAGCGTGCACGCCAGCGCGCGGTTGCCCGTAGTTGCGCGTGATATAGCCGCCCTTGAAGCGCCCGTTCAGCACCGCGGTATGACCGGGCACGTCTTGCGCGATCTCCAACAGCTCGTCCGCGAGCGCCTGGTCGCAGCTCTCGCCGTTGGCCGTGCCAAGATTGAAGTCCGGCAGCTTGCCTTCGAAGAAACGCGGCAGCACCGAACGGATCGAATGCGCATCCCACAGGGCCACGGTGCCGTGCAGTTGGCGCAGGCGCGCCAGTTCTTCGCCCAGCGCGGCATGGTAGGGCCGCCACACGGCGTCGCGGCGCGCGCCGATCTCGGCCTCGTCCGGGCCTGCGCCGCTGGCGTACAGCGGCGTCTTGTCGAAGGTGTCGACCGGGCACAGGCCGGTGGTGTCCTGGCCGGGATAGAGGTTTGCGTTGTCGGGCGGACGGTTCAGGTCCACCACGTAGCGCGAGTGCGTGGCCGCCAGCACCGAGGCGCCGAGCTCGCGCGCGAAGTCGTAGAGGCGTTCCAGGTGCCAGTCGGTATCGGGCACCGTACGCGCCTCGGCGGTCAGCCGCTGCGACACGGTGGCGGGCAGGTAGGTGCCGACGTGCGGCATCGATACCAGCAGCGGGCGGGTGCCGCGATGCAGGGTAAAGGCTGGGGTATCGGTAGAAAAGGACATGGTTTGTGTGATGCTGGGCCGCCGCCCCAAAGTGACAAGGCGGCGGCCGCCGGTTTCAGTCGCCCAGCAGGCTCGCGCGCGCGGCCACGAACAGCCGGCCGGCGTCCGCCTGCAGCGGATGCGCGCCATGCTGCACGCGGCAACGGCCGGCGGTGCGGACTTCCGCTAGTGTCTCATGGCCGTGGTTGGCAAAGACGTGGGTGGCCAGCGCCTGCGCACCGTCGAGCCCCGCCAGCGCCGGGTGCGCGCCGTCGAGCACGACGAAATCGGCCTGCTGGCCCGGTGCCAGCCCGGCCACCGCGCGCCCCGCGGCACGTGCGCCGCCGGCCACGGCTTCGAGATACAGGCGGACCGCAACCTGCATGTGCGATTCGGACGCCAGCACATTGCGCTGCTGCAGCGCCAGCCGCTGGCCATACTCGAACATGCGCAGTTCCTCGGCCACGCTGACGCTCGCGTGGCTGTCCGAGCCGATGCCCCAGGCACCGTGCTGGGCCAGGTACGGCGCGGCCTCGAACACACCGTCGCCAAGGTTGGCTTCGGTGGTCGGGCAAATGCCGGCCACGGCGCCGCTGTGCGCGAGCCGACGGCGTTCGTCCCAGTCCATATGGGTCGCATGCACGAGGCACCAGCGCGCGTCGACCTCGGCGTGGTCAAGCAGCCATTCGACCGGGCGGATGCCGGTCCAGGCGATGCAGTCGTCGACCTCGCGCTGTTGCTCGGCAATGTGGATATGCACGGGCGCGGTCGGATCCATTGCGTGCAGGCCTGCCAGCGCATGCGTCAGGCTTTGCTGCGGCACCGCGCGCAGCGAATGCGGGGCCAGCCCAAGGCGGGCGCCGCTCTGCCGGCACGCCGGCGCAAGCCGCTCAAGCAGCGTCAGCATGGCATCGGTGTCATGCAGGAAGCGGCGCTGCTCGGCCAGCGGGGGCTTGTCGCCGAACCCGGCCGTCTGGTACAGCACCGGCAGCAGCGTCATGCCCATGCCGGTACGCTCGGCCGCGCGCAGCAGGCGCAGCGACATCTCGGCCGCGTCCGCGTAGGGCTTGCCATCGATGTCGTGGTGCACGTAGTGGAACTCGCACACGCTCGTATAACCCGCACGCAGCATCTCGATGTAGAGCTGCGTGGCGATGGCCTCCAGCGTGTCGGGCGACAGGCGCAGCGCAAAGCGGTACATCTGCGTGCGCCAGCTCCAGAACGAGTCGGCACCGGCGGGATCTCCATCCTGCGTCACGCTGCGGTATTCGGTCAGCCCGGCAAAGCCGCGCTGGAACGCATGCGAATGCAAGTTCGGCATGCCGGGCAGCACCGGCCCGGCCGCGCGCGCCACGTCGGCCGCTGCGGATGCGCCAGTCTGTACCGAAGTCAGGCGGCCATCGGCGTCCCATGCCAGCAGCACGTCGCGTGCCCAGCCAGTGGGCAGCAATGCGTGAGGCGCGAGAATACGTGCTTCGTTCATGCTGTCATGCCCTCCCCGCCGTGCTGCGCCGGCGCCGGATGGATGCGTCCCTGCCGCACCACGGCGGCGGCCGGATTGCGGCCGAACCAGTAGGCCAGCTCCGCCGGAGAGTCGACGCGCCAGAGCACGAAGTCCGCCGCGCGGCCCGCTGCGAGCACGCCATGGCGGTCAGCGGCACCAAGCGCGCGCGCCGCATGCATAGTCACGCCGGCCAGCGCCTCGGGCACCGTCAGGCGGAACAGGGTGCAGGCCATGTTCATCATCAGCAGCAGCGATGTGACCGGTGACGTACCCGGATTGTGATCGGTGGCGATCGCCATCGGCACGCCATACTGGCGCAGCAGCGCGATCGGCGGCAGGTTCGTGTCACGCAGGAAATAATAGGCGCCCGGCAGCAGCACCGCCACCGTACCCGCGGCCGCCATGGCCGCCACGCCGGCTTCGTCCAGGTGCTCCAGGTGGTCCGCCGACAGCGCGCGATGACGCGCGGCCAGCACGGCGCCTCCAAGGTTGCTCAACTGCTCCGCGTGCAGCTTGACCCGCAGGCCGTGACGGGCGGCAGCGTCAAAGACGCGCTCGGTCTGCGCCAGCGAAAAGCCGACCGACTCGCAGAACGCATCGACGGCATCGACGAGCCCTTCTTCAGCCAGTGCCGGCAACATGGTGTTGCACACCAGGTCGATGTAGTCGTCGGCGCGTCCGGCATACTCAGGCGGCAGCGCATGCGCACCGAGGAAAGTTGTGTGCACCGACACGCCGAAGGCTTCGCCGAGGCGGCGCGCCACGCGCAGTTGCCGGCGTTCGGCCTCCAGTTCCAGGCCATAGCCCGATTTGATCTCGATGGCCGTCACGCCTTCGGCAAGCAGCGGCGCGAGCCGGGCCGCCGCTTGCGCGAACAGCGTCTCATCGTCGGCGGCACGCGTGGCGCGTACCGAAGACACGATGCCACCACCCGCGCGTGCGATCTCTTCATAGCTGGCGCCGGCCAGCCGCATGGCGAATTCATCGGCACGCTGGCCGCCGTAGACCAGGTGCGTATGGCAATCGACCAGGCCCGGCGTGATCCACGCCCCGCCTGCGTCATGGCGCGGCAGGCCTCGATAGTCGGCGGGCAGTTCCGCTTCGGGACCGAGCCAGGCAATGCGGCCCTGCTCGACTACCAGCGCACCGTCGCGCACGGCGCGTTCCGGGTCGGCATCGGGCAGCAGGTGACAGCGGTGCCAGACTCCGTCGGCGGATCGGGCTTCGGGCCGTCCCGCAGCAAAGGGCGCGGTCATTGGTCAGTCTCCGTTTCCAGCGTGATGCACAGGCAAAGCGAATCGTCCTCGAGCGGCGCGAGGGCATGGAATGCGGCGGTAACGCCGGTCGGATACCAGACGCCCTCGTTGGCGCGCAGCGGCTCCATCAGGCTCGCGCCGGGATCGCGCCAGGCACCCTTGAGCACGAACAGCGCCACGGCATCCTCGCCCGAGTTGAAGGAAAAACCGCGCCGCATGGCATACACCTGTGCGCGGCAGATGCCACGGCGCGCCATCACATTGAAGTCGCGCGTGGCGCCGTCGATCAGCGTGGCGTCCACCGCGACGTCGCCCGCGAACGCGAACGGCTCGCCGGCAGTATCGAGGCGATGGTCGAAGCTGCCGTCGGCGGCGCGCAGGCGCACGCCCGCGCCATCGAGCAGCACGATCTGCCGGTCGATGCCCGCGAACGCCGAGAACGGACCATCCGCGCAGATGTCGGCGACGCTGATGCGCCACGCAAAGTCATCGAGTCCCGCATCGGGCGGCCACACGGCGACTTCGCGCGTGGTGCCGCCGCCATTCTTCCACGGCGTGGGCGAAAGGGTGTCGAGTGCGAAGCGGGTCATGCGCGGTTCACCATCGGCAGGTTGAGGCCTTTCTCGCGCGCGCAGTCGAGCGCGAGGTCATAGCCGGCATCGGCATGGCGCATCACGCCCGTGGCCGGGTCGTTCCACAGCACGCGCTCGATGCGCCTGGCCGCGGCGTCGGTGCCGTCGCAGACGATCACCACGCCGGAATGCTGCGAGAAGCCCATGCCGACACCGCCGCCATGGTGCAGGCTGACCCACGTGGCTCCGCCCGCCGTATTGAGCAGCGCGTTGAGCAGCGGCCAGTCGGACACGGCGTCGGAGCCGTCGCGCATGGCCTCGGTCTCGCGGTTCGGCGATGCAACCGAGCCGCAGTCGAGGTGGTCGCGGCCGATCACGATGGGCGCCTTGAGTTCGCCGGACTTCACCATCTCGTTGAACGCGAGGCCCGCGCGGTGGCGTTCACCGAGCCCCACCCAGCAGATGCGCGCGGGCAGGCCCTGGAACGCGATGCGGTCATGCGCCATGTCGAGCCAGCGGTGCAGGTGCTTGTCCTCGGGGAACAGCTCCTTCATCTTGGCATCGGTCTTGTAGATGTCCTCGGGATCGCCGGACAGCGCGACCCAGCGGAACGGGCCCTTGCCACGGCAGAACAGCGGGCGGATATAGGCGGGTACGAAGCCCGGGAAGTCGAATGCATTTTTCACGCCCTCGTCGAACGCGACCTGGCGGATGTTGTTGCCATAGTCGACGGTGGGCACGCCCATCTTCTGGAAGTCGAGCATGGCCTGCACGTGCTTCACGATCGACGGACGCGCCGCGGCCTCCACCGATTTCGGATCGTGCTGGCGCGCCTGCTCCCATTGCGCGACGGTCCAGCCTTGCGGCAGGTAGCCGTTGACGAGGTCATGCGCCGAGGTCTGGTCGGTGACGATGTCCGGGCGCATGCCGCCCGCCTGTGCGCGCTTGACGAGTTCGGGCACGATGTCGGCGGCATTGCCAAGCAGGCCCACCGAGATCGCTTCCTTCTTCCGCGTGGCCTCGGCAATCATCGCCAGCGCTTCGTCGAGCGTGGTGGCCTTCTTGTCGAGATAGCGCGTGCGCAGCCGGAAGTCGATGCGCGACTCCTGGCATTCGATCGCCAGCACGCAGGCACCGGCCAGCACGCCGGCCAGCGGCTGCGCGCCGCCCATGCCGCCGAGGCCGGCGGTCAGGATCCACTTGCCCGACAGGTCGCCGCCGTAGTGCTGGCGGCCCGCTTCGACGAAGGTCTCGTAGGTGCCCTGCACGATGCCCTGCGTGCCGATGTAGATCCACGAACCCGCGGTCATCTGGCCGTACATCATCAGGCCGGCGCGGTCGAGTTCGTTGAACTTGTCCCAGTTGGCCCAGTGCGGCACGAGGTTCGAGTTGGCGATCAGCACGCGCGGCGCGTCCGGGTGCGTGCGGAACACGCCGACCGGCTTGCCGGACTGCACCAGCAGCGACTCGTCCTCGCCCAGGCGGCGCAGGCTGTCGAGGATGGCGTCGAAGCATTCCCAGTTGCGCGCGGCCTTGCCGATGCCGCCGTAGACCACCAGGTCCTGCGGGCGCTCGGCCACGTCGGGATCCAGGTTGTTCTGGATCATGCGGTAGGCCGCTTCGATCAGCCAGTTCTTGCAGTGCAGCTGCGTGCCGCGCGGCGCGCGGATCTCGCGCTGGCCGCGCTGGAGGAATTGGGATTCGCTGGCGTTCATGGTTGTTTTCTCCTTGCTGCGATCATGCGCTCATGGCGTTGGTCGGCAGGACGTCGCGGACCGCAGCGGGCCAACCCGCACCGGCATCGCCCTGCACCACCCACTGCTTCATCGCTTCGATATCCGGGGCCAGGTAGCGGTCCGCTTCCACGAACGCCACGCGCGCGCGGATGCGGGCCAGCTCGCTCTCGATCAGCGGCGACGACTTCAGCGGCCGGTGAAACTCGATGCCCTGCGCAGCCGCCATCGCCTCGATTCCGACCACCACTGCGGTATTGGCGGCCATGTCGCCGAGCCGGCGCGCGCCGTAGGTGGCCATCGACACGTGGTCCTCCTGGTTGGCCGAAGTCGGCAGGCTGTCCACGCTCGACGGATGCGCGAGCGACTTGTTCTCCGACGCCAGCGCCGCCGCGGTGACCTGCGCGATCATGAAGCCCGAGTTCAGGCCGCCGTCGCGCACCAGGAACGGCGGCAGGCCCGACAGGCCGGTGTCCAGCAGCAGCGCCAGGCGGCGCTCGGATATCGCGCCGATCTCGGCGATCGCCAGCGCGATGATGTCGGCGGCGAAGGCCACCGGCTCGGCGTGGAAGTTGCCGCCGGAGACAACGTCGCCCTGCTCGGGGAACACCAGCGGGTTGTCCGACGCGGCGTTGGCCTCGATCTGCAGGATGCGCGCGGCGTGCTGCAGGTTGTCAAGGCAGGCACCCATCACCTGTGGCTGGCAGCGGATCGAGTATGGGTCCTGCACGCGGCCGCAAGTCTTGTGCGAATCGACGATCTCGCTGCCGTCGAGCATCGCGCGCACGGCACCGGCCACCGCGATCTGCCCCGCCTGGCCGCGCGCTTCATGGATGCGTGCGTCGAACGGCTTGACCGAACCCTTGATCGCCTCCAGCGACAGCGCGCCGGCCACCAGCCCCGCCGCGAAGGTGTCTTCGGCGGCGAACAGCCCCGCCAGCGCCAGCGCGGTCGACACCTGCGTGCCGTTGAGCAGCGCCAGGCCTTCCTTGGGACCGAGTTCGAACGCGGACAGGCCGGCACGCGCCAGCCCTTCGGCGGCCGGCACTCGGCGGCCATCGACCATCACGTCGCCGACGCCGATCAGCGTGCACGACAGATGGGCCAGCGGCGCCAGGTCGCCTGATGCGCCGACCGAGCCCTTGGCCGGGATGCACGGCGTCACGCCGTGGTTGGCCAGCGCGAGCAGCGCTTCGATGATTTCGGGACGCACGCCCGAGTGGCCACGCGCGAGGCTCACCGCCTTGATGGCCAGGATCAGGCGCACCGTGTCCTCGGCCAGGTCCGGACCCGTGCCGACGCTGTGCGAGAGCACGAGATTGCGTTGCAGCGCGGCCAGCTTGTCGTTCGGGATGCGCGTCTGCGCAAGCTTGCCGAAGCCCGTATTGATGCCATAGACCACGGCATCGGCGTCGATGATGTCCTGCACGGTGGCCTGCGCGGCACGGACGCCGGCCCAGGCCGAGTCGGCCATCTCCAGGCGCACTTCGCCGCGGTAGATGCGGCGCAGGTCGGCCAGGGTGACCTGGCCCGGATGCAGGGTCAGCAGCGGGCGGTCGGCTTGTGCGGATTGGCTGGCGTTCATGGTTCGATTCCTGTCTTGTATGTTCCTGTCTATACAGCTTAGAACAAAATTTTGGTGGGATGGCTGACTTCTGTCGGAAATCAGCCGAAGGCGGGATTGCCGTCGGCGCGGAAGCGGCTGCCGAGGCGGTAGCGGTTGCCCGGGTGCAGGCAACGCACGAAAGTGACCGGCACACCGTTGGTCCAGGTACGGCGGGTCAGCATCAGGCACGGTTGCGTCGGCGGCATTTCCAGCTGCGCGGCCTGGTCGGGCGTTGCGGAAATGGCGTCGACCACGTGCTCGACCTGGTCGTAGGGCACGTTGCGCAGCAGGTACTCGCCGGGCTTGATCTGGCTGAAGTCCTGACTGATGAAGTGCGGCGCCACGCGCGGGTTGACGTAGCGGTCTTCGAGCTGAACCGGCACGCCGTCCTCGCGGTGCACGCAGACCGAATGGAACACCGATTCACCAGTGCGCAGTTCGAGCGCCGCGGCCACTTCGATCGATGCCGCAACGCGTTCGACCAGGATCACGTCGCAGGCATAGTCATGCCCGCGCATGCGGATCTCGTCCTGCAGGTTGACCACGCTGAGCAGCGTGGACTGCGGCTTGTGCTCGGCGACGAACGTCCCCACGCCGGCCACGCGCACCACCCTGCCCTGCTCGGACAGTTCGCGCAGCGCGCGGTTGACGGTCATTCGCGACACGCCGAAGCGGTTCACCAGCTCCTGCTCCGACGGCACCCGGTCGCCCGGCTGCCACGCGCCGCTCTGGATCTGGCGCGCGATGTACTCCTTGACCTGCTGGTAGAGCGCGGTCGGAGAGTTCGTGGCGGAAGTGGCTGGCCCCTGGCCCGCGGCGTGGTTCATGGTCTTCAGTGTTCGGCCGCGGCCATGGCCTCGGCGCGGATCTCCTCGGTCAGCCGCGCCTTGAGCGCGGAAAACTCCGGCGACGTCTTGATCGTGTAATGGCGCGGATGCGGGAAATCCACCGCGATCTCGCTCTTGATCCGACCCGGCCTGGCGGAAAACACCGCCACCCGGTTGGCCATGAAGATGGCCTCGTCGATATCGTGGGTCACGAATAATACCGTCTTGCGAGAAGCCTCCCAGATGCCGAGCAGCAATTCCTGCATCAGCACGCGGGTCTGATTGTCGAGCGCGCCGAACGGCTCGTCGAGCAGCAGGATCTTGGGATCGTTGGCCAGCGCGCGCGCAATCGCGGTGCGCTGCTGCATGCCGCCCGAGAGCTGCTTCGGGTAGTGATGCTCGAAGCCGCGCAAACCCACGCGCTGGATGAAGAAGTCGCTGCGCTCGCGCTGCTCGGCCTCGCTCATGCCGCGCTCGCGCAGGCCGAAGCGTACGTTCTGCTCGATCGTCAGCCACGGGAACAGCGTGTACGACTGGAACACCATGCCGCGGTCGGCGCCAGGGCCGCTGACCGGCTGGCCGTCGAGCAGCACGTTGCCGCCCGAGGGCGAGTCGAGGCCCGCCACGATGCGCAGCAGCGTGGACTTGCCGCAGCCCGACGGGCCCAGGATGGTGACGAAGTCGTTGTCGCGCACTTCGAAATCGACCGGCAGCAGCGCCTGGGTCTGGCCGCCGCGCGGGTTGGTGAAGGTGCGCGAGACCTGCTGGATGGACAGGGCGCTCATCAGATCGAACTCCACGGGAACAGGCGCTGGTTGGCCTGCTTGAAGACGAGGTCGGACACCAGCCCGATGCAGCCGATGACGATGATGCCGAAGATGATCTGCCCGGTGTTCAGCAGCGCCTGGCTGTCGGTAATCATGTGGCCGATGCCCGAGGACGAGCCGATCAGTTCCGCGACGATCACGTAGGTCCACGCCCAGCCCAGCACCAGGCGCAGGATCTCGGCGATCTCCGGCGCCGCGCCCGGGATCAGCACGCGCTTGACGATGCCGCGGCTGTTGGCGCCGAGCGTATAGGCGGCTTCCACCAGGTCCTTGCGCGCGCCGCCCACGGCGACCGCCACCATCAGCACGATCTGGAAGAACGAGCCGATGAAGATCACCAGCAGCTTCTGCGTCTCGCCGATGCCGGCCCACAGGATCAGCAGCGGGATGAAGGCCGAAGCCGGCAGGTAGCGGCAGAACGAAACGAACGGTTCAAAAAACGCTTCGGCGGCCTTGTACGCGCCCATCAGGATGCCCAGCGGCACCGCGAGCACCGCCGCCAGCACGAAGCCCCCGAGCACGCGCCACACGGTCATGCCGATATCGCCGATGAAGTTGTACTGCGTGAACAGCGTCAGCCCTTCGCGCGCCATGGTCGCCGGATCGGCCAGGAAGGTGCGCGGCACGAAACCGCCCAGCGTCACCACGGCCCATATCGCGAAAAACAGCACGAAGAAGGACAGGCCCAGCACGCAGCGCGCGCGCGGCGACACCGGCACCAGCGGCGACAGCCACGGATGCCGGCGGCGCGCCGGCGCCGCCTTGGCGGCCAGGGCGACCGGCGCCGGGGAACTCACTTGAACTTGCGCCATGACATCAGCCCCTTGCTTACTTGAGGAAGCGTGCGTCGTACAGAGCGGTGACGTCCGGCACCTGGCGGATCACGCCGATGTCTAGCAGCACGCCGGCGGCTTCCTTGCTGAAGCTGGCCAGCTCGCCCGAGAAGAACTTGCGGTTGGCCTCGCGATCCTGCCAGCGCAGGTAGGCCGACGACTTGGCGAACTGCTCGCCGGTCTGCTTGACCGCCGCGCCCATGATCTCGTTGGACTTCTCGGGCTCCTTGCGGATCATCTCGAGCGCTTCGAAGTAGCTGTCGACCAGTGCCTGCGCGGCCTTGGGATTGTCCTTGAGCCACTTGGGCGCGCAGCCCAGCGTGTCGGTCACCATCGGGTAGTCGAGCGTGGTGGCCAGGATCTTGCCCTTGTCAGGGTTCTGGCGGACCGTGGACAGGTAGGGCTCGTAGGTCATGGCGCCGTCATTCTGGCCGGCCACGAAGGCCTGCGCGGCCGCCTGCGGCGACAGCGTGGTGGTCTTCACGTCCTTGAGCGTCATGCCGTTTTTCTTCAGCATCCAGGCCAGGCCAAAGTACGGCGCGGTGCCGGGCGCGTCCACGCCGATAGTCTTGCCTTTCAGATCGGCAAAGCTCTTGACGTCGGTGCGCACGGCGAGGCCGTCGGCACCGTAGGACTTGTCGAGCTGCACGATCTGCGTGATGGGCACGCCGTTGGCGTTCCACGCGACATGCGTTTCGACCGTCGTAGCCGCGCACTGGATCGCGCCCGAGGCCAGCGCAAGATGGCGGTCCTTCTGCGGAATCATCTTGATGTCCACATCGACGCCGTGCTTCTTGAAGATTCCCGCCTTGTCGGCCAGCGTCAGCGGCGCGAAGCCGGTCCAGCCGCTCATGCCGAGCGTGACCTGCGTGGTCTGGGCGTGGGCCGCTCCGGCCATGGCAACGGCTGCGAACAGCGACGCACGGGCCACGCGCCTGGCGGCCTGACCTGCAATCCGGCTCTGAATCCTCATCGGTAAGCTCCTTTGGTTTTGTCCGTCAGCGGCGGCGCCATGCCTGTGGCACCGCTCGTTTCCGGCGATTTTACAATCCTGTATATACAAGTCAACGTAGTACTTGCCCGAGGCGATGATCCACTACGAGAGCCAGTTGTGCACTTTCACTGCGAATTACGGAGCAAAGTGCCCAATAAAGCAGCCGCCAGCGGCCAAAGCGGATGCACGGCTCCAGGGCAAGAAACCAGTCGCTGTATAGACAGGAAACGACGCGGCGAGCGGGAACGCAAGCGCCGTGCCTGAAACGGCACGGCGGGGGATCCTCTCGGCTCAGGCGTCGAAGAAGGAGGAAACGGTGGGATAGCGCAACCGCAGGCGCAGCTCGCGTTTCAGGCGCCGGTTGTCGAGGCGGCGCGATTCGCTCATGAAGCTCAGCAGCGTGGGATCCATCACTTCACGCGCCTGCTGGCGTGTGATTCGCGGCGGCCGCGGCAGGCCACGGCGGTCGGCCACCAGGTCGAAGTAGTCGGCCATGCGCAGCTCGGTATCGTCGCTCGCATGCACCACGCGCTGGGGGAGTCCGCGGAACAGCGCGGCAACCATGGTCCGCGCGAGGTCGTCGGCGTGGATATGGCTGGTGTAGACATCGTCCTGCGGCGCCAGGGCCGGTGTGCCGCGCTTCAGCCGCGCGAGTGGCAGGCGGTCCTCGGCATAGATTCCGGGAATGCGCACGATGCTGGTGCGCCAGTTGCCAGCCCGGCCGAACTCGCGCACCGCGCGCTCGGCCGCGACGCGGCGCCGCGCGCGCGCCGTCTGCGGGCGCACGCGGGCGAATTCGGCCACGCGCGCGCCGGCGCGGTCGCCGTAGACGCCCGAAGTGCTGGCATAGACAAACGCCGGACGGGCCTTGCGCCGCTCGGGTAGAATGACGGGCTCGCCGGCGTGCGCCCGGTTGCGGCGCCATGCGCTGCGGCGCAGGGTGGCGAGCAAGGCGCGTGTGCGCGGATCGCCCTCTCCCCCCCCGGGCGGCGGCGCCAGGTCCAGCACACGGCCAGCCAGGCCGCGCAGGCGTGCGAGCGTGGCAGGCCGGTCCAGGTCCGCGACCAGCGGCACCGCGCCGGCGGCACGCAGCTCGGCCCGGCGCGCCGGCTGCGAGGTCACGGCAAAGACACGCATGCGCGCCGACAGGATTCGCAGGCAGCGCGTCCCCACATCCCCGCACCCCACGATCAGCAGGCGCGGGCGGCCCAGGCGAACGGCAGGGCCCGGACGGCGCGATGGCTGCAGCTTCAGAAGATTTTCGCTCATAGATCGATTATGGCTTATCAAGTAACCGTCATGCCTAGCGGCCACAAGTTCGAAGTGGCTGCCGATGAAACCATCCTGGGCGCGGCCCTGCGCCATAGCATCGGCATGCCCTACGGCTGCAAGAACGGTGCATGCGGTTCGTGCAAGGGCCGCGTGCTGGACGGCACGATCGTACAGGGCGACCACGCCCCGGCGGCACTCACCACGCAGGAAAAGGCCGAGGGCCGCGCACTGTTCTGCTGCGCCAACGCCAGCTCGGACATCACCATCGAATGCCGCGAAGTCCACGGCGCAGGCGACATCCCCATCAAGAAGGTGCCGTGCCGCGTCGCCTCGCTGGAACGCCTGGCCGACGACGTGATCGCCATCAAGCTGCAGCTGCCTGCCACCGAGCGCATGCAGTACCTGGCCGGCCAGTACGTGGAATTCCTGCTGCGCGACGGCAAGCGCCGCAGCTATTCGATCGCCACGCCGCCGCACGAGGACGGCCCGATCGAACTGCATATCCGCCACATGCCCGGCGGCGCGTTCACGGACTATGTGTTCGGCGCCAAGGAAGGCGCGCCGGCCATGAAGGAGCGCGACATCCTGCGCTTCGAAGGCCCGCTGGGCAGCTTCTTCCTGCGCGAGGAATCGGATGCGCCGATCGTCCTGCTGGCCTCGGGCACGGGCTTCGCGCCGATCAAGGCCATCGTCGAGCACGCCGCCTACACCGGCATCACGCGCCCGATGAAGCTGTACTGGGGCGGCCGCCGGCCGAAGGACCTGTACATGCACGCGCTGTGCGAGCAGTGGGCGCGCGACCTCCCCAACTTCAAGTATGTGCCGGTCATCTCCGACGCGCTGCCGGAAGACAACTGGAGCGGGCGCACCGGTTTCGTCCACCAGGCCGTAATCGCGGACCACCCGGACCTGTCGGGCCATGAGGTCTACGCCTGCGGCGCCCCGGTGATGATCAACGCCGCCCGCGCCGACTTCACCAAGCAGTGCAAGCTGCATGAGGATGCGTTCTTCGCCGACTCGTTCACGTCCGAGGCCGACATGCACCCGGCCGCCCCGGCAGCCTGACCGGGCTGCCAAGGCCGTTCCGCCAGCGCAACAATGCCCCCGACCGCCAAAATTCGTTTTGACACCGGGGGCCATGCGCCTTATATTTGCCCGCATGAACACCGCCATGATCCGACGCAGCTTCCGTACGATGCTCCCCACCGGGGTGCCGCGCGGCTGACCGTCGACAGCGTCTGTTCAGGTCAACAAGCCACGGGCAACCCCCGTGGCTTTTTGCTTTGGGCCCTACCCTTTCCCTTCCGGGTTTCGCCCTGTTTGCCCGGTTCGTCTTTTCGCCATCCCGTCTAACGATTTACGCCGACCCCTGGAGTCCGCCATGGCATTTGCTGAGTATCCCGTTCAATCCCTGATGTACATCACCAACCGGCCCGAGCTCGTCTTCACCGAGGGCAAGGGCTCCTGGCTGACGGACCACAACGGCAAGCGATACCTGGACTTCGTGCAAGGCTGGGCAGTGAACTGCCTCGGCCATTCCAACCAGGGCATGGTCGACGCCGTGGTCGCGCAGGCGGGCAAGCTGATCAACCCGAGCCCGGCGTTCTACAACGAGCCGATGCTGAAGCTTGCGAAGCAATTGACCGACAACAGCTGCTTCGACAAGGTCTTCTTCGCCAACAGCGGCGCCGAAGCCAACGAAGGCGCGATCAAGCTGGCGCGCAAATGGGGCCGCAAGCACAAGAACGGCGCCTTCGAGATCATCACCATGGACCACAGCTTCCATGGCCGCACGCTCGCCACCATGAGCGCGTCGGGCAAGGCCGGCTGGGACACCATCTTCGCGCCGCAGGTACCGGGTTTCCCGAAGGCGGACCTGAACGACCTGGCCTCGGTGGAGAAGCTCATCACCGACAAGACCGTCGGCATCATGCTCGAGCCGGTGCAGGGCGAAGGCGGCGTGATCCCCGCCACGCGCGAGTTCATGCAGGGCCTGCGCGCGCTGGCCGACAAGCACAAGCTGCTGCTCATCGTCGATGAAGTGCAGACGGGCTGCGGCCGCTGCGGCACCCTCTTCGCCTATCAGTTGTCGGGCGTCGAGCCGGACATCATGACGCTGGGCAAGGGCATCGGTGGCGGCGTGCCGCTGTCGGCGCTGCTGTGCAAGGCCGAAGTCGCCAGCTTCGAAGCCGGCGACCAGGGCGGCACCTATAACGGCAACCCGCTGATGACGGCCGTGGGCAGCTCGGTGATCGAACAGCTGACCGCGCCGGGCTTCCTGGATGACGTCAATGCCAAGGGCGAATACCTGAAGGAACAGCTGCTGGCACTGTGCAATGAATTCGGCCTGGCCGGGGAACGCGGGGAAGGCCTGCTGCGCGCGCTGCAACTGGGCAAGGACATCGGCCCGCAACTGGTCGAGGAAGCCCGCGACATGGGACCGGAAGGCCTGCTGCTGAACGCGCCGCGCGCCAACCTGCTGCGCTTCATGCCGGCGCTGAACGTGACGCGCGAAGAGATCGACCAGATGATCGGCATGCTGCGTACGCTGCTGAAGAAGCTGGCCTGAGCATCGGAGCGAAAGCTCGTGCCCTGAAAGTCTGTCCGCGGAACGGAGCGTCGGGCGCTCCGTTCCGCATCACGCGGCTTGAGTTACCTTGCCGCATTCGCCGACGGTCAGTTCCAGATGGGATTTTCCTTCTGCATCTGCTCCTTGGTCTTCGCTTGCCAATACGCGCCGATCTGGCGTTCGGTGACGTAGCCCCGCTTCAGCGAATCGATCTTGCTGAAATTCTTGTAGACCTGCGGCATCCCCGCTTTCGCTTCCTCGCGGGTCAGCTTGCCGTCGTGGTTGGTATCGGCCGCCTTGAAGCGCTCCGAAATAAATGCCTTGGCTTCGGCGGTGGTCGGTGGTGCAGCCGGAACCTGACCGGAGTCGGCTCCCGGGGCACTCGCCTGCTGGGCACTCGCGGCCGTACAGGCCAGCGCCATCACCGCCGCCAAGCATACTGCAGGCAATTTACGCACGATCATTTCCATCTCCTCTAGCGTTTTTGTCGAGAAGGGTCTTCTTGCGAAATTCCGGCAAAAAAAATCCCTGTGAGCCAAGGCTCACAGGGAATTCTAGGCACTGATGACCGGCCTACCAACACCTTTTGTGCATCCGGCCGGATCAGCCGGCCCGGCAGCCGGCCTTATTCGCCGAGGTATGCGGCCCGCACCTTCGGATCGTCGAGCATCTGCTTGGCCTCGCCGCTCATCGTGATCAGGCCCGACTCCATCACGTAGCCACGGTGCGCGGACTGCAGCGCCAGGCGCGCGTTCTGCTCGACCAGCAGCACGGTCACGCCCTGCGCCGAGACGTCCCGCACGACCTCGAAGATCTTCTCGACCATGATCGGCGACAGGCCCATCGACGGCTCGTCCAGCAGCAGCAGTTTGGGCTGGCTCATCAGCGCGCGCGCCATGGCCAGCATCTGCTGCTCGCCGCCGGACATGGTGCCCGCCAGTTGATTGGCCCGCTCCTTCAGGCGCGGGAAGATGCCAAACATGCGATCGACATCGTCCTTGATGCCGCTTTCGTCGTTGCGGGTATAGGCGCCCATCTGCAGGTTTTCGGTAATGGTCATGCGCGCGAATACCCCGCGGCCTTCCGGCACCATCGCCAGCCCCTGCTTGAGCAGCGCGTAGCTGGGCACGCCCTTGATGGACTTGCCCATGTACTCCACGTCGCCACCAGCCCACCCTTGCATGCCGGTGATGGCCTTCATGGTGGTGGTCTTGCCGGCGCCGTTGGCGCCGATCAGCGTGACGAGCTCGCCGTCCTTGATCTCCAGGTCCACGCCTTTGACGGCCTGAATGCCGCCGTAGGCCACCTTCAGGCCGGAAATCTTCAGTACTGTTTCTTTCATTTGCTGTCCTCCCGCCTTAGTGCGACGACGCGCCGAGGTAAGCCTCGATCACCGCGGGGTTGTTCTGCACGTCCTGCGGCAGGCCCTGGGCAATCACCTTGCCGTAGTCCAGCACCGTCATGCGGTTGCACAGGCCCATCACCAGCTTCACGTCGTGCTCGATCAGCAGGATGGTCTTGCCGTCGTTGCGGATCTTGTCGAGCAGGCCGCGCAGCTCCACCTTTTCGGTCGCGTTCATGCCGGCTGCCGGCTCGTCGAGGGCCAGCAGCTTGGGATCGGTGGCCAGTGCGCGGGCAATCTCCAGCCGGCGCTGGTGGCCGTACGAGAGGTTGCGCGAAGTGAAGTTGGCGTACTTCCCGATCCCGACATACTCGAGCAGGTCGTGCGCGCGATCCTCCACGTCCTCTTCTTCGCGGCGCACCGAGGGCGGCCGGAATACCGCGCCGAACAGGCCAGCCTTGGTCCGGACGTGCCGGCCCACCATCACGTTCTCGAGCGCGGTCATGTCGCCGAACAGGCGGATGTTCTGGAAGGTGCGGGCGATGCCCGCCTTGGCCACCTCATGCACGGCGGTAGGCTGGTAGGGCTGGCCACCCAGCACGAACTCACCGGAATCGGGCGTGTAGAGGCCGGTGATCACGTTGAAGAACGTGGTCTTGCCGGCCCCGTTCGGGCCGATCAGGCCATAGATTTCGCCCGGCTTGATCTGCAGGCCCACGTCGGACAGCGCCTGCAGGCCGCCGAAACGCTTGTTGACCCCCTGTACCGACAGGAGGAAGTTGTCGTTGCTCATATCGTCCTCCTGGTCAGAAACGGCCCACGCTGGCCGCCGCGCGGCGAGCCACTGGGCGATCTTCCTTGCGCGGCGACGGCCACAGGCCAGCCGGGCGGTACAACATCACACCCACCAGCGCCAGGCCGAACAGGAGCTGACGCAGCACTTCCGCATCGACGATGGTATGGCCGAAGATCATGTTCTGCGCGGGCTCTGCCACCGCGCGCAGCAGTTCCTGGAAGCCCACGAGCAGGATGCCGCCCAGGATCACGCCCGGGATATGACCCATGCCACCGAGCACCACGATGGCTAGCACATAGATCGACTCCCACAGCACGAAAGACTCGGGCGAGACGAAACCCTGGAAGGCGCCGAACACCGCGCCCGAGGCGCCGCCGAACGACGCGCCCATGGCGAAGGCCAGCAGCTTGATGTTGCGGGTATTGATGCCCATCGCCTTGGCGGCGATCTCGTCCTCACGGATCGCGACGAAGGCGCGCCCGATGCGCGAGTTCTGCAGGCGCAGGCAGATGAACACGATCACGATGACCAGGAACACCAGCAGGTAGTAGTACATGAACACCGGCGTGAACTTGAGCCCGAATATCTCGTGCGACTTTGAGAAATTGAAGCCGAAGATATGGACCGGATCCACCGCCGTGATCCCCTTCGGCCCGTTGGTGATGTTCAGCGGGCGGTCCAGGTTGTTCATGAAGATGCGGATGATCTCGCCGAAGCCCAGCGTCACGATGGCCAGGTAGTCGCCGCGCAGCTTGAGCGTCGGGGCGCCGAGCAGCACGCCGAACGTGGCCGCCACCAGCACCGCAAGCGGTAGCACCCACCACATCGAAAGATGCAGGCCGTGCGGGAACAGCTGGTGGATCCACTCGAACTGGTTCGACAGGTGCGGCGAGCCGAGCAGCGCCATCAGGTAGGCGCCAACCGCGTAGAAGGCGATGTAGCCGAGGTCGAGCAGGCCGGCAAAGCCCACCACGATGTTCAGGCCCAACGCCAGCATGATGTAGATCAGCGCAAAGTCGAGCACGCGGACCCAATAGTTGCCGCCGAGCGTCTGCACGATGAACGGCGCGCAAAGCGCAACGATAAAGAAGCCCAGCAGCGCGGCCATGGTCTTGGCCGGAACACGGGAAGGCGCCGCAACGGCCGCCGTGGATGGAATCGGGGTATTCATGGATTCGCTCCTCAAGCGCGTTCGGCGACCCGCTCGCCCATGATGCCGGACGGACGGAATACAAGTACGGTGATCAGGACAATGAAGGCGAACACGTCCTGGTAGTTCGAGCCGAACACACCGTTGGTCAGGTCGCCGATGTAGCCGGCGCCCAGCGCTTCGATCAGGCCCAGCAGCATGCCGCCGACCATGGCGCCGGCCAGGTTGCCGATGCCACCCAGCACCGCGGCAGTAAATGCCTTCAGGCCGGGGATAAAGCCCATGTAGAAGTGGGCATTACCGTAGTTGGTGGCCATCATGACGCCGGCTAGCGCCGCCAGCGTGGCGCCGATCATGAAGGTGGCGGAAATGACGAAATTGGGGTTCACGCCCATCAGGCCAGCCACCTTCTGGTTCTCGGCGGTGGCGCGCATGGCGCGGCCGAGCTTGGTGCGGTTGACCAGTGCGAGCAGCCCGGCCATGACCATCACGGCCATGCCGATGATGACCATTTCCTTGCCGGTGATGGTGGCGCCGGTGGAGCCAATATCGATCGGTTCAGAGGGCAGCAGTTGCGGGAAGGTCAGCGGGTTGCGCGACCAGATCAGCATGCCCATCGTCTGGAGGATGATGGAAACGCCGATCGCGGTAATCAGCGGCGCCAGTCTTGGCGCATTTCGCAAGGGCCGGTAGGCGACCCGTTCAATCGTGTAGGCCAGTACTGCACAGACCGGCATAGCGACGAGGGTGGCAATCACCAGCGTCAGCCATTCGGGCAGGCCGGGGGCAAACTTCTGCAACCCCAAGATCGTTGATAAAGCGGTCAGCGCGCCGATCATCAGGACGTCGCCGTGGGCGAAGTTGATGATCCCCAGAATGCCGTAGACCATGGTGTAGCCCAGTGCGATCAGCGCATAGATGCTGCCGAGCACAAGACCGTTCACGATCTGTTGGATAAGGATATCCATGAAAACTCCTACTTCAGTCCCGGACCTTACGGCATGGTGTGGATGCCGGGGGGACTCTAGTGTGTGATGGGTAACTTAAGGTGGTTGGTTTGCTGGTAAGCGGCCCCGCCATGCTCCATCCAGGGTAAGGATGCTTCTACATTAGGCGAGGCTAAAAAGAACGGCACCGCAAAATACTCACGGTGCCGTTCGGATGGGCCGGTAAGCCCTGATTACATCTTCACGACGTCGAGGACGGACTTCTTCTTGTCCTTGTACTCGTACAGCGTGATGGTGCCTTCCTTCATGTCGCCCTTCTCGTCGAAGGCGATGTTGCCGATCACGCCCTTGTAGTTGGTCTTGGGCATTTCGGCCAGGATGGCAGCCGGCTCGACCGAGTTGGCGCGCTTCATGGCGTCGACGATGACCATCACGGCGTCATACGTGAACGGTGCATAGATCTGCACCGGGGTGTTGAAGCGAGCCTGGTAGCGCTTCTCGAAGTCGGCGCCGTTCTCCATCTTCGACAGGGCCAGGCCTGCCTCGGAACAGATGATGTTGGACACGGCATCGCCGGCCAGTTCGGCCACCTTGTCGGTACAGACGCCATCACCGCCAACGATCTTGGACGAGATGCCCAGTTCCTTGGCCTGCTTGGCGAACGGGCCGCCGGTGGCATCCATGCCGCCATACATGATGACGTCAGGCTTCTTGCCCTTGATCTTGGTCAGAATGGCCTTGAAGTCGGTGGCCTTGTCGTTGGTGGCTTCGCGGGCCACCACGTTCACGCCAGCCGCCTTGGCGGTCTTCTCGAACTCGTCGGCCAGGCCCTTGCCGTAGGCGGTGGCATCGTCGACGATGGCCACGCTCTTGGCGTGCAGGCTCTTGGCGGCGTAGTTGGCCAGTGCCGGACCCTGCTGGGCATCGGTGGCAACCACGCGGTAGGTCGTCTTGAAGCCTTGCTTGGTGTAGTCCGGGTTGGTCGACGACGGCGAAATCTGCACGATGCCGGCGTCACTGTAGATCTTGGAGGCCGGGATCGACACGCCCGAGTTCAGGTGGCCGACCACTGCCGCAACCTTGGCGTCGACCAGCTTCTGCGCCACGGCCGTGCCGGTCTTCGGATCGCCGGCATCGTCTTCACCAATCAGTTCCAGCTTGATCTTCTTGCCACCGATCTCGAGGCCGGTCTTGTTGACTTCTTCCACGGCAAGGCGGGCGCCGTTTTCGTTGTCCTTGCCAAGGTGGGCGATACCGCCGGTCAGCGGTGCAGCATGGCCGATCTTGACTACGACTTCACCGCCACCCGCGGCCGGAGCCGTAGCGGCCGGAGCCGATGCCGACGGTTCAGCCGGCTTTTCTTCTTTCTTGCCGCAAGCTGCAACGAGCGCCACTGCGGCCGCAATCGGCAGAATCTTGGCAAACGAGATTTGCATGAGTGATCTCCTAGGGATTCACAAAACAGGGATTTGCGACGCCTCCCGGACGTCTCCCCGTACCGCCTTTGTTTAGTTTCAATTTGAAACGCGCGCATTGTATCCCCTTTCTTCGGCGATGCAATACGCGACGCAACAACTTGGACGAATTACCCGCCAAATGAGCTAGGGAATTTCCCCAATGCACAAATTGGGGCAATTCCCGACCATCTGGCGGGAACAGCACCATTACTTACAAGAATCGTGCCCGCTTCTATCTCCCATCGAAATACGCACGCCTGGTGCCACGCATAATCCATTCGTATTAATTAGGCGTTTCATACGAAAACCCCTGCACCGATCTCTAATGTGCAGAATGTAGCGCCGCACCATAATAGGGAAAACCCCAGATACGGGGATTACCCTGATTTGTCTGCTTGCCTCGACAGGTAAGTAATGGCTGCACCGAAAAGGGGCCTACTCTCGATTCGATTGCGATTATCGCTGTGACGATAAAAGCATCCGGCTAATCGGAGCGGAATGTCCGTGCGCCCGCGCACGCAAGGCGCGGGAACAGCAGGAACGGGAAGACAGGAAGACGGGAAATGGGCGCCGCAGAACGCAGCGCCAGCAAGGCAGGTCAGGCGGTGACGCCGACCGTGGTGGCGGCCTGCAGGCCGCGCGGAAGCGGAAAAGCCATGTTTTCTTCGATGCCAGCCAGGGCGCGCACGTGGCCGGCGCCGAGTTCACGCAGGCGGGCAACGATGGACTGCGCAAGTTCCTCGGGCGCCGAAGCCCCCGCTGTCAGGCCGATGCGTCGCTTGCCGGCGACCCATTCCGGACGCACCTGCTCGGGCGCATCCACCATATAGGCCGGCACGCCCAGGCGCGCCGCCAGCTCGCGCAGCCGATTCGAGTTGGAACTGTTGGGGCTGCCCACCACGATCACGACTTCCACCTGGGGCGCCATGAACTTCACGGCATCCTGGCGGTTCTGCGTGGCATAGCAGATGTCCTGCTTCTTGGGCTCCCGGATCATCGGGAAGCGCCCCTTCAGTGCCGCCACGATCTCGAGGGTCTCGTCCACGGACAGCGTGGTCTGCGTCACGTACGCAAGGCGTGCGGGGTCGGCCACAACCAGCCCGGCGACGTCAGCCACAGACTCGACCAGCAGCATGCCGCCTTCGGCCTGCCCCATCGTGCCCTCGACCTCCGGATGTCCGCGGTGGCCGATCATCACGATCTCGCAACCCTCCGTGCGCATCTTGCCGACTTCCACATGGACCTTGGTCACCAGCGGACACGTCGCGTCGAACACATTGAGGCCGCGGGCGGCGGCCTCGGCCCGGACGTCCTTGGACACCCCGTGGGCACTGAAGATGACAGTGGCGCCGGCCGGCACCTCGTCCAGCTCGTGCACGAACACAGCGCCCTTGCGGCGCAGGTCCGCCACGACATAGGCGTTGTGGACGATCTCGTGGCGCACGTAGATCGGCGCCCCGAAGCGCGCCAGCGCGCGCTCGACGATCTCGATGGCCCGGTCGACGCCGGCGCAGAAGCCGCGCGGCTGCGCCATCAGGATCTCGGCATCGGGTGCGGTAGTCAGGTCAGGCATGCTGCAATGTCAGGACAGGTGAGCGCAATCAGAGGATCCCGATCAGCTGCACGTCGAACAGGATGGTCTGCCCGGCCAGCGGATGGTTGAAATCGAACAGCGCCGCAGTGTCGCCGATCTCCTTGAGGACGCCCGCGTACTTGCCGCCGCCGGGCGCGTTGAACTCCACCAGGTCGCCCGGACTGTAGTCTTCCTCGAACGAACTGTTCTCGCGCAGCGTGGCAAGCGAGACCCACTGCAGCAGTTCCGGATTGCGCGGACCGAACGCCTGCTCGGGTGCCAGGCGGTAGGTCATGCGCTCGCCCTCGGGCATGCCGAGCAGCGCCTGCTCCAGGGTCGGGGCAAACTGTCCCTGGCCAAGCAACAGCGTGGCGGGCTTGTCCTCGAACGTGCTGACAACTTCGGTGCCGTTTTCGAGAGAGAGGCTGTAGTGGAGGGTCAGGAAGGAGTCAGCCTGGACCGTCTTGCGGCCAGTTGTGCCGCCGTCGGCTTCCGACGCAAATGTTTGCAAATTCATGGGTGATCAACCGAGGTAGGGTAGGAGCAGGCCATCGCTGGCCCACTCCCCCCTAAGAACCGTACGTGCGGGTTTCCCCGCATACGGCTCAAGCCTTCACAAAAATACCATCAAATCGGTGGCACCGGCTTTACAACAGAAAGCCCGTGGTTATGCACTTGGACGTGACAGCTTGGATGCAGCAGCACGCGGTTCCTCAGACCATCGGAGCCACCGCGTACGCGGTACTCGATGTGGTGGTCATGCCACCCAGTGTCCTTGGTCATCTTGCACTGACACAGAGCACACAAGCCTCGCTGGGACATGTACAGCTTGATCCACTGCTTTCGGTGCGCCATGCTGTCAAGCAGCCGTTCCTGTCGCAATGTTTCACCATACACCTCCTGCGCCGGATCAAAAGGGTTGTAATCCCCTCTGACCTTCTTGTGCCTTTGGATGGGCGTGCTCGCGAGCGAGTACAACTCAACCCATACCTCACTGTCGACATCTTTCACTATTGTGGTGCCAAACACCCAGCTGCGCTGACCGACTGAGCTGAAGTACTTCTTCCGCACCCAATCCGCCCTCTTGCCTGGATGTCGCCGCTTGGCCCACCGCCATAGGGCACGAAACATGTCGTGCCCCAAACGGTTGAAAGCCGCCTTCGCCACTACGGCGCGGTGGTACTGCGCCCAACCTCTTAGCATCGGGTTCAGCAGTCGAATCAGCTCTGACTGCTTCACCGTCTTGTTGGCACTGATGACATCCTTCACCTTGCGGTAGAACGTCTGCACGTTCTTTCTACTCGGCTTGATGAGCAGTGTTCCGGAGTACTTCCGGAAGTTCCACCCAAGAAAGTCAAAGCCGTCGGCTATGTTGATGATCCGCGTTTTCTCCGTTGATAGCGTCAGCCCTCGTACCGCTAGGAACTGCTCCACCCACGGCTTCACCTCGTTTTGTAGGATCTCAGGCGTAGTGCCCGTGATCACGAAGTCGTCCGCATAGCGCACAACATTCACCTTCAGCTTCCGCGTTTTGGCGACCCCCAGTTTCTTCTCGAAGGAAGCAACCAGTTGTCGTTCCAACCCGTTCAGCGCCACGTTTGCCAGAGTCGGGGAGATGATTCCTCCCTGCGGTGTTCCGGCTTCGGTCGCCTGAAACTGGCCCTGAAATACCACGCCAGCCTTCAGCCACTTGCGGAGGATGACTCTGTCCATCGGGACATTGCGCTCCAGCCAGTCGTGACTGATATGGTCAAAGCAACTTTTGATATCCGCCTCCAGTATCCATTGGGCTGAGTGCCCTCTGGACAGGTTGACGAACAGCTGTGACATGGCATCCGCCGTGGAACGATTGATCCGGAACCCATAAGAGTTCGGATCGCTCGTCCCTTCGGACACCGGCTCCAGCGCCAGCAGGTGCAAAGCCTGCATGGCTCGATCCAACATGGTCGGAATGCCTAGTGGGCGTTCCTTCCCGTTGGCCTTAGGAATAAAGACCCGCCGCAATGGCAATGGCCTGTACCCTCGGCGCTTCAACCGCCCGATGGCTTCCCACCGGACTTCAGGCGAGTCCCACAGTTCGCGATCGACGCCTGCCGTTCGCTTACCTTGGTTCTCCGTCACTCGCTTTACCGCCGATGCCTTGGCGGAAAACGAGCGGGTCAGAGACCGTTGCAAGGCTTTCACCCTGCGCCAGTCCCCTTCCTGTGTTGCCTTCGCAATTCGAATCTGCATTGCCCGGACGTTCCGTTCCACTTGGCGCCAATTGATGGCATCCCAGCGTAGCGGTGCGCCGGAGAGCGCAGATTCATCCTCACGGATAAATGCTTCCATGCTGCTCTCCTATCTTGAGGTCTTCCCCCAAAACGCAGAGACAACATGCCCCCTGAAGGGCATATTGCCCCTCAGGGGAAGAAATTTCGGTTTCAAGCGGGTTAGCCAGTCGTCCTGCGACGAAAGACCAGTTGGAAGTCTGCCCGCTTTCGCGTGAGGTGATGTTTCAACCCCTATCCGAATCATTACAACCCGGCGTTCGCTTTCTCCAACCTCCCATACCCGCACAGCCAACAGCGTTCCTTACGGTCCGCCTGCCTGAGCCGCACTGCGCCCGGGCAGCCATACGGGCTTACCACGTTCCCTGCACGCTACAAGACCGGGTTAGGGTCTGCCTCTTCGCCGATGGTCTAGTGACGACGTGCTCCGAATGTCCAGCGGAGCAACCGACCAAATACCGTTTGGTTAGTGCCTGTCAGCAGCTTTGGCACCGCAATACTCACGACGTTTATCAGCAGTTCACTTCCGTTACCCATACCAGTCAGCCTAGCTCCTCGACCCCATGGCTGCTTGGAGCCTCTACCGGAAGACCTCACGGTCCTCTGGCACCCTTACGGGGGCTACATTGTCAGGAGAGCTTCATACCCCACCGTTACCAGTGACGCATGTCTCCCTAGGCTACTGCTAGTCGCATAGCAGGTTCTCTATCAAAGCGCCCTCGCGGACGTGTTTGACCGAACCATAGCGTGCAGAGCTTTCGCTTCGCCTGAACCCTACCTGCCGGCCCACCTGGACCGGAAATGCAAATGCTCCGCCTTGTGGGCAGAAGACATTCGCCCACTTGGCGTTTGGTGGCCAACGGGGCCACGTTCAAACTTGATGCCTGACTTCGGCATGTAAAGCCATTGCCCCCTCTAGAGAGTGGACAAAGCCACGCCCAAGGGCGTGGTTCGCGCCTTTGGGCGGGCACTGGCTGGTAAGCCAGTACTGCAAGCAACGCTTCTCAGACAACTCTGAAAAGTGAGCAGGCGCTAGCGGCGTAAGCTATGGTGGGCTTCGTTTCACTAGCATGTGGGAGTACTCTCCCAGGGTCGATGCGTCTAACGTGACGCGGACGGACACGAGTGTGCGTGTCGCACGAACAACCCGTATTGTATTCGACTGGGCTGCCGCCCGCCCTGCCGATCCACCCCTGCCTTGCCCGGGCTCACCGCCCGGAGACTCCTGAGACATGAGCATCACAAACTGGCCCGCTTGCGAGCGGCCTCGAGAAAAACTGCAGGAGTGCGGCGCCGCCGCCCTGTCCGATGCTGAGCTGCTGGCCGTGTTCCTGCGCGTCGGTGCAACCGGCAAGAGCGCAGTGGAGCTGGCGCGCGACCTGATGGTCCGTTTCGGCTCGCTGACACGCCTGTTTTCGGCCGATGCCCGCGCAGTCCTGGACATGCGGGGCATGGGCGAAGCCAAGTTCACTCAGCTGCAGGCGGTGCCCGAACTGGCGCGGCGCATGCTGGCCGAGTCACTGCAGCTGCCGCGCGGCCTGGATTCGCCCGCCGCGGTACGGAGCTATCTGCGCCTGACGCTGGCCCCGCTGGCACATGAGGTCTTCCTCTGCCTGTTCCTCGACACGCGCAATCGCATGATCGCAACCGAGGAACTATTCCGCGGCACGCTTAACCAGACGACCGTCTATCCGCGCGAGGTGGCACGCCGGGCGCTGGCGCACAACGCAGCCAGCGTCATCGTGGCGCACAACCACCCTTCCGGCTGCTGCACGCCGAGCCAGAGCGACCTGCAGATGACCCGACTGCTGGCGCGGGCGCTGGAGCTGATCGATGTACGGCTGCTCGATCACTTCGTCGTAGCGGGCACCGATGTCCACTCCTTCGCCGAGCACGGCCAACTGAAGACCATCACGTGACGTCAACGGCACGACGAGGCCGCATACAACGCCAGAGTGCAGAAGGCATTGATCAGCAGGTGGTTTCCAGTCTATAATGCCCGTTTTGCTGAAGTCTCATCCGCTGCAGTCCGGGCCCGCGCGCCTTTTGTTGATCTGTTGCGAACATTGTCCACGAATAGAAGAGTTAGGAGTGCTTCATGGCACGCGTCTGTCAAGTGACCGGGAAAGCGCCGATGGTCGGCAACAACGTTTCCCACGCAAACAACAAGACCAAGCGCCGTTTTCTGCCCAACCTGCAGAATCGTCGTTTCTTTGTTGAATCGGAAAACCGCTGGGTGAGCCTGCGCGTCTCGAACGCCGGCCTGCGCCTGATCGACAAGAAAGGCATCGACTCCGTGCTCGCCGATCTGCGCGCACGTGGCGAAGTCTAATTAGGAGTACATCATGGCAAGCAAGGGCGGCCGCGACAAGATCAAGCTGGAATCGACCGCAGGTACGGGTCATTTCTACACCACCACCAAGAACAAGCGCACCATGCCGGAAAAGATGGAGATCATGAAGTTTGATCCCGTCGCCCGCAAGCACGTCGCTTACAAGGAAACCAAGATCAAGTAATTGATCCACGGTTTCAGCCAGAAGGCCCCGCAGATGCGGGGCTTTTTGTTTTGTGGCGTCAACGCAGCTTATGGCAGGTACCACGAGCCACCACGGGCAGATTGACCCCTGCGACAGCGACGGCGCTGATGCGTGAGGGCAAACCGGGGTGTAGACTTTCCAGCTTTCCCCCCCATATGCCGCGCCCTTACGCGGGCACTTCCTGCACCATGAACTTCGACGTCGCCATCGTAGGCAGCGGGCTGGCCGGTCTCACGGTCGCGCTGCAACTGGCCGACACCCACCGGGTTGTCATTCTCAGCAAGCGCGCCATGACACATGGCGCAAGCGATTGGGCCCAGGGCGGCATAGCCGCGGTGCTCGACTCAAACGACAGCCACGACGAGCACACGCAGGACACGCTCGTCGCCGGTGCAGGTCTCTGCGATGAAGAGGCAACGCGTTTTATCGTGGAGCATGGACGGGAAGCCATCCAGTGGCTGATTGATCGCGGCGTGCCGTTCACCAAGGACGAGCAGGCAGAACTCGGCTATCACCTGACGCGCGAAGGCGGGCACAGCCGGCGCCGTATCATCCACGCCGCCGACGCGACCGGCCATGCCGTGGTCAGCACGCTGTCGGAGCAGGCCCGCCAGCACCCGAACATCACGATCCTGGAAGACCAGTTCGCGATCGACCTGATCACGTCGCGTAAGCTCGGATTGCCCGGCAACCGCTGCTACGGCCTGTACGTGCTCGACGACAGCACCGGAGAGGTGCGCACCATTACCGCAACGCACACGGTGCTGGCCGCAGGCGGTGCCGGCAAGGTCTACCTGTACACCACCAACCCGGACACGGCCACCGGCGATGGCATTGCCATGGCATGGCGTGCGGGCTGCAGGGTGTCGAACATGGAGTTCATCCAGTTCCATCCGACCTGCCTGTACCACCCCTATGCCAAGTCCTTCCTGATCTCGGAAGCCGTGCGTGGCGAAGGCGGGCTGCTGAAGCTGCCGGACGGCACCCGCTTTATGCCGGAACACGACGAACGCGCCGAACTGGCACCGCGCGACGTGGTGGCGCGCGCGATCGACTTCGAGATGAAAAAGCGCGGGCTGGATTGCGTCTACCTCGACATCACGCACCAGCCTGAGGCCTTCCTCAAGGAACATTTCCCCACTATCCACGCGCGCTGCCTGGAGTTGGGCATCGACATCGCACGCGAGCCGATCCCGGTGGTGCCGGCCGCCCACTACACGTGCGGCGGCGTAGTGACCGATACTTCGGGCCGCACCGATATCGGCAATCTCTACGCCGTGGGCGAAACCGCCTGCACGGGCCTGCATGGCGCCAACCGGCTGGCATCGAACTCCCTGCTCGAGTGCATGGTGATCGGCCGCGCCGCCGCCAACGACATTGCAGGCCAGGACAAGGCCGGATTGCCGGACCTTGCACTGCCGGCCTGGGATGAGAGCCGCGTCTCCGACGCCGACGAGGAAGTCGTGGTCTCCCACAACTGGGACGAGCTGCGCCGCATGATGTGGAACTACGTCGGCATCGTGCGCACCAGCAAGCGGCTGGAGCGTGCGCAGCACCGCATCCGCCTGCTGCGCGAGGAGATCGCCGAGTACTATGCGAACTTCCGCGTCACGCGCGACCTGCTCGAACTGCGCAATCTGGTCGAGGTCGCCTCGCTGATCGTGGACAGCGCATATTCGCGCCACGAAAGCCGCGGGCTGCATTTCAGCCGCGACTATCCGGAAACCCTGCCGAAGGCCCTGCCCACCGTCATGCAGCCGGCGCGCAAGCGCTGACAGCCAGCGCCGCGCAAGCAATCGGCATAGGAGGCAGCCATCCGGGCTGCGCCCCTGCCACACCACCCGGCATGCGGGTCCGCACCGGGCGGTTCGAGAGGTTGAGGTTAAGCAAGGCGAGGCATCCCCAGTAGGTCGAAGAAGGCGATATTCAGCACGCGGTTTAGCTCGCCATCGCTGTTGCGCCACCAGCAGCGGCTGTTGGCCGCCACCCGCTGGGCTGTCGCATGCGCAGCCCCCAGCGCCCGCAATTCCCGGTAGATCGTAGTGCCGTAGCGCCAATGCTTGAGTTGGATCGCGCGCAACCGATGACGCATCCATTCGTCCAGCTTTCGCCAGACATGAGGTGTTTGCGCCAGCCGGAAGTAGGCCTTCCAACCCCGTACATATGGCTGCAGCCGCTCCACGACCGCACGTAGACTCCGGCCGCCTGAGCGACCGGTCAGTTCGCGGATGCGTTGTTTGAACGTCAGCAGCGGCTTAACGGCCACCTTGCGCTTGACCACTCCTGCGGCTACCCAGAAGCTGTAGCCGAGGAATTTGCGGCCAAACGCGCTCGCCACCGCGCTCTTTGCCTCGTTGACCTTCAGGCGCAACTTGCCGTACAGCCGCCGCAACAGCGCCATCACCCGCTCGCCCGCCCTCCGACTGCGAACGTACACGTTCGCATCGTCGGCGTAGCGCACGAAGCAATGGCCTCGGCACTCCAACTCCTTGTCCACCTCATCGAGCAGCACGTTGGCCAGCAACGGCGACAGGGGACCGCCCTGCGGCGTGCCCTCGTACCGTTGCAGCACCACCCCGCCATCCATCAGCCCGCTGTTCAGATACGCCCGGACCAGCCGGATGACTCCGGGGTCCTCGATGCGCTTCTGTAGGCGATCAATCAGGATGTCGTGGTTGACTCGGTCAAAAAATTTTTCCAAGTCCACGTCCACCACTATTCGCCGACCCGATTGCACGTACGACTGTGCGGCTAGCACCGCGTCGTGCGCACGCCTGCCGGGACGGAAGCCATAGCTATGCTCGCTGAAGGTAGGGTCCAGAATCGGCTGCAATACCTGCAACAGCGCCTGCTGGATCAACCGATCCGTCACCGTCGCGATACCAAGCTCACGCTCGCCTCCGTCCGGCTTCGGAATCGTTACCCGCCGTACCGGACTGGGCCGGTACGTCCCCTTGAGCAGTTGCTGGCGAATCTCCGGCCACGCCGACACCAGATGGCGAGCGGTCTGATCAATATCCAGACCGTCTACGCCAGCGGCACCCTTGTTGCGTCGGACCCGCCTGAACGCCTGCTTCAGGTTCTCTCGCGTCAGCGCCGCTGCCAGCAGCGCCGACCCTGTGTCCTCCGGTTCGCGTCGCGGGCCGCCGGCTTCGTCACGAGCGAGTTCCCGGCCGGCTTCACCGTCCGTTTCCCTCGCTCGCCCCGCTCGCGCGGGCTTCTGACGCAATGCCTGTTGCATCGACACGGCTTCGAACACTCCCTCTCGTTCGGTCCTTCGTCGGTGGACTCGAGCCTTCCCGGCGCTACCCCCAACTAATATGACCTCTGCTGAGACCCCGCTCCGGCTCGACGCCGTCGCCCTTTCAGGCGCAAGGCGGGGCGTCCCCAGGTAAGAACGCACTCCTTCGCTGCACAACCGCCGGATTTACGCCGCCTCCCCTTGATCACAAGAACTTCGCGGAATTGCGCCCGCTCGTCCTGGTCGGCACCGCCTTCTATCCGGTTCGTGTCCCTCGGCTCGCAGCTTCGCTCCACGCTTCCTCCCCACGCTCGGTCACCCTCACGCAGTTGCGCTTCGCTTCGTTCGCTGTGATCAACTTACGGTGGGACTTGCACCCACAAGAGTGCGCCCATGCTGGGCGCACGCAAGCAAAACGGCCCGCATCGAGCGGGCCGTTTGTATTCTTGGCCGACGCAGATCAGCCGACGATGCGCAGCGAATAATCAGTGGCGCGCACATCCTTGGTCAGTGCCCCCACCGAGATGCGGTCGACACCGGTCTCGGCAAACGTGCGGATGGTTTCCGCATTGACGCCACCCGAGACCTCCAGCAGCGCGCGGCCGGCATTGATACGCACGGCATCGTGCATCATCGGCACCGTGAAGTTGTCGATCAGGATCGACGTGGCGCCGGCAGCCAGCGCCTCTTCCAGTTCGGCGAGCGACTCCACCTCGACCTGGACCGCCGCATCCGCGCCAAGCGCCAGCGCGGCCTGCATCGCGGCCGTAATGCTGCCCGCCGCCGCGATATGGTTTTCCTTGATCAGGATGCCATCATAGAGCGCCAGCCGCTGGTTCTCGCCGCCGCCGACCCGGACCGCATACTTCTGCGCCAGCCGCAGGCCGGGCAATGTCTTGCGGGTATCCAGCACGCGTGCGCGTGTGCCGGCGATCAGGTCGGCATAGCGCCGCGTGGCCGTCGCCACGCCGGACAGCAACTGCAGGAAATTCAGCGCCGGCCGCTCGGCGGTCAGCAGCGCGCGCGCTGGCCCGGTAATTTCGCAGACGACGGAATCGGGCGCCATGCGGGCGCCCTCTTCCTGCTTCCATGTCACTTGCAGCCGCTCGTCGACGGCTTTCATGCAGCCGGCAAACCATGGCTGGCCACACAAGATCGCCTGCTCGCGTACGATCACCCGCGCCTTGGCCTGCTTGTCCGCCGGCACCAGCAGGCCGGTCAGGTCACCACTGCCAACGTCCTCGGCGATCGCCGCGCCGACGTTGGCTTCCAGCGCCGCCTTCAGCGCCGGACCATAGCTATCGAAAACGGGATTCACGCTCATGCCGGACCGATTCCCTGGAACAAGGCCTGTTCCTTCGCCAGGTCGGCCGCGGGGCGGACATTGGCCTTTTGCTGCGCAGCGAAATCCAGCATGCGGTTGATGCAGACCACCGCCTGGCGGCCCGTGGCCGGATCCACGTGGATCTCATTGCGGCCGGTCTCGAGCACCTCGGCCAGGTTCGACAGCGCGTTCATCGCCATCCACGGGCAGTGAGCGCAGCTCTTGCAGGTGGCGCTGTTGCCCGCGGTCGGCGCTTCAATGAAGTGCTTGCCCGGCGCCGCCATCCGCATCTTGTGCAGGATGCCGTTGTCCGTCGCCACGATGAATTCGGTCGCGTCCAGTTCCTGCGCGGCCGCGATCATCTGGGACGTGGAACCGACCACGTCCGCCTGCGCCACCACGTTGGCCGGCGATTCCGGATGCACCAGGATCTTGGCCTTGGGAAACTCGCGGCGCAGCAGGTCCAGTTCGACGCCCTTGAACTCGTCGTGCACGAGGCAGGAGCCCTGCCACAGCAGCATGTCGGCGCCGGTCTGTTTCTGGATATAGCCGCCGAGGTGCTTGTCCGGTGCCCACAGGATCTTCTCGCCGCGCGCATGCAGGTGCTCGACGATCTTCAGGCCAATGCTGGAGGTCACCATCCAGTCGGCGCGGGCCTTCACCGCTGCGCTGGTATTGGCGTACACGACCACGGTACGGTCCGGATGCGCGTCGCAGAAGGCGGCGAACTCGTCGGCCGGGCAACCGAGATCCAGCGAGCAGGTCGCGTCCAGGTCCGGCATCAGGATGGTCTTTTCCGGGCTCAGGATCTTGGCGGTTTCGCCCATGAAGCGCACGCCGGCCACCACCAGGGTCCGGGCCGAATGGTCACGGCCGAAACGGGCCATTTCCAGCGAGTCCGAGACACATCCGCCGGTTTCCTCGGCCAGGTCCTGCAGGTCGGCGTCCACGTAATAGTGCGCGACCAGCACGGCGTTACGCTCCTTGAGCAACCGCCTGATGCGCGCCTTGAGGGCCTGCCGCTCGTCAGGGGAAAGCATGGGCGGCACCTTGGCCCAGGCATGGGCCACGCAGCTGCCGGCGGCGTTTTCGGCATCCGCCAGGTTCGGCTTTTCGAACTCGACGGTCTTGATCGATTGTGAGGTCATCTCCGGTACTCCTCTTGGCCCTTCAGGCAAGCAACTTCATGCGTGCGGCCATAACATGGGGGAGTTTATCTAAAACAAAAGCCCCGCCATGGGCGGGGCCTTGTGTAGCCATTCGGGCGCGCGCCGATTGTATCAGGCGTAGCGGCGCAGGCGCAGCGAAAAATCGTGCAGCGCCTGGATGCCGCTGGCCTCGGCACGATGGCACCAGGCCTGCAGTTGCTGCAGCAGCTGCTCGCGCGTCAGGTTGGAACGGCCCCAGATGGCGGCAAGCTCACGTCGCATCTCCACGAACGTGTGCAGCGACTTGCTCTGCTCGACAATGCTGGCCAGTTGCTGGCGCTGCGGCGCGGCCAGCTTGGCCTCGTCGCGGTGGAACCACTTGCTTGCCGGTTTGAGGATACGGTACTCGGCACCGCGGCCTTCCTTGAGCTGCTCCAGTTCCTGCCGGAACGCGCTCTTCACGGCCTTCGCATAGCGCGCCATCACGTCATAACGATTCGCGATGATGGCTTCCAGCGTGTTGTCGTCGACCGGACGCGCTTCGACGAGGCGAGCCTTGGGCGGCGTCTTCTTCACCTTGGCCAGGCCCACGGCCTGCATGGCGCGGATATAACCCCAACCCACGTCGAACTCGTACCATTTGACCGAGAACTTGGCTGAAGTCGGGTACGTGTGGTGGTTGTTGTGCAGTTCTTCACCGCCGATGATCAGGCCCCACGGCGAGACATTGGTCGAGGCGTCCTCGCAATCGTAGTTGCGATAGCCCCACCAGTGACCCAGGCCGTTGATGATGCCGGCGGCGTGGATCGGGATCCACAGCATCTGCACGGCCCAAACCGTCATGCCGATCACGCCGAACAGTGCGAGGTCGATGATCAGCATCAGGCCAACGCCCTGCCAGCCGAAGCGCGAGTACACATTGCGCTCGACCCAGTCGTTGGGGCAGCCATGGCCGAACTTGGCGATGGTTTCCTTGTTCTTGGCTTCGGCACGATACAGCTCGGCGCCCTCCAGCAACACCTTGCGGATGCCGCGGGTCTGCGGGCTGTGCGGATCGTCCTCGGTTTCGCACTTGGCGTGGTGCTTGCGGTGGATGGCTGTCCACTCGCGCGTGACCATGCCCGTCGTCAGCCAGAGCCAAAAGCGAAAGAAATGCTGAGCAATCGGATGCAAGTCCAGCGATCGGTGCGCCATGCAGCGATGCAGGAAGATGGTGACGCCCGAGATGGTGATATGAGTCATCACCAGCGTGTAGATCACGATCTCCCACCAGGACCAGTTGGCAAGGCCATTGGCGGCCCAGTCAAGAATAGTGTCGAACAAACTCTGTTCTCCGTCGGTTAAACAGGGGCTTTCCTTTGCGGCCGCCCCGGCGCCGCGCACAACGCGCAGAAAAAAGACTGCAAATCCACTGATTGCGTAAGGGTCTGGCGTCCGCCACGGACCCGCCATCTGTTGGCGGGAACCCCTGGCGCGCAGTTCCGGCGCCGGCTATGGCAGGCGGGACAGGCACGAGCCGCTGCAATCTGGCGGCTGTCTGGTGTGGGGGCGGGATGCTCGCAGCCCGCGACAACCCGGCATTCTACCGGATCGCGCAAGCCTGAGTCATACGCTTTTTCCCGGAGTTTGACGAGGGACGATCAACTTTTGTTCCATTGTGCAGCCCTCGCCTGTTTTCTTATGCGGTCATGCCGATTTCGCCACTTTCGGAGATGAGATGGAATCATCATCGAGTGACTGCAACTGCCCGGACGCGCCGAGCACGCGGACTTCCCGCTGCGGATACGGAATCGAAATGCCATGCTCGCGCAGTGTGCGCCAGATCGCGCGGTTCATGGCCGACTGCACGCCAAGCTTGCCGTTTTGCGGATCGGCAATATAGACCGCCACCTCATATTCGATGCCGCTGTCGGCGAATATCACCAGGAATGCCGCCGGCGCCGGATCCCGCAGCACGCGCGGCAGGTCGCGCACGCATTCCGTGAGCAGCATGATCACGGTTTCGGGGTCGGCAGCGTAGTCTGCCTGCACGCGCGTCGCCACGCGGACATTGGTATTCGAAAATGAGTGGTTCTGCACCGATTGCGCGACCAACTGCTCGTTAGGCACCAGCGTTTCGCCGTCGCCGTTGCGCACGACCGTGTAGCGGGTGCGGATCTGCGAGACGATGCCGGTGTACTTGTCCACCGTGATCTGATCGCCCAGCTTGACCGAGCGATCGAGCAGGATGATGAACCCGGAAATGTAGTTGCTGGCAATCTTTTGCAGACCGAGGCCCAGGCCAACGCCCAAGGCGCCACCGAACACGGACAGCACTGTCAGGTCGATCCCCACCAGCGACAAGCTCAGGAGCAGCGAGACGAGCAGCAGCAGCGCCTTCGAAATGCGGGTCAATACGACCTTCAGGTTCACATCGAGGCTGGCCGAGCGCATCAGGCGCTCTTCCAGCCATGATCCGAACCACATCGCCACCAACACGGTCAGCAGGATCCACACCACTGCCATGAGGATGTCGGCCAGGCTCACCTTCTGCTTGCCGAGCGAGAAGCGCATGGCTTCCATCCATCCCGTCACATCGGACAGCACGCCCAGTACGTACAACGCCATGGTCACCCAGACCAGCGTGGTCAGCACCTTTTCCACCAGCAGCAGCATGCCGTGCACCTGACCACTGCCCGAAAGCACGCGCCGCAAGATGTAGAAGGTGAAGTAGAGCGCGGTAATGCCAAACAGCGGCACAAGCGCCAGGCGCAGCACACTGATGGCCATAATCGGCTGCAGCGCGAAGCGGGCCACCATGACGAGCAGCCAGCCGAACAGCGGAAACATGGCCCGCTCGAGGCTTGCGGCGGCAAATCGCAGCGAGAAGCTGGAAGACGCGTACCGGTCCTCGAGCCGTTTGACGATAAAGCGCGCCAGCGGCCACGCCGCCAGCAGGCAGCCCGTCAGCACCGCAAGCTGCCAGATGAAGCCCGGCCCACCCGCGTCGCGGATCAGGTCATCGAGCATCTTGCCGAACGTTGCATGGGAGGCCGTCAGGTCGGCCAATGGGTTTCCGCTCATGGAGAATCTGCCTGGATACCCTGTTGCCGCACCGGCAATCGCGCGGGCCGCGCGATTGCTGGCAGGAGGGATTACTGCGTACGCTCCAGCACGGCGGCAAAGAAGCCGTCGGTCTGATGCAGGTGGGGATATAGCGCAAACATGCCGCCTTCTGTCGGCAATGCAGGCACTTCGATCTTCTGCTCCGCCAATACCTGCGCCGCCGGAATCAGGCGGAAATTCGGGTGGGAAGCGAGGAAATCGCGCACGATTGCCTCATTCTCGGCCTCAAGCACACTGCAGGTTGCGTAGACAACGCGCCCGCCGCCCTTGACCAGCCGTGCTGCGGCGTCAAGGATCGCGCTTTGCTTGGCTGTCAGCTCCAGCACCGACTCCGGGTTCTGGCGCCATTTCAGGTCCGGGTTGCGGCGCAGCGTGCCAAGTCCGCTGCAAGGCGCATCGACCAGCACGCGGTCGATCTTGCCTGCCAGGCGTTTGACCTTGGCATCACGCTCGGAATCAATGAGCACCGGGTGCACGTTCGACAGCCCGCTGCGCGCCAGGCGTGGCTTGAGATTGGCGAGCCGCTTTTCCGAAACATCGAACGCATAGAGGCGGCCAGTCGAACGCATGGCCGCGCCCAGCGCCAGCGTCTTGCCGCCCGCGCCGGCGCAGAAATCGACAACCATCTCACCACGTTTCGGCGCGACCAGGCTGCACAGCAGCTGGCTGCCCTCGTCCTGAACTTCCACCATGCCATTCACGAACAGCGGCAACTTGTTCAGCGCCGGCTTGCCTTGCATCCGGATGCCATCGGGCGCCATCGGCGTAGGTTCGGCGCGCAGCCCCGCAGCTTCCAGTTCGGCCAGGACCGCCTCCCGGCTGGTCTTGCCCACGTTCACGCGCAAGTCCAGCGGGGCCGGGCGCAGCCAGGCATCACCCAGTGCCGAGGCGAAGGCCTCGCCATGGCGTGCCACCAGGTCATCGAACAGCCACTCGGGCAGGTTGGCCCGCACGCGCGGCGACAGGCTCGCACGCTCGATCGTGGTCAGGCGGTCCAGCCACTCCGCCTCGTCCGGATACAGGAATGGCGTAAGCGTATCGCGCCCAAGCGTTGCGGCCAGGCCCAGCAGCGCCAGGCGGCGCGACGCCGAACCGCTGCCGCTTTCGGCAAACTGGCCGAACTCCACGCGCCGGCGCAACACTGCGTAGATCGCCTCGGCGATGATGCCGCGCTCGCGATGGCCAAGCTTGCTGTTCTCGCGGAAATAATGGCTCACCACGGCATCCGCCGGGCGCGCGAACAGCATGACTTTGCCAAGCAAGCGGTCGATATGCTGGATATGCGAAGCATGAAGCCCGCCCGGTGCACGCACTTGCTGACCGTCCGCGCCCGGGGCGCCTTGGGCCGAACGTGCCGCTTTGCGGAGAGGAGTGGACTTGCGGGCCCGCGAAGGTTGACGGGATTCCTTGGACGCCGGACGCGCCCCTGCCTGATGACGACTCATGGCTTTGCTCCTGCCGCCGGTACGCCGGCGGAGATGGCCATGAGCAATTGCGGCTCGGCCGGATTGACGTGTACGACCCCGTTCTGGACCTGCAGGCGCCCTTCGACGAACCATTGCACGGCACGGGGATAAATCACATGCTCGCAATCGAGCAGGCGGGCGGCAAGGCTCTCTGGCGTATCGACGGGCAATACATCGAGAGCCGCCTGGATCACGATGGGGCCGTGATCGAGTTCAGGCGTGACGAAATGCACGGTGGCACCGTGCAGCTTCACGCCGGCGTCGAGCGCTTGCTTGTGGGTATTCAGACCCGGGAAGCATGGCAGCAGCGACGGATGGATATTAAGCAGCCGGCCGGCGTACCGGTCGACGAAGCCCGTGGTCAGGATACGCATGAACCCCGCGAGCACGACAAGATCGGGCTCGTAGCCATCGATGGCATCGGCGAGCGCCGCGTCGAAGCTGGCGCGATCCGGATACTGGCGGTGGTCGACCACGCCGGTGGAGATACCGCGGGCCTTCGCAAATTGCAGCCCGGCCGCATCCGGCCGGTTGGATATGACCGCGGCGATGCGCGCCGGCCAGCCGCCAGCCGCGCAGGCCTGGACGATGGCTTCCATATTGGAGCCCCGCCCTGAAATCAGGATGACGATTTTTTTCATCGCGCAATTCTACCAAGCGCAGACACTAAACTCCGGCAAAGGTAATACATTAGGTACTTAATTCACGATAACCGGAGATGGGACATGCAACCGGCACGCAACAGCCGGCCCGTAAACCCCCATTTGATGGATTGTGACGCTTCGCACCCTCTGATAGAGTGGGTCCTACGTCCACGCTCCAGTTTTGTGCATGCTGGTGACAACAAGGACGAAACGGGAAATTAGACGGGAATTAGCATGTCGAACGCTGCACCGACGTTGTTGGTGGTCGATGATCATCCTATGGCCTTGTCAGGCACTACCGCGTTCCTGACGGAGGTGATGCCTGATGTTGCAGTCCATGCCGCCGGCAGCGCCAGGGAAGCGCTGACCAGCCTCCAGCAGGGCCTGCGCCCAGATATCGTGCTGCTGGATATCTGGCTGAACGATGGCACCGGCTTCGATGCCATGCAGTCTTTCAAGACAGTCATCCCGGGCGCCCGCTTCATTTTCATGTCGGCCGAAGCCACGCCGGAGATCGTCGGCCGCGCCCGCGCCTTGTCAGCCTGCGGCTTCGTGGGCAAGCACCTGGACGCTCACGCCTTTACCTCCGCGGTACGCAAGGTGCTCGCCGGTGATACCTCGTTTCCGAGCGATGAAGCGCTCAACGGTCGCGCGCAGTCCTTCGGGCCCGCCCACGGCATCCCGGTCACGCCCTCGGAGCTCGGCCTGACGCCGCGTCAGGGCTCCGTGCTCGCGCTGGTGCTGGAAGGTTTGCCCAACAAGGTGATCGCACGCCGGCTGGGGCTGACCGAGAACACGGTGAAAGAGCATGTCTCGGCCATCCTGCAGCGGCTCGGCGTCCGGACACGCATGCAGGTCATGTCGCGCATGGAGCGCTTCCGCTTGCGCCAGTAAAGCCGCGCCGCGGCCAGGGCCGTCCCCTCAGCCTGCGGAACGCAGCCAGCGGCGCAACAGCATCCGCAGCGACGCCGGGTCCACGGGCTTGGGCAACACGAAGTATCCCGCCTCTTCCGCCGCCGCCAGCGCGGCGGATTTCAGATCGCCGGTCAGCAGGGCGCTACGCGCCTGCGGCTGGGTGTTCTGCCAGCGCTCCAGCAAATCCAGGCCGTTTTCGCTGCCCGGCAGACGCAGATCGCAGAAGATGATGTCCGGCCGCAAGCCCCTGGTAAACAACTCGTCCGCTTCAGCGCCATGCGCGGCGCAGGCGACACGGATGCCCCACGCCTCCATCAGCGCGATCCAGGCCTTGCGGATCTGGGTATCGTCGTCGACTACCAGCACCGTGCCTTGCAGCTTGTCCGGCTTGGAATCCTCGGCCGCGGCCATGGCGCGCATCTGGCGCACGCTGGCTACGGTCTCGGCCGGCACCGTGGACAGCGCGAACCAGAAGACAGAGCCCTTGCCAGGTACCGAACGTACCCCATAGGTGCCGCGCATCAGGCGCACGCACTCCTTGAAGATGGCCAACCCGAGGCCCAGGCCCTGCGACGGGTCGCGCTGCGGGTTATGGACCTGGTAGTACGGCGAGAAGATGTCCGGCAAGTGGTCGGGCAGGATGCCGGCCCCGGTGTCCCACACCTCCAGCCGCACGTGCTTGCGACGCTGGCGCGCCGTGATCAGCACGCCGCCGCGCTTCGTATAGCGCAATGCGTTCTGCACCAGGTTGAACAGCGCGCGGCGCAGCAACACAGGCTCGGCCATGGCGTACAGTTCGTCGGGGACGCGCGGTGTCAGCGTCAGGCCGCTTTCCCGCGCATCGGCGGCGAACTGGCTCATCACGTCGCGGATCAGCGCGCTCAGCTCGCATGGCTCCAGCGTGGGCAGCACCTTGCGGCCTTCCAGCTTGGACAGGTCCAGCAAGGAGCGGAACAGCAAGTCGATGGTTTGCGTCCCGGCCGCCACCTGCTCGACAAGCGGATGGAGCACCGTGGACTGGTTGCGCGCACGCAACGCTTCCACCAGCATCACCAGCGCGTGCACCGGCTGCCGCAGGTCGTGGCTGGCCGCGGCCAGGAAGCGCGATTTCTCCTCGCTCGCATGCAAGGCGCGCTCCTTTTCGTCCTGGAACTGCTTGGCCAGCCGGCGGCTGTCGACCTCGAGCTGGATCGCCCTGACCAGCGTGCCCTGCAGGCCAAGAGCGTGGCGCCCCAACATCAGCGCGTAGATGATCAGCAGCAACTGCACGTAGATGCCGTGGCCCGGGAAGGCAATTTCGGCCACCAGCAGGTTCGGGACCACGACCGGCACGCCGGCATAGACCAGGTTTGACGGCACCGGCGCTTGCGATACCGCCCCGCCCGCCAGTACGCCCAGACTGAGCAGGTACAGCACGCTGGAGAAGACCTCGGAGCCCGTATACATATGGAGCAGCGCCGAACTACCCCACGCCAGCCCGGTCAGGAAAGCCAATCCGCGCATATTGCCCCACCACTTGCGCGTGTGCGCGGAACGGCTCATGGAAGCACCGTCGCGCTGGTAGCCCAGGTAGAACCATGCACCGCCGCCGGCCAGCACCAGCATCACCACGCCCCAGCCCAGCAGCGCGGCATGGTCGGCCGAATCCCAGAAGGCAAGGATGGTCAGGGCCGGCAGCAGCACCGCCGCCACCGTGCCCGACGGCGATGCCTTATGGACAATTGCCATCAGCTTGGCACGCGTCTCGATATCGAGCTGGGCGCCGGGAGGCGGCAGGAATCGCGGCAACAGCCGATTGAGCAGCGCGTTCAAGTGGATGTGAGGGTCAAAGCTGGGACAGGCCGGCCGCCAATGCGCCGCGCGTCTGGAGTGGCGCATATCATGCCGCCTTTTGCGGCATTGCGCCATGTCGACAGGCCGGTTGCGCCACAAAAACAGCGGACCTGACCGCCTCAGGGGCACCCGGAAGGGGCAATCGGACCCATTCGCCTTATAATGCCCGCTTTACCCGAAACATTTCCCGCCGTCCCCGTGAAAGTCTTCCGCGGCCTGCCCAACGCCGAGAGCCGCGCGCCCTGCGCGCTCACCATCGGCAATTTCGACGGTGTGCATCGCGGCCACCAGTCGCTGCTGGCGCGTGCACGCGCGGCGGCCGATGCACGCGGCCTGCCGCTGTGCGTGATGACGTTCGAGCCGCATCCGCGCGAGTTCTTCACGCCGGACAAGGCCCCGACCCGCATCGCCCTGCTGCGCGACAAGCTCGAGAGCCTGCGCCGCAACGGCGTCGACCGCGTGGTGGTGGAACACTTCAACGCCCACTTTGCCGGCCAGTCGCCGCAGGCGTTCGTCGAGAACGTGCTGTGGCACGGCCTGCACGCGCGCTGGGTGCTGGTCGGCGACGACTTCCGCTTTGGTGCCAGGCGCGCTGGTGATTTCAGCTACCTGCAGGACGCAGGCCAGCGCTTTGGCTTCGACGTGGAGCAGATGGGCTCGGTATCCGAGGGCGGCATCCGCATCTCCAGCTCGGCCGTGCGCCAGGCGCTGGCTGTTGGCGACCTCGAACATGCGCGCCGCCTGCTTGGCCATGGCTATGCGATCAGCGGCCACGTGATCCACGGCCGCAAGCTGGGCCGCGACCTGGGCTTCCCGACGCTGAACCTGCGCATCTCGCACAAGCGTCCGGCGGTCAACGGCATCTTCGTTGTGCAGGTCCACGGCATTGCCGATCGTCCGCTGCCGGGCGTGGCCAGCATCGGCGTGCGCCCGACCATCGAGGACGCCGGCCGCGTCTTGCTGGAAGTCCACCTGTTCGACGTCAACGAGAACCTGTACGGCAAGCTGATCCGGGTGGAGTTCATGAAGAAGCTGCGCGACGAGGCGCGCTTCGACAACCTGGAAGACCTGACCGCGGCCATCGCCAAGGACAGCGCCGACGCGCGCGCCTTCTTCGGCCTGACCGCGCCGGACGCCTCCACCGGCCGCGCCGAGGGCGCTGGCGGCCGCGACTTCGCCACGTCCGCCACCGACCGAATTAGCTAGCGGCCCGGCACCGCGCGGTGCCGGTTCGCGCTCCGCCTCATCCCGTCTTTCCTGCGCGCACGCCCATATCGGCTCCCATACGCGGCCGCGTGCGCGCCAAACGAATTGCCCCGAGAATCGACATGTCCAACGACAAACGCGCCAAGCCCGAGAAAAGCAAATATCCGGTCAACCTGCTGGACACCGCCTTCCCGATGCGCGGCGACCTGCCCAAGCGTGAACCGCAGTGGGTCAAGCAGTGGCAGGACAAGCAGCTCTACAAGAAGATCCGCGCGGCCCGCAAGGGCGCCAAGAAGTTCGTGCTGCACGATGGCCCGCCGTACGCCAACGGCGACATCCACATCGGCCACGCGGTCAACAAGGTCCTCAAGGACATGATCGTCAAGGCGCGCGGGCTGACCGGCCTGGACGCCGTCTACGTGCCGGGGTGGGACTGCCACGGCATGCCGATCGAGATCCAGATCGAGAAGCAGTTCGGCAAGGGCCTGCCGGTGCAGGAAGTCCAGGCCAAGGCACGTGCCTACGCCACCGAGCAGATCAAGCGCCAGATGGTGGACTTCGAACGCCTGGGCGTACTCGGCGACTGGGACCATCCCTACCTGACCATGAACTACAGCAACGAGGCCGACGAGATCCGCGCCCTCGGCAAGATCATGGAAAAGGGCTATGTGTTCCGCGGCCTCAAGCCGGTGAACTGGTGTTTTGACTGCGGTTCGGCACTGGCCGAGGCCGAGGTCGAGTACAAGGACAAGGTCGACCTGTCGATCGACGTGGGCTTCCCGTTCGCCGAGACGGACAAGCTCGCGCACGCCTTCAAGATGCCGTTCGAGCAGCTGAACGCCAGGCCGGGCTGGATCGTGATCTGGACCACCACGCCGTGGACGATCCCGAGCAACCAGGCGCTCAATGTGCATCCGGAAGTCGAATACGCGCTGGTCGACACGCCGCGCGGCTACCTGATCCTGGCGACCGAGCGCGTCGAGGAACAGCTCAAGATCTACGAACTGGAAGGCAAGGTCGTGGCAACCGCCACCGGTGCCGCGCTGTCGGAGATCCGCTTCCACCATCCGCTGGCGAAGATGGACGCCGGCTATGACCGCCTGTCGCCGATCTACCTCGGCGACTACGTGACCACCGACACCGGCTCGGGCATCGTGCACTCGGCGCCGGCCTATGGCGTGGAGGATTTCCAGTCGTGCAAGGCGCACGGCATGAGCGACCACGACATCATCAGCCCGGTGATGGGCAACGGCGTGTACGCGGGCACGCTACCGCTGTTCGGCGGCCTGTCGATCTGGGATGCGAACCCGAAGATCGTCGAGGTGCTGAAGGCGTCCGGCAACCTGTTCAACTCGCACAAGTACACCCACAGCTACATGCACTGCTGGCGCCACAAGACGCCGATCATCTACCGCGCCACCTCGCAGTGGTTCGCGGGCATGGACGTGGATCCGGTCGAGCAGGACGGCACGGCGGTGCCGACGCTGCGCGAGACCGCGCTGGCCGGCATCGAGGCCACCGAGTTCTACCCGTCCTGGGGCAAGCAGCGCCTGCACAATATGATCGCCAACCGCCCGGACTGGACGCTGTCGCGCCAGCGCCAGTGGGGCGTGCCGATGGCCTTCTTCCTCCACAAGGAAACCGGCGCACTGCACCCGCGCACGCCCGAGCTGCTGGAAGAAGTGGCAAAGCGCGTCGAGCAGCACGGCATTGAAGCCTGGCAGGCGCTGGACCCGAAGGAACTGCTCGGCGCCGAGGCCGACCAGTACGAGAAGAACCGCGACACGCTCGACGTGTGGTTCGATTCGGGCACCACGCACTGGACCGTGATTCGCGGCTCGCATCGCGACGACCTGTATGACCCGTCGGCCGATGAAGCCGATGGCCGCCTGGCGGACCTGTACCTGGAAGGCTCGGACCAGCACCGCGGCTGGTTCCACTCGTCGCTTCTGACCGCGTCGATGCTGTATGGCAAGCCGCCGTACAAGGCGCTGCTGACGCACGGCTTCACCGTCGACGGCGAGGGCCGCAAGATGTCGAAGTCGGTCGGCAATACCGTGTCGCCGCAGGACATCGCCAACAAGATGGGCGCCGAGATCATCCGCCTGTGGGTGGCCTCGACCGACTACTCGGGCGAGTTGTCGATCTCGGACGAGATCCTCAAGCGCGTGGTGGAAAGCTATCGCCGCATCCGCAACACGCTGCGCTTCCTGCTGTCGAACCTGTCCGACTACGACCACGCGAAGCACGCTCTGCCGGCTTCGGAATGGCTGGAGATCGACCAGTACGCCGTGGCGCTCACCGAGCGCCTGCAGAAGGAGGTGCTGTCGCACTACGAGGCGTACGAGTTCCACCCGGTGGTGGCCAAGCTGCAGACCTTCTGCTCGGAAGACCTGGGCGGCTTCTACCTGGACGTGCTGAAGGACCGCCTCTACACCACCGCGCCGGACTCGAAGGCCCGCCGCGCGGCGCAGAACGCGCTGTACCACATCACGCAGGCCATGCTGCACTGGATGGCGCCGTTCCTGTCGTTCACCGCCGAGGAAGCCTGGCAGGTGTTCGCGCATGGCACCGGCCACACCGACACCATCTTCACGAGCACCTACTACCCGCTGCCGGAAGTGGACGAGGCCGACGACCTGCTGCAGAAATGGCATACGCTGCGCGAAGTCCGCGCGGAAGTCACGAAGCAGCTCGAAGCGGTACGCGTGGAAGGCGCGATCGGCTCCTCGCTGCAGGCTGAAGTCACCATCCAGGCCGGCGGCCCGGTGCTGGCCGCGCTGCAGAGCCTGGGAGACGACCTGCGCTTCGTGTTGCTGACCTCCGCGGCCACGGTCGAGCACGCGCCCGAGGCTGGCGACCTGCTGGTCACCGTCGCGGCTTCGGACCACGCGAAGTGCGAGCGCTGCTGGCATTACCGCGCCGACGTCGGCGAGAACCCCGACCATCCGACCCTTTGCGGCCGCTGCGACAGCAACCTGTTCGGTGCCGGTGAACACAGGAGCCATGCCTGATGGCATCGTCCACGACCCGTTCCGCGCGCCCGGCACGCCGCAATAACAAGGCCTCGGGCAACACCACGCCGCTGCTGTGGATGGCGTTCGCCCTGCTGGTGGTGGTGCTGGACCAGTTCTTCAAGATCGTCATCGTGCGTACGTTCATGTACGGCGAATCGCGTCCGGTGACGAGCTTCTTCAACCTGGTCCTGGTGTACAACAAGGGCGCGGCGTTCAGCTTCCTGGCCGATGCCGGCGGCTGGCAGCGCTGGTTTTTCACCGGGCTCGGCCTCGTGGTCGGCGCGTTCATCGTCTGGCTGCTGTACCGCCACACGGGCCAGCGGCTGTTCTGCTTCGCCGTATCGCTGATCCTGGGCGGCGCCGTGGGCAACGTGGTCGACCGCGTGGTCTACGGGCACGTGATCGACTTCCTCGATTTCTACGTGCGCAACTACCACTGGCCCGCCTTCAACGTGGCCGACTGCGCCATCACCGTGGGCGCGGTGCTGCTGATCGTCGACGAGCTGCGGCGCGTTCGTCGGCACTGAGCCGGCACTGAGCCGGCACCAAGCCGCCTCCGGCAGCCTGCGCGCGCTGCCGGTATCATGCCGAAACCCCTTTCTCTGACGAGTCCCACATGGATTTGCGCGGCAAGCACATCGTTCTCGGCCTGACCGGCGGCATCGCCTGCTACAAGTCCGCCGAGCTGGTCCGCCTGCTGACCAAGGCCGGCGCCACGGTACAGGTGGCGATGACCGAGGCGGCAACCCATTTCATCACCCCGGTCACCATGCAGGCCCTGTCGGGCCGCCCGGTCTTCCTGTCGCAGTGGGATGCGCGCGTCGACAACAATATGGCGCACATCGACCTCTCGCGCGAGGCCGACGCCATCGTGATCGCGCCCGCATCGACCGATTTCCTGGCCAAGCTCGCCAATGGCCTGTGCGACGACCTGCTCACCACGCTGTGCATTGCGCGCGACTGTCCGCTGCTGGTGGCGCCGGCCATGAACCGCCAGATGTGGGCCGCAGCGCCGACGCAGCGCAACGCGGCGCAGCTGCGTGACGACGGTGTCGTCATTCTCGGACCGGGCAGCGGCGACCAGGCGTGCGGCGAAGTCGGCGACGGCCGCATGCTGGAGCCGGAAGAACTGCTCGACGACATCATCGCCTTCTTCCAGCCCAAGCCGCTCGCGGGCAAGCGCGTGCTGATCACGGCGGGCCCGACCTTCGAGGCCATTGACCCCGTGCGCGGCGTCACCAATCTTTCGTCGGGCAAGATGGGCTTTTCGATTGCCCGCGCCGCACGCGAAGCCGGCGCCGACGTATTGCTGGTGGCCGGCCCGACCGGTCTGCCCACGCCGCGTGGCGTGGTGCGCACCGACGTGCGCAGCGCCCAGCAGATGCACGACACCGTGCTGGCCCAGCTGCGCGACGTGGACGTGTTCGTCGCAGTCGCCGCCGTGGCCGACTGGCGCCCCGCCGAGGTGGCGCAGCAGAAGCTCAAGAAGGCCAACGATACCGATACGCCGACGCTGCAGTTCGTGCAGAACCCGGACATCCTGGCCACCGTCGCGGCGCGCGCCGATGCGCCCTACTGCGTCGGCTTCGCGGCCGAAAGCGAGAACCTTGAGCAGTACGGCGAGCAGAAGCGCCAGCGCAAGGGCGTGCCGCTGCTGGTGGGCAATATCGGCCACCATACCTTCGGCCTCGACGACAACGAGATCGTGCTGTTCGATGCCGCCGGCATGACGCGCCTGCCGCGCGCCGACAAGCTCACGCTGGCGCGCCAGCTCGTGGCCGCCATCGGCCAGCGCCTGCCGGCCCGAGCCCAGCCCTGACGCAATATGACCGCGAACCGACCCCGGCTGCGCCTGTCCGTGCTCGACCAGAGCCCGGTCATCGCCGGCCATACCGCGCGTGACGCGCTGGCTGCCACGGTAGAGCTTGCGCAGATGGCCGACGCGCTCGGCTACACGCGCTACTGGTGCGCCGAGCACCACGGCCTGCGCGGCGTCTGCAATCCGGCGCCCGAAGTCATGCTGGCACGCATCGGCAGCGTCACGCAGCGCATCCGGCTGGGCTCGGGCGGCGTCATGCTGCCCTACTACAGCCCGTTCAAGATCGCCGAGCAGTTCCGCATGCTGGAGGGGCTGTTTCCGAACCGCATCGACCTCGGCGTGGGCCGTGCGCCCGGCGGCGATATGCGCACAGCGCAGGCCGTCGCGATGGGCCAGTACGACCGCGGCGCGCAGTTCGAGGAGCAGGTGCGCGACCTGTCTTGCCTGCTGCGCGGCGACGTACCGCCCGGCCACCTGGCCGAAGGGGTACTGCTGCAGCCCGTGGTAGATACGCAGCCCGAACTGTGGGTGCTGGGCTCCAGCGACTACGGCGGCGCGCTGGCCGCCCGCCTGGGCTTACGGTTTGCGTTTGCTCATTTCATCAACGCCCACACCGGCCACCTGGTCGCGCGGCAGTACCGCGATGACTTCCAGTCCGGCTACGAGGCACGCCCCTACAGCGCCGCCGCGATCTTCGTGATCTGCGCCGACACCGATGCCGAAGCGGCCGAACTGGAACGCGCCGTGGACCTGCGCCGGCTGCAGATGGCCTATGGCATCAATGCGCCGATCCCGTCGCTGGAACAGGCTGAAAGCCATGTCCCGACCGAGCGCGACCGCCTGATCATCGAACGCGAGCGACCGCGCACGATCTGCGGCACACCCGAACGCGTAACGGAGCGCATGCTGGCCCTGCGCGAGCAGTTCGCCGCGGACGAGCTGGTTGTGCTCAGCGTGACCGCCACCTATGCGGCCCGGCTGCGCACGTACGAGCTGCTGGCCGAAGCATTTGAACTGAATTCCGAAAACTGAACCCGGCAGGGCAAGCCGCCTTGCCGGCAATTCGCAGAACCGATCCTGAAATGAGCCAAGAACTGAACCCGTCCGTTGAAATCAAGGTGCTGGATTCCCGCCTGAACGAGTGGGGCCTGCCGTCCTACCAGAGCGACATGGCCGCCGCCATCGACCTGCACGCCTGCGTCGACGCGCCCGTGTCGATCGCGCCGGGCACCGCCGCGCAACTGGTGCCGGCCGGCATCGCCGTGCATATGGGCAACCCGTACATGGCGGCGACCATCGTGCCGCGCTCGGGGCTGGGCCACAAGAAGGGACTGGTGCTGGGCAATTCGATTGGCGTGATCGATGCCGACTACCAAGGCCAGATCATGGTCAGCGTGTGGAACCGCAACGCACCCGGTACCGAGCCCATCGTGATCCAGCCGGGCGAGCGCATTGCGCAGATGATGTTCGTGCCCGTGCTGCGCCCGGTATTCACGACGGTGGAAGAATTCTCGGAAAGCAGCGAGCGCGGCGCCGGCGGTTTCGGCTCGACCGGCGTGCACCACGCCAAGGCCAGCGCCTGAGCCTGCCGTGCTTCAGCCCTGTTGTTCGAACAACAGGGCGACGCCGCCGGCGGCGCTCCCCGGAATCAAGGTCTCGTGCGGCCCGAGGTCCTGGGCAGGGATGCCCGCCGCACGCCAGATCCGGCGTGCTTCTGCCAGCGCATCGGTGCGCAGGCGGATTGCCGCATAACCAGGCACCTCGCGCTGGACGTGCGACGTCCCGGTTGCCGCTGCCAGTGCCTGGGGCGTACTGACGACCAGCGTGGCGTCGTCCACCGCCAGACTGCAGATATGGTCGCTCAGCTGGGTCAATTCGCCGCCGGTCAGTTCCGCATAGGCACGGCCGGTCGCGTCCACCAGCGCCGGCGCCACCACCAGGAACATCGACGAGATCGCCCGCGCGCCATTGGCGTGCCGCGTCCATTCCGGCCGCCACAGCAGTTCGGGCGTGCGATGTTCGCAGACGAAATAGCGCGCGCCCGGCGCGTCGTCGAGTGCCGTGACGCGAAACGTGGCGGCGTGCTCGCTGCCATCGTCCAGTACCACCGGCCGGGAAAACTCGATCGGGTCCGAAGTATGCCAGCCCCCCTCGCGCAGGCGAGCTGCCGTGGCGAAGGCATCGGCGCTCTTGCATGACATCGCCGCACAGCCGCCGCCGCGGGATTGCACTTCCCAGTAGTACTGCCGGCTCGGACTGGGCGCCGTGACGTGCAGCAGTTCGATGTAGTCGCGCGCCAGCATGACGCAGTGGTTCTGTGAACCCAGCGTGTGATAGCCGCGCGGCGTCAGCGTAAAGCCGAGCCGGCGCCAGGCCTCGGCGCCGGCATCAAGATCGGGGCAGACCACGACGGCATGGTCGAACATTTCAGCTTTGCTTGCCATTACTCGAACTGGATATTGGCTTTGCGCGCCACGGCCTGCCATTTGTCGTGCTCATGGCGCACGAGGCTGCCAAGTTCGGCGGGCGTGCCGCCGACGATCTCGAATCCTTGCGCGGCCAGGGCATCGACCACGCGCGGTTGATGCAGCGATTCCACCAGTGCGTCGTGGATGCGGCTCACGGTGGCGGGTGCCATGCCTGCCGGGCCGAAGACGCCGATCCAGGAATACGCCTCAAACCCGCGCACGCCCTGCTCCGCCACCGTCGGCACCTGCGGCAGTTGCTTCAGGCGGCTGGTGCCGGTAACACCGAGCACCTTGATGGTCTTGGCCGCGACGTGGGCCTGTACGGCCGCATAGCTGCTGAAGAAGATGTCGACCTCATTCGACAGCACGGCCTGCACGGCCGGGCCGCCGCCCTTGTACGGCACGTGCAGCATGTGCACGCCGGTCTCCGTTGCCAGCGCTTCCGCCGCAAGCTGGTTGAGGCTGCCAATGCCGGACGAGGCATAGCGCACGCCGTCATGCTTGGCCTTGGCCAGCGCCACCAGCTCGCGCACGTTCGAGGCCGGCAGTGCCGGGTTGGCGGCGATGACCAGCGGGAAACGCACCAGCTGCGAAATTGGCGTGAAATCGCGGAACGTGTCGTAGGGCAGTTGCTTGTAGGCGAACGGGTTGATCGCGTGGGTATCGAACGCCATCAGCAAGGTATTGCCATCGGGCTTTGCGCGCGCGACCGTGCTCGAGGCGATCAGCCCGCCCGCGCCCGGCTTGTTGTCGACCACGACCGTCTGGCCCAGCAAGGTCTTGAGGCCCGGCTGCAACTGGCGCGCCACGATATCTACACTGCCACCCGGCGGGAATGGCAGGACCATCGTGATCGGACGGCCACTCATGGGCGAGTCGGCGGGCGCGCTGGCTGCAAAGGCTTGCACCGCCGTCAGGGGCGTGCCGGCCAATGGCAGGACTTTGAGCAGCATGCGGCGCAGCCGCGTGCGTTCGGGACGGGACATCGGTCTTTCAGGAAGAGGCGGCCAGCCGGCTACCGGGACAAAAAACAAAGGGCGGCATTACTGCCGCCCCTGTATTTTGCCCGAGGATGGCCGCAATTGCAGACAATGTCCGCGTGCGCCGGTCAGACCTCCGCGCGTTGCTCGCTTTCCGGCGCCTCCGGCGGCTCCGGATCGGCTTCGGAGAAGTCGAGCTTGATCTGGTCCTGGTCGTCGAGATCGACCACCACCTTGCCTCCGGACACCAGCTTGCCGAACAGCAGCTCGTCGGCCAGGGCCTTGCGGATCATGTCCTGGATCAGGCGTTGCATCGGGCGGGCACCCATCAGCGGATCGAAGCCCTTGTGTGCCAGGAACTTGCGCAGTTTCTCGCTGAAGCTGGCTTCCACCTTCTTCTCGTGAAGCTGCTCTTCCAGCTGCATCAGGAACTTGTCCACCACGCGCAGGATGATTTCCTCGTCCAGCGAACGGAAGCTGATCATCGCGTCCAGCCGGTTGCGGAACTCCGGCGTGAACATGCGCTTGATGTCGGCCATTTCGTCGCCCTGCTCGCGCGACGTGGTGAAGCCGATGGTGGCGCGGTTCATGGTCTCCGCCCCCGCGTTGGTGGTCATGATGATGATCACGTTGCGGAAATCAGCGCGCCGGCCGTTGTTGTCGGTCAGCGAGCCGTGGTCCATGACCTGCAGCAGGATATTGAAGATATCCGGATGCGCCTTCTCGATTTCGTCCAGCAGCAGCACGCAGTGCGGCTTCTTGGTGACGGCCTCGGTCAGCAGGCCGCCCTGGTCAAAGCCAACGTATCCCGGCGGCGCGCCGATCAGCCGGCTGACCGCATGGCGCTCCATGTATTCGGACATGTCGAAGCGCAGCAGCTCGATGCCCATGATGAAGGCGAGCTGCTTGGCAACTTCGGTCTTGCCCACGCCCGTGGGGCCCGAGAACAGGAAGGAGCCGATCGGCTTGTCGGTCTTGCCCAGGCCCGCGCGCGACATCTTGATGGCCGACGCCAGCGCCTCAATGGCCGGGTCCTGGCCGAACACCACCGACTTCAGGTCGCGCTCCAGCGTCTGCAGCTTGCTGCGGTCGTCCTGGTTCACGCTTTGCGGCGGGATGCGGGCGATGCGCGAGACAATGTCCTCGATCTCGCTTTTGCCGATGGTCTTCTTCTGCTTGGACTTCGGCAGGATGCGCTGCGCCGCGCCAGCCTCGTCGATCACGTCGATGGCCTTGTCGGGCAGGTGACGGTCGGTGATGAAGCGTGCCGACAGTTCGGCCGCGGCGGTCAGCGCCGAAGCCGCGTACTTGACGCCGTGGTGCTCCTCGAAGCGAGACTTCAGGCCACGCAGGATCTGCACGGTCTGGTCGACCGACGGCTCGACCACGTCGATCTTCTGGAAGCGCCGCGACAACGCCGCGTCCTTTTCGAAGATACCGCGGTACTCGGTAAAGGTGGTCGCGCCGATGCACTTGAGCTGGCCCGACGACAGTGCCGGCTTGAGCAGGTTGCTCGCGTCCAGCGTGCCGCCCGAGGCGGCGCCCGCGCCGATCAGCGTATGGATCTCGTCAATGAAGAGAATCGCGTTCGGATTGTCCTTCAGCGACTTCAGCACGCCCTTGAGGCGCTGCTCGAAATCGCCGCGGTACTTGGTGCCGGCCAGCAGCGCGCCCATGTCGAGCGAGTACACCGTGGCCTTTTCGAGGATGTCCGGCACCTCGTTCTTGGTGATGCGCCAGGCCAGGCCTTCCGCAATCGCGGTCTTGCCGACGCCAGCCTCGCCGACCAGCAGCGGGTTGTTCTTGCGCCGGCGGCACAGCACCTGCACCACGCGCTCGACTTCGCTTTCGCGGCCGATCAGCGGGTCGATCTTGCCGGCCTTGGCCAGCGCGTTCAGGTTCTGGGTGTATTGCTCGAGCGGGCTTTCCTTGCCGTCGCCGCCTTCGCCTTCGCCCGTGCCGTCACCATGCTTGGCTGGCTCGGACTGATCCTTGCGGATGCCGTGGCTGATGAAGTTGACCACGTCCAGGCGCGTCACACCCTGCTGTTGCAGGTAGTAAACGGCATGCGAATCCTTCTCGCCGAAGATGGCGACCAGCACGTTGGCACCGGTCACTTCCTTCTTGCCGTTGGAGGTGGACTGCACGTGCATGATCGCGCGCTGGATCACGCGCTGGAAACCGAGCGTGGGCTGGGTGTCGACCTCATCCGTGCCGGGGACGACCGGTGTGTTGTCAGCGATGAAATTCTTCAGGCTGGTGCGCAAGTCCTCGATATTGGCCGCGCAGGCGCGCAAGACCTCAGCCGCCGTCGGGTTGTCGAGCAACGCCAGCAGCAGGTGCTCCACGGTAATGAACTCGTGGCGTGCCTGCCGGGCCTCAACGAACGCCATGTGCAGGCTCACTTCCAATTCTTGCGCAATCATGCTTCCTCCATCACGCACTGCAAGGGGTGGCCCGCTTGCCGCGCGTGCGTTGACACCAGCTCGACTTTTGTCGCGGCGATATCTCTGGTGTAGATACCGCAGACGCCCTTACCTTCCCGATGAACGGTGAGCATGATCTGCGTCGCCGTCTCACGGTCCCTGCTGAAATACTGTTGCAGGATCATGACTACAAACTCCATCGGAGTGTAGTCGTCATTGAGCAGCACCACCTTGTACATAGCGGGCGGCTTGAGCGCCTGCTCTTTCCGCTCCAGAATGGTGCCTGCTTCGCGTTGTGGGACATTCGCCAGCCGTGTAGCCATGGCTTTATTCTAACCCTTACTCGCAACTCTGCAATTTGGGGAAGAGTGGCAGGATTCAAGAGCCGCGCCACCCATTCCGCGTTGTTCGGACAGCGCCAAAGGCACTGCGATGCACGTGGGTGGCACACGTCCGCAGACAGCCGCCGCGCGTGCCCCGCCACCGTGCGCACCCCCACACGGTACCATCAGCCGCCGTCCCTTTCCCGCCACACCCTGTCGGCAGTGGGGAATCCGCCAGCTTGACAGTAGATTGGTTTGCCAGAAGAATCGGTCGCACACCGGGTTCAGGCCAGCGAGCCAAGCAAAAGGCCGGACCGGGTGATCCGTGAGCAGGGAGGCTTACGAACCAGTGGCGGCCTGCCCGGCAGACAAAGCCGGCGGCGTCGCCACGCGATTCACCATGCTGCGTCATTGCCGACCGCATCCCGAAGGGAAGCGGCTGTCATGGCGCCGCAGCGCGTGTCATCCAGCTGGCCGCAGGCTTCCCCGCTTTGAAATCTGCTATTTCGTTGGGGGAGTATATGGCAAGCGGTATCGTCAAATGGTTCAATGACGCCAAGGGCTTCGGTTTCATCAAGCCGGACGAAGGCGAAGAAGAACTGTTTGCGCACTTTTCGGCAATCCAGATGGCGGGCTTCAAGACGCTGAAGGAAGGTCAGCGCGTCTCGTTTGAAGTGGTCCAGGGCCCGAAGGGCAAACAGGCCACCAACATCCAGGACGCCTCGGCCTGAAGTGCGCCGCGACCGCACCCGGGCCGGCAGAGCTTCGGGGTGGTCACCAAGGATGCGGGGGGAACTCCCCCGGAACGGGATCCGCGCCAGCCTGGCCGCCGCCCTCAGGGCAGCGGCAATGCCGTTGCACGGCTCTCAGCTGCACGCTACCGCATCCGCCCGAAAGCCCGGCTTCGTGCCGGGCTTTCTGCATTCTGCGCGGTGGCCATGCCGCAAACCCTGGGACCCGCTCAGATCCAGCCTTCGATCTTCAGCCCGCTGGCCTGCTCGGCCTCTTCCCGGCTGACCCGCCGCACGGTCTGGCCGAAGGTCCAGACATGGCCTTCCGGATCGCGGGTGGCGTAGACACGATCGCCGTAGAACTGGTCTTCCGGCTCGCGCATGATCACCGCGCCGGCGGCACGGGCGCGTTCGCAATGTGCATCCAGCCCGTCCTGCAGATGGACATGGACGGACTGCGTGTTCTTGCCCTGCACGCTGGCGGGGCTTGCCGTGTAGTCGGCCCACTCGCTCCCTATCATCAGGTAGCTGTCTCCGAAACGCATTTCGGCATGCGCCAGCTGGCCCTGGCCGTCCGTGATGACCATGGTGCGCGTGAAACCGAACGCCTGTTCGAGCCAGTCGAGCGCACCCAGCGGTTCCCTGTAGAACAGGGCCGGGGCTAGCGCGGTGCGGCGAAACGGATCTTCCATCTGCGGACTCCGGCGTTTGCGGACACCCTCACGTTCTAGCCAACGCGTGCGCGCCGGGCAAGAAAAAACCCCGGTAGCCGCATGGCGGCGCCGGGGTCTTGCCTGCAGACGCGCGCGGGCGCCTGCCGACCAGTGGATCACATATTATCGGATCACATATTGTCGATCATCACCTGGCCGAAGCCGGAGCATGACACCTGCGTCGCGCCTTCCAGCAGGCGCGCGAAGTCATAGGTCACCTTCTTGGACAGGATCGACTTTTCCATCGACGCGATGATCAGATCCGCCGCCTCGGTCCAACCCATGTGGCGCAGCATCATTTCGGCCGACAGGATTTCCGAGCCCGGATTCACGTAGTCCTTGCCGGCGTATTTGGGCGCCGTGCCGTGGGTGGCTTCGAACATGGCCACGGAGTCGGACAGGTTCGCGCCCGGCGCGATGCCGATGCCGCCGACCTGCGCCGCGAGCGCGTCGGAGATATAGTCGCCGTTCAGGTTCAGCGTGGCGATCACCGAGTATTCGGCCGGACGCAGCAGGATCTGCTGCAGGAAGGCGTCGGCGATCGCGTCCTTGATGACGATGTCGCGGCCGGTCTTCGGATTCTTGAACTTGCACCACGGGCCGCCGTCGACCAGCTCGGCGCCGAATTCCGCCTGGGCCAGCTCATAGCCCCAGTCACGGAAACCACCTTCCGTGAACTTCATGATGTTGCCCTTGTGCACCAGCGTCACCGACGGCTTGTCGTTGTCGATGGCGTACTGGATGGCCTTGCGCACCAGGCGCTGGGTGCCGTGCTTCGACACGGGCTTGATACCGATACCCGAGGTTTCGGGGAAGCGGATCTTCTTCACGCCCATCTCGTTCTGCAGGAAGGCGATCAGCTTCTTGGCCTGCGCGCTTTCGGCTTCCCATTCGATGCCGGCGTAGATGTCTTCGGAGTTCTCGCGGAAGATGACCATGTCGGTCTTTTCCGGCTCGCGCACCGGCGAAGGCACGCCCTTGAAGTAGCGCACGGGGCGCAGGCACACATACAGGTCGAGCTGCTGGCGCAAGGCCACATTCAGCGAACGGATGCCGCCACCGACCGGCGTGGTCAGCGGGCCCTTGATCGAGACCACGTAGTCCTTGAGCACGTCCAGGGTCTCGTCGGGCAGCCACACATCCGGGCCGTAGACCTTGGTCGACTTCTCGCCGGCATAGATCTCCATCCACGAGATCTTGCGCTTGCCGGCGTAGGCCTTGGCCACCGCGGCGTCCACTACCTTGATCATCACCGGAGTGATATCCAGGCCCGTACCGTCGCCTTCAATGTAAGGAATGATCGGATTGTCCGGGACATTCAGCGAGAAATCCTGGTTGACCGTGATCTTCTCGCCAGCCGGGACCTTGATGTGTTGGTACATGACGTCTCCAGTACGGAACGGTTAAGACGGCCGCCTGGCACACGACCCGGCAGCAAAATGAGGGAGGCGCAGCGTAGGCATTGTAGCTGGAGGCAAGCGACCGCCTGCGTTGCGCCGCACCATGTCAGTCTTATATAAGACACAAGACTAGCCAACTATTATGCAGCAATTCCTTATGATCTGCCATTGAGCCAGGCCGCGCCAGGCCGGCAACTGGCCGGACTGCGGCATACTGCTGCCCCATGACGCTGATTGCCCTGAACAAGCCCTTTGGCACCATGAGCCAGTTTTCCGAGCACCCCTCGCGGCCGACGCTGGCCGAGTGGATCGCGACACCTGGCGTGTACCCGGCTGGCCGCCTCGACGCCGACAGCGAGGGCCTGCTGCTGCTCACCGATGACGGCGGTCTGCAAGCGCGGATCGCCGATCCGCGCCACAAGCTGGCCAAGACCTACTTCGCCCAGGTAGAGGGCATCCCCGACGAGCACGCGCTGGCGCGTCTGCGAGAGGGCGTCGATCTCGGCGATTTCCGCACCCTGCCAGCCAAGGTCCGCGCGGTCGCGGAGCCGTCCTGGCTCTGGCCCCGGCATCCGCCCGTACGCTATCGCGCCGCCATCCCGACCAGCTGGCTCGAACTGCAGATTCGCGAAGGCAAGAACCGCCAGGTCCGCCGCATGACCGCAGCGGTCGGCTTCCCGACCCTGCGCCTGGTGCGCGCCACCATCGGCCGGCTTGACCTGCGCGAGCTCGGCCTGCAGCCCGGGCAGTCCCGCGTCGTGGCACCGGACCTGCTCGGCCTGCCACCCGCGCGTGCCCCGCAACCCGCGCCACGCGGCTCCGGGGAGGGTCCCGCCCGGGCACGCGGGACTGGCGCCGGCAACAAAGGCCGAGTGCGTTACAAAAACTAACACCCATCACGTCAACGCAGTGGGCGGTGTCCTCGTTGTTGTCGGTGACGCGCCCAATTGCGCGCCAACTTTCCGACTACAGTCACTCTTCGAGGTAATCGCAATGAAAAAACTGATCGCTGCCCTGGTTGTTGGCCTGTTCGCTACCGGCGCTTTTGCCCAGGCTTCGGCTCCGGCTGCTACCGAAGCAGCTCCGGCCGCCAAGGAAGCTCCGAAGGCCACCAAGAAGAAGAGCTCGCACAAGAAGCACTCGAAGAAGGCAGCTTCGGCTCCCGCCGCTTCGGCTCCGGCTGCGCAGTAAGCACGTAGCCGCGGCAGCAATCCGCCGCAGACGCAAAAGGCAGGTTGCCCGGCAACCTGCCTTTTTTTTATATCCGCCAGGCCCGCCGCTCAGTCCGCCCGTGCGTGCGCTATGCTTGCGCCTGCCATCGAATCCCAGCCGCATTGCCATGCGAATCCTGACCAAGACCCTGCTTTCCCGTTGCATCCTGCTGGCCGCCACCGTCACCGGGCTGGCCCACGCACAGAGCGCGCTGCCCGTAGTGCCCCTTACGGCGGGGATGTACGCCATTCAGGCAGAGGTCGCGTCGACGCCCGCGGCGCGCGAGCAGGGGCTGATGTACCGCAAATCTATGCCGGCCAATGCCGGCATGCTGTTCGTGTTCGAACAGAAGGCCGGACACTGCTTCTGGATGAAGAATACGGACCTGCCGCTGTCGATCGCCTTCCTGGCCGATGACGGCAGCATCGTCAATATCGAGGACATGGCGCCGCAGACGCAAGACAACCACTGCCCCAAGGCAGCGATCCGCTACGCGCTCGAAATGAACAAGGGATGGTTCGCGCAGAAGGGTATCCGGACCGGCGCGAAGATCGGGGGGCTGCCGCAGCCGCGCTGAGCGCAGCCCGCAGCCTCGCTCGGCGCCGGCATTGCACCGGCGCCCGTACGGGAATCAGTCCCGGAAGTTGTTGAAGTCCAGCGGCGCCTCGGACACGTCCTTGCGCAGCATCGCGATCACGCTCTGCAGGTCGTCGCGCTTGGTGCCGGAAACCCGCACGGCATCGCCCTGGATGCTGCCCTGGACCTTGATCTTGCTGTCCTTGATCATGCGCACGATCTTCTTGGCCAGGTCGCCGGTCACGCCCTTCTTGATGGTGATGACCTGCTTGACCTTGTCGCCGCTGATCTTCTCGACCTTGCCGTAGTCGAGGAAGCGCACATCGACATTGCGCTTGGCCATCTTGTTGATCAGCACATCCTTGACCTGGCCCAGCTTGAAGTCATCGTCCGCGAAGGCGGTCAGTTCGCCTTCCTTTTGCTCGACCCGTGCGTCCGAACCCTTGAAATCGAAACGCGTCGAGATCTCCTTGTTGGCCTGTTCGACCGCATTCTTGACCTCGACCATGTTGGCTTCGCACACTACGTCAAACGACGGCATTGCATTCTCCTTGTTGCTCGCTTGTCCGGCATCCGCGGCCCGGACGGGCCGCGCCGGCACTTCCGTATAATCCAGCCTGCCTCGCACCCATGGGGCGCCCGGCCGCACTGTGGCGGCCGCATCACCTCTAGCTTGCATGGCAGATTTCCACGAATTTTATCCCCTGCGCCGCCACAATACATTCGGATTCGATGTCCGCGCGCGCTATGCCGTCCATGTCCGCAGCGAAGCCGACCTGCTGGCCGCGCTGGCAGACCCGCGCGCCAGCGGCCTGCCGCTGGTGGTGCTTGGTGGCGGCAGCAATGTCGTGCTGACCGCGGATCTCGATGCGCTGGTGCTGCTGATGGAGATTCCGGGATACCGCGTGGAGACCGATCCCGACGCATGGCTGGTCACTGCCGGTGCCGGCGAGAACTGGCATGGCCTGGTCTGCCGCACCATCGCCGACGGCCTGCCCGGCCTCGAAAACCTGGCGTTGATCCCCGGCACCGCAGGGGCGGCGCCGATCCAGAACATCGGGGCCTATGGCGTGGAACTGCGCGAACGCTTCGCGGGCTTGCGCGCGCTGGACCGTCAGACCCTGCGCTTCGTGGACCTCGACCTGGAACAATGCGCGTTCGGCTACCGCGACAGCCTGTTCAAGCAGGCGGGCCGCGACCGCTACATCATCACGGCGGTGATGTTGCGCCTGCCGCGTGACTGGCAACCGGTGCTTGCCTATGGGGAACTGGCGCGGGAACTCGAGGGCCATGCGGCACCCGATGCCGCGGCGATCCGCGATGCGGTGATTGCCATCCGTTCGCGCAAGCTGCCGGACCCGGCGCAGATCGGCAATGCAGGAAGCTTCTTCAAGAATCCACTGGTCAGCGCCGAGCAACGGCACGCGCTGCTGGCCAGCCATCCCGACCTTGTCAGCTATGCCCAGCCCGACGGCACGTTCAAGCTGGCCGCCGGCTGGCTGATCGATCGCTGCGGCTTCAAGGGATTCGATGACGGCCCGGTGGGCGTCTATGGCAAGCAGGCGCTGGTGCTGGTGCACCATGGCGGCGGCACTGGCGCAGCGCTGCTGGCGCTGGCCACGCGCATCGCCGATACGGTCCAGGCCCGCTTCGGCGTGCGCATCGAGCCGGAACCGGTCGTGCTCTGACCGGCTCCGTGGCCACGATCAGGCGAAGTGGCAGACGTAGTCGAGGGTTTCCTGCACTTCGATATCGAAGCTGCTGTTGCCCGGCACGCTGAACTGCTGGCCGGCGCCATAGGTCTGCCAGGCATCCGAGCCGGCCAGGCGCACGCGGCACACGCCCGCGTTGACTTCCATGATCTCCGGGGCGCCGGTGTTGAACGTCAGTGTCGACGGGAAAATCACGCCCAGCGTCTTGCGCGTGCCATCGGCGAACAGCACGGTGTGGCTCACGCACTTGCCATCGAAATACAGGTTGGCCTTCTTGACGACCGATACATTGTCGAACTGGCTCACTTTTATCTCCTTGATTGCATTCATGTGGATGCGGTCACGTAAAAAGAGGGGCCATCGCGGCCCCTCCCCTTGTGCCTGCCGGCGCGCGCTTCAGTAGCGGCCGCAGAGCAGGTATTCCATCAGCGCCTTCTGCACGTGCAGGCGGTTTTCCGCCTCGTCCCAGACCACGCTCTTCGGACCGTCGATCACCGCGGCCTCGACTTCCTCGCCACGGTGGGCCGGCAGGCAGTGCATGAACAGCGCGTCCGGCTGGGCGCGGTCCATCATGGCCGTGGTCACCATCCAGTCCTGGAAGGCGCGCTTGCGCGCCTCGTTCTCGGCCTCGAAGCCCATGCTGGTCCACACGTCGGTGGTCACCAGGCTGGCACCCTGGCAGGCCGCCAGCGAATCGTCGAACACCTTGAGCTGGCCTGCGGCCGATGCCGGCACCATTGCCGCATCGAGCTGGTAGCCCGGAGGCGCCGAAAAATGGAAGGTGAAGCCCAGGCGCTCGGCCGCCTGGATCCAGGTGTAGGCCATGTTGTTGGCGTCGCCGATCCATGCCACGGTCTTGCCGCGGATGCTGCCGCGCTGCTCGATGTAGGTGAACACGTCGGCCAGGACCTGGCAAGGATGGTATTCGTTGGTCAGGCCATTGATGACCGGCACGCGCGAATGCGCGGCGAAGCGTTCGATAATGTCCTGCCCGAAGGTGCGGATCATGATGATGTCGACCATGCGCGAGATCACCTGCGCCGCATCCTCGATCGGCTCGCCGCGGCCCAGCTGGGAATCGCGCGTGTTGAGGAACACCGCGTGGCCGCCGAGCTGGTGGATGCCGGCTTCGAACGACAGGCGCGTACGCGTCGAGTTCTTCTCGAAGATCATGGCCAGCGTGCGGTCGTGCAGCGGGTGCCATGTTTCGTAGTTCTTGAACTTGGCCTTGAGGATCCGTGCGCGGTCCAGCAGGTACTCGTACTCGTCGGGAGTCAAGTCGCTGAACTGGAGGTAATGCTTGATCGGGGTTGAGCTCATAAAACAAAAGAAGGCGGCCCAGAGGAGACACGCCGTCACGGCCTGCATGACAGAAGCGCGTCGCGGAGCCGCCTTTCGCGTCGCATACGCAATTTACGTGCAACGATCATAAGGGATTATTTCTGCTTTGGCGAGCCCGGAAGAACCCGGCCCGGCACCCGCTGACAGCTTCCTGACAGGAATTCGGGCTTATGCGCAAGTCTTATATAAGATATAATACTCGCTGATTCACGCGGGGCCCGGCATACCCTTGCCGCTGCCCGCCGCCGGCATCAAAAGTGCCCCCGCAGACACCGACGCCCCGCCACCCCGGCCGGAAAGAGCGAACCAAACGTTCGCCGGCCGCGTCAAACGGGCGCCCGTTCCGCGGGTTTTCCGTCGAGTCACCTCGCCTCACCCGCAGTCGCCCAGTCTCATGAACCCCAATGTTCGCGAATACTTCATCCAAGGCATTACCAAGGAGGGCAAGACCTTCCGCCCAAGCGACTGGGCAGAACGACTGTGCGGCGTGATGGCGCAATTCCGGCCCGAAGGCGATACCGGCGATCCCCGCCTGACCTACTCGCCCTACGTGCGCCCGATCTTCGCCGGCAACACCAAATGCGTGGTAGTCGATGTGCGCCTGCGCGAGATCGAGCCCAAGGCCCTGGATTTCGTCCTGAACTTCGCCCGCGACAACAACCTGCAACTGGTTGAGGCCTGCTCGCTCGAATAAGCAGCCGGAGCCGCAGAAGATGCGGCGACCGGAAAGCAAAAAAGCTCGTCGGATGACGAGCTTTTTTGTTGGGCGGGCCCTATGCAGTTCCCGCAGGAGGCCGCCGCAGCGGCCTGGCAGCTATCAGGCAGCCATGGCCTTGATGGCGGCCGACAGACGCGACTTGTGACGTGCAGCCTTGTTCTTGTGCACGATCTTCTTGTCGGCAATGCTGTCGATGGTAGCTTGCGAATTCTTGAAGATTTCAGCAGCTGCAGCCTTGTCGCCGGCGTCGATGGCCTTGCGAACGGCCTTCACGGCGGTGCGCAGGCGCGAGCGCAGGCTGGAGTTGTGAGCGTTCTGAGCAACGGCTTGGCGAGCGCGCTTGCGGGCTTGTGCGGAATTTGCCATTTAAATAAATATCCTGAATTCAGATGCGTGCCGCGGGGGACACAACAATTAAGTCATATCAAGCGACCCGGGATGCACTGACACACGAATCCGGAACGCAGCTGTCCTTGTGAATCGGCAATTATACACACACGCAGAAGCCACACGCAAGGCCGACCTCGGTATACCACGCGACGCCGGGCTGCAGCCGGGACGATCCGTATAATAGGCGCCACTTTCGTCGCACGCGGCGTGCAGTTGCGGCAACTTTGCCGCGCGGCGGGCGTCTGAACCGCCATCCCGGCGCCTGCGCGCGATCCGCGGCCCGCACGCCACCATGCCCGCCAGCCCGCGCCTGCCCGATCCACCGCTTCCCGCCCACTCACCTTGAACCTGCTCAAAGCGCTCGCCACCATCAGCAGCCTGACCATGCTCTCGCGCATCACGGGCCTGGTGCGCGAAATCCTAATTGCCCGTGCGTTCGGCGCTTCGGACATGACCGACGCCTTCAACGTGGCGTTCCGGATTCCCAACCTGTTGCGGCGTATCTTCGGCGAAGGCGCGTTCTCGCAAGCCTTCGTGCCGATCCTGGGCGAATACCACGCCAAGCGCGGCGATGCCGAAACCAAGCACCTGATCGACGCGGTCGCCACGGTCATGACCTGGGCGCTGATGGGCGTGTCGCTGCTGGGCGTGATCGGTGCGCCACTGGTGATGACCGTAGTGGCAACCGGCTTCCGCGGGCAAGGCGAGACCTACATCGCCGCCGTCTTCATGACGCGCGTGATGTTCCCGTACATCGGCCTGATTTCGCTGGTCGCCCTGGCTTCCGGCATCCTGAACACGTGGCGCAAGTTCGCCGTGCCGGCCTTCACGCCGGTGCTGCTGAACCTTTGCCTCATCTTCGCGGCCCTGTTCGTCGGCCCGCGCATGGCGCAGCCGATCTATGCGCAGGCGTGGGGCGTGCTGATCGGCGGCATCCTGCAACTGCTGATCCAGGTGCCCGCGCTCAAGCGCCTGGGCGCCATGCCGCGCGTGAGCTTCAGCATGCGCCAGGCCTGGGCCGACCCCGGCGTGCGCCGCATCCTCCGGCAGATGGGTCCGGCGCTGCTGGCCGTGTCGGTGGCGCAGATCAGCCTGATCATCAATACCAACATTGCCTCGCGCCTGGCCGCGGGCAGCGTGTCATACCTGACCTATGCCGACCGGCTGATGGAATTCCCGACCGCGCTGCTTGGCGTGGCGCTAGGCACCATCCTGCTGCCAAGCCTGTCGAAGGCGAGCGCGCAGGGCAATCGCGACGAATACTCGGGCTTGCTCGACTGGGGCCTGCGCCTGACCTTCCTGCTGGCAGTGCCGTGCGCGGTGGGCCTGTTCGTGTTTGGCACGCCGCTGACCGCGGTGCTGTTCAACTATGGCAAGTTCGACGCCCACGCCGTCGAAATGACGCGCCAGGCGCTAGTGTCCTATGGCACCGGCCTGCTCGGCCTCATCGTCATCAAGATCCTGGCTCCGGGCTTCTACGCGCGGCAGGACATCCGCACGCCAGTGAAGATCGCAATCGTAGTGCTCGTCATCACGCAGGCCTGCAACTACGCGTTCGTGCCGTGGCTCAGCCATGCCGGCCTGGCGCTCTCGATCAGCGTCGGCGCCACCATCAACGCCCTGCTGCTCTTTGCGGGCCTGGTCCGGCGCGGCTACTACCGGCCCGCGCCCGGCTGGTCGCTATTCCTGGCCCAGCTGTTCACCGCGGTGCTGCTGCTGTCGGGCCTGCTGCTCTGGTTCGTGCGCAATTTCGACTGGGTCGGGCTGGGCGCGACGCCACTTCTGCGCATCGCGCTGCTGGCTTCCTGCCTGGTACTTGCGGCGGTGGTCTACTTCGGTACACTGTGGCTCATGGGACTGCGATACGCCGCTTTCAAGCGCCGGACGGTCTAGGCTCCTTCATCGATGCTCATTCATCGATGGATCCGGCCCTAGCCAAAGTGAGCGCGAGGGCACGGTACGGCCGTGCCGCATCAGGAATCCGCAATGACAAGTACGAAAGTCCTTGATTACTTCGCCAGCCTTGTGGCGGACGAGAACGGCATCCCCCTCACTGAAACCGCACTTTCCATCGCACAGGACGCCTACCCCGACCTGGACCTGCAAGCCGAACTGGCCGCGCTGGACGTGCTGGCGCTGCGCCTGAAACGCCGGATCGCCGAAGGTACGCCGGCCATCCAGCGGCTGCGCCTGCTGAACCACTTTTTCTACCGCGACCTCGGTTTCGGCGCCAACGCCAACGACTACTACGACCCGGACAATTCATATCTGAACGTGGTCCTGAAGCAGCGGCGCGGCATCCCCATTTCATTGGCCGTGCTGTACATGGAACTCGGCCAGCAGATCGGCCTGCCGTTGAAGGGCGTATCCTTCCCGAACCATTTCCTGGTACGCATGACGATCCCCGCCGGGGAAGTCATCCTCGACCCCCTGACTGGCGAAACCCTGTCGAAAGAACAGCTTCAGGAGATGCTTGACCCCTACCTCGAACGGGAGGGGATTTCCGATCCCGGCCAGGTGCCGCTGGGCCTGTTCCTGCAGGCCGCCAGCCACCGCGAGATCATTGCGCGCATGCTGCGCAACCTCAAGGCCATCTACCTGCAGGAGTCACGCTGGCAGCGGCTGCTCGCGGTGCAGAACCGCCTGGTCATCCTGCTGCCCGGATCGATCGAGGAAGTGCGCGACCGCGGCCTGGCCTACGCCAATCTGGAGTGCTTCCGGCCTGCGCTGGAGGACCTGGAAGCGTATATGAAGGCGCGCCCGGACGCCTCCGACATTGCGCAGATCCGCGACCGCATGCCGGCCCTGCGCATGATGAGCCGCAGCCTCAACTGAAACCGCGCTGAGACCGCGCCGAGACCGCGGCAGCCTGCTCAGCGCTCGACGCTCGACGCGCGGCCCTTGTTGCCGCGCACCAGCTTCCACAGACCGCCCAGCACGAGCGGCACCACGGCCGCGCCGATACCGGCCAGCACGATCAGGTTCAGGTACTGCTTGATGAACGGCAGGTTGCCGAAGAAGTAACCCGCGAACACCAGTCCCGCCACCCACGCCAGCGCGCCGATCACATTGAAGAACTGGAAGCGCGCGAACGTCATCTGCGAAACACCGGCCACGAAGGGCGCGAAGGTACGCACGATCGGGACGAAACGGGCCATCACCAGCGTCTTGCCGCCGTGGCGCTCGTAGAAGTCGTGCGTGCGGCGCAGCGCTTTCTGGTCGAGGAAGCGCCAATGGTGGTCGAACACCTTGGGCCCGATCCAGCTGCCGACCCAGTAGTTCACGGTATTGCCCGAGACCGCCGCCGTCAGCAGCAGGCCGATCAGCGCCCATTCGTTCATGGCACCCGTGGCGCAGAACGCCCCAGCGATGAACAGCAGCGAATCGCCCGGCAGGAATGGCAGCACCACCAGCCCGGTTTCGGCAAACACGATCGCGAACAGGATGGCGTAGACCCAGACGCCATACTGCTGGATGACCGTGCCGAGGTATTTGTCGACATGCACCAGCATGTCGATGAGCTGCAGAGCGAGATCCAAGTCTTTCCCCGTTGTGTTGTAGGTTGATCCAACAAGCGCGACATCATACAAGAGCCGACCGACGTATCGGTCACCTGCCGGGCCCGGCCCAGCCATCCCGCGTGCGGCACGGCACGTATAATCGCCGGATGCCAGCCTCCGCCTTCCGCACCGCGCAGCCGCCGCGGCCGATCCGTCCCCTGCCCGACCAGCTCATCAGCCAGATTGCCGCCGGCGAAGTCGTCGAGCGCCCGGCTTCCGTGGTCAAGGAGCTGCTCGAGAACGCGCTCGACGCGGGCTCCAGCCAGCTAGGCATCCGGCTGGAAGAAGGCGGCGTGCGGCGCATCGTCATCACGGATAACGGCTGCGGCATTCCGCCGGACGAACTGCCCGTCGCGCTGATGCGCCACGCCACCAGCAAGATCGCTTCGCTGGATGAACTCGAGGCGGTGCTGACCCTCGGTTTCCGCGGCGAGGCCCTGGCCTCGATCGCTTCCGTATCCCAGCTGACCCTGACCAGCCGTACCGCGCATGACCCGCATGCCACGCAAGTCAGTGCCGACACCGGCGCATTGCAGCCGGCATCTGGCGGAGTCGGCACAACGGTTGATGTCCAGCATCTCTACTTCAACACTCCGGCGCGCCGAAAGTTCCTCAAGTCGGAACAGACCGAACTCGGGCATTGCCTGGAAATGGTCCGGCGCGCGGCGCTGGCCCGTCCCGACGTGGCGATCTCGGTCCACCACAACGGCAAGCCGCTCGAACACTGGAATGCCGGCGACGTGGCCACGCGTACGGCGCAGGTGCTCGGCAGCGACTTTGCCCGGGCTCGGCTGCCGCTCGATGAAGAGGCCGGCGACCTGCATCTCTATGGTTTCGCCGGGCTGCCCACCGCCTCGCGCGGGCGGCCGGACCAGCAGTACTTCTTCGTCAACGGCCGCTTCGTACGTGACAAGCTGCTCAACCATGCGGTGCGCAGCGCCTACCAGGACGTGCTGCACGGCGACCGCTTCCCGTCCTACGTGCTGTGCCTGGACCTGCCGCCGGAGACGGTGGATGTGAACGTCCACCCGTCCAAGATCGAGGTGCGCTTCCGGGAATCGCGCGCCGTGCACCAGTTCGTCTATCACGCCGTGCAGCGCTGCCTGGCACGCCAGGCCGGCGAGAACGGCGACAGCCTGCACACCGGCACGGACGACGAGCCCGTGCCCGTGCCCGTGCCCGCGCCGGGCGCCATCCCGCTGCAAGAGCCGCGCGCCCCCTACGGCGGTGCCGGGGGCAGCGGCAGCCAGTGGATCAACTATTCGGCGGCGCGCCAGACCGAGCTTGGCATCGCCCAGCCGCGCCAGGCCTACCTGGGCATGGTACGTGACGCCACGGCGCCGCGGCCCTATGTGCCTTCGTCCCAGCCGCCCGCATGGCTGGCCGATGCGCAGGCCGCGCGGGCCGAAGAGCCGCCGGGCCTGCTCGATGGCATTGCCGTGGCCAAGGTCGCGGTGCCTCCCGCGGATGACACGACGGAAACCGCCGACGACCACCCGCTCGGCTATGCCATCGCCCAGTTGCATGGCGTCTACGTGCTCGCGCAGAATGCGCGCGGCCTCGTGCTGGTCGACATGCACGCGGCGCACGAACGCATCCTGTACGAGCAGATCAAGGATGCGCTGGATGCGTGCGACCTCGCCGTGCAGCCGCTGCTGCTGCCCGTGACCCTGCCCGCGAACCCGGTGGAGATCGGCACGGCCGAGGAGCATCGCGAAACGCTGGAGCTGCTCGGCTTCGACATCGCGCCGGTGTCGCCGACCACGCTCGCCGTGCGCGCCGTGCCGGCGCTGCTGCAGCAGGCCGATGCCGAGGCGCTGGCGCGCGATGTGCTGCGCGACCTGAACGCCTATGGTGGCTCGCGCGTGCTGGCCGAGCGCCGCAACGAACTGCTGGCCACGCTGGCCTGCCACAGCGCGGTGCGCGCCAACCGCAAGCTCACGCTCGAAGAGATGAATGCGCTGCTGCGCCAGATGGAGCAGACCGAGCGCGCCGACCAGTGCAACCACGGCCGCCCGACCTGGGTGCAACTCAGCGTGGCCGAGCTGGACCGCCTGTTCCTGCGCGGCCAGTAAGCCCGCCTTGCCTCGCCACGCCTTGCCCAAGCCCTGATGTCCGCCTTGCCATCGTCCGAACACCCGCCCGTCGTCTGCCTGCTCGGCCCGACCGCCTCGGGCAAGACCGCTGCCGCGCTGGCCCTGGCGCGGCAGGCGAGCGTCGAGATCATCAGCCTGGACTCGGCGCTGGTCTATCGCGAGATGGATATCGGCACCGCCAAGCCCACGCCTGACGAACTGGCCGCGGTACCGCACCACCTGATCGACATCATCGATCCGGCCGACAGCTACTCCGCCGCGCAATTCGTCACGGACGCCGAACGGCTGATCGGTGAGATCCGCGCGCGCGGGCGCCAGCCGCTGATCGTGGGCGGCACCATGCTGTACTACAAGGCGCTGACGCAGGGCTTGAACGACCTGCCCCAGGCCGATCCCGCCGTGCGCGCCGAACTCGACGAACTTGCCGCCGAACGCGGCTGGCCCGCGCTCCACGCGATGCTCGCGCAAGTCGACCCGGTCACGGCCGCCCGGCTCGCGCCCAACGATGCCCAGCGCATCCAGCGCGCACTGGAAATCCACCGGCTCTCGGGACAGCCCATGTCCGAACTGCTGGCACGGCAGGCAGACGGCCGTACCTTCACGGGCACCGCCGACCAGCGCTACCGCGTGATCGCACTGGAGCCGTCGGACCGCAGCGTGCTGCACGCGCGCATTGCCGCGCGTTATGACGCCATGCTGGCCGGCGGCCTGATCGAGGAAGTCGAACGCCTGCGCCGGCGCGGCGATCTCCACCCCGGCCTGCCGTCGATCCGGTGCGTGGGCTACCGGCAGGTCTGGGAGTACCTCGATGGCGACAGCGACTACGCGACCATGCGCGAACGCGGCATCGCGGCCACGCGCCAGCTCTGCAAGCGCCAGATCACGTGGCTGCGCAGCACGCCGGAGCGCCTGTCCGTCGATTGCCTCGCGCCGGACTATGTCGCGCAGGTCGCGCGGCTGGCCGGGATGTGACGAGAGCGGCGATAATCGTCGCCCGTCCCGATGATGCCCTGCGCCATGCCGTCTCCTTCCTTTGCCATCCGCCCCGCCACGCCAGCCGACAGCACCACGCTGTTTCGCCTGATCTCGGCACTGGCCGAATACGAAAAGCTGACCCACCTGGTCGAAGCCACGCCGCAGAAGCTGGAACAGGCCTTGTTCGGCGCGCAGCCGCAGGCCGAGGCCGTGCTGGTCGAAGCCCATACGCCTGATGGCGTGCAACCCGTCGGCTTCGCGCTGTTCTTCCATAATTTCTCGACCTTCCTCGCCAAACCCGGCCTGTATCTGGAAGACCTGTTCGTCGAACCGGCCTGGCGCGGGCATGGCCTTGGCAAGGCGCTGCTCAGACACCTGGCGGCGCTGGCCGTGGCGCGCGGCTGCGGCCGCTTCGAGTGGTCGGTGCTCGACTGGAACACGCCGTCCATCGCGTTCTACAAGGCGATGGGCGCGGACGTGATGCCCGACTGGCGCATCTGCCGCGTCACCGGCGACGCATTGGCCCGCCTTGGCGCGCCGGACTGACCTGCCTATTTCGGCAAAGCATCCCCTGCCCCGCTGATCTCCGCTGCCACCCGCTCGATGCAGCGGATCGCCTTCACCGCCATCGGCGAAGGTGTCCGGTTGCGCAGGCTCACAATGCCCATGCCGGCCTTCATCGCCGGCAATCCCTGCACGTCCAGCACAACGAGCTCGCCGGAGGCCAGCTCGGCCCTGACCGACGCATCGGTTGCGCCAAGCACCATGTCCGTGGACAAGGTAACCGCCCGGATCACGGCGAAGTCGTCGCATTCGAGCGCCAGCACGGCCGCCTGGCCATCCGGCAGGCCGAGCGCCCGCGAGAATGCCGCCGTGACCACGCGCGGCGCCTTGACGCTTGCCACCCCGTACTCCCAGGCGTCGCGGATCGTGCAGGCCTTGCCGGTCAGCGGATGCCCCGCGCGCACGAAGAAGCGCGCCGGCTGGGCGGGCAGCGGGCGCACGTCCAGCGACGCGTCCTCCGTGAGGTCACGCACGTCGGCGACGAAGAACTCGATGTCCTCCGCGCGCAGGCGCTCGAGCAACAGCACCCAGTTGCTCTCCTCGACGCGCAAGGCGACCTGTGGATGCAGGCGCCGAAGCTCCGACAGCACGCGCGGCAGCAGGGTCGCCGCCGGAAACGGCCCGACCCCGAACGCCGTGTCGCCAAGCCGGGAGTCCAGGTAAAGATCGACATCGCGCTGCATGCAGCGCGCCTCGAACAACAGCCGCCGCGCGCGTTCGAGCACGAATTCCCCAGCCGGCGTGGGCCGGATATCGCCGGCTTCGCGCTCGAACAGCCGTACCCCGAGATCACTTTCGATGGCCTGGATGCTGCGGCTGAACGCGGGCTGGCTCAGGTGAACCTGCTCCGCCGCGCGCGCGAAGTGAAGCGTATCGGCAAGGGCCACCACGTGGCTGAGCCGGCGAAGGTCCATGACAACCTCATTGCGTCTGAAGCATTGGAACGATGCTGATTATGCATTGGACGCATTAACCGCGCCAACCTAGAGTTTCCGCATAACCGGCATGACCGCAGATATCGGAGACAACGCACATGAACCTGCAGCTACAGAACCTGCTGATCGGCAGCATCATCCTCGGCTTTGCCGTGATGGAATTCGCCACGCGGCGCTACCAGCAAAGCGTGCGCGCCGACGCCAACGACACCAAGCTCGAAGTGCTGATGTTCGTCAGCCTGATCGCCGTGACGCAGCCGTTCGCGCTGCTGGGCGCCAACTGGCTGTGCAACTGGCTCATGCCCGACATGCGCGGCGCATGGTCCCACCTGCCGTGGTGGGCGATGACGGCGATCCTGCTGGTCGCCGACGACATGACGCAGTACTGGTGGCACCGCGCGTCCCATACGCCGTGGCTGTGGCCGCTGCATCGCGCGCACCATTCGGCTTCGTACATGAGCATCCGCGTCACGTACCGGAACAATTTCTTCTACTACCTGATGATGCCGGGGCTGTGGAGCGCGGGGGTGCTGCTGTATCTCGGCTTCGGCAAGGTCTACGCCGTGTACATCGTGGTCAAGATGATGGTGATCCTCGGCGCACACTGCGCCTGGCGCTGGGACGAGCCGCTCTACCGCATCCGCGTGGTGCGGCCGCTGATGTGGGTGGTCGAACGGACCATCTCCACGCCGGCGACCCACTGGGCCCACCATGCGCTGACCAATGCCGACGGCATCGGCTACTACAAGGGCAACTTCGGCAACCTGCTGTTCTTCTGGGATGTGCTGTTCGGCACGGCCCACATCACGCGCAAGTACCCGGCCAAGGTCGGTCTCGAAGACGACCGCCGCTTCGGCGCCGAGCACTGGGGCGCGCAGATGTTCTACCCGCTGCGCCAGTCGCAACGCCAGCATACGGCGCTGCGCTTTGGCGGCCAGGCCTACGGCGACCAGGACGCCGCCGCCGATGCCACGGCTGCCGGCAATCCATGACGTATCGCACTTGAATCAACAGGAGAACCCGTGGGTGCCATTGACCTGCTTGCCGATCACGCGGTGATGCCAGAGGAATTCCAGACCTGCTTCGCGCGGCAGCGCCGCGCGTATCTCGCCGATCCGGCGCCCGGTTATGCGCAGCGCATCGCCGACCTGAAGACGCTGTCGCGCCTGCTCACGGAGAACCGCGCGCAGATCGTCGAAGCGATCGGGCGCGACTACGGCAGCCGTTCGGAGTTCGAGACCCTTTTCGCTGAATTCTTCGTCGCGCTCGAATCGATCCGCGACGCGCGCCGGCAGCTGCGCAAGTGGATGAAGCCGCAACGGCGCCATATCGACGTGCTGATGTACCCGGGCGCGCGCAACCGCGTCATCCCGCAGCCGCTGGGCGTGGTCGGGGTCATCGTGCCGTGGAATTTTCCGCTCAACCTCGCGTTCTGCCCGCTTGCCGCGATCTTCGCGGCGGGCAACCGGGCCATGGTCAAGATGTCGGAAAACTCGCGCCACCTCGCGCAACTGCTGGCGCGCGTCAGTCCGCGATACTTCCCCGAAGACAAGCTGAAGTTCTTCGAGGACGGCGGCGGGCGCGGGCCAGCCTTTTCCTCGCTGCCGTTCGACCACCTGCTGTTCACCGGCTCCGGCGCCACGGGCCGTGCGGTCATGGCCAATGCGGCGCGCAACCTCACGCCGGTCACGCTGGAACTGGGCGGCAAGGCGCCCGCGATCGTGGCACCCGACTTTCCCGTCCAGGCCGCTGTCGAGCGCATCCTGTGGGTCAAGATGTTCAATGCCGGGCAGATCTGCACCAATGTCGACTACGTCTTCCTGCCCGAGGATGCGGTAGAAGCGTTCGTCGCGCATGCCAGGCGGCTGATCGCCGAGCGCTTCCCCGATCTCGGCAGCAACGACTACACTGCCATAATCGACCAGCGCGCCTATGACCGCCTGTGGGCATCGCTGGAGGATGCCAGGGCCAAGGGCGCCATGATCGTCGAACTTGCCGCGGGACCGGCCCCCGACGCCGCAACGCGCAAGTTCCCGCCGTGCCTGGTGCTCAATCCGCGCGAAGACATGCTGGTGTCGCAACGCGAGATCTTCGGACCGATCCTGCCCGTCCGTACTTATCGCGACCGGCAGGAAGTGGCCGACTACATCAACGCGCATGACCGGCCGCTGGCGATCTACCCGTTCACGCATGACAAGGCGCTGCAGCAGTACTACATCACGCATGTGATGTCCGGTGGCGTCTCGGTGAATGATGCGCTGCTGCACGTGGCGCAGCATGACCTGCCGTTTGGCGGCGTCGGGCCGAGCGGCATGGGCCACTACCACGGCCGGGAAGGGTTCAACACCTTCTCCAAGCTACGGCCGGTGTTTTATCAGGGACGGGTGTCGATGGTGCAGAAACTGTTCCAGCCGCCCTATGGTGCAAAGGTCGCGCGGATGATGGAGCTGCTGATCAGGTTGAAGGGGTAGACCACCCTGCCCGACAGGATTCCAAAAGCAAAGGGCACGTGCTGCGCACGTGCCCTTTGCTCGTCAAACGTTGCCGGCGCCCGGCCGGCAAGAACGCTGCCGCGATCAGACCACCACGGTCTGCGCCTGGCCTTCGGCGCGCTCGCGGATCTCGCCGATCTCCCACACGGCCTCGCCGGCCGCCTGCAGATGGCGGATCGCGCGTTCGGCATCTTCCTTGGCCACGATCACGACCATGCCGATGCCGCAGTTGAACACGCGGTGCATTTCATCGTCCGCCACGCGGCCCTGCGCCTGCAGCCACTGGAACAGCGGCGGCAGCGTCCAGGCGTCGCGCTGGAGCACGGCCGTGGTGTTCTGCGGCAGCACGCGCGGCACGTTTTCGGTCAGTCCGCCGCCGGTGATGTGGGCCATGCCCTTGACCGGCAGGGTTTCGATCAGCGACAGCAGCGGCTTCACGTAGATGCGCGTCGGCGCCATGATGGCATCCTGCAGGCGCTGGCCGTGGAAGTCGGCGTTCAGGTCCGGCTTCGCCACGTCAATGATCTTGCGCACCAGCGAATAGCCGTTGGAATGCGCGCCCGACGAGGCCAGGCCCAGCACCACATCGCCCGGGGCGATCGTGGTGCCGTCGATGATCTTCTTCTTTTCCACCGCGCCGACCGCGAAGCCGGCCAGGTCGTACTCGCCATCCGGGTACATGCTCGGCATTTCGGCGGTTTCGCCACCGATCAGCGCGCAGCCGGACAGTTCGCAGCCACGGGCAATGCCCTGGATCACGGTCGCAGCCGTGTCCACGTCCAGCTTGCCGCAGGCGAAGTAGTCCAGGAAGAACAGCGGCTCGGCGCCCTGCACCAGGATGTCGTTCACGCTCATGGCCACCAGGTCCTGGCCCACGGTGTCGTGGCGGTTCAGCTGGAACGCGAGCTTGAGCTTGGTGCCCACGCCATCGGTGCCCGACACCAGCACGGGCTCCTGGTACTTCTTCGACAGCTCGAACAGCGCGCCGAAACCGCCGATGCCGGCCATCACGCCTTCGCGCATGGTGCGCTTGGCAAACGGCTTGATGCGGTCGACCAGGGCATCGCCGGCATCGATGTCAACACCGGCATCGCGGTAGGAAAGGCCTGCCTGGCCAGCGGTCGGGGAAGCGCTCATGGGAACCTGCTTGTGTCAGAGGAGATAAAGTGGAGACTTCGCCGCTCCGACAGCCCCGGCAACGGCAGGGGGCGGGCGCGAGTCCAGTAGAATCGCGATTTTAACGGATACAGGCGCCCCGCTTCCAGTTTCGCCGGTTCCGCCCTATGCGCCCACGATGAACGCTCCCCTGCTGAACGATGAGACCAAGCGCATCCTGCTCTGGATTGCGGTCGCCGCAGGCCTGTTTGCGGCCATCGTCGCGCTGGCGCCGATCCTGACGCCATTCCTGCTGGCGTTCATCTTCGCCTACATCCTGACCCCCGGCGTGGACTGGATCGCGCGCCGCCGTGTGCCGCGCGCCATCGCCGTGGCCTTGATGATCCTGCTGCTGGCGGTCATCTGCGTGGTCCTGGCGCTGCTGCTGATCGCCGTGCTGCAACGGGAAATCCCGCAGTTCCGCGAGCAGCTGCCGATGCTGCTGAAGAAGCTCAACGCCGTGGTGGCGCCGCGCCTGGCCGATTTTGGCGTGCGCGTGCGCTTCGATTTCCCGGGCCTGCGCGCCATGCTGTCGGACCGGTTCACGGCCAGCCCCGAAGACCTGCTGGCGGTGCTGCTGAACTACGCCAAGGTCTCCGGCTCGGCGTTGATCGAGGTGGCCGGCATGGTATTCATCATTCCCATCGTCATGTTCTACCTGATGATGGACTGGCACATGGTGATGCGGCGCATCGAAGGCCTGGTGCCGCGCCGCTGGGTACCGAAGGTACGCGAACTCACCAGCGAGACCGATGTGCTGCTGTCGCAATACCTGCGCGGCCAGATCCTGGTGATGGTGATCCTGGCGTCGATCTATTCGATCGGGCTGACCGTTGCCGGCTTTGACGTCGGCGTGCCCGTGGGCGTGTTCACGGGACTGGCGGTGTTCATCCCGTACATCGGCTTCGGCGTCGGCCTGACGCTGGCCATCCTGGCCGCGCTGCTGCAGTTCGGCGACTGGTACGGGCTGGCCGCGGTGGCAGTCGTGTACGGCTTTGGCCAGTTCATCGAGAGCTTCTACCTGACTCCGCGGTTGGTCGGCGAGCGCATCGGGCTGCACCCGCTGGTGGTGATCTTCGCGCTGCTCGCGTTCGGCCAGCTGTTCGGTTTCTTCGGCGTGCTGCTGGCGCTGCCAACGTGTGCGGTGCTGCTGGTCGGGGCGAGACAGCTTCGCCGCGCGTACCTGGCCAGCGACCTTTATCGGAAATGACGGTAACAACGGGAAAAATGACGGACAATAGTCGGCTTGAGCCGATTCCAAGCGCAGCGCGCGAGCTGCCCCCCGCAAGCAAGCCATACGTCATGTCCCCGCGTCCCAAGCAACTTTCCCTCGAGCTTGGCAGCCCTCCGCCTTCGACCTTCGACAATTTCGTCGTGGCCTCGAATCGCGAGGCGGTGCAGCGTCTGCGCGACCTGCCCGGCGCAGTCGCGCAGGAGCGCGCCGTGGACCGGCTGGTCTACCTGTGGGGCGAAGTGGGCTGCGGCCGCACCCACCTGCTGCACGCCGTGTGCGAAGCCACGCCGCAGACCGGCATCAACTGCCGCTACCTGAGCCCGCATCATCCGCTCTCGGACTTCCTGTTCGATCCGTCCTGCCAGCTCTATACGGTGGACGATGTCGACCTGCTCGACGAAGCACGCCAGATCGCGGTGTTTTCGCTGTACAACGAAGTCCGCGCGCACGTACGCACCGCGCTGGTGGTGGCTGGAGGCCTCGCGCCGCGCGCCATGCCGGTGCGTGAAGACCTGCGCACCCGGCTCGGCTGGGGCCTGGTCTACCAGGTGCAGCCGCTGTCGGACGAGGACAAGATGTCCGCAGTGCTGCAGGCGGCACGCGAGCGCGGGCTGCAACTGTCCCCGGAGATCACGCACTGGCTGGTGACGCGTCATTACCGCGACATGCCCAGCCTGATGGCGCTGCTCGACGCCCTCGACACATACTCGCTGGAGCGCAAGCGTCCGGTGACCCTGCCCCTGCTTCGCGAAATGTTCGCGGAGTTCAGGGAATAGTCGCCCACCAGCCTACCGATGGCCGGCGTGCTGGCTCGCCGACCGGCCCACCTCCCTTAAGGTAAAATCGCGCCCCATGAATCTGGCACTCTTTGATCTAGACCACACCCTGATCCCGACTGACAGCGACCACGAATGGGGCCGTTTCCTGGTGCGCCAGGGCGTTGTCGACGAGGAATCCTATCGCCGCAAGAACGACGAGTTCTACGGCCACTACAAGGCCGGCACCCTGGATATCCAGGCTTTCCTGCGCTTTGCGCTGGCGCCGCTGGCCGCCAATCCGCGCGACCGCCTGGACGCCCTGCGCCAGCGCTTCATGCTGGAAGTGATCGACCCGGTCATCACGCCGCAGGCCCGCGCGCTGGTCTACAAGCACCTGGAAGCCGGCGACCTGTGCGCCGTGGTCACCGCCACCAACAGCTTCGTCACGGCGCCGATCGTGTCCGCCTTCGGCATCAAGCACCTGATCGCCACCGAGCCGGCAACCGTCGACGGCAAGCCCGGGAGCCAGTTCACCGGCGACGTCGACGGCGTGCCGAGCTTCCGCGAAGGCAAGATTACCCGCGTCGACGCCTGGCTCAAGAGCCAGGGCGCGCACTGGGACGATTTCGGCTCGACCTTCTTCTACAGCGACTCGGCCAACGACCTGCCGCTGCTGGAAAAGGCCAGCGAGCCGATCGCCACCAACCCGGACGATCGCCTGCGCCAGCATGCCGCCGCTGCAGGCTGGCGCATCATGGATCTGTTCTGACGTGATCAAGAAGCTCATCAACCGCCTGCTGGGCAACCCCGGCCCCAAGCAGCGCCGCACCGGCCGCGCCCACACGCCGCGCATCGTCACGGCAGACGAACACCGCATTGACCCGACCCTGCTGTCGCGCAATGCCGTAAAAGTCACTTCGACGCTACAACAGGCGGGCTACCAGGCCTTTATCGTTGGCGGCGCCGTGCGCGACCTGCTGCTCGGCATCAAGCCCAAGGATTTCGACGTCGCCACCAACGCCACGCCCGAGCAGGTGCAGGCGCTGTTCCGGCGTTCGCGCATCATCGGGCGGCGCTTCCAGATCGTCCATGTGACGTTCTATGGCGGGCGCGAGCAGGAAATCATCGAGGTTTCCACGTTCCGCGCGCTGGTCGATGCCGTGGCCAGCGAGACGCTGCCCGAGGGCCGGCGCCTCAAGCGCTCCGAACTCGACAGCAAGACCCACGCGATCGATGCCTCGGGCCGCGTGCTGCGCGATAACGTGTGGGGCTCGCAGGCAGAAGACGCGGAACGCCGCGACTTCACCATCAACGCGATGTACTACGACCCGGCCGCGCAGACCGTGCATGACTACCATCACGGCATGGAAGACATCCGCGCGCGCACGCTGCGCATGATCGGCGACCCGGTCACGCGCTACCGCGAGGATCCGGTGCGCATGCTGCGCGTGGTGCGTTTCGCGGCCAAGACCGGCTTCGGCATCGACGAGGCCACGCGCGAGCCGGTCGCGGGCCTGGCCACGCTGATCCACAACGTGCCCAGCGCGCGCCTGTTCGACGAGATGCTCAAGCTGCTGATGTCCGGCCACGCCTGGGCATCGCTGCAGGAACTGCGCAAGGCTGGCCTGCACAAGGGCCTGCTGCCGCTGCTGGACGTGGCGCTGGAGCAGCCCATGGGCCAGCGCTTCGTGCAGCTGGCGCTGGACAACACCGATCGCCGCGTGCAGGCCGGCAAGCCGGTATCGCCGGGCTTCCTGTTTGCCGCGCTGCTGTGGCACCACGTGCTGCAGCACTGGAATGCCGAACGCGCGCGCGGCGAGCACGCGATCGCGGCCCTCAACACGGCCATGGACGCCGTGCTGGAAAAGCAGACCGGCCAGCTCGCGATCCAGCGCCGCTTCGTCACCGACATGCGCGACATCTGGGGCATGCAGCCGCGCTTCGAGAAGCGCGTCGGCCGCATGCCGTTCCGCCTGCTGGAGTCGCCGCGCTTCCGCGCCGGTTTCGACTTCCTGCACCTGCGCTGCCAGTCCGGCGAATTGCCGGAGGAGCTGTCCCGCTGGTGGCAGGACTTCCAGGACGCCGAGCCGGACGAGCGCGAGGGCCTGATCGACAACGTGCGCAACGCTCGCGGCCCGGCGGCCGATGGCGAAGGCCCGGCACGCAAGAAGCGCCGCCGGCGCGGTCCGCGGAAATCGGATAAAGTTTCTTCCCGGAGCGACACGGACGCGGGGCAGGAAGTCCATGCCGGCCGCGACCAGCCGGAGGAACATCAATGACACTCGCCTTCATCGGCATCGGTGCCAACCTGGGCGATGCCCGCCAGGCGCTGAAGGACGCCATCGTGTGCCTGGCCCAGCAGGTCGGCATCACGGTGCTGGCACGGTCCTCGCTGTACCGGACCGCGCCCGTCGATGCCGGTGGCGACGACTACTACAACGCGGTGGTCAAGGTGCAGACCTCGTTCACCGCTTGGCAGCTGCTGCGCATCTGCCACCACATCGAAGACCAGTTCGGCCGTGAACGCCCGTTCCGCAACGCGCCGCGCACGCTGGACCTCGACCTGCTGGTGTTCGGTGATGAACAGCACAACGACGAACGGCTGACGGTGCCGCACCCTCGAGTCACCGTGCGTGCCTTCACGCTCGTGCCGCTGCTGGAACTGGCCCCGGAACTCGTAATCCCTGGCGCAGGCCGTGCCATCGATTACCTTGCGGGCGTCGGCGATCAGCGCATCGAGAAAGTTTCCACCTGCAAGTGCATGCGTGCACAGGCCGCCGGCAACGCCGGCGTCAAGGACTGAGCTGGCCGGGACAGTCCCGACTCGCGCCGCAACGCTATGCTCGAACACCTGCGCCGCATCGTGGTGGAAGGTCCGATCGGATCCAGCAAGACCGCGCTGGCCCAGCGCCTCGCGCACACGCTGCACGCGGCGGCACTGCTCGATGGCGCCCGCACCACTCCCTTCCTGGAACGCTTCTACCGCGAACCCGCCCGCTACGCGCTGCCGCTGCAGCTCGCCTGCCTGAACAAGCGCGCTGACCAGCTCCAGCAATGGCAGAGCGCCCTGCTCGCAGGTCAGCGCATGGTGAGCAACTTCCTCTTCGTCCGGGACCGCCTGTACGCATCGCTGACCCTGCCCGAGGACGAGCTGGCGCTGTATGACGCGATTGCCGCACGGCTGCAGCTGCCGCCCCAGCGCACCGACCTCGTGATCATGCTGCAGGCCACCCCGTCCCTGCTGCGCGAGCGCATCGCCCGGCGCGGCGCGCCCGGCGAGGCCACCGGCATCGACGAGCCATACCTGCAACGGCTGACCCAGGCCTATGGCGAACTGTTCCACCGCTACGACGAAGCCCCGGTGCTGATCGTGGACACCGCCCATTTCAATCCGGTGGACAACGATGGGGATTTCCGTACACTACTGACGCGCATCGAGAACATGCGCGGTCGCAGGGCCTTTCTCAATCTGGCTGCGCCCTGACCGCCGCCGGGCCCGCCAAGCGACGCCCGGGGCGGCACATAACCATAACGACAGCCGCGCCGGCCACCGCAACGCCGGGCGCCACTCTCCTGACTCGTCACTGCCATGAGCTACCTCCTCGATCCCACCCGCAAGACCGTCACCATCACCCGGCTGCAGGCCATGCGCGACGCCGGTGAAAAGATCGCCATGCTGACCGCCTACGACTCCAGCTTTGGCGCACTGCTGGACTTCTGCGGCGTGGAAGTCATCCTGGTGGGCGATTCGCTCGGCAACGTGATGCAAGGCCAGCAGACCACGCTGCCCGTGACGCTGGAGCACATGGCCTACCACACCGAATGCGTGGCGCGCGCCAACCAGACCGCGCTGCTGGTGACCGACCTGCCGTTCGGCACCTACGGCACGCCGGAAATGGCCTTTGCCAGCGCGGTCGCGCTGATGCGCGCGGGCGCCCACATGGTCAAGCTCGAAGGCGGCGACTGGCTCGCCCCGACGGTCAAGTTCCTGGTCGAACGCAGCATCCCGGTGTGCGCCCACATCGGCCTGACGCCGCAGTCCGTGCATGCGTTCGGCGGCTTCAAGGTGCAGGGCAAGACCGACGAGGGCGCGGCCCAGCTCAAGCGCGACGCGCTCTCGCTGCAGGGCGCCGGCGCGCAGATCGTGTTGATGGAGGCGGTGCCGGCCACGCTGGCAGGCGAGATCACGCAAATGCTCAAGGTGCCGACCATCGGCATCGGCGCGGGCGCCGACTGCTCCGGCCAGGTGCTGGTGCTGCAGGACATGATCAACGTCTATCCGGGCCGCAAGGCCAAGTTCGTGCGCAATTTCATGGATGGACAGACCTCGATCGAAGGCGCGATCCGCGCCTACGTGGCCGCCGTGAAGGACGGCAGCTTCCCCGCCGCAGAGCACACCTTCTCCGCCTGACCGGTGGAGATCGGCGCCGCCACGCTGGCCGCGTTCCGCCTGCTCGCCAGCGGCGACGCGGCGCTCTGGTTCATTGTCTGGACCTCGCTGATGGTGGCGGTGCTGGGGCTGGCCATCGCCACAGCCCCTGCGGTGGGCGCTGCGTGGCTGATCGCGACGCACCAGTTCCCTGGCCGCCGCGCTGTCGTCGTGGTGGCGCAGGCCTTCCTCTCGTTCCCGACCGTGCTGGTCGGGCTCATCCTCTACCTGCTGCTGACGCGGCAGGGTCCGCTCGGCAGCCTGGCGCTGCTGTTCACGCCAGCCGGCATGGTGCTCGGGCAGGCGGTGATCGGTTTTCCCGTGATCCTCGCGTTCTCGCTGTCCACGCTGCAGGGCGCCGATCGGCGCCTGCAGGAGACTGCGCGCGTGCTCGGCGCGGGGCGCTGGCGCACCTTTTTCACGGTCGTCCGTGAACTGCGCTTCGGGCTGATGGCGGCCATTGTGGCGGGCTTTGGCCGCGTGATTGCCGAGGTGGGCTCGGCGCTGATGATCGGCGGGAATATCGAAGGCTCGACCCGCACCATCACCACGGCGATCGCGCTGGAAACGAGCAAGGGCGAGTTCGCGCAGGGGATTGCGCTCGGCATCGTGCTGGTCGCGCTGGCGCTGCTGGTGAATGTTGCCATGGCCTGGCTGCAAGGCGCCGGAGGCTTCCGCCGATGAACGCCTCGCCCACGCCCTTGCTGACTGTGCGCGGCCTGTCGCGCAGCATCGGCGCGCGCCGCCTGTTCGAGGTCGGCGAGCTTGCCTTTCCGCGCGCCACGGCCATCGTGTTGACGGGGCAGAACGGCGCGGGCAAGACCACGCTGCTGCGCATGGTGGCCGGCCTGGAACCTGCGCCCGGCGCCACCGTGCACTGGACCGACTCCAACGCCGCTGCGCGCAGCGCACCGCTGGATCCGCTTCCGCGCGAACTGCGCGAGCGCATCGCCTACCTGCACCAGCACCCTTACCTGTTCCGCACTTCCGTGCGCGAAAACATTGCCTACGGCCTGCGCGCGCGCGGCCTGCCGCATCATGAGATCGCGCGGCGCGTGGACGAGGCGCTGGCCTGGGCCGGTGTCGCGCACCTGCAGGACACCGCGCCCGAGCGCCTGTCGGGCGGAGAAATCCAGCGCGTGGCGCTGGCGCGCGCCAAGGTGCTGGAGCCGGAACTGATGCTGCTCGACGAGCCGACCTCAAGCCTGGACGGCCAGGCGCGCGAACAGGTCATTGCGCTGGTGCGCGAACTGGCGGCCGAGGGCCGCACCGTGGTGATGATCTGCCATGACCGCGACCTGATCAACCTGCCCGGCGTGGTGCGGTGGAAGCTCGGGGATGGGGTTCTGGATACGCACCATCGCTAGTGGCGCGACCGCTGCCCCGGTCTAGCGCAACGTTGCCCGCATCGCCCCGCGCAGCGAATTCACGGCCACAATCGCCTGCGCGCGCATCAGCATGGCACGCGTCACGATTCCCTCGCGGGCGGTGCCATCGAGCAGGGCATCGCCGTGCTCCAGCATCACGGCCCGCATCACGCCAGGCAGGATGTCCGCGGCCAATGGCGGAGTCAGCCATTCGCCATCCACCTTGACGAACATCGAACTGCGGCCGCCTTCAAGCAATTCGTCGCGCGTATTGAAGAACAAGCGATCGAAGCAGCCGTCGCCTTCCGCAGCCTGCCAGCCGGCGTCATAGACCGCGCGCACGCTGGTCTTGTGGCGGCGCAGGGGATTGGCATCCGGCAGCGCTTCGGCGGCGATATCGAGCATGACGGACTGCGCCGCCAGCGGCTGCAGCGCCCCGCTGGCGAAGGCGAGCTTGCCAGCTTTATCGACGCTCATCCGCAAACGCCAGTTGCCTGCGCCAAGACGCGCTGCCTCGGCCTCGACAGCTGCCCTGACTGCCGCGCTGTCGAAGGCAAACCCGAACGTCGCTGACGATGAAGCCATGCGCGCAAGATGGCGGTCGAGGCGCAGGCAATGGCCGTCTTCCACACGCATGGTCTCGAACAGCGTGAAGCCCGGATCATGGCGGGTCAGGAAACGCGCCTTCCAGCCGCACTCGGCAAACTCGTCCGCCGCCACGCTGTCGTGCACGATACCGCCGCCCACGCCCATCTCGCCGGCACGCAGGCCGTCCGCCGCGCGCGGTGACAGCGCCAGCGTGCGGATGGCCACCGACATGGCAAAGCGGCACAGGCCGCCATCGCCGGGCCCGGGCGCGTCCAGCCAGCCGATTGCGCCCGTATAGAGCCCGCGCGGCGCGGGCTCGAGTTCCGCGATGATCTGCATGGTGCGCCGCTTGGGCGCGCCGGTAATCGAGCCGCACGGGAACAGCGCGCCGAACAGATCGCCAAAGCGCGTATCCGGCCGCGCGGTCGCCGTGACGGTCGAGGTCATCTGCAGCACGGCACCGAATGGCTGCACGACGAAGCGGTCCGGCACCGCCACGCTGCCCGGCTGCGCGATGCGGCCCAGGTCATTGCGCAGCAAGTCCACGATCATCACGTTCTCGGCACGGTTCTTGGCATCCGCGGCAAGCGCGGCCGCGGCTTGCGCGTCCTTTGCCGGATCGCCGGAAAGCGGCGCGGTGCCTTTCATCGGGCGCGTGACAAGGCGGCCATCGCCATCATGCTGGACGAACAATTCTGGCGACAGGGACAGCACCCAGGCATCGCCCGGCAGGCAGGCCAGTACCCCGAACGGCACCGGCTGCGCGGCGCGCAGGGCGGCATAGAGCGCGCGCGGGTCACCGAAGGCCGAGAACGCGAGCCGCTGCGTGAAATTGACCTGGTAGGTGTCGCCGGCCTCGATCCATGCGTGGATGCGCGCGATCGCGGCATCGAAGGATTCGCGCGCGGTGTCGGCGGTGATATCCATGAGCCCGGCGGGCGCCTGGGCATCCGGCGCCGGCAGCCAGGCCCGCACTGCGTCGCATTCCAGCCGCCGCATCTCGCGGAACCACAGCAGGCGCACGGCGCCGTCATGGAACGGCAGCCTGTCATCCGTATGGGCAGGCGCCCCGACCAGCGCACCGCCGAATTCATAAGGGGCAAACAGCGTGGCATGCCAGCCGTGGCGCCAGCCTTCGGCGAGCAGGGTGTCGAGTTCGGCGGGATTGCTGCCGGCTGGCAGCAGGTCTTCGCGGACCAGGCCGGTGTACAGGCGCGACGCCGCTTCGCCGGGCGATGCGGTGGCATCGTCCAGCAGCACGAAAGGTTCGGAATCGGGACAGGAATGCGGGGAAGGCACGGCGGGGAGCGGGGAAAACACAGCGCCTGCATTATGCGCTGCCGGCCCGCATCGCGGGCACAAAAGCAAACCGGCCACGCGCTGGCATGGCCGGTCTTTCGGGGTCGGCTTAGCTGAAGAAGCTCTTCACCTTGTCCAGCCAGGACTGCTCCTGCGGACTGTGGCGCGAGCCGCCCTCATGCACCGAACGGTCGAACTGGCGCAGCATGTCCTTCTGGGATTCGGTCAGCTTGACCGGCGTCTCCACGTTCACATGCACGTAGAGATCGCCCGGATAGCCCGAACGCACGCCCTTGATGCCCTTGCCGCGCAGGCGGAAGGTCTTGCCGGACTGCGTCGCCTCGGGCACCGGGAAGGTGGCCTTGCCGTTCAGCGTCGGCACTTCCAGGTCGCCGCCCAGCGCCGCGGTGGCGAAGGAGATCGGCATCTGGCAATGCAGGTCGTCGCCATCGCGCTCGAACACCGCGTGCTGCTTGATGTGGACTTCCACATACAGGTCGCCCGGCGGGCCGCCGTTGATGCCCGGCTCGCCGTTGCCCGACGAGCGGATGCGCATGCCTTCGTCGATGCCGGCCGGAATCTTCACTTCCAGCGTCTTCTGCGACTTCAGCTTGCCCTGGCCGTGGCACTTGGTGCACGGCTTCGGGATGTACTTGCCGCTGCCGTGGCACTTCGGGCAGGTCTGCTGCATCGTGAAGAAGCCCTGCGACACGCGCACCTGGCCGTTGCCGTGGCAGGTCGGGCAGGTTTCCACGCTCGATCCGGGCTCGGCGCCCTTGCCGTGGCAATGGTCGCAGTCGTCCCAGTGCGGCACGCGGATCTGGGCCTCGTGGCCGTGGGCAGCCTGCTCCAGCGAGATTTCCATGCTGTAGCGCAGGTCGGCGCCGCGATACGCCTGCGGGCCTCCGGCGCCACGGCGCCCGCCGCCCTGCTGGCCGAAGATGTCGCCAAAGATATCGCCGAAGGCCTCGGCAAACCCGCCGTAGCCGCCGGCGCCGCCGAAGCCGCCCGCCATGTTCGGATCCACGCCGGCGTGGCCGTACTGATCGTAGGCCGCCTTCTTCTCCGGGTCGGAAAGCATCTCGTAGGCCTCTTTGACCTCCTTGAATTTTTCCTCGGCATCCTTGCTGTCCGGATTGCGGTCCGGGTGGTACTTCATCGCGAGCTTGCGATAAGCCTTCTTGATCTCGTCGTCGCTCGCGTTCTTGCCTACCCCGAGCACTTCGTAGTAGTCACGTTTTGCCATGGTGGCTCATTACCTTTTGGCCCGGAACCGCCACTGCAGCGGTTCCCGGCGAATAGCAAAAAAGCCGAGCGAGGCATCCGACCGCGGTTTCCCGCTGGGTCCGATGTCCGTCGCCCGGCGTCGGGACGGGGCGGCGCCGGCGCATGCGCGCGCCGCCGCCCTGCCCGATTACTTCTTGTCGTTGACTTCCTTGAACTCGGCGTCGACCACGTTATCGTCCTGCGGCTGGGCCTGCTGGGCACCGGCGCCAGCGGCACCCGCCGCGCCCTGCTCACCGGCCTTGGCCTGCATGTCGGCGTAGACCTTCTCGCCCAGCTTCTGGCTGACTTCCGACAGCGCAGCGACCTTGGCGTCGATCTGGGCCTTGTCGCCGCCGCGTGCGGCGTCTTCCAGTTCCTTGATCGCAGCTTCGATCTTTTCCTTCTCGCCGCCGTCCAGCTTGTCGCCGTACTCGGTCAGCGCCTTCTTGGTCGAGTGGATCAGCGCGTCGGCCTGGTTGCGGGCGTCAGCCAGCTCGCGGGCCTTCTTGTCTTCCTCGGCGTTGGCCTCGGCGTCCTTCACCATGCGCTGGATCTCGTCTTCCGACAGGCCCGAATTCGCCTTGATGGTGATCCGGTTTTCCTTGCCGGACGCCTTGTCCTTGGCGCCCACGTGCAGGATGCCGTTGGCGTCGATGTCGAACGACACCTCGATCTGCGGCGTGCCGCGCGGTGCCGGCGGAATGCCCTCGAGGTTGAACTCGCCCAGCAGCTTGTTGCCGGTCGCCATTTCACGCTCGCCCTGGTACACCTTGATGGTCACGGCCGGCTGGTTGTCGTCGGCGGTCGAGAACACCTGCGCATGCTTGGTCGGGATGGTGGTGTTCTTGGTGATCATCTTGGTCATCACGCCGCCCAGGGTCTCGATCCCCAGCGACAGCGGCGTCACGTCCAGCAGCAGCACGTCCTTGCGGTCGCCCGACAGCACCGAACCCTGGATCGCGGCGCCGACGGCCACGGCTTCGTCCGGGTTCACGTCCTTGCGCGCTTCCTTGCCGAAGAGCTCCTTGACCTGTTCCTGCACCTTGGGCATGCGGGTCATGCCGCCGACCAGGATCACGTCGTCGATGTCGCTGATCTTGACGCCCGCATCCTTGATCGCGGTGCGGCACGGCTCGATGGTGCGCGTGATCAGCTCTTCCACCAGGGATTCGAGCTTGGCGCGGGTCATCTTCAGGTTCAGGTGCTTCGGACCCGAGGCATCGGCCGTGATGTACGGCAGGTTGATCTCGGTCTGCTGCGAGCTCGACAGTTCGATCTTGGCCTTTTCAGCGGCTTCCTTCAGGCGCTGCAGCGCCAGCACGTCCTTCGACAGGTCGACGCCCTGGTCCTTCTTGAACTCGGCGATGATGTAGTCGATGATGCGCTGGTCGAAGTCTTCACCGCCCAGGAAGGTGTCGCCGTTGGTCGACAGCACTTCGAACTGCTTCTCGCCGTCCACGTCCGCGATCTCGATGATCGAGATGTCGAAGGTGCCGCCGCCGAGGTCATACACGGCGATCTTGCGGTCGCCCTTCTCGTTCTTGTCCATGCCGAACGCCAGCGCGGCCGCGGTCGGCTCGTTGATGATGCGCTTGACGTCCAGGCCCGCGATGCGGCCGGCGTCCTTGGTGGCCTGGCGCTGCGAGTCATTGAAGTACGCGGGCACCGTGATCACGGCCTCGGTCACCGGCTCGCCCAGGTAGTCCTCGGCGGTCTTCTTCATCTTGCGCAGCACTTCGGCCGACACCTGCGGCGGCGCCAGCTTCTGGTCGCGCACGCCCACCCATGCGTCGCCGTTGTCGGCCTTGACGATGGAATACGGCATCAGGCCGATGTCCTTCTGGACTTCCTTCTCTTCGAACTTGCGGCCGATCAGGCGCTTGACGGCATACAGCGTATTGCGCGGATTGGTCACGGCCTGGCGCTTGGCCGGGGCACCGACCAGGATCTCGCCGTCTTCCATGTAGGCGATGATCGACGGGGTGGTGCGAGCACCTTCCGAATTTTCGATGACCTTGGGCGTGTTGCCTTCCAGGATCGACACGCAGCTATTGGTGGTACCGAGGTCGATACCGATGATCTTACCCATTTATTCTCTCCTATTGAGCCATCGCTATCCGCGCGGCTGCAATTCAACCTGAGTGCGAAATGTGGCCGTCCGGGGCCATTTCAAGGGCGGAACCTGCAAATCCGAGTAATTTTCTCGGTTACTGCCGTCCGATCAATCGCGCGCCCGCTCCCGTCCTTGAGCAATACACGCCACGCTGCCGTCGCAAACGATCTGCGGCAGCAAAAAGCAAATCATCAATCACTTTTGTCTCTGATATTCGCCGTATCGCGCCCGCGCTGCCAGAGCACATCATTCCCGCCGCCGACGCGGTTGAGTACCCGGGCCAGCACGAACATCAGGTCGGACAGCCGGTTCAGGTACTGGCGCGGTGCTTCATTGAGCGCCTCCGTGGCGCCAAGCGCGACCAGCGCGCGCTCGGCGCGCCGGCAGACGGTGCGGCAGACATGGGCCAGCGCGGCGGCCCGGCTGCCGCCCGGCAGGATGAATTCGGCCAGGCGCGGCAGCCCGGCATTGTAGTGGTCCAGCCAGGCGTCGAGCTGGGCCACCTGTTCGGGCTTGAGCAAGGTGTAGCCAGGGATGGAGAGTTCGCCACCCAGGTCGAACAGGTCATGCTGGATATGCAGCAGCGCATCGCGCACGTCGGCCGGCAAGGCTTCGGTGAGCAGCACGCCGATCTGCGAATTGAGTTCGTCCACGTCGCCGATGGCGGCGATGCGCAGGCTGTCCTTGCCCGTGCGGCTGCCGTCGCCGAGGCCGGTGGTGCCGGCATCGCCGGTGCGGGTGGCAATCTTGGACAGGCGGTGGCCCATGCCGGTCTCCTCTGGAAGTCTTGGGGATGGCGCGCATTATGGCGTGCTTTGCCTCCCGCGCGAACGGATCGCGCCCCCGAGGGAATCCCGATCGTTCCGGCCATGCGCGGGGGTGCATCAGGCGCCGCGCGGCGTAGAATGGCAGCATTCCCCCAATCAACAACCGGGTCGCGCCCCTTCCGCCGCCGACACCCGCCGACGGTTCCGGAAGCCTGGCGCACGCCGCAGCGACCCGCCGGAGACCCTGCATGAACCACCCCACGCCGCCCGCCGCCCTGGCACGCCGCCCCTTGCCGCCCGCCCTGCTTGATGCGCTGCAGGCACGCTTCGGCGCCCGCTTCTCGACCTCCGCCGGCGTCTGCGAGCACCATGGCCGCGACGAATCGCCATTCCCGCCGGCGCTGCCGGACGGCGTCGTGTTCGCCCACAGCACCGAAGAAGTCGCCGAGGTCGCGCGCCTGTGCAACGCGCACGGCGTGCCGCTGATCGCCTACGGCGCGGGCTCTTCGCTGGAAGGGCACCTGCTGGCGGTGGCCGGCGGCATCAGCCTGGACCTGTCGCAGATGAACCAGGTGCTGGCGATCCAGCCGGAAGACCTGACCGTGACCGTGCAGCCGGGCGTCACGCGCAAGCAGCTCAACCAGGAGATCAAGGACACGGGCCTGTTCTTCCCGATCGACCCGGGCGCCGACGCGTCGCTGGGCGGCATGTGCGCCACGCGCGCCTCCGGGACCAATGCGGTGCGCTACGGCACCATGCGCGAAAATGTGCTGGCGCTGACCGTGGTGACCGCCGACGGCCGCGTGATCCGCACCGGCACGCATGCGCGCAAGTCGTCGGCAGGCTATGACCTGACGCGCCTGTTCGTGGGCAGCGAGGGGACGCTGGGCATCATCACCGAAGTGACCGTGCGCCTGTACCCGCAGCCTGAGGCGATTTCCGCTGCGGTCTGCGCGTTCCCGAGCATGAGCAGCGCGGTGCAGGCCGTGATCCAGACCATCCAGCTCGGCGTGCCGATCGCGCGCGTGGAGTTCGTCGATGCGCTGGCGATCCGCGCCATCAACCGGCACGACAACCTGACGCTGCCGGAAATGCCGCACCTGTTCTTCGAGTTCCACGGCACCGAGGCCGGCGTGCGCGAGCAGGCCGAGACCGTGCAGCAGATCACCGCCGAGCACGGCGGCCAGGATTTCGAATGGGCCACGCGGCCCGAGGACCGCAGCCGGCTGTGGAATGCGCGCCATACCGCCTACTTCGCCATGCTGCAGCTCAAGCCCGGCTGCCGCGCGGTGACCACCGACGTGTGCGTGCCGATCTCGCGCCTGGCCGACTGCGTGGCCGAGACCGAGCAGGACCTGATCGCCTCGTCGCTGCCGTGCCCGATCGTCGGCCATGTCGGCGACGGCAATTTCCACGTGGCGATCCTGGTCGACCCGGACAAGCCGGAGGAAATGGCCGAGGCCGAGGACATCAACCGCCGCATCGTCGAGCGCGCGCTGTCGATGGGCGGCACCTGCACCGGCGAGCACGGCGTGGGCCTGCACAAGATGGATTTCCTGGTGCGCGAGCATGGCGAGGACGCACTGGACCTGATGCGCGTGATCAAGCAAGCGCTCGATCCCAACGGCATCCTGAACCCGGGCAAGATCTTCCGCTCCGTGCGCGGCGCGGCCAGCTGAGCGGGATGGCGTCGATGTTCAACCGCGTCCCGCCGCTGCACCTGCTGGTGGCCTTCGAAGCCGCGGCGCGCCTGGGCAGTTTCGCGCGCGCGGCCGAAGAGCTGTCGGTCACGCCCAGCGCGGTGTCGCACCGCATCAAGAACCTGGAAGAGCTCTGGGGCGAAGACCTGTTCGTGCGCTCCAACGCCGCGCTGCGCCTGACCGCGGCCGGCACGCGCTACCTGCGCAACGTGCAGGACGCGCTCAAGTCGCTCAACGAACTCGCGCGGCCCGAGTACAACAAGCTGCGCACGCGCCTGCGCGTGGCGATCCCGCCGACGTTCGGGCGCCAGCACCTGGTGCCGCGCCTGCCCGAGTTCGGCGCGCTGTACCCGCATGTCGACCTCGAGCTGCACCTGGCCATCCCGTTCCTCGATGTGAAGGCAGAGGACACCGATGTCGAGATCCGCTACGGCACCGGCCGCTATCCGGACCTGAAGACGACCAAGCTGCTGGTCGAACCGGTGTTCCCGGCCTGCGGGCGCGAGTACTACGAGCGCGTCAACGGCCGCGCCATCACCAGGCCCGAGCACCTGCACGGGCTGGTACTGCTGCGCAGCCCGCTGGAGCCCTGGAAACCGTGGTTCGAGACCGCCGGTCTGGACTGGCCCGAGCCGCAGACCGGCCCGCAGTTCAACGATATCGGCCTGATGCTGGAAGCGATCGCCTCCAACCAGGGCGTGGCGCTGGTGCGCCAGCGCATGGCGCGGCACTGGCTGTCGCTGGGGCAGATGGTGCGGCTGCTCGACGTCGAATCGGTCTCGCCGCACGGCTACTACATCGTCGAGCGCGAACAGGCGCCGCTCAAGCCCGAGGCGCGCTACTTCGTCGACTGGCTGTTGAGCCTGGACTGGTAAGGAAGAAAGGAAGGGTTTCGTGCGTTTCGTGCGTTTCGTGCGTTTCAGGCTGGAGCCCGACGCTGTACATTGCGCCGCACTTCCACGACAAGGTCGACATGGTGTACCGGTTGCCGCCGCGTCAGCCGCCTGAACCGGCGCGGCGCGGCCTTTGCTGCACGCGCCGCCCGGTGCTACGCTGCCACTGCAGGCCGCCCGGGCGGCGCAGAACGCGCCGGCATGATGAGCATTTTTGATCGGCCTGCCGCGCCGAATTCACGTACTGCGGCGAGCCGGGGCGCAAGCGCTGCGCTATAGTCACCCGTCCCCTCCCGGCCATATGCAGACCATCTGCCGGCCTCGCCGACAGGCCCCCACAGGAGTTGCCATGAATGCCCCGCACGAAGCCCCACTGAGCGCCAGCCCTGGCAGCACCGGCGCCGACGACGGCCGCCGCAGCGCGCTGCTGGCGGGCCTGGCGCAGATCCTGCCCGACGCGGCGCTGCTGTGGAAGCCGGAAGACACCGTCCCCTATGAATGCGATGGCCTGGCCGCCTACCGCCAGGTACCGATGGCCGTGGCCCTGCCCGATACCGAGGAGCAGGTCTGCGCGATCCTGCGCCTGTGCCACAAGCTGGGCGTGCCCGTGGTGCCGCGCGGCGCGGGCACGAGCCTGTCCGGCGGCGCGATGCCGATCGCCGAAGGCCTGGTGCTATCGCTGGCCAAGTTCAAGCGCATCCTGAAGGTGGACCCGCACGCGCGCACCGCCGTGGTCCAGCCCGGCGTTCGCAACCTGGCCATCTCGGACGCGGCCGCGCCCCACAACCTGTACTACGCGCCGGACCCGTCGTCGCAGATCGCCTGCACCATCGGCGGCAACGTCAGCGAGAACTCCGGCGGCGTGCACTGCCTGAAGTACGGCCTGACCGTGCATAACGTGCTGCGCGTGCGCGCGGTGACGATGGAAGGCGAGGTCGTGGTGTTCGGCTCGGAAGCCCCGGACGCACCGGGCCTGGACCTGCTCGCCGCGATGATCGGCTCCGAAGGCATGCTGGCCGTGGTGACCGAAGTCACCGTGCGGCTGATCCCCAAACCGCAGCTCGCGCAGGTGATCATGGCCTGCTTCGACGATGTGGAGAAAGGCGGCAACGCGGTGGCCGCGGTGATCGCGGCCGGCATCATTCCGGCCGGGCTCGAGATGATGGACAAGCCCGCCACCGCCGCGGTGGAAGAATTCGTGCACGCCGGCTACGACCTCGACGCGGCCGCCATCCTGCTGTGCGAGTCCGACGGCACGCCCGAGGAAGTGGCCGAGGAAATCGAGCGCATGAGCGCGGTGCTGACCGCCTCGGGCTGCACGCGCATCGTGGTGTCGCAGAACGAGGCCGAGCGCCTGCGCTTCTGGAGCGGGCGCAAGAATGCGTTCCCGGCGGCCGGCCGGATCTCGCCCGACTACTACTGCATGGACGGCACCATCCCGCGCAAGCACATCGGCACGCTGCTGCGGCGCATCGAGGAAATGGAGCGCAAGTACGCGCTGCGCTGCATCAACGTGTTCCATGCCGGCGATGGCAATATGCATCCGCTGATCCTGTTCGATGGCGCGGACCAGGACGAATGGCACCGTGCCGAGCTGTTCGGCGCGGACATCCTGGAAGCCTGCGTGGAACTGGGCGGCACGGTCACCGGCGAACACGGCGTGGGCGTCGAGAAGCTCAACTCGATGTGCGTGCAGTTCTCGCGCGCCGAGTGCGAAGCCTTCTTCGGCGTCAAGGCCGCGTTCGACCCGGCGCGCCTGCTCAATCCGGACAAGGCCATCCCCACGCTCGCGCGCTGCGCCGAATACGGCAAGATGCACGTGAAGAAGGGCCTGCTGCCCCACCCGGACCTGCCGCGCTTCTGACCGGCGCGATCCAGCCATGCCGCGCCAGACCAACGAAATGCTGCGCCAGCGCCTGGGCCACCCCGAGGTACCCGGCGGCAGCGGCGGCAGGCGCCGCAAAGATGCCTGACACCGCGACACGACCCAGCACAAGAAACGGACCCACATGCAAGCCACTCTCGACTCCTTCCGCGATGCCGTGCGGCATGCCACCGAGACGCGCACGCCGCTGCGTTTGCGCGGCGGCGGCAGCAAGGACTTCTACGGCCAGGCCATGGACGGCCAGCTGCTGGATACGCGCGCGTATCGCGGCATCGTCGAATACGATCCGGCCGAGCTGGTCATCACCGCGCGCTGCGGCACGCCGCTGGCCGAGATCGAGGCCGCGCTGGCGGAAAAGCGCCAGATGCTGGCGTTCGAGCCGCCGCACTTCGCAGCCTCTGGCCAGCCCAGCACCGCGACCTTCGGCGGCGCCGTGGCCGCCGGCTTGTCGGGTCCGCGCCGGCAATCGGCCGGCGCGCTGCGCGACTTCGTGCTGGGCGCGCAGATGATGGATGGCAATGGCGAGGTGCTGAGCTTCGGCGGCCAGGTGATGAAGAACGTCGCCGGCTATGACGTGTCGCGGCTGCTCGCGGGCTCGCTCGGCACGCTCGGGCTGATCCTGGAAGTTTCGGTCAAGGTGCTGCCGGCCCCGTTCGGCGACGCCACGCTGCACTTCGCAATGAGCCAGGCCGAGGCTATCGACCGCCTGAACCAGTGGGGTGGCCAGCCGTTGCCGATCGCGGCATCGGCCTGGCATGAAGGCCTGCTGCACGTGCGGCTGTCGGGCGCCACCGCCGCTGTGCGCGCGGCGCGCGCCAGGCTTGGCGGCGAAGCCGTCGCGCAGGAAGAAGGCGTCGCGTTCTGGCAGTCGCTGCGCGAGCAGACGCATGCGTTCTTCACCCCCGCCCTGCAGGGCCGTACGCTGTGGCGCCTGGCGGTGCCACCGACGACGGCGCCGCTGGACCTGCCGGGGACCCAGCTGGTCGAGTGGGGCGGCGGCCAGCGCTGGTGGCTGCCCGACGCCGGCCCGGACGGCAACCATGCCGGACTGGTGCGCGGCATCGCACAGGCCGCCGGCGGACATGCCACGCTGTTCCGCAACGGCGACAAGTCGGTCGGCGTGTTCACGCCGCTGGCCTCCCCGCTGGCCGCGATCCACACGCGGCTGAAGGCCAGCTTCGATCCGGCCGGCATCTTCAACCCGCAGCGCATGTACCCCGGCCTCTGAGCCGCGCGCCCCGTTCAACGCCAAGGCAACCACACCCCACACCATGCAAACGACCCTGGCCGATTTTCTCCGCAATACGCCCGAAGGCGAGGAAGCCAAGTCCATCGTCGGCAAATGCGTGCACTGCGGCTTCTGCACCGCCACCTGCCCGACCTACCAGCTGCTTGGCGACGAACTAGACGGCCCGCGCGGGCGCATCTACCTGATGAAGCAGGTGCTGGAAGGCAATGCCGTCAGTGAAAGCACGCGGCTGCACCTGGACCGCTGCCTGACCTGCCGCAACTGCGAATCGACCTGCCCGTCGGGCGTGCGCTACGGGCGGCTGGTGGACATCGGCCGGCAGGTGGTGGACGACCAGCTCGAGGCACGCGGCATCCGCCGCCCCGCGCGCGAACGCGTGACGCGCTGGGTGCTGCGCGAAGGCCTGACGCGTCCGGCGCTGTTCGGCACCGCGCTGAAGCTCGGGCAGATGATGCGACCGATGCTGCCGGCCACGCTGCGCAACAAGGTGCCGGAACTCGGCAAGACCGCCGGGCCCGGCCAGTGGCCGCGCACCGCGCATGCGCGCAAGATGCTGTTGCTCGACGGCTGCGTGCAGCCCGCGATGTCGCCCAACATCAATGCCGCGACGGCGCGCGTGTTCGACCGTGTCGGCGTACAACTGGTGGTGGCGCAAGAAGCCGGCTGTTGTGGCGCCATCCGCTTCCACACCGGCGACCACGGCGGCGGCCTCGACAATATGCGCCGCAATATCGATGCGTGGTGGCCGCACATCGAAGCCGGCGCCGAAGCGATCGTCATGACCGCTTCGGGCTGCGGCGCGATGGTGAAGGACTACGGCCACCTGCTGCGCAACGACCCGAAGTACGCCGAGCGCGCACGCCGCGTCTCGGCGCTCACGCGGGACCTGTCGGAGATCCTGCCGGACTTTGCCGATGCGCTGCATGCGCGCGCCGGCGCGGTGCCGCGCGACGGCCGCCGCGTGGCCTACCACCCGCCGTGCACGCTGCAGCACGGCCAGCAGATCCACGGCAAGGTCGAAGCGCTCTTGACCGGCCTCGGCGTGGAAGTCAAACTCTGCGCTGACAGCCACCTGTGCTGCGGCTCGGCGGGCACGTATTCGGTGCTGCAGCCGGAACTGGCCTACCGCCTGCGCGACGACAAGCTCGCCAAACTGGAGGCCACCCAGCCGGAAGCCATCGTCTCTGCCAATATCGGCTGCATCTCCCACCTGCAGGGCGGCACCGAAACGCCGGTCATGCACTGGATCGAACTGGTGGACAAGATGCTGGGCTGAGCCGCTCCGGACGGGGCGGTGTGGTTGTCGTCCCTCTCCCATCGGGAGAGGGAGAAACAGTACAAGCCAAGACGCCCCATGCTCCAGACCTTTGCCATCCTCCTGGTATTCCAATCCGTCGGCGAGGTGATCAGCTACGCGCTGCACCTGCCGGTGCCCGGCCCCGTGCTGGGCATGATCATGCTGTTCGGCTGGCTGGTCTTCGACGACCGCCTGCTGCCCATCATCCAGGGCACCACCAGCGAACTGCTCAAGCACCTGTCGCTGCTGTTCGTGCCGGCCGGCGTCGGCATCATGGTCCACGCCAGCCGCATCGAAGGCGAATGGCTGCCGATCCTGATCGCGCTGGTAGTCTCGACGTGGCTGGCCATCGCCACCACCGCCGTGGTCACGCGCATGCTGATGCGCAAGCCCAAGGAACCGGCGCCGCAGGCAGCCGGCGCCGCGGACAACAGCGGAGAATAGGCATGATGACGCCCCGCCTCAACGAGATCTGGGTCTACCTCGCCGCGAGCCCGCTGGTCGGCCTGACCGCCACGCTGCTTGCCTATGTGTTCGCGTTCCGCATCTATGAGCGCTCGCGCTTCTCGCCGCTTGCCAACCCGGTGATGATCGCCGTCGCGCTGCTGGTGACCGTCCTGACCGTCACCGGCACGCCATACAAGACCTATTTCGACGGCGCGCAGTTCGTGCACTTCCTGCTCGGCCCCGCCACCGTGGCGCTCGCCGTGCCGCTCTACCTGCAACTGCCCAAGCTGCGCACGCACGTATTCCCGCTGCTGGTCGGGCTGGTGGCCGGGTCGCTGGTGGCCGTAGTGTCGGCCGTCGGCATCGCATGGTTGCTCGGCGCCTCGCGCGAGACCGTGCTGTCGCTCGCGCCCAAGTCGGTGACGATCCCGATCGCGATGGGCGTGGCCGAGAAGATCGGCGGACTGCCGTCGCTGACCGCGGTGCTGGTGATGGCCACCGGCATCATCGGCGCCGTGAGCGCGACCAGCGTGCTGAACCTGCTGCGCATCCGCGACTACACCGTGCGCGGATTCGCCACCGGCGTGGCGGCGCACGGCATCGGTACCGCGCGCGCATTTCAGGTGAACCAGGAAGCCGGCGCCTTCGCCGCTCTCGGCATGGGCCTGAACGGCGTGCTGACGGCCATCATGGTGCCAGTGCTGGCAGCGTGGATGCCGCACTGATCCTGCTGCCACGCTCCTGACAGGACGCTGTCAGGAGCCCCCGCGCAAGATGCGGACTCCTTTCCCCGTGACCCAGGAGTCCATCATGAGCAATGGCCTGATCAACTGGCTGGAGATCCCCGTTGTCGATATGAAGCGTGCGATCCACTTCTACGAGCAGGTATTCGAAACGACGCTCAGGCGCGAAACCATGAGCCAGGTCGACATGGCGGTGTTCCCGAACCCCGACCCGGGCGGCGCGCTGGTGGCCGGTGAAGACTACCGGCCCAGCCAGCACTATGGCACGCTGCCCTACCTGCATGCCCCGGGGCTCGACGCGCTGCTGCAGCGCGTCGCCCATGCGGGCGGCAAGACCGTGTTTGGCCCGCTGCAGCTGCCTGGCGACATCGGCCGCATCGCGCATATCGCCGACAGCGAGGGCAACCGCATCGGCCTGCATGAGCCGTTCACGGGCTGAACCGGAGGGCATGTGAGCCGCCGCGCCGACCGCCTGTTCCAGATCGTCCAGGTCCTGCGCGGCCGCCGCCTGACCACGGCGGCGCTGCTCGCGCAGCGGCTCGGCGTGTCCGAACGCACCGTCTACCGTGACATCCAGGCACTGTCGCTGTCGGGCGTGCCGGTCGAGGGCGAGGCCGGCATCGGCTACCGCCTGCGCGCCGATTTCGATGTACCGCCGCTGATGTTCACCGCTCTGGAAGTCGAAGCGCTGGTGGCCGGCCTGCGCCTGCTCAAGGCCTGGGGCGGCGGCGCGCTGGCGGCCGCGGCCGACCCCGCGCTGGAAAAGCTGATGGCCGCGCTGCCGCCGCCGCGCCGGCTGGCCGCGCAGCAAAGCCGCGTGTTCGCGCCGGAGTATGTCAACCGCGCGCAGGTGCGCGAGGCCTTCGACGTCGTGCACGGCGCGCTGGGCGCACAGAAGCTGCTGCTGCTCGACTATTGCGATGCGGAACAGCGCATCACGGAGCGCGTGGTGCAGCCGCTGGGATTGTTCTTCTGGGGCAATGCGTGGCTGCTGGCCGCATGGTGCACGACGCGCACCGACTACCGCAGCTTCCGCCTGGACCGCTGCCGCGAAATCCGCATGCTCGACGACCGTTTCCACGAAACGCCGGACCGCTCGCTCAATGGCTTCCTGCGCGCGGTACGGGCCAGCGGAACGTAAGCTTCACGCGCCGGGATCGGCGATCAGCGTCTCGATGTCCGCGCGGATCTCTTCCGGCTTGGTCATCGACCCGTAGCGCTTGTAGACCGTGCCATCGCGGCGCAGCAGGAACTTGGTGAAATTCCACTTGATCGCCTGCGTGCCGAGCACGCCGCGCTTCTCGCTGGTCAGCCACTGGTACAGCGGGTGGGCATCGGCGCCGTTCACGTCGATCTTGGCGAACATCGGGAACGTGACGCCAAAGCGCGATTCGCAGAACTGGCCGATCTGCTGCGCGTCGCCGGGCTCCTGCTTGCCGAACTGGTTGCAGGGGAAACCCAGCACCTCAAGTCCGCGCGGGGCATAGGCGTCATGCAGCGCCTGCAGGCCTGCGTACTGCGGCGTAAAGCCGCATTCACTGGCAGTGTTGACGATCAGCAGCACCTTGCCGCGGAACTGCGACAGCGGCACTGGCTGGCCAGCAAGGGACTTGGCTTCGAACTGGTAGACATTGCTCATGGCGGACTTGGCTCCTGGATCGGACACGGGCGGACGCGCGCGGATCAGATCACGTTCAGGTGCTCGGTACCGGCACCGAGGTCGGTATCCTTGCTGGCGGCGCTGTGCAGCTTGATCATCAGCCGCAGGTCATTGAGCGAATCGGCATTGCGCAGCGCGTCCTCATACGTGATCTTGCCGCTTTCGTGCAGGTCGAACAATGCCTGGTCGAAGGAAATCATGCCCTGCTCGCGCGATTTCTTGATCACTTCCTTGAGTTCGTGGATCTCGCCCTTGAAGATCAGGTCGGCCACCAGCGGCGTGCCGATCATGATTTCCACGGCCGGCACGCGCCCCTTGCGGCCCGCGCGCGGCAGCAGGCGCTGGGAGACCATGGCCTTCAGGTTCAGCGACAGGTCGATCAGCAGCTGCTGGCGCTTTTCCTCGGGGAAGAAGTTGACGATGCGGTCGATGGCCTGGTTGGCGTTGTTGGCGTGCAGCGTGGCCAGGCACAGGTGGCCGGTCTCCGCGTACTGCATCGCGTATTCCATGGTCTCGCGGTCGCGGATTTCGCCGATCAGGATCACGTCGGGCGCCTGGCGCAGCGTGTTCTTCAGCGCGATATGCCAGGACTCGGTGTCGATGCCGACCTCGCGCTGCGTGACCACGCAGTTCTGGTGCGCATGCACGTATTCGATCGGGTCCTCGATGGTGATGATGTGGCCGTAGGAATTCGCGTTGCGGTGGTCCAGCATGGCCGCGAGCGTGGTCGACTTGCCCGAGCCCGTGGCGCCGGTCACGATCACCAGGCCGCGCTTGGACATGACAATCTCATGCAGCGTCGGCGGCAGGTCCAGGTCCGCCACCGACGGGATGCGCGTGTTGATGGTCCGCACCACCATGCCGGCCTTGCCCTGCTGGATAAATGCCGAGACGCGAAAGCGCCCGGCCTTGGGCACCGAGATGGCGAAGTTGCACTCGCGGCTGTCGTCGAACTCCTTGACCTGGCGCTCGTTCATGATCGAGCGCACCAGGCCCAGCGCCTGCGTCGGATTGAGCGGCTGCTGCGAGACCGGCGTGACCTTGCCGTCGACCTTGATGGCGGGCGGGAAGTCCGAGGTGATGAACAGGTCCGACCCGCGGTTGCTCACCATGAGCTCGAGCAGGTCGTTGATGTACTTGGCGGCGGATTCGCGGTCGAGCATGGCGTGGTCCTGCGAAGAAGAGGCCGCTCCGGTGGCGCGGCCGGAGGGCGAGGCGCGGGCCTCAGCCCATGAAGGCGTCGGGGTTCTTGGCAATGGCCCGTGCGTCGCTGTAGCTGATCATGCTGCGCTTGATCAGGTCCGACAGGCACTGGTCCAGGGTCTGCATGCCCAGCCCGCTGCTGGTCTGCATCATCGAGTACATCTGCGCGATCTTGTTCTCGCGGATCAGGTGGCGAATCGCGGGCGTGGCGATCATGATCTCGTGCGCGGCGGTGCGGCCGTTGCCGTCACGCGTCTTCAGCAGCGTCTGCGAGATCACGGCCTCCAGCGATTCGGACAGCATGGTGCGCACCATGTCCTTCTCTTCGGGCGGGAACACGTCGACCACACGGTCGATGGTCTTGGCCGCGGAGCTGGTGTGCAGCGTGCCGAAAACCAGGTGGCCGGTTTCCGCCGCCGTCAGCGCCAGGCGGATGGTTTCCAGGTCGCGCAACTCGCCCACCAGGATCACGTCCGGGTCTTCACGCAGCGCGGAGCGCAACGCATTGGCGAACGAGTGCGTGTGCGGACCCAGCTCGCGCTGGTTGATCAGGCTCTTCTTGGAGTTGTGGACGAATTCGATCGGGTCCTCGACCGTAAGGATGTGACCCATGTCGTTTTCGTTGCGGTGGTCCACCATTGCCGCCAGCGTGGTGGACTTGCCCGAGCCGGTCGGCCCGGTCACCAGCACCAGGCCGCGTGGCTTCATGCACAGGTCGGCGAATACCGCCGGCGCGCGCAGTTCTTCGAGCGTGAGAACCTTGGAGGGAATCGTACGGAATACCGCGGCCGCGCCGCGCTGCGTGTTGTAGGCGTTGACCCGGAAACGCGACAGGCCGGCGATTTCAAACGAGAAATCGATTTCCAGCCGCTCTTCGTAGCTCTTGCGCTGGGAGTCGCTCATGATGTCGTACACCATGGCGTGGACATCCTTGTGCGCCATGTGGGCGACGTTGATGCGCCGCATGTCGCCGTGAATACGCACCATCGGCGGCATGTCCGCCGAGAGGTGTAGATCGGACGCCTTGTTCTTGACTGCGAAAGCCAATAGCTGCGCGATGTCCATCTATAATGACCCCACCCGATTAATTGTTAGTACTTTTCGTACTTCTTTTTACTTCTTCTATATGTCCGCCGGATTATGTCTGTAATTGCCGCCAACTTGCAAGCTGTGCACCGCGGCATCGCGGCGGCGGCACAACAAGCCGGACGAGTCCCGGAAGACGTGGCCTTGCTGGCCGTTTCCAAGACCGTTGCACCCGGCATTGTGCGCGAGGCAATCGAGGCCGGGCAGCGCGCTTTTGGCGAAAATTACGTGCAGGAAGGCGTGGAGAAGATCGTTGCGCTGGCCGACCTGCGCAGCCAGGTCGCGTGGCATTTCATCGGGCCGCTGCAAAGCAACAAGACACGGCTGGTGGCCGAGCATTTCGACTGGGTGCATGCGGTTGACCGGCTCAAGACCGCGCAGCGGCTGTCGGCGCAGCGTCCGGCCGGCATGGCGCCGCTGCAGGTCTGCATCCAGGTGAATATCAGCGACGAAGCCAGCAAGAGCGGCGTCGCGCCTGAAGACGTGCCGGAACTGGCCCGCGCCGTCGCCGTCCTGCCCGGTCTTCGCCTGCGCGGACTGATGGCGATTCCCGAGCCCGCGAGCGACCCCGCCGCGCAGCGCCGGCCGTTTGCGGCGATGCGCGGACTGTTGCAGTCGCTGCAAGCGGCGGGCCTGCCGCTGGACACGCTGTCGATGGGCATGTCCGGCGACATGGATGCCGCCATCGCGGAAGGCGCGACCATCGTGCGCATCGGCACGGCCATCTTCGGCGCGCGCGCGTGAGCGCCGCGACTGCATTCCCCCTCTCCCATTCCAGCCAGAGACTGACATGCTCGATACCCTGACCTTCGGCTTCCTTGGTGGCGGCAATATGGCCACCGCCCTGATCGGCGGCCTGATCGCGCGCGGCGTGCCCGCCGCCTCGATCCGCGTGGTCGATCCGTTCCCCGATGCACAGCAGCGCCTGGCGCGCGACCTGGGCGTGCACACGTCCGGCGCGCCGGATGCGGCCTTCGGCGCGTCCGACGTGCTGGTGCTGGCGGTCAAGCCGCAGCAGTTCCGCGAAGCCGCGGCCAGCCTGCTGCCGTACCTGCCCGCAAGCGGCGCCGGCAACCTTGTGATCAGCGTGGCCGCCGGCATCCGCCTGCAGGACATGCAGCGCTGGCTCGGCGGCCGCACGCGGCTGGTCCGGGCGATGCCCAATACGCCGGCGTTGTCGGGCATGGGCATGACGGGACTGGCTTCACCAACTGGGCTGTCGGCGCAGGACCGCGCCATTGCCACCGCAGTGGCCGAAGCCGTGGGCAAGTGCGCGTGGGTCGAGGGCGACGACCAGATCGATGCCGTTACGGCCATTTCGGGCAGCGGCCCGGCTTATGTGTTCTTCTTCATCGAAGCGATGGAACGCGCCGCCACCGAACTCGGCCTGAGCGCGCAGCAAGGACGGGAACTGGCCGTACAGACCTTCCTCGGCGCCGCCACGCTGGCCGGCCAGTCGCCGGAAGCGGTGTCCACATTGCGCGAACGGGTGACGTCCAAGGGCGGTACGACCTATGCAGCGCTGACGGCCATGCAAAGCGCCGGCATCGCTGACGCGTTCGTGCGCGCCATGCATGCGGCGGCGGCACGCGGGAAGGAAATGGGGGAAGAGTTCGGGAAGGATTGAGCGGGCGGCGTGGTTAGCGGCGTTCTGCCAACGCCGCCTGCCATTTCGCAGGCTTGCTCCCCTCTCCCATGCATGGGAGAGGGGAGGAACATTAGCGGATCGCGTACGCCAACGCGGTCCCCGCGAACACACACGCTCCAAGCCAGTTGTTATGGCGGAACGCCGCAAAGCACCGCATACGGTCGCGGTCACGGATCAGCGTGTAGTGATAGCCCGCGCAAACCGCAGCGGCAGCCAGGCCCACCCAATACGGCCACCCCAGCGACAGCATCACGCCGGCCCACGCCATCAGCGCCAGGAAGGCCGCATAGCAAACCATGATCGCAGCCACATCGAAACGGCCGAACGTGATGGCCGAGGTCTTGATGCCGATCAGCAGGTCATCGTCGCGATCGACCATGGCATAGGCCGTGTCATAGGCGATAGCCCAGAACACATTGCCCAGCAGCATCACCCACGCCACCAGCGGCACCTGGGCCTGCACGGCAGCAAACGCCATCGGAATGCCGAAACCAAAAGCGATACCCAGGTAGGCCTGCGGAATCGCGAAAAAGCGCTTGAAGAACGGATAGGTGCCAGCGACCACCGCGGCCACTACGGCCAGCCACTTGGTCAGGCTGTTGAGCGGCAAGATCAGCGCGAATGCAAGCAGCGCCAGCACCGCCGCCACTGCCAGCGCTTCCCATGCCGCAATCCTGCCAGCCGTCAGCGGCCGTTCCCTCGTGCGCTTGACGTGCTTGTCGAAGTCCCGGTCGGCATAGTCGTTGATCGCGCAGCCCGCGGAGCGCATCAGGAACGTGCCGGCAAAGAAGATGCAGAACACGCTCAGGGCCGGCGGGCCGCCAGCCGCCATCCACAGCGCCCACAGCGTGGGCCACAGCAGCAGCAGCGTGCCGATGGGCTTGTCGATGCGCACCAGGCGCGCATAGAGGGCAAGGCGTTCAGACATGGGAGCTCGGGGACAGGAAAGCAGCACGGCAGCAGCGGGGGCAGGAGTCATCGGAGGGGCACGGGTTCAGCGCACAGCGAGGCACTGAGCGAAAACGCGCCGCAGCCAGGACGGTTGCGGCGCGTCGTGCCGGCATGGCAGTCAGGCGACGATCAGGCCAGCATCGAGCGCAGCATCCACGCGGTCTTTTCGTGCGTCTGCATGCGCTGGGTCAGCAGGTCGGCCGACGGCTCGTCGCTGGCGGCGTCGACCAGCGGGAAGATCGAGCGTGCGGTGCGCACCACGGCCTCCTGGCCTTCGACCAGTTTGCGGATCATCTCGGTGGCTTCCGGCACGCCGTCTTCTTCCTGGATCGACGACAGGCGCGCATATTCCTTGTAGGTGCCCGGCGCCGGGTAGCCCAGCGCGCGGATGCGCTCCGCGATGGAATCCACGGCCAGCGCCAGTTCGTTGTACTGCGTCTCGAACATCAGATGCAGCGTGTTGAACATGGGGCCCGTCACGTTCCAGTGGAAGTTATGGGTCTTGAGGTAGAGGGTGTAGGTGTCGGCCAGCAGCTTGGACAGGCCTTCGGCGATCTTCTTGCGGTCCTTGTCGGAGATGCCGATGTTCACGCTCATCTCATTCTTCTTTGCCATGGTAAGTACGCTCCATTCTGGGAAAGCACGAGGATTGCCACACGGCTGGGCCGGACCTGGCCGGGCGGCATAGCCCCGACATTATTGCATTACCCTGCAAGCCCGGACAAACCCGGAGCGAGCCCGGCAACCGGGACGGCAGCGCAAAGGACCACCGCAATCCCTCCCCACAGCTGCCACGACTCGTCGAACCATGCAAAAGGGCCGCTCATGGCGGCCCCCGATTCACGGCATGCACGAAGCGGTCAGGCCGCCTCGGCCAGCTCCTTGGCATCGAGCTTGCGCACGCCCGGCAGCTCGCACGCGGCCACGGCGCTGGCCAGCGCCTCCATGGCAGGCAGGCGGGTAAAGCTCTTGCGCCAGGCCAGCACCACGCGGCGGTCCGGCACCGGGTCGGCGAACGGCACGTAGGCCAGCATATCGCCCTTGGCCTTCATGTCCGGCACCGACGTGCGAGGCAGCACGGTAATGCCGACGCCGCTGGCGACCATATGCCGGATCGTTTCGAGCGACGAACCTTCAAACGTCTTCTGGATGCCGTCCGATGCCTGCGAGAAGCGCGACAGCTCCGGGCAGACACCGAGCACATGGTCGCGGAAGCAATGGCCGCTGCCGAGCAGCAGCATGGTCTGCCGCTTCAGCTCGTCCGGATCGACATGGCTGGCTTCGGCGAGCTGGTGCCCGCGCGGCACCGCCACGACAAAGGGCTCGTCATAGAGCGGCCGCACCGTGAGGCCCGAATCGGCGAACGGCTCGGCCATGATGGCGCAGTCGATCTCGCCCTGCTTGAGCAGCTCGATCAGCTTGACCGTGTAGTTCTCCTGCAGCATCAGCGGCATCTGCGGCACGGCGCCGATCATCTGCTTGACCAGCGACGGCAGCAGGTAGGGCCCGATGGTGTAGATCACGCCCACGCGCAGCGGGCCGGCCAGCGGGTCCTTGCCCTGCTTGGCGATCTCGCGGATGGCCATGGTCTGTTCGAGCACGCGCTGGGCCTGGGCCACGATCTGCTCGCCCACCGAGGTCACGGAGACCTCCGAGGTGCCGCGCTCGAAGATCTGCACGTTGAGTTCGTCTTCCAGCTTCTTGATCGCCACCGACAAGGTGGGCTGCGACACGAAGCAGGCCTCGGCAGCACGGCCGAAATGGCGCTCCCGCGCCACGGCGACGATGTACTTCAGTTCGGTGAGCGTCATGACTAATCAATTTGCGGTAGGCGATAGATTTTACCTTCGATTCCGGAATCTGTCAGATCGCCGCGTGAATGCGGCGCATAGGGCACCAAACGAAGATCGCCCTGCTGGTCAGGCTTTCAGGTAGTGCTCGCGGCCACCCAGCCAACGCGACAGATGGGCCTCCACGGCCTCCGGAAATTGCGTCAGCATGAGCTGCGCGGCTTCCTGCGCGTACTCGACCAGCCACGCGTCGGTGTTCAGGTCGGCAAAACGCAGCATGGCTTCGCCCGACTGGCGCGCGCCGAGGAATTCGCCGGGTCCGCGGATCTCCAGATCGCGCCGCGCGATCTCGAAGCCGTCGGTGGTCTCGCGCATGGTGGCCAGCCGTTCGCGCGCGGTGGGCGATAGCGGCGCCTGGTACATCAGCAGGCAGACCGACTCGGCGGTGCCCCGCCCCACCCGGCCGCGCAACTGGTGAAGCTGTGCCAGGCCAAAGCGCTCGGCATGTTCGATCACCATCAGCGAGGCATTGGGCACGTCCACGCCCACTTCGATCACCGTAGTGGCCACCAGCACCTGCAGGCGGTTGGCGCTGAAGTCGTCCATCACGGACGCCTTCTCGGCCGGCGGCAGGCGGCCGTGGACCAGGCCGACGCGCAGGTCCGGCAACGCGGCAACCAGCGTTTCATAGGTCTCCACGGCAGTCTGGAGCTGCAGCGCCTCGCTTTCCTCGATCAGCGGGCAGACCCAGTAGACCTGCCGGCCCTCGGCTGCCGCATGGTGGATGCGCCCGATCACCTCGTCGCGGCGCTCGTCGTTGACCAGGCGCGTGACGATCGGCGTGCGGCCCGGCGGCAGTTCGTCGATCACCGATACATCGAGGTCCGCGTAATAGGTCATGGCCAGCGTGCGCGGGATCGGCGTGGCCGACATCATGAGCTGGTGCGGGACCGTATCCGGCGCGGGCTGGGCGGGCTCCGCGCCGCGTGCCTTGCCGCGCAGCGCCAGGCGCTGCGCCACGCCGAAGCGATGCTGCTCGTCCACCACCGACAGGCCCAGCCGCGCGAAGCGCACAGTGTCCTGGATCAGCGCATGCGTGCCGATGGCAAGCCGGGCCTCGCCCGATTCCACGCGCGCCACGGCCTCGCGCTTTTCGCGTGCCTTGAGGCTGCCGGCCAGCCACACCACCGGCACGCCGAGCGGCTCCAGCCACGCCGACAGCTTGCGGTAGTGCTGCTCGGCCAGGATTTCGGTCGGCGCCATGATCGCGGCCTGGTAGCCGGCGTCGATGGCCTGGCACGCGGCCAGCGCCGCCACGATGGTCTTGCCGCTGCCCACATCGCCCTGCAGCAGCCGGTGCATCGGATGCTGCGCGGTCATGTCGGCCGCGATCTCCTCGACCACGCGCTGCTGCGCGCCGGTCAGGCGGAACGGCAGCGCCGCCAGGAACCGCGTCAGCAGGCCGCCATCATGCCGGGGCATCGATGGCGCATTCTTCTCGCGCCGGGCCTCATGCGCGCGCCGCAACGAGATCTGCTGGGCCAGCAGTTCGTCGAACTTGATGCGCTGCCAGGCCGGATGCGAGCGGTCGGCCAGCGCCGCCTCGCTCTCCTGCGGCGGCGGCGTATGCAGCAGGCGCAGGCATTCGGCGAGCGGGCGCAGCTTCAGCTTCGCGAGCGGGCCCTTCAGCACGGCCGCTGGCAGCGTCTCGGGCATGGGCGTGCGCGACAGCGCGCCGGAGATCGCCTTGCGCAGGTAGGCCTGCGAAATGCCGGCCGTGGCCGGGTAGACCGGCGTGAGGCGGTCCGGCAAGGGCTCGTCGGGCACCACCGGGCGCACCGTCGGGTGCACCATCTCGGCACCGAAGAAGCCGCCGCGCACTTCGCCGCGCACGCGCAGGCGCACGCCTTCCTCCATCTGCTTGGTCTGGCTGCCGTAGAAATTCAGGAAGCGCAGCGTCAGTTCGCCGCTGTCGTCGGCGATCTTCACGACAAGCTGCCGGCGCGGGCGGAAGGTGACCTCGTTGGAAATGACCTCGCCCTCGACCTGCGCGGGCTGGCCGAGCCCGGCGCGGCGGATCGCTTCGGCGATCGGCATCAGCGTGGTCTCGTCCTCGTAGCGCATCGGCAGGTGCAGCACCAGGTCGACGCTGCGCCGCAGGCCCATCTTGGCCAGCCGCGCGACCGCGGACGATGGCTTGCCGTCCTTGCCCGCGGCCTTGCCCGCCGCGTTGCCTTTTGCGGACGGCGCTGAGTCAGGGGCTTCGGCTTTGTCCTGGGTCGGTTCGGTGGCGGTTCCGGGCATCGGCAGTCGGGCAGGCGGGGAAATAAGGGGTATCACACAGGGCCGGGCGGCGCCTGGCGCCCAAGCCTTACAATATCGGATTCGCCGATTGTACCTATCCCGGTTGCCGCCTCTGGTGGCGCCAAGCCGGGGCCTTGCCGTTTCTCCATGTTGACGCTGTCCGATTTCGATTTCCCGCTGCCGCCCGAACTGATTGCACAGAGCGCCCTGCCCGACCGCAGCGCCAGCCGGCTGCTGGTGGTCGAGCGCCTGGCACCGGGCGAGCAGCCGGATGCCATCCGCATGGTCGACCGCGCCTTCAGCGACATCATCGAATACCTCCGCCCCGAAGACCTGCTGGTCTTCAATGACACGCGCGTGATCAAGGCGCGCTTCTTCGGCCACAAGCCCAGCGGCGGCAAGATCGAAGTGCTGGTCGAGCGCGTGCTCGATACGCACACCGTGCTGGCCCAGGTGCGCGCGTCCAAGACGCCCGCGGAGGGTAGCAAGCTGCACCTGGCCGAGGACGCCTTTGCCGTCACTGTGGGCCCGCGCGTCGACCAGTTCTTCACGCTGCGCTTCCCGGCACCGGCGCTGGACCTGATCGAGCAATATGGCCGCCTGCCGCTGCCGCCCTACATCACGCACGATCCGGACGCCTACGACGAAACCCGCTACCAGACCGTCTACGCGCGCAACCCCGGCGCCGTGGCCGCACCAACCGCCGGCCTGCATTTCGACGATGCGTTGTTTGCGCGGCTCGACGCCGCCGGCGTGCGCCGCGCGTTCCTGACGCTGCACGTGGGCGCCGGCACCTTCCAGCCCGTGCGCACCGAGAATATCGCCGAACACAAGATGCACTCGGAGTGGTACGCGATTTCGCCGGAACTGGCCGCGGCCGTGCGCGAAACGCGCGCGCGCGGCGGCCGCGTCATTGCCGTGGGCACGACCTCGCTGCGCGCGCTGGAGTCCGCCGCGAATGCCGATGGCACGCTGGACGCCGGCAGCGGCGACACCGACATCTTTATTACGCCTGGCTACCAGTTCCGGCTGGTCGATGCCCTGATCACCAACTTCCACCTGCCCAAGTCGACGCTGCTGATGCTGGTGTCGGCGCTGGCCGGCGTGCAAGCCATTCGCGCCGCCTACCGCCACGCGGTCAAGGCGCGCTACCGTTTCTTCAGCTACGGCGACGCGATGTTCCTGACCCGCCAGTGATCACCGCAGACCAGCGCCAGCCCTGAAGCCAGAACCGAATCCCGCCATGCTCAACTTCGAACTCCTCACCACCGACGGCAACGCGCGCCGCGGCCGCGTCACCCTGAACCACGGCGTGGTCGAAACGCCCATCTTCATGCCGGTCGGCACCTATGGCTCGGTCAAGGCCATGTCGCCGCTGGAGCTGAACGAGATCGGCGCGCAGATCATCCTGGGCAACACCTTCCACCTGTGGCTGCGCCCGGGACTGGACGTGGTGAACAGCCATGAAGGCCTGCACCGCTTCATCGGCTGGGACAAGCCGATCCTGACCGATTCCGGCGGCTTCCAGGTGTTTTCACTGGGCGACCTGCGCAAGATCACCGAAGACGGCGTCACGTTCGCGTCGCCGGTGAATGGCGACAAGCTGTTCCTGTCGCCCGAGATCTCGATGCAGATCCAGCGCACGCTGAACTCGGACATCGTCATGCAGTTCGACGAATGCACGCCGTACGAGATCGAAGGCCGCCCCGCCACGCACGAAGAGGCCGCCAGGTCGATGCGCATGAGCCTGCGCTGGGCCAAGCGCTCGCGCGACGAATTCGAGCGCCTGGCCAACCCGAATGCGCTGTTCGGCATCGTCCAGGGCGGTATGTTCGAGGACCTGCGCGACGAATCGCTGGCCGGCCTGCCCGAGCTGGATTTCCACGGCTTCGCCATCGGCGGCCTGTCGGTGGGCGAGCCCAAGGAAGACATGATGCGCGTGCTCGAGCATGTGGCGCCGCGCCTGCCGGCCAACAAGCCCCACTACCTGATGGGCGTGGGCACGCCTGAAGACCTGGTAGCCGGCGTGGCCGCCGGGGTCGACATGTTCGACTGCGTGATGCCGACCCGCAACGCGCGCAATGGCTGGCTCTTCACGCGCTACGGCGACGTCAAGATCAGGAACGCCGCGCACCGCAACGACCCGCGCCCGCTCGACGAAGGCTGCGCCTGCTACACCTGCCGCAACTTCTCGCGCGCCTACCTGCACCACCTGCACCGCGTCGGCGAGATCCTGGGCGCGCGCCTGAATACCATCCACAACCTGCACTACTATCTGCAGCTGATGCGCGAAATGCGCGAGGCGATCGAACAACACCGCTTCAGCGACTTCCGCCGCCAGTTCGCCAGCGACCGCGCGCGCGGCACGCGCTGAGCGGCGAACTTTCCTGCGCGGCACGGTCGAATACCGCAGTCGCGCCGGGGCTTGCGCGCATCCACGCCAAGTCGTTCCGAACGCACCCCGAACAAACCCGAATTCCCGCCCCAGAATGCCGGGGCGTGCCTTGCACGGGTGATAGAATGGTCGATTACTTGAATGACTTTTGTGACGGAGAATCAACGTGCTGATTTCTAACGCATTCGCCCAGACCGCCGGTGCCGGCGGCGCAGCGGGTGGCCTGATGAGCTTCCTGCCCATCATCCTGATGTTCGCGGTGCTGTGGTTCATCATGATCCGCCCGCAGATGAAGCGCCAGAAGGAAGCCAAGGCCATGCTGGAAGCCCTTGCCAAGAACGACGAAGTCGTCACGGCCGGCGGCATCCTGGGCAAGGTGACCAAGGTGACCGATCAGTACGTCAGCCTGGAAATCGCCGCAGGCACTGAAGTCACCGTGCAGAAGAACGCCGTGACCACGGTGCTGCCGAAGGGCTCGCTGAAGTCGCTCTGATCCGTTCGCGACCCTGCCCTTTGTCTTTTCCGGCATGCCCGCTTGCGCATGCCCTGGCAGCCGCCTGATCAGCCCGTGGGCCCGCAAAGCGGCCTTTCGTGGCGGCCAGGCGGCTGTTTGCCAACCGGTCCGGCCCTGCCGGCGTGCCCCTGAGGCGCCCGGCGGACCCGCCAACCGCTGAATGACTGGCCAGAGATGAATCGTTATCCGCTTTGGAAATATCTCGTGATCCTGGTGGCCCTGGCCATCGGCATCACCTATACCTTGCCGAACTTCTTCGGCGAGGCGCCTGCCGTGCAGGTCTCCTCGGGCAAGGCCACGGTCAAGGTGGACCTCTCCATGCAGAAGCATGTGGAAGAGATCCTGGCCCAGAACCAGCTCCAGCCTGACGGCATTTTCTTCGATGTTTCCGGCCAGTCCGGCTCTGTCAAGGCGCGCTTCCGCACCGCCGACGACCAGCTCAAGGCCAAGGACGTCCTGACGCGCGCGCTCAACCCCGACGTGAACGACCCGACCTACGTGGTCGCGCTGAACCTGCTCTCGGGCTCGCCGCGCTGGCTGACCGCGATGCACGCGCTGCCGATGTACCTGGGCCTGGACCTGCGCGGCGGCGTGCACTTCCTGCTGCAGGTGGACATGAAGGGCGCCGTCGACAAGAAGCTCGACAGCCTCTCGGGTGATGCCCGCACCCTGCTGCGCGACAAGAACGTGCGCCACGGCGGCATCGACCGCGACGGCGACAAGCTGACCGTGCGCCTCAACAACGCCGACGACGCCAACCGCGCGCGCGGCATCCTGGCCGACAACCTGCGCGAGCTGGCCTTCGCCATGGACGGCAACAACGTGGTCGGCACTTTCACCGAGGCCGCCCGCAAGGCCGTGCAGGACGCCGCCGTCAAGCAGAACATCACCACCCTGCACAACCGCGTGAACGAGCTTGGCGTGGCCGAGCCCGTGATCCAGCAGCAAGGCGCCGACCGCATCGTGGTGCAGCTGCCCGGCGTGCAGGACACCGCCAAGGCCAAGGACATCATCGGCCGTACCGCCACGCTGGAAGCGCGCCTGGCCGATCCCGACGCCCCGCGCAACCCGCGCCCGGGCGACCCGGTTCCGTTTGGCGACGAACTGTTCACGCAAGGCAACGGCGCCCCGGTGATCCTGCGCAAGCAGGTGATCTTCACCGGCGACCGTATCGAAAGCGCCTCGGCCGGCTTCGACCAGAACCAGCGCCCGTCGGTCAACATCAAGCTCGACGCACAAGGCGGCCGCGTGCTGCGCGACGTCTCGCGCGAGAACATCGGCAAGCCGATGGGCATCGTGCTGTTCGAGAAGGGCAAGGGTGAAGTGCTGACCGTGGCGACAATCCAGTCGGAACTCGGCTCGAGCTTCCAGATCACCGGCTCCTACTCGACCGAGGCCGCCAACGACCTGGCGCTGCTGCTGCGCGCCGGCTCGCTGGCCGCGCCGATGGAGATCATCGAGGAACGCACCATCGGCCCGTCGCTGGGCGCGGACAACATCAAGAAGGGCTTTGACTCGGTGGCCTATGGCTTCGGCGCCATCGCCGTGTTCATGGTCCTGTACTACATGCTGTTCGGCGTATTCTCGGTCGCCGCGCTGGGCATCAACCTGCTGCTGCTGATCGCGGTGCTGTCGATGCTGCAGGCCACGCTGACACTGCCGGGCATCGCCGCTATCGCGCTGGTGCTGGGCATGGCCATCGACGCCAACGTGCTGATCAACGAGCGCATCCGCGAGGAACTGCGCGGCGGGGCCTCGCCGCAGATGGCCATCGCCGTCGGCTTCGAGCGCGCCTGGGCCACCATCCTGGACTCCAACGTCACCACGCTGATCGCGGGCCTGGCGCTGCTGGCCTTCGGCTCGGGCCCGGTGCGCGGCTTTGCCGTGGTGCACTGCCTGGGCATCCTGACCTCGATGTTCTCGGCGGTGTTCTTCAACCGTGGCCTGGTCAACCTCTGGTACGGCCGCAAGAAGAAGCTGCAGAGCGTGGCCATCGGCCAGATCTGGAAGCCGGGTGCGGACACCCCGGTCGCCAAGTAAGCACGGATTCATCAGGACAACATCATGGAATTTTTCCGCATCCGGCGCGACATTCCGTTCATGAAGCACGCGTTGGTCTTCAACGTGGTCTCCTTCCTGACGTTTGCCGCCGCCGTATTCTTCCTGTGGCACAAGGGCCTGCACCTGTCGATCGAGTTCACCGGCGGTACGGTGATGGAGGTCAACTACCAGCAGGCGGCCGACCTGGAGAAGATCCGCGGCCAGGTCGGACAGCTGGGCTACCACGACATCCAGGTGCAGAACTTCGGCACCTCGCGCGACGTCATGATCCGCCTGCCGCTGCAGAAGGGCCCGGACGGCAAGCAGGTGACTTCCGCCCAGCAGAGCGAGCAGGTCATGGGCGCGCTGCAGGCCGCCGCGCCTGACGTCAAGCTGCAACGCGTGGAGTTCGTCGGCCCGCAGGTCGGCAAGGAACTGGCGACCGACGGCCTGCTGGCACTGCTGTGCGTGGTGATCGGCATCGTGATCTACCTGTCGTTCCGCTTCGAGTGGAAGTTCGCGGTGGCGGGCATCATCGCCAACCTGCACGACGTGGTGATCATCCTGGGCTTCTTCGCGTTCTTCCAGTGGGAATTCTCGCTGTCGGTGCTGGCGGCCATCCTGGCGGTGCTCGGCTACTCGGTGAACGAGTCGGTGGTGATCTTCGACCGGATCCGCGAAGCCTTCCGCAAGTACCGCAAGATGACCACGCACGAGGTCATCGACCACGCGATCACCAGCACGATGTCGCGGACCATCATCACTCACGGCTCGACCGAAATGATGGTGCTGTCGATGTTCTTCTTCGGCGGACCCACCCTGCACTACTTCGCACTGGCGCTGACGGTCGGTATCCTGTTCGGTATCTACTCGTCGGTGTTCGTTGCCGCAGCGCTGGCCATGTGGTTCGGCGTCAAGCGCGAAGACCTGGTCAAGGGCGAGAAGAAGGCAGGCGGCACGGACCGCGACGACCCCAACTACGGCGCGCAGGCCTGAGCCTGAAGCCCCCGAGCAAAAAAAAGCGCACCCCGTGGTGCGCTTTTTTGTTGCCCGTGGGAATGGCTACCCGATCAAGACCGCCGCTCAGGCCTGCTCCGAAAACCGCTCGATCCAGATCGCCAGGCGGTCCGTCGAAAAGCTGGCCGCGCGCTCGCCGGCGCGGCAGGCAATGGTCTCGCCTTCCCGCGCGCACTGCAGCGCGCCGCCGGCCTCTTCCAGCCACAGCAGGCAGGCCAGCCACGTCGCATGCTGCGCGGACACGGCTTCGCCCACCGGCCTGGCCAGGAATTCGCTGAGCGCGGATGGCGCCGTCCACACCACGGCATCGCCTTCGCGGCGCACCATGCCATCGCCCAGCGCCTCGGTGATGATCGCCGCCGCGTCGGCGGCACCGCGCCCGGCATAGCGCGTGCGCAAGGCCGCCAACTGCGTGCCTACCGCATGGCCGAAGCTGCCACTGCGCTCGCTCTCGGCGCCCACCAGGTCGGCATAGTCGAGCCGTTGCCAGTCGGGCTCGGCATTGCGCGCGCCGGCCAGCTCGGTGGCTGCCAGATAGGTTTCAACCGGCTGGAAGCGGCCCGGGCCGACCAGGCTCGCGCACAGCGCGTGGACCATGCCGATGCGCGTGGCCACGGTCTGGGTCTGCAGCACGCTCAGCTTCTCGCGCACGAGCTGGTCGCGCTCCTTGCGCAGGCCGGCCATTTCCAGCGCCTGCTTCAGCTCCATGCGCAGCGCGGTGATATCCCACGGCTTCTTGATATAGCGGTGGATCTGCCCCTGGTTGACGGCCTCGACGGTCTGGTCCAGCTCCGAGTAAGCCGTGGTCAGGATCCGCACGATATGGGGATAGCGTTCGCGCGCATGGCGCAGCAGCTCATTGCCGTACTCTCCGGGCATGCGCTGGTCGGACACCAGCACCGCCAGGCTGTCCGCGTGCGCTTCGAGCAGCGTCTTGCCCTCTTCCACCGAGCCGGCGGTCACCACAGGGGCCAGCGCGCCGATGGCGCGCTGGAAATATTTGACGGCTGTCGCCTCGTCGTCGACGAACAGAATCGCCGGGGGTGGTGCCTGGGTGGCAATCGGTTCGCTCATCGGTCACTCCTGTGCATTCGATTCTTGAAATTTGGGAAGTCCAGCGTCACCGTCGTGCCGGCCCCGGACGCTGAGGCGATCCGGATGCCGCCGCCGAACGACTGCATGACGCGGTTGCAGAAAATCATGCCGAGGCCGCTGCCGCCTGCCCCGGCGTGGGTGGTGACGGGGTCCACCAGTAGTCGTTCCATCACTTCGGGCGGAATCCCGGGCCCGTTGTCGCAGATGCGGATCTCCTGCCGCGGCTTCGCCACTACGATAAATCGCAGCAATGGCGCGCCGATGTCGCCGAGCGCGCGCAACGCGTTGCTCATGACCGAGGAGAGCACCAGTGCCACGCAATTGGGCAGCGTCTGCACGGGGAAGTCGCCATGCATCTCCACCTGTACCCAGTTGCGCTGGTCGCCGGTAAAGGGATAGGTGTCCAGCAGCGACGCGACCAGCGCACCCGCGCTCACCTCGGCGCCGGGCTCCTGCCGCGCCGGCGCGCTGCCTGCGCTGCTGCGCACGGATTGCAGGAACGACGACAGCACCGCCAGGCAATACTGGGCGTTGTCGTGCATCGCGCTGGCGGCCTGGCCGATCTCGCCCTGGCGCTGCGCGCTGTATTCCGCCGCCACGCGGCCTTCAATGCCACGTGCGAAATTGGCGATGGCCGCCAGCGGCGTGTTCAGTTCGTGGGCCAGGAAGGCGAGCGTCTCGTCGATGGCCATCAGCCGCTGCTGCCGCAGGGCCCGCTCGCGCGAACGCTCCACGGCCAGCCGCAGCACATTGCGCACGTCGCCGACGCTCAGCGGCTTTTCCAGGATGCGGAACACCTCGCCGCTGTTGACCGTCTGCAGCAGCACGTCCTTGTCGGCGTAAGCCGTGACGAGGATACGCACGACCTGCGGGAATTCCTCTGCCACCTGGCGCAGCAGGTCGCCGCCGTCGCGCCCTGGCATGCGGAAGTCGGTCACCAGGATGACCGTGCGCGCGCCCTCCGCACGCAGCATGTCGATGGCTTGATCGGCACCGGTTGCGATCAGAACCTCATACTCGTTGCCGACGGCGCGCGCAAAGTATTTGCACGCCATCTCTTCATCGTCGACATAGAGCACAGTGGGCCGTGCCTGCTGGACTTCGCTCATGGCCGGGTCACTCCGCGCGCGGCAGGTCGAAGCTGAAGGCGGCCCACTGGCCGACTTCGCTTTCGGCATAGAGCTGGCCGCCGTGCCGCTCGATCACCGCATAGCTGATCGACAGGCCCAGGCCCAGTCCCTGCCCCACGTCGCGCGTCGTAAAGAAGGGTTCAAACACGCGCGCCAGGTGCTCCGGGGCGATGCCCGGGCCATTGTCCTGCACGCGCACATGTAGCCGGCTCTCCACCCACCTGACCGTGGTATGGATCGCCGGTGCCGTCGTGCCTGCCTTGCGCATGGCCAGCGCGGCATTGGAAAAAAGGTTGATCAGCACGCCGATGACGGCGGCTTCGTCGCCGAGCACCAGCGTGTCATCAGGCAGGTCGCGCGTCACCTTGACGCCGCGCAGTTCGTGGGCCGTCAGGCGGATGGAGGAATCGAGCGCCTTCTCGAACAGGAACGGCGTGCCCTCGACCTCGGCACCGGGCTTGCGGTAGGCAAAGGTCTTCAGGTCGGACACGATATGCTGGATGCGCTGCATCCCCTGCTTGGCATCGACCAGGCACTCCTCCAGCGACGGGTTCTCCTTGGCCTGCGGCTCTTCCATGGCCACCTCGATCGCCATCAGGCAGAAGTTGACCGGGTTGTTGACCTCGTGCAGCAGGCCGGCCGCGAGCGTGCCGATCGCGGCCATCTTCTCCTGCTGCAGCATCTGGCCCTTGATGTCGACGAGCTTGCGGTTGATGACTTCCAGCTCGGCGTTCTTTTCCGCCACTTCGGCCTTGAGCCGGAACAGCATGAAACGCGCGCGCTCGTTGAAGAAGGTATAGACGCCGCTGGCCGCCGCGGCGAACAGCAGGAACAGCGAATTGACGATAAACGTGCCCATCGGCTCGATGCCGCCGGAATGCAGCAGGCAGGCCAGCGCATACAGCAGGTACGAGAGCATGCCGAACACCAGGTTCTGCCACAGCCCGAACGGCAGCGCGATGCCCGAGGCGAAGATCGCCAGGTTGAGCCCCACGTAGTACGGCGATTCCACGCCCTCGGTCTGCGAGATCATCCACGCGATCATGATCTGCGGCAGCAGCAGCCAGGTCAGCGTGAGCCAGGGCGCGAAACGCCGCCCGGCCGCGCTGTAGAGCATGACCACCACGCCGGCGATCAGCAGCGACACCACCACGCGCGCGAGCCCGAAGACGAGTTGCTGCTGCGGATACTGGCCGTAGTCCAGCCCGACCCCGAGCAGCACCAGCACGATGGCGGTATAGGCACCGCCGCGGCTGAACGCGAGGCGAAAATCCGCCAGTTCGGACTGGTAGCCCGCATATAGTTGGTTCGTACTCATGACCTGGTCCGGTGGTACTCCGCCGCGCCGGCTGGCTGGCGCGGAACGGTGTACGGTCAGTGCCTCATTGAATGGTCGCTTCGGCAAACACGTTGACGCCGGTGGCATCGACATAGACCCGGTGCTCGCACGAATTATCGGGCAGCAGCGCCAGCATGCCCGGGTCGTCCCGATAGATCAGGTACCACTCCAGCAGGTGCTCCATGCCGAATTTCTCCGGATTGTCCGCATGCACGTTGGTGACAAGTACCTGCCCGCCGGGCCGGGTGCGCGACGCGAAGTACGACAGCAGTCGCGAACACACCTTGTCGGACAGGTAGTCGAAGAGGCCCGCGCAATAGACGGCATCGAATTCCCTGGCATCGAAATCGTCCGCAGCGATGCGCCGCTTGAGCAGTTCATGCACCGACTGGTGAACCATCTCCACCGAAACCTTGTGCCCGGCCTGCGCGGCGGCGCGCTCGATCGAGGCCTTGGTGTATTCGAGGGTCTCTTCGCTGAAGTCGACGAGCTGGAACGAGAGCATTTCCGGGCGTTCGTATTCGCGGACAAAGCGCTGGATTTCGAAGGCCGGGCCGCAACCCACGTTCAGCAAACGGAACGGGCGTCCGGCCACCGTAGCACGCTCGGCCTGCCGCTTCAGGAAGTCGATCAGCAGGTCGATGCGGTTGCGGTGGGCCGTGGCGACCGCCGCCTTGAGGAAGGCGGTGTTGACGATCTGGAAGTAGGTGGTGGGCCCCTGCTGCGGATCGCCCAGGATCTGGTTCACCATCTCGTAGTCACCAGCGTAGCCAAGCGGCTTGGTGAAGGTCCGGTAGACGAACGGCGCGCGCAGCAGCAGCGGGTGCAGCGCCGCCTGGGCGTAGGTGCGGTGCACCGGGGCGATCTCCGGATCGACGCGCTGCGCCTCTTCCTCGAGCCAGTCGAGATAGCGCTTGGTGCGGCCCATGATCGGCGTGGCGAGCTCGTAGAACACGTCCTCGCGCAGGCGGCCGTCGACCTTGGGCAGCGACTCGGTCAGGTCGACCTGCTCCACCCAGCGCGACACCTCTGACAGGAACGCGCGCATCTCGTTGACCACGATCTGGTAGTCGCGCCGGATGTTGAAGCGCGCGTCCCAGTCCTGCACGAACAGTTCGGCCTCGCGGGCGACCGACTTGGGCTCGTTGTTGAGGTCGCTGAGCTCGCGCCATTCGTCGATCAGCGTCAGCGACACCACCGCGGTCAGGCCGGTATTCACCAGGCTCATGACCACGGCCTTGCCAAGGTAGGCGTTCTTTGCCCCCATCCGGACACTGAGCTCGCTCAGCACCTCGCTGACCTGCACGATCGAATACGGATTGTAGATTTCCATCACCAGAGACTTTCTCTGGAGATTGATGATCGTGCCCCGCACCTGCTCACCCTGCGAGTTGCGGAAACTGACCACCGGATCGATTTGCGTTTTGGAATACACAGTATTGCGCCAGGGGGAAATCCGAGAAACGCTGCGGGCCATACAGGCTGGCAGATCGGCCGGGTACGGCGTGCAGGGGCGAGTGGGACGCGGAAAGGCTACCGGAACGGGGAACGACAGCGAAGGCTCATAGTAATGCGCAATTGCCTGAGTTTTGGCGCGAAGGCCAGCGTGCCCCGCAGGCGGGCGGGCGCCATTGCCTGCACCGGTGATGGTGAAATGCCGCGGACCATTGTACTGTGGCTGCCGCATGTCGTACAACCAAGTGCACGACTCGCCCTCCCCATGAAGGCAGCTCAAGAAAAAAAGCCGGCGAATGCCGGCTTTTCGGGTGCTGCGGGTGGCGGCGGGAACCGGCCGCGGCTTCGGGCTTACTCTGCCCGGACGCCTTCGACCTGGATCGCCAGCTTGACCTGGGGATTGAAGCCCATCTTCACGCCATAGTCGACGCCGAAATCGGCGCGGTTGAACTGGCCGACGGCGTCGGCGCCGCAGGCCTCGCGCTTGAGCATCGGATGCTGGATGCACTTGAAGTCGCGGATTTCCAGCTTCACCGGCTTGGACACGCCGTGCAGGGTCAGCACGCCCTCCACTTCGGTCGGGACGTCGCCCTTGAACTTGCTGAACTTGCCCTTGTAGCTGGCTTCAGGGAAAGCCTCGACGTCGAACATGTCGGGGCTCTTGGCATGCTGGTTCAGCTTGGCATTGCCGAAGTCGATCGAAGCCGGGTCGATCTTCACGTCCACCGTGCCGCTCTTGGCGACGCGGTCCAGCGTGACGACGCCGCTGGACTTCTCGAACTTGCCGCGCCAGGTCGACAGGCCGCCGAGGTGGTCGGCCTCGAAGCTCGGGTAGGTATGGGTCGGATCGAGGTTATAGGTCACGGTATTGGCCGAAGCCACGCCAAAGGCGGCGGTTGCAGCAACGGCCGCCACGGCGGTCATGAGGGTACGCAGTTTCATGGGATCTCCCGACAAAAGGTTGGAGAGGAACATCAACGGGAATGGCAACAGCTGTTCAGTTCGTAAAGCCCGGCGCTGCCGGGTTTCACTTCTTTGCTGCCGTCACGATACGGAACTTGATCTGCACGTCGTCGGCGACCACGGAAGTGTCCTTCCATTCGCCGTCGCCGATATTGAAGGCCGTGCGCTTGATCGGCAGCACGCCTTCGAACACCTGGGCACCACCGTCCTGCCGATAGGTGGCCGGAATGACGATGTCCTGGGTCTTGCCCTTGATGGTCAGCTTGCCGGCCACTTCGTACTTGCCCGGCGTGCCGTTCTTGATGCTGGTCGACTGGAACACGGCCTTCGGGTACTTCGCCGCGTCGAACCAATCCTTGCCCTTCACTTCCTTGGTGGTCTCGGCGTCGGCGATCTCGAAGCTCGACACATCGATCTCGACCTTGGCCGACGACGCCGCGAGCTTGGCGGGATCAAAGTCGACGTTCGCGTCAAACTTCTTGAACTTGCCTTCCATGGGCACGCCGATCTGGCGCGCCACTGCGGTCACCGAGCTTTTGGCGGTGTCGATCTGCGCCCAGGCAAGGTTGGCGGCAACACCGGTGGTGGCCAGCACCGTGGCCAGCAGCAGCGAACCGGGGCGGGGAATACGTTTCATCAATGACTCCTGTCAGTGGACGGCGCCCTGCGCCGCGCATCAGAACCGAAAAGGGACTTCCCGAACAATGGCTACCGCAGGGGCAGGCCTGCGCACGCGTGGCTTAGCGCAGGAACGGCAGCATGCGGCCAAGCGTGCCGTCGCGATCGACGACCTGGTGCTTGATGGCAGCGGCCGCATGCACCGCGACCACGCCGGCCATCAGGTAGTTCAGCCAGACGTGCACAAGCTTGAAAACTTCCTTCAGTGCTTCGTTGGGCTCGATCAGCACCGGCATCTTCCACAAGCCCAGGTAGACCACCGGCACACCCGCGGCCAGGCTGTACAGATAGCCCGTGACAGGGACCACGATGATCAGCACGTAAAGCAGGTGGTGGGCACCGGCGGCGGCCTTGGCCTGCCATGCCGGCGTGCCTGGCGCGACCGGCGGTGCGGCATGCGTGGCGCGCCAGAGCACGCGCAGCACGGCGATGATGAAAACGGTCACACCCAGCCATTTGTGCCACGAAAACAGCTTGAGCTTGGTCGGCGTCAGCCCCGGGATGCCGGTCATGTACCAGCCGAGCCCGAAGGCGGCGAAGATCAGCAGGGCAATGATCCAGTGCAGGCCGATGGCCGTGGCACCGTAGCCGCTAGCGTTGGCGTTCGAACGCATCAAATTCCTCTGCCCGTGTCGCGGGCGTTTCACAATTTTGGGCAAGTCTGCAACGGGGAGTTTGGCTCCGCGCTTCCGATTCTCGCATTATTGCGGCGGAATGTGCGCAGATGCAGGACAGTCCTTAATTAAGTTATTCAAATCATTTGAAGCGACATTCCGCCGCAGGGCACGGATATGGCTTCATCGCCGTTACAAATCGGCATAGGAGGCAGCCATCCGGGCTGCGCCCCTGCCACACCACCCGGCATGCGGGTCCGCACCGGGCGGTTCGAGAGGTTGAGGTTAAGCAAGGCGAGGCATCCCCAGTAGGTCGAAGAAGGCGATATTCAGCACGCGGTTTAGCTCGCCATCGCTGTTGCGCCACCAGCAGCGGCTGTTGGCCGCCACCCGCTGGGCTGTCGCATGCGCAGCCCCCAGCGCCCGCAATTCCCGGTAGATCGTAGTGCCGTAGCGCCAATGCTTGAGTTGGATCGCGCGCAACCGATGACGCATCCATTCGTCCAGCTTTCGCCAGACATGAGGTGTTTGCGCCAGCCGGAAGTAGGCCTTCCAACCCCGTACATATGGCTGCAGCCGCTCCACGACCGCACGTAGACTCCGGCCGCCTGAGCGACCGGTCAGTTCGCGGATGCGTTGTTTGAACGTCAGCAGCGGCTTAACGGCCACCTTGCGCTTGACCACTCCTGCGGCTACCCAGAAGCTGTAGCCGAGGAATTTGCGGCCAAACGCGCTCGCCACCGCGCTCTTTGCCTCGTTGACCTTCAGGCGCAACTTGCCGTACAGCCGCCGCAACAGCGCCATCACCCGCTCGCCCGCCCTCCGACTGCGAACGTACACGTTCGCATCGTCGGCGTAGCGCACGAAGCAATGGCCTCGGCACTCCAACTCCTTGTCCACCTCATCGAGCAGCACGTTGGCCAGCAACGGCGACAGGGGACCGCCCTGCGGCGTGCCCTCGTACCGTTGCAGCACCACCCCGCCATCCATCAGCCCGCTGTTCAGATACGCCCGGACCAGCCGGATGACTCCGGGGTCCTCGATGCGCTTCTGTAGGCGATCAATCAGGATGTCGTGGTTGACTCGGTCAAAAAATTTTTCCAAGTCCACGTCCACCACTATTCGCCGACCCGATTGCACGTACGACTGTGCGGCTAGCACCGCGTCGTGCGCACGCCTGCCGGGACGGAAGCCATAGCTATGCTCGCTGAAGGTAGGGTCCAGAATCGGCTGCAATACCTGCAACAGCGCCTGCTGGATCAACCGATCCGTCACCGTCGCGATACCAAGCTCACGCTCGCCTCCGTCCGGCTTCGGAATCGTTACCCGCCGTACCGGACTGGGCCGGTACGTCCCCTTGAGCAGTTGCTGGCGAATCTCCGGCCACGCCGACACCAGATGGCGAGCGGTCTGATCAATATCCAGACCGTCTACGCCAGCGGCACCCTTGTTGCGTCGGACCCGCCTGAACGCCTGCTTCAGGTTCTCTCGCGTCAGCGCCGCTGCCAGCAGCGCCGACCCTGTGTCCTCCGGTTCGCGTCGCGGGCCGCCGGCTTCGTCACGAGCGAGTTCCCGGCCGGCTTCACCGTCCGTTTCCCTCGCTCGCCCCGCTCGCGCGGGCTTCTGACGCAATGCCTGTTGCATCGACACGGCTTCGAACACTCCCTCTCGTTCGGTCCTTCGTCGGTGGACTCGAGCCTTCCCGGCGCTACCCCCAACTAATATGACCTCTGCTGAGACCCCGCTCCGGCTCGACGCCGTCGCCCTTTCAGGCGCAAGGCGGGGCGTCCCCAGGTAAGAACGCACTCCTTCGCTGCACAACCGCCGGATTTACGCCGCCTCCCCTTGATCACAAGAACTTCGCGGAATTGCGCCCGCTCGTCCTGGTCGGCACCGCCTTCTATCCGGTTCGTGTCCCTCGGCTCGCAGCTTCGCTCCACGCTTCCTCCCCACGCTCGGTCACCCTCACGCAGTTGCGCTTCGCTTCGTTCGCTGTGATCAACTTACGGTGGGACTTGCACCCACAAGAGTGCGCCCATGCTGGGCGCACGCAAAAAAGCCACCCGATCGGGTGGCTTTCTTGCGTCGCACGGAACAGGCTAGCGTCAGATCCGCTCGGCCAGTACCACGGCCTTGCCGATATAGCTGGCCGGCGTCATGGCGAGCAGCAGGTCCTTGGCGTCCTGCGGAATGGCCAGGCCGGTGATGAACGTCTGCAGCGCCTCGCGCGAGATGCCCTTGCCGCGGGTCAGCTCCTTGAGCTGCTCGTACGGGTTGGGCACGCCGAAGCGGCGCATCACGGTCTGGACCGGCTCGGCCAGCACTTCCCAGCAGTTGTCGAGGTCTTCGTTGAGGCGCTCGGGGTTGGTTTCCAGCTTGCCCAGGCCGCGCAGGCAGGCCTCGTAGGCCAGCAGGCTGTAGCCGAAGGCCACGCCGATATTGCGCAGCACGGTCGAATCGGTCAGGTCGCGCTGCCAGCGCGACACCGGCAGCTTTTCCGACAGGTGGCGCAGCACCGCGTTGGCCAGGCCCAGGTTGCCTTCCGAGTTTTCGAAGTCGATCGGGTTGACCTTGTGCGGCATGGTCGACGAACCGATCTCGCCGGCCTTGGTCTTCTGCTTGAAGTAGCCCACCGAGATATAGCCCCAGATATCGCGGTTCAGGTCCAGCAGGATGGTGTTGGCGCGCGCCACGGCGTCGAACAGCTCGGCCATGTAGTCGTGCGGCTCGATCTGGATGGTGTACGGGTTGAAGGTCAGGCCCAGGCGGGTTTCGATGACCTGCTTCGAGAACGCTTCCCAGTCGAACGTCGGGTAGGCCGACAGGTGCGCGTTGTAATTGCCCACGGCACCGTTCATCTTGCCGAGCAGTTCCACGCGCTCGATGCGCTCGATGGCGCGCGCCAGGCGCGCGGCCACGTTGGCCATTTCCTTGCCCAGCGTGGTCGGGCTGGCCGGCTGGCCGTGGGTGCGCGACAGCATCGGCTGGGCCGCATTGGCCTTGGCCAGTTCCACCAGGCGCGCATGCACGCGCTTGAGCGCCGGCACCACCACGGCTTCGCGCGCGCCCTTGAGCATCATGCCGTGCGAGGTGTTGTTGATATCTTCCGAGGTGCAGGCGAAGTGGATGAACTCGCTCGCCGCTTCCAGTTCGGCGTTGCCCTTGACCTGCTCCTTGAGCCAGTACTCGACCGCCTTGACGTCGTGGTTGGTAACCGCCTCGATTTCCTTGATACGGGCCGCGTCGGCTTCGGAAAACTTGTCAACCAGGGCCAGCAGCGCGGCTTCCGAGGCCGACGAGAACTTCGGCATGTCGGGCAGGCCGGTCTTGGCCAGCGCGATCAGCCAGTGCACTTCGACCTTGACGCGGTTGCGCATGAAAGCGGCTTCGGACAGCCATTCGCGCAGCGCATCGGCCTTGGAGGCATAGCGGCCATCGATGGGGGACAGGGCGGTGAGCGGCGAAAGCGAAGAGATGGACATGCTGGCAACCGGGGAGAATGAGGGGTATGGGACGGATCGCAGGCGCGCGCCAGGCGTGGGGGGCGCCCCGCGGGCAACTGGCAAGCGGCCAATGCGCCGCACCGCGTGCTCGCTGCGACTGACGGCGCTGACGGGCCGGCGCCGCGCAACGGGCGATTTTACCACCCATGCCGCAATATCGGGGCAACGCTCCAGCATAGCCATGGGGCATCCGTACGGGAGGCCTCGTTCGCCATGCGGCGCGGGTATACTCGCGCTCGCCGTTCCGCTAGCCTGTTATGAAGTGCATCGGGCAAGCATCGGAGCCACTGGGCTCCTGCGTCGCTTGCCGCCGAGCGTCGATGCACTTCATAACAAGCTCGAGGGGAGAAAATGAAGCTGTTCGCGTCCCAAACCAGTCCCTACGCGCGCAAGGTGCGCGTAGTGATGGCGGAAAAGAAGATCGACTACCAGTTGATCGAAGAGAACGTCTGGTCAGCCGATACGGTGATCGGCCAATACAATCCGCTCGGCAAGGTGCCATGCCTGGTCATGGAGGACGGCAGCTCGATCTATGACTCGCGCGTGATCGTCGAATACGTCGACACGCTCACGCCGGTCAGCCGCCTGATTCCGCAAGGCGGCCGCGAACGCCTGGAAGTGCGCTGCTGGGAAGCGCTGGCCGATGGCCTGCTCGATGCCGCCCTGCTGGCGCGCCTGGAGAACACCCAGCGCGAACCGCACGAGCGTAGCGAGCGCTGGGTGCAGCGCCAGCTTGGCAAGATCCACGCCGCGCTGGCCGCCATGTCGAACGGCCTGGCGGATCGTCCATGGTGCAGCGGCAACCACTATTCGCTCGCCGACGTGGCCGTGGGCTGTGCGCTGTCCTATCTGGATTTCCGCTTTCCGGAAATCAACTGGCGCGAGCGCCATCCGAACCTGGCGACGTACCACGAGAAGCTCGCCAAGCGCCAGTCGTTCATCGACACGGAACCGCCGCAGGCCTGAGCGCCGGCGCCAAGAAACAAAAACGCCCGCATGCGGGCGTTTTTGCTTTCAGGCTGCGCTCACTGCGCCGACTGGATGATGCCGCCGCCCAGGCAGACGTCACCGTCGTACAGCACCGCCGACTGGCCCGGCGTGACAGCCCACTGCGCTTCGGCAAACGCGAGCCTGAGCGTGTCGCCGTCCGCCGCTTCGACCACGCACGGCGCATCGCTCTGGCGGTAGCGCGTCTTCGCCGCCATAGCGGCACCGGCCGCAGGCGGCTCCCCTGCCACCCAGGACAGGTCGGCGGCGATCAGCGTGGGCGTCAGCAGCCATGGATGGTCGTGGCCCTGCACGACGTAGAGCGTATTGTTCGCCATGTCCTTGCGCGCCACGTACCATGCGTCGCCATTGCCGTCGCGGCTGCCGCCGAGGCCGATGCCCTTGCGCTGCCCGAGCGTGTAGAAGGCCAGCCCGATATGCTCGCCGACCACCTTGCCGTCGGGCGTCTTCATCGGGCCCGGCTTGGTCGGCAGGTAGCGGTTCAGGAAATCGCGGAACGGCCGCTCGCCGATGAAGCAGATGCCGGTCGAGTCCTTTTTCTTGGCGTTCGGCAGGCCGATCTCGGCGGCGATCTCGCGCACGCGGGTCTTCGGGATCTCGCCCAGCGGGAACAGCGTGCGCGAGAGCTGCGCCTGGTTCAGGCGGTGCAGGAAGTAGCTCTGGTCCTTGGTATGGTCCAGCGCCTTGAGCAGCTCGAAACGGCCGGCCGCGTTCTGACGCACGCGCGCATAGTGACCCGTGGCAATGGTCTCGGCGCCCAGCGACATGGCGTGGTCGAGAAATGCCTTGAACTTGATCTCGGCATTGCACAGCACGTCGGGGTTCGGCGTACGGCCAGCAGAATACTCGCGCAGGAAATCGGCGAACACGCGGTCCTTGTACTCGGCGGCAAAGTTCACCGCCTCGACATCCACGCCGATCAGGTCGGCCACGGACACCACGTCAAGCCAGTCCTGACGCGTGGAGCAGTATTCGCTGTCGTCGTCGTCTTCCCAGTTCTTCATGAACAGGCCGATGACTTCATAGCCCTGCTGCTTGAGCAACCACGCGGTGACCGACGAATCGACCCCGCCCGACATGCCGACCACGACCCGCTTGCCGCTCACGATGCGTCTCCGTTGGCCAGCACCGACGGGTGCGTGTAGAGCGCGTCGAGCGCAAAGCGCTTGCCGGCCAGATAGTCATCGACGCAGGCCTGCACCAGGGGCGTGCGGTGACGCTCGGGGCAGGCGCGGATCTCGTCGGCACTCATCCACACGGTGCGCACGATGCCGGTATCGAGCTGGCGGCCCGCGTCGAGCGAGCCCAGGTCGCCCGTGAAGGCAAAACGCACATAGGTCACGTCGGTGCCCGTGCGCGACGACAGCGCCCGGCCCATATAGCAGCCCAGCAGCGCGCGCGGCTCGAAGGTATGCGCGGTCTCTTCCAGCGTTTCGCGGATGACGGCGCGGATCAGGCTTTCGCCCGGATCCAGGTGGCCCGCGGGCTGGTTCAGCCGCAAGCCGTCACGGGTTTCTTCTTCCACCAGCAGGAACCGCCCGCCGCGCTCGATGACCGCGGCAACCGTCACGCTGGCATTCCAGTCACGTGGCATGATGCACATTTTTTAGGCAATCTGGCATTTTACCGGTTGCGCGGACATTGTGCAGCGCGGTGGCGGCTCTCCCGCCGTTACGTGGCGGCGTGCCAAAACCCGACCGATCGGTCACCAACAAATCGTCAGATTACTGTAAGCTGCGTTGAAAATTGTGCGCTGCGGCTGGCAGCAGCCGGCGTGCAACGGGCCAGACGTCGGCCCGCCCACCAGACATGACGCCAGCAAAAGGAGAAATTGACGATGTACATCGGCATCCCGCAGGAGACGCGGGCCGGCGAGACTCGCGTCGCCGCCACCCCGGAGACCGTCAAGAAGTACGTTGCACAAGGCCACAAGGTCGTGGTGCAGGCGGGTGCCGGCGTACGGGCCAGCCAGCCCGACGGCGCCTATGAGGCCGTCGGCGCGACCATCGGCAGCGCCGCCGAGGCGCTTGGCGCTGACCTGGTGCTGAAGGTGCGGGCGCCGGAAGCCGCAGAGCTGGCGCAGATGAAGCCTGGCTCGGTGCTGGTGGGCATGCTCAATCCGTTCGATGCCGAGAACAACGCGCGCATGGCTGCGGCATCGGTCACCGCGTTCGCGCTCGAAGCCGCGCCGCGCACCACGCGCGCGCAGAGCATGGACGTGCTCTCCTCGCAGGCCAATATCGCCGGCTACAAGGCCGTGCTGGTCGCGGCCCACCACTACCAGCGCTTCATGCCGATGCTGATGACCGCCGCCGGCACCGTCAAGGCCGCGCGCGTGCTGATCCTCGGCGCCGGCGTGGCCGGCCTGCAGGCGATCGCCACGGCCAAGCGCCTGGGTGCCGTGATCGAGGCCTCGGACGTGCGCCCGGCCGTCAAGGAGCAGATCGAATCGCTCGGCGCGAAATTCCTCGACGTCCCGTTCGTGACCGACGAAGAGCGCGAGATCGCGCAGGGCGTGGGCGGCTATGCCCGACCAATGCCGCCGGACTGGATGCGCCGCCAGGCCGAACTGGTGCACGAGCGCGCCAAGCAGGCCGACATCATCATCACCACCGCGCTGATCCCGGGCCGCAAGGCGCCGGTGCTGCTGCAGGAAGACACGGTCAAGCAGATGAAGCCCGGTTCGGTGGTGGTCGACCTGGCTGCGGCTCAAGGCGGCAACTGCCCGCTGACCGTGGCCGACGAAGTAGTCGAGCGCCATGGCGTCACCTTCGTCGGGCACACCAACCTGGCCAGCATGGTCGCGGCCGACGCCTCGGCGCTCTATGCCCGCAACGTGCTGGACTTCCTCAAGCTGGTCATCGACAAGGACGGCCAGTTCACGCTCAACCTCGAAGACGACATCGTCGCCGCCTGCCTGATGTGCAACGGCGGCGAAGTCGTGCGCAAGGCGGCGTGAGTCTTTCCGGCGCCCGCGGGCGCCGGCTGCATTTCGCATCAATATAAGGACGTATCACCCATGCAACGCATCATGCTCCGCGCCAAGCTCCACCGCGTCACCGTGACGCAGGCGGACCTCCACTACGAGGGCTCGTGCGGCATCGACGAGGACCTGCTCGAAGCTGCCGACATGAAGGAGTTCGAGAAGATCGACCTGTACAACGTGCAGAACGGCGAACGCTTCTCCACGTATATCATCAAGGGCAAGCGCGGCAGCGGCGAGATCTCGCTCAATGGCGCCGCCGCACGCCGCGCGCATATCGGCGACCATCTGATCATCTGCACCTACGCGCCGATGAGCGACGAAGAGATCGCCACGTACAAGCCGAAGATCATCCTGGTCGACGAGAAGAACGGCATCAAGGAAATCAAGAAGGTCTAAGCCCATGACGGCCAGCCTGTGTCGGGATTCCGTAGCGAAGGCGGCACCGTGGCGTGCCCGCCTTGGCATGCGGTTCGCGCAGGCGGCCGGCATTGGCCTGCTGGCATTGTGCGCGGCGTGCGGCACATCGGGCGGCGGCAGTTCGTCCCGTGCCGCAAGTGCTGCCGCCACCAGCGGCCCCAAGCTGCTCGACCCGTTGCCCGCGTGGCGCGACGGGGCGGCCAAGCAGTCCATCCTGAATTTCGTCAGCAAGACCACCACGCCGGGCAGCCCCGAATTCGTCTCGCCCGAGGACCGCATCGCCGTGTTCGACAACGACGGCACGCTGTGGCGCGAGGACCCGGTGGTGGAGCTGCTGTTCGTGGTCAACCGCGCGCAGGAGCGCGCGCGGGCCGAGCCGGCACTGGCCAGTCGCTCGCCCTACAAGGAATTCCTGGCCGATCCCGCGGCCTATTTCAAGTCCACCGGGGAGGCGGGCGCCGTGCGCCTGCTCAACGAGCTTTACGGCAATACCTCAGTCGACGCCTTCCAGGAAGACGCGCGGCGCTATGTCGCCAGCGCGCGCCATCCAAAATCCAAGGCTTCGCTGCGCGAAAGCACCTACCAGCCGATGCTGGAGCTGCTGGCATTGCTGCGCGCCCACGGCTACCAGACCTGGATCTGCTCGGGTGGCACGACGGACTTCATGCGCGTCGTGTCCCAGTCCTTCTACGGCATTCCCCCGCAACAGGTCATCGGCTCCCGGCTTTCCGCGCAGTTCCGCGAACACGGCCGCGACAACGAAATCTGGCGCGAGCCGAAGTTCGAAAGCTTCAACGACAAGCAGATGAAGCCGGTCAACATTGCGCTGCAGATCGGCAAGCGGCCGGTGTTCGCCGCTGGCAATGTCGGCGGCAAGGGCGATATCGCCATGCTGTCGTATTCGCAGGCGCGCAAGGGGCCTTCATTCCAGCTGCTGGTCAACCATGACGACGCCGAGCGCGAATCGGCGTATGCGGAAAACGACGGTGGATCGCTGCACGCGGCCTCGGAGCGCGGCTGGACCGTGGTGAGCATGAAGCGCGACTGGGCCCGTGTGTTCCCGGCCCCGGGCGCGGCGGCGGCAACGCTGGCACCGGTGCTCGCGCAGGCGCCTTAGCGGCCCGCGGCATCCCGGTCGTTCGCATTCCAATACAGACAACGCAGGCGGCATCCAGGATTCAATGCAAGGGAGGAGAAGTCGATGGAGATGGTGAACCACACGGTGATCAACCTGATCATCTTTGTGCTGGCGATCTACGTGGGTTACCACGTGGTGTGGACGGTAACGCCCGCGCTGCACACCCCGCTGATGGCCGTGACCAATGCAATCTCGGCCATCATCATCGTCGGCGCCATGCTGGCAGCCGGCCTCACCGAGGGCGCCACGGGCCGTATCATGGGCACGCTGGCCGTGGCCCTGGCTGCCGTCAACGTGTTCGGCGGCTTCCTGGTGACCCAGCGCATGCTGGAGATGTTCAAGAAGAAAGCGCCCAAGGCCAAGGCCGGCGCCAAGGAGGGTGCGTGATGACCGAACTCGTCAGCATGAACCTTGTCACCCTGCTCTACCTGGTCGCCTCGGTCTGCTTCATCCAGGCGCTGAAGGGGCTCTCGCACCCGGCATCGGCCCGCAAGGGCAACGCCTTCGGCATGATCGGCATGGCCATTGCCGTGGTCACCACGCTGGTGCTGATCATCAAGCTCAAGAACGAGTTCCTGGCGGCCGGCACGGCGCAGTCCTCGGTTGCTTCGGGCCTGGCGCTGATCTTCGGCGCGCTGGTGGTGGGCGGCGGCATCGGCGCCTACGTGGCAAAAAAGGTCGAGATGACCAAGATGCCCGAGCTGGTCGCCGCCATGCACTCGCTGATCGGTCTGGCCGCGGTATTCATCGCGGTGGCAGCCGTGGCGGAACCCTCCGCTTTCGGCATCAGCCCGGCGGGTTCGCATGAGATCCCGACCGGTAACCGGGTCGAGCTGTTCATCGGCTGCTTCGTCGGCGCCATCACCTTCTCGGGCTCGGTGATCGCCTTCGGCAAGCTGGCCGGGCGCTACAAGTTCCGCCTGTTCCAGGGCGCGCCGGTGGTGTTCGCCGGCCAGCACATGCTGAACCTGGCGCTGGCCGTCGCAATGGTCGGCTTCGGCATTGCGTTCTTCATGACGCAGGACTGGCTGCCGTTCCTGGTGATGCTGGCCATTGCCTTCGTGCTCGGGGTGCTGATCATCATCCCGATCGGCGGTGCCGACATGCCCGTGGTGGTGTCGATGCTGAACTCGTACTCGGGCTGGGCGGCCGCCGGCATCGGCTTCTCGCTGAACAACCCGATGCTGATCATCGCCGGCTCGCTGGTGGGTTCGTCCGGTGCCATCCTCTCGTACATCATGTGCAAGGCGATGAACCGCTCGTTCTTCAACGTGATCCTGGGCGGCTTCGGTGGCGACACGGCAGCGGCCGGCGCGGCCGGTGCGCAGGCCCAGCGCAACGTGAAGTCAGGCTCCGCCGACGACGCGGCCTTCCTGATGGGCAATGCCGAGACCGTGATCATCGTGCCGGGCTATGGCCTGGCCGTGGCGCGCGCGCAGCACGCATTGAAGGAACTGGCCGAACTGCTGTCCGAGAAGGGCGTGACGGTAAAGTACGCGATCCACCCGGTGGCCGGCCGCATGCCAGGCCACATGAACGTGCTGCTGGCCGAGGCCGAGGTGCCGTATGACCAGGTCTTCGAGATGGAGGACATCAACAGCGAGTTCGGCCAGGCCGACGTGGTGCTGGTGCTGGGCGCCAACGACGTGGTGAACCCGGCGGCCAAGACCGATCCCCAGTCGCCCATCGCCGGCATGCCGATCCTGGAGGCCTACAAGGCCAAGTCCATCATCGTCAACAAGCGTTCGATGGCGTCCGGTTACGCGGGGCTGGACAACGAGCTGTTCTACATGGACAAGACCATGATGGTATTCGGCGACGCCAAGAAGGTGGTCGAGGATATGCTCAAGGCGGTGGATTAACCACGGGACGACCCCGGATCTGTGCAGGATACGACACGCTGCCGCCCGCCGTGGCGGCAGCGCGTTATACTGGCCTGCGCTGACTTCCCAGCGTTGCTGCATGGCCCGAACGCACCATGACCTTCAACCCGCACGACAGGAACCTGTCGGTTTTCCATCACCCGATCCTGACCGTCCTGGTCGATGACAGCAAATCGTTCATCGACAGCCTGGCATTCCAGATGGACGCGTCGCGCGCGGTGGTCACCTTCACGGACCCGCGCGAAGCGCTGCAGTGGATCCGCGACGCCTACGCCACCCGCTTTCCCGCCTTCCTGCCGGTGCGGGTCACGCACGACGACCTGACCTTCCTCACCGAGCGGCGCACGGTGCAGCTCGACATCGACCGCATCCATCGCCAGATCCACGACGTCAACCGCTTCCTGCAGCCTGGCGTGATCGTGGTGGATTATTCGATGCCGCAGATGGACGGGCTGGAATTCTGCCAGGCGCTGCAGGACCTGCCGTGCAAGACCATCCTGCTGACCGGCACCGCCGATGAGAGCATCGCCGTGCAGGGCTTCAACCATGGCCTGATCGACCGCTACGTGAAAAAGCACGAAGCCAATATGGTCGAGCGCCTGGACCAGGAAATCGACGCCTTGCAGCAGCAGTATTTCGCCACGCTGTCACGCACCTTGCGCGAGCTTTTGACGCGGCATTCGTACTCGTTCCTGTCCGACCCGGCCATGACCGAGCGCGTGCGGCAGATCACCGCGCGCTATGGCTTCGTCGAGTACTACCTGTACCCGAATCCGGTCGGCATCCTGATGCTGACGGCGCAAGGCCATGCCACCCTGATGGTGATCGAAACCCGCGCCGGACTGATGAGCCAGGTCGAATCGGCCGAGGCCTACGACGCGCCGGCGGCGCTGATCGAAGGCCTGCGCGAAGGCCGCCTGGTGCCCTTCTTCTGGCCTGGCAACGGCATGTACACGCCGGCCTGCGTGGACTGGGAGCAATATTGCCTGCCGGCCGAACGTTGCGAGGGGCGCGAGGAATATGTCTACGCCCTGTTCGACCTGCCGCGCCACCTGCTGCAGGAGCCTGTGGTCAGCCAGCAGGCCTTCCTGGCCGACTTCGCGCGCAATCCCGACGCGCTGACGGGCCGCAAGCGGCCCTGACGTTCAGCCGGCCGCCCATCCGGCTATTCAGGCTATTCAGGCCACTCAGGCCGGCTGCGGCCCGCGGTTGCCGCCTCGCACCATGTCAAAGCGGAACAGGCGGCACTCGATATTGCCGTTGTAGAGCGGCGTGCGCCGCGACTCCTTGAGCCGCAAGCGCTTCGGCATCGCCAGGTCCCCGGTAAAGACCCAGGCCTGCCAGCCTGCGAAGTTCTGCTTGAGCGTCGTGGCAAAGGCGCTGGCGAACTGGTTGGCGGCGGCTTCCTCGGCTTCGTCGCGCGGCATTTCATCCTGGGACTGGCGGCGCTCGCCGCGCACCACGATCCGTTCACCGTACGGCGGATTCATCAGCAGCAGGCCAGGCTCGGCGAACGGCGGCTGCGTGAAACGCGCATCCACCTGCTTGGTACGCGCTGAGTCGGGCAGGCCGGCGCGCGTCCAGTTGGCCTGCGCCATGGCCAGCATGTCAGTGGAGATGTCCGATCCGGCAATCTGCAAGCCCTCCGCCGAGGCGAGCATGCGGGCGCGCTGGGCATCCGCCTTGAGCTTCTGCCAGGCCTTGGTGTCGGCGCCCTTGAGCCATTCGAAGGCAAAGCTGCGGCTGCCGCCCGGCGCGATATCCAGCGCCACCTGCGCGGCTTCGATCAGGAAGGTGCCGCTGCCGCACATCGGGTCGTAGAACGGGCGGTTGGTCTGCCCCCGCACCCAGCCCGCCAGGCGCAGGATGCCCGCTGCCAGGTTCTCCTTGAGCGGGGCCTCGCCCTTCTCCATGCGCCAGCCGCGCTTGAACAGCGGCTCGCCGGTGGTATCGAGGTACAGCGTGCAGTCGTGCTCCGTCAGGTGGGCATAGATGCGCACATCCGGGCTGACAGTGTCCACGCTGGGCCGCGCGCCCAGTCGTTCGCGCATGCCATCGCAAACGCCGTCCTTGATGCGCAGCGCGGTGAAGTTCAGGCTGCGCAGCGGCGACTTGGTGGCGGTCAGGTCCACGCGGATCGACTCGTCGGGCGAGAACCACTGCTCCCAGCGCTGGTTGCGTACCAGTGCGTAGATATCGTCCTCATGCCGGTAGCCGCGCGCGGCCACGCGCATCAGCACGCGGCTGGCAATGCGCGAGTGCAGGTTGACGGCGTATGCCGCCGCCAGCTCGCCCGAAAAACTGACGCCGCCCGGCACCTCGCGATGCACCTCGAACGGGGCCAGCGACGCCATTCCGGGCCGCGCGGCGATTTCGCGCAGTTCTTCGGCCAGCGCGCCCTCGAGGCCGCGCGGGCAGGGAGCAAAGAAAGCTTGGGTCATGGATTCGGGTTTCCTGCAAACAAAAACGTCCGCCGTGGCGGACGGGAAGATCAGATTAGCCTAGGCGACGGTTCAACTGGCCGCCAGTGCGCGGTCCAGGAAGTCGAGCCGGTCCTGGCCCCAGTAGGGCTGGCCATCGTAGACGTACCACGGGGCGCCGAACACGCCCGCCGAGATCGCGTCCTGCGTATTCTGCGCGTAGGCGGCCTGCACGGCCTGCCCCTCGCTGGCCTTGAGCAGGCTGGCGCCATCGAGCCCCGCCTCATCCGCAAGCTGCGCGAGCGTGGCGGCATCCGCGATATTGCGCTGCTGGGCCCACAGCGCCGTGCCGATGGCGCCCACGAGCTGCATGGCGCGCGCAGTGCCGTGGGCGAGCTGGGCCGCGATGATGAGCTTGCTGGCCGGATCGCCGGACACCGGGAAATACGTCGGCTGCAGGTTCAGCGGCTTGCCCAGGAACTCGCTCCAGCGGGCCAGCTCGACCAGCCGGTACGCCTGGCGCTGCGGCGGACGCTGCGCGAGCGGCAAACCGCCGGACACCGAGAATACCTTGCCGAGATCGCACGGCTTCAGGTTGACCTGGGCGCCATGGGCGGCCGCGATGGCGGCAAAGCGCTCATGCCCCAGGTAGACGTACGGAGACTGCGGCGAGAAATAGTAATCGACCTGCTTGCTCATCTTGCGCTCGATTGGGAAAGTCCCTGCGGACCGGGTTTCAGAACGGCTTGACCACCACCAGGATCACCACCGCCAGCAGCACCAGCACGGGCAGCTCGTTGAACCAGCGGTAGAAGGTATGCGAGCGGGTGTTGCGGCCCGCCTCGAACTTCTTCAGCAGCCTGCCGCAGCCGTGGTGGTAGCCGATCAGCACCAGCACCAGCGCCAGCTTGGCATGCATCCAGCCCTGCCCCGGTCCGCGGCCGATGCCGTAGCCGAGGTACAGCCACAGCCCGAACACCACCGCCGGCACGGCCAGCATGGTCATGAAGCGGTACAGCTTGCGCGCCATCAGCAGCAGGCGCTGCGTGCCGGCGGGCTCGGTCTCCATGGCCAGGTTGACAAAGATGCGCGGCAGGTAGAACAGGCCGGCAAACCAGGACACGACAAAGACGATATGAAGCGCTTTGACCCAGAGCATTCAGCGAAGCGTTGCGGCAGCGGTTGTTGTTGTTCGCGGCGGGCACGGCGTGCCCGCCGCAGTTCTCAGGTGCGGATCTCGCCGTGGCCGAACACTACATACTTCAGCGACGTTAGCCCTTCCAGCCCGACCGGGCCGCGTGCGTGCAGCTTGTCGTTGGAGATGCCGATCTCCGCGCCCAGGCCGTACTCGAAGCCATCGGCAAAACGCGTCGACGCGTTGATCATCACGCTGGCCGAATCGACCTCGCGGATGAAACGCATGCCGGTCGAATAGTTCTCGGTGATGATCGAATCGGTATGGTGCGAACCGTATTCGTTGATATGCGCGACGGCCTCGTCCAGGCCGGGAACGGTCTTGATGGCGAGGATCGGAGCTAGGTATTCCAGGCGCCAGTCTTCCTCGGAGGCATCGACGAGTCCGCCGAAGCCGGCGGCCTCCAGCGTGGCGCGGGTTGCCGGGCAGACGCGCAGCTCGACGCCCTTTTCCTGGTAGATGCGGCATAGCGGCGGCAACGCGCGCGCGGCGATGTCCTGCGACACCAGCAGCGTCTCCATCGTATTGCACGGCGCGTAGCGCTGGGTCTTGGCGTTGTCGCAGACGCGCACGGCCTTGTCGAGGTCGGCGTCGGCGTCGATGAACACGTGGCAGATACCGTCCAGGTGCTTGATCATCGGCACGCGCGCTTCTTCCATCAGCCGCGCGATCAGGCTCTTGCCGCCGCGCGGGACGATCACGTCGACGTATTCGGTCATCGTGATCAGGCGGCCGACCGCGGCACGGTCCGTGGTTTCGATGACTTGCACGGCCTCGGGCGGCAGGCCGGCGGCAGCCAGCCCCTCGGCCACCAGCGCGGCCAGCGCGGTGTTGGATTCGATCGCCTCCGAACCGCCGCGCAGGATGGTGGCATTGCCCGACTTCAGGCACAGCGCCGCCGCGTCGATGGTCACGTTGGGCCGCGACTCGTAGATGATGCCGATCACGCCGAGCGGCACGCGCATCTGGCCGACCTGGATGCCGGTCGGGCGGAACTTCATGTTCGAGATCTCGCCGATCGGATCGGCCAGCGCGGCAATCTGCTCCAGGCCCTCGGCCATGGTCTTGATCGCCTTGTCCGACAGGGTCAGGCGGTCGACAAAGGCGGCGTCCTGGCCGTGGGCGCGGGCACGCTCGACATCGCGTGCGTTGACGGCCTTGAGCTTGTCCGCATCACGGCGGATCGCCGCGGCAATGGTCAGCAGCGCACGGTTCTTGTCGGCGGTGGAGGCACGCGCCATCGCGCGCGATGCCGCGCGTGCCTGGCGGCCGACGCGGTCCATGTATTGGTTGAGGTCGAGCTCGGTCATGTCAGTGGCCGGCCGGGAGGACGGCCGTCAATGTGTGTTCCTCCCCTCTCCCGCGCGCGGGAGAGGGGTTGGGGGTGAGGGTCGGAGCGTCTCGTGGCGATATCGCCCGATTTACCGCCTGCCCTCACCCCCGGCCCCTCTCCCGCAAGCGGGAGAGGGGAGCAAACCTTCGCGGATGCAAGCCTTAGCGCGCGATCATCAGCGCCAGTTGCTGCAGGCCATCCCATGGCTCTGCCGGCAGCGGGCCGCTGCCCGGTGGCGGCAGGTCGGACAATCCCTTCACCTGCCGGTCCAGCCGCGCGGCCATGGACAGCGCCGCATCGAGCCGCGCCTGCGTCAGCCGCTGCGCCGCCTGCGGCACCAGGCGTTCGCGCGGGCCCCAGACCCGCAGCTCGCGCATCAGCACGGCGGCGGGCTTGCCGGCCGCAATGCCTTGCCGGACCTTGGATAATACGCGAATTTCCTCGGTCAGCGCCCACAGCACCAGCACCGTGGCCTCGCCCTCGCCGCGCAGTCCTTCGAGCATGCGCACCAGGCGCGGTACGTCGCCGCCCAGCATGGCTTCTGACAGCTTGAAAACGTCGTAGCGGGCCACGTTGAGCACCGCATCGTGCACCTGGTCGAAGCTCAGTTCGCCGGGCGGGTACAGCAAGCCGAGCTTCTGGATTTCCTGGTGGGCCGCCAGCAGGTTGCCTTCCACCTTGTCGGCAATGAACTGCAGCGCGCGCCGGCCGGGCTCGCCGCCTTCCACGCGCTGCTGCTGCAGTGCCAGGCGCTCGCCCACCCAGGCCGGCAGCCGGGTACGGTCCACGGAGTCGACCTTGATCGACACGCCCGCGCCCTCCAGCGCCTGGAACCAGGCCGACTTGGACGCGGCGAAATCGAGTCGCGGCAGCGTGACCAGCATTACCACGTCGGGCGACGGCTGGGCCGCCACGGCGCGCAGCGCCTCGCCGCCATCCTTGCCAGGCTTGCCCGACGGAATGCGCAGCTCGACGATCTTGCGGTCGCCGAACAGCGACATCGACTGTTGCGCCTCGACCAGCTGGCTCCAGTGGAAATTGCGCTCCGCCACGAGTACATCGCGCTCGGAGAAACCCGCCTCGCGCGCGGCCTGGCGCAGTCGATCGACCGCCTCGAGCACCAGCAGGTGCTCGTCGCCGTGAACCACATACAGCGGCGCCAGGCCCTTGGCCTTGGCCTGCCGCAGGTGGGCGTCAAGTCCGTCTAGCTTGAGCTGCATGCCGGTGCGGTGCGTCCGTTCGCGCTCAAATGGCCTTGACCGCGGCCAGCCGGCGCATCAGCTGCTGCACGATGTCGCGCTGCATGTCGCGGTAGAGCTGCTGCTCTTCGTAGTCCTTGGCCAGCGTATTGGCTTCGTTGTAGGTCAGGTCGCGCGTGAGGATGAGTTGCGACGGCGGGATCAGCTCCTTGCCGGCGGCATCGCGCAGGCGGAAGCTGAAGCGCTGCGTCAGGCGGTATTCGCGCACCACCCCTTCCGTCGTGATCGACAGGATGGTCTTGGTACGGGTGTCCTGCAGCACGTCCAGCAGCGCGTCGGCCTCTTTCTGGTCAGCCACGATCACGGTGTCCGATCCGCCGCGGATCGCGCGGCGCAGATCCGAACCCATCAGCGTATTGGGCGGAATGCCGATGTAGAGCCGCTTGAACGCGAAGTCGGCATTGCCGCGCATGTGGAAGCCGCAGCCCGCCAGCAGGCCGGTAGCCAGCATGGCGGCGAGCAGCTTGCGGCGGCCCTTGTCCAGTCGATCCATTCTCGGCAATTCCTTCATCCGCTTGTCGGTTTCCGATCCCTGCGCTTACAGCACCACGTTGACCAGCCGGCCAGGCACGACCACGATCTTCTTGGGCGCCTTGCCCTCGGCAAACTTGGCCACGGTCTCGCTGGCGGCGGCCGCGGCCTCGATGGCGGCGCGATCGGCGTCAGCCGGCACGGTCACGCTGCCGCGCACCTTGCCGTTGATCTGCAGCACCAGTTCGATCTCGCTGCGCACCAGCGCGCTTTCATCCACTTGCGGCCACGGGGCGTCGAGCAGGTCGCCGGCTTCGACGGCGTAGCCCAGCGCCTCCCACAGGCCATGCGTGATGTGCGGCACCACCGGGTACAGCACGCGCAGCAGGATGCCGAAGCACTCGCGGCGCGCGGCCGGCGAGGCATTCTTGGCGCCTTCGAGCGCATTCAGCATCTTCATCGTGGCCGAGACCACGGTGTTGTACTGGATGCGCTGGTAGTCGTAGTTGGCCTGCTTGAGCACGCCATGGATCTCGCGGCGCAGGTCCGCATCCTCCGCGCCCGGCGCGGCACCGGCGCCATCGTGCACGGCAGCGGCGTTGGCATAGCCATAGTTCCACACGCGGCGCAGGAAGCGCGAGGCGCCTTCCACGCCCGAACCGCTCCACTCGAGCTGCTGCTCGGGCGGCGCGGCGAACATCACGAACAGTCGCGCGGTATCGGCGCCGTACTGGTCGATCAGCGCCTGCGGATCGATGCCGTTGTTCTTGGACTTCGACATCTTCTCGACGCCGCCGATCACCGCCGGCTGGCCGTCGGCGATCAGCGTGGCACCCACCGGGCGGCCGCGCTCGTCGGTCCGCAGGTCGACCTCGGCCGGGTTGTACCAGTGCTTCTTGCCCGAGGCGTCCTCGCGGTAATAGGTCTCGTTGAGCACCATGCCCTGCGTGAGCAGGTTGGTGAACGGCTCGTCGAACCTGACCAGGCCCAGGTCGCGCATGACCTTGGTCCAGAAGCGCGCATACAGCAGGTGCAGGATCGCGTGCTCGATGCCGCCGATGTACTGGTCCATCGGCATCCAGTAGTCGTTGCGGGCATCGACCATGGCGGCCGCGTCCGGGCAGGTATAGCGCATGTAGTACCAGCACGAATCGATGAAGGTATCCATCGTGTCGGTCTCGCGGCGCGCCGGCTTGCCGCAGGACGGGCAGGTGCACTGCAGGAAGCGCGGATCCTTGTTCAGCGGATTGCCGGTGCCGTCCGGCACCAGGTCTTCCGGCAGCACCACCGGCAGGTCCTTCTCAGGCACCGGCACCACGCCGCAGCTGTCGCAGTGGATCAGCGGGATCGGCGTGCCCCAGTAGCGCTGGCGCGAAATGCCCCAGTCGCGCAGGCGCCAGGTCACCTTCTTCTCGCCCAGGCCCATCGCGCCGAGGTCGGCGGCGATCGCCTCGACCGCCGCCTGGTAGCCGAGGCCGTTGTACTTGCCGCTCTCGACGCAGACGCCGTTTTCCTTGTCGCCGTACCATTCCTGCCACGCTTCGGTGGAGTACGGCTGGCCCTTCACGTCGATGACCTGCCTGATCGGCAACTGGTACTTGTTGGCGAAGGCGAAGTCGCGCTCGTCGTGCGCGGGCACGCCCATCACGGCGCCGTCGCCGTAGCTCATCAGCACGTAATTGCCGACCCACACGTCGACCTTCTCGCCGGTGAGCGGATGCGTGACCTGCAGGCCGGTCGGCATGCCCTTCTTTTCCATGGTCGCCATGTCGGCTTCCATGACCGAACCGTGCTTGCATTCGTCGATGAAGGCAGCCAGTTCGGGATTGTTCGCGGCGGCGTGCGTGGCCAGCGGGTGTTCGGCGGCCACGGCGCAGAACGTCACGCCCATGATCGTGTCGGCGCGCGTGGTGAACACGTACAGCTTGCCGTCGTTGATCGGCTTGCCGTCGTCGCCCGGGATGTCATGCGTGAACGCGAAGCGCACGCCCACGCTCTTGCCGATCCAGTTCTGCTGCATGATCTTGACGCGCTCGGGCCAGCCGAGGTTGTCCAGGTCGCCGAGCAGCTCCTCTGCGTAGTCGGTGATACGCAGGTAGTACATCGGGATCTCGCGCTTCTCGACGATAGCGCCCGAACGCCAGCCGCGGCCATCGATGACCTGCTCGTTGGCCAGCACGGTCTGGTCGACCGGATCCCAGTTGACGGTGCCGGTCTTGCGGTAGGCAATGCCCTTCTCGAGCATCTTCAGGAACAGCCACTGGTTCCAGCGGTAGTAGTCCGGGCTGCAGGTGGCGACTTCGCGCGACCAGTCGATGGCCAGGCCCATCGACTGCATCTGCTTCTTCATGTAAGCGATGTTGTCGTAGGTCCAGGCGGCCGGCGCCACGCCGTTGTTGAGCGCGGCGTTTTCCGCCGGCATGCCGAAGGCGTCCCACCCCATCGGCATCAGCACGTTGTTGCCATTCATGCGCAGGTAGCGCGCCATCACGTCATTGATGGTGTAGTTGCGCACGTGTCCCATGTGCAGCTTGCCCGACGGATACGGCAGCATCGAGCAGGCATAGAACTTGGGCTTTTCCTTGCCGTCGGGGCCGGTGGCATGCTCGGACACGCGGTAGGCGTCGATCGCCTGCCAGTGCTGCTGGGCGGCTTGTTCAACGGCGGAAGGAAGGTATTTGTCTTGCATGGTCGGGACAACGTTCAGGACAACGGTCTGCGCGGCGTCTGAGAGGCCCGCATCCGGGGGACAGGAAGGCAGACGGCGGGCGCCCGCGGCGCCCGCCAGTCGTGCAATGCGAAAGAAGCTGATTATAACCGTGCGGCGATGCCATCACGGCGGCGACCGGGCCAGGCCAGGCCGCCAGGCCAGGCCTTACTTCAGGCCCAGCACGTCCTGCATGTCGAACAGGCCGTTCGGCTTGTCGGCCAGGAAGCGGGCAGCACGCACGGCGCCATCGGCATAGGACTGGCGGCTCGACGACTTGTGGCTGATCTCGATGCGCTCGCCGATGCCGGCGAACATCACGGTGTGGTCGCCGACGATGTCGCCGCCGCGCACGGTGGCAAAGCCGATGGAATTCGGATCGCGCTCGCCGGTGTGGCCTTCGCGCGCGTAGACCGCGCAGGTCTTGAGGTCGCGGCCCAGCGCTTCGGCGATCACTTCACCCATCTTCAGTGCCGTACCCGAGGGTGCATCGACCTTGAAGCGGTGATGGGCTTCGATGATTTCGATGTCGTACCCCGTGGAAAGCAGCTTTGCCGCCACTTCCAGCAGCTTGAAGGTGGCGTTGACACCCACGCTCATGTTGGCGGCGAAGACAACGCCGATGGACTTCGCGGCTTCCGCCAGCGCGGCCTTGCCGGCTTCGTCGAAGCCGGTCGTGCCGATCACCATCTTGACGCCCAGGCGCTTGGCGACGGCCAGGTGGGCCAGCGTGCCTTCGGGCCGCGTGAAGTCGATCAGGCAGTCCGCACCGGCCAGGCCGGCCTCCAGGTCAGCCGTGATCGCCACGCCGGTATGGCGTCCCAGCAGCAGGCCGGCATCCTGGCCCAGCGCGGGCGAGCCCGGCACATCGAGCGCACCCGACAGCGAGACCTCTTCCGTGGCAAGAATGTGTTCGATCAGCATGCGGCCCATGCGGCCGGATGCGCCAGCAATGGCGATGTTCATGGTGTTTTACCTGGCGATATCGGAAAACGGCCGGTCGCAAAGCGCCGGCCGGAAATCTCGGGGCGGCCGATCCGGGCCGCGGCGGAGCGCTTAGTTCGGCTGCGCAGTGGATTCCTGTTGCGCGTCTGCCGCCGGTGTCGCCGCCGAAGCTGCCGGTGCCGCACCTTCCTGGGCGGCGGGTGCTGCAGGGGCCTCTTGCGGCGCGGCCGTGGCTGCCGCCGGCGCGGGCGCAGGTGCAGGCGCCGCGGCCTGGGTGCCGGAACTTCCCCCGATACCGGGCTTCTGCTCCTTCAAGGCTTTCTTCATGCCGTCGATCTCGGCAATCAGCTCATATTCGGACGGCAGCTCGTCGCCGCCAAACTTCACCAGCTTGTCGCCATCGAAATAGACCGTGAAGCGGCGCTGCTGCACGACCGGGGTATTGCCGCGGCGGAACGAGAAAACGTAGTCCCAGCGATCGTTGTGGAAAACGTCAGTCAGCAGCGGCGTGCCCAGCAGGAACTTCACCTGGTCGCGGGTCATGCCTTCGTGCAGTTGCGAAGCCGCCTCACGCGAAACGAAGTTGCCCTGCACGATGTTGATCCGGTACGGCGTGATGACGTTGGCGACCTTGCGCGAGGTGGAGTCGTAGGTCGAGCAGGCTCCCGCCAGCAGGGCGACGGCCAGCAGGGAAAACACCAGCGTCGGACGCATGGCAGACGAACGGAATGAACGCATGTATCTCGCTTCCAGAGGGAAAGGAAAGTGCCGGCAGGGGCATTTCCGCCGTTCGGCGGTTACCTGGTCGGCCACGGCATCCGGCGGGCTGAAGCCGCCTTCGCTGGCCCTGGCACCGGGCGACTTTTGTCGCCAAAACCCTTATGATTCAACTATCCAGACATTGTACTCTAGGGAGTCACGCCCATGCCGAGTCCGGCGGACCTCAAGAATATCGGCCTGAAGGCGACCGTGCCGCGGCTGAAAATCCTTGAGATTTTTCAGACCAGTGAACAGCGCCACCTGAGCGCTGAAGACGTCTACCGAATCCTGCTCAACGAGCATATGGATATCGGCCTGGCGACCGTTTACCGCGTGCTGACCCAGTTCGAGCAGGCGGGCCTGCTTTCGCGCAACAACTTCGAATTGGGCAAGGCCATCTTCGAACTGAACGAAGGCAAGCACCACGACCACCTGGTGTGCCTCGATTGCGGCCGTGTCGAAGAGTTCTTCGACGGCGAGATCGAGCAACGCCAGCAGAGCATCGCTCGCGAGCGCGGCTTTGCACTGCAGGAACACGCATTGTCGCTGTACGGCAACTGCACCAAGACCGATTGCCCCCACAGACCAAAACGATAAGCCGGCCGCTGCCTTTGCGCGGCGGGACGCAAGCATGAAAAACCGGCGCCACGGCGCCGGTTTTTCATGGGTCCGCGTACGACGCGATCAGGGTGTTTCGATGTCCGGTTCGGCCACCATGCGCAGCGACCTGGCGGCGGGCATGCCGACGAATTCCCCGACCACCTGGCGGAACAGGCCGCGCGCCCACACGAGCATCGGGTGCGTATTGCGGCTGCGGTGCCAGAACATGTTCAGGCCTACCGTGGTGTTCAGCTCGGCCGGCAACGGGAATGCCTTGAGTCCATAGGTTTCGCAGGCCATGTCCTTGGTCAGGGCATTGACGGTGAAGATCATGTCCGTCTGCGCGGCCAGTTCTGCCTGCGCGCGCCATGAATGCACGGTCAGCGTGGCGTTGCGCTTCAGTCCGCGCTGCTGCAGTGCGTAGTCGAGCGGAATCAGCGACGGCGCCGGACGGCCCGCGCCGCCGGAGTGCGCCATGAAGATATGGCCGCAGTCGAGATACTGCTCCAGGGTGCATTGGCCTTTCAGCAGGGGATGGTTCTTGCGCGCGCATACCCACAGGCTCAGCGACGTCACCATCTCCTCGACGATTTCCGGATGCCGCGTCGGAAACGGCGAAAACGCCAGGTCAAGCTCGTTGGCGCGCATCGACGCCACGTCGCTCTCCCAGGAATGGGATTCGACGAGCTTGATATGGAGTTCCGGCGCGAGCTGCTTGATGCGCAACACGAAGCGGTTGAACACCGTGTCGCCGAGTTCGGCGGCAAAGCCGATGCTCAGCGTGCCGGTCGCGACAGCCGGATCGAAATTGTCGGCATCGCCCTCATTGATCGACGACCACAAGTCCAGCATGTCGCGGATCTTGGGGCCCAGTTCGAGCGCGCGCGGCGTGGGCGTGAGCCCGTGCGGCACGCGGATGAAAAGCGGATCGTCGAAGATCTCGCGCAGCCGGCCGAGCGAATGCGACACGGCCGGGGCGGTCATGTGCATTTTCTCCGCGACATAGGTCGCGTTCCGCTTGCTCAGCAGTTCGGTGAAAATCACAAGAAGCTTGGTGTCCACGTTCACCATGATCAGGCCTTGTTCGGATTTATTCTCATGAAAGATGGCCCCGCGACTTGCACTGGCTGCACATCAGATATCAACGGCTCGTTATTAGTGTAAGAGGAAAAAACGGCAGCGGAAAGCAGATTCGGCATTTCGATACTGGCAATGGTGGACATTTTCCCATCAGTATTAGGAAATTCCGTGCCATTTCACGATTTTTCAGCGCTTGCGACCGCCTGCAATTGCATCTGCGTCGGCGTATAGTCGGGTTTCCCCCGACTCCACGCATGCGCTCATGTCATCACATATTCATCCGGTTGAGCTTGCGAAGGCGTACCGTCTGTTGAACCACGGTCCCACTGTACTGGTCAGCGCCGCTGCCGACGGGCACCGCAACATCATGGCCGCCGCATGGGCCATGCCACTGGATTTCGCGCCGCCCAAGGTTGCGGTGGTGCTGGACAAGAGCACCTGGACGCGCCGGCTGCTCGAGCAGAGCGGCGAGTTCGTGCTGCAGGTGCCAACGGCAAGCCAGGTCGACCTGACCGAAGCGCTCGGCTCCAGTTCCGGACAGTCACTCGCCGAACAGCAAGGCACGGACAAGTTCGAGGCGTTCGGCCTGGATGCCTTCGCTGGTACCGCCGTGGGCGCCCCGCTGCTGGCCGGCTGCGCGGCGTGGCTGGAATGCCGGCTGCTGCCCGAGCCGCCGATCCAGCAGACCTATGACCTGTTCCTCGGCGAAGTCGTCGCGGCACACGCCGATGCGCGCGTGTTCAGCAACGGACGCTGGCATTTCGACGGACACGACGCGCTTCGCACCATCCACCACGTGGCCGGTGGCCATTTCCTGGTCGACGGCGACGCCGTGGACGCGCGGCCGCTGGCGGCACGGCGCGGCGGCTGACACGCAAAGAAAAACGCGCCCGAAGGCGCGTTTTTCGTGTCAGGCTGACTGGATTACTTGGCCACCACGCGGGCCATTTCCAGAACCTTGTTCGAGTAGCCCCACTCATTGTCGTACCAGCTCACGACCTTGATGAAGGTGCCGTCCAGCGCGATGCCGGCTTCAGCGTCGAAGATCGAGGTGCGCGCATCGCCGCGGAAGTCCGTGGCCACGACCTTGTCTTCGGTGTAGCCCAGCACGCCCTTCAGCGCGCCCTGGCTCTGGGCCTTCATCTCGGCGCAGATTTCTTCGTACGAGGCCGACTTTTCCAGCTCGACGGTCAGGTCGACCACGGACACGTCCGAGGTCGGCACGCGGAACGACATGCCGGTCAGCTTCTTGTTCAGCTGCGGGATCACCACGCCAACAGCCTTGGCAGCGCCGGTCGACGACGGGATGATGTTTTCCAGGATGCCGCGGCCGCCGCGCCAGTCCTTGTTGGACGGGCCGTCAACGGTCTTCTGCGTGGCGGTGGCAGCGTGAACGGTGGTCATCAGGCCGCGCTTGATGCCCCACTTGTCGTTCAGCACCTTGGCCACCGGTGCCAGGCAGTTGGTGGTGCAGCTGGCGTTCGAGATGATCGCCTCGCCCTTGTACGTGTCGTGGTTGACGCCGTACACGAACATCGGGGTGTCATCCTTGGACGGGGCCGACATGATCACCTTCTTGGCGCCAGCGTCGATGTGCTTCTGCGCGCCTTCCTTGGTCAGGAAGATGCCGGTCGACTCGACCACCACGTCGGCGCCGACTTCGCCCCACTTCAGCTCGGACGGATCCTTGACGGCGGTCAGGCGGATCTTCTTGCCGTTGACGACCAGCGTGTTGCCGTCGACCGACACTTCACCGTCGAAGCGGCCGTGCACCGAGTCGTACTTCAGCATGTACGCCAGGTAGTCGGGCTCGAGCAGGTCGTTGATGGCAACGACTTCGAGGTCCTTGAAGTTTGCGACGGCGGCGCGGAACACCATGCGCCCGATGCGGCCAAAGCCGTTGATGCCGATCTTGATGGTCATGTCTATCTCCTGAGATGCCTGATGCTAGAAAACTGGGGCGTCGGGTTGTCCGCCGGAAAATTATTGCAGCGCGTCCTTGACGGTCCGGACCACGTTGTCGACGGTGAAGCCGAAGTGCTTGAACAACACGCCCGCCGGGGCCGATTCGCCGTAGGTGTCGATGCCCACAACAGCCTGGACCTGGTATTTCCACCAGAAATCCGTCACACCGGCTTCCACGGCCACGCGCGGCACGCCCTCGGGCAGCACGCTGGCCTTGTAGGCGGCTTCCTGCTTGTCGAACACGCTCGTCGACGGGACCGACACCACGCGCACGTGCACGCCTTCGGCGGCGAGCTGGTCGGCGGCGCCGACCGCCAGGCCGACTTCCGAGCCGGTGGCCAGGATCGCGGCGTCAGGGCGGCCCGTCTTCGGGTTGGCGCCGTCGCGCAGCACATAGCCGCCGCGCGCGATATTGGCGCGGGTGGCGTCGTCACGCTGCTGGAACGGCAGGTTCTGGCGGCTGAAGACCAGGCAGCTCGGGCCGTTCTCGCGGCGCACGGCCTGGGCCCAGGCCACGGCGGTCTCGGTGGTGTCGGCGGTACGCCAGACGTCCATGTTCGGGATCAGGCGCAGGCTGGACACATGCTCGATCGACTGGTGCGTCGGGCCGTCCTCGCCAAGGCCGATGGAATCGTGCGTGAATACGAACAGCGAGCGGATCTTCATCAGCGCCGCCATGCGCAGCGCGTTGCGGCTGTAGTCCGAGAACGTCAGGAACGTGGCGCCGTAAGGGATGTAGCCGCCGTGCAGCGCAATGCCGTTCATGATGGCGCTCATGCCGAACTCGCGCACGCCATAGTTGATGTGGTTGCCCCAGGCATCGACACGCACCGCCTGGCTGCCCGACCAGTTGGTCAGGTTCGAGCCGGTCAGGTCGGCCGAGCCGCCCAGGAACTCGGGCAGCACCGGGCCGAAGGCCTCGATGGTGTTCTGGCTGGCCTTGCGGGTAGCGATGGTTTCGGCCTTTTCCTCGCACTTGGCGATGAAGGCATCGACGGCGGCGTCGAAGCTGCCCGGCAGCTCGCCGCGCATGCGGCGCTGGAATTCACCGGCTTCGTACGGATGGCGATCGGCGTAGCCTTCGAACAGCGCGTTCCAGGCCTTTTCCAGGGCCAGGCCGTTGGCCTTGGCGTCCCAGGCGTCGTAGACCTCGGCCGGCACTTCGAACGGGGCGTGGGCCCAGCCCAGCGCCTCGCGCGTGGCCAGCACTTCGGCGCCGCCCAGCGGGGCGCCGTGCACGTCATGGCCGCCTTCCTTGTTGGGCGCGCCCTTGCCGATCTTGGTGCGGCAGCAGATCAGGGTCGGCTTGTCGCTGGCCTTGGCCTGCGCAATAGCCAGGTCGACGGCGGTCACGTTATGGCCGTCGACGCCGCGGATCACGTTCCAGCCGTAGGCTTCGAAGCGCCTGGGCGTGTCGTCGTTGAACCAGTGCACCACGTCGCCATCGATCGAGATGCCGTTGTCATCCCACAGCGCAATGAGTTTATTGAGCTTCAGCGTGCCGGCCAGCGAGCAGGCTTCGTGGCTGATGCCTTCCATCAGGCAGCCATCGCCGAGGAACACATAGGTGTGGTGATTGACGATGTCGAAGCCCGGGCGGTTGAATTCTTCGCCCAGCAGGCGTTCGGCCAGCGCCATGCCGACCGCGTTGGTGATGCCCTGGCCCAGCGGGCCCGTGGTCGTTTCCACGCCGGGGGTAATGCCGTACTCCGGGTGGCCCGCGGTCTTGCTGTGGAGCTGGCGGAAATTCTTCAGCTCTTCGACCGGCAGGTCATAGCCGGTCAGGTGCAGCAGCGCATAGATCAGCATCGAGCCGTGGCCGTTGGACAGCACGAAACGGTCGCGGTCGGCCCACTTTGGATTGGCCGGATTGTGCTTCAGGTGCCGGCCCCACAGTGCCACTGCGATATCGGCCATGCCCATCGGCGCACCCGGGTGGCCGGAATTGGCTTGCTGGACGGCGTCCATGGCAAGCACGCGAATGGCATCGGCCATCAGCTTGGCAGGCTGGGAAGCGAAAGGACTTGTGGCGGGATGAGCGAGGGCGGACATGCGGGCGTAGTGGCGCTGGGCCTGGCGGCAAGAAAACCGCAATTTTAGCAGATGCCGGGAGCAAATCCGGTCGCCGGGGTGCCTGCGGCCAGGCCGGGCACAGGGCGGTAATCGCACGGGAAGTCGTCCGGTTCCGTCCGCACATTGCCGTTACCGCACTTTCGGCGCCGGGGCGCGGACTTCGACAGCGCCGGCCCGCACGCGTAAGATGCACACTCGCACCGCGTGCCTTCAGGCAGCGCGAGGTTTCCCCGACAGGAGACGATCATGACGAGACCGGCCAACACCCCGAGGCTCACCCCTTACCTGACCGTCAGCAACGCACGCAACGCCCTGGACTTCTATCAGCGCGCCTTCGGCTTTGCGGCCGGCAACGTGGTCGACGAGAACGGCGTGCCGACCCATGCCGAAATGCACTATCAGGGCGAACTGATCCTCATGTTTGCACCCGAAGGCGCCTGGGGTAGCACGGCGCGCACGCCGCGCTCGCTCGGCGTGGAGTGCCCGCAGACCTTTTACGTATATTGCGACGACGTCGACGCCATGCACGCGCAAGCGGTGGCGGCGGGGGCCGTCAGCCTGATGGAGCCCGCCGACCAGTTCTGGGGCGACCGCTACTGCATGGTCGAAGACCCGGACGGCTACCGCTGGGGGTTCGGCAGACCGGTGGCCGGCAACCAGGAAGGCAAGGCAAGCTGATGCCGCCGCGTTTCTTTGTCGACAGTGCCGGGGCATTGCTGGCCGCCGGCACGGATTTCGAACTGCCCGAAGCCGTGGTCCGTCATGTGCAGGTGCTGCGCCTGGCGCCCGGCGATGCCATCACCCTCTTCGACGGGCGTGGCGGCAGCCATGCCGCCACGCTGACCGAACTGGGCAAGCGCCATGCGCTCGCGCGCGTAGGCGACCACGATACGACCGAAGCCGAGCCACCGTTCCACGTCACGCTGGCACAAGGGCTGGCCGGCGGCGACAAGATGGACTGGCTGATCGAGAAAGCCGTCGAGCTTGGCGTCGCGGCGATCCAGCCGTTGCAGGCCGCCCGCTCGGTCGTGCGGCTGAGTGGCGAGCGCGCGCAGAAGCGGCAAGCGCACTGGCAAGCCCTGGTCGAAGCCGCTTGCGAGCAATGCGGACGCAATCGCTTGCCGGCGGTCGCGCCGGTCGCTAACTTGGATACGTGGCTGCGTAGCGAGGGCGAAGGTGCGCGGCTGCTGGTGTCGCCGCGCGCCGTTCAATCGCTGCCCGCTTACGTGGCGGCCAACCGGGAAACGATGCTGGCCGGCGGCGTCACGCTGCTGGTCGGACCGGAAGGCGGGCTGGCGCCGGAAGAAGAAGAGGCGGCTTTGCGTGCCGGCTTCACCGCCGTGTCACTCGGCCCGCGCATCCTGCGCACTGAAACTGCCGGGCTGGCATGCCTGGCAACCCTGAACGCCTTGCTTGGCGGATTCTGATGGCGGCGCACGCCATCCTTCAAAAAGGAGTCGACCATGGGACTACTCGATAGCGTGCTGGGCGGGGTGCTCGGGCAACTCGGCGGCACGCGCCAGGGCGAAGGCGAAAGCGCCGGCGGCCTCAACCCCAAGCTGATGATGGCGCTAGGACTACTGGCCATGATGGCGATGCGCCACAAGGGCGCCGCGGACGACGCGGCGCAGGCCAGCCAGGAAGATGGGCTGGGCGGACTGGGCAGCCTCGGCGGTTTGCTGGGCGGACTGACCGCTGGCGCGGGTGGTGGCGGCACCGGCGGGCTGGATCTGGGCTCGCTGCTCGGCGGCCTGCTTGGCGGCCAGGGCGGCGCCCCGGCCAACAGCCAGGCGCTCGGTGCCGCGGCCGGCGGCATTGGCGCGCTGCGCGATGTGCTTGCGCAAGCTGGCCTGGGCGAACAGGTCGATTCGTGGATCGGCGTTGGCAGCAACCAGCCGGTCACGCCGTCGGCGCTTAGCGACGCGCTCGGCGACACGGGCGCCCTCGCCTCGCTGGCCAGCTCCACGGGCATGTCCCAGGAAGACGTGGCAGCGCAACTCAGCGAAGGCCTGCCCGAACTCATCGACCGACTGACTCCGCACGGGCACCTGCCGTCGCAATCCTGAGCGGTCCCAGTCGGATCGGCATTAAAAGCCAAAGCCCGCGACCATCGGCGACGATCGCGGGCTTTGTTTCTTCTTGAACCGGAGCACTAAGCCCCGGAATGCGAACAGCAATCAGGCGAACGAATAGAACACGCGGAACTGGACTTTGCGCTCGGCCCAGAACTCGGCCGCATCGCGGAACACATCCAGCAGCACCTCGCGCGCTTCCTTGTCGAACTTCTGCGCAATCGGCAGACCTTCCAGCACGATCACGAATCCGGGTTGCTGGCCGGCCTTGTGGATCATGTCGGTCAGGCAATCGGCCAGCGCGTCGAAGTTCTTGCCGAAATGCTTGGGGAACGTGAACGATGTCGCGATCGTTTCCAGGATCTCCGCCTTGCTCGCGCAATGGGCGCAGTTCGCATACAGGAAATGCTGGCCAAGTTCGGCGGCAGCCTGGGCAAGGTCAGGCACGCGGAATGCGCGGATCGACTGGACGATGTTCGGGCGCACCGACTTGAACAGGTTCATGGCTCCCTCGGCCCCGTCGGCCCAGTTCGCGATGGCCGGCACAGCGGCCGGAGCGGCGGGCGGAAGTCTGTGCGTGAGCTCTTGGCGCGGCATCATCAGCACGTTGTCGTAAAGGTTCTGGGCCTGATGCTGCGCCCGCTGCCAGCCATCTCCGGCGCCGCGCTCCTCGCGGGCGGCAAGGGCGTCGCCCAATCCGAAAATGTCAGTCATCATTTGGTTATCCGTTTGAAGCTGTTGTAGTGGTCTTCTGTGTAGTAGCAGTCGTTGGCCACGCGCTGGTCACCGCCGCAAACGATCCGCCTTGCTCCCCGGTTCCGGCTGTTCTGGCTCTTGACCGTATATTCACGGTAATAACCGCGTTGTTGTTGAGGGAGGCTGCGTTCGTAATTGCCGAACCGCGAACCATCCTTCTCATAGGGAAATGGGCCGCCGGCCTCAATGCGCTCCAGCGTCTGCCGTGCTTCATTGGGCAGTTGCTGCACGGCAATGGTTCCCGGCAGTCCCTCGGCCTGCTGCTGCCTTGCCAGCGTTGGCTGCGTGAGCGCCAGTGCCAGGACCAGGCCCGACAGGGCCCGCGCCAGCTTGCGCGGGCCGCGCATGGGCCGCTGCCGCTGCTGTTTCAGGGGAATCTGGAAACCCACGTTGGTCTGTCTTGGTTGAACCGGAAATCGAGCCTGCCGCCTGCTGGGTAGACAAGTAATCCGGGCCACCCTGGCCGGCATACAAGCCGCCGACCTCACCGGAGCGCCCGTGGCGAGCGCCTGTATCAAAGGCGTAAGGGTACGCGCATGCAAGCAATTAATCAATCCCGGCCCGGCGCCAGCGCGAAATCCTCAATTGTTTCAACATGTTAATAGAATGTGTGCGCATACTAACCGGCGATGTCACCGCGCAAAAAAAGCCGGGCAAGCCCGGCTTTTTCGCAGTCTGAGTCGTACCCTGGCTTAACGCTTGGCTGCGGCGTCCACCACGACCAGCGAGGTCATGTTGACGATCCGTCGCACCGTCGCCGACGGCGTCAGGATGTGCACCGGCGCTTTCACGCCCAGCAGGATCGGTCCGATGGCGACGTTGTTGCCCGCTGCAACCTTCAGCAAGTTGTATGAGATGTTGGCCGCGTCGATATTCGGGCAGACCAGCAGGTTGGCTTCGCCCTTGAGCGAACCGTCCGGCACCAGGGCGTCGCGCAGCTTCTGGTCGAGCGCGCTGTCGCCGTGCATCTCGCCATCAATCTCGAGTTCCGGCGCACGTTCGCGCAGAATAGCGAGGGTATCGCGCATCTTGCGTGCCGAAGGGGCTTCGGACGAGCCGAAGTTCGAGTGCGATAGCAGCGCCACCTTGGGCTCGATGCCAAAGCGCTTGAGTTCTTCGGCGGCCATCAGCGTGATCTCGGCCAGCTCATCAGCGGTCGGGTCAACGTTCACGTGCGTATCCACCAGGAAGATCTGGCGGCCCGGCAACACCAGGCCGTTCATGGCCGCGTAGACCTTGCTGGTACCGCCCAGCACCTGGTCGATGTAGCGCAGGTGCGCGGCGGTATTGCTGACGGTGCCGCAGATCATGCCGTCGGCCTCGCCCTTCTTGACCAGCATGGCGCCGATCAGCGTGGTGCGGCGGCGCAGTTCGAGCTTGGCGTACTGCGGGGTCACGCCTTCGCGCGCCATCATCCGGTAGTAGACATCGGAGTAATCGCGGAAGCGGTCGTCGTGCTCGGGGTTGACGACGGTGAAATCCACGCCCGGACGCAGACGCAGGCCGAAGCGTTCGATGCGGTGCTGCAGCACTGCCGGGCGGCCGATCAGGATCGGGTTGGCCAGCTTTTCATCGACGATCACCTGCACGGCGCGCAGCACGCGCTCTTCCTCGCCTTCGGCGAAGACAATGCGCTTCTTCGCCATTTCCACCTTGCGGGCAGCGGCGTAGATCGGCTTCATCAGCGTGCCCGAGTGGTACACGAACTGCTGGAGCTGCAGGCGGTAGGCGTCCATGTCCTCGATCGGACGCGAGGCCACGCCGGACTTCATGGCGGCTTCGGCCACGGCCGGCGCCACCCACACGATCAGGCGCGGGTCGAAAGGCTTCGGGATCAGGTATTCCGGGCCGAACGACAGGTCCTGGATGCCATAGGCCGAGGCTACGATATCGCTCTGCTCCTGGCGCGCCAGCTCGGCGATCGCGTTGGCGGCAGCGATTTCCATCTCGCGCGTAATGGTGGTCGCACCGCAGTCAAGCGCGCCGCGGAAGATGAACGGGAAGCACAGGACGTTGTTGACCTGGTTCGGGTAGTCAGTCCGGCCAGTGGCCATGATGGCGTCCGGGCGGACTTCCTTGACCAGCTCGGGCGCGATTTCCGGGTTCGGGTTCGCCAGAGCGAGCACCAGCGGCTTGTCGGCCATGCGCTGGACCATGTCCTGCTTGAGCACGCCGGCGGCGGACAGGCCGAGGAAAATGTCGGCGCCGTCGATCACCTCGCCAAGCTTGCGCTTGTCGGTCTTCTGGCAGAAGCGGGCCTTTTCCGGGTCCATCAGCTCGGTACGGCCTTCATAGACCACGCCGGCCAGGTCGGTCACCCAGATGTTCTCGATGGGCAGGCCCAGGTCCACCAGCAGGTCCAGGCAGGCCAGAGCCGCCGCACCGGCGCCAGAAGCCACCAGCTTGACCTTCTTGATGTCCTTGCCAACGACCGTCAGGCCGTTGATGACGGCGGCAGCAACCACGATGGCGGTGCCGTGCTGGTCATCATGGAAGACGGGGATCTTCATCTTCTCGCGCAGCTTGCGCTCGACGTAGAAGCACTCCGGTGCCTTGATGTCTTCCAGGTTGATGCCGCCGAAGGTCGGCTCCAGCGCAGCAATGATCTGCACCAGTTTTTCGGGGTCTTTTTCGTCGACTTCGATGTCGAAGACGTCGATGCCGGCAAACTTCTTGAACAGGCCGGCCTTGCCTTCCATGACCGGCTTGGAGGCCGCGGCGCCAATGTCGCCCAAGCCCAGCACGGCGGTGCCGTTGGTGATCACGGCCACCAGGTTGCCGCGCGCGGTGTAGCGGAACGAATTCGCCTGGTCGGCGACGATCTCCTCGCACGCAGCGGCGACGCCCGGCGAATAGGCCAGGGCGAGGTCGCGCTGGTTGGACAGCGGCTTGGTCGGCGTGACGGAGATCTTGCCGGGAGTCGGAAACTCGTGGTACTCGAGCGCCGCTTTGCGCAGCGCCTCACGCTGCTGCTGTTTCAGATCGTCTTGGGACGGGGACTGCTGAGGGCTGGTCATCGGCGCATATTCCAATCGGTGGAGCCGTCATTTGACAGGGCTTCGGATGATCGGCGGACCGGCTCCACGTGCCCGCCCATCTCTTCCTCTGGACCCAACATTTTACATTGTGAAATATAATTTCACAATAAGCGTTTTACGGGGACCAGCATTGCGTTTCGGTACAATATGCCCCAAGCCGCAGGCCTTGAACAGCAAGCAACAGTCAATGCTGCCGCCCGCTGCGGTATCTTGCCGAGCCTCTGGCATGGCACCATCCTTGTCCCGTTCCGCCTTTTTTGCCCCGGCGCCGCCCTGGTCCGGTTAGTCCCATGTCCACGATCCGCCGCGCGCAGCTCTCCGAGTTCGACCTGATTCGCCGCTTCTTTACCCGGCCGGTGCGCAAGGCCGTGCTCGGCGTGGGCGACGACTGCGCGCTGATCGACCCGCGGCCCGGCCATCACCTGGCCATCAGCACCGACATGCTGGTCAGCGGCCGGCATTTCTTTGCCGATGTCCCGCCGCGCGCGCTCGGCCACAAGGCGCTGGCGGTCAACTTGTCCGACCTGGCGGCCATGGGCGCCGAGCCGCGCGCGTTCACGCTAGCGCTGGCGCTGCCCGAGGCCGATCCCGCCTGGCTGGAAGAACTGGCCGCAGGCATGCTGGCACTGGCCGACGCCCACGGGTGCGAGCTGATCGGCGGCGACACCACGCGCGGGCCGCTCACGCTGAGCCTGACCGTATTCGGCGATGTACCGCCGCGCGCCGCGCTACGACGCGATGCCGCACGTCCGGGCGACGATATCTGGGTGTCGGGCACGCTCGGCGACGCCCGCCTGGCCCTTGGCGACTGCCGCGGCGAATGGCTGCTGCCCGAACCGGAATTCAGCCGCGTGCGCCCGCGCATGGAAACGCCGTCCCCACGCATTGCGCTAGGCCTTGCGCTGCGTGGCGTGGCGCATGCTGCACTGGATATCTCCGATGGGCTGATCGGCGACCTTGGCCACATCCTGGCGCGTTCGCAAGTGGGCGCCTTGCTCGATGTCGATGCGCTGCCGCGCTCGGAAGTGCTGGCCGGCCAGCCCGAAGCCCTGCAGCGCGAGTGCGTGCTGGCCGGCGGCGACGACTACGAACTCTGCTTCACCGCGCCGATCGGCAACCGCGAGGCCATCGCCGCGATCGCGGATCGCCTGGAATTGCCGCTGACCCGGGTCGGCGCGATCACGCCCGAGCCGGGACTGCGACTGGTCGACCGCCATGGCAGCCCGGTGACCTACGCCGGCGCCAGCTTCGACCACTTCGCCTCGCCCTGACAGCCGGCACGCGAGCGTGTCATGATGCCGGCATAGGCTGCGCCGGCATGCCCGGGAGGGAACCCCGGGAAACTGGCACGCAAGGCGCCGCAGACATAAAACATAAGCACACGAGCCAAATTCTGATGTCGACCTCCCCTCCCGCGGCCGCGCCGCGCGACCCCGCCATGACCCTCGCAGCCGGGCAAACCGCCAAGGTCACCCGGCCCACGGCCCGTTTCATGCTGGCGCACCCGGCGCACCTGATCGCCCTCGGCTTCGGCTCCGGCCTGTCGCCGGTCAGCCCCGGTACCGTGGGCACGCTCTACGGGTGGCTGTCCTTTGTCGTCATCTCGCTGTGGATCGAGCCGACCACCTGGCTGTGGATCATCGGCGCCGGCTTCCTGATCGGGCTATGGGCCTGCGCGCGCACAGCGCGCGACATGGGCGTGCACGACCACGGCAGCATGGTCTGGGACGAGATCATCGCGTTCTGGCTGGTGCTGACCTTTGTCACGCCCACGGGCCTCTGGGGCCAGTTCGCCGCCTTCCTGTGGTTCCGGCTGTTCGATATCGCCAAGCCGGCACCCATCGCCTATTACGACCGCACGCTCAAGGGCCCGGGGCTGCGCGGCGCGTTCGGCGTGATGTTCGACGACATCTTCGCGGCGTTCTACACCCTGCTGGTGTTCGCGCTGTGGCGGTCGTTCTGACGTCTTCGCCTCAGCCGCACCGTTCGTCCGCCAAGTCCCCTCAATCGCCAGGCAACTTTCATTTATGTCCATCAGCCGCTTGCTCGACCAGCTGGCCATCCAGGCCGGCGTAGCCCTTGCCGAAAGATCGCTGATGCTAGCCACGGCCGAGTCCTGCACGGGCGGGCTGGTGGCCGCCGCCATCACCGACGTGTCCGGCTCGTCCGGATGGTTCGAACGCGGCTTTGTCACCTACTCGAACGAGGCCAAGTGCACCATGATCGGCGTGCCCGCCAAGCTGATCCGCGATCATGGCGCCGTCAGCGAGGAAGTCGCGAAGGCCATGGCGGAAGGCGCGCTGCTCAATAGCCGCGCACAGGTATCGCTGGCGATCACCGGAGTAGCCGGGCCGAACGGCGGCACGCCCGACAAGCCTGTCGGCATGGTCTGCTTTGGCTGGAGCAACCGCATCACCACGCGCACCGAGACCCAGCGCTTCAAGGGCGACCGCGCGCAGATCCGTCGCCAGGCCGCGGAGCACGCCATGCGCGGGCTGCTCGAACTGGTACGCAACGAGGCCTGAAACGACAAAGGGCCGCGCCCGGTGCGGCACGGCCCTTGTTGTCCAACTTTGCCCAATTGTCATGATGCTGCCCGCCGCCAGGGCGGCGCGGCTCACCCGTGGCGGTAGCGGTTGATGAGGTCCCGCGTCTGCAACGCCACATTGCGCGCCGCCGTGGCGAAATCCTTCTCGCCGCTGGCATAGAGGATGGCGCGCGACGAGTTGATCATCATGCCGGTGCCGTCTGCCGTGCGGCCAGCCTTCACGGTGGCTTCGATATCGCCGCCCTGCGCGCCGATGCCCGGGATCAGCAGCGGCATATCGCCGACGATCTGGCGCACGCGCGCGATCTCGTTCGGGAAGGTGGCACCGACCACCAGGCCCATCTGGCCCGTGGTGTTCCAGCGCTCCCTCGCCGCCTCGGCTACCAGCTGATAAAGCGGCTTTCCATCCACCTGCAGGAACTGTACGTCCGATCCGCCCGGGTTGGATGTCCGGCACAGCACGATCACGCCGCGGTCCGGATAGGCCAGGTACGGCTGCATCGAATCGAAGCCCATGTAGGGGCTCACGGTCACGGCATCCGCCTTGTAGCGCTCGAACGCTTCACTGGCGTAGTGCTCCGCGGTGGAGCCGATATCGCCGCGCTTGGCGTCCAGGATCACCGGGATACCCGGGTGGGCATCATGGATATAGTGGATCAGCTGCTCGAGCTGGTCTTCGGCGCGCTGCGAATGGAAGTAGGCGATCTGCGGCTTGAACGCGCAGACCAGGTCGGCGGTGGCGTCGACGATCTCGCGGCAGAAGGAGAAGATCGCGCCGCCCGTCCCGGTCAGGGACAGCGGCAGCTTCTGCGGGTCAGGATCAAGTCCGACGCAGAGGAGGGAATCATTGCGCTGCCAGGCGGCAGACAGCTGCTCGATGAAGGTCATGGGCTACTCGATATCCTGGTTGCGCCGGCGCCGCCGGCGCATGGCGGGCGACCCGGCCGCTGCGGGCTGGGGCGGATGCGCCCCTCCTGTATCGCAGCATATGTCGTTTCCGGCAATTTTACCCGCTGCGTGCTAGCGTTTCGCGCTCAAAGTCAAAACAAAGAGCGGCGTGGCACGCAGCCCGCCATCCATGTCTCTCGATCGCGGCGGCCTCATCCTGCTGGTCATCCTGACCGTTGCCTGCAGGCCGGCGCGGCGCGTGGAGATTTCACTTAACAAGCCCCCCCGCGTTGGGCTACACTCGCGGCCATCACAATCCCGGAGAAACTACGTGGGCAGTAGCATCGGGTGTTCGAGTTGCCGCGGTAACGCAGCTTCGTCGGATGCCATGTCACTGCGGGCTACGTAGACGAATCGCCGGAGCCGCCACGCGCTCCCGCCTCGTCGCATCGCCCGCAGAATCCATGCGGGCGAGTGTTTTTCCGTGTCGCCGGCGGCCGCCGCAGCGCGTGCCGTGCCATTGCGGATCTTCCCTCTCCCGGCCTGCCAGCCACCCCAGGCAAACGCCATCGCCTTGCGCCCGCCGGCCTGACGCCGTTTCGCGCAGCGCGATCACGCTTGCCCGTGATTCCGCACTGAACCGGTCCGGACCACCTGGGATGCGGCGAGCCAGCCTGCGCTTGTCTTCGCGCTTGTCTTTGTTTTTTCGTCGCAATCAGCATTAGCAATAAGGAATCCCGGGGATGATCAACCTGTTCGTCCTGCAAAAAGGCCGGCTTGCCCAGGAGCAGGTCGACGAGCGCAACGAGCTGCTGCAGCACAAGCCGATCTGGATCGACGTCGTCAGCCCCGACGACGAGGAACTGGCCTGGATCAAGGAAGCCTACGGCGTAGCTCTGCCGGAACTGGAAGACCTGGGCGACCTGGAAGCGTCCGCGCGTTATTTCGAAGGCGAGGACGAGAACATCCACATCCGCACCGACTTCCTGCTCGACGAGGAAGAGGCGTCGCGCAACGTGCGCGTGGCCTTCGTGCTCACGCGCGACGTGCTGTTCTCCATCCACGACGAAGACCTGCCGGTGTTCCGCCTGGTGCGGCTGCGCGCGCGCATGCGCCCGGGCTCGGTGCGCAACGCCAAGGACGTGCTGATGGACCTGTACGCGACCGACGCGGAATACTCGGCCGACTCGATCGAGGAAGTCTACGAACGCCTGGAAGAAGCGAGCCGCCGCGTGCTGGCCGAGAACGTGACCGACGCCGCCGCCGCCGACGTGCTGGAAACCATCGCGCGCGAGGAAGACCTGAACGGCCGCATCCGCCGCAACGTCATGGACACGCGCCGCGCGGTGTCCTTCCTGATGCGCAGCCAGCTGCTGTCGGCCGAGCAGCAGGACGAGGCGCGCCAGATCCTGCGCGACATCGACTCGATCGAGAACCACACCGCGTTCCTGTTCGACAAGATCAACTTCCTGATGGATGCGACCGTCGGTTTCATCAACATCAACCAGAACAAGATCATCAAGCTGTTCTCGGTGGTGTCGGTGGCGCTGATGCCGCCCACGCTGATCGCCAGCATCTACGGCATGAACTTCAAGATCATGCCGGAACTGGACTGGGCCGCGGGATATCCGTGGGCGATTGCGCTGATGGCGGTGTCGGCGGCCATTCCGCTGGTGTATTTCCGGCGCAAAGGCTGGTTGAGCTAAGGGTCCGGGGCTGAGTCCAGGCGGCGGTTGACGCCCGTTAATCCGGCAGCGTCGCCGCCCCCATCCGCCTTGCGATGATGCCTGCCTTCACCTTGAAGTTGATGCGCACATTGGCGCAGTACTGCTTCTTGTCGAAGCACTTCGGCGCCGGCAGCGCCGCCGCCAGGCGCGCGGCCTGGCCCACGCCGAGCTTCGCGGCGCTGGTACGGAAATAGTGCTGGGCCGCGGCTTCCGCGCCGAACACGCCCTCGCCCCACTCCACGGAATTCAGGTAGATCTCGAAGATGCGCTGCTTGTCCAGCCAGAACTCCAGCATCCATGTGATGGCCAGTTCCTGGCCCTTGCGCAGGTAGTGCTGCTCCGGCGACAGGAACAGGTTCTTGGCGAGCTGCTGCGTGATGGTGGAACCGCCGCGCACGACGCGGCCGCGCTTCTTGTTGCGCTCCCAGGCATCGAGCATGGCGTCGATCTCGTAGCCGGGATGATTGACGAAGTCCGCGTCCTCGCTCGCGATGACCGCCCGCTTGAGGTTGCGCGAGATCTGGTCGTACGGCACCCAGCGGCGGTCGATGTTGCAGTTCCAGACGTTGAAGCCGCACAGGCGCCAGCGCTCGGCGCGCATGAATGACGTGGACGAGGGCGTCACGTACTGCCAGGCCGCGATCTGCAGGAAGAAGTAGGCCTGCATCGCAAGAATGCCGGCCGCCACGCACGCGATCAGGTAGCCGGCCCAGCGCATCGGGGCAAACGCCGTGCCGGCGGCGCGCAGGGTGCGCTGTCGGGTGGCCACGGGGTGCTGGCGGCGGTTCAGCCCTTGCGCTCGGCCTGCAGCGCGGCGCGCAGGTCGGCCAGCACGGGCGCGGTGCGCGGACGTACGCCGCGCCAGATGTAGAAGGCCTCCGCGGCCTGCTCGACCAGCATGCCCAGCCCATCGGCCGTGCGCGCGCCGCATTGCGCGGCATGGCGCAGGAACACGGTCGGCTCGGCGCCGTACATCATGTCGTACGCCAGCACGCCTTCGCCGAGCAGGAACGCCGGCACCGGCGGCAGTTCGCCATGCAGGCTGCTCGACGATGCGTTGATGACCACATCGCAGGCCTCGTCCTCGGACAACTGCTCGAGTGCATCGAGACCGCCGCCCCACAGCTCCACGCCGTAGGCGTCGGCTGCTTCCACGAATTCCTCGAGCATGTCGCTCGCGCGGGAAGCCGTGCGGTTGGCCACCACGATGCGCGAAGGCCGGCATTCGATCAGCGGCAGCATCGCGCCCATGGCCGCGCCGCCCGCGCCCAGCAGCAGCACGCGCTGGCCTTCCAGCAGCGTGTCGAGATTGTCCTGGATGTCGCGCACCAGCCCAATGCCATCGGTGTTGTCGCCGTGGATCAGCCCGTCCTCGATCCACATCGTGTTGACCGCGCCAGCAGCTTCGGCACGCTCCGTCAGGCGGTCGGCCAGGTCATAGGCCTGCAGCTTGAACGGCACGGTCACGTTGAAGCCGTGGCCGCCGTCGGCCAGGAACGCGCGCACGGTCTCGGCGAACGCGTCGAGCGGCGCTTCCAGGCGTCCGTACTCGACGGCCTCGCCGGTCTGCTGCGCAAACGCGGCGTGGATGAATGGGGAGCGGCTGTGCGCGACCGGGTTGCCGACCACGACGTAGCGGTCAGCCGGCTGGGTAGGTTCAGTGGAGGTCATCAGCGGGCCTGCAAGCGGGTTTCCAGCCCGCTGCGCGAGAACTTGAATGTGGAAATGACTTCGAGGATGTCCTGGCGCGCCGTCATCTCGGCCGTGAACGGGCCGAACGGCGCGGCAGCGCGGACAATGGCAACGGCCTGGCGGTCCAGCGCCGGATCGCCCGAGCTCTTGACCACGTCGATGGCATCGACGTTGTAGCCGTCGCGGTTGTAGCCAAGCTTGCCCAGACGGTTCACGTTGATCACCAGGATCAGCTGGCCGTACAGCGGCTTGCCCTTGCTTTGCGGGAAATCGCTGGTGCCGCGCGCCTCGATCTTGCGGCGCAGGCGGTCATAGTACTGCGCGTAGTCGACCTCGCGCGCGCTCGTGGCGGTGAGCTGGTAGCGCTTGGGCCGCTTGGCGTAGTGCTCCATATTGCGGCCGATCTCCGCTTCCAGCTTGGCCATCTCGTCCGTCGAGGTACGCTCGTCCTGGCCGCGCAGCGGATTGTCCTGGCGCTGCTCGCCAGGCTTGAGCGGCTGGCTGCGCACGGCCGGGGCAGCTTCGCGCGACTGCGTCATCAGGCGCTGCTGTTCCAGCTCGAGTTGCTCGACGCGGCGCTGCACCTGGCGCACCAGGTCGCCGTCCTGCGACACGGTCTGTGCCGGCAGCGGCGTGGTGGCGCGCTGCTGGTCGTGGTCGCCGCCGCCATCGAGGTTGGCCTGTGCCAGCACGGTCGCGTTGCGCGGCTTCTGCGCGGACTTGGAATTGACCAGCACCACGTCCAGCGCCGCATCCGTGCGCTTGATCTCGAACACCTCGGGTGCCGCGATCCGGACCATCAGCAGCACCACGTGCACGACGACCGAGATGGCCAGCGCCTTGGCCAGCGTATTGCTGGCATGCCACCAGTGGCGGGGATCGACGAGAGCGGCGTTCACGATGGAGAGCTGGCTGGACAGTGGCTTGGGGGAATCGCTTGGGAGATTCGCCGGGGCCGCATGGCGTCATGCGCCCCCGGCCCGGCGGCTGCTCCGGGTCAGAAGGGCATTGTATGTGAGCCGCCGGCTTTTCCGAAGGGATCAGCCCTGGCTGGGGACAATGGTGTCGCGCGCGGCAGACGCCCCGTCCCCACTGCCATCTGCGGCCGGGTCGCCCGCTTCGCCGGCGGGAGGCTCGGCGCCTTCCGCGGACTGCTCGGCAGCGTGCTCGGCTGCCATCTCCGCCGCGGCTTCTGCCGAGACTTCAGCGGCTTCCTCGTCGCTTTCGAGTTCTTCCTCGGGCAACGCGCCCTCACCGGCAAAGACTTCGAGCACCCGGCACGACACATCGAGCGAGATCTCATCGATGTCGCCGATCTCGAGCAGCACCTGCGTGCCGCGCTGCGCCTGCGCCAGTTCGGGCACGCGCGTGACCAGCGGGATCTCGGTGAAGCGCACCGCGCCTTCCTTGAGCGTGGTGGCCATCATGCGCTCGCGGCCTTCCTGCTGCAGCCAGCGCAGGCACCAGTAGCGTTCCATGGTCGACTGGTGGTCCGCATAGGCCGCGTAGGTGCCTTCGAAGTCCGCCACCGCGGCCAGCAGGTCGGCGTCCTTCGGCTTGAACGGCGCCACCAGCTTGGCCGTGATGCCATGCTGCGCCACCGCCAGGATCTGCCACTGGTTGACCAGGTCGACATAGCGGCGCAGCGGCGAAGTGCTCCACGCATACTGCGCCACGCCCAGCCCTTCGTGCGGGGCCGGGTAGGTCTGCATGCGGGTGCGGTGCATGCCCCAGGCCTTCTGCGTGCGGTAGATGCCCGGCACGCCGTTGTCCGCCAGCAGCTTGCCCCACGTGCTGTTGGCCAGGATCATCAGCTCGGCCACGATCTTGTCCAGCGGCGATCCGCGCTTGCGCTGCTCGATGCGCACGCGCTGGCTGCCGTCGGCCTGGTCGTCGAGGTAGAAATTGAAATCCGCGCGATTGTGCGATTCGGGTCGCAGGCCACTGGCCAGGCGGGCCTTCTGGCGCTCGTCGTGCAGTGCGCCGGCAAAGTGCCACAGGCGCGTCAGTTCGGCGCGGAACGGATAGTCACCGCTACCATCGGCCAGCGACGCCTCGGTGATGACATCGTCGAGCAGGTTATGACGCAGGTTGGCCGCGATCATCACCATCTCGGCGCGCGTCTCGCTGCCCAGCACCTGCCATTGCAGTGGCTCGACCGTCACGTAGAGCGACAGCGCCGGGCACTGGCGGCCTTCCTGCAGCGTGTAGCGCTCGACCACGGCGTCGGGCAGCATGGTGATCTTGTCGCCCGGGAAGTAGACGGTGGAAAGGCGATTGCGCGCGACCGCGTCGAGCGGCTCGCCACGGCGGATGCCAAGCGCGGGCGCGGCAATGTGGATGCCGACGCGCAGGTTGCCGTCCGGCAGCTCGGTGACCGACAGCGCATCGTCGATCTCGGTGGTAGTCACGTCATCGATCGAGAACGCTTGCACGTCGGCCACGGGCAGGTCGGCCTGCGGCTCGGGTACGTCGATCTCCGGGAAGCCCGTGCCCTTCGGGAAGCACTCGGCAAGGAACTTGGCCTCATGCAGCGCACGCGCGCTGGCCACGCCGCCGGCCGCCACCATCAGGCGCATCGGCGACATGCCGAGCGCAGTGCAGGCGGCGTCCATCGCCTTGTATTCCAGGCTGTTCTTGTCCGGCTTGAACAGCAGTTGCAGCACCTTGTTGCGGAACGATTCCGGCAGGGTCAGCGCCTTCAGCTGGTCTTCATATTCGGCCTGCAAGAGTGCCTGCTGCTTCTTGCGCTCAAGCGCGGCCAGGGCGGCCTTGAGCTGGTCTTCCGGCGCGCGCTGGTAGCGTCCGCGACCCTTGCGGCGGAAATACACCGGGTTGCCGTGCAGGGCCATGGCCAGTGCCGCCTGCTGCACGGGGCCGGCATCCGCGCCGTAGTATTCGGCGGCCAGCTCGGCAAAGCCGAATTCGGCTTCGGGTGCGCATTCCCACAGGAAGTCGAGGTCGATTTCGGCGGTCATCTCGCCGGTCTGGCGCACCAGCTCGCTCGCCGACGGCTGGGCAAACTGCAGCAGCACGTCGCGCGACTTGACCTTGGTGCGCTTGCCGGCCGGCAATTCGACCTGGTAGGCCTCGCCCTGCTGAGTCAGCACGGTGCCGGCGCGAATCTCGCCGCCTTCTTCGAACAGCAACTGCATCGATCGGTACTTTCAGAAATGCCGGGAACCCTGCCGCTCGGGCGGCACAGACGAGGGTTCCGGGGAGATAGAGTGAGTGCCCCTGACGGGCAGGCTGGCCGCAAGTGCCAAAGTCAGAATGATACCGCACTGGTTCCGGCCCCCTGCCGGCGACCGGCACGGCGGGGGTATGGCGCGGGGTATGTCGCGTAGTGCGGCCGGATGAAGGTGACGTCAGAGCGACATGCCGCCGCTGGTCTCGATGGCGACGCCGTTGATGTAGCTGGCGTCGTCGCTGGCCAGGAAGGCGTACACGCTGGCGATCTCCGACGGCTCGGCCAGGCGGCGCAGCCAGCAAGATTCCTTCATGCCATCGAGCACCTTCTCCGGCACGGTCTGCAGGATCTCGGTGTTGACGAAGCCCGGGCACACGGCGTTGACGCGCACGCCCTTGGGCCCGAGTTCGCGCGCCCAGGTCTTGGTGAAGCCGATCACGCCGAACTTGCTGGCCGCGTAGTTGGTCTGGCCGAAGTTGCCATACAGGCCGACCACGCTCGACGCGTTGAGGATCACGCCGTTGCCCTGCTCGGTCATCACGGAAGCCACGGCCTGCGCGCAATTGAACACGCCCTTCAGGTTGACGTCGATGACCGCATCGAACTGCGCCTCGGTCATCTTGGCCAGGCGCGCATCCTTGGTGATGCCGGCGTTGTTCACGAGCACGTCGATGCGGCCATGCGCGGCCAGCACCGCCGCGACCATGGCATCGACCTCGTCGCGGCGCGTCACGTCGACACGGTAGGCGGCGACGGTGGCGCCGTTGGCGGCCAGCTTCGCCGCGGCCTCGCGCACACGCGCTTCCTGTACGTCGCAAAGGATGACAATGGCGCCTTCGGCGGCAAGGCGCTCGGCGGTGGCAAACCCGATGCCGGCGGCTGCGCCGGTGATGATGGCAACGCGACCCTGCAATTTCATGATGTCTTTCTCTTTATAGCTCTGGGTAGTGTGTAAGTCAGTCGGGGCTCCGGTCTGATGGACAACTTTGCCGGAGTCCCCGTGAAGGCCGTGCCAGCAGGTCCGGCAAGAAGACCTCTGTCACAAGCATGACGCCGGCGCCGCGCCGGAATACGGAACGGCGCGCCGGCAGCATCGGCACCGGCGCCATGGCCGGCAGGATCCGCTGCAGCGCCTGGCGCAGCGGGTGGTGCGGCAGCAGCCGCGCAAACTCGAACGGATCGCGCCGCACGGCCGGATCCACAAACAGGCGACCGCCCAGGGGGCGTTCGCCGAGCCCGCGCAGGAAGGGCCAGTCACGGCGCGCGTGGCGCTCGCGCACGACGGTGTGCGCGTAGATGGCCGGCTGCTCGTCGCAGATCAGCAGCACTTCGCGCGTGAGCGCCGGTTCGCGGCGGCATTGCCCGAGTGCCTGCCATTCGTCCAGATAGGGCCGCGCCGAATCCTGGCGCAAGCGGTGCACACGGAAGCGTTCGGAAGCGGCCACCAGCCGTGCGGTCAGCGAGCCTTCGCCCGTGACCCAATGCCGCAGGTTCGGCGGGATCGCCGGGTCGAATGGCAGGTGGCAGGTCCAGCCGCAGCGGCGCGCGCTCTGCGCGCTCATGCCGCGCGGCCCGGCACCACGCCGCCAGGCCTGTAGCCGCAGAAGGCCAGCACGTCGTCGACATAGTCCGCAAACTCGCTGATGCCGTGATCGCTGCCCGAGATCACGCGGATATGCGCGCCCGTGCAGGCGGCGACCATCTCGCGGTAGTCGAGCACTTCATCGCCGGTGGCAGCCAGCAGGTAATAGCGTTCGGGATGCGTCAGGGCATCGACGCGCAAGTCGAGCAGTTCCTGCATATGGCGCGGCTCGACCGTGACCGAGCCGCCGCCGTGCCACAGCGGTTGCTCGCCGATGTATTGCTGCAAGTCGGTCCACGGGTGGATAGCCGGGTTCAGCAGCACCGTGCGGCAGCCATGGCGCTCGCCGAGCCAGCGCGCGTAGAAGCCGCCCAGCGAGGACCCCACGATCGCGATTTCCTGGTCGCCGCCCGCGCGCGCCGCGCTGATGGCGGCTTCGGCCTGGGCGATCGCCCGGGCAGGAGAGACATCGAGCAAGGGGCAGGCGTAGTAGCGCCCCACGCCCCATTCGCGCATGCGCTCCTGCACCAGCCGCGCCTTGAACGACTGCGGCGAGGAGCGGAATCCGTGCAGGTACAGCAGCATATCGGCTGCCCTTAGCCTGCGGCGCCCTGGCCCAGCGCGTCCAGCAACTTCTGGTGCACGCCGCCGAAGCCGCCGTTGCTCATGACCAGCACCTGGTCGCCGGGCCGCGCCGCGGCGCGCACGGCCTCGACCAGTGCGCCGAGATCGTGGAAAGCCGCGGCCTTCTTGCCAAGCGGGGCCAGCGCGCCAGCTAGGTCCCAGCCGAGCGCGTCCTTGCCGCTCGGGGCGCCATAGCCGAACACCAGGTCGGCCTGCTCGAGGCTGGCCGGCAGCTGCGCCTTCATCACGCCGAGCTTCATGGTGTTGGAGCGCGGCTCCAGCACAGCCAGGATGCGCGCGCCATCGACGCGGCGGCGCAGGCCTTCCAGCGTCGTCTGGATGGCCGTCGGATGATGGGCGAAGTCGTCATAGACGGTTACGCCGCCGGCCACGCCACGCACTTCCATGCGGCGCTTCACGTTGGCGAAGCGCCCCAGCGACTCGATGGCCTGCGCCGGCGGCACGCCGACATGGCGCGCGGCGGCAATGGCGGCCAGCGCGTTCAAGCGGTTATGGGTGCCCTGCAGGTCCCAGGTCACGCGGCCCTGCACGGCCTCGCCGAACCACACGTCGAAGGCATCCTTGCCGCCGTCGCCGCCTGCGTCGCTTTCGCGCCAGTCACCAACGCCAAATTGCTCCACCTCGCTCCAGCAGCCACGCTCGAGCACGCGGGCCAGGCTGGCTTCGAGGCCATTGACGACCAGGCGGCCCTGCCCCGGCACCGTACGCACCAGGTGGTGGAACTGCGTTTCGATCGCCGCGAGATCCGGGAAGATGTCGGCGTGATCGTATTCCAGGTTGTTCAGGATGGCCGTGCGCGGACGGTAGTGGACGAACTTGCTGCGCTTGTCGAAGAAGGCGGTGTCGTATTCATCCGCCTCGATCACGAAGAAGTCCGATTCCGTCACGCGCGCCGAGATGCCGAAATTCTGCGGCACGCCGCCGACGAGAAAACCGGGGTTGTAGCCGGCATCCTCCAGGATCCACGCGAGCATCGACGTCGTGGTGGTCTTGCCGTGCGTGCCGGCCACGGCCAGTACCCACTTGCCCGCCAGTACGTGCTCGCCCAGCCATTGCGGGCCCGACACATAGGGCAGGTTGCGGTTGAGGATCGCTTCCATCAGCGGATTGCCGCGCGACACCACGTTGCCGATCACGAACAGGTCCGGCTCAAGCGCGAGCTGGGCGGGATCGAAGCCCTCGATCAGCTCGATACCCTGGGCCTCGAGCTGGGTGCTCATTGGCGGATAGACATTGGCATCGCAGCCGGTCACACGATGACCGGCCTGCTTGGCGAGTACCGCCAGGCCGCCCATGAAAGTGCCGCAGATGCCAAGGATATGAATATGCATGGGGTTCCCGGAAAGACTTGGGACCGGTCGGGCCGGTCGGCTTGCCAGCCGTGGTCCAGCGGACCATGCCGGGCAGGAAGACTTCGATTGTACCCGAGCGCTTGCGCGCTTCGCTGCACTGCGGCAGAGCTCTGCGCACCGGCCGGGCGCGCTGCTCCGGTATCATCGGCACATGCCACGACATGCCCTTTCCGACCCTGCCCGCCTGCGCGAGGAGATCGCACAGGCCGCGGCACGCATGATTGCCGAAGATGGCGCCGATTACGCCACCGCGAAGCGCAAGGCCGCGCGCCAGTTGCTCGGCGACCAGCGCGTGGCTGGCGAATGGCTGCCCGATAACGAGATGATCGAAGCCGAAGTCCGCGCTTATCAGGCACTTTTCCACGCCGAGACGCAGCCGCGCGTGCTGGCGCTGCTGCGCCGGGTAGCCATCCTCGCGATGGAGGACCTGGCTGGCTTCCGCCCGTACCTCGTGGGCGCCGTGCTCAATGGCACCGCGACCGAGCATTCGGATATCTATCTGCAATGCTTCTGCGACAGCGCCAAGGACGCCACATTGCACCTGCTCAATGCCGGCGTCGACTTCGAGACCAGCGAGTCCCGTCACTTCAATGGCCGCGGCGAGGTTGAAACCCTGAGCTTCCTGTGGAAAGGCCAGTGGCCCGACCGTCGCGAAGCCCGCCTGCTGGCCGGCGAAGTCCGTGCCGAGCTGGGTGTGCCCGTCGGTATTCATATTGCTCTGTATGATGCCGATGACGAACGCGGCGCCGCGCGCTCCGATGCGAGCGGCCGCCTGGCCAGGGCCGACATGCAGGCCGTGCGGGCGCTGCTTGCCGACGCGGATGGGTCGAACTGAGGCCAGCCGAGCCTGTCAGAAGATCACCATTTGCCGGCATCTGCGCCGAACCGCTGCCCGCTTACCGAGACCCCATGAACGCTCCCACCCAGAAACCTGTCAACCGTTCCCGCCTGTGGCAGTGGATTGCCGTGGCCGTGGTGGCCTGTGCCGCGGGAGCGCTGGCCGGTCATTTCGTATTCTCGCCAAAACCAGCGTCCTCGCAGGCCGTGGAAACTTTCTTCCAGACTCGCCTGCCCGACCCGAGTGGCACCGATATCGATCTTGGCAAGCTGCGCGGCAAAACCGTGGTGGTCAACTTCTGGGCGCCGTGGTGCGGGCCCTGCGTGGAAGAAATGCCGGAGCTGACCGCGCTGCATGCCGAGTACGCGGCCCGCAAGGTCGAGTTTGTCGGCATCGGCATTGATTCAGCCGCCAATATCCAGCAGTTCGTGAAGAAAGTGCCGGTTGCCTATCCTCTCGCGGTGGCTGGCTTCGCGGGCACGGAGTTGTCGCGCAACTTCGGCAATGCCGCTGGCGGCCTGCCTTACACCGTCGTGATCAATCCCGACGGATCCGTGAAATACCGCAAGATGGGACGCATCACGTCTGACGAGTTGCGCGCGGTTCTGCCACGATCCTAGGTGCAGCCGGCGCCATAACAGGCTTCTTCATGCAAGTTCACGGAATCGGTGCCGAACTTGCATCGAAACTGCGCGCATATTGCGCCCGGCGCCCCAAAGTGGCCTAATCAACGCGCCAATGCCGGGCAAGCGCATGAAGCCTTGTATCGCGTGCTAGACAAATCCCTCTAAGCTACGGTAATCTCCGCGCAATTTCGTTGAACTGGTCGAGCCGCCGTGACTGCAACCCGCTCCAATCGTCGCTCAGCCCGCTACCGCAAGGTGCTGGTCCTGCATGGGCCAAACCTCAATTTGCTGGGCACGCGCGAACCGGAGACCTACGGGCATACCACGCTGGCCGATATCGACGCAGCACTGGGGCGTCACGCCGCCGACGCCGGTATCGCGTTGTCGTCATTCCAGTCCAACCACGAAGGGGCGCTGGTCGACCGCGTCCACGCCGCGCGTACGGAAGGGGTGGATTTCATCATCATCAACCCGGCCGCCTATACGCACACCAGCGTGGCGCTGCGCGATGCGCTGGCCGGCGTGGCCATTCCGTTTGTCGAAGTGCACCTGTCGAATGTGCATCGCCGCGAAAGCTTCCGTCACCATTCCTATTTCTCCGACCTCGCGGTCGGCGTGATCTGCGGATTGGGCTGGCACGGCTACCTGCTGGCGCTGGACTATGCCCTCGGGCTGGAGCAGCCGCCGCCAAAGGGCTGAAGCCCGCCGGCAAACAAGCTTTACCCGAAAAACATGACGCGCGCCGCCTGGCGCCGCGCCTGCAGCGTGTGCGAACACCGCGGGCGTGGACAGCCGGTCGCCGCACCGACGATTTCTTCCGCCGCGGCCCGCCAGGGCGCGCCCGGACAACCTGATTCAGGAGGATAAGAAGATGGACCTGCGCAAGCTGAAGACGCTGATCGACCTGGTGGCCGAATCCGGCATCTCGGAGCTGGAAGTGACGGAAGGCGATGGCAAGGTACGCATCGTCAAGCAACCGCCGCAAGTCATCGCCGCGCCGATGGCCATGCCGCAGATGCAGGCACTGCCGGTCATGCCTGCCGCCGCCGCTGCAGCCAGCGCCCCGGTAGCCGCCGAGCCGGCCGCCGCCCAGCTTCCGGCAGGCCACGTGGTGACCTCGCCCATGGTCGGTACTTTCTATCGTGCCCCGTCGCCGGGCGCCGCGCCGTTCGTCAATGTGGGCGACACCGTCAAGGAAGGCCAGACCGTCTGCATCATCGAGGCCATGAAGCTGCTCAACGAGATCGAGTGCGACAAGGCCGGCGTGATCAAGGAAATCCTGGTCGAGAACGGCCAGGCAGTGGAATACGGCCAGCCGCTGTTCGTCATCGGCTGATGCTGTCCGGCGAGCCGCGCAGCCCTGCCCGATGCGGCGCGGGGCTGAGCGGCTCGCCGGATCTCGTGGATGTCCGCACGTTGCGGCCAGCATCCCATGCCATGAAGCGGCCCCCTGGCATCGCCAGTTCCCCGGCCGCGCGCCCGGTGTGCCGCTGAGGCACCTGGGGGGACCGCTCCCGTTCTCGCAGAGAGAGACCATGTTTGAAAAAATTCTGATCGCGAACCGCGGTGAAATTGCCCTTCGCATCCAGCGCGCCTGCCGCGAGCTGGGCATCAAGACCGTGGTGGTGTACTCGGAAGCCGACAAGGAAGCCAAGTACGTGAAGCTGGCCGACGAAGCCGTGTGTATCGGCCCGGCCCCGTCGCCGCTGTCCTACCTGAACATGCCTGCCATCATCTCGGCCGCCGAGGTGACCGACGCGCAGGCGATCCACCCGGGCTATGGCTTCCTGTCGGAGAATGCCGACTTTGCCGAGCGCGTGGAGAAGTCCGGCTTCGTCTTCATCGGCCCGACCGCCGAAAGCATCCGCCTGATGGGCGACAAGGTCTCGGCCAAGCAGGCCATGATCAAGGCCGGCGTGCCGTGCGTGCCGGGCTCGGATGGCGCGTTGCCCGAAGATCCGAAGGAAATCCTGGCCATCGCGCGCCAGGTGGGCTACCCGGTCATCATCAAGGCCGCCGGCGGCGGTGGCGGCCGCGGCATGCGCGTGGTCCACACCGAGGCTGCGCTGGTCAACGCCGTCAACATGACGCGCGAGGAAGCCGGCCGCGCCTTCGGCAACCCCGAGGTCTACATGGAGAAGTTCCTGGAGAATCCGCGCCACGTGGAAATCCAGATCCTTGCCGACCAGCACAAGCAGGCCATCTGGCTGGGCGAGCGCGACTGCTCCATGCAGCGCCGCCACCAGAAGGTGATCGAGGAAGCGCCCGCGCCGCACATCCCGCGCCGCCTGATCGAGCGCATCGGCGACCGCTGCGCCGAGGCTTGCCGCAAGATGGGCTACCGCGGCGCCGGCACGTTCGAGTTCCTGTACGAGAACAACGAGTTCTACTTCATCGAGATGAACACGCGCGTGCAGGTCGAGCACCCGGTCACCGAGATGATCACCGGCATCGACATCGTGCAGGAACAGATCCGCATCGCCTTCGGCGAAAAGCTGCGCTTCCGCCAGAAGGATGTGCTGTTCCGTGGGCATGCGATCGAGTGCCGCATCAACGCCGAAGACCCGTTCAAGTTCATCCCGTCGCCGGGCCGCATCACCGCCTGGCACATGCCTGGCGGTCCCGGTGTACGCGTGGACTCGCACGCGTATGATGGCTACTTCGTCCCGCCGAATTATGATTCGATGATCGGCAAGATCATCACCTACGGCGCCAGCCGCGAGCAGGCCATTGCCCGCATGCGGATCGCGCTGTCGGAGATGGTGGTAGACGGTATCCAGACCAACGTCCCGCTGCACCGCGAGCTGATGATGGACGCCAACTTCGTCGAAGGCGGCACCAGCATCCACTATCTCGAGCATCGCCTGGCGCAGCGCGAAAAAGCCTGACGCGGCAGCTGCCGCACCTGCTGTACAAAAGGAAGCCCGTGGCATTTCAGGAATGTGTGATCGAAGTGGCGCAGGACCAGGCCGAAGCCTGGTCTGACGCCTTGTTCGACCTTGGCGCGCTGTCGGTATCGGTGGAAGACGCCGACGCCGACACGCCGGATGAGCAGCCGCTGTTCGGCGAGCCCGGGCTCGAGCCGACACGGCTTGCCTGGAACCGCTCGCGCGTGGTCGCGCTGTTCGGCGACGACACCGACCCGGTGCTCGCGGTCGCGGCCGCGTCGAATGCACTCGGCATCGATCCGGTGCCGGCCTATGTGCTGCGCGATGTCGAAGACCAGGACTGGGTGCGCCTCACGCAATCGCAGTTCGAGCCGATCCGCATCGGCGAACGGATCTGGGTCGTGCCGTCGTGGCACGAGGCGCCGGAGCCGGACGCCGTGGTACTTGAACTCGACCCGGGTCTCGCCTTTGGCACCGGCAGCCATCCGACCACGCGGCTCTGCATGCAGTGGCTGGAACAGAACCTGAAGGCCGGCGAGACCGTGCTCGACTACGGCTGCGGCTCCGGCATCCTCGCGATCGTGGCGAAGAAGCTCGGCGCCGGCGCTACGCTCGGCATCGACATCGACCCGAACGCCGTGGAAGCGTCGCGCTACAACGCCGAGCGCAACCAGGTCCAGGCCGGGTTCGCGCTGCCGGAGTCGGTCTCCGAGGCGACCTACGATCTCGTCGTCGCCAACATCCTCTCCAACCCGCTCAAGCTGATGGCCGCGATGCTGAGCGCCCGCGTGCGCTCCGGCGGACGCCTGGTGCTGTCCGGCGTGCTCGAGCGCCAGGCCGAGGAAGTCGCGGCCGCCTATGCCGCCTGGCTACCGCTGACCGTCTGGCGCAGCGAGGAAGGCTGGGTCTGCCTGCACGGCACCCGTCCCTGAGGTGCGCCGATGGCCGCCGCCAAGCTCGTCACGCGCTGCCCGGCCTGCCGCACCGCTTTCCGGCTGGTCGCCGACCAGCTGCGTCTGCGTCAGGGACTGGTGCGTTGCGGACACTGCGAAACCGTCTTCGATGCGCGTGAGCACCTGATCGAAGTGCCCGCGCCGGCTGCCTCGGCCTCCTCGCGGCCGCCACAGCAGGCGCCGGAACCAGTTGCGGCTGCGCCTGCCGCAACCGCGCCAACAGCGTCTTCCACTCACTTCGATCCTGGTTACGACCCCGGGTACGACGTGCCCGCGCTCGATTCGCCCACCATGATGATGGCGCCGGCCGAGGACGAAGAGGCACCCGCCGAGGTGGAAACACCGGGCGGGCAGGACGCGGGCTCTCCATCCATCGAACCGGCTGCCGAAGACAGCGCGCAACCCGCAACGCAGGAAGCCGAAGCTTCTGAAGCCGAACCGTCGGAAGCGGAGCCTGCCGACTCCGGTCCCGTCGAGGCCGCCAACGGCAAGACTCATGCCGGCCAGGAAGCCGATCAGGCATACGCCGCGATCGGGGCCGCTCATGCTCCGTGGCCAGCGCTGGACAGCTCCGCCCTCGACGACGAGGAATCGTCCACGCGTACGACCGGGGCCGCGGCACCGAAGGCGTCTGAGGACCAAGTTGATGCACCGGTCGACGCACCTGTCAACGCACCGGTCACCGAAGAGGCCGCCGAATCCGGCGAACCCGTGCTGCGCAGCGCCAGCGAGTTCCTGCGCGCACAGTCAAGCGACAGCACCGAAACGCCAGGCAGCGCACCCCACACACCGGCCGAAGCTGCGACACCCAAAGCACCGCACGAGCCTGACAACGACTACGGCCGCAACTATGGCCCCACTTACGGGCCGAGCACCAGCGATGCGTTCAGCGCCACCGCCGGCGCCATTGCGCGCGAGGACGTCGAGCGGCGCTGGGCACGCCAGGAGCCGCAACTGGGTCCGGCATTCGCACCTGATTTCCTGCGCCAGGCCCGCGAGCGTGAACGCGAACGCGCGCGCGAGGCCGCGGCGACGCCTGCTCCGCCGCGCCTGCGCTATGGCTGGCACATCGCCGCCGGTGTATTGGCCATTGGGGTGCTCCTGCAGGGGCTCTACCTGATGCGAGGACAGCTCGCGGGACAGTTCCCGGCGCTGCGCCCCATGCTGGAAGCCGCGTGCAGGCCGCTGGGCTGCGTGGTGCCGCCATGGCGCGACATCGACGCGCTGCGCATCGATACCTCCCAGTTGCAGAAGCAGGATGAAGGCAGCGATGCCTACATCCTGGCGGTCACGCTGCGCAACCAGGGCCGCGCCACCACCGCCTTGCCGGCCATCGAACTGGTCATGACCGACCTGCAGGACCAGTTACTGCTGCGGCGCGTCCTGGAGCCATCCGAGTATCTGGAACCGGCGCAGAAGCCTTTCGCCACGCACGGCCTTCGTGCGGGCACGGAGCTGCAGGTTCGGGTACGATTCCGGACTCAGCAGGCGGCGGCCAATTACCGCGTGCTGATTTTCTATCCATAGGGCCTGTTCACGCGCAAGGCGCTCGCGCTTTCACGGTGGACGGTCCCTGGATTCCGCAGGCTTGCTGCCAAGGGCCGAATCGAGTCCGGCCGCAAGCTGCGCCCCCCGAAGATCCTGAACAGGAAGGAGCAGTGATGAGCAACGTGACTCTCGGCGGCAACGCCATTGAAGTGGCAGGCAAGTTCCCGCAACCCGGCGACAAGGCCGCCGACTTCAAGCTGGTTGGCAAGGACCTGAAGGACGTGACGCTGGCCGACTTCGCCGGCAAGCGCAAGGTGCTGAATATCGTACCGAGCCTGGACACCCCGGTGTGCCAGGCGTCGGCGCGCAAGTTCAACGAGGCTGCCAGCGGCCTGGCCAACACCGTGGTGCTGACGGTCTCGGCCGACCTGCCGTTCGCCATGGGCCGCTTCTGCACCGCCGAAGGCCTGGCCAACGTGGTGCCGCTGTCGACGATGCGCGGCGCCGAGTTCAAGGGCAACTACGGTGTGGACATCGCGACCGGCCCGCTGGCCGGCGTGACCGCGCGTGCCGTGGTGGTGCTGGACGAGAACAACGTCGTCAAGTACAGCCAGCTGGTGCCCGAGATCAAGAACGAGCCCGACTACGACGCCGCGCTCGCCGCACTGAAGTAAGCCGCCCGGCATCCCGCACCGGCCGCCTGCATTCCCGGGGCGGCCGCTTCCGTTTTCTGAAACCCTGCGGGCCGCGCACGGCCCGACCACCCCAAGTACCTGGAGAGAGCATGGCCAGCCTGATCTGCGGCTCCGTCGCCTACGACACCATCATGACGTTCGACGGACGCTTCCGCGAACACATCCTGCCGGACCAGATCCACATGCTGAACGTCTCGTTCCTGGTGCCCGGCATGCGGCGCGAGTACGGCGGCTGCGCCGGCAATATCGCCTATACGCTCAAGATGCTCGGCGGCGAGCCCGTGGTCATGGCCACGGTGGGCGCGGACGCCGAACCCTACCTGCAGTACCTGCGCGCGCTGAATATCGACACCACGCACATCCGCGTGCTGCCAGATACGTTCACGGCGCAGGCCATGATCACCACCGATCTGGACAACAACCAGATCACCGCCTTCCACCCCGGCGCGATGAGCCAGTCGCAGCTCTCCAACGTGAAGGATGCGCTGGGTGGCAGCCACGCACCGAAGCTCGGCATCGTCGCCCCGGACAGCCGCGAGGGCATGCTCCACCACGCGCGCCAGTTCGCCGAGTCCGGAATTCCGTTCATCTTTGACCTTGGCCAGGCAATGCCGCTGTTCAACGGCGAAGACCTGCGGGAGTTCGTTGAACTCGCCAGCTACGTGACAGTCAATGACTACGAAGCGCAGGTCCTGCTGTCCCGCACTGCCTGGACCAGCGCCGAGGTTGCCGCCAAGGTTCGTGCCTTCATCGTCACGCACGGCGAACGCGGCGCCAGCATCTTTGCCGATGGTCAGCAGTACGCGATCCCGGCCGTTCCGGCCGAGCGCATCGTGGACCCGACCGGCTGTGGCGATGCCTTCCGCGGCGGCCTGCTGTTCGGCATTGAAAACGGGTTAGACTGGGAAACCACTGGCCGCCTGGCATCGCTGATGGGATCGATCAAGATCGCGCAGCAGGGTCCGCAGAACCATTGGTTGTCGCTCGACGAAATCGGCAACCGCTTCCAGTCTGCATTCGGCTACCGCTACGCCTGACCTGCGGCGAGGGCGTGGCACGTTTACGGGCATTGAAATGAACAACAAACTCCGAACGGGTGTCATCGCCCTGTGCGCCGTGGCGGCGCTGATCAGCGGCTGTGCCACGGACTCCAGCTCCAACAGCGTCTACTCGACGGGCCAGGCACAGCGCGAGCAGACCGTGCGCTACGGCATGGTCGAAGGTGTGCGCGACGTCATGATCCAGGGCGGCCAGACCGGCGCCGGCACCATTGCCGGCGGCGCGATCGGCGGCGTCGCCGCAGGCAGCCTGATCGGCAGCGGCAACGGCTCGGTGGCGGCCGGCATTCTTGGCGCGGTGCTTGGTGGCATTGCCGGCAGCGCGGCCGAGAACAAGGTCAATCAGCGGCGCGGGCTGGAGATCACGGTCCGGCTGGAAAATGGCGAGATGCGCGCGATCACGCAGGAAGCGGACGAACTGTTCCGGCCCGGCGACCGGGTGCGCTTGCTGACCTCCGGCGGCGTGACGCGGGTCACGCACTGATTCACCTGCGTCCCGGCGACTGGAGGCGCCGCATCCGAGAGAATGCGGCGCTTTTCTTTTGAGAGGACAGGTCAGGCTGTCAGGGACAGCGCTTCCATCGCCCCCTTCCCCTTCGCAGCGGCAGGCCCAAAAGAAAAAACCCGCCGGGCAAGCGCCGTCGGCGGGTTGGCAAGACTGGTGTCTTGCTGGCCGGATACGGTGTATCCGGCCACTATGGCACGCTGTACGTGCCCGGGCGACTCCTTGCGGATGTCGTGGCCCCCACTCGACCGAGTGAGGCTTACGGACGGTTGCCCGTCGGGAACGGCCAGGCAGCGGCCGGGTTCAGCGCGGTCTTGGCAGCGGCAGCAGGAGCAACGGCGGGCGCAGCGGCAGGAGCCGCCGCAGGGGCAGCCTTGGCCTTCTTCGCAGCCGGCTTCTTGGCAGCAGCCTTCTTCGCAGCCGGCTTCTTGGCGGCGGTCTTCTTGGCAGCAGCCTTCTTGGCCGGCGCAGCCTTCTTGGCCGGCGCAGCCTTCTTGGCAGCGGCCTTCTTGGCCGGTGCTGCCTTCTTGGCGGCTACCTTCTTCACTGCGGCCTTCTTGGCCGGCGCTGCCTTCTTGGCGGCGACCTTCTTTACTGCGGCCTTCTTGGCCGGCGCTGCCTTCTTGGCGGCGACCTTCTTTACTGCGGCCTTCTTGGCCGGCGCTGCCTTCTTGGCGGCGACCTTCTTCACTGCAGCCTTCTTGGCGGCCGGCGCCTTCTTGGCGGCTACCTTCTTCACAGCAGCCTTCTTGGCGGCCGGCGCCTTCTTGGCGGCTACCTTCTTCACAGCGGCTTTCTTGGCCGGTGCAGCCTTCTTGGCTGCCGGCTTGGCGGCCTTCTTGGCCGCCGGCTTCTTCTTCGCAGTCGTTGCCATGGATAACTCCTTCACTAGAGAGTGAATATCGAATGACCTAGGTTGGCGACCCGACCGACCCGAGGCGCAGCACTTTGCCACTACCCCAGTCGAGCGAGCGATTCATCGGCGCACGGCATTACCTCCGCCGCACGCTAATGAATTCGGTAGCAGGGCCGTCGCCCACGGCGACGCACTGGCGGCAAGACGGGCCCGCATGCGGGCTCCGGGCACTTGCCGCGCCCCGGAATATTCGATCAGCCCACGCCGCCCGTCGAGTCGGCGCGCAGCCAGCAATGAGGAGATATCGGACGGCTTGCCTGCGGTGCGGGCCTGGCCTCGCGCACGGCAGACGGCATTCATCTTGAGGTAGCTGGCCCATCCCGTCACTGGGCCAAAGGAGACTGCACGCGTTTTAAGAAGCCGTTCCGGCCTGGTCTGCGTCAAAGTTCTCGTGCTCCTCAGCTACCTGCATCACTGTGTCACTGCATCGAAGCTCGCATCGCGCTCTTCGTTCAATCTTGTTTGTTCCTGCTTCGCTGCAATGAAGTGGGACTCTTGTCAAGGCGAATCATAATTCGTTTGCACGATGATGTTAAGAAAAAAGTGCAAAAAAACTTGCGCGCGCGCGCAAGTCGATCTAGATCGCGAGCACCGCTTCGCGAAGACATCGCCAACACCATCGCGCAACCTCGTCCGCATGCGTCGGCGCATGTCCTCATCAGCGACGCGAACAGGCATCGCGACGCGCGCGAATGCACGCACTCCGACACGATCAGCGAGCGCTTCGCATCGCGCGTGAAAGCATCGCAATGCCTGCGCCGCACTCACCGAAAGCGCGCGCGCAACACGCATCGTGCCGACTGGAAAGCCGCATGAATAAAGGCTTTCCGGCAGGCGAAGCGAGGCTGTACAAGACGCGCTGCCATGCACGCACCGCACGCACGCGATCACGCGCCTCGCCCTTGCGCGCGCTGTCTCGACACCGGACGGCAAGCGCGCCGCGCGCCATGATCCTCTCGCTGCGATGACGCGCGCGATGGTCGCGCGCATCCATGTCGCCGAGCGCGCGCGACACTGATGCGCCAACGCAACGGTTTGCATCGAAGCAACAGCTCGACGAGCTCCGAAGCGTTGCGATCCGGCAAAGCTTTCGCAATGAAGACGCGTCGCGATGTCCGCAGGCAACGATCCGCATGCGCGTCGACACCCGTCACGCGATGCCGATGTCAGTGAAGATCGACGCTTTGCACAACCCGTTCCTGTCGCGCGAAGGATGCCGGTGAAACATCGCAACGCGGCCGCCTAGAGGATTGCTTCAGGCACGCGCGGTACACGCTTTGTTGCGACACAGAATTCCCGCAAACGGCTTGCCGATGCGGCTTTCGGAGAAACGTGCAACAGCGGCGCGGAGCCTGCGCGCGCCGGGGCGCTGATTGCGAAGCGCAAGCCGCGCCAGTAGATTGGCGAGCACGCTTGACGCCGCACAGACTGTGCAACTGGCAGCAGCATGGCTGCCGGCACCGGCGCAAGCAACCGCCACCACCCGAGAGGAGACCTCATGCGCATCCACCCCCAAGCCAACCCCGCGCGCGCGCTGCTGCGCGCCGGCATGTTCGCCGCCGTCTTGTTCGCGAGCGCCGCGGCGCACGCCCAGGCCACGCCGAGCGGCAACTGGAAGACCATTGACGACACCACCGGCAAGCCACGCGGCTTGGTTGAGATCACCGAAAAGAACGGCGTCTACAGCGGCCGGCTGGTGAAGACCTTCGTCGAAGGCGACGGCAAGCCGAAGGTGTGCGACAAATGCACCGATGCGCGCAAGGACCAGCCCATCATCGGCATGACCATCCTCTCCGGCCTGCGCAAGACCGGCGATAACGAATGGAGTGGTGGCGAGATCCTCGACCCCGAGAACGGCAAGGTCTACAAGAGCAAGATGTCGCTGTCCGACGATGGCGGCAAGCTCAACGTGCGCGGCTTCATCGGCATCAGCCTGCTGGGCCGCACGCAGACCTGGGAGCGCGAGCACTGATGGCACACTGCCGGCGCCCGCCGGTGCGTCAGGGTTTCTCCGCATCACCGCTCCAGGGAGAAGCACCGCAAGACGCACGTCAAGCAGACTGACAGCCAGTCCCGGTAACATCGTCCGGCATTCGCGGCGCAAGCGATGGCCGTCGCGCCGCGAATCGGACCCACACATCTGAGACACCATGCGACAGATCCCCGCCAGCCGCGCGCTGGCCCTTGCCTTGCCATCTCTTGCCGCGGCTGCGGCAATCATCGTTGCCCTCCCCTCGCCCGCGCGCGCAGCCGATGCATGGCCGGCGCACGTCATCAAGTTCGTGGTGCCGTTCACGGCGGGCGGAGCCAATGACCTGGTGGCGCGTGCCGCGGCCGACGCCGTCAGCAAGCGCCTGGGCCAGCCGGTCGTGATCGAGAACCGTCCCGGTGCCGGTGGCGTGGTCGGCGCCGACTTTGTGGCCAAGAACAAACCCGATGGCTATACCTTCCTCGTCGGCGCGGTCGGCACCGTGACCAACAGCCTGATCCGCACGAAGATGCCCTACGCCGCGGACGACCTGGTACCGGTGTCGCTGATCGCGGTGAGCCCTTCGGTGATCGTGGCATCGCCATCGTTGCCGGCGAACAACCTGAAGGAGCTGATCGACTACTCGAAGAAACAAGGCGGCGGAGTGAACTTCGCCACGGCCGGTAGCGGCAGCACGCCGCACTTCGTCGAGGAGATGCTCAAGGAGAAAGGTGCATCGCTCACGCCGGTGCCATACAAGAGCGGTTCGGAGAGCATCACCGCGGTGATGGGCGGCCAGGTCGCCGCGACATCCGAAGCGAGCGTGGTGGTACTGCCGCATATCAAGGCGGGCAAGCTCAAGGCGCTCGGCGCAACCTGGGACAAGCGCATGAGCGCCGCGCCGGGCATCCCTACCACTGCCGAACAGGGCATGCCTGAAGTCCGCATCGGACACTGGGCCGGCATCTTCGCGCCCAAGGGCACCGACCCCGCCATCCTGAAGAAGCTCAATGCGGAGATGACCGCGGCCATGCAGACACAGGAAACGCGCGAGCGACTGCTGCCTAATGGCATTGAGCCGGCAGGGGGCTCGCAGGAGAGCTTCGTCGCCTTCATCAAGTCCGAACGCGAACGCCTGGGGCGGATTGCAAAGAACGCCAACATGAGCGCCGACTGAGAAATATTTTTAAGCTGACCGGCCGGTCATTTTCGCCAATGTACTGAGGCGGCCCTTCCTGCGAAGGGCCGTTTTCTCTTCGCGCCCAGCCCCTTGGGGCCAGAGGAGTCTTGCGCGAAGCAATTTATGGCGTTTTGCGCACTATTTTGCGCCTGTTTGTTTTTTATTTAAAACATATGAACCCGACAATCAATGTCTGTGACTTGTCCGCAACGTCAATTGCAACGCAAATCATTCTCATTTATATTCGCACAGCCCAAATCATCCCCCCATGACGGCATCGTCGATTCCCGTGCTTTCGCGCTGGCAGCGGCGCCGGCCGGACCCGCACCGGGGGTCGGACAAGAAACGTACGCCATGAACCGCCGCTCCCAACCTACGCCCATCGCAGCCGCGCTGATCGCGCTGTTTGCCGCCCCCGCAGCCTCTCTTGCCCAGCAGGCACCCGTCCCGACCGCCGCAGCCACGACGCTGCAGGAGGTGGTCGTCAATGGCGCAGCCTCGCGCGATGATTTCAATGCGGGCAGGACCTCCATCAGCAAGCTGCCTGAAGACCTGCGCGACGTGCCGCAGTCCGTCACGGTGGTGAACAAGGCGTTGATGGAATCCCAGGGCGTGAGTTCGCTGGCCGACGCGCTGCGCAATGTGCCCGGCATCACCATCGGCGGCGCCGAAGGCGGGCAGATCGGCAACAACATCAACCTGAACGGCTTCTCGGCCCGCACCGATATCTACCTGGACGGCTTCCGCGATCGCGGCCAGTACTATCGCGATACCTTCGCGCTGGATTCCGTCGAAGTGCTGATGGGTCCGTCGTCGATGCTGTTCGGGCGCGGGTCCACCGGCGGCGTGATCAACCAGGTCAGCAAGAAGCCGCAGATGAAGGCCGCCACCGAAGTGACGGGCTCGGTCACCACCAATGGCCTGGTGCGCGCCACCGCGGACTACAACACGCCCACCGGCGACACCTCGGCCTTCCGCATCTCGGCGATGGCGCAGGATGGCCGTCCCAGCACCCGTGACGAGATGACGGTGCAAGACTTCGGCATTGCGCCGTCGTGGCGCTTCGGCATCGGCACACCCACGGAAATCACCCTGTCGGCACTGCTGCAGCACAACCACGACATGCCGGACTATGGCTTTTCGAACCTGAACGGCCATCCGACCAATGTCGACCGCAATACCTTCTACGGCTTCACCGACGATCGCACCAACCAGGACATCGCGGCGCTGAGCGCGGGCATCACGCACAAGTTCTCGCCCAACCTGCGCCTGCGCAACCAGACGCAGTTCAACTACGTGGAAACCGATGCGCGCGAAACCGCGCCGAACGCGGTCGGCTCGGTCAGTGCGCGCGGCTTCACGCCGCTGACCACCAGTACCCTGCCGCTGGACCAGCTGTTCGTGCGCCTGCAGAGCCACGACCGCAAGATCCGCGACTATTCGATCTTCAACCAGACCGAACTGACCGCGAACTTCGATACTGGCTCCGTCAAGCACACGCTGCTGGTCGGCGCGGAAATCGGCCATGACGGTTACAACAACCAGAACTACTACCGCAACGGCAGCTGCAACGGCCAGCCGCTGGTCAGTGGCACGACCGCCGCGACGGCGGGATACGTTGCCTGCGAACCGCTGGTCAACCCGACCTACACGGCCTCGCCTGCCAACGTGGCCACCAGCACCGGCAATCTGCAAGGCGGCTCGGCCAATACGATAGCCGCCTACCTCAACGATTCGATCGAGTTCAGCAAGCAATGGAAGGCCGTAGCCGGCGTGCGCTATGACCGCTACATCGCCAGCATCAGCAACTCCATCAACTCATCCAACTCCGCCCGCGCCCCCTTCTTCAGCACCGCGCTGGCCAACGCCGACCAGACCGTCAACTTCACCAGCGTGCGCCTCGGTGGTATCTGGCAGCCGACCGAAGCCCAGTCCTACTACGTGTCGTATGGCACGTCGTTCAACCCCTCGCTGGAGCAGCTGGTCGGCACCGTCGGCCAGCAAAGCCTGGACCCGGAGAAGAACAAGTCCTATGAAGTCGGTGGCAAGTGGGACCTGATGGGCGGCGACCTGTCGCTGACCTCGGCGCTGTTCCAGATCACCAAGGACAATGCCCGCAGCCAGATCGACGCCACCACCTACGCGCTGTCCGGCAAGATCCGCGTGAAGGGCTTCCGCGCGGGCGCCACGGGACACATCACCAACAAGTGGCAGGTGTTCGCCGGCTATACCTACCTGGACGGCGAGATCATCAACGGCATCGGCGCCAACACCACCGGCAAGGTGCCCACCAACACGCCCAAGCACACTGCAACGGCCTGGACCAGCTACACCATCCTGCCCAACTGGGAAGTTGGCGGCGGCGCCTTCTATATGTCGGAGCGCTTCGCCAACAACACCAATACGGTCCAGGTGGGCAGCTTCGTGCGCTGGGACGGCATGGTGGCCTACCACCAGCCGAGGTACGACTTGCGCCTGAACCTGTTCAATATCTTCAACAAGATGTATTACGATGCACTGATCCAGTCCGATGGCGGACGCTCGGTGCCGGGTACCGGCCGCACCGCCATGCTGTCGTTCACCTATCGCATGTAAGCAGGTAAGGAAAGCCGCCATGCTGGTCGTCATCCCCCAGGTCCTCAACGCCGAACAGGTCGGCGCGGTGCGCGAACGGCTGGAACAGGCGGGCGATGCCTGGGTCGATGGCCGCGTCACGGCCGGCTACTCGGGCGCGCCGGTCAAGTTCAACCAGCAGATCGACGAACGCTCGGACGTGGCGCTGGAATGCCAGCGCCTGATCCTGGGCATGCTCGAGCGCAACCCGCGATTCATCAGCGCCGCGCTGCCCAATATCGTCTACCCGCCGATGTTCAACCGCTACAGCGAGGGCATGACCTTCGGCGCCCATGTGGACGGCAGCGTACGCATCCACCCGCACGACGGGCGCAAGCTGCGCACCGACATCTCGGCCACGCTGTTCCTGTCGCCGCGCGACAGCTACGACGGCGGCGAGCTGCAGGTGCAGGACACCTACGGCATGCACTCGGTCAAGCTCGAAGCCGGCGACATGGTGGTCTACCCGGCCACCAGCCTGCACCAGGTCACGCCGATCACGCGCGGCACGCGCGTGGCCAGCTTCTTCTGGATCCAGAGCCTGGTGCGCGACGACACGCAGCGCGCGCTGCTGTTCGACATGGACAACGCCATCCAGCGCCTGAACCAGACCGGCGCCGATGAAGATGCGCGCCGGACCCTGGTGGGCTGCTACCACAACCTGTTGAGGCAGTGGAGCGAGACCTGAGCCGGTTAGTGCCATAACGGAAAGAAAAAAAGGCCGGGCGGTGTGTAACCGCCCGGCCTTTTTGCTGGCTGCCGATTTCCGTACTGACTTACATCCGGTAGCGGATCGTCGCCATGACGCTGCGGGGCGCGCCCGGCATGTTCAGGTTCGGGTTGGTGCCGTGCGCCGAGACGATGTAGCTCTTGTCGAACAGGTTGTACAGGTTCAGCTGGGCCTCGAAGGCACCGCGGCGATACCAGGCCATCATGTCGGCCGTGACATAGCCGGGCAGCGTCACTGTATTGGCCGGGTCGGCGTAACGCGCGCCCACCATGTTCAGGCCGGCGCCCACGCCAAAGCCATAGCCCAGGCTCTTGGTCAGCCAGACGTTGCCCGAATGCCTGGGCGTGATCGTGGCGCGCTTGCCCTGGAAGGCCGCCGTCGACTTGGTCACTTCAGCGTCCAGGTAGGCGTAGCCGGCCAGGAAGCGCCAGCCGCCGCCCAGCTCGGCCGCGCCCGAGAGTTCCACGCCATCGGTGCGCTGCTCGCCGATCGGGATCAGTGCCGTGCCGGCGGCGTTGGCGACCTTGATATTGGTGCGTTCCAGGCGGAACACCGACACCGTGGCGCTGGCCTTGCCATCCAGGAAGTCGTACTTGGCCCCGACTTCCGTGTTGCTGGTCGTTTCGGGCGCGAGTTGCGTGTTGTTGGCCGCGAGCGCGAAGGCTTCGCCCGACGGCTGGAACGACTTGCTCCACGACACGTAGTAGGACTGCGCCTTCGTCGGCTGCCAGACCAGGCCGGCACGCGGACTCCACGCATTGTCGGTGCGCGACAGATTGGGCTGGCCGGCAATGTTCTGCCGCGTCTCCTGCTCGAAGCGGTCGTAGCGCACGCCCAGCAACGCCTTCCATTGCTCGCTGAGAGTCAGCATGTCCTGCGTGTAGAACGCCAGGGTATTGAACTCGCCAAGGTTGTTGGTAGCCGGCGTGCCCGGCGCCAGGCGCGCCAGCGTGGGCAGCACCGGATTGAACAGGTTGAAGTTCGCTACCCTCCCGTCCGCACCGAGCACCGGCTTGGTGTTGTTGACCTGGTTCTTGTTCTGCTGGCCGATCTCCATGCCGTACAGCAGCTCATGCTGCATGCCGAAGAAACTGGCCTTCTGCGTCAGGTCGGTCTGGTTGAACCAGCCATGCTCCTCGCGGCCGACATTGCCGTGGTTCATGGTGAAGGTCTGCGCCGCCTCGTTGACGGAGTTGGTCAGCGTATTGTTGCGGTCCAGCGAATAGTGGTAATAGCGTGTGGCATTGCGGATCGACCAGCTGTCGTTGAAGCGATGGTTGATCGTGGCCGTGCCCGAGTACACGCGGGACTGCGAGTAGTCGGCGTCGCGCGCGTTGGCCGCGCCGTAGTAGCGCGAGGCCGGCACGTCGACCGGGCGGCCCTTGTAGGCCGGGATGCCGAAGTCGGTCACGCGACGGTCTTCGAGATAGTCGGCCTGCAGCAGCACGGTGGTCTCGGGTGCGATCCGCAGTTCGAGCGACGGCGCGATCGCCTTGCGATCGAGGAACTGCTGCGAGCGGTAGCTGTTGGCCTTCTCCACCGCGCCCGTCACGCGGAATGCGGCGGCGCCATCGGCGAACACGCGGCCGACGTCGGCCTCGGCGCGGCGGTCGGCCCACATGCCGTAGCTCAGCGCGAAGTCGGTCACGTCGATGCCCGGCTTCTTGGTCACGCGGTTGATCAGGCCGCCCGACGAGCCACGGCCATAGAGCACGGCGGCCGGTCCCTTGATGACTTCGACGCGGTCCACGTTGGACAGGTCACGGAAATAGAGCGCATCGTCGCGGATGCCGTCGACGAACTGGTCGGCAATCGCGGTGAAACCGCGGATCGACACCTGGTCGCGCTGGCCATCGCCCGTTGAGAACGACACGCCCGGCACGTTCTTCAGGGCGTCCTGCATCGAGTTGGCATGCTGGTCGCGCATGACATCGGCCGTGACCACGTTGACCGTCTGCGGTACGTCGCGCAGCGGCGCCTCGGTCTTGGTGGCGCTGACTGTCTTCGCGGGGTTGTAGCCCGTCCCCAGGTCCTGGCTGGCATCGGCCCTGACCGTGACCTCGGGAAGGCTCTGCTGCGATGCGGCAGCTGCGGCACCGGCCTCCTGGGCATGGACAATGCCGGCCAGCATTGGCTGGCAGGCGAATACCGTCAGAACGGCGCGGTGTACTGGATGCAGTTTAAGGCTCATTTCCCTGTAATTTTTTGTAATGCGGCGACTAAAATGCGACGCATTATCATTTACAGGGAACGCAAGGTCAAATTTGCGGCGAAATATCCTCCTCGGCTTTGTTGTTAAAGAGTCACTCAGATCACATTTTTGATCCCCGTCAGACGCCTGCCCGTGCCCGGCGATTACCCGAACTGTTCCGCCAGCGCATCGCGCGCGGCCGCGATGAAATCCGGCTCGCCGCGCCGGCCAGGCAACAGGAAGAACTCCGCTTCGGGCAACGCCGGCAGGCCCAGCCGCCGCTGGCTTGCGGCATCGAGCGGCGCCACGCCGGGGCCGATCGCCGACGCGTTCAGGCACGAAAGGCCCAGCCCCGCAGCCAGCGCCAGGTGCAAACCCGCGACGCCCGAAGCGGAGTGCGCGATCTCGAACGGCCGATGCTTGCGCACCAGCAGCTTCACCACGAACTGGTGCAGCGAGCACGAGTCGGGCAGCAGCACAAGCGGCAGCGTCGGCGGCAAGTTGCCGGCCTCGCCCTGCGCCGTCACCCACGACAGCAGCTCGCGCCGCAGCAACGTCCCGCGCCGTGCCGCTGCCTGGCCGCGCGTGCCCACGATGCGCATGCTCAGGCCGACATCGAACGCGTCCATGTCCGCCGTGGCGTCGATCACGGCGCTCTTCATCACCGTGACGTGCAGGCGCAGCAGCGGATGGCGTTCGCGCAGGCGGCGCAGCATGCCGGCGATCTCGGCGGGCCGGAAGTAATCGGTCACCGCGAGCCGCAGCTCGCCCTCCAGCACGCGGCCGCGCAACTCCTGCAGCGCCATGTCGTTGAGCGCCAGGATGCGCCGCGCATGCTCGAGCAGACGCATTCCCGCGGGCGTCGGCACCGCGCCTTTGCGCCCGCGCGTGAGCAACGGCAGGCCGGCGCGCTCCTCGAGCTTGCGCAATTGCTCGCTGACGGAGGACTGCGACAGGAACAGCCGGGGCGCGGCTGCGGACAGGCTGCCGCTATCGGCCACCGTGACGAAGGTGCGCAACTGGTCGGTGTCGAATCCGCGCATGGTGATCCCCTGATTCCTGATGAACACATTGATTCGGAGAATCCGATGGTTCATATCGGAACTTCCCGCTTTTCCGATGGTACACCGGCACCTACCATGACATCACCAACGCAATCAGACAGGAGCCAGCCATGCCCCACATCAACCTGCAGATCTCCGGCCAGCCCGACGCCGCCCTCACCCGCCGCAGCGCCGCGGCAGTGGCCGAACTCACGCAGCGCGTGCTCGGCAAGAAGCCCGATGTCATCGCCATCGCGGTCCAGTATGTGCCGCGCGAACAGTGGATCATCGGCGGCGAGCCGCTGTCCGAAAGCGGGCGCAATGCCTTCCATCTGGATATCAGCGTGACCGATGAAACCAATACCAAGGCGGAGAAGGCTGCGTACCTGAAAGCCGTGTTCGAGGCACTGTCCGAGCTGATCGGCAACGTGCATCCGGTCTCGTATATCCACGTGATCGATGCACGTGCCGCGGCTTATGGATATGGCGGGCTGACGCAGGAGTATCGGCATCAGCATGGGTGAAGATGGCGGGTACCGGTCAGCTACGTACAGGCTGACGGGACAATTTCAGCCTTAATTCCGCTCTCGTGTTCTTGTAGATTGGTGACTTGTTAACTAGTGTGGGCGCAGCAGCCATGCGTACCACCCACCACGAGGGAAAGCCACCATGAAGCATGTCACCCTGCCCGATGGCGAGCGCGTGCCCGCGCTTGGCATGGGAACGTGGAATATGGGCGAACACCCCGCCGCGCGTGCCGAGGAAATCGCTACGCTGCGGCTGGGCCTGGACCTGGGCCTGCGCCTGATCGACACCGCCGAGATGTATGGCGAGGGCCAGTCCGAAGAGATGATCGGCGAAGCCATCGCCGGCCGGCGCGACGAGGTCTTCCTGGTCAGCAAGGTCTACCCGCACAACGCCAGCCGGCGCGGCACCGTGGCCGCGTGCGAACGCAGCCTGCGCCGGCTCGGCACCGACCGCCTCGACCTCTACCTGCTGCACTGGCGCGGCGGCATCGCGCTGGAGGAAACGGTGGAAGCGCTGCGGGGCCTGCAGCGCGATGGCAAGATCCGCCACTATGGCGTGAGCAATCTTGACCTGTCCGATATGGAGGAATTGTGGGAGGTCCCGGGCGGGGACCAGGTTGCGGTCAACCAGCTCCTGTACAACCTGACCCGCCGAGGCATCGAATGGGACCTGCTGCCGTGGCTGCGGGCGCATGGCGTGCCGGTCATGGCCTATTCGCCGATCGAGCAGGCGCGGCTGGTGCGGCACCCGAAGCTCGTGCGCTTCGCGCAGGCCAACGGCATGACGCCGGTTCACGTTGCGCTGGCCTGGCTGCTTGCACGCGACGACATCATCGCCATCCCGAAGACCGGACACCGCGAACGCCTGCGCGAGAACTTCGGCGCGCTGCAGCACCCGCTCGCGCCGGAACAACTTCAGGAACTCGACCGCCTGTTCCCGCCGCCGAAAGGACCCGCGCCGCTGGAAATGCTGTAGGCCCTGGCGGCCTTACTGCGCCCGGGCGATATAGCGCTCGCGCTCCACGTATTTCGTCAGGTAGGCGCGCGCCTTCTCGCGCGTGTCGATGGTGACGCGCTCGGCCGCCTGGCGCGCGCCGGACTTGCCGTGCGAGGACACCATCTGGCCACCGAGATAGGTGCCGAAGGCATCGTGCATCGCCTTCAGTTCACCGTTGCATGCGGCCAGCGCCGAGGACACCACGTCCTTGGTCTGCGCCTTGCCGGACACGCCTTCGTCGGCCTTGTGCTGCACGCAGTCCATATAGCGGGCGCGCAGCGCCTGCCAGCCGTTGTCGGCGTTCGTGCTCGCGCTTGCGCTTGCGCCGGCGGCCTCGCCCGCGTCGGGCGCGGGCGGTTGGGACCCGCAGGCGCCAAGCAGCGCGGCAACCAGCAGGAGGGATAACTTGGGGGCATGGAGGATCGTCTTCATGCGTCGGGACTGTACCGCAGCATGCGCGGCCTTGCCTCGAAAAAGTCGACCATCCGACACAACATTAACAAATGGAAACGACTTCAACGTGTTGCACACGGTCCGCCATTGGCCCGCACGCGGCCGGGCACTATGCTTCAAAGTACACAAACAAGCAGAAGGAGATCCTATGAAGCGCCGCTCATTCCTCCAAACCGGTGCCGGCCTCGTGCTGGGCAGCCTGTCGCTGGCCGCTTGCACCACCACGGGTCCCGATGCGCAAACCGATAAGGCCGCGCGGCGGCGCGAACTGGATTCGGGTGTGGATGCCACGCTCGGCAAGCTGTACGGCAGCGTCAAGGGCTCGCACGACCTGGCCAACAAGGCTCGCGGCATCCTGGTGTTCCCGAAGACGCTGACGGCGGGTTTTGTCGTCGGCGGCGAGTATGGCGATGGCGCGCTGCGCTCGGGCGGCGCCACGCGCGGCTACTACCGCCTGATCGCGGGCTCGGTCGGCTGGCAGATCGGCGCGCAGTCCAAGTCCGTCATCCTGATGTTCCTGACGCAGGACGCCTACGACAAGTTCGTGCGCAGCGAAGGCTGGACCGCCGGCGTGGACGCCACCGTGGCGCTGGCAACGGTAGGCGCCAACGGCGTGCTGGACACCAACACCGCGCAATCTCCGATCGTCGGTTTCGTCATGACCAATGCGGGCCTGATGGCCGGACTGAGCCTGGAAGGCAGCAAGATCACCAAGCTCGATCTGTAGCATGCCACCGCGCGGTGCCGCCGCTTTTTCCGGCGGCACCGCGGCGACCGGATAGAATTCGTCCCTTTGGCCGAATTCCTCCCATGTGGTTCAAGAACCTGCAGCTCCACCGTTTTTCCGCTCCATGGTCACCCGGCGCCGACGAGGTCGAAGCCAGCCTGGCCAAACATGCCTTCTTTCCCGGCACCAGCCTTGAAATGCAGACGCAGGGCTGGGCTTCGCCGCGCGACAACGGCCAGCTGGTCCACGCCGTGGGCCGCCAGATGCTCCTGACGCTGCGCACCGAGAAAAAACTGCTGCCCGCCACCGTGGTCAACCAGGTGACCAAGGCGCGCGCCGCCGAGATCGAGGAGCAGCAAGGCTACAAGCCCGGCCGCAAGCAAATGAAGGAACTGAAGGAGCAGGTCACCGAAGAACTGCTGCCGCGCGCCTTCAGCATCCGCCGCGACACGCGCGTGTGGATCGACCCCGACAATGGCTGGCTGGCCATCGACGCCGCCAGCGCGGCCAAGGCCGACGAAGTGCGTGGCATGCTGTTCAAGGCACTCGACCCGCTGCCGCTCGCGAACCTGCACGTGAACCAGTCGCCCGTGGCAGCCATGACCGACTGGCTGGCCACCGACACCGCGCCCGCCGGCTTCACCGTGGACCAGGAGATCGAACTCCAGTCCGGCGCCGAAAGCAAGGCCACCGTGCGCTACGTGCGTCATCCGCTCGATGCCGAAGACCTGCGCCGCCATATCTCCGGCGGCAAGCGCTGCACGCGCCTGGCCATGACCTGGAACGACCGCGTGTCGTTCGTGCTGACCGATTCGCTCGCGGTCAAGCGCGTGGCGCCGCTGGACGTGATCAAGGAACAAGCCGACCACACCGGCAGCGACGAAGACGAGCGTTTCGACGCCGATTTCACGCTGATGGCGGGAGAACTGGCTGGCATGCTGAGCGACCTGACCGAGGCGCTCGGCGGCGAGCGCAAGGTCTGAGGCCAGCGCCTGCGATCTGAAATCTTTCGACGGCCGCCTTGCGCGGCCGTTTTTCTGCCTAGCCTTGGAATTGCCCGACTGACGCGCCCCCTTTTCGGAGCCGCCCGTGGACAGATCCAAGGCCACCCCTTCCCCCGCTCCCTCCTCGTCCGGCGACGCCGCCCCGGCTGCCAGCCCCTTTGCCTATCCCGCCTTCAGCGTGCTGTGGACGGCCACCGTGCTGTCCAATATCGGCACCTGGATGCACGACGTGGGTGCCGGCTGGCTGATGACCTCGCTGGCGCCGTCGCCGGCCTGGGTGGCGCTGGTACAGACCGCCACGTCGCTGCCGGTGTTCCTGCTGGCCCTGCCGGCCGGCGCGCTCGCCGATATCCTCGACCGGCGCCGCATGCTGCTGGTGGTGCAGGTGGTGATGGCCGCAGTAGCGGCCGGCCTGGGCATCGTCGTACTGCTGGGCGGCGCCACGCCGGCGCTGCTATTGCTGTTCACGTTCGCCATGGGCGTGGGCGCCGCCATCACGGCGCCGGCCTGGCAGGCCATCGTGCCGAGCCTGGTGCCGCGCCAGGCACTGCAGCAGGCAGTGGCGACCAATAGCGTGGGCATCAACATCAGCCGCGCCATCGGGCCCGCGCTGGCGGGCTTCATCATTTCCGGCATCGGCGTAGCCGCGCCGTTCCTGATCAATGCCGCCAGCTTCCTGGCGGTGGTTGCCGCGCTCGCGTGGTGGCACCCGCCGGCCCCGGCCACGCGCCGCCTGCCTGCCGAAGACCTGCTCGGCGCGATGCGCGCCGGCGTGCGCTTTGCGTGGCACAGCCAGGCGCTCAAGGCCACGCTGGCACGCGCTGCCGCATTCTTCCTGTTCGCCAGCGCCTACTGGGCCATGCTGCCATTGATCGCACGCCAGGTATTGGCCGGCGGTGCCCAGCTCTACGGCGCGCTGCTCGGCTGCGTGGGCGTGGGCGCGGTGCTGGGCGCGCTGGGGTTGGGCCGGCTGCGCCAGTGGCTCGGGCCGGACCGCGTGGTGGCGCTCGGCACGCTGGGCACCGTGGTCGCGCTGCTGCTGTTCGCGACGATCCACAACCCGGTTGCGGCAGGCGCCGCGAGCCTGGTGGCGGGCGCCTCGTGGATCGCCGTGCTGACCACGCTGAACGTGTCGGCACAGACCTCGCTGCCGGAATGGGTGCGCGCGCGCGGCCTGTCGATCTTCGTCACGGTGTTCTTCGGCTCGATGAGCGCCGGCAGCATTGTCTGGGGCCAGGCGGCAAGCCGCCTCGGCATCCCTGCCGCGCTGCTGATCGCCAGCGCCGGCGCGTTGCTCGCCATCGCGCTGACGTGGCGCTACAAGCTACAGCAGGGCGATTCGTCACGCCTGGCGCCGTCCATGCACTGGCCGGCCCCGCAAGTAAGCGACGAAGTCGGCCATGACCGCGGCCCGGTGCTGATCACCATCGAGTACCAGGTGCAGCCCGAAAACGCGGCACGCTTCGTCGCCACGCTGGACGAACTGAGCCAGGCGCGCCTGCGCGACGGCGCCTTTTCATGGGGATTGTTCGAGGACGCCGCGCAGCCCGGACGCTATCTGGAGTGCTTCCAGGTCGTGTCCTGGCTGGAGCACCTGCGCCAGCACGAGCGCGTGACGCTGCACGACCGCGACATCCAGGAACGCGTCCTGGCCTTCCACACCGGCGATCAGCCGCCCGTAGTGTCGCACTTCATCGCGCCAGCGGCACCGCCCGAAGCATGAGGCTCAGCCGAGCCAGTTGACCTTGGGGAAGCGGCCGGCAAACCCTGCCGGCATCGGCATCACCTTCTTCTGGTGGTAGTCGAAGAACACGAAGCCGGACTTGGCCATGGCGATCAGCGCGCCGTCCTGCGGGCGCGTGATGCGGAAGATGATGTCGCCGCCGTACTTGTTGAAATCCATCACGCCGACCTCGAACAGCAGCTGGTCGCGCGCGTGCGCTTCATTGCGGTACATGGTGGCCAGGTCCGTGACGATGATGCCGAGGCCCTCGACCTGGTCGCCCTCGCTGCCGAACTCGAAGAGGAAGCGGGCGCGCGCCTCGGAAATCATCGAGATCATCGAATCGTTGGCCAGGTGGTTGGCCGAATTGATATCGGTGACGCGCACGGTCAGGTGGGTCGAATAGCAGAACTGGTCGTCGGGGAGATCGAGCTGAAGACGGGCCATGGCGGCATCGGGCAAAGTGGACAGGAAGCCGCCACCAGGCGTGGCGCAGGATCATTCCATCCCCGCAGGCTGGCGGCGAGGCGCCCATCATAGTCGATCCGGCCGGTTCGGCCAGCAGGCCTCAGGGATTGAGCGGCGGCAGCGCTGCCGGCGTGGCCCGACGCGCGCGGACAGGCCGGTGCGCGGGGGCATATTCCGGCAACAGGCGCGCCAGCTCGCCACCGCTCCATGGCCTCGCGCTGGCACCGGCACCGAACAGACGCCGTTCAAGCTCGCCGACGGCGGCCGCCAGCGCCGCGTTGCCGGTGCCGGCCACCCATTCCGACTGCGCCTTGCCCCACGCTGTGTGCGACCAGACACCGAGCGCGCGATAAGCCGCCACCGCGTCGTTGTCGCGGCAAGCCTGCAGCAGCACCGCGAGCCGCGCCTCGCTGCCGGCCGCCCTGGCGCTGCGCCGTGCCGCGAGCGCCCGGCGCAGGCGTGCCACGCGCGGCCGGGCCCAACGCTGCAGCAGCCACGCCGGCAGCAATACCAGGACGCCGCCGGCCGCCCACAGCCACCGGCGCCATGCGGCACCGCGCTCTCCGGGCAAGGGCGCGGCGTGGGGGCCGGTCGGTGACAGTCCTGCCAGCCCCGGCGCGGAGGCCACGTCCACCTTCACCTCGGGCGCCTCCGATTCGCCGGGCTTGCGCGTGACCGGATCGAACCATTCGACCTTGATCGCGGGCAGCGTATAGGTCCCCGCGTGCTCGAACACATAGGTGATGCGGTCCGTGCGGCTGCCGCCCGCATTGCCGGCGCTGTCCTGCGCGGCATCGCTGAGTTGCGGATCGCCCGCAAACACGCGCACGCCTGATGGCGCCTCCACCTTCGGCGGCCGGATCATCATGGCCTGGGTCTGCGGCGCGAACGTGGTGACAGTGCGCACCAGCGCATCGCCGGCATGGAAATGCGCCTGCGGGCCGCTGACCGGACGGTCGAAGTGCTGCGTGACGATCAGCCGCGCCACCGGCAGCGTGGCTGCGGCTGGCGCGCCGGCGGCGCCCGCAGCGCGAATGGTTGTGGCCGGCAGCGTCACGCTGCCCTGGCGCGGCTTGCCGTCATCACCGGAATAAGTGAACGCGATGGAGACCTGTGGCAACTGGAAATCGCCGCCCTGCTCCGCGGCAAACAGGTAGGTCTTGCGGATGCCGGCATAGCTCGCGCCATTGATGGTCTCGACCGTGTTCTGGCCGCGGTCGTCCGGCATGGTGACGATCGCGCCGGGCACCTGCAGTGTCGGAAAGACCGGTGCGGACAGGAAGAAGTTGGGCGCCAGCACCGTCACCTCGATGCGGATCTGCTGGCCCGGCAGCACGGGCTGCTGCGCCGCCACCTCGACACGCACGAGTGGGTCGGCTGCCAGCGCGAGCGCGCTCGCCTGCCACAGCGCAAGACCGGTGCACCAGATGCCGAGACCCCGGCCCGCGCGCGTCATGGCTGGGCTCCGGCGCCCGGCCGCGCCTGGCTCTGCTGCAACGCGAACTTGCGTTGCAGCAGCTCGGTCGGCGTGGTCTGGATCGCGCGCATCCAGGTCTCGGCGCTTTCCACCGCACCCATCTCGCGCTTCTTGCCTGCGCCCTCGGGTGGCTTGGCATCCCTGTCGTATTTCACTTCGTCGGGCTTGATATCGGGCGGCTCCTCGCCTTCCTTCGGCTTGTCCGCCTTCGCCGCCAGCTTTTCCATGAGCGCCAGGTTGGCCGTGGCCGCGGGCCATTGCGGGCGGCGCTTCAGGGCCTGCCGGTAGCGCGCCGCCGCATCCTTGTACTTGCCCATCCGCGCGAGCGCGTCGCCCTGGTTGAAGTCGCTCTCGGGCGAATCGACCAGCGCGAAGCTCTGCACCGCCCGTGCGTACTGCCCCGTGCGGTACTGCGCCACGCCGCGCCACATGGGATCGTCGAACAGCGCCGCGGCGCCGGAGAAATCGCCACGCTCGAAAGCGCGCCGGCCCTGCTGGTCATGCGTGAGCCACAGGTCGACAAAGCGCCACGCGCGCGGCGCTTCGGCATCGGGCGCCGACGCTTGCGCGCGGAGGTCCTGCTGCGGCGCCGCCAGCGCCACAGCAAGCAGCACGCCCGTGATCCAGCGTACGGTCCAGCCCTTGCGGAACCACAGCACGCCGAGCAGCGCGATCGGGATCGTCAGCCTCCAGCCCTCGTCCTTCCAGCGCGTGTTGTCCGCCGACTGCTTTCGCGCCAGGTGCGATTGCACGTGGCGCTGCACCCAGGCGACGTCGTCGTCGCTATCGGGCGTGAACGTGGCGACCGGCACGCCGGTGTCGTCGCCAAAGCGCTTGAGCGCGGCCATGTCCATGCGTGCGAACACGCGCACGCCGTCCTTCTCGACAAAGCCCTCGGGGCCACTGCGCAGCGGTCCGCCGCGCTCGGTGCCGATCGCCAGCACCACCGGCTGGCTGCGCCCGCTGCCGGCCTGGGCCTTGAACCCTCGCACGGCAGCGGCCTCCACCCCGTCGGTCAGGAACAGGATGGTGCCGGGCACTTCCTCATGCGCAAGCGCCGCGTCGATGGTGCGCAGCGCGAGCGCGGTGTCCTTGCCCGGCGCGGGCATGATGCGGGTCTGCAGCGCATCGACAAAGGTCTGCAGCAGCGTGGCGTCGTCGGTCAGCGGAAGCACCAGGTGCGTGGAGCCGGCGTAGGCCCAGATGGCCGTGCGCCCGCCATCGCGCCGCGCGAGCAGCGCCTTGACCTTGAGCTTGGCGCGCTCGAGCCGCGTAGGCGTTACGTCGATCGCGTCCATGGTCGGCGACAGGTCGATAGCAATCGCCAGCGGTGCCTTGTCGTCGAGGAATGGCGGACGTTCGCGCTCCCACGTGGGACCGGCCAGCGCGATGGCGCCGAGTGCGAGCAGCAGCGCAGTCAGGTGCACGGGACGGATGGCCAGCCGGCGGCGCTCGCCGACCATCAATGCATCCAGCAAATGCGGGGCAATCGCATCACGCCAGCGGCGCCGAACATCGCCGCGGCGGCGCACGGCCCATACCAGCAGTACCGCCGGGACCAGCACCAGCAGCCACCATGGGCGCAGGAAGTGAAAGTCCGCGAGCGCCTGCATCACGGCTCCTGCGCTGCCGGTTCCGGCGCGGCAGGCCGTCGCGGACGCGACAGCCACGCCGACCACACCGCCATGACGAGCTGGTACCACAGCACCACGCCCATCGCGGCACCGAGCGGCCACACGAACAGCTCCCGGTGCGGCCGCCACGACAGCGTCTTGTGGTTGTGCGGCGTGATGCGGTCGAGCGTGGCATAGATGCTTTCGAGTCCCGCCTGGTCGGCGCCGAAGAAATAGCGCCCGCGCGTCCGCGCGGCAATGCGCTGCAGCACGCCAAGATCGACGCGCTGCTCGCCCTCGGCGGACGGATCGCCGATGCCGATCGTATGCACGATCACATGGCGCTCCTTCGCGATCTCCGCGGCGCGTTCGGGCGGCATCTTGCTGGCGGTGTCGTTGCCGTCGGTCAGCACGATCAGCACCTTCTCGGGCGCCTGGCTCTGGTCGAACATCTTGATGCCAAGGCCGATGCCATCGCCAAGCGCCGTGCTGGGGCCCGCTATCCCCGGCAGCAGGTCATGGATCATGGACTGCACGAGCACATGGTCGAGCGTAAACGGCGCCAGCGGGTACGGCGCGTCGCCGAACACGAGCAGGCCGATGCGGTCGCCGGGACGGCGCGTCACGAACCGGCTGACCACGTCGCGCACCGCCTGCACGCGCGGGATCAGTGCGCCGGCCGGGTCGCGGAAATCGCGCGTGTCCATCGACTGCGACAGGTCCAGCGCCAGCAGCAGGTCGCGCGCGGGCTGCACCTTCTCGATGGGCGCCTCCAGGAACTGCGGGCGCGCCAGCGCCGTCACCAGCAGCGCCCACGCGAGCGGCGCCAGGATGCGCTGCAGCCAGTTGCTGCGCGGCACGACCGCTCCCGGCGCCGGCTTCAGCCCCGCCGCGCTCGCGACCTCGCCGAAGAACGGCAGGCGCACCGACGGGCTTTCTTCGCGATACGGCGGCAGCAGCCACCACAGCAGCAAGGGCAGCGGCAGCAGCACGAAGAACCACGGGTATTCAAACTGGTACATGGTGGCCGGCAATCCATTGCTGGCAGGCGGCGGCCGTGACCGCCACCTGGCTGTCGGGCCATTGCGCCAGCACCGCGGCATCGCGGTACTGCGCGTCGTTGACCAGCGTCGCGAGCACCGGCACCGCCGCGCCGGCCTTGCCCGCGTGGGCTTGAAGGAACCTGGCCCACTCGGCGCCCGCCATGCTGGCGACATGCGCGCGCGGCCACGCCGCCAGCGCGGTGCGCTTGAGCAGTTCCGCCATGGCGGCCAGCGCTTGCGCACGTGCCTGCGGCGACACGGCCAGGCCCGCACGCAATCGTGCCAGTTCGGCCAGGGCCTCGCGGCGGTAGCGATTCGCGCGGTAACGGCGCCACCAGCGCCAGGCCGTGGCGGCCAGCAGCGCCAGCACGATCGCGCCCGCCACCGGCCAGCCGATGGTCTGCGGCCGCCACGACGGCGGCGGCGGCTCGACCACTTCGGCCATCTGCCGGAGATCGCCGGCAATCGTCGCGCTATCCGGCGCCGCGGTGCTGTGCGTCAGGTCGCTCACGGCCGCCCTCCCTGCCGGGCGCGCAGCGTGGCCTGGCCTTGCGGCAGCGCCTGGCCAAGCAGGCGGCGCAATTGCAGCGGCGTCTCCTCCGCGGCCGACAGCGGCAGCAGCGGCACGCCGATGGCGCGGTGCCAGCCCAGCAGGTTGCGGCTCTGCGCATCGACGAATTCGGCGATGCCCTTGCGCGTGGAGGCGTGGCCGAATCCCAGCTCGACCTGCAACTCGCCGTCGCTAACGACAAGGTGGCCGGAGTCCGGCAGTTCGAGCAGGAACGGGTCGTAGACCAGCATCGTCAGCAGGTCGTTGCGCGCGCTCATCGACAGCATCAGGTCACGCGTGGCCGCGTCGTGCCCGTCGAAGTCGCTGATGACAATGACCAGGTGGTCATGCCGCGCGAGGCGCGCGGCGCGCTCGAGCGCGGCATTGAGTTGCCCGGCGCCGCGCCGCGCGGGGGCATCGGCACGCAGCGCCTGGTTGTGCCGCGCGATCTCGCCGAGCAGGTGCTCCACAGCCTGCCGGCTGCGGCGCGGCGCGAGCTCGGTGCATTCGCCGTCGCCGAACACCAGGCCGCCGACGCGGTCGCCCTCCGACAGCACGCGCCACGCCGCCAGCGCCGCGGCCTCGGCCGCGACCACGGATTTCATCGCGCAGCGGCTGCCGAAGAACATATTGATGCGCTGGTCCACCAGCAGCAGCACCGGGCGGTCCTTCTCTTCGCTGTACACGCGCACGTGCGGCTTGCCGGTGCGCGCGGTGACGCGCCAGTCCATGCTGCGGATATCGTCGCCGGGCAGGTAGCCGCGCACTTCCTCGAACGTCAGGCCGCGCCCGCGCACCCGGGAGGCATGCCGGCCCGCCAGCACGCTGTGCACGGGCTGGCTCGGCAGGAAATGAAAATCGCGCGCAGCGACTTCGAGCGCCACCAGCGCCGCGGCGTCCACGCTGACACCGGCTTGGGCGTGTGTGGCAGGCCGCTCCCCGGCGGGCACCGGCGAGCGGCCAAGCGAGGCAAGATGGGAACGCATGGCGCCGGCCGCCGCGTCAGGCCACGGCGACCTGCTGCACCAGGCGGTCGATCACGGCATCGGCGCTGACACCGGCCGCGTGCGCCTCGTATGACAGGATCAGGCGGTGGCGGAACACCTCATGCACGACAGCCTGCACGTGCTCGGGCGAGACAAAGTCTTGTCCACGCAGCCAGGCATAGGCGCGCGACACCTTGTCGAGTCCGATCGAGCCGCGCGGGCTCACGCCGACCTGGATCCAGCGATCGAGCTCGTCGTCGACGGTCCTGGGCTCGCGCGTGGCATGCACCAGCGCGACCATGTAGCGCGCCACCGCTTCGCTCACGTGGATGCCGTGAATCTCGGCGCGCGCGGCGAATATGACTTCGGGTGCAAGCCGTTGTAGCGCGGCCGCTTGCGTGCCGGCGGCCGCGCCCGATTCTTCGGCACGCGCCAGCGCCACGATCTGCGCTTCGGCGTCCGCTTCCGGGTAGGTCACGTTCACGTGCATCAGGAAGCGGTCCATTTGCGCTTCGGGCAGCGGATAGGTGCCTTCCTGCTCGATCGGGTTCTGCGTGGCCATGACCAGGAACAGCGGGTCGAGCTTGTGGGTCACGCCGCCGACGGTGACCTGGCGCTCTTCCATGGCTTCGAGCAGCGCGGCCTGCACCTTGGCCGGCGAGCGGTTGACCTCGTCGGCGAGCACCAGGTTGGCGAAGATCGGGCCGGCCTGGAAGCGGAACTCGCCCTTGCCGCCCTCGGTGTAGTACACCTCGGAGCCCGTGATATCGGCCGGCAGCAGGTCGGGCGTGAACTGGATGCGCGACAGCTTTGCTTCCAGGTTGCGGGCCAGCACCTTGATCGCGCGCGTCTTGGCGAGGCCCGGCAACCCCTCCACCAGCAAGTGGCCATCGGCCAGCAGGCCCAGCAACAGGCGCTCGATCATGTGCTGCTGGCCGACGATGGCTTCGCCCATGCGCCTCTGCAGCGCCAGCACGTCGTCGCGGTTGCTCATGGGGCATTCCTCGATGGCGCCGGGGCGGAGCTTCGGCGGCCACCTCCGAACCAGGCGTAGTAAGGGTTGTCGGGATCAGTACGCATGACTTGTTGCATATGCAGCGCCCAGGCGTCTCGGTCGCCGTAGTAGGCATCGAGGCCGGCCGTGTAGAAGGTGTGCAGCGTTTCGCGTTCCTGCCCGATATCGGCGATCAGGCCGGCATCGGCTTCGGTCAGCGGGGGCTCGTTCTGCAGCGTCAGCAGGCGCTGCAGGACCTGCGGGAACTCGGCGCGCCGCACCCAGGTCGCGTACTCGATGCGGGGGTGATCGTCGGTCACGGCGGGCGCGTCACCGGCATAGCGCTCCAGGCCCGCGCGGTCCGTCACCCAGGTCGCCAGCAACGCGGCCGGCGACGCTACGCCGACCTCGCGCAGCGCAGCCGAGACTTCCGGCTGGGCAAAGCGCTCGCGGATGCGCACGGGGTCGAGCGTGATGGGCGCCAGCGAGCCCACCAGCATCATCTCGTGCAGCTCGGTGGTCCACAGCGTCGCATACGGAAACACGTCGAGGAAACTGCGCACCAGCGAACGCGTGTCTTCGTCGTTCTGCGTGGGCAGCGGCAGCCATTGCGCGACCAGGCCGCCGGCTTGCAGGCGCGCTGCCGCAAGGCGATAGAAATCGGTCGAGTACAGGTTGACCACGCCCGCGGCGGAAGGCGGCGGCGGCTCCAGCGTGATCAGGTCGTAGCGCTGGTCGCTCTGCAGCAGCTCGCGCCGGCCGTCGCGCAGGCGGATCTCGACGCGGTGGTCGCCGGCCACGCCGAAGTTGCCCTGGAACTGCGGCACGGCGCGCAGCACCGGCGGCAGCAACTCGGCCACCACGCGCTGCTCAAGGCCCGGATACGGCAGCGTGGCTCCGGCGGTGATACCGGTGCCAAGGCCGATCACCAGCGCCGAGCGCGGTGTGCCACTGTGCACGATCAGCGGCAGCAGCGCCTGCAGCCGCATGTAGCGCAGCGACGTCATGGTGTCGCCGGAATTGGACACGCCCTGGATATAGAGGCGGTTGAACGAGTGGCTCGACGACGACTGTTTCACCACCGCCACGGTGGCGCCGCGGCCTTCCTCGTAGAACACCATCTCGCCGCCACGTGCGCGCGCCAGCAGCGTGGCGAGCCGGTCCGCGGGCGCAAACGCCGCGGCAATCACCACGAGCAGCGCCACCATCGGCACGGCCCAGCGCGCCGGCTTGCGCACGCCCGAGCCGAGCGCTACGGCGATGACACCGACAATGCCGGCGCCCACGGCCAGAAACGACAGCGTATGGACGAGGCCAATGCGCGGCACCAGCACAAACCCCGCCACTGCCGTACCGGCGATGCCGCCCAGCGTATTGAGCGCCACCACCGCGCCCACACCGGCTCCTAGCCGGTGGTTGTCCACGCCCACGCGCAACACGAACGGGAACGCGGCGCCCAGCAGCAGCGTGGGCACGAACACCACGCACAACGCCGCCACCGCGAAGTTCGCGCAGGCGGCCAGCAGACCGCTCGACGTGACCGACTGCGCCGAGGCCGATACCGCCGCCTGCGTCTGCAGCAGCCAGTCGCCGAGCACGACGATCTCCAGCAGCGCAACCAGCCCTGCCGCGACAATCAACATGGCGAACGCGCCCCAAGGGTCGCGCGCACGGTCGGCCCGGCGCGCAGCCAGCGCGCTGCCGATCGCAAGGCCCGCAAGATAAGTCGCGAGCACCATCGTGAAAGCAAAGGTGCGCGTGCTGATGAACTGCACGATGGCCTGCGACCACACGACTTCATAGCCAAGCGCAATGCCGCCGGCAGCGGCGTAGAGCACCAATGCCAGGCGGCCGTCGCCCGCATCGCGCGCGGACTGTGCGGAGGCTGGCGCGATGGCAGTCGTGGCCGGCTCCTCCACAGGCACCGCGCGTGACGCCAGGGTCAGCGCGGCGACCGCAGCGAGACCGTTGAGCGTGGCCGCGGCCAGCGCGCTGCCCGTGATGCCGAGCCACGGGATCAGCACGAAGCCCGCCAGCAGCGTGCCGGCAATGGCGCCCGCGGTGTTGGCGGCATAGAGGCGTCCGCCATGCGTGCCGACCTGGCCCGCGCGCGACGCCAGCACACGCATCAGCACAGGCAGCGTGCCACCCATGGCCGCCGCGGGCAGGATCACCAGCACGAACGGCAGCGCCCAGGCCAGCAGCCCGGCGCGGCTTTCCAGCCAGGCGAACGGCGCGGCGGCACGCGCCAGCGCCAGCGTGGCGCCAATGGCCAGCACCAGCACGGCGATTTCAAGCCACGCATACAGCCGCAGCGGCTGCGCATGACGGTCGGCCACGCGCCCCAGCAGCCAGCCGCCTAGTGCGAGGCCCGCAAAGAATGCGCTGACGGCGGTGGTGACGGCGTGCACATCCACTCCGACCACCAGCGCGAGCTGCTTGATCCAGAGAACCTGGTAGATCAGCCCGGCCGCGCCGGACGCGAAAAGCAACAGGGCAGGTGCCAGCACGGCACCGTCATGCGCCAGTTGACCCTGCCCTGCCTGCAACGCGGCGCCTTCCGGGCGCCGCGGTTTGTCAGATCTGTGCCGCGCTTGCTGCTTGCCGGCGTTGGCGCCGGCATGCGCTTCTCTCATGGTGCGATCCTGGTGAAGAGGTTGGCCGGAGTGACCCGGCCAACCATTGCCACTGGTATTACTTGCCGGCGCCTGCCCCCTTGTCGATGGACTTCATCACCGCCTCGGTCATCTGGTCGATGGTGAAGCTCGCCGGGCGCTGGCTGGGCGGGTAGTCCTTGAACGTCTGGAGGAACGGCGCCACACGCGACGCTGCATAGCTGACCATATAGGCATTCTTCGCCGTCCAGTCATAGTACTGATCGGAGACGATATTCGCCCGCTCATACGGGTCCATGCGCAGGTTGAATACCTTTGGCACGCGCAGGCAGGTGAAGGGGTTGGCCCACACCTCGAAGCCGCCCGGCTGGCGCTGTTCGCAGAACACGAACTTCCAGTCGTTGTGGCGCATGGCCACCAGTACGCCATCATCGTTGAAGTAGAAGAAGTCCTGGCGCGGTCCGACGTTGGTCTGCCCGGTCAGGTATGGCAGGAAGTTATAGCCGTCCAGGTGCACCTTGAAGGACTTTCCGCTGATGCTGATGCCCTTGAGCAGCCGGTCCTTGACGTCACCATCGCCGGCCGCCGCAAGCAGCGTCGGGAACCAGTCGAGACCGGACATCATCGTCGTGGACACCGTGCCGGGCTTGATCCTGCCCGGCCAGCGCACCAGTGCCGGCACACGGAATGCGCCTTCCCAGTTGGTGTCCTTTTCGCTGCGGAACGGCGTGGTTGCCGCGTCCGGCCAGGACCACTGGTTGGGCCCGTTGTCGGTGGTGTAGACGACGATGGTGTTGTCGGCAACCTTCAGGTCGTCGAGCGACTTGAGCAGTTTGCCGATATCGCCGTCGTGCTCGAGCATGCCGTCCGCGTACTCATTGCCCGGCATGCCGCTCTGTCCTTGCATGGACGGGCGAACATGGGTGAAGGCATGCATGCGCGTCGTATTCATCCACACGAAGAACGGCTTGTCGGCCTTGACCTGCTTCTCCATGAAGCCGATCGCCGCCGCCGTGGTTTCGTCGTCGATGGTTTCCATGCGCTTGCGGTTCAGCGGACCGGTATCTTCCACCTTGCCGTCGGCGTAGGAGTGAAGGACGCCGCGCGGCCCGTTCGCCTTGACCCAGGCCGTATCGTTCTTCGGGTAGTACGGGCGCTCAGGCTCCTCTTCCGCATTGAGGTGGTACAGGTTGCCGAAGAACTCGTCGAAGCCGTGCGCGGTCGGCAAGTACTCGTTGCGGTCGCCCAGGTGGTTCTTGCCGAACTGGCCGGTCGCATAGCCAAGCGGTTTGAGCGCTTGGGCGATGGTCACGTTCTGCGCCTGCAGGCCGACCGGCGCGCCCGGAATGCCGACTTTCAGCAAGCCCGTGCGCAACCCGACCTCACCGGTGATGAAGGTGGAGCGGCCCGCCGTGCAACTGTTCTCGCCGTAGTAATCGGTGAGCATCATGCCTTCGTTCGCGATACGGTCGATGTTGGGCGTGCGATAGCCCACTACGCCGTGGCTGTAGGCGCTGATGTTGGTCTGTCCGACGTCATCGCCAAAGATGACGAGGATGTTCGGCTTCTTGCCGGACGGCGCGGTGGCCGCCAGCGCGGGCGCCGAAGCCGCGGGAACCGGCGCATTGGCTGCAACCGGCGGATTCTCCTTGGCCGGCACAGGCGCGGCCGCGCCGGATTCCCGCGCCGCGGCCGGCGCCTGTGCCGCCGGCTGCTGTTCCTTGGGCGGCGTCTCCTTCTTGCCGCAGCCCGCGATGGTGAATACGGCAGCGGCCATGGCCAGCATCACCAGCCTGGAGCCCCCTCGTTTCCCTATGCCCTCTTCAACTCGGTGCATGTCCCGCCTCCGTTCATTGACCCGTTACGGTCGGTTCACTGCTGCCTTCATCGTGCTCATGGCTTGCCGGCCGGATAGACCTGCAGCCAGTCCTGCTTCATGCTGACCACCGTCCAGCCCCTGGCACTGGCCGCGTCAAGCGCCTTGTCGAGCTTGCCGACCTTTGACTGCCGGTCATAGGCGAACTCGCGCTCGGCGTCGTCGTGGTGGACCAGCACGGCCATGCGCGGCCCGTCGCCGCCGGTGGTGTACTCCAGCATCTGCAGGTCGCCGTCCGAATTGCCCACGGCAAGGATCGGGCGGCGGCCGATATGGCGGTAGATGCCGACCGGCTTGCCCGGTCCGTCATCGATGAATTCGAGCTTCGGGTCGCGCACCAGCACAGGCTTGCCATCGCGCGATACGTACTTGACCGCCTGCGAGGAACCGATTACCTGCTCGGGCGGAATGCCGTAGACCTTTTCCGTCCACGGCCGCATGAATTCGATGGTGCCGCCCGAGACGATGTAGGTCCTGAAGCCGTTGGCGCGCAGGTAGGACAGCAGTTCGAGCTGCGGCTGGTAGACCAGCTCGGTGAACGGTCGCTGCAGCTTCGGATGCTTCGCTTGCGCGAGCCACGCACGGATGGTGCGGTCGTATTCGTCCACCGTCATGCCGCTGTTGGCCACGGCAATCAGTGACAGCAGCGGCTTCTCGTTGCGCATCAGGGCCTGCATGTCGTTGGCCATGAGCGCCTTGAAGGCGGGATTGCTCTTCCACTCGGGATGCTGCGGCGCGGCCGCTCTGACCTGGTCGAGCAGGAAGTAGAACTGGAAGTAAAGCGGCTGTTCGCTCCACAGTGTGCCGTCGTTGTCGAACACGGCGATGCGGTCCTCTGGCGCGACGAAGGTCGGCGAGCCGGGGCGCGTGGTATCGGCCACGAACTTCAGCAGCGCCTGCCGCGCCGCGCCGTCACGCCAGGAAGGCAGGGCCTGCGCAGCGGCCTGGGACGCCGGAGCGGACTGCGCGCCCGCCGCAGCCGTTCCGCCTTCGGCCGGTGCCGCGCATCCGCCCAGGTTGGCGCCGGCAAAGGCCAGTGCGGCCAGGCACAGCGCGGCCAGCGCCGGACGCAGAAGATTGCGTCCGGACTGCTTGAGGGTGGAGCGTTCCATCACGCGTACTCCAGTCGTAAGCAAGGGGGCGCGGGGAGATGGCGCCGCTATCGCGCCATCGCCAGCGGCGGCTGCCTGCGCTGCTCGGCCCAGCGGCTGTCGTCCATCACGAGCCGGAAGCCAAGGTGCGACATGCTGTTGTACGGATCGGTGCCGCGACGGGCGCTGGGCCGGTAGCTCAGGCAGTAGTCCTCGTTGCAGAGGAAGGAGCCGCCGCGCGTGACACGCTTGGGCGCGCTGACGGGCACGCCGGGCTCGCTCGGATCCCACGACGCCACGGGGCCCGCCGGATCCGCGATCAGCTTGCCCAGCGCAGCCTCGCGCCGGAACTGGTCCGCGCGGTACCAGTCCGCGACCCACTGCCACGCGTTGCCGGTCATGTCATATAGGCCGTAGCCGTTGGCCGGGAACGTACCGACCGGGCTGGTGCCCAGCGCGCCGCCCGCCTTCGGGCTGATCACCGGGAATGGCTGGCCCTGCTGTCCCTGCCAGACATTGGCCATCTGCTTGCCGTCCGGCGCGAATTTTTCGCCCCACGCGTAGGTGGCCTGCTCCAGGCCGCCGCGCGCGGCGAACTCCCACTCGGCTTCCGTGGGCAGGCGCTTGCCGACCCACTTCGCATAGGCCTGCGCGTCTTCGTACGAGACCTGCACCACCGGGTGGTTGTCTTTGCCCTCGATCGACGTGCCCGGGCCGCCCGGGTGGCGCCAGTCGGCGCCATGCACGTAGCGCCACCAGCGCGAGTAGTCCTGCAGCGGAACGGGCCGTGCGGTGCCCACGAACACCATGCCGCCAGCCACCATCGCGCTGTCGGGCGGGCGCGGCGTGCCGGGTGGCAGCTGCACCTTCAGGGTTTCCCAGTCGGGCGCCTTTTCCGCGGTGGTGACGTAGCCGGTGGACTCGACGAACTTGCGGAACTCGGCATTGGTGACGTGGTGCTGGTCCATCCAGAAGCCGTGGATGCGAACCTTGTGCGCGGGCTTCTCGTTGGCCTGCGCCATCTTGCTGTCGCTGCCCATGAGGAATTCGCCGCCCGGGATATGAACCATGCCGGCCGGTCCACGGACGCCATCTCCGACCGCGGTGTCCTGCGCGTGGTCCGCCTGGCGGCCATGCATCATCCACCAGGTCGCGCCAAAGCCCGCCGCGACGCCTGCGCACACCAGCATCGCAACCATGCCTGCGCGCCAGCGCGGCGCGGCGGCAACCGCTGTCGCAGCGCCCTCCGCCGGCGCCATGCCCGTAGCGGAAATCCGGCGCTTCTTGCCCATGACTCTCCTCCGCAAAGCACAAGTGGTGCGTAAAGCGCACCGCGAAGCTATCGTTGCAGAAGGAAAAGCGAAACGGAATTCAGTTTTATTGGGCTGTGATTTTAGATATTTCGCATCGACAAACCGCGCGATCTCTGACAGAGCGGCAGCCCCGTCAGTTGTTCGCGGGGGCACAGCAATTCAGCCTCATATCGGCATAACTGTTGCGGAGGTGCGGGCTCGGCGCAGGGGAAATTCATCGATCCACACATTGCCGCCCCGCTTCGGTGGTAGCGGCAACACGAAAATTGCAGGCGCCGCGCGCGCGGGCATTGCGCAAAAAGCATCAAGATTTTGCATACAATTTTGGAATACAATGCTCTCTTTGAACCATGCCCCGGGCCCTGGCCCAGGCATACCCCTGGACAGGAGGAGACCATGACATTCCGCGAAACCAGCGCGACGACGCAGCACGTTGCCGCCCTGGAGCCCGTCGAGAACTACCTGAAAGGCCATGCGAGCGGCAAGGGCGAGTACATCCGCAAGGCGTTCCACCCGGACGCGCGCATCATCTCGTTCCGCGATGGCGTCCTTTACAGCCTGAGCGTCGAGGAATTCATCGCCGCGCGCTTCCAGGGCGAGCCCGCGGCGGACGAGGCGCAGCGCAAGCGCTTCATCACGCAATTCGATGTCACCGGCAATGCCGGCACGGCCAAGGTGGTGCTGCAATATCCGGGGGTGACGTTCACCGACTACTTCACGCTGCTGGAAATCAATGGCGTATGGGGTATCGCCAACAAGACCTTCAGCGCTGCGCCGCAGGCGTAAGCCAGCTCACCGTCGCCGGGCGCGCGCCGCCGGTGCCACCGGTTTCGCGCCCGGCCCCGGACAACCGGGCCCTGAGTTCGTCGCGCTCGCTGAAGTGCGGCGCGGCCAGCCACGCGCCAAGTTCGTCGCGCCAGTTCTCCCACGCGTTTTCATCGAACTCGAAATCCTCGTCGAGGTGCCCGCCGTCGCGCAGGTAGAAGCCCGCCACGCGCGTGCCGTCCCAGTAGGCCACTGCCACGTCGGTGAAGTCGGCGGTGGTGCCCGCCGGCATGTCGCGCAGCAGCATCGCCAGGGTTGCCTTGAACGCCTTGAAATCGTCGGTGGGCATGGCGGACTCCGCGGGAGGGGTGGAACGATGCCTCCAGCGTGCTCCTGTTCGCGTGGCCCGTCAATTTGCTGCGTGGGCTTGCCCACAGGGCTTGCAGCGGACACATTCGTCGTCAAGAATGGGCAAGGCCCTCTTCCACCAGGCATCTTTCACCAGGAGTTGACGACCATGCCCGAAGCAAGCATCACCGCACATCTTCCGACGATGGACATCGAGCTCATGCGGCGCAGCCTGCCCGAGCAGGATGCCGACCTCATTGCCGTGCTGGTCCGCGCCACGCCTGCATTCGCCGCCATCGAGCACTGGCTCGCGCAGTCTCCGCCGCTGCCGTTCGAAGACGTCTTGCAGTGGTGGGCCGACATGGTGCGCGCGGCATGGCAGCCATGGCTGGCGCTCAATCCAGCGCTCGCACTGTGGCTCGCGGCCCCGGCATCGCCCGAATAGGCACCCGGCGACGGGCGCCATTGAGCTTGTTCCGGCACTCCGGCTGACCTAGACTGAATTCCGGCGTTCTTCGCCGTGCACCTGCCGCGGCCGGCGCGCAGCCAGCGTTGCGTTGTCGGCTGGCGTCCGGCCGCGCCCTGCAAGGAGACAAGCGATGCTGCAAACATCCATTTCCGAGCGGGCGCTGTCCCGCAGTTTGCTGGACGTACTGATCCGCGCGGGGCTGATCGCCACGCTGGTCATCTTCTGCTTCGAAATTTTCCATCCGTTCTTCGACCTGGTGGTCTGGGCGCTGATCCTGGCCGTCACGATCTATCCGCTGCAGGTACGGATGCGCGGACATTTCGGCCTCAGCGAGGGGCACATCGCCACGCTGATCATTCTGATCTCGATCGCGATCATCCTGGTGCCGGCCTACCTGCTGGGCCTTGCCGTGTTCGATTCGGTCGACCGCGCGATCGATATCGTCAAGGGCGGAAACTTGCGCATCCCGCAGCCGCCCGACTCCGTGTCCGCCTGGCCGGTGGTGGGCCAGCAGCTTCATGGGTTCTGGCAGCAGGCCGCCACCGACCTGAGCGGCCTGCTGATGAAGGTCGCGCCGCAACTGAAGGATTTCAGCGTCGTCCTGCTGGGCAAGCTCGCCGGGGTCGGCACGGGCCTGCTGGTCTTCGTGTTTGCGCTGATCATCGCCGGCATCATCATGGCCTACGGCGAAATGGGCACGAACAGCGCACATCGCATCGCCGCGCGCATCGTCGGACCGGACCGTGGCGCGCGCATCGTGGAACTGTGCACCGCGACCATCCGCGCCGTGGCGCAGGGCGTGGTGGGCATTGCCTTTATCCAGATGCTGCTGATCGGCGTCGCATTCATCATGAAGGACATTCCCGGGGCCGGGCTGCTGGCGCTGGCCGTGCTGCTGCTCGGCATCATGCAGTTGCCGGCCACGCTGATCACGATACCGGTCATCGTCTACGTCTTCGCCACGGAAGGCACCAGCGTCGTGACGATCGTGTTCGCGGTCTATGTGTTCGTGGCCGGGCTGGCCGACAATGTGCTCAAGCCGCTGCTGCTCGGGCGCGGCGTGGACGTGCCGATGCCAGTGGTGCTCATCGGCGCGCTCGGCGGCATGGTCAGCGGCGGCATCATCGGGCTGTTCATCGGGCCGGTGATGCTGTCTGTCGGCTACCGCCTGTTCTGGCTCTGGGTCGACGAGCCTGCCACCGCACCTGTCGAAGCGGCGGAGCCCAAGCCAGCCGACACGCTGTCACCGGCGCCTCCGCACACGAGCTGAACGACGCCGCCGCAAGGCTGCACGATCAGCGTTCCGTCCCCTGGCGGGCCAGCAGGTCCGCCATGTCGTCGGCGTGCTCCTCCTCCACGGCCAGGATCTCTTCCATCATGCGGCGCGAAGTGGGATCGCGGTCGCCAAGGAACTTGACGATCTCGCGATAGCTGTCGATCGCGATGCGCTCGGCGACCAGGTCCTCGCGGATCATGTCGGTCAGCGTCTTGCCTTCGACATACTCCGCATGGGACCGGCTCGCCAGCCCGTTGGGCGCGAAGTCGGGCTCGCCGCCGAGCTGCACGATGCGCTCCGCGATCATGTCGGCGTGGCCCTGCTCTTCGTTCGAATGGGCCAGGAATTCCTCCGCCACGCTCTTTGAGTTCGGGCCCTGGGCCATGAAGTAGTGGCGGCGATAGCGCAGCACGCAAACCAGTTCCGTGGCCAGTGCGTCATTGAGCAGCTTGATCACGGTATCGCGCTCGGCCGAATAGCCGGCTGTTACGGCACCATCGTCGATATGCTTGCGCGCACGCTCGCGCAACGTTTTTACATCGGTAAGGAATGGGGTTGTCGTCATCACGGGCTCCGGTACGGACGGCGCGCAAGGGGACGCGCAATCCGGGGGTGGGATGGCTCTGTGACGCGAAAAACATGCCAGTCGGGAATGCCGCCACCGGCAAGGGCCGTGGCGGCGATGCAAAGGCACCGCCGCATCGCGGCATGAAAAATATGCACGGTGAGTGGTGCGATGGACGACGCGGAATTTCAATCGGTTGCGCGTGACCGCGCCCACGCTTGCCCAGATCCCCCGAGCGTGCAACTCATCGTCAGGTAATGGCGCCCAGTTGCCAGGGCACGAACTCGTTGTGCCCATAACCATGCACTTCGCTCTTGGACTGCCGCCCGGAGGCAATGGTCAGGATGAGCTGGAAGATCTCTTCGCCAAGCTCGTCGATCGTCCTTGTGCCGTCCACGACGGCGCCGCAATTGAGATCGATGTCTTCCTGCTGCCGCTGCCACAACGCCGTATTGGTACCCAGCTTCAGCGAGGGCGCCGGTGCGCAGCCGTATGCCGAGCCGCGCCCGGTGGTGAAGCAGATCAGGTTGGCCCCCCCCGCCACCTGGCCGGTGGCCGAGACCGGGTCGTAGCCCGGCGTGTCCATGAAGACCAGGCCGTGTGCCCGCACCGGCTCCGCATAGCGATAGACGTCGACCAGGTTGGTGGTACCGCCCTTGGCCACGGCACCGAGCGATTTTTCGAGGATCGTAGTGAGACCACCGGCCTTGTTGCCCGCGGACGGATTGTTGTCCAGGCTGGCGTTCATGCGCGCGCAGTAGGCTTCCCACCAGCGGATCCGGTCGAGCAGCTTCCGGCCGACATCCGCTGACACTGCCCGCCGTGTCAGCAAATGCTCGGCCCCGTAGATTTCCGGCGTCTCCGAGAGAATGGCCGTGCCGCCGTGCGCGACCAGCCTGTCAACGGCCGCGCCCAAAGCCGGATTGGCGCTGATGCCCGAGTAGCCATCGGACCCGCCGCATTGCAGCCCCACCACCAGGTGGCTGGCGTCGACAGGTTCGCGCCGCACCTGGTTGGCGTCGGCCAGCATCGCCTTGACCTGTTCGATGCCAGCCGCCACCGTGCGCGCGGTGCCGCCGGTAGCCTGGATCGTCATCGTTTTCAGCGTTGCGCCGCTCGCCAGGCCCTGGCCTTGCATCAGTCCGTCGATCTGGTTGGTCTCGCAACCCAGGCCGACGATCAGGACCGCCGCGAAGTTCGGGTGGCGGGCATAGCCGCCAAGCGTGCGCCGCAGCAGTTCCAGTCCCTCGCCTTCGCTGTCGACCGCGCAGCCCTGGCCATGTGTCAGCGCCACCACGCCATCCACGTTCGGATAGTCCGCCAGCGCCCGCGGGTTGATGTCGCGCCGGAAGTGGTCCGCAATGGCGCGGGCCGCGGTGGCCGAGCAGTTGACCGAGGTCAGGATGCCGATGTAGTTGCGCGTTGCCACCCGCTCGTCGGCGCGCACGATACCCATGAACTGCGCGCGCGACGCCACCGTCGGCGCGGGCCGTGCGTCGATGCCGAAGGCATGGTCGCGCTCGAACGCGCCAATGGCGAGGTTGTGCGTGTGAACGTGCTCGCCCGCCAGGATCTGGCGCGTGGCAAACCCGATGATCTGCCCGTAGCGGCGCACCGGCACACCGGCCGCCACCGTGCGTACGGCCATCTTGTGCCCGGCCGGCACCAGTCCGCGGACTGCAAGGCCATTGTCAAGGCGCATGCCGGCAAGCAGTTGCCGGCGCGCGATGACCACATCGTCATCCGCATGCAGCCAGATCACCGGCTCGACGGCAGCTGCGGCGTTGCGGGCAAGGCCCGCTGGCTGCGTTTGTTCCAGGATGGCGCTCATGCTGCGGCCTCCACGCTGCCGGGGTTCGTTACCGCATCGCGGGTCAATACGCCATCCACCAGGCGCGGCAGACGCCAGGGATTGGCATCGCGCAGGGCCGCCGGCAAGGCCGCGTCCGGATAGTTCTGATAGCACACCGGGCGCAGGAAGCGCTCGATGGCCGCGCTGCCCACCGACGTGCCGCGCGCGTCGGTGGTCGCGGGGTACGGTCCGCCATGCACGATGGCATCGCCCACTTCCACACCGGTCGGATAGCCGTTGAACAGCAACCGCCCTGCCCTGGCTTCCAGCAGACCAATCAGCTCGCCATGGCGCAGCAGATCGGTCTCGCTAGCCATCACGGTCGCGGTCAGCTGGCCACGCATCCGCTCGGCGTAGGCCACGAAGTCGCGCTCCGAATCGAGCGCCACGACGACCGTCAGCGGGCCGAACACCTCCTCTTCGAGCGGCGCGTCTTCGTCGAACAGGACATGCCGTTCAGCCTTGAGCAGATGCCCGCCAATGCTGCTCTCCGCCTCCACCGCCACCAGCGTTTCCAGGCCGGGTACCGCAAGCAGTCCCGCGAACCCGCGCCGGAAGTTGTCGCGGATGCCAGCACCCAGCATGGGCTGCGGCGCGGCCTCCGCCAGGGCCGTGGCCAGTTCCGCCTGGAAAGCATCGAAGGCCGGTGAGCGCACGCCAAGGACCAGGCCGGGACTGGTGCAGAGCTGGCCGCAGCCGAACGTCACCGACGCCGCCAGCTCGCGCGCAATCTGCGGGCCGCGTGCCTCCAGTGCCGAAGGCAGCAGGAAGACCGGGTTGACGCTGGACATCTCGGCGAACACCGGAATCGGCTCCGGACGCGCCTGTGCCATGTCGAACAGCGCCCGCCCTGCCGACAGCGAGCCCGTAAAGCCGACGGCCTTGATCTGCGGCGCCCGCACCAATGCCGCGCCAGTGGCCGCGGCGCCATGGACCATATTGAAGATGCCCGCCGGCGCCCCGCAGCGGGCAATGGCACGTTCCATCGCATCGGCCATCAGTTCAGACGTCACAGGGTGGCCCGGATGCGCCTTCACGACCACGGGACATCCCGCCGCCAGTGCCGATGCCGTATCGCCGCCCGCCACCGAAAAGGCGATCGGGAAATTGCTGGCGCCGAACACCGCCACCGGGCCCACGCCGATGCGGTACTGCCGCAGGTCTGCGCGCGGCTGGGGCTTGCGGTCAGGCAAGGCACGATCGATGCGTGCGTCCAGGAAGTCCCCGCGGCGCAAGACGGCGGCAAACAAGCGCATCTGGTTGCTGGTGCGCTTGCGCTCGCCCTCCAGCCGCGCCGCCGGCAAGGCGGTTTCGCGGGACGCTTCGGCAATGAACGCATCCCCGATCGCATCGATCTCATCGGCCATCGCTTCCAGCAGGGCCGCACGCACGGCCGGGCTGGTGGCCCGGAACGCCGGGAAGGCATCGTGCGCGGCCTGCGCGGCCGCGGCGACTTCCGCTTCGGTCGCCGCATGGAAGCTCACCGGGTGGCGCTTGTCAGTGACTGCATCAACGCTATGGATCGGATGGCCCGTGGCAGCGCTGCGTCGGCCGCCGATGTAGTGATGTCCGAGGATGGTCATGTCAGGAATCTCGAATACAAAGAATACTGCTATGCCGTCACGCGACCCTGGACGAGCCGAGCGGCAACGCTGCCGCACGTCGGGCCCGCGCCCCGACGCTCATCAGGAGCAGCACGCCGACCGCGCCGGCGATGGCCAGGGCCAGCATGCCCGCCCGCTGGCTGTGAAATGCGGCTTCGACCGCGGTCTTCAGCGTCGGCGCGATGAAGCCGCCAAGATTGCCCAGTGCACCAATCAGCGCAATGCCACTGGCCGCGGCGGTGCCGCTCAGGTAGGCGGTCGGCAGCGTCCAGAACAGCGGCTGGACGACGACGAAGCCAACCGTGGCAATGCAGAAGGCCAGCAGCACCGGCACCAGCTCATGGCCAAGCGTCGACAGCCCGATGCCGGCGGCCGCCATCGCCAGCATGGCCATGGCAAATTCCCGTTGCTTGCCCTTCGCATCGGCCATGCCGGTGATCACGCGCAGGGCGATGACCGCGCAGAGCCACGGAATCGCCGTCAGCAGGCCGACCTTGGCGCCGACCGCGGTACCGGTCAGCTCGGAGATGCGCGTCGGCAGGTAGAAGATGACGCCATAGACGCTGACCTGGATCGCGAAGTAGATCGCCACGAAGCGCAGCACCTGCCAGTTGCCCAGCGCGCTCAGTGCCGTGGCGGGACCATGGGCCACCTTGTGGCTGTCTTCCGCCGCGATGGCGGTTTCCAGCGCGGCCTTTTCGTCGTCGCTGAGCCACTTCGCGTCGCGCGGCTTGCTGACCAGGTAGAAGAAGGCGATCACGCCCACCACCACTGCCGCCAGCCCTTCGATGATGAACATCCATTGCCAGTTGCGCAGGCCGAGCTGGCCACCCATCACGTCAAGCAGCAGGCCGGAAATCGGCCCACCGAGCACCAGCGCCACCGGCAAGCCGAAGTAGTACATGCCGAGCGCCTTGCCGCGCTGGCTGGCGGGAAACCAGTAGGTCGAGAACAGGATCACGCCCGGCGAAAAGCCGGCTTCCGCCACGCCCAGGATAAAGCGCAGCACATAGAACGAGGTCTCGTCATGGGCAAACATCATGGCCGCCGAGGCCAGCCCCCAGGTCACCATGATCCGGCTTAGCCAGACCTTGGCGCCGACCCGGTGCAGGATCAGGTTGCTCGGAATCTCGAACACGGCGTAGCCGATGAAGAAGATGCCGGCGCCCAGCGCATAGGCCGCGTTGCCGATGTTCGAATCCACCATCAGCGCCTGCTTGACGAAGCCGACGTTGGAGCGGTCGAGCATCGACAGTGCAAACATCAGCGCCAGGAATGGCGTCAGGCGCAGGCGGGCCTTGCTGACCGCGCTGGCCAGCGGATCGAATTTGGCAGATAGGTTCTGCATGCTTGTCTCCAGTGCGGATCCGCGTGAAGCGGTTCCGAGAAATTACGACGCCCCGTTCTTTTTCGTGCGTGAGGTCGTCGGGTGATCAGGGGTCGCGCCTGCCGGCGCGATCAGAGCGATGCGTCGATCAACCCGCGCGCCGCGAGGTTGGCCATCAGCGCGCGCACGCCGAACTGCCACGGGGCAATGCGGTCGCTACGGCTGACGCGGCTTGCCAGGGTGCCCAGCAGCTGGCTTGAGATCCGGACGATATCGCCGTCCTTGTGCGTGAAGCCGCCGCCCGCCGCGTCGCGGTCTTCCACCGGCGCGAACAGCGTGCCCAGGAACAGCATGAACCCGTCGGGATACTGATGGGTGGGGCCCATGGCTTGTCCGACCAGGTCGAGCGGATCGCGCGTGATCTGGTCCATCGAACTGGCGCCGGACAACACGAAGCCGTCCTGGCCGTCGACGCGCAGGTCCACCTTCGCGCGGCGCACATCGTCGAGCGAAAAGCTTTCATCGAAGAGGCGCAGGAGCGGGCCGATCGCGCAGGAACCGTTATTGTCCTTGGCCTTGCCCAGCAACAGCGCGCTACGGCCCTCGAAGTCGCGCAGGTTCACGTCATTGCCCAACGTGGCGCCCAGCACGCGGCTGCGGCTGTCGACGGCCAGCACGATTTCTGGTTCCGGGTTGTTCCATTCGGATGCCGGGTGCAGGCCGATCTCCGTGCCGGTGCCCAGCGCCGACAGCAGCGGTGCCTTGGTAAAGACCTCGGCATCCGGGCCGATGCCCACTTCGAGATACTGCGACCACATGCCCTGCGCGATCAGCAGCGCCTTGAGCTCGCCTGCCTCGGCGGAACCCGGCCGGAGGCTCGACAGGCTGTCGCCCACCAGCGCGTGGATCCTGGCGCGTACCTCGGCGGCCCCCTGCGGATCGCCCTTGGTCTGCTCTTCGATCACGCGCTCGACCAGGCTGCCGGCAAAAGTCACCCCCGCCGCCTTGATCACCTGCAGATCGCACGGCGCCAGCAGGTGCGCGGCTTGCGCGCTGCCGGTGCTGGCCGGCGCATTGGCCAGCAGGCTGTCCAGGCTGCCGATCCATCGGCCCGGCGTGCCGCGTACCGTGGCAACCGGGTCCGCCTGTTCGAGCAGGCCGCTCATGGTCGGCGCGGCTGCGGAGATGTCGAACACGCCATCGGCGCGCACGGCCACCACCGATGGGCCACCAGGCGATGCGTCGGTCGGCGGCAACCACGCACGGCCGACCAGCGTGCCGCGCAGGCCATCGGCGGGCAGGGTCTCCTTGGCGCTGAGGCTGAGCGCAGGCAGGGAAGTCATCGTTGTCTCCACGTACAAATTATTGTCGGCGCGAACATCGGGACCATGGCGGAGTCCGGTGCGCAGGTGCAACTCTATGTGTGGCATCGATAAACATCCAATCGATTATTTGCTAACATCGATTCCATCTGGTTATCAGTATTACCGGGTTAACCTCATGTCCCGACAAGCCGTTGCTCCCCCGTCATCCGTGCTGGCCAGGCTGCGTTTCCGGCACCTGCAGTTGCTGGACGTCCTCGGACGCACCCGCAACCTGCGCGCGGCCGCCGAACAGCTGCACATCACCCAGCCGGCCGCCACCAAGATCCTGAGCGATATCGAGGGCATGCTCCAGGCAAAGCTGTTCGAGCGCCTGCCGCGCGACATGTGCCCGACGGACCTGGGCCTGTTCGCCGTACGCTACGCCAGCACGGCGGTGGCCGACCTCGGCAAGTTCGTCAGCGAACTGGAAACCCTGCGCGCGGGCGGGCACGGCCACCTCACGGTCGGTGCGATCTCCGCGTCGGCGGCGCAGGTGGTGACCGCCGGCATCCGCGAGATCCTGCAGAAGCGCCCGCGCCTGGTCATCCGGCTGGTGGAGCAGAGCAGCGACCAGCTCGCCGTGTGGCTGGAGGAAAAGAAGCTCGACATCATGGTCGGGCGCCTGACCGAGCCGCGCCAGCAGGCGATCTTCGATTTCGAGGTCCTGTCGCCGGAGCCGGTGTGGGTGGTATGCAAGCCGGACCATCCCTTGCTTGCCCAGGCACGACCGGAGCTGGCCGACCTGGCCGAATGGCCGTGGATCCTCTACCCGCCCGCCACTGCCATCCGGCAGCTGTTCGAAGAAACCTTTGCCGCCGCGGGTATCCGCTCGCTGGTCGGCATGGTGGAAACGCCCTCGATCTTCTCCACGCTGGAGCTGTTGCAGGCGACCGAGATGCTGTCGCTGCAGCCGCGCGCCGCGGTCGAGAAGTACGTCGGGCAAGGACTGCTCGGGCGCGTACCCGTGCCGATCCGCCGGGCCATGACGAGCTACGGCATCGTCACGCGGAAGAACGAACTGCGATCCGAGGCCATGGACGCGTTTGTGGAAATCCTGCGTACCGTGGCCAGGCAACAGGGTACGGCCGGGGATGCGATGGCCCCCGTGCAAGACCGGGACGACAGCGCCACCATTGCACCGATGCACCGCTGAGTTCCGGCCTCCGGCCTGTCGCGCGCAAACGACGCTGTTGGGCCCTCCGACATGGCAATCTTCCTAAACCGCAAGTCCATTGATCTGAGATCAAGTTCAGTCGCACCGCTCTCCCTACGATCGCTCGGCCTTACCAAGACGATCCAACAAGGAGATTCCGATGCGAGCCATCCCATCACAGATTGCAGTGGCCGCGCTGGCGGCATGCGCGTTGCTGAGCGCCTGCGGAGGCGGAGATGACAGCGGCAGCAGTCCGCCAGTCCCTCCCCCGGCGCCTTCGCCTACACCTTCGCCTACACCTTCGCCTGCCCCCTCGCCGACTCCGGCCCCACCGCATACCGGCGAATCATTGCCGAGCCTGTCGGCTCCACAGCCCGGCTCAACGGCAGCGGTCGGCAATGGCAGCGAGGGGCTGTGGTCGGAATTCATGACCGTCACATTCATCGACAGCGGCGCGCGCTTCGTCCGCGCCGAGCTGGTCGGTACCGTGCGCGGAGGCTTTCGGTTTTCCGGTTCAACCTGGAACTTCACGCCAGATACTGTCTCCGAGTTCCTTGTTGCGACGACCGTCACTGGCACAGGGACTATTGCGCTGAACAGCAAGCTTGACGGCTCCTACCAGAGGGCCGGATCGGACACGCCGTCAACCATCGGTGCCACATACGATCCCGCCAATGCGCTCGCAGTGGATCAGGCGAGCATCGAGGGAAGCTGGAAGCAAGACGGCTTCGAGATATCGATCGATGACCAGGGCAATGTCAGCGGCACCTACACGAGCGGCACAAAAATCTGCGCGTTGACAGGCACCGCGATGTTGGCCGAGCCGGGCTCAGCGAAGAATCTCTATCGAGTCAGTGTGACCCCTTCCGTTGCGACGTCGCCTGCAAGCACTGGCTGTGCCATGTCCGTAGACATCCCGCATCAGGGCTATGCCGCGATCCGCTTTGTGCCGTCCGATGGCAGCATCGTCACGACAAGCAACACCCTGTACCGCCGCTCGCTGACCATGGTCGCGACCACCGGCACTGGTGGCTTCTTCAAGACGCAAATGCTCAAGCAATAGCCGGCCGGCAGGTGGGCGGAGAAACGCGGTGGCGCCGAACTCAAAGCGTCGCGGCCACAGGGATCGACGCGTCACCATCGTCACGGTGCGGTCGTGCTACTCCTTCCCTGAGGAAAAGCCTGTCAGCGCTGGCGACGGGCAGGCCAGATCATGCACCTTCGCTTATTTCGGTGCCCGAGCCTCCGCCATCTCCATGAGCCGGCAAACCGTTTTCCAGTTCCGCGCTGTCATCGGTACGCCGAGCAGTCGCTCGCTGTTCGCGGCAAGCTTCGATGTTCCAACGCCTGCCGGGGCATGCAGATAGAACACCTTGCCATCGAGACGAAAGCGCTCGGACTCCAGCTTGATGGTGCCGAGTCGTTCCAGGTCGGGACTCGCGGGAGCGTCAGCCAGGAATCCGACCTGCAGGCGGTTTGCATCGCTTTCAGCATCGGGGAACGGATTGCGCTCGATCGCCCTGCGCAGATCATTCTGTGACAGCACCAGCACCGTTGGCTGAAAGCCGCGTCGACGCTTGATCTCCGGGCCGAGCTTCGATGCAATGTGCGCTGCCGCCTCCTTGCTGGCCTCGAATACCACGTTGCCGCTCTGGATATAGGTTCTGACTTCCACCGCACCCAGGCTATCGAGGATGGAAACCAGATCTTTCATCGGCAAGGCGTTCTTGCCGCCAACGTTAATGCCTCTCAGCAGCAGGATGTAGTGCTTCATTGACCCACCTCGGCGCTACCTGGCGCCACGTTTCAATGCTGGTTGCCCCAGGCCCCTCTGGAGAGCGCCTGACGCCGCCGCTTTGACAAGCTTCTGGAAGGTCGGGCATTCAGCATGGCTCGGCGCCGGGCATTCCGCCGCATGCCGCAGGCCGTGGCTCATCGCGCGAAGCCGCGTGATCAGCGCGTCGATCTCGTCGGCCTTTTCCAGCAGCAACTGCCTGTCGATGTGCGCCTGGCCATCAGGCGCGAACATCGAACGGATCTCATCCAGCGAGAGTCCCGCCGCCTGCCCGAGCGAGATCAGCGCAAGCTGATTCACGACGCCTTCTGCAAACCTGCGCCGGGCGCCCTGCGGGCCCAGCGACACGATCAGCCCCTTCTTCTCGTAATAGCGCAGTGTCGAAGCAGGCACCCCCGTGCGTTTGGCGACTTCGGCGATATCCATCAGACGGCCCTTGACTTGAAGTTGACTTCAACTTCTATAGTGGCCACATCGTTTCCGCAAGTCAACTGCAAGGAACCCCATGACACGCCTGCCAGAAATCGCCACGATCGTTGCCATCGGGATGGGTGCCACGGCCTTCATGGACGTCTGGCTGACGTTCCTCAAGCGCATCGGCGTCCCGACACTCAATTTCGCGTTCATCGGGCGATGGGTCGGCCACCTGTTTCGCGGGAGATTCGCGCACGCCTCGATCGGGCAGGCACAGCCGATTTCCGGCGAACGCGCACTGGGCTGGCTCACGCACTATGCGATCGGCATCGCGTTCGCGTGGCTGCTCATTGCGATCGGCGGTGCCAGCTGGGCCCACAACCCCACAGTGCTGCCGGCGGTTCTCGTCGGCATGGCTACAGTCGCGGCACCGCTGTTCATCATGCAGCCAGCCATGGGCGCCGGCTTTGCCGCTTCCCGGACGCCGACGCCGTTCAGGAACTGCCTGCGCAGCGTCGCCAATCACACCGTCTTTGGCTTCGGCCTGTACCTGTCCGCGCGCTGTATCGCATCTCTAATGCAATAAAGAACGCCTTCCCCGAACTACCGCAACGTAAACTGGATTAATCGCCATGAAGAAGCTAGCCATCATCTATCACAGCGCCCACGGCCACACCGAACACATTGCCGGGTGCGTGCAGGAAGGCGCGGCGAGCGTCGCCGATACCGAAGCCCGGCTGATCAAGGCCAGGGACCTGGCAGAAGCCCCGGAGGAACTGCTAGGGTACGACGCCTACATCCTCGGCTCGCCAACCTACCTTGGCGGTGTCTCCGGCACCTTCAAGACCTTCATGGATGCCACCGGGCGCCTGTGGCGAACGCAGCAACTCAAGGGGAAGCTCGCTGCCGGCTTCACGGTGTCGTCGCTGCCTGCCGGCGACAAGCAGTCAACGCTGATGTCGATCTTCGTGTTTTCCATGCAGCACGGGATGCTGTGGGTCGGCAACCCTATCTTGCCCGAGCAGCACGGCGGCGTTCCCTATGACGAGGCCGCCAACCGGCTGGGATCGTGGTCGGGCCTGATGGCCCAGTCCGACCACTCCGCGGCGGCAGATGCGTTCGCCCCCGGCGATGTGAAGACCGCCAGAATGTTCGGCAGGAACTTCGCCGAGACGCTGCACCGCGTCCGCTGAAATGCACGTCCCGCGCAACGAATACGAGGAACGCCCATGATCCCGAGGAAATACGGTCCGCAGTTGTTCAGCCTGGTGCTGTCGGGGCTGATGTCCCTGATCGTTGCCGGCATCTCGACGTATCGCGCTGTCGGCCTGGTACCGGACTTTGCCGGCATGTGGATCAGCGCATGGCTGACGGCCTGGCTGGTTGCGTTTCCTGCCGTCCTGCTGGTCACGCCGGTTGCGCGCAGGGCTGTGCAGGCACTCGTGGAGGAGTAACAACGCGCTGGCTGTCACCATCCCTATCCATCATTCACTTGCCCCTCCACTCCGGCGGCCGCCGACCCACGAACGCCTCCACGCCTTCGCGGAAGTCTTCGCTGCCATAGCACTGCCGCACCAGGTCATCGGTATCGGCCACTGCCTCCACGGTCTGTCGCCGCAATGACTCCTTCACGACCCGCTGCGTTACCGGCGCCAGCGCGGCGAGCCGGCCGCACAGGGCGTTGACCTCGCCGTCCAGCGCCTCCGGTGCATAGACCCCTTCCAGAAAGCCACACGCCAGCGCCGCATCGGCATCGAGTATCTGCGCGAGCAACAGCATGCGGCGCACGGGCTGCAGGCCCCATGCCGCACGCAGCTTGGCGAGGTTCTGTGCCGACAACGTATTGCCGAGCGTCTTCGCAATCGGCACGCCGAATTTTGCTTTGGGCGTCGCGACACGGAAATCGCATGCCGTGGCAATGGCAAGCCCGCCGCCCACCGCCCATCCTTCGACGACTGCCACGGTAGGCATCGGCAGCCGCTCTACCAGCCCGATGCCCTCGTCGATGCGCGCTTCGTAGCCCACCCCGTCGTCGCCACCGGAGAACTGCCGGAACTGGGCGATATCGGTGCCCGCGACAAAGGCCTCGCCGCCCGCGCCGCGCATGACCACCACGCGCGCGCCAGAGTTGCCCTCGGCGGAAAGCGTGCGGCAGTGCGAGGCAAGCTGCTCGTACATGGCCCACGTCATCGCATTGCGCGCGGCCGGACGGTCGAAGGTCAGCGTCGCGACCTGCCCTTGCCTCGTGAGCGTGACCCGCCCTTCGTCGGGCTGAGCGGTGCTCACGCGCCGAACGCGCCGGCCGCGGCCAGCGACTTCTGTTGGTCCTTCGAAAGCCCCAGCTCCGCCAGGATTTCCTCCGTATGCTGGCCCAGCAGCGGCGGCGGGCGCCGTACCTGTTGCGGCGTGCCGCCCATCTTCACGGCGAAGCCGATATTAGGCACCTTGCCTTCGATCGGGTGGTCGATCTCGATGCGCATCTGGCGGTGCCGGCCGTGCTCGCTGTCGAAGGCCTGCGGATAGGTCAGGATCGGCCCCGCCGGAATGCCGACTTCGAGCAGGTGTTCGATCCAGTAGTCGCAGCCCTGCCTGGCGAAACTCTCCTCCAGCGCGGCGATCAGTTCCTTGCGGTTGTTCAAGCGCAGCGCGACGGTGGCAAAGCGCTCATCGGCCAGCAGGTCCGGCCGGTCGATGGTCTTGCACAGCAACTGCCACAGCTTCTGGTTGGTCGCGCCCATGACGAAATAGCCATCGGCGGCCTTCATCGCCTGGTACGGCGCGCTCATGCGATTGGCCGTGCCCAGCGGCTCGGGCTCGCGGCCGGTGCCCCAGTATTCGCAGGTGTCCCAGATCGAGAACGCCAGCGCGGAGTCGAACAGCGACGCATCGACATACTGCCCCTTGCCAGTCGCCTTCGCACCGATATATGCGGACAGCATGCCGTAGGTCGCGAACAGCGCGCAGCCGATGTCGGCCACCGGCACGCCCGCCTTGACCGGCGCGCCGCCCGGGTAGCCAGTCACGCTCATCACGCCCGACATGGCCTGCGCCATCAGGTCGAAGCCGGGCCGGCTGGCCCACGGGCCGCTCTGGCCAAAGCCGGAGATGCTGCAGTAGACCAGCTTCGGGTTGATCTTGCTGAGCGTCTCGTAGTCGATGCCCAGGCGCTTCATCACGCCCGGACGATAGTTCTCGACCAGGATGTCGGCCGTCTGCGCCAGGCGATACAGTACCTCGCGGCCCGACTCGGTCTTGAGATCGAGCGTGACGCTGCGCTTGTTGCGGTTCATGTTGAGGAAGCCCATGCTGTCCGGGCCCTTCATCTTGAACCCCATCGAGCCGCGCGTCTGGTCGCCGCCCTCTGGCGGTTCGATCTTGATCACGTCGGCGCCAAGGTCGGCCAGCAGCATGCAGGCATAGGGGCCGGCCATGACCTGGCAGATGTCGAGCACGCGCACGCCGGCCAGCGGCAAGGGGCGAGCGGACGTCTGGTCGCGGGTATCGGCGAAATCTGTCATCGGGTACTTCCTGGATAAGGGTATCGGGTGGCGTGCGCGGGTGCGGGTGCGGCGGCGCGCCCGGCCATCAGGCTTCCGCCTTCACGCCGGCGTCCTTCACGACCCTGGCCCACTTGCTGGACTCGGACACGATGAAGGCGCCGAACTGCTGGCTCGTGCCGCCCGAGTCCTCGGCGCCGAAGCTCTTGAGGCGCTCGACCACGTCGGGCATGGCCAGCACGCGGTTGACGTCCTCGTTCATGCGCTGCACCAGCGCCGGCGCCATGCCTTTCGGGCCCACCAGGCCGTACCACGAGGCCGCGTCGAGGCCGGGGAAGCCGGACTCCGCCAGCGTTGGCACATTCGGATGACTGGCCGCGCGCTTCAGGCGGGTCTGCGCGATGGCGATCACCTTGCCCTGCTGGATGAACGGCGTGGCGGCGGTCATCGTGTCGAAGGCATAGTCGATCTGGCCGCCGAGCAGGTCCGCCACCAGCGGGCCCGAGCCCTTGTACGGCACGTGCACCACGTCGAGCTTCGCCTGCATCCGGAACATCTCCAGCGCCAGATGCTGGGCCGAGCCGATGCCAGACGAGCCGAAGGAAATCTTGCCGGGCTTCTGCCGGCACAGCGCCACGATCTCCGATACCGTGCGCACCTTCTGCTCGGGCCGACAGGTCAGCATATTGGGCGTGACGCCGACCATCGAGATCGGCGAGAAGTCGGTGCGCGGGTCGTACTTGACGTCGAGCAGCGCGGGGGCGATCGCATGGCTGTTGACGTGGGCCATCAGCAGCGTGGTGCCATCAGGCGGTTGCTTGGCGACATAGGCGGCGGCGATCGCGCCGGTCGCGCCCGGCTTGTTCTCCACCAGCACGCTGGTGTTCCACATGACCCCGAGCTTCTGCCCGATGACACGCGCCAGCACATCGGTGCCGCCGCCCGGCGCAAAGCCGACCACGATCCGCACCGGCCCGTGCACGTCGGCGGCGGCGCGCACGAGGCTGGGAACCGCCAATCCGGCCACGGCCGCGAGCATGAATTGTCTGCGCTGCATTGCGTGTCTCCGTCCTATGACTGGTCGTTATGGAGCCCATGATGCGCAATGCGGCTGCAGCAGGCTATCGCTATTTGGGGGATTCAGGTTTCGCGTTTTGCGCAAGCACCGCCAGCACGCCCTGCGCGGCCGACGACAGCGCGCCGGGCGGTCGGTGGCACAGCACGAACTGCCGCTGCGCCCAGGGCCCGGCGATGGGCAGCCGCACGAAGCGGCTGCCAGCGGCCACCTCGGCCGCTATCGCCTCTGGCATCACCCCGCCACCCAGGTTCTGCGCCACCAGTGCGGCAATGCTGTCAAAGCCGCCCACCCGCATGCGCATCCGCAGTACGCGGCCGGCCTCTTCAGCCAGCCGCTCCAGCCCGATCGAGATCGCCGAACTCTCGCCGAGCACGATCAGGTCGCAGTCCAGCACGTCGTCCGTAGTCACCTGCTTGCGCCGCGCCAACGCATGGCCGCGCGCAACCACGAGCATCAGCCGGTCGGCCCGGTATGGTGCAGTCGGCATATCGATCACGCCGAGGCTGCTTTCGTAAATGCCGATATCCACGGTACCGCGGCGCAGGCACTGCTGGACCTCCTGGCTGTTCATCTCCTGCAGATCGATACGCACGCCGGGGCAAGCGCTGGCGCAGCGCTGGATGTCGAACGGCAGGAACTGGATCACGGCGGACTTGGGCGCCGCCACCCGCACCACGCCGAGGTCGCCGCCGACGAACGACGACGCATCGTCCTGCATGCGCTGGACCGTGTGGGTAATGCCGCGGGCGTGGGCCAGCAGCGCGCGGCCGGCTTCGGTCAGGGCCATGCCATGAGGCAGGCGTTCGAACAGGGAGACGCCGAGCTGGGATTCCAGCTCGAGGATGCGGCGGGACGCGGCCGCCGCGGCCAGGTGCAGGCGCTCCGCGCCGCGCGTGATGCTGCCTTGGTCGGCGACTGCGATGAAGAGCTGGATGGTGGTGAGGTCGAAATGGAGGCGGGGATTGCGTGAGGAGGAAGACGTCACGATGGTCTGCGCGCCAATGGGCGTCGTTGTGGGCGAGCGACAGATGGCGGTCAGCGAAACCGCCACAAGCATGTCGGAATGAAGCTGTGTGCTCGCCGATTGTCTGCATGAGCGCCGGCATCGGCAATTGCGGGTTTCCCGCGTCCGCGCAGCTTCATCGGGATGCTCGCGAAGGGGCAGCACTGCATAGGTCGCCAATGCCGCGGCTTGGCGCCGCGCCAGTCGGCGCCTTCCGTCCCCATTCACTCGTGGCGCTTCTTTTTCTGGGGCGAAGTCGAAACGGGAGATTTCGGCGGCACGAGGAACATCGCGTGACTCAGAGGCGTGGAAGTCGGTTCGCGTGCCTCCTTGGGGGATGCAGGGGTGACACGCGACTCGTCCATGGCGGTCCCTGGGATCCCCGCACCATTTTCGTAGCCAGTAGAAACCGACTCGAGGTAGCCCGGCGGGAAATGTTGCTCGGGCACGACGGATGTCTGGGCCTGGACGACACCGGCGAGCAGCAACAGGACACTGCCGGCGGTCAGGCAACCTCTACGGGAAAGGACGGGGGAAGGATGAGGGATCATGAAAGCCTCCATGTCCATCGCGAAACACAAGGCGTGGGAATACCCCCGTGAATGGCAGGCAACTTGTTCGTTCGCAGGGCTGCTGTGCGATGACAGAAATCAGCGCCGGACTTGTATGCCTGAGGTGCGGGGGATGGCAACAGCAAGTGCGAACGTGGATCGCGACAGGCTGTGTATCAAGATGTGTAGTCCACCAATCCGGAAAGTCAATGATGACATGACACAGCCGGTGCATCCGCGTTGCGTATGCCCGCAGGCGCAGGCTGCGCGTCAAAGGAAAAAGCGCACGGTGCTTAATATCAATCTTGAAACACTTGTGATTTCTTTCGATTCTGCGATTCTGCGATTGCCGTGACGCGTGGCGCAGATGCTATGACTGTTCGTGTCAAGCGATCAGGTTTCGCTGCGGTAGGTCATAGGCTATGCAGCCAGTTTCGGGATATTGAATCGAAGGCCACCACCTCCTCACGATCTCCAGCGCCGCTACATCATCTCCCCGCGTCGCCGGCCCGAACCATCGCCACATACCGTTGCACCGCTACAACCACCGCATGAACCATGCGAGCCTGGTTCCCCGGATCACTGACATAAGCCTCGTCAGCCGGATCCACAATGACCCCCGCCTCCAGCAGCACCGCTGGCATCACGGATTGCCGCAGAACAACCAGATCGTCGAAGCGATAAATACCAAAATCTGGCGCCAGTAGTTCCCGCGATTCGCCGGCGATTGGTTCCGCATGATGCAACGTCGGCGCGCGCCCCAGCTTGCGCATTTCTTCGCCGAGGATCTGCGCGAATACATAGCTCTGCGCGAAGCGCGGATTGCGTTGCGACACGAAGATCGAATAGCCGGCGATGGGCCGCGTAGTCCGATATGCATCGAGATCGCCCGCCTTGGCTCTCTCCAGATACTGCATCTGCGCGGAATCGTGGTGGATCGACAGGAACAGGTCCGCCTGCCGTGCATTCGCGTACTGGGCGCGCGCTTCCAGCGACACGTTCTCGGTCGGGCCACGGGTGAGGGCCACATCGAACCCGGCCAGCGTGAGCGCCTGTACCAGCTGCGAGGTCAGCCGGTCGTTGTAGTGCACCTCATGGATGCCACGTACACCCAATGCGCCGCCTTGCGACGGTGTGTGTCCGGGATCGATGACGATGCGGACCGGCCGCGGGCTGGCGGGCGACTGCGACGCGCAGGCGACGGCCGAAAGGCCGGCCGCCAGCCCAGCCAACACTGCCCGGCGGCCGCGAGAGATCGCCCCTGTCATCGGATCAGTTCCAGGACTTCTTGCTGATCATGTCGTTGCGGCAGGTGCCGGCCTTGCATTCGCGCACGCGGTCGCGCAGGTATTCGGCGCGGTCGCGGTTGACGCGGTAGTTGCAGTCGACGTCGATGGCCCCGCTAGACTCGCACGACGCGTCGCGGTACTTGATCCAGGCCAGTTGGGTGTCCTTCAACTGCTGCTTCACGCTGTCGCCGACCAGGCCACGCAACTCGTTGTAGCTCGAATTCAATTCCTTGTCGGATTCGAGGAACAACTTCGCGAAGCAGTACGTCTTGTCGTAGCTGGTGCGGTACTTGTCGCATTCGTTGGCGGCATGGGCAGCAAGCGGAGCCAGCAGGGCGAAGGTCAGGGTGGAAAGGATGGCTTTCATTGGCATTGGAATGACGGAAGAGGAAGAGTGGCTGCAGGCGTGCAACGCGTGCCGCCCGCCACGGGCTGAATGGCCGCGCACAGTTTATCCGGTACGGGCAACTGCCGCACCTGGTCCCTGTCGCCTCACCTGGAGAGGCGCGGCTGTGCCACCTGTCCCGGTAACCGCTTAGTCGATCAGCTTGCCGTGCGCATCGAAGAACGGATGCAGTGGGCCATACTCGCCGATCGCGGCGGCGTGTGTGACCAGGCCGTGCTGCGGATGCCACCAGTGCAACAGGTAGCCGGGCGGCTCCATGCGGAAGCGCGACGGTGCCTGTGGGTCCAGGTCCAGCGCCACCTGATGCGCGGGACCGGGCGCGGTGATCGCGATGGTGCCGGCGAAGCGCCGCGTGATGTGGCGATGCAGGTGGCCACACAGTATGCGCTCGACCTGCGGGTGCTGCCGCACGACGGCTTCGAGCGCCGCCGCATTTTCCAGCCCCTGTTCGTCCATGTGCCCGATGCCCGTGTAGAACGGCGGATGGTGCAGCAGCAACAGCGTCGGCTTGGCCGGCGCGGCGGCGAGTGTGGCCTGCAGCCACGGCAGCGCGGCGGGATCGACGCGCCCGCCCGGTTTGCCCGGCACCGTGCAGTCGAAACCGACGAGGCGCAGCGGCCCTGCGTCGACGGCATAGTGGACCGGCGCCTCGCCGTCGCCATTGGCAAACAGGTAGTCATGATCGGCAAACACCGCCCGCAGCGCGCCGCGGCTGTCGTGATTGCCGGGCAGCAGGCGGTATGGCATCGGCAGGCGCTGCAGGATGTCGCGCAGGAAGCAGTACTCGGCCTCGGCGCCGAAGTCGACCAGGTCGCCGGTGATGATGACGATGTCCGGGCGTTGCGGCAGGGCCAGCAGCGTGTCGATCCAGCGGTGCAGCGCGCCGGCGGTATCGACCATCCGGTAGGACAGTTTTCCGCCGGCCTTGATGTGCAGGTCGGTGACATGCGCAACGAGATAGGGCTTGCTCATGCTGCCTCGGCCTCCGCCAATGTGATCATGTGCGCGGTGTCGACGCGCAATCCGATGCGATCGCCGGCCTGCCAGCCGTCGCGCCGCGTGGTGTCGACGATCAGCGGCGCGCCGGCGCCAACATCCACCAGCAGCCGCGTGCAGTTGCCGAGAAACAGCGCGGTGATCACAGCACCCTGCACATGCGCGTTGTCCGCATGCGCGAGCGCCACGTCCTCGGGCCTGAACATGAGTTCGGCACGCGGGCCGGCCGCGGTCTTGGGGTCGCGCGGCACCACGCCGCCCGGCACGCGCCACGCGCCGCCGTGCTCCGCCGTGGCGCAGAGGCGGTTCATCGTGCCGATGAAATCCGCGACGAACGCATTGGCCGGCGCGCGGTAGATCTCCTGCGGCGTGCCTGCCTGCGCGATGCGGCCGCGGTCCATGACGATGATGCGGTCGCCGAGCGCCATCGCCTCCGCCTGGTCGTGCGTCACGTAGACGGCCGTGATGCGCAGGCTGCGCAGGAGCTGGTTGATGTCGGCGCGCAATGCGTCGCGCAGCTTGGCGTCGAGCGCGGTCAGCGGCTCGTCCAGCAGCAGCACGCGCGGCTGCACGGCAATGGCGCGGGCGAGCGCCACGCGCTGACGCTGGCCGCCGGAAAGCTGGTCGACGCGGCGGTCGGCGAACGGCCCGAGATGCATCATGCCGAGCATGTCGTCGATGCGCCGGCGTTGCGTGGCGGCGTCCACGCGGCGCACGCGCAGGCCGTAGCCGATGTTCTCGGCGACCGTCATGTTGGGAAACAGCGCATAGTTCTGGAACACCATGCCGACGCCGCGCTGCTCGATCGGCAGCGCCGTCACGTTGGTGTCGCCGAACCAGACCTCGCCGCCAGCGTCCGGCGACTCCAGTCCCGCGATGATGCGCAGCGTGGTGGTCTTGCCGCAGCCCGAGGGGCCGAGCAGCACCAGCGTCTCGGCGGCACCGATGTCCAGGTCCAGCGGCTGCAGCGCCAGTGCGCCGTCGGCGAAGGTCTTGCCGCAGCGGCGCAGGCGGATGGTCGTGGGTTCATGCATGGCGGGTCTCGGTAGGGGTGGCGGGCGCGGCGGTCACGGCCGGCACCTCGGCGCGCACGTGCTTGCGGGCGCGCGCGCCCATGGCGGCCAGCGCCTGCATCAGCACGAGCAGCGGAATGATCATCACGAAGAAGACGATGGTGTAGGCGGAGCCGATCTCGAGCCGCATCGACGCATAGCTGTCCGCCAGTCCCACGGGCAGCGTCTGCGTGGTCGGCGTGTGCAGCATCCAGGTCAGGTTGAACTCGCCGACCGACAGCGTGACCACCATCAGCGCGCCGGCCAGGATCCCCTGGCGGCAGTTCGGCAGGATCACCGTGAAGAAGCGCTGCATGCGGCCGGCGCCAAGGCTGGCGGCCGCGTCCTCGAGCGTGCGGATGTCGATGGCCGACAGGATCGCCAGCACGGCACGCACCATGAACGGCAGCGTGAACAGCACGTGGCCGATCAGGATAAACACCCAGCTCGTGCGCAGCGCCTGCCACTGGCCATAGAGCAGGATCAGGCCGAGCGCGGTGGCAAGGCCCGGGATCGCCACGGGCAACATCAGCAGTTCCTCGATCAGGCGCGTGACGCGGTTGCGGCGCAGCGCCATGTAGTACGCGGCGGGCACGCCGAGCACCAGCGTGCAGGCCAGGCATGCGAGCGCGATGCCGAGCGACAGGAAGATCGTATTGCGGTACAGCGACCAGACCTCCTCGAGCCAGCGAGTGGTAAGGCCGCTGGCGAGGCCGACGAAGATGTTGTTGGTGAGGCCGGCCAGCACGGACAGCACGACCGGCACGATCATGAACAGGCAGACCGCCAGCGTCAGCGCGAGCTGCAGCCAGTAGCGAAGGCCAGGGCGAACGGTAGACATGATCGAGCTCCTAGGCGGTGGCGGCGACGGCATCGCCGGAGAACCAGCGCGCCACCGCGAGCAGGGCCCAGGTCACGCTGCCCAGCAGGATGGAGAGCGCGGCCGCCATGCCGAAGTTGGCGTAGTTGGTGAATTCGTTGTAGATCGTCAGCGGCAGCACGTCGAGCTGCGTGGCCAGCGTGAATGCCGTGCCGAACGCGCCCATGCTGGTCGCGAAGCAGATTGCGCCGCTGGAGAGCATCGCCGGCATCAGCGCGGGCAGCATCACGTCGCACACCACGCGCCACGGGCTCGCGCCGAGCGAGCGCGCCGCTTCCTCGAGCGAGGTGTCGAGCTTCTCCACCGCCGCCATCACGGTCAGGATCACGCGCGGAATCGAGAAGTACAGGTAGCCGACGAAGAGGCCGGCAAGCCCGTAGGCAAAGGCCCAGCGCTCGCCCGCGAGCCAGTCGCCGACCATCGCCGAAAGGCCGTTGCGTCCGCCGAGCATGATGACCATGAAGCCGATCACCACCCCGGGGAACGCCAGGGGGAACGTCAGCACGGCGACAAGCGCGGGCTTGCCCGGCACGGGGTTGCGCTGCAGAAACGTGCCGGCGATGCCGGCGATGACGAGCGTCGCCAGCGTGACGGCGCCGGACAGCAGCACCGTCACCATCAGGCTGTGCAGATAGCGGGGACTCGTCAGCACGGTCCAGTACACGCCCGCGCCTTGCGGCCCTTCGACGCTGACCGCGACAAGGCGCGCCATCGGCAGGCAGAAGAACGCAAGGAAGACGACCAGTGCCGGCAGTGCGAAGCCGAACAGGAGGAGATTTCGCTTTGTCATGGGATGGGCCTTGCCGTGGCGTCGTCCCCGCGCGAGCGGGGGGCGGGGACGACTGACCATTACCAGCGCGTGCTCAGCGCACTTCCTTCAGGTACTGCTCGCTGAATGCCTTCTGCACATCGGCCATGCGGCCGAAATCGACCGGCTTGGCACGCGCGTACTCGGAGGCCGGCAGGAAGCGTGCCTGGACCTCCTTCGAAACCGCGCTGCTGCGCACCGGGCGCAGGTAGGCATTGGCCCACAGCGCCTGGCCGGCGTCCGACAGCACGAAGTCCAGCACCTTGCGGCCCTCGGCCTCATGCGGGGCCTTGTTGACGAGGCTCATCACGTAGGGCACCACGACCGTACCTTCCTTCGGGATGACGAAGGCCACGTTGGCGTGGTCCTTGTAGCGGGCGCGGTACGCATTGAAGTCATAGTCGAGCAGGATGGGGATCTCGCCGGAGAGCACGCGCGCGTAGGCGGTCTGCTTCGGCACGATCGGCTGGTTCTTCTGCAGGTCCTTGAAGTACTTGAAGGCGGGGCCGAAGTTGTCGAACGTGCCGCCCAGCGCCTGGTTGACGGCGACCGCGCCGACGTAGCCGACGAACGCGCTGGCCGGGTCGAGATAGCCGATCAGGCCCTTGTACTCGGGCTTCTGCAGGTCGGCCCACGACTGTGGCACGGGCTTGCCGCGCAGCGCGTCCACGTTGACCATGAAGCCGAGCGTGCCCGAGTGGATCGCGAACCAGTTGCCCTGCGGGTCCTTCAGGCCATCGGGGATGTCGTTCCAGTGCGCTGGCTTGTACGGTGCGGTCACCCCGTCCTTCTTGGCCTGGATGCCGAAGGTCACGCCGTAGTAGACCACGTCGGCCACCGGGCTCGCCTTCTCCGCCACCAACTGCGCCAGCGACTGGCCGGAGTTCTTGTTGTCCAGCGGCACGGTAACGCCGGTCTTTTCCTTGATGGCGCGGATCTGCGCGGCCCAGTCGGCCCATTCGGGCGGGCAGTTGTAGCAGATGGCGGTCTGCGCGAAGGCTCCGTGGCTGAAGGCCGCGGCGGCGAACATCAGGGCGATCCGGCGCAGCGGGCGGCGCCAGGCGGAGAACGGTTGCATGTGAGGCTCCTTGGTTGGCAACTGTCGGTGGTGGAAAGCTGGGTTATGGGATACGCCGGATTCGTGCGGCAACGCGCGGGACATGCGCGGGAATGCCCGGATTCGCACGCGCCGGCGGCGCCGCGATGGTGCCGGTCACGCGCAGCGCGTGGGGCAGCAGCGTCACGCGCGCGGGCGCCGGCGCGCCGTCGGGCGTGGCCCGCAGCCGCGCCAGCAGATGGCGCACGGCCCGGGTGCCGATGTCGGTGTTGGGCTGCACCACGGTCGCGAGCGTCGGCTCGACCACGCTGCCGAGCGCGATGCCGTCGTAGCCGAGCACGGAGACGTCGGCCGGCACGCGCAGGCCGAGCCGGCCCAGGTCGGCGATCACGCCGATCGCCAGCAGGTCGTTGGTGCAAAAGAAGGCCGTGGGGGCGTCGTCAGCGTCCATCAGCGCGCGGATCTGCGCCGCATTGCTGGCGGTGTGCGACGGCAGGCAGAGTGCCGGGACCGGCTCCAGCCCGTGTTCGCGCATCGCGTCCTGGTAGCCCGCAAAGCGCTGGCGCGCGCGGTCCGAGGCAACAAAGGCGCCAGAGACCACGACGATGCGCCGGTGCCCAGCCGCGATCAGCGTCTCCACGCCCGCGCAGGCGCTGCCGCGGTTGTCCACGGAAACCGAATGCCGACGGCCGCGTGCGCTGGCCTGGTTGTACGCGAGCACATACGGCACGCCCTCGCCGTCGAGTTGGTCCAGCACCGCGCTGCGTGCCGCATCGGCCACGGTCAGCACCATGCCGTCGACGCGATGACGCAGCAGGTACTCCACGCGCTCGCGCTCGCGCGCCGGGTCGTAGCCGCTCGTCACCAGCATCAGCGAGTAGCCGGCGGCGAGCGCCGCCTCCTCGATCCCGCGCCAGCATTCCGCGAATACCGCGTTGTCCATCGTCGGCAGCATCACGCCGATCATCCGGGACTGCTGGGCGCGCAGCTTGCTGCCAAGCAGGTTCGGGCGAAAGCTCAGCTTGTGCGCCGCGTCGAGCACACGCTGTGCGGTGCTCTCCCGCACCATGCCGGGTGCGCTGAAAACGCGCGACGCGGTCGCCAGCGACACGCGCGCGGCCTGAGCCACGTCGAGCAGCGTCGCGCCGCCGCTGTCGGGCCTGGCTTCGGGCTTGGCGGGCTTGCCACCGGGGATGTGTTTTCGCGTCACGGCTACCTGATTCGAGCATTCCGGGCAGCCAGAGCGGCGGGGCCGGATGAAAACGTTTTCATTGAAGGCGGAAAAAATCGGGAGTCAAGACATTCCGTCGCTGCGCCGCGTCACGCGGTCAGCCGGGAAGGCTCGGCCCCCTGCTTCGCTGCGCATTGTCGATGGCCGGAATGACAGGGCGATGACAGCGGCGTGAGTCATCCTGCCTGCGGCCCTACGCTAACAATGCCCGCAACTGCCGCGCCATCGCCGGAACCACATCTCGGGCGCGCCTGGCCAGGTTGACTTGCTTGGTCGTGGATGCGGTTTCAATGAGTCCCCGCTCAATCTCATAGCCCTTTCCGCTCATCCACAAGAGAACCTCCATCATGTGCCAGAGGGAGCTGGTGCCTTCATGCGCTGGTGCCGGGAATGAATCCGGATTGGCAAGCATCAGCTTGCGCATGTTCTGGCGGGACATGCCAACGGCATCGGCGATATCGGTGAGTCCCACCAGATCGGGAGCGGCTTCGATCAGCGTGGCAGATGGCATTGCGCGCCTGGCATCGGCAAGGGCGCTCATGATGGCAGCGCTGGCGGATTCAGCTTCGCGGTCGAAGGCGAGCGCGATCCGGCCGGCCACGCCCGTTCCTACGATCGCGTCGTCACATCCGGCTTCATAGAGCCGCTCGACCAGCGTGTCGGGATCGCTGTCGTCCTGCGACAGTTGGTATCTGAGGGTGAATGCATACTCCATGGCTAGGTCCTCTTAAGCAGCTTAAGCGGTATTGCTTCCTCGTACCGATACGAGCAGTGGTCCACGATCCGCCTGACCCTGTCAGCGTGGTTGAACGGACTCTTCGGCGTGCTATAGATGCTGAAGACACAGAACTCGCCGCCGCGGCATCCCTTATCGTTGGGCTGGCAGTAGATGCGGCCCCATGCATGTCCGTTTCCCTTCGCCTTTTCGACGCGCCAGCCCTGCGACTCGGCGTACCTTAGCGCTTCTTCGACTTCCTTCTTCGGGTGTTTGGCACGGACGACCATCTATATCTCCGAGGCTAGATAAGCAATCGTAGGTTGTCAAGTGACAACCTAGAATTAAGCAAAATCCGGGTGCATCGGAAAAGTGTCGTGCCATGGAGGTAAGGCCGCGTTGAGACGACTCTGGAATCGGCGATTCGGCCGGCGAGTCGTCCTCGCCGCCGAGTTCCCTGTACCGAGCCTCCCGCCGGCTCCGTAGGCGAAGGTCCCTGGCATTCGGACACAGTCCTTACTCACAATAACGGGCAGACATACGGCAGTGACCGTACGCCTACCTCCAGCCTGCGCAACTACAAAGCATTCACGTGTCGCGAATCCAAGGTTTCACACGCAATCGCCAATTGCTCAGCTAGCGCGGTCGAAGCCGACGTCATTGGCAATCGCAGTTCATCAGACAGCCAGCCATGCCTGGCCAGCAGTGTCTTGATCGGACCTGGATTAGGTTCCGCAAACACGAGCCGAATCAGCGGCATCAGGGCATGGAAAAGATGGCGGGCAACGCTCAGGCGCTGGTCAGCCACCGCGCGCCACAACGCCGAGAAGAGATCAGGCCGAATGTGCGCTGATGCAACGATCGCGCCCTGGCCGCCCATGCACAGCGTGGCAAGCAGTTCGTGATCCTCTCCCGCGAGGACGGCCAGGCGGCCATCGGCGATTAGCGCCTGTGTGGTTTCAGCATTCCCGCCGCAGTCCTTGATACCCCGGATATTGCCGTGGTTCGCCAACGCAAGCAGCGTTTCAGCGCTCAGCGTCACACCGGTCCGGTAGGGAATGTCATACAGCACCAGTGGTGCGCGGGATCTGTCGGCCAGCTCGCGAAAATATGCCTTCAATCCTTCCTGCGACGGTCTGATGTAGTACGGCGCAGGCGCCAGGACCCCCGCCAGCGGACGTTCGCCAATCCTGTCCAGACGGCCCAGCACATGCCGGAGATTATTGCCGGCCAGGCCCATCATGACCGGCAACTCCCCCGCCTCGGCCAGCACGGTATCCAGCACCGCCAGCTGTTCCGCCTCATCGAGCGCGGCGGCTTCGCCGGTGCTGCCGCACACCACTAATCCCGCCAGGCCACTGCAGCGGTAATAAGCCACTAGCCGCCGCAGTGCGACGTAATCCACCTCATCGTTGCGAAAAGGGGTGACCAGGGGTAGCCAGATACCACGATAGAGATGTTCCACTTCTTGCATTGCATGCTCCGGATCGACCGATTCGGAAACCGCGCAGGCAAGCGACGGAGCAAGAGGCGCTCAAGACAGTAAGGGGGAAACTGGCAGACCGTCTTCTACACTGATGCTGTTCCGTCGCTCAACTGACGGAACAGCGCGCTCCGGTCAGGTGAGCGACTGTTTTTTGGATTTGGCGCGCGCGCCCCATTGCGGTTGGTTCGCAGTGAGGAGAGAGAGGGAGGCAGGGCAGCGGCTCATGATTGCGCCAATCTATCTGCTTCTCCGCAATCTCGTCAAGCGCGGCTTTGAAGGCGTTTCATTATCCAATACACGATCGTCGGACAAGACGATATTGCGCCATGGTCTGGCCCGCGCCACAGATTGAAGTTCGGACGCCGGAGCCAGCAAGAGATCGGGTGTCGCGGACCGGCGCCGCGCACGGTCGCGCGACACCAGTTGCTTCAGAGCAGTTTGCATGCCTCGTCGAAATCCAGGCGGGGGCTGCGCGGAAACAGCTTGGCAGGGTCGCCATAGCCCAGATTGCACAGGAGGTTCGATTTCACATGGCTGTCCGGGAAATATTCGAGCTGGAAGGCATTCTCCTTCGGGTCCGCGGGAAAGAATTCATGATCGACCTTGGCATTGTCAAAGCCGGACATCGGCCCGCAGTCGAGCCCCAGCGAGCGGGCCGCAATCATGAAGTACGCGCCCTGCAGGGAACTGTTCCGCCTCGCGGTGGTGAGCGCGAGTTCCGGCGTGTCGGTGAACCATGAGCGTGCGTCCGCATGCGGAAACAGCTTGGGTAGAAGCTCGTAGAACTTGATGTCATAGGCGATGATGGCCGTGACCGGCGCGGCCATGGTCTTTTCTGCGTTGCCCGGTGCCAGCGCGGGCAACAGGCGCTGCTTGGCCTCAGGGGTACGCAGGAACAGAATGCGCGCGGGACAGCAGTTGGCGCTGGTCGGCCCCCATTTCATCAGGTCATAGAGTTGCCGCAGGGTCTCGTCGCTCACGGGCTTGTTCAGCCACGCGCTGTGCGTGCGAGCCTCGCGAAAGATCAGATCCATGCCTTCTTCACTCAATCGCTTGTCCACGGTTGTCTCCTTGAAATGAGATGGAACCACGCGGCTGCCCGGCCGGATCGCCGCTTCTGTCCAGCATAGGTAACGCCGCGCGCCGCCGCGATGTCGCGCGGCCGGATTCTGCATAGATCCGAAGAACTTGCGGTATGCGCCGGCAAACGCAGGGCTCCGGTATCTGAAGCGCCACTCCGGGGAAAAAGGCGCCGCGACACCGTCAGTTGGCGATTGCCGGCCCTGATATGCAGGGCGATACTGGCGAACAGTTGGCGTCCCTGTGCCACGACAGACTGGGGGAGCAAATGGGCGAGAACGCAAAAGCACCAGGCGCCAGCTCCGCGCATGCTGGAACGTCGTTCGCGGAGCTACCGGGCCAGGTCGTGCTGGTACTGCAAGGCGGTGGCGCACTCGGCGCCTACCAGGTGGGCGTCTATCAGTCCCTGCATGAGGCGGGTCTCGAGCCGGAATGGGTGATCGGCACCTCGATCGGGGCGATCAACGGGGCCATCATCGCCGGCAATCCGCCTGAGCAGCGGCTCTCCCGGCTCAAGCAATTCTGGGACGGCGTTGCCTATCGAGGCACTGCCGAAGGGAGCGGCGGCTTTCGACAGATCGAGGACTGGCTGCGGGTGCTGTCGGTCACAACCCGGGGCATTCCCTCGTTCTTCACCCCGAGCCCCGATGCCTGGTGGCTGGGCGTACGCGCCACTGTCGGCCTCGCCAGGGCGGCGTTCTACTCGACTTCGCCGCTGCGCGCGACCCTGGCCAGGCTGGTCGACTTCGACTACCTGAATGCCGGGCAGACAAGGCTGACGGTCGGCACGGTCAGTGTCCGGAGCGGCCGCATGCGCTACTTCACCAACCGCGACACGCCGCTGAATATTGATCACGTGATGGCCTCGGCGGCGTTCCCTCCTGGCTTCCCTTCCGTACAGGTCGAGGGCGAGCCCTACTGGGACGGCGGCATCTATTCGAACACGCCGCTGGAAGCGATTCTCGATGACCGCCCGCGCCGCAGCTCGCTGATCTTCGCCGTGCAGCTTTGGCCCGCCAGCGGCCCGGAGCCCGATTCGATCTGGCAGGTAATGAGCCGGCTGCGGGATATCCAGTATTCCAGCCGGGCGGAATCCCATCTGGAGCGGCAGCGGCAGATCCACCGCCTGCGGCATGTGATCCGCGAACTGGGCAAGCACATCCCCGAAAGCGAACGCGTGCAGGCCGACGTGCAGGAACTGCTCGGCTGGGGATGCGGGACGACCATGCATGTAGTCGAGCTCGACGCGCCGCAACTCGACGGCAACGACATTCACCGCGATATCGACTTCTCCACTTGCGGGATCGAGCGCCGCTGGATGGCCGGGTACAAGGACACGCAACGCGCACTGGAGCGTGCCCCATGGCGCGAGCCGCTGGATCCGATAGAAGGGATTGCAGTGCATCGGGTCGGCACGGAGATGCCGGGTGGGTGCGGATGAAGCGCCTTCCCGGAGGGCTTAGCGCCTGAAGGAATCGGATTGAATCACGCAGCCACCATCCCCTGCCCGCCAAGCCGGAACACCGCCACCGCCTCGCGCAGCGCCCTCGCCTGCTCTGCCATCGACTGCGTAGCCGCCGATGCCTCTTCGACGAGCGCGGCATTCTGCTGGGTGACCTGATCGAGCTGACCAACGGCCATATTGACCTGTTCGATGCCGTTGCTCTGCTCGCCGGACGCCGCGGCCATTTCATTCACAAAGCGGGACACCTGCGCCATCGCGGCAGTCATCTCTTCGATGGTGCCGCCGGCGTTGCCGACCAGCGCATGGCCGGCTGCGACCCGCTCGACCGCCACTTCGATCAGCACCTTGATCTCGCGCGAGGCCACCGCGCTGCGCTGCGCGAGCGTGCGGACTTCATTCGCAACCACGGCGAAGCCGCGTCCCTGCTCGCCGGCGCGCGCCGCCTCGACGGCCGCGTTCAACGCCAGAAGATTGGTCTGGACGGCAATGCCTTCGATTACGCCAACGATGTCGGCCACCTTCGCCGAGCGGTCTGCGATCTCCTGCATGGTGGTGACGACGTCGCCCATCATGTCGGCGCTGCGCCGGGCGATGTCGCGGGCAACGGTGGTCTGGTGGGATGCCTGTTCGACATTCTCCGCGTTGGTGCGCACGGTAGCGGTCAGCTCGTCCATGCTGGCAGCGGTCTGCTCGAGCGAAGCGGCCTGCTGCTCGGTGCGGGCCGAGAGGTCGAAATTGCCGTTCGCGATCTGGCTGCTGGCCGCAGCCACCCCTTCCGCATTGCGGCGGACCAGGCCAACGACCTCGGACAGGCTGTGCTGCATGTCGTGCAGCGCGTGCATCAGCGCCGCGATCTCGTCCTTGCCGCGCGTGTCGATCCGTGTCGACAGGTCGCCCTTTGCCACGGTCTGGGCGACATTGAGCGCACGCGACAGCGGCCTGGTCAGCGTGCGGCTGAACAACATCGCGCCGGCCAGCCCGCAGACGAACGCCGCGAACATCAGGACGTAGCTGAGCGTGGCAGCGCGGCTCGCCGCTGCCGCCGTCTGCGCGGACACGGCCGCGGTATCCGCGGCGATCAGGCGCGCGGCTTCCTCCAGCAGGCGCGCTGGCTCCCGGTCGACGCCCGCGACAACCCGGTCGCCTGCGGTCGGGTCGAAATCGGCCGCCTTGAACGCCTCGAAACCGCGACGATACCCCGCGCCCATCGCTTCGTGCGCACGGTTGAACTGCGTGACCAGTTCCCTGGATTTACCCTCGGCAAGCCGCTTGCCCAGCAGCGCGCCACGTTCGCGGACTGCCTTCTCACGGGCGGCGAATGCGGACCAGTGCTTCTCCAGCCTGGCCGCATCGTGTCCGCGCAGAATCGTGTTCTTCCACTCCTGGACCTGCTCCTTGAAGTCGACGAGCATCGCGGTGACGAGGCGCTCTTCTTCGACTCGCTGCAGCACCACGTTGTTGTATTCGTCGATAGAGCTGTTCAGGGTGCTGAGGCCGTATAGCGCGCCGGCGAACATGACGAGGAGGGCTGCGGCGAAGGCTAGCGGGAGTTTGACTGCGATTTTCATTGCCGGGGTTTTTGATGTAGGGGCGGGATGCCGGGGGTACTGGCTGGGTACGGCAGGCGTCTTAACGGCATGGGGCGGCGTAAGTTGAGAAACTGCCCGTGGCATCACTTTGACGCTCCCCCCTTCCGGGCCACAAGTGCCGCGATGCAGTCGAAGCCGCACTCCCTCGTCACTCTGATGGGGTATCCGGCGCATGTGCCGCGTGATCCGTGGGGGGAGTTTGTACCGCTTTGTATCGCTCTGCGGCGATGACACTCACTCCGACAAATAGGGCTCGCGCGCTTTACAGGCGAGATACATCGGTTTCCTTTAATGCTTTCCAAGGCCGGGCGGCGAGTTGCAACGAAGCGGTCTCCGCCGGACCTCAAACCTACTTATTGCCAAAGGAATCGATCATGACTACCAACATCACCAAGCGCTTTGTTCTCGCTATCGCCCTGGTTGCCGCTGCCGCCGGTGCACAAGCCGCCGGCCTTTCGCACGTTGGCGCACGCGACCCGTTCACCGATGGTGCCCGTTCGGTCAGCGATGCACGTGACCCGTACACCGAAGGGGCCCGTTCGGTGCAGGAGCCGCGCAGCCCGTATGTCGACGGTGCGCGCAATGTGGATCCGTATTACGACGGCGCCCGCTTTGTGGCTGGGCTGGACCAGAAGTGGCCTTCGGACGCTCCTGCTCGCAATGTCGATCTCTATCTTGATGGTGCTCTGGCGTAACGCCTTGCTCCGTTCAGATGCGCGACAAGCGAGGGCGGCTGGCTACATACCTGCGCTCAGCCGCCGTCCAATGCTATATCGGCAGCCATATTCAGGGCACAGCAGGAGTGGGCGGCGACTCGGGGCATCGCCTTTGACGCACGCGGTTATGTCCCCGATTTGGACCTGAATCTGATGCGGCCACTCTCGCCAGCAACATTGGCAGCGTTTGCAAATGGCGACGGTGGCGAACTACTTGAGCGTGGGGACAAGCCAGCAAAGATGCGAGCCCTGCATTCGTCCTCCGCGCTGGCCGCGAACATCTTCGATTTCTGGACCGATTGCGCCGATGCCACGCCTTTGATGAAAGCGCTGGCGCTGCCCTCCTGCCCGACCGCAGCGCTATTCGAATCCAAACTGCCCACCGGGGTCGACAGCCACGCCAATCTGGATGTGTGCTTGCCACTGGCGAACGGCATCATGGCTGGCGTGGAGAGCAGGTTCACGGAATGGCTACGCGGCAAGGCAACGCAGTTGGGCGAGGCGTTCAGGCCGCCATACCTTGCAAAGGGACGCAGCCGTTGGGAGGAAGTCGGACTGCCCCGAGCGCAGTCCCTTGCGCAAGCCCTGCAAGCAGGGCGCGAAGCGTTTCGGCACATTGGCGCGCCGCAGTTGCTTAAGCATGCGCTTGCGCTCGCCCGTCAATACGACGACCGTTGGGTACTGCGGTATGTGTACTTCGATTGGCCGGGACCAAATGGGGAACGTCATCGGGACGGTCGCCTTCCACCGCTAGGCTGGCATTGCATCGCCGCTGTGCAGCGCAGCATTCACCCACCACAAAAGTCCACTTCAGGAAATAAGAATTGCCGCATTTAGCGGCGTCTCCCATCGTACGTGCAACGCACCTTTCGCTGGCGATTTCTCGCGTGCCGGCAAATCAAGATGGAGACAATGATGCTTGGATACAGGATTGCCAGCGTGTTGATGTCTGGCCTGCTTACAACAACGATGTTGGCATCGACCGCCCAGGCCGCGGACGCGTACCCGTCCAAGCCCATTACTCTGGTTGTTCCTTACTCCGCTGGCGGCCCCACCGATGTGGTCTCTCGTTCGCTCGCGGCTGCCATCACGCGCGAGCTTGGTCAAAGTGTCATCGTGGAGAACCGCGTCGGCGCCGGCGGCACGGTGGCGGCAGCGTACGTTGCCCGCGCCCAGCCCGACGGCTACACCATCCTGATTCACCACAACGGGATGGCAACGGCGCCCGCGCTTTACAAAAAGCTCTCCTACGATCCGCTCAAGGACTTCGAGTACATCGGGCAAGTCGCCGATGTACCGATGACGCTGATGGGCCGCAAAGACCTCCCCGCCTCAACGCTGCCGGAACTGATCCACTATGTTCGCCAGAACCGGGACAAAGTCTCGCTGGCAAACGCAGGCCTGGGCGCGGTATCGCAATTGTGTGGCCTGCTGTTTGAGGAGTCGGTGCAAACCAAGATGACGGCGGTTCCCTATCCCGGTGCCGGGCCCGCGCTTACCGCATTGCTGGGCGGGCAAGTCGACCTGCTGTGCGATCAGACGACTGCCACTCTGCCGCAGATCAAGGCCGGTCGCGTGAAGCTCTTCGGCGTCACCACGGCTCAACGGATTGCCGCGCTGCCCCAGGCCCCAACACTTCAGGAAGGCGGTCTCAAAGGCTTCGAGGTCAAGGTCTGGCACGGCATCTATGCGCCGAAAGGCACATCGCCGGCCATCACGAAGCGCATTACGGAGGCGCTGCAGAAGGGGCTGCGGGACCCGGCAGTAGTCGCCAAGCTGACCGAACTGGGTGCGCAGATCGTCCCGCTGGACAAACAGACCCCTCAGGGGCTGCAGCACTGGCTGAAGGCTGAGAGCGACAAATGGCAACCGCTGTTGCGCAACCTGAAAGTTGACGCCGACTGATTCCGAGCACGTGCAAACTGGCGGCCAGTCTCGGTGCGATGACTGGCCTCTTCGGCGGCACCGACAGCAGTATCAGAGGCCCCTACCCGGCTTCTCGTGACACCCCATTCACCGAAAGCAACTTCATCCGCGCGGCCTCGAATCTCGCACACTCCGCCTTGAGCCACTTTGAGAAAATGGTCGTGCGCCGATCCTCAGGATTACGAGAAAGCAGCATGTAGCGCGCCGGCGCGCGTACGTGCTTGCCGAAGACATTCACCAGCCGTCCGCTCCTGATCTCGTCATAGACCAGAGCCGTACGCCCCATTGCCACCCCCTGATGGTTCAACGCCGCGCTGATGGCAAGGCTCGAAAGATTGAACTGCGGCCCCTCCAGATGCGCAATCCATGCCGGGTGGAACGCCTCGATCCATGTGCGCCACTCCACGAACTCGGCTGCGCCGACCCATGGCGATGCGTCATGCAGCAACTCGACGCCGTCGAGCGAAGCGCCCTCAGATAACCCGGGATGCCGGGCGAGGTACTCGGGAGTGGCCACAGGAATCAGGTACTCATCCAGCAAAACGTCCGCGTGCAACTGGCAGTAGCGGACCGGGTCGTAACGCACTGCCACGTCAATGTCTTCCGCGTCCATCGCTTGCTTGTCCAGCGACTGGAACTCGGCTTTCAGGCGCACCGAAACATCCGGCTGCTCGCGGTGAAACTCGGTCAGGCGCGGCATCAGCCATTGCAGCGCAAACGACGGCAGGCAATTGACCTGCAAAGGCGCGTTTGGCAGGCCGAGTCGCTGGATGGTCTGCTGGATCTCATGCAGCGCGCGCGTGGTCGTCTCGAACAGCGCCTCGCCCTTTGGCGTCAGTTTCAAGTTGCGCGGCTGGCGCACGAAGAGCACATAACCGAGACGGTCTTCCAGATGGCGAATCTGCTGGCTCACCGCGCTTTGGGTGAGGTTCAGCGATTCGGCGGCCTTGGTGAAGCTCAACAGGCGCCCCGCAGCTTCAAAACACCGCAGCGCGCCGAGGACAGAGGAATCGAGCTGCATTCGTATTAGCCTGACTAATGCATGCGTTAGAAACGATCGCTATTTTTGCACGACTACAGAGTCTACGATCACGGCTCATAAGGGATTCCTTGGAGAAGGACGTAATGGCCACTCTACCGCTCACAGGCGATCTATTAGCAAGACTTCAATCGAGACAGCCGCTGCTTTGGCTGAATCCGAGGCTGGGGCAACCCCTGCCAGCTTCTGCCCCATCGACGGAAGGGATCGCATCGGCCGAGTCGCGTCTTGCGCGCTGTGCACCGCTCATGGCGACGCTGTTTCCCGAACTGGCGTCATGCCACGGGCAAGTTGAATCGCAACTGATGCCTGCCACCGCACTCCAGCATGCGATCGCCGGCAACGATGGCGCCGAGGGCGCCTGGTTCATCAAGCGGGACGACGAACTGCCGATTGCCGGTTCCATCAAGGCTCGTGGCGGCTTTCATGAAGTGCTGGCGATTGCCGAATCCATCGCGATCGAGCACGGTGTCCTCGACCTGGACGGTGATCGCCGCGTGCTGGCGACGGCGGCGGCGCGCGCGCTGTTCTCGCAATACTCGGTGACGGTCGGCAGCACCGGCAACCTTGGCCTGAGCATCGGCGTGATGGCGGCTGCTCTCGGGTTCGATGCGGTTGTGCATATGTCCGCCGACGCCAAGGCGTGGAAGAAGGACCGCCTGCGCAAACGCGGCGTACGCGTCGTGGAACATGAAGGCGACTACGCCGAAGCCGTGGCAGCGGGCCGGGAGCAGGCGCTGGCAGCGCCGCGCTGCCATTTTGTCGATGACGAGCGCTCCGCCATGCTCTTCTTCGGATACGCTGCCGCGGCACGCCACCTGGCGCGCCAACTGGCCGAAGCCGGCCGCGTCGTGGATGCCGCGCATCCGCTCTTCGTCTATCTGCCCTGCGGTGTCGGCGGCGCACCCGGTGGTATCACTTACGGGCTCAAGGCCCTGTTCGGCGAACATGTGCACTGCTTTTTCGCCGAGCCCGTGGCCTCGCCGTGCGTACTGGTGCAGTTGGCCTCAGGTGCGCAAGCTCCCGTATCCGTCTACGACATCGGCCTGGATAACCGGACCGACGCCGATGGCCTCGCCGTCGGCCAGGCATCCCATCTGATCAGCCCGTTGATGGCTTCCCAACTCGCCGGCGTGTTCACCGTCGCCGACGATCAGCTCTACGTTCAGTTGCTCGCGCTCAAGACGTCGATGGGCGTGGAAGTGGAGCCGTCAGCGGCCGCCGGCATCGGAGGCCCGGGCTGGCTGAGCGGCTCGCCGGAGGGCCAGGCGTATGTGCGCGATCACGGATTGAACATGCACGACGCCACGCATGTGATCTGGGCCACCGGCGGCTCGCTCGTTCCGCCCGAGGAGCTTCGGCGGTTCCAGGATTACGCCGCGACGTTGGCCGGCCATGTGTGTGGCGCGATGCAACAGGCAGCCTGACACCTACGCAAGAAGCTGCCTACCCCAAAGTCGCCCTACGCTTCACCCCGTTTCAGGCGTTTGACCTGCGGCGAAACCACTGTCATTACCCAGTGCTGCACCGAAGATATCTTGGCTTATCGGATCGACGCCCTGCGACTCGGCCTGCAGCCGTGGATGCCGTTCGGGACGATCGAAGCGGTGTCCGCATCAAAGTAGATGCCATCGTACCTTTCGCCGGAGTAGAGAAACATGTAGATCAGCTTGCGCCTGAACTGCCCGCTCAGGCGGACGACGGGGCTAGCGCAGTCATTGCGTGAGGCGGTGCCTGGTTCTACGTACTCGAGCAACGGCTTGTCAGAGTCCTTGTATAGAACAACGACATCCCAGCCAATGAACCGCGTCGGGGTATCGCTCTCGTTATCGGACGTTCTGGCTTGCATCTGGCCGCCCCCTCCACCTGCCTTTAGCACCCGGTACTGTACGTAGCAGTCCCCGCAGGCATACTGCATGTACATGACATCAATCGTTACGTTCTCGTCCGACAGGCGAAAAGGGTATAGGAAGATGATCAAGATTCCGGTTGCCACGAGCGCCGCCGGGACAACCACATGACCGGCAAACTTTCGAAGATCAGATTTCATGTTCTCAGCACGCTATTGTCCAAGTTCTGGCGTACAACTGGTCCGAACACCTTGAAGCAATTTCCGCGACCAATTTGGAAGTCTCCCGATTGATTCCGTACCCAACGCCTTGTTCCATATCTCCGGTGGCGACTTGCCATGCTCAACGGAGCCGGATATGGCCTCAATCGGAATCAAGATTCTTCATCTAGCAAGCTCTACAGACCTTTGCGTCAGGTCAAGCTCACAAAGCGCATCCTCAAGCGCCGAGGTCTCGTTATGGTGACCCGGACCTATCTGATCAGAGGCGACATCGCCAGCAACGGAGCTGTCATTGTGGGCGGCAGTGACTCCTTCTTTTGGCACAACGAGCCTGTTGCCCGGGAAGGCGACGCCGTCTACTGCCCTGCTTGCAAGCAAGAAGCCTTCATTGTCTGTGTCGGGCCACGCCTGCTTTTCACGGACCTGGGCAAGCAAGTCGCACTCAGCGGTGACGTCTGTACCTGCGGCTGCCAGCCGCCACCGATCTTCCATGCCTCCCGGGCGTTCACCATGACCATGACTGCTGGTGATGCTGCGGAACGCCGTGCTGTCGTGCGCGGCGGCTTTGCAGCAACCGTGCAATCGCTGCATTCACACGGAGCCGCCAGTCATGATCAACGCATCCAGTTGCTGGACGAAATCAGCGGCCAACCCTTGATGAACTGGCGGTATCGCGTGACTGGCGAGAACGGTCAGCATGAGGGTCGTACCGACAGCGAAGGTTTCACCACGCGAGTGTTCGCCGATCGCGCGATGACGGTTCGGCTTGAGGTCTTTGGGGAGGAGAGATAGTCATGCAACCACTCAAGACAATCAACGTCCGGTTGACCCCGGTCTCGGATACGGAGCCCGTCAAGGTTTATTTGCTGCGGCCGCGGGGAACCTTGTATTGGGGTGGTGCTGGGCTGGATGGTGGCTACATCCCCCTCACCGCAAAGGCGTTCCAGGCGTCAGGCATACGATCGTTCAATGTGGGCCTGACCAACACGGCAACACGGACGGTCCTCGGCGAGCGTGGAATGTTGGTCGACGCCATTCGTGCCGGACTCACGATCCGTTATGAGGACAATGCGGAATGGGTCATCACCTCTGGCATGTCAGCCGACGCGGCGCAGTTCAATCTGATCGGGTACTCCTATGGGTCGTTGCTTGCAGCGCAGACCGCAAACTACTACGCCAAGCAGGGGCATACTGTTGACCATCTGGTACTGATCGGCTCGCCGATCGATGGGACATTCCTGGATAAGCTGCGGAAGCTTCCTCACATTCGCAAAGTCATTGTGATCGACTTGACTGAACACAGAGACCCGATTTACGCGGGCATGTCGCAAGCCGCGCTGATTGCGGCAGCACCAACACTTGCGAGCCAGATGTCCGCCGGGACTGGTGAAGGCCATTTCTACTATGCACACGTGGTGCCCGATTTGCCGCGTCGGCTGCAGAAGCTGGCGGATCGAGTCGCAGCTGATGGAGTGAGGTAATGGTTCTGCGTTGGTTGTTCCTGTTGCCCTCGGTACTGCTGCCCGGTTCCCTGATCGGGCTAAGCCTCTTTCACGTCATGGCCTCCCCAACGCGCGATGATATGTTTGTTGGCTATGCGGGGGTTGTATCAGCGGCGGTGCTTCTGGTTGACCTTGGTCTCGCGATGGTTTGGCTTGGGGCGTTGGGATACTTGCTCTGGGCCAGCCCGATCCAGCGCGGAGCATTGCTGACGGTCGCCGGGACGACCGTCTTAGCCTTTGTTGCCTGCTATGCCTTGGACACCTGGGTGATTCGAGTAATGTTCTCAGCGGCCGCGGCGTGATGCTGTATTGGATTAAGCCAAAGTGTTGTTCTACCTGGCTCCAAAGGGTATTCGGATTCCTCCTCTCCGATATCAGACGTATTGCGGAGCCTACTATTAGGAATCGATTTGCCATTATCATGACGTCACCCTTCGTCACTCGATGAGCGAACAGATGAGCGCACCTCCCCTCGTTGCCGAATCTCGTGTTGCCGTACTTGTCGACTGCGATAACACGACGCCGGACATACTGGACTACGCCCTTCGCGTTGTGGCCCAGTTTGGACGCGTGGTGCTCCGGCGCGGCTATGGCAATCAAAGCACGCTCGGAAAGACGTGGCAAGAAGCGCTGGTTCGGCAGGCCTTTACGCCCTGCCTTCAGTATCAATACGCGGCGGGAAAGAACACCGCCGACATTGCGCTTGCGCTGGATGCGCTGGAAGCCATGTTCGATCACCGGGCTGACAAGTTCTGCCTGGTAACCAGCGACTCTGATTTTGCCTATCTCTGCCGTAAGCTCCGAGAGCGTGGCGCGACGGTTTGCATCGTTGGAGAAGCTAAGACGCCGGAAGCGCTGCGCAATGCCAGCGACCAGTTCTTCGAGTGGACACCGGCCCCCGCAGCGATTCCCGAGACGGTCGGGGGTGCTTCCGTCCAGACGAAGCCAGCTCCGCCAAAGCAGCCTCAAGTCAAACGACGGCCCAGGTTCGTGGTCGAAGCCATCAGCTTGCTTGCCGCCAACACCTCCGAGGGCCGCGTGCATCTCGGTGCTCTGGGCCAGTATCTCAAGCGTACCGACCCCAGCTTCTCGCCCGCCAGCTATGGACATTCGGGCCTGGTGGACATGCTGAAGACCTATGACCTTCTCGCCCTGAAGAGAGAGACCGGCGGTCATTACACCGTAGGACTGGCCGAAATGGGATTGAGCGACACGAACGCCGCTGCCGCGCCTGCGTTGGCAGCCGGCAACTAGCCAGAAAGCCTCCCCGCTATCTCCCGACGCCAGTATCCCCTGCGGAAATGCTGGCGCACTGGAAAATTCAAATCGGCTTGTCGAACGTAGGTTCTACGGGAAGGGTTATGAAGGTGGCGCCTCCTGATCCGCCGCTGGGAATTGGTCTGCTGCAGGCTTCACGTGTCGGGATGGCAGAGCGCCATGCGCTTGTCTCCAGCGCCCAGATCGCCCTAAGCTTTGATCCAAAGAAGGTCAATCGCTGATCGCGCGCAACACCTACCTCCCGGAGGCATTCCCGTGACTTCAGACCAATTGCCCGTCCGTCTGGCCGTTGCCGGACTCATCCACGAGACCAACACGTACGCCGCCGAATTCGCGGGCATGACGCCGCTGCGCGCGTTCGAGCAGTATCGGGGCGACGAAATCCTGGCGGCGTTCGACAAATCGAATCATCAGGTGGGCGGCTTTATCGAAGGCGCGCGCAGGACCGGCGCCACGCTCATTCCCACCTATGTCGGGCAGGCGACGCCCTCGGGCACGATCGAAGCCGGCGCGTATGCCGCCATGAAGCAAGACATCCTCGAAGGCATTCGCGCTGCGCTGCCGGCTGACGGCGTGCTGCTGGCCCTGCATGGCGCCGGTGTCGCCGACGGCACTGAAGACGTCGAAGGCGATCTGGCGCTTGCCGTTCGTGCGCTGGTCGGGCCGGGTGTCCCGATTGCCGCGGTCTACGATTTGCACGGCAACATGACGGACGCGATGCGCGACGCTTGCGACCTGACGTTGCCGTGCAAGCTGTATCCGCATACCGACTTCCATGACCGGGGCGTCGAAGCCGTCGCGCTGCTGCTTGAGATGATTCGGGGCGGGCTCACACCGGTCACCGCAATGCGACGCCTGCCGATGCTGCCGTACATCGTGACGACACAAGACGGGTTCATCCCGGCGGAAGTCAACGACGTTTGCCGGAAGCTGGCCGCACAGCCCGGCGTCATCGACTGCTCGTGGTTCCACGGCTTCCCCTACGCGGATATCGCGGCCCCCTGCCCGGCGGTCGTGTGCACCACAACCGGAGACGCCGCGCTTGCGCAGCGTTGCGTCGACGAAGTCGCGCAATGGATCTGGTCGCATCGCGAGGCGTTCCGTCCGACGTTTCCGACCCCCGCACAGGGCGTCGCCCTTGCCCTGTCGGCGGCAGAGGGGCCTGTCGTTGTCAACGAGTACGCAGACAACCCGGGCGGCGGCACACCCGGAGACGGCACGCATCTGCTTCGCGCGTTACTGGACGCCAATCCGCCCGCCGGCACGTGCTGTTTCGCGTCGATCAACGATGCTGCCGTGGTTGCACAAGCACAGCATGCAGGCGTCGGGGCCACGATCAGGGTCTCACTGGGCGGCAAGCAAGGCCGCTTCCAGGGCGCGTCGATCGAGGCCGATGCCTATGTGAAATGCATTACGGACGGTCGTTTCGTGAATCGCCCTGGGGCGATGTTTGAAGGGGTTCGCTTTGACCTGGGGGTGATGTGTCGCCTCATCATCAACGGTGTCGATGTCATCGTGGCTTCGCGTGCCGAGCAGATCTTTGATGTCGAGCCGTTTGTGCTGCATGGGCTGGATGTCACCGGGTACAAGCTGGTTGCGATCAAGGGCGCTAACCACTTCCGCGCCGGATATCGGTCCGTGGCGACAGTGAAGGCTTGAGTACGGCTGCGATTGCGTCGTTTCCGCGTGAAAGGCTGGTCGGAGAGTTTTGGCCTTTGTCGGACGAGGTGCAGCTTGATGGCGGTGACGAAGTCTCATGACGGCGGCGGACCGGACGAAAGGGCACAGATCTATCCCTTGAGCTTGAAATAGATCCGCCCGCTTCCTCTGCCCTCGCGGGTTGCGGTACCGCAATGCAGAGTTGTCTCATTGGCGGCAGTATCCGCAATCCTTAGCCTAGCTGTCGGTGCTGAACACACCCCCGCAGCGTTGCCACGTCCGACAGTCGTGGCGTGTCTTCCATAGCTTTCTGCTAAGGCCGGGCAGCGCGCATCGATACAAGACCCGAAAGGGGAAACATGCGGGCCGATCTGCGGGCGGTGTTCAAGTGCCCGGCCGCCCAGTTTGCACGGGCGATTCCAAGTTTCGAATCAGGAGTTCGCTATGGGGAAGATATCTTCCACTGCGCACGTGCGCATATTCACGACTAGCTACAGGCATTTCCGGGTCAAGGCAGCCGAGGGCAACCGCTATTCTGGAATGCGATGCGTTCCATGGATCCGGTTAGGTGGAGTATGGTTGGAACGGGCCGGCTTCAAGATCGGGCAAGCGCTCAAAGTGGAGGTACGGAATAAGGTTGTCGTAATTTCTTCGGAATAGCCACAGCCAGTTTTGGCGACCCTAACAAGAATCGCGTACATACTCCCTGCCAGCGCACCTGCCAGGGAGTGTGAGGTCTAGGTACCCCGAGCGCAGGCTGCACCGAGTCGCTGAGGCGCGCTCAACCCGTGTCCGACCCTGCTTAACTCAGGTTCGGCAGAAGCTTGTCGGACTCCACCTCCACCGCTGATACTTCGTCGACCAATCCATCAAGTACTTTGAAGACTCCAGCCAGATCTTCGCGATACGAAGCTGTGTAGTTGGGCGTGACTACGTACCGCTCTTCGACTTGTAGGACTCGTTTGCGAATGAGTTCCTGGTGCTGACTCCAGTACCGTCCCATCTCCTTCGGATCAAGACCTCCTGGAAGTTCAGCTTTGGACGCAAAATAGCCCTCTTCATCTCCGCCTGTAAAGAATGAGTTACTCAAATGCGACAAGCAGTGGTCGAGGAAATGGAAGACGTTGTCCTCTTGGATGGTGGGGTTGAAGCAGATTCCAAACACGTACTCGTTCATTTGCCTTGCTATGCCACCACCATCACCAGCCCCACACTCGTCGTAAAGCCCGCAGCCCACACCTGACCCATTTGGCGGCAGCGAATTGCTCAGTTGGTAGGCCACGAAGGATTTGACGACAGAGCGCGCCGAGAAAACGCGCTGAGCAAGCGAAGGGGCACCTTGCTCGGATTGAGCGCCCCTTGAGGCCCGCTGACCAAGTTGAGACGAAGCTTCGCCGAGAAACGCTTCATCTGGGGCATCACTGACTTCTGAAAAAAAGTTTCGCCGGGGATCAATGTAGGTTCGCTTGAACAGCGCGAAGACCTCCTGAGACAGTCTTCTCATTCCCATTAATGCGAGATTATTGACCAAACCTGTTGTCGCAGCTCCCCTATCCTGATGGACGATGAGAGCTGAATGCAGGTTGTAAAGCTGCCCTTGACGATCTGCGGAGCATTGGAGTCTGAACAACATGAGATCGTTCCAGCCGAGGACGCCGCGATCACTGCTGGCAAGGCGTTGGATTAGACCCTTGCCTTCATAGGAGCCCTCGCCAAAGATTCGCCATGCGATCTCTATGATGTTCTCCGCGGTATTCGGAAGACGACGACCCGATGTCCTTCCCCAACCAGCTCGATCCAAGAGCCGCAATAGGGAGTAGATCGACCTCTGTCGCAACCCGCGATCATGGTTCTCGATTGCCGAGTAGCGCGGCAAATAGTCGGCGAGCGTGTCAATGGCGTCTTCAGCGGCAGCGCGAGTGAATTCATGAGATTGATTGACAAGCACCCTCCAGAATTGGTCATGCGCATGCTCACCGCTTTCCAATTGGAAGTCAGCCGACGTCAGCACCGAAGCAATAGACGCCCCCTTCCGAACTCGTTCCACTGCCTCCTGGTAAAGAACAAATGTCTCCTGCGGCTCTGGTGTTGCGAACCGCACAATGAGCTTGAGATACCCCTCGAGATTCCTCACGTCCTCATGGTTGAAGCACGCGCGCGACCTCAGAACTGCCTCCTCAACGGCGCTCGAATCACCAAGCTCCAAACTCGTCACATCGAAAAGCTGCGTCAATAGGAATCCTGCGGTCCCTTGGTGGTCCGCCACAAGCTTCGGGAATTCAGCAGAGTTCTTGAACTCTGATTCTCCGTACTCGCGACGCACCGAGAAGGTCCCGCTACGTCCCTCCGTCTCCTCTGCGTAGATGCGCCTGAACAATCCAGGGTAGTTCAGATGCAAGAGCATGAGGTTGATGAGGTCGCGCTTATTGAAGTCCGTCCGGCCTAAGTCGCTCCTCTCGATTTGCATGAGCAGCATTGCGTTGACGAAGCGCTTTACCTTGCGCAGGTCGCCGACAAGGGGTAGGTACTTCGCCGCCAATTCACCATCGAGAATGCTTGCCAACTCGTTGAGCACTGCGCCAAGCTTCAGCATCGTGTCGGAGGGAATCGAGCCAAGTTGGTTGTCTGCGCGTTGCCAGTCTCTCCGCAAGAAGTCCCGAATGCTTGAGCTATCAACGAACAAGCTCAACTTGACTGTCACAAACTTCTCAAGAAACTCCCGCGCCCTGGAACCTTCCTCCTGGCCTCCGGCAAGTACCTCTGTGTCGTAGCAGAGGACATAGGTAGCCTGCGAGAGTTTGAACGTCCGCCGCGTTGCGAACAGGACGTTGTTTGTAGTCTTTGCATCCAAACGATCAAGGTCGTCGATGACGATGATCACGCGACGACCGATGCGCCTAAGGACCTCGTCGATGTCATCGAGCAGTTCATCAACGGTCTCCTGCGACGGTTCCAAGGAAAGCTTGAAGCCAAGGAACGATACGTCGGCTTTTCCCTTTATCAGCCGGGAGTACCGCGACGCCGCCGGCCGAAACTCCGGAGCGAAGACCTTTCGTTGAATTGCCGCGGACAAATCGCGAATCAAACGGTCTGCAAGGTCAGGCTCTGATGCATACCGGAGGGGTTCGAATCGACAAACAATCGCTTTGTCTTCCGCTTTTGCCCAATAGCGCTCAGCAAGGTTGATGAAGCTTGTCTTGCCGACTCCCCATGGTCCATCGACCCCGAAGACGAGCCCTGGGTGGGCACCGCTTGCGAGAACAGTCTCCGCGAACGACTTGGCTTGCGCCTCGCTTGCAAACAGATCCTCTTTCTCGTCTCCGATTTCCTCATCCGCAATGAAGTAAAGCTGTGGAGTCGTTCTTTTGGGTCTCGGCCAGTACTGTTGAACCAGTGGCGACAAAAGCACGATACAGAGCAGAAGGAATATCGCTGGTGCCCAATGAGGACCTGCATTCTTGAGTGCTGCATGGGCTTTAGCCAACCAAGGCAAGGCCAACTCATTTGTCCAGATGCCGATGCCGATCGCGATCAGCAGATCGAGGCGGAGGCTGCGGCCCATCCGGGCAGCAGCGGCGTGCGCGCCCCGCTCAACTGAATAGATCAGGCAGAGCAGCAGTCCGGCCAGTACCCCACCGGCCTTCGCCCAAAGTGGGACGTCAGACAGCGTCTGTGCGAAGTTCGCACCGAGGTAGAAGGCGGTCCGCCAAACCTCCGCACCTACAAAGCCAAAGGCGAGCGACTTGGCGAAGACCAGTAACTCAGGCATCTTCATCGCTGGCTTGGTAGCCGTCATCAATTTGTCCTCCGTGGTGCGGCGCGATCTCTTCGCGTACTCGCCAACATGGCAGCCGACGTGAATACTCTACACGTGCAGTTGGCCTGCTCGACCGTCACTAGCGGGCATCAGCGAAGCCTAAACATAGACCCATAGCCCGAAAAGCGGAGCCAAGTCTGAAGCAGGTGTCTGGTCGAAAGACATGAGTGGCTACTCCGCAGGTCGATTGCAGACACGGTCCATCTCGAGTCATAAAAAATGGGAGCCATCAGCTCCCATTTCTCATCATCAAAGCAAAACAACAACAACTCAATCCCAGCTCAACGCCCCACCCGTCTGATACTCAATGACGCGCGTCTCGAAGAAGTTCCTCTCCTTCTTCAGATCGATCATCTCGCTCATCCACGGGAACGGGTTCTCCTCGTTCGGGAACAGCTGATCAAGACCAATCTGCTGGCAACGACGATTGCAGATGAATCGCAGATACGACTTGAACATCGGCGCATTCAGACCCAGCACGCCACGCGGCATGGTGTCCTCCGCATAGCGATACTCCAAATCCACCGCCTTCTTGAACAGCTCGGTGATCTCGGCCTTGAATTCAGCCGTCCACAGATGCGGATTCTCCAACTTGATCTGATTAATCAGGTCGATACCAAAATTGCAGTGCAGCGACTCATCCCGCAGGATGTACTGATACTGCTCCGCAGCCCCAGTCATCTTGTTCTGCCGCCCCATCGCCAGGATCTGCGTGAAGCCCACATAGAAGAACAGCCCTTCCATGATGCAGGCGAACACGATCAGCGACTTCAGCAGCTTCTGGTCGTTTTCCGGCGTGCCAGTCTTGAACGACGGGTCGGTCAGCGTGTCGATAAATGGGATCAGGAACTCGTCCTTGTCGCGGATCGACTGCACTTCGTGGTACGCGTTGAAGATCTCGGCTTCGTTCAGGCCCAGCGATTCAACGATGTACTGGTAGGCGTGCGTGTGGATGGCCTCTTCAAAGGCCTGGCGCAGCAGGTACTGGCGGCATTCCGGCGCGGTGATCTGGCGGTAGGTGCCCAGCACGATGTTGTTGGCGGCCAGCGAGTCGGCCGTGACAAAGAAGCCCAGGTTGCGCTTGATGATGCGGCGCTCGTCCTCGGTCAGGCCGTTCGGGTCCTTCCACGTGGCGATGTCGCGCGACATGTTGATTTCCTGCGGCATCCAGTGGTTGGCGCAGCCGGCCAGGTACTTTTCCCACGCCCACTTGTACTTGAACGGGACGAGCTGGTTGACGTCGGTCGAGCCGTTGATCACGCGCTTGTCGGCGGCGTTGACGCGGCGGTTGCTCTGCGCGGCGGCGGCGTTGGGGTTGTTGCCCAGGATGCCGGCTTGCGTGGCGCTCGACGGCAGCACGCCTTGCTGGTCAGCGGTGGCAGCCGATGCAGCGGGTTGCAGGGCAGGCTGCGGTGCGGCCTGCGGGGTGGCTTGAACGTCGTCGTCCCAGCTCAGCATGATGTGGTTCTCCGTGATTCGATTGGGGGGCGCGGTGGTCAGAAATGACGGCTCACGTTGTGGTGGCGCCGGCCCTCTCCCCCGGCCCCTCTCCCGCTCGCGGGAGAGGGGTGCAAACCCCGGGGGTGGTTGGTTACTGCGTTAAGTCTCTACTGCCTGATTACTGGCAGGCTTCGCACTCTTCAAAGCCAGGGTCACCCGGGCGCATCGTGCAGACCGCGCCTTCCGCTTCCGGCATGGCCGGGGCCAATGCAGCAGCCGCGTCCAGGGCGGAGCCGCTGTCGCTGCCCGACGACACCGCGTTCAGCGAGCCGCGCGACACGGTGGACTTCTCCACGTGCGTGGCGGCCATGGTGCGCAGGTAGTACGTGGTCTTCAGGCCGCGCAGCCAGGCCAGCTTGTAGGTGTCGTCCAGCTTCTTGCCCGAGGCGCCGGCCATGTAGATGTTCAGGGACTGGGCCTGGTCGATCCACTTCTGGCGGCGGCTGGCGGCTTCCACCAGCCAGGTCGGCTCGACTTCGAACGCGGTGGCGTAGATGTCGCGCAGGTCTTGCGGAATGCGGTCGATGCGCGACAGCGAGCCGTCGAAGTACTTCAGGTCGGCGACCATCACTTCGTCCCACAGGCCGCGTTCCTTCAGGTCGCGCACCAGGTAGTCATTGACCACGGTGAACTCGCCCGACAGGTTGGACTTGACGTACAGGTTCTGGAACGTCGGCTCGATGCAGGCGGACACGCCGATGATGTTCGAGATCGTGGCGGTCGGCGCGATCGCGATGCAGTTCGAGTTGCGCATGCCGTGCTGCTTGATGCGGGCACGCAGGCTGTCCCAGTCCATCGTGCTCGACAGATCCACGTCCAGGTAGCCGCCGCGCTCTTCGGCCAGCAGCTTGAGCGAGTCCTGCGGCAGGATGCCGCGGTCCCACAGCGAGCCGGCGTAGGTCTCGTAGCGGCCACGCTCTTCGGCCAGCTCGGTGGAGGCCTGGTAGGCGTAGTAGCACACGGCTTCCATCGAGGTGTCGGAGAACTTCACCGCGGCGTCGCTGGCGTACGGCGTGCGCAGCACGTGCAGGCAGTCCTGGAAGCCCATGATGCCCATGCCGACCGGACGGTGGCGCAGGTTGGAATTGCGGGCCTTCTCGACAGCGTAGTAGTTGATGTCGATGACGTTATCCAGCATCCGCATGGCGGTGCGGATGGTCTTCTGCAGCTTGGCGTGGTCGAGCGCGTACGAGCCGTCAGCCTGCCTGGCCAGGTGGGCCACCAGGTTCACCGAACCCAGGTTGCACACGGCGATTTCGCTGTCGTTGGTATTCAGCGTGATTTCCGTGCACAGGTTGGAGCTGTGGACGACGCCGACGTGCTGCTGCGGGCTGCGGATGTTGCAAGGATCCTTGAAGGTGATCCACGGGTGGCCGGTTTCGAACAGCATGCCCAGCATCTTGCGCCAGAGCTGCATGGCCGGGACCTTCTTGAACAGCTTCAGTTCGCCGTTGGCGGCCTTGGCTTCGTAGCCGAGGTAGGCCTTTTCGAATTCCTTGCCAACCTTGTCGTGCAGGTCCGGGCAGGTGGACGGCGAGAACAGCGTCCATTCGGCGTTTTCCATCACGCGCTTCATGAACAGGTCCGGAATCCAGTTGGCCGTGTTCATGTCGTGGGTGCGGCGGCGGTCGTCGCCGGTGTTCTTGCGCAGCTCCAGGAATTCTTCGATGTCCAGGTGCCACGTTTCCAGGTAGGCGCAGACGGCGCCCTTGCGCTTGCCGCCCTGGTTCACGGCCACGGCGGTGTCGTTCACCACCTTCAGGAACGGGACCACGCCCTGCGACTTGCCGTTGGTGCCCTTGATGTGCGAGCCCAGTGCGCGCACGTTGGTCCAGTCATTGCCCAGGCCGCCGGCGAACTTGGACAGCAGCGCGTTTTCCTTGAGCGCCTCGTAGATGCCTTCCAGGTCGTCCGAGACGGTGGTCAGGTAGCACGACGACAGCTGCGAGCGCTGGGTGCCCGAGTTGAACAGGGTCGGCGTGGACGACATGAAGTCGAACGACGACAGCAGCTGGTAGAACTCGATGGCGCGCGCTTCGCGGTCGGTTTCGTTGAGGGCCAGGCCCATGGCGACGCGCATGAAGAATGCCTGCGGCATCTCGATGCGGGTCTCGTCGATGTGCAGGAAGTAGCGGTCATACAGGGTCTGCAGGCCCAGGTAGTTGAACTGGAAGTCGCGGCCGGCGTCCAGCGCCGCGCCCAGGCGGGCCAGGTCGAAGGTGGCCAGCTTCTCGTCCAGCAGCTCGGCGGCGATACCGCGGGCGATGAACTTGGGGAAGTACTCGGCGTAACGCGTGGTCATTTCGGCCTGCGTCACTTCGGCGCCCAGGATTTCCTTGCGGATGGTGTGCAGCAGGATACGGGCGGTGACCTGGCTGTAGTCCGGGTCCTTTTCGATCAGGGTACGCGCGGCCAGGATGGCGGAGTCGTACACCTGCGTCATCGGCACGCCTTCGTACAGGTTCTTCAGCGTTTCCTTGAGGATCGGCTCGGCGCTGACGGCCTTGCCCAGGCCGGCGCAGGCGTTGTCGAGCAGGGCGTGCAGCGCGACGATGTCCAGCGGCTTGCTCACGCCACCGTCGGTCACGTTGAACTGGATGCCGGCTTCCTGCACGCGGGCCACGGCCTGCGCGCTGGCGCTGGCGCGCTCCTGGGCGCGCTTTTCGCGGTACAGCACGTAGGAACGGGCCACTTCGTGCTCGCCCGAGCGCATCAGGGCCAGTTCGACGTGATCCTGCACGTCTTCAATATGGATGGCGCCACCGCTCGGGCGGCTGCGCACCAGCGCGCGCACCACGTTGCCGGTCAGTTGCTCGACGACCTCGCGCACGCGGGCCGAAGCGGCACCCTGGCCGCCGTTGACGGCCAGGAAGGCCTTGGTCATGGCGACGGTGATCTTGGACGGCTCGAACGCCACCACGGCGCCGTTGCGGCGGATGATCTTGTAATCCTGGTAGTTCGTCGTGCCGGCTTGGGTCGCGGGGGCCTGTTGCTCGGTACCTGCAATACCGGCGGCGCCCGCTGCGCCCGTGGTGATTTCGTTCTGGGCCGTCTGCATAAGAACTCCTGTCTTTTTAGCCTGTTTTAAGAGACAAAAGAGTCCCTGGCGAAATGCGGCTGCGAAAGCGTCCGGCCGTGCGTTGGCGGCGGCTGGACTGACTGCCTTTTGCTAAACATTTCGCCAGGGACTCTTGTGATGCGCCGGCCCCACATCAGGGTTTCAACCACTATCGCCACGTCTGCGACAGCGCCCCTCGTTGCTAGGCCAGCTCCCCGGTTGAACTACTACATATAGTGGTCACTGCGGAAATCTGGCCCAAGTATAGTGAAAGAAAACCGAATGACCAGTCTTGACAAGCGTGGTTGCGACACCCGGATGACAAGTGCGGCGGCGCCACATTCCCGGGAACCGCGCTGCGACAAGGGATCGCGCCAAGTCGTGCGCAAACGCACATTTTTTGGAAATTTTTTTTATCCGAGCGACGCGTCCGATAGCCCCACACGGGCGTGGGGAATTGGCATGTGACATCGCGCCGACATGGTGCTGTGGCAGCCCCTTGGCGACGCCGCAAGCACCCTAACTGTGCGAGGGGCGGTAGGGTAACAGGTTTTGCGGAACGTCGGCGAGACGCGCGAAACGGTCCCAGTCGAAGTGCGGCCCGGGGTCGGTCTTGCGGCCCGGGGCGATGTCGCTGTGTCCGGCAATCGCCTGCACCGGCAAAGTGGTGCGCAGGGCCTTTACCAGCGTGGCGGTGGTGGCGTACTGGGCGGCGGTGAATGGCTGGTCATCGGCGCCTTCGATCTCGATGCCGACCGAGAAGTCATTGCAGCGGCCGCGGCCGAAGAAGTCAGACAGGCCTGCATGCCATGCGCGCTTGCCGCAAGGCACGAACTGCACGAGTTCGCCGTCGCGCCGGACCAGGAAGTGGGCGGAGACCTGCACCTGGTGAATCGTGGCGAAGAACGGGTGGCGGTCGGGGTCGAGCCTGTTCTGGAAGAACGCCTCGATATCGCCGCTGCCGAACTGGCCCGGCGGCAGGCTGATGTTGTGCAGCACCACCAGGTCGACCGGCATGCCCTCCGGGCGGTCATCGAAATTGGGCGACGGCACGCGGCGCGCGGCCGGCACCCAGCCTTCGGCGTCCGGAAGGAAGCTGGCGGGGACAGAGGCGGAAGCCGGGGCCTTCATGCCGCGCCCTCCCCTTCCTCGCGCTCGTCGCGCCCTTCGCGGATATCGAGCTGCTGGATGCGGTAGCGCAGCTGACGCAGGTTCAGGCCCAGCAGCGGCGCCGCGGCCGTACGGTTGAAGCCGGTCTGCGACAGCGCCTGCAGGATGATCTCGCGCTCCACGTTTTCGAGCCTGGCCTGCAGGTCGATCGGGAACACCACGCCCCGGCAGGCGCGCTCGGCGGCATCGGGCAGGTCTGCTGCCACGGCAACGGCGTCCGGCTCCGGCTCGGCTGCGGCCTGCGCGGGCATGGGGACCGGCGCGGGCTCGGCGGGCATGATCCCCATCGGCGCCCAGCCGCCGGCCCATGGCGTGTACGGGGTCAGCGGCGACGGCGCCGCACGCAGCGCCGCGCGTTCCAGATTGGCGTCGAGCGGGCCCAGGTCGGCCACCTGGATGTCCTCAGACTCGGCAAACGCATAGGCGCGTTCGAGCAGGTTCTCCAGCTCGCGCACATTGCCCGGGAACGGATAGGCCACCAGCCGCTCCAGCGCGGCCTGCGACAGGCGGCGCGGACGCGGGTCGCCGTAGCGCACGGCCAGGTGTTCGAGGATGGCGCGCGCGAGCACGGGGATATCCTCGGCACGCTCGCGCAGCGTCGGCATGCGCAGTTCCAGCACATTGAGCCGGTAGTACAAGTCCTGGCGGAACAGGCCGGCCGAGACCATGGCGGCAAGGTCCTTGTGGCTCGCGCACATCACGCGTACATCGACGGCATCTTCGCGGCTGGCGCCGATCTTGCGAACGCGGCGCTCCTGCAGCGCGCGCAGCAGCTTGACCTGCATGGCCAGCGGCAGGTCGGCCACCTCGTCGAGCAGCAGCGTGCCGCCGTTGGCGGACTGGAAGAAGCCGCCGCGCTCGGCGTCTGCACCGGTGAACGCGCCTTTGACGTAGCCGAAGAACTCGGACTCCATCAGGTTTTCGGGGATGGCGCCGCAGTTCACCGCCACGAACGGATGCGCGGCGCGCGCGCTGGTGGCGTGGATGGCCTGTGCGGCGCGCTCCTTGCCGCTGCCCGATTCGCCGCTGATCACCACCGGCGCCATGCTGCGCGCCAGGCGCGAGAGCGAGCGCCGCACCTCCTGCATGGCCGGCGAGTGGCCGGGCAGCAGCGCGGCGGCGCGGTCGGCCGCCAGGCTTGCGTCGGCGGCGGCTTGATCCTGGTCTTCGCGCTGCTGGTGCCGGCCCAGCGCGTTCATCACCAGGCTGCGCAACTGGTCCAGCGACACCGGCTTGGCGATGTAGTCGAACGCGCCGGCCTTGAGGGCTTCGACAGCGTTGTCGGCACTGCCGTAGGCGGTGATGACTGCCACGGGCACGCGTTCCGGCGCGGCCGAAAGCTGCCGCACGATCTCGATGCCCAGGCCGTCGCCGAGGCGCATATCGGTCAGCACCAGGCTGTAGCGGCGCTGCGCGAGCTTCTCGCGCGCTTCGGCCAGCGAGCCGGCCAGCACCACGTCATGCCCCATGCGGCGGATGGAAATATCGAGCAGCTCGCGCAGGTCTGCCTCGTCGTCGATCACGAGGATGGGATCAAGGCCGGGCGTTCTGGGTGGCATGGAGCGGCGTGTCAGGTGCGGAAGTTCAGTGGATCTTCGTGTCTGGCGAGGCCGCATCGCCGGTGTCGATGCGCAGCGTCAGTACGAAGGCCTTGGCGGGCAGTGTATCGCGCGGCGCGGCCAGCAGGCCGGTGCGCTCGAGCAGGTCGTCGAGCGCGATGGTGCCGTAGCGGACCTGCGCGTCGTTGGCGCCGCACAGCTCGCGCGCCATGAACAGGCCCAGCCCGGTGCCCTGCGCATTGCTGGTGAAGAACGGTTCGAACAGGCTGCGCTGGTGTTCGCGCGGAATCTCGGTGCCATCGTTCCAGACGATCAGCTCGGCATGGTGCTGGTCCAGCGCGTGGGCGAGCAGGCGGATGGCGCCCGGCAGGCGGCTGCAATAACGCCATGCGTTGTCGAGCAGGTTGCCGAGTACCTGCTGGAGCTGCGAAGTGTCGAAGACGACCGGCTGTGCCACGTCGACCGTTACGCGGACGGCATTCGGGTTGACCTCGCCGCGGCCCGGCTGGCACGTGTCGCCAGCGCGCGGCAGGCGCGAACGCATTTCCAGGCGCCAGCGGTCGACGATCTCGGGCAACGCCTGCGCAAGCTGCGCGGTGCTGCGGCCCGTGCGCGGGCGGCGCGAGAGCTGCAGCACGTCGGAGACGACCTGGTCCAGCCGCCGCACGTTGTCATGGATGATGCGCAGCAGCCGTGCATCGACGTCCGATTCGACGCCGTCGCCCACGCGCGCGCCGTCGCCAAGCAGCTCGCTGGCCTGGCTGATGGCGGCCAGCGGGTTGCGGATCTGGTGGGCGACGCTGGCCACCAGCCGGCCCATGGCGGCGAGCTTTTCCTGCTGGACCTGCTCGGCAATGCGCTCCCAGCTTTCGATATGGACCAGCACGGTGTCGCGCATTTCGCTGCGCAGCAGGGCCTCGTCGTCGGGGGACCAGGCCATGGCTTCCTGCTGGGCGATAGCCAGGCGCAGGCGCGTCGCGACCTCTGGCGTCAGCTCGTTCCACGCGGCGGTGTCGAGGCTGGACGGCAAGGTCGAGGTACTGCTGATGGAATTGCGCAGTCCGGCCAGGCCCGGCAGCACGAAACGCAGCCGCAGCCGCGTGTGCAGCGTACCGCCGCCCGGCGGCGCGGAACGCGAGACGATCGGCAGCAGTTGCAGGATGCGCGGCACGTCGTCCTTGCGGCGCAGCCAGTCGCGCAGCATTTCCATGAGCGGCTGCAGGCGCGGGATGCGGCGCAGGTCGAATATCGCGACCTGGCCGCCCTCCCCGTCGCCCTCGCCTTCCCGCGCGCGGCGCGAGTAGGCGCGTTCGTGCGGCTGCACGCCCAGCAGCACCACGGCTGCCGGGTTGGCCGCCACCACCATGCCGTTGGCGCGCACCAGCATCACGCCGTCCTGCATGTCGTTGACCATCAGCCGGTTGACGAGCTGCTGCAGCCGCAGTTCCTGTTCGCGCGCGAGCGCCAGCCTTTCCTGCGCCACCTGGCGGTACGCCAGCATGTACATCAGCAGCGCCGCGATCATGAACACCAGCCCGTACAGGCCCGAGCCGAGCAGGCCGGCATCGGCCTGGCGCAGCAGGATGGTCTGCATGAACGGGTGTGCCATGACCACCAGCGCCGAGACCGAGGCGGCAAACAGCGCGAACAGCAGGCTGGTGAGCGCGCCTGCTTCCAGCGCCGGCAGCAGGAAGATCATGGCCAGCCCGTCGGCATGGCCATTCTGGCCCAGGGTCTCGTAGATCAGGCCGAGCATGGCCAGGTCGGCCAGCACCTGCAGCCGCACGCGCAGGTGGAAGCGCCGCCGCCATAGCGTGCCGGCCAGCATGGCCAGCGCAATGCCCAGGTAGGGCACGGCCAGGCGCATGCCCGCCGATTGGTAGGCGGGCAATGCAAGCTGGAACGGCAGCATCAGCGGAGCACCGTGCGTCACGGCGCCGCGCTGCATCATGGCGAAGGCCAGCAGCAGCAGGCCGACGGCCACGCGGGTCCAGCAGAAGTAGCGCAGCAGGCGCCAGTGGAAGTCAGTCGGCTCGGGCTGGCGCCACAGTTGCGCAAAGCCGTGCCACGTGGCGTGCCGGGCGATGTTCGTCGGCCGCGCCGTGATCATGCGTGGTCGCCGCTGTCGTCCGGCAGGTGGCTGCGCCGGCAGTAGTGCAGGCCGTGCCAGGCAATGGCCTCGCTGCGCGGCAGGTGCACGCCGCAGTGGGCGCACTGGACCATGGCCTCGGCGCTGTCGTCGCGGGAGGCGTTATTGGCCGAGCGCGATGTGCGGGCAGCTTGCTGCTGGCGCGATTCGGCGCGGGACCGCAGCCACCAGATGACCCCCAGCACCACGGCCAGCAGGATAAGGATTCTTGCCATGGCGGTCTCAGAGCCGGTGCAGGATCACTTCGATCACGAAGCGGCTGCCGACGTAGGCCAGCAGCAGGATGCCAAACGACGCAATCACCCAGCGCAGCGCCACGCGGCCGCGCCAGCCGCGGAAAAGCCGCCCGGCCAGGATGCCGCCGAACATCGCCCAGGAGATCAGCGCGAACACGGTCTTGTGGTCGAGCCGGAAGGCCCGGCCGAACAGCTCTTCGGAGAACAGCAAGCCCGAGGCGATCGTCAGCGTCAGCAGCACGAAGCCCGCGCCGATCAGGCGGAACAGCAGCTTTTCCAGCGTCAGCAGCGGCGGCAGCAGGTCCAGCCAGCGGCCCAGCCACTGCTCGGCCGGCGCCTTGGGCTTGCCGCTGCCGGGGCGCGCCGGCGCATGCTTGAAGCCATGCAGGCGGCGCTCGGCCAGCAGCATCAGGAAGGCGTGGAATGCGGCCAGCGTGAACAGGCCATAGGCCACGTTGGCGATGATGAAGTGCAGCTTGAACAGCGGCTGCGCGGCATAGCCCAGGATCAGCGAGCCCGGGAAGGCCAGCGGCATCAGGCTGGCGACGAGCGCCACCGGGATCACGATCAGCCCCAGCCCGGCGAGCGAGAAGAAGAAGCTCTCGATCCAGTAGATGCCCACGCCCAGCCACAGCATGGCCGACAGCGCAAAGGCAAAGCCGAACACCATGCGGTCGGCCGGGAAGATGGTCTCGTGCAGCAGCATGCCGTGGCTGGCCAGCACGCCGGCCATCAGCAGGTGCCACCACGCCGGCTGCACGTCGCCGTGCCGCGCTGCGTGGGCCGCCGGGCCGCCGTTGGCCGTCAGCACGGCCGACGCCGCGCCATTGGCGTGGCCACCGGCGGCGGCGAGCCGCGGATTGCGGGTTGCCCAGCCGTGCAAGGCCAGGCCGCAATAGAGAAGTGCCGTCAGGGCATACAGTACAATGGCCATTTGCGCAGTTTACCTTAGTGCCTCCTGCCAGTGGCGGGCGGCTAACGCGGTAACAGAGGCCGCAACACAGCCCTTTCTTCCCCCATTCCTGCCATGCTGGACAATCTCACTCAACGCCTGGCGCGGGTCGTCAAGACCATGCGCGGCGAGGCCCGCCTGACCGAGGCCAATACCGCCGAAATGCTGCGCGAAGTGCGCCTGGCCATGCTGGAGGCCGACGTGGCCCTGCCGGTCGTGCGCGAATTCATCGCCCGCGTCAAGGAAAAGGCAATGGGCGAGGATGTGGTCGCCAGCCTGACCCCGGGCCAGGCGCTGGTCGGCGTGGTGCAGCGCGAGCTGACCGCGGTGATCGGCGGCGAGGAAGCGGTCACCGGCGCCAAGAGCGCCGAGCTGAACCTGGCCGTGCAGCCGCCCGCGATCATCCTGATGGCCGGCCTGCAGGGCGCCGGCAAGACCACCACCGTCGGCAAGCTGGCGAAGTGGCTCAAAGAGAACAAAAAGAAGAAGGTGCTGACGGTCTCGTGCGACGTGTACCGCCCGGCCGCTATCGCCCAGCTGAAGACCGTGTCCGAACAGGTGGGTGCCGAGTTCTTCCCGTCGCAGCCTGAGCAGAAGCCGGTGGACATCGCCCGCGCGGCGGTGGACTGGGCGCGCAAGCATTACCACGACGTGCTGATCGTCGATACCGCGGGCCGCCTGGGTATCGACGAGGCGATGATGCAGGAAATCGCCGCGCTGCACGCCGAACTGAAGCCCGCGGAAACGCTGTTCGTGGTCGATGCCATGCTCGGCCAGGACGCGGTCAACACCGCCAAGGCCTTCAATGACACGCTGCCGCTGACCGGCGTGGTGCTGACCAAGCTGGACGGCGATGCGCGCGGCGGTGCCGCGCTGTCGGTGCGCCATATCACCGGCCGGCCGATCAAGTTCGTCGGCGTGGGCGAAAAGCTCGACGGCCTGGAGCCGTTCTACCCCGACCGCATGGCCCAGCGTATCCTGGGCATGGGCGACATCCTCGCGCTGGTCGAGGAAGCCCAGCGCGGCGTGGACATGGACGCCGCCGAGAAGCTGGCCAAGAAGATCAAGAAGACCGGTGGCTTCGACCTGGAAGATTTCAAGGCCCAGATCGGCCAGATGAAGAAGATGGGCGGCCTGGGCAGCCTGGTCGACAAGCTGCCGGCGCAGTTCGCGCAGCAGGCGCAGGGCGCCAATATGGATCAGGCGGAAAAACAGGTGCGCCGCATGGAAGGCATCATCAACAGCATGACGGCCGCCGAGCGCGCCAAGCCCGAGCTGATCAAGGCCAGCCGCAAGCGCCGCATTGCCGCGGGCGCGGGCGTGCCGGTGCAGGAAGTGAACCGCCTGCTGAACCAGTTCGACCAGATGCAAGGCATGATGAAGAAGCTCAAGGGCGGCGGCATGATGAAAATGATGCGCCAGATGGGTGCGATGAAGGGCGGCATGAAGGGCCTGTTCAACCGCTGATCCGGCCCCGCCCCCTTTTCCCCCGCAAAGAGACAAAGACAGGAAAGACACCATGATGACCGTCGAACAGGCCCGCGAACTGTGGGCCAACTCCGAGGAAATCGTCAGCGCAGAAGAAGTCCAGGCTTCGCTGGACCGCATGGCGAAGGACATCACCGACAAGATGGGCGATGCCTTCCCGCTGGTGCTGTCCGTGATGGGCGGCGCGGTGGTGTTCACCGGCATGCTGCTGCCCAAGCTGCAGTTCCCGCTGGAGTTCGACTACATCCACCTGTCCCGCTACAACAACAAGACCGTGGGCGGCGAGATGCAATGGCGCGTGGCGCCGCGTGAATCGGTCAAGGACCGCGTCGTGCTGGTGCTCGACGACATCCTGGATGAAGGCGAAACCATGGCCGCCATCCGCGAGCGCATCCTGGACATGGGCGCCAAGGAATTCCACGCCGCCGTGCTGTGCGAAAAGACGCTCACCAAGCTCAAGCCGATGCACCCGGACTTCTGCGGGTTCCAGGTGCCGGATCGCTATGTGTTTGGCTGCGGGATGGATGCCAAGGGGTATTGGCGGAACCTGGGGGCGATCCGCGCGCTGATGTAAGCGCCGTCAGCCGACGTGGTGCGCCCCAAGGATGGGCCACAACGACGCCAGCAGCAGCAGCGCCATCCCCACGTTGAACACGCGCAGCACCCGCGGCTGCGCCAGCCAGCGGCGCAGGGCCGAGCCGAACACGGCCCACATCGCCACGCTGGGCAGGTTGATCACCGCGAAGATGCCGGCCAGCATCAGCACGTTCAGCCACACATTGCCGTGCAGCACATAAGTGCTGCACGCGCCCACCGCCATCACCCACGCCTTGGGGTTGACCCACTGGAACGCCGCCGCCTTCAGGAAACCCATCGGGCGCGCGACCTGGCGGTCCTGCACGCCGCCTGAGGTCGCGAGCTTCCACGCCAGCCAGACCAGGTAGACGCCTGCCACCACGCGCAGCAGCTGCCAGGTCCACGGCCAGTGCGAGAACATCGAACCGAGCCCCAGCCCGACCAGAGCCACCATCAGCGCAAACCCGCCGCTGATGCCAAGCAGATGCGGAATGGTCCGCGCAAAACCGAAGTTCACGCCCGAGGCCAGCACCATGGTGTTGTTGGGGCCGGGCGTGATGGATGACACCAGCGCGAACGCCGAAAAGGCAAGGAAGACGCCGGAACCGGCAGCAAGGTCGGGAAAGGCCATGGCAGGCAACCACAAGAAACAAGGGATTGCTGCCAGTCTAGTCACAGCAAACGGTACAGTACCGGTACAGTTTGCCTAAATTCTGCCATGACGGCATGACGCGGGCCGGCGGGACAGTCAGCTATACCACGGCCCGATACGGGTGCTCGCGCAGCCACTTGGTGGCGATCCATTTCTCGCCGGACTGCACCGGCAGGCCTGCATGGAGCGTGCGCTCGTCCAGCGTGCCGTCGGGCAGCCGGTAGCTGAAGTACACGGCATTGCCCTTGACCGGCTCCACTTCCAGGCCGATGCGCGGGAATGCCGTTGCGCCGCCGGCGGGTGGCGTGTTCAGGTAGATCACCAGCGTGGCGATGCGCTGGCCGCCTACGCGGAGCTGGCGCGCCTCGCCGGGGCGCTTCGGGTTGAAGAAATCGAAATGCGGCTGGTATTCGCCGCCGGGCTTGTAATTGAGGATCTGCAAACCCTCGCCATGATCGGCCGGCACGCCGGTCACCGCGGCGATGCGTGCCTCGATGCGCTGGAGCAGCGCGTGTTCGCCGACCTGGAACATCGCGCCCATGCTGGTGCGTGCATCGATCAGGTTCTCGTCGCCGGTATCGGGATTGACCACCGGCGAACGCGCCAGCCGGCCGCGCGCGAGGTCGATCAGCGCATCGCACTCGGCATCGCTGAGCAACTGGTGGTACAGGCGGATCGCGGGTGCCTGCAGCGAGAACAGCACCTGCACCTCAGGTGCACTTGGGCGCTTCGCGGGGCTGGCTACCGTGGCCCGGGTAACGGCTGGCGTGGCTGGCGTGGCAGACGATGCGGCCGGCCGATGTCCCATGGCCGTGGCCACCGCGGTGCGGGCGAAGACAGCGTCGTAGCCCGAGCGCAGCATGGACAGCACCAGCGATTCGGCGCCGAAGCCTTCGGCGATATGCCGCGCCAGCCAGCGTTCGAGTTCCGGTGACGAAGTGGCGTAGCCCGGCGAGCCCACGGCCGGGCGCGTGTCGGTGGTCATGACGGATTGGCCAGGCGCTGCGGCGAGAACGGGTTGCGGTCCGGCGCCTCGGGCTGCAGCTTGCGCGGACGGGCCGGAGCGATTTCCGGATCGCCCGCGACGGTCACGGTGGCTTCCGAATACTGCCAGCGCTTCCACGCCGCCAGCACGGCGTTCGGGTATTCCGCGCGGCCGCGGCTGCCGTTGTAGCGCCCCAACGCCAGGAACAGGTCGCCCTGCTCGCGGTCCAGGTAGTGGCGCAGGATGGTGCAGCCGTAGCGCAGGTTGCTCTGCAGGTGGAACAGCTTGCGCGTGTCGTTGTCGCCGATGGTGCGGGTCCAGAATGGCATCACCTGCATCAGCCCGCGCGCGCCGACCGAGCTCATGGCGTACTTGCGGAAATTGCTCTCGACCTGCACCAGCCCCAGCACCAGCGCGGGCTCCAGCCCGGCACGCTTGGCTTCGTAGTAGGCGGTTTCGATCAGCTCGACGCGCATCTGCGGCTCGGGGATGCGCCCTTCGAGCCGGTGCGACATCTCGCCGAGCCACTTCAGGTAAGCCAGGCGCTCGCCGCCCGAGGCGAAGGCGGGGCGCACCGGGCGCGAGTCGGCAATGGCTGCCGCCAGCGCGCCGCGTACCGAGTCGGCCAGGTCTTCTTCCTTCTGCGCGCCGGCCTGCGCAGCGGCCGCGGCAAGGGCCAGCAGCAGGCTGCCGGCCGTGCGAACCAGACGGGCCGCGCGCATGGGCTTACTTGCCGACCTGGCTGCGTACGTGGCCGACCACGTCGGCCACGGCTACCTGGGTCGCCTGGGCGTCGCGGCGGCCCTGGTATTCGACCTTGCCTTCCTTCAGGCCACGGTCGCCGACCACCACGCGGTGCGGCACGCCGATCAGCTCCCAGTCGGCGAACATCACGCCCGGGCGCTCGCCGCGGTCGTCGAGGATGACGTCGACACCGGCGGCCAGCAGCTCGGCGTGGATGCGGTCGGCCTCGGCCTTGACGGCCTCGGAGCGGTCATAGCCGACCGGGCACACCACCACTTCGAACGGGGCGATGGCGGCGGGCCAGATGATGCCGCGCTCGTCGAAGTTCTGCTCGATCGCCGCGCCCAGGATACGGGTGACGCCGATGCCGTAGCAGCCCATCTGCATCGGCTGGGTCTTGCCGTTCTCGTCCAGGAAGGTCGCGTTCATCGACTCGGAATAGCGCGTGCCGAGCATGAACACATGGCCCACCTCGATGCCGCGGCAGATTTCCAGCGTGCCCTTGCCGTCCGGCGAGGCATCGCCGGCGACCACGTTGCGCAGGTCGGCGACGACGGGCTCGGGCAGGTCGCGGCCCCAGTTGACGCCGGTGAAGTGGTAGTCGCGGTAGTTGGCGCCGCAGCAGAAGTCGCTCATGTTGGCGACGGTGCGGTCGGCCACGACCTTGACCGGCTTCTTCATGTCGATCGGGCCCAGGTAGCCGGGGGGCGAACCGAAGGCGTCGACGATCTCGTTCTCGGTGGCGAAGCGGAAATCGGCCAGGCCCGGCACCTTGGAGGCCTTGACCTCGTTCAGCTCGTGGTCGGCGCGGATCAGCAGCAGCCAGATCTGGGCGCCGGCGTCACTGTCGGTGGCCAGCACGATCGACTTGACGTTGCGCTCCAGCGGAATGTTCAAGAATTCAGCCACCTGCTCGCACTTGACCTTCTCCGGGGTAAAGGTCTTGACCAGGTCTTCCCTGGGTGCGGCGCGCTCGGCCAGCAGCGGCAGCGCCTCGGCGGCCTCCATGTTGGCGGCGTAGTCGGACGTCGGGCAGTAGACGATGGCGTCTTCGCCGGTGTCGGCGATCACGTGGAACTCATGCGAGCCCGAGCCGCCGATGGCGCCGTTGTCGGCCGCCACGGCGCGGAATTCGAGGCCGAAGCGCTGGAAAATGCGCACATAGGCGTCGTACATGTTCTGGTACGACTTTTTCAGGCCTTCCGTGTCGCGGTCGAAGGAATAGGCATCCTTCATCGTGAACTCGCGGCCGCGCATGATGCCGAAGCGCGGACGGCGCTCGTCGCGGAACTTGGTCTGGATCTGGTAGAAATTGACCGGCAATTGCTTGTAGCTGCGGATTTCCGAGCGGGCGATGTCCGTCACCACTTCCTCGGAGGTCGGCTGCACGGCGAAATCGCGCTCGTGGCGGTCCTTCAGGCGCAGCAGCTCGGGGCCCATCTTGTCCCAGCGGCCGGTTTCCTGCCACAGCTCGGCCGGCTGGATCACGGGCATGGACAGTTCCACGGCGCCGGCGCGGTTCATTTCCTCGCGGACGATGTTTTCCACCTTGCGGATCGCGCGCAGCCCAACCGGCATGTAGTTGTAAATGCCGGCGCCGAGCTTCTTGATCATGCCCGCGCGCATCATCAGCTTGTGCGACACGATTTCCGCGTCGGCGGGGGCTTCTTTCAGGGTGGAAATGAAAAATTGCGAGGCTTTCATCCGAATGTCTTCTCTGGAAACCGGGAATCCCGGTGAATTGGCGGCAGCCATGCCGCGCATAATCGACTGGAACGCGCCGGCAACTGCCTGAAACTGCCTGAAACTGCTCTTCCCGCTCGGGGAAAACCAGCAGCGCCCCGCCTGAGCCGGGCCGCGCGCATCCTTTATAATCGACATAATTCTAAAGGATTCGAGGTGCAGTCATGCTCGATCGTGAAGGCTTTCGCCCGAACGTCGGCATCATCCTCATCAACGCACGAAACGAGGTTTTCTGGGGCAAGCGAATCGGCGAGCATTCCTGGCAGTTTCCGCAAGGCGGCATCAAGTACGGCGAAACGCCGGAACAGGCCATGTACCGCGAACTGCATGAGGAGATCGGCCTGCTACCGGAGCACGTCAGGATCGTCGGTCGCACGCGCGACTGGTTGCGCTATGAGGTGCCGGACAAGTTCATCCGCCGCGAGATCCGCGGCCATTACAGAGGCCAGAAACAGATCTGGTTCCTGCTGCGCATGGCAGGCAGGGACTGTGATGTTCACCTGCGCGCCACCGACCATCCCGAGTTCGACGCCTGGCGGTGGAGCGACTACTGGGTACCGCTGGACGCGGTCATCGAGTTCAAGCGCGACGTCTACCAGCTGGCGCTGACGGAGCTGTCGCGCTTCCTGAACCGCAATGCGCGCGTGCCGCTCAGTCCATACGGCGTGCATCACAACCGCCATGGCGGCGGGCAGCGCCGGCCGCCCCAGGCGGCCCAAGCGGCCGTAGGGGCGCCCGTGGTGCCGGCCGCAGCAGAAGAAGGTGACGCAGTTTTGCCGGCCGCGCCGGCTTCCAACCACACGGAGTCCTGATGAATCGTGTTACCGGCCACGGCCGCCGCGGCGGCCTGACCGCTGCCGGCCTGTTGCTTGCCGCCGCCTGCCTGGCGCTGGCGGGCTGCAAGACCACCGCCAAGGAAATGCCCGAAGAAGAATCCAAGTGGATCAATCCGTTCGAGCCGAAGACCTTCAAGGAGGAAGAGGCCATCCTGCCGGCACTGCCGCAGGATGCGAACCTGATCCCGTTCTCGGTCAACGGCACCGGCAACCTCACGTTCGAGGTGGACAGCAAGTCGGTGTCGGTCGGCGCGGACAAGGTGGTGCGCTTTACGGTGGTGATCAGCAGCGCCAGTGGCGCGCGCAACGTGAACTTCGAAGGCCTGCGCTGCGACGCGTTCGAGCGCAGGATCTACGCGACGCTGCCCGTGGGCGCCAAGGAATGGGAACTCAACCGCGGCGATAACCGCGATAGCTGGGTCCGCATGCAGACCAGCGCGCGCAACGCCTACGCGGCCACGCTGGCGACCGATTTCTTCTGCGAAGGCCGCACCGTGGCCGGTACACCGGAAAAAATGGTCCGCGACCTGAAAGACAGCGCGCCGCACAAGCGCTGAGTGGCGCCGGACTGAACGCAAAAGGGCGATGCCGAGGCATCGCCCTTTCTTCTTTTGGCCGGCTGATCGGGCTCAGACCAGCACCAGGTTGTCCCGGTGGATCAGCTCGGGTTCGTTCAGGTGACCCAGCACCGATTCGATCTCCGACGACGGCTTGCGTGCGATCAGGCGGGCTTCGGCGCTCGAATAGTTCGTGATGCCGCGCGCCACTTCGCGCCCATCGGCGCCGACACAGGCGATCACCTCGCCACGCGCGAACTCGCCCTGCACTTCCACCACGCCGATCGGCAGCAGCGACTTGCCGCCACTGGTCAGCTTTTCTACCGCGCCGGCATCGATCATCACACGGCCGCGCAGCTGCAAGTGATCCGCCATCCACTGCTTGCGCGCGGTCAGGCGGCCAGTCGGCGCCAGCAGTTGCGTGCCGATGGCCTCGCCCGCGGCCAGGCGTTCCAGCACGTTGGCTTCGCGGCCCGAGGCGATGGTGGTGTGCGCGCCCGACTTGGCCGCGCGCTTGGCCGCCAGGATCTTGGTCAGCATGCCGCCCCGGCCGATGGACGTGCCGGCGCCGCCCGCCATCGCTTCCAGCTCGGGTGTGCCGGCCAGCGCCTCGTCGACGAACTCGGCATTCGGGTCCTTGCGCGGATCGGCGGTGTAGAGCCCGCGCTGGTCGGTCAGGATGACCAGCGCATCGCCTTCGATCAGGTTGGTCACCAGCGCGCCCAGCGTATCGTTGTCGCCGAACTTGATTTCGTCGGTGACCACGGTGTCGTTCTCGTTGATGATCGGCACCACGCCCAGCGACAGCAGCGTCAGCAGCGTGGAGCGCGCGTTCAGGTAGCGTTCGCGGTCGGCCAGGTCGGCGTGGGTGAGCAGCACCTGCGCGGTGCGGATGCCGTAGCGGCCGAACTGGCTCTCGTACACCTGGGCCAGCCCCATCTGGCCGACAGCGGCGGCAGCCTGCAGTTCGTGGATTTCACGCGGGCGGCGCACCCAGCCCAGGCGCTGCATGCCTTCGGCAATGGCGCCGGAGCTGACCAGCACCACTTCCTTGCCGATCGAGCGCAGCTTGGCGATCTGCGCCGCCCAGCGCGCAATGGCGTCGTAGTCCAACCCCTTGCCGTCGTTGGTGACCAGGCTGGAACCAACCTTCACGACGATACGTTTTGCCTGGGCAATGACCGATTGCATGGCGAGAAATCCTGTCTCCGGGGGGGCTTTTTTTGCATCCCCAATGGTGGTCCCTCGCCCCGCATGGGCGAGGAAGAAGAACCGGCTTACTGCTCGTGACCTTCCTGGTCGACGTTGTGCAGGCGCCCGTCGAGCCGGATGTCGGGCTCGGCCAGCGCAGCGGCCTCTTCGGCCTTGATCGCGGCCAGGTGGTCCTTGATCGCGTAGATCAGCTCGCGGCAGCCTTCGCCGGTGAGCGCCGAGATCTGGAAGACCGGGCCCTTCCACTTGTAGCGCTTGATGAAATCCTTGGCGCGCGCGCCACGCTCGTCCTCCGGCACCATGTCGAGCTTGTTCAGAACGAGCCAGCGCGGCTTGTCGTAGAGCGTTTCATCGTACTTCTTCAGCTCGTTGACGATGGCCTTGGCTTCCGCCACCGGGTCCACCGCTTCGTCGAACGGGGCCAGGTCGACTATATGCAGCAGCAGTCCCGTGCGCTGCAGGTGGCGCAGGAACTGGTGGCCCAGGCCAGCGCCTTCGGCCGCGCCTTCGATCAGGCCGGGAATGTCGGCCACCACGAAGGACTGCTCATGATCGACGCGCACCACCCCAAGGTTCGGGTGCAGCGTGGTGAACGGATAGTCCGCCACCTTCGGGCGCGCGTTGGAGATATGCGAGATGAACGTCGACTTGCCCGCGTTGGGCATGCCCAGCAGGCCGACGTCGGCCAGCACCTTCAGCTCCAGCTTGAGCATGCGGCGCTCGCCGGGCTTGCCGTCCACCTGCTGGCGCGGCGCGCGGTTGGTACTGGACTTGAAATGCAGGTTGCCCCAGCCGCCCATGCCGCCTTCCGCGAGGCAGACCTTCTGGCCGTGCTCGGTCAGGTCGGCGATCAGCTCGCCGGTGTCCATGTCGGTGATCAGCGTGCCGACCGGCATGCGCAGCGTGACGTCGTCGCCCGCGGCGCCATAGCAGTCGGAGCCACGGCCGTTCTCGCCATTCTTGGCGACGTGCTTCTTGGCGTAGCGGAAGTCGATCAGGGTGTTGATATTACGGTCCGCCACGGCGAACACGCTGCCGCCCCGGCCGCCATCCCCCCCATCCGGACCACCGAAGGGCACAAACTTCTCGCGCCGGAACGAGGCGCTGCCATTGCCGCCGTTGCCGGCGATGGCTTCGATTCGGGCTTCGTCGATGAACTTCATAGTGGGTTTCCGTGGTGGACCGGGCTACCGACCGGCATTGGCAACTCACATTGTCGCCAAAAATGAAAAAGCCCCGCAAGCATTGCGGGGCCTTCGTGCTGCAAAGGCTGTTATCAGGCCGCCGGAACGACGCTGACTTGCTGCTTTTTGGCAGGGCCCTTGACGGCGAATTGCACGTGGCCGTCGACCAGTGCAAACAGGGTGTGGTCCTTGCCCACGCCGACGTTGTCGCCTGCGTGCACACGGGTACCGCGCTGACGGACGATGATGCCGCCGGCGTTGATGGCCTGGCCACCAAACACCTTCACGCCCAGACGCTTCGATTCGGAATCACGGCCGTTCCGCGTGGAACCGCCGCCTTTTTTCTGTGCCATGTCTTACTCCTGTCGCTTTACCGGGTTACGTTCGAATGATCAGGCGTTGATCGCTTCGATGCGCAGCTCGGTGTAGTTCTGGCGATGGCCTTGACGCTTCTGGTAGTGCTTGCGACGGCGCATCTTGAAGATCTTCACCTTGTCGTGACGACCTTGGGAGATAACGGTAGCCTTGACGGAAGCCCCGCTAACCAGCGGCGTACCAAACTTGATTTGGTCGCCGGCGCCCACTGCGAGCACCTGGTCGAGCGTGATTTCTGCGCCAATGTCTGCCGGTATCTGTTCTACTTTCAGTTTTTCGCCAGCAGCAACCTTGTATTGCTTGCCGCCGGTTTTTACGACCGCGTACATTGTCGAACCTCTCGGATGTGAATAAAACGCCGAATGCCGGCACTGGGTGTTCCCGCAAACGCTGCTAGGCAGCCTGCGCACGCCTGTGCGGCCCGGTTATCTCCCACCGGCCACCACCCGAGACGGGCAAAACAACCGGAGGAAACCGGGAACTATAAACCAGACGGGAGAAAAACGCAAAGAAAACAGGCACATAGCCTGTCCGGCGGCGCCTTATGCACTTCTGTGGAGGTGCGGATCAGGTCAGATCGGCCAGCAGAAAGCCCGCCAGTGCGGCGAACGCCACCCACCAGGCCGTGCGGCGGGCGTTGCGGCGGGACGTGGGCTTGTTCATGCCGGGATTATAGGCCGGCGAGCGCCCCGCATCACCCGAACGGGGACAAGCACTGGCATGAACCCCATTGGCATCGCATATAATCGTCCGGTTTTGCGTAACGGTGATCATCTTGACCCAGCCTTCCGCCACTGCCTTGCTTGCCCCGGTCGCTGCAGACATGCGCGCGGTCGATGCGGTCATCCGTCAACGACTGTCTTCCGAAGTCCCCCTGATCGAGCAGATCGGTGAATACATCATCAGCGCCGGCGGCAAGCGCCTGCGCCCGGTGATCCTGCTGCTGTCGGCACGCGCCTTCGGCTACGACGGCCACCGCCACCATGAACTGGCCGCCGTCGTGGAGTTCATCCACACCGCCACGCTGCTGCATGACGACGTGGTCGATGAATCCGAGCTGCGCCGCGGCCGCGAGACCGCCAACGCGGTGTTCGGCAACGCCGCCAGTGTGCTGGTGGGCGACTTCCTCTATTCGCGCGCGTTTCAGATGATGGTCGATGCGGGCAGCATGCGCATCATGGAAATCCTCTCGAACGCGACCAACGTGATCGCCGAGGGTGAAGTGCTGCAGTTGCTGAACATGCACGATCCCGATGTCACCGTCGAGCGCTACCTGCAGGTGATCCGCTACAAGACCGCCAAGCTGTTCGAGGCTTCGGCCCAGCTTGGCGCCGTGCTCGCGGGCGCCGACACCGCCATGGAAGAAGCCGCAGCCGAATACGGCCGCCGCATCGGCACCGCGTTCCAGCTCATCGACGACATGCTGGACTACACCGCCAGCGCCGAGCAGATGGGAAAGAACGCCGGCGACGACCTGCGCGAAGGCAAGCCGACGCTGCCGCTGCTACACCTGCTCGAGCACGGCACGCCGGAGCAGCGCGCACTGGCGCGCGACGCCATCGTGCAGGGTGGCACCGAGCATTTCGACGCGGTGTTCTCGGCCATCCATGCGAGCGGCGCGCTCGAGGTCACCTACGAAGCCGCGCGCCGCGAAGCCGAGGCCGCCGAAAAGGCCGCCCAGCTGTTTCCGCCGTCGGCATTGAAAGATACGCTGATTGCGCTGTGCGCGTTCTCGCTGGAGCGGCAATCCTGAAATAGCCGCAACCCTCTTCCCATTCGGGAGAAACGCTGTTAGACTTATCTTCTTTGCTGCTGACCGCCAACGGTTGGCGACAAAGTCAGAATTCGGGGTGTAGCTTAGCCTGGTAGAGCGCTACGTTCGGGACGTAGAGGCCGGAGGTTCGAATCCTCTCACCCCGACCAGAATTCATGGCCACGCAGTTTCCGGCCAGCAAGAAGCCGCACAGCAATGTGCGGCTTTTTTGTTTTTCGCGCTGCCCAAATCCCTGCCCCAATCCCCCACGCTTCGCCGCCCTCCACGCTCCCCGCGCAAGTAGGGTTGCGCCCCTGTCGCACAAATGCCGACATGGCCCGTTGTCGCCTTTACAAAAAGTGACTCCGGCGGCAAACTGCGCCGATCCGGGGGCCTGTGGCCCCGACGGGCGCCCGCGCGCGCTCGCACCATTTGGTTCCTGCCATGACACTTGGTCTCGCCCTTGCACAGAGCCGTCGCATCGCGCCTGCGCTGCTCGCCCAGCTGGAACAGTCCGCGCGCGAAAAGCAGACGCAGTTGATCGACGAGATCGTCGGCAGCGGCACCATGAGCGCGCACGATGTCGCGCTGTTCGCCGCCGACAAGTACCAGCTGCCGCTGCTCGACCTGACGCAGTACAACCTGAACAAGGTTCCGCCTGCGCTGGCGGGCAACCGCGAATTTCATGCTCATCGACTGCTGCCGCTAGGCCGGCGCGAGAACCGCCTGGTGGTGGCGATCTCCGACCCGTCCAACCAGGCCGGGCTCGACGCCATCAAGCAGAAGTACAACCTGCCGGTCGATACCGTGGTGGTGGAGCACGACAAGCTGATGAAGCATGTGCGCTCGGCCGGGGAAGCGGCGGGCACGCTTAAGGACATCGCGCCCGGGGCAACGCCCACCCAGCGCAAGCTGATCGAGTACGACCCCGTGGCCGCTGCGACTGCGCAGCGCAATCGCACCGCCACCAGCGACATCGACGATGCGCCGGTCGTGCGCTTCCTGCAGAAGCTGCTGACCGAGGCTTTCCACCGCGGCGCATCAGACCTTCACTTCGAGCCATTCGAAACTTTCTACCGCGTCCGCTTCCGTGTCGACGGGGTGCTGCAAGAGGTAGCACGCCCGCCGCTCGATATCCGCGACAAGATCGCGACGCGCATCAAGGTGCTGTCGCGCCTGGACATCTCCGAAAAGCGCGTGCCGCAAGACGGCCGCATGAAGCTGCTGATCCCGCTGCCGCAGGGCAAGGACTCCAAGGAAATCGTCGAGAAGGCGGTGGACTTCCGCGTGTCGACGCTGCCTACGCTCTTCGGCGAGAAGATCGTAATGCGTATCCTGGAATCGTCGAGCGACAAGCTGGACATCGACCAGCTCGGCTACGAGCCCGAGCAGAAGGCGCTGCTGATGGACACCATCAAGCGCCCATACGGAATGATCCTGGTCACCGGCCCCACCGGCAGCGGCAAGACCGTTTCGCTCTACACGTTCCTGAACCTGCTGAACCAGGGCGACATCAATATCTCGACGGCCGAAGACCCGGCTGAAATCCAGCTGCCCGGCATCAACCAGGTCAACGTCAACGACAAGGCGGGCCTGACCTTCGCCGCGGCGCTGCGCTCGTTCCTGCGCCAGGATCCGGACATCATCATGGTCGGCGAAATCCGCGACCTGGAGACCGCCGATATCTCGATCAAGGCCGCGCAGACCGGCCACCTGGTACTGTCGACGCTGCACACCAACGATGCGCCGACTACGCTGACGCGCCTGATGAACATGGGCGTGGCGCCATTCAATATTGCCTCCAGCGTGCTGCTGATCACGGCGCAGCGGCTGGCGCGGCGGCTGTGCACATGCAAGCGCGCGGGCTCGATCCCGCATGAGGCACTGCTCGATGCGGGCTTCAAGGAAGCGCAGATCGATGGCAGCTGGCAGCCTTATCATCCGGTCGGTTGCGAGCGCTGCAACGGCAGCGGCTACAAGGGACGCTGCGGCATCTACCAGGTCATGCCGATCACCGAGGCCATGCAGCAGATCATCCTGTCGCACGGCACGGCGCTGCAGATTGCCGAACAGGCCCGGCGCGACGGCGTGCTATCGTTGCGGGAAGCCGGCTTGCTGAAGGTCAAGCAGGGGGTCACGTCACTCGAAGAAGTGCTGGCCACAACCAATGCTTAAAACAACAGACAAATAATGTCGGGGGTCGAACATGGCAACGCGCGCACCAGCAGCGGGCGCACGGGCGGCAGCGCCGTCACGCGCGAAAGCAGGACGCAAGGCACCTACGCAGTACATCTTTGAGTGGGAAGGCAAGGACCGCAAGGGCAAGACGTTCACCGGGGAACAGCGGGCCGAGAACCAGGCCGAGGTCACGGCGGCACTGCGCAAGCAGGGCCTCACCGTGGTCAAGATGAAAAAGCGCAAGGCGGCGCGCGGCAAGAAGATCACCGAGAAGGACATCGCGTACTTCACCCGCCAGCTCTCGACCATGCTCAAGGCGGGCATCCCGCTGCTGCAGTCGATCGACATCATCGCGCGCGGCCATGCCAACCCGAACTTCACGCAGCTGCTGTCCGACATCCGCTTCGACATCGAGTCCGGCAGCAGCATGGCGCAGGCCTTCCGCCGCCACCCGCGCTATTTCGACACGCTGTACTGCAACCTGATCGACGCCGGCGAACAGGGCGGTATCCTCGATTCCCTGCTGGAGCGCCTGTCGCTCTACATGGAAAAGACCATCGCGCTGAAGAGCCAGATCAAGTCCGCGATGATCTACCCGATCGCGGTGCTGACCGTGGCCTTTGCCGTGACGGTGATCCTGATGCTGTTCGTGATCCCGGCCTTCAAGGGCGTGTTCTCGAGCTTCGGCGCCAACCTGCCGGCGCCGACGCTGGTAGTGATCGCGATCTCGGACTTCTTTGTCTCGTACTGGTACATCGTCATCGGCATACCGGTGGGCGGCATCGCCCTCTATTTACGGGCCTTGAAGAAGTCGGAGAAGGTCCAGCGCAGCACCGACCGCATGTTGCTGAAGCTGCCCATCTTCGGCAGCCTGTTCCGCAAGGCCGTGATCGCGCGCTGGACGCGTACGCTCGCCACCATGTTCGCCGCCGGCACGCCGCTGGTGGAATCGATGGAATCCGTGGCGGGTGCCGCCGGCAACTGGGTCTACTACGACGCCACGCGCGAGATCGAACAGGCGGTGCGCATCGGCACCAGCCTGACCAACGCCATGCAGGCCACGCACGTGTTCGATGCCATGGTGCTGCAGATGACCCAGATCGGCGAGGAATCGGGCGCGCTCGACAATATGCTGCTCAAGGTGGCCGAGTTCTACGAGCGCGAGGTCGATGACGCCGTGGCGGCCATTTCGAGCCTGATCGAACCGCTGATCATCGTGGTGCTGGGCGTGCTCATCGGCGGCATGGTGGTCGCGATGTACCTGCCGATCTTCAAGCTGGGACAGGTGGTGTAATCGATGAATCCGGTATTTCCCGCCGGCGGCGCCTCCACGCTGCCGGCGCTGGCGGCGCTGCCGCCGTCGTTCCTGCTGGCGGCAGCGGCCGTCCTCGGCCTGCTGGTGGGCAGCTTCCTGAACGTGGTGATCCACCGGTTGCCGCGCATGATGGAGTATGACGAGGCCAACTACATCGCCGAACTGCGCGGCGATCCCCTGCCCTACCCGGAACGCTACAACCTGATGGTGCCGCGCTCGGCCTGCCCGCACTGTGGACATGCCATCGCCGCCTGGGAGAACATTCCGGTCATCAGCTACCTCTTCCTGCGCGGGCGCTGCTCGTCGTGCAAAGCGCCTATCGGCATGCGGTACCCGCTGGTGGAGCTGGCTTGCGGCGTGCTGAGCGCGCTGGCTGCCTGGCACTTCGGACCGACCTGGCAGGGCGTGGCCGCGCTGATGCTGCTGTGGTCGCTGCTGGCGCTGACGATGATCGATGCCGATACGCAGCTCCTGCCCGACCAGATCACGCTGCCGTTGGTGTGGCTGGGGCTGCTGCTCAACCTGGGCGGGCTGTTCGTGCCGCTGGCCGATGCGGTGATCGGCGCCGCGGCCGGCTACCTGCTGCTGTGGTCCGCCTACTGGGCGTTCAAGCTGGTGCGCGGCAAGGAAGGCATGGGCTATGGCGACTTCAAGCTGATGGCCGCGCTGGGCGCCTGGTTCGGCTGGCAGGCGCTGCCGACGCTGGTGCTGCTGTCTTCGGTGGTCGGCGTGGTCTTTGGCGTGGCCAGCATCGCGCTGCGCCGCCAGGGCCGCGACACGCCCTTCCCGTTCGGCCCCTTCATTGCCGGCGCCGGCGTGCTGGTGCTGTTCTTCGGCCCCGCCGTGCTGCCGCTGCCGATGCCGTGAGCGGCGGCCTGCGCCGCGCCAAGCTGGTATCGTTCGGGCATTGCACCCACGGAACCTGACATGCTGGAGATCGGACTGACAGGCGGCATCGGCAGCGGCAAGACGCGCGTGGCCGACATGTTTGCCGCGCGCGGCGCCGCCATCATCGACACCGACCTGCTTGCCCACGAGATCACCGCCCCGGGCGGGCAGGCCATTCCCGCGCTGGTCGAGGCCTTCGGCCCGCAGTGCCTGCGCCCCGACGGCGCCATGGACCGCGACGCCATGCGTGCGCTGGTCTTTGCCGATCCTGCCGCCAAGGCGCGACTCGAAGGCATCACCCATCCGCTGATCCGCAACCTGACCACCACGCGCGCCAAGGCCATCGCCGATACCGGCGAGCACCCGTACCTGATCTACGTGGTGCCACTGCTGGTCGAATCCGGCACCTGGGTCGAGCGCGTCGGGCGGGTGCTGGTGGTCGATTGCACCGAGGACACGCAGGTTGCGCGCGTCATGGCGCGCAACGGCTTCAGCCGCGAGCAGGTGCTGGCCATCATGGCGAAACAGGCCACGCGGGCACAGCGCCTGGCCGTGGCCGACGATGTGGTCGACAACGACGGGCCAGTCGAAGCGCTGACCGCGCAGGTGGACCGGCTGGACCAGACCTATCGGTCGCTGTCCGCCGCCGGCGTCACGCGAGCCTGATTCCGGGGCACAGTCGGGTCCGGCATGAGCGAACAAACGGCGCATCACGCACATTGCATTGTCCTCGCAGCCCGTCTCGCATAGAATGCGCTGGATCATGACGCGAAATGCGCGGAGAGACGTAGCTTCCACGCATTCCTGACGTTCCCCGGGCCACGCCCGCACCGGGACGCTCCCACAGGAGCGCCGCCTCAGCTGCTCGGACATAGCACTTGATCCTGTACGAATATCCTTTCAACGAACGCATCAGGACGCTGCTGCGCCTTGAAGACCTGTTCGATCGGCTGGATTATTTCCTTGGCCAGGAACACGCCCTGCAGCACCATGTCGCGCTGACCACGCTGTTCGAGATCATCGACGTGGCCGGCCGCGCCGATCTCAAGACCGACCTGATCAAGGAACTGGAGCGCCAGCGCCAGGCGTTGACCGCGTTGCGCGTCAATCCGCAGATCGACCAGGAAGCACTGGATGCGGTCATCGGCGAGATCGAGCAAGGCATCGCCATGCTCAACCAGACCGTGGGCAAGGCGGGCCAGCTGCTGGCCGACAACGAGTGGCTGACCAGCATTCGCAGCCGCGCCATCATTCCCGGCGGCACCTGCGAGTTCGACCTGCCGGCCTACTACGCCTGGCAACATCGTCCGGCCGAGGAACGCCGCGCCGATATCCTGAAGTGGGCCAGGCCCCTGGTGGCGCTGCGCGCCGGTACCTCCACGGTGCTACGGCTGCTGCGTGAATCGGGCCAGAGCGGCAAGGTGATCGCCACCGGCGGCAGCTACCAGCAGATGCTTTCGGGCCGCAGCTACCAGCTCATGCAGGTGCATCTCGATGACTCGCTGCTGGCCTTCATCCCCGAGATGAGCGCCAACAAGTACATGCTGTGGGTGCGCTTTACGCAGCAGGACGGCGACCTGCGCCCGCGTTCAGTCGATGCCGACATCCCGTTCCTGCTCAAGCTCTGCAATTTCTGAAGTCATGCCTGCCGTCGTCAAATGCCCCACCTGCGGCACCAAGGTGGAATGGATTCCCGAAAACAAGTTCCGCCCGTTCTGCTCCGAGCGCTGCAAGCAGATCGACCTGGGCGCGTGGGCATCCGAGAAGTACGTGATCGGCAGCAAGCCCGGCGAAACGCCGTCGCCGGACCTGCCGGAAGACGAAGACGACTGAGCCGGGAGACCGGGTCACCCCGCCGGACCGTCCCGCCAGCTCAGTGCGCCGCGGCCAGCACGCGGCGGTAGAACCCCACGCACACCAGCACGAACACCGCCAGGCCGAGCCATTCGGCCGTGACGGCAAAGCCCTCGCCCACCACGGCCAGCGGCGCGTCCTTGCCTGACAGGCCGATCACGGCCGCCAGCAGCACCCCGACCAGGCTTTCCCCGACGATCAGGCCCGACGCCAATAGCGTGCCGCGCCGTTCGGCATGTTCAAGCGCCAGCTTGACATCATCCCCACGCGCGGTGGCGCGGCGGCGCTCGGAGCGCAGCAGAAACCATGCGAGCACGGCCCCCACGACCAGTGCCGAGCTGATCGTCGGCGGCAGGTAGATGCCGATGCCCACGGCCAGCACCGGCAACCGCCCCGTGCCGCCGCGGCGCAGCATCTCGTCGATCGCGATCAGCACCACGCCGAGCGCAATGCCGATCAGGATCATGTTCCAGTTGAGCTGGTGCGTGAAGATGCCGGTGGCAATGGCCGTCATCAGCGTGGCCTGCGGAGCCGCCAGCGCCTGCCCCGGGTCCATGCCCGCGCGCGGGAGCGCACCCGCAAACCCATAGGCGTTGTAGAGCAGTTCCAGCACCGGCGGGATCACCGCCGCACCGACCGCGCATCCGATCAGCAGCGCGACCTGCTGGCGCCACGGCGTGGCGCCCACGAGCCAGCCGGTTTTCAGGTCCTGCAGGTTGTCGTTGGAGATCGTGGCCACGGCCAGCACGGCGGCGGTCGTGAAGATGGCCAGCGCAATCGCGAACTTGCCGCCTTCCGGTGTATCGAGCAGGCCGTCGGCCGTGCCGATCGCCAGGATCAGCAGCGACACCAGGATCACCGCGATGATGCCGATGCCCGAGATCGGGCTGGCGGACGAACCCACCAGCCCTGCCATGTAGCCGCAGGCAGCGGCCACCAGGAATCCGAACACGAAGGCGAACAGCACGGCGCAGCCCACGAGGCGCCAGCGCGCGCCGGCATCCATCGGCGCCGGCATCATGAAATAGCCGAACGTCGCCGCCAGCACCACCGCCAGCGCGACGGCCAGGATGCCGATCCAGCGTACCGGCATATCCTTCTGCGTGCGCGGCATCCCGGCACCACCACCCGCACCGGCGCCCTTGATCGCACCAAGCGATGCGCGGATGCCTTCGAGCATTGGCCCGGCCAGCGTGATCAGCGTCCAGATTGCCGCGATACCGATGGTGCCCGCGCCGATGAAGCGCACCTGCGTGCTCCACACCATCGTTCCAAAGGCCTGCAGCGTGGCGCCTTCCGGGCGCGGCGTAATGGCTGTCAGCCAGGGCACGGCGATGCCCCACGTCAGCACCAGGCCAAGCAGCATGGCAAGCCCGCCGACGATGCCGACCAGGTAGCCCGCACCCACCAGCGCCAGCGAGAAGCCCATCGAGAAGCGCACCACCGATGCCCCGGCAGCGAGCCACAGGTTGGCGCCCTCGGCGAGCAGGCGCAGGCCGCCCGCGGCAAAGCTGAACACGCCCGCCACCAGGCCACCGGCCATCAGGTCTGCCAGACCGGTACCCTGCTTCTTCCCGCCGGATGCGGTGTCCTGCCCGGCACTGCCCACGCGCAGGATCTCGGCGGCGGCCACACCCTCCGGATATGGCAGCTCGCTCTGTACCACCATCGCATGGCGCAGCGGAATGCTGAACAACACGCCGAGCATGCCGCCCGCCGCGCAGATCGACAGCGTCTGCCAGAACGGGAAACCCTGCCAGTGGCCCAGCATCACCAGGCCCGGCAGCACGAAGATGATCGACGACAGGGTGCCCGCGGCCGAGGCCTGCGTCTGCACCATGTTGTTCTCGAGGATATTGGCGCTCGGGAACAGGCGCAGCACCGCCATCGAGATCACGGCGGCGGGAATCGCCGAGGAGAAGGTAAGCCCGACCTTGAGGCCAAGGTAGATGTTGGAGGCGGTGAACACCACCGTAATCAGCGCCCCAAGGATGATGCCGCGCAGGGTCAGCTCAGGGAGGGAAATATCGTCGGCAACGCGGTCTGCACGCGGCATACGGGTTCCTTTCTTGCTGTTGTTATGTCGGCGCGATCACGGGCGCCGCGGCCGCAGGGGCGCGGGTAATGCTCGGATTGTCAGGCGGCGCGGGATTCTTCGCCCAGCCATTCGACCACCGGGATGGTGGCCGGCAGCAGCGGTTCGACCGTCACCGGCACCGTCTGCCACGAGAAGGCCTGGCCCTCGCGCCCGACCGGATCGCCGCGCCATGCCATGACCTTGCAGAAATGCAGCCGCACGTAGGCGTGCGGGTAATCGTGTTCGAGCACGTGCCAGCGCACGCATTCGGTGATGTCCAGGCCCAGCTCTTCATGAAGTTCGCGCGCGAGCGCGGCTTCCACCGTCTCGCCCAGTTCCAGCTTGCCGCCCGGGAATTCCCAGTAGCCCTCGTAGGGCTTGCCGCCCGGGCGCTGCGCCAGCAAAAAGCGGCCGTCGGGCTGCACCAGCACGCCCACGGCCACCTCGGTAACCTTGCGCGGCGCAGCCGTGTCTTGCGCTTGCATCATGCGCCCTCCACGTCGGCAATGAACGGCTTGCCATGCTTGCCGCCCCAGTCGCGCGCGAACTGCCAGGCCACCCGGCCCGAGCGCGAGCCGCGCTCGAGCGCCCACACCAGCGCATCGCCGCGCGCGGCGGCAATGTCCTCGTCCGTGCAGCCAAAATGCTTGAGCCAGTGACCGACGATGGCCAGGTACTCGTCCTGCTTGGGCGGATAGAACGACAGCCACAGGCCGAAGCGCTCGGACAGCGAAATCTTCTCCTCGACCACCTCGCCGGGGTGGATCTCGCCATCCTCGGTATGGCGGTAGGACTCGTTGTCCTTCATGTACTCCGGCAGCAGGTGGCGGCGGTTGGACGTCGCGTACACGAGCACATTGTCCGACTGCGCGGCCACCGAGCCGTCGAGCGCCGACTTGAGCGCCTTGTAGCCCGATTCGCCTTCCTCGAACGACAGGTCGTCGCAGAAGATCACGAAGCGCTCCGGGCGCTGCGAGACCTGCTCGACGATATCGCCAAGGTCGCCCAGGTCGCTCTTGTCCACTTCCACCAGCCGCAGCCCGTCCTTGACGAAGGCATTGAGGCAGGCCTTGATCAGCGACGACTTGCCGGTGCCGCGCGCGCCGGTCAGCAGCACGTTGTTGGCCGGCAGCTGGTTCACGAACTGGCGCGTATTGCCGACGATGGCGTCCTTCTGGCGCTCGATGTTCTTGAGGTCGTCCAGGTGGATCGGCGGCAGCTGGCGCACCGGCTGCAGGTAGCCGATATTGCCGAACAGGCTCTGCCGCTTGCGCCAGCGGAACGCTACCGCCTCCTGCCAGTCCGCATCCGTCAGTTGCGGCGGCAGCCACTGTTCCAGTCGGGCGAGGAAGTTGTCGAGGCGGGAGGCGAGGTCAGACATGGCAGCAGCGGAGCGTCGTTGAACAGGGAGCGGTGATCAGGAACGGTAGTCGGCGTTGATCGACACGTAGTCGTGCGAGAGGTCGCAGGTCCACACCGTGGCCTCGGCCTTGCCGCGGCCGAGCGCGATGCGCACGGTGATTTCGGCCTGCTTCATCACGCGCTGGCCGTCCTCTTCGAGGTAGTCGGGATTGCGGCCGCCGTCGCGAGCCACCCAGACGTCATCGAGCCACAGGTTGACGCGGTCGACATCAAGATCGTCCACGCCGGCGTAGCCCACCGCAGCCAGGATACGGCCCAGGTTGGGGTCCGACGCATAGAACGCGGTCTTGACCAGCGGCGAATGGGCCACGGCATAGGCGATCTGGCGGCACTCGGCCACGTCCTTGCCGCCTTCCACGCGGATGGTCATGAGCTTGGTGGCGCCTTCGCCGTCGCGCACGATCATCTGCGCGAGTTCCTGGGCCAGGCTCGTGACGGCCTCGCGCAGCGCCTCGAAGGCCGGGCCTTCGGCACGGTCGATGGCGGCGGCGCCCGACTTGCCCGTGGCAATCAGCACAAAGGAATCGTTGGTCGAGGTGTCGCCGTCGATCGTGATGCTGTTGAACGAGTGGTCGGCCGCATGCGACACCAGCGCCTGCAGCACCGGCTGGGCCACGGCCGCGTCGGTGGCAATGAAGCCGAGCATGGTCGCCATGTTCGGGCGGATCATGCCGGCGCCCTTGCTGATGCCCGTCAGCGTGACGGTCTTGCCGTTGATATGCACAGTGCGCGACGCCGCCTTGGGCTGCGTGTCCGTGGTCATGATCGATTCGGCGGCGGCCAGCCAGTTGTCCGGCTTCGCATTGGCGATGGCGGCGGGCAGCGCAGCGACCAGGCGGTCCACCGGCAACTGCTCCAGGATCACGCCGGTGGAAAACGGCAACACCTGATCCGTGGTGATGTGCAGTTTTGCCGCCACCGCATCGCAGGTCGCGCGCGCATTCGCCAGGCCGAGGTGGCCGGTGCCGGCATTGGCGTTGCCGGTGTTGATCACCAGTGCGCGGATGCCCTTGGCCGCAGCCAGGTGCTCGCGGCACACCTGCACGGGCGCGGCGCAGAAGCGGTTGCGCGTGAAGACGCCTGCCACGGTGCTGCCTTCCGCCACACGCACCACCAGCACGTCCTTGCGGTTGGCCTTGCGGATGCCGGCCTCGGCCCAGCCGAGCTCGACGCCGGCGACGGGTTTCAGGTTTTCTGCCTGCGGCAGCGGAAGATTGACGGGCATATCGGCTCCTGTCCTGTAGTCCTGCTTGATCTGTTGTTCAGTCGTCAGACGAACATGCCCGCTTGGCGCGGGCATGTCGTTACCTCTTCGCCCCTTGCGCCGTGGCGGCAAGGGCTGTCGTGCATGGTCCGGCTGGCGCCAGGCTCAGCTCAGCTTGCCGTGGCACTGCTTGAACTTCTTGCCCGAACCGCACGGGCAAGGATCGTTGCGGCCCACCTTGGGCATGCCGGCCAGCGCCATTTCCGCGGCCACGGCGGCGCCGGTGCGCGGCGACGGCGCCTCTTCCACGGGCTCGCGGCCCTCGGCGAACTCGTCGTGCTTGTACTGCACGTTCTCCAGGTGCGACAGGCCTTCCTCGATCTGTTCCGAAGCCTGCTCCAGCTCCTCCGGCGACTGGATCTGCACGTTGAACGTCACGCGCGTGACTTCGTCCTTGATCACGTCCAGCAGGCGCGCGAACAGTTCGAACGACTCGCGCTTGTATTCCTGCTTCGGGTCCTTCTGCGCATAGCCGCGCAGGTGAATGCCCTGGCGCAGGTGGTCCAGCGCGGCCAGGTGCTCGCGCCAGTGCGTGTCGATGCTCTGCAGCATGACCGAGCGCTCGAAACCGGCAAACGATTCGCGGCCCACCATGGCCACCTTGCCTTCGTAACGTTCCTCGGCGGCCTTCTGGATCATGTCGAGGAGTTGTTCGTCCTCAATGCTCTGGGCGCCTTCGATGGTCTTGGCCAGCGGCAGCTCCAGGCCCCAGTTCTCGCGCAGGCGCGCTTCCAGGCCGGCAATATCCCACTGCTCTTCCATGGTATCGGCCGGCACGTGCTCGCGGAACAGCTCGATCAGCACGCTTTCGCGCAGGTTCTTGACCATTTCGCCGACGTCATTGGCTTCGAGCACGTCGTTGCGCAGCTTGTAGATTTCCTTGCGCTGGTCGTTGGCGACGTCGTCGTACTGCAGCAGCTGCTTGCGGATGTCGAAGTTGCGGCCTTCCACCTTGCGCTGCGCCGATTCGATCGAGCGCGTGACGATGCCGGCTTCGATCGGCTCGCCCTCGGGCATCTTCAGGCGTTCCATGATCGCGCGCACGCGGTCGCCCGCGAAGATGCGCAGCAGCTGGTCGTCCAGCGACAGGTAGAAGCGCGACGAACCCGGGTCGCCCTGGCGGCCGGCACGGCCGCGCAACTGGTTGTCGATACGGCGCGACTCATGGCGCTCGGTGCCGACGATATGCAGGCCGCCGAAGGACTTGACCTGCTCGTGCAGCGACTGCCATTCGTCCTTGAGCTGCTGGATGCGCGCAGCCTTGTCGGCATCCGACAGGTTCGGGTCGACCTCGATGAAGCCGGCCTGCTTCTCCACGTTGCCGCCGAGCACGATGTCGGTACCGCGGCCGGCCATGTTGGTGGCGATGGTGATCATCTTCGGGCGGCCGGCCTGGGCCACGATCTCGGCCTCGCGCTCGTGCTGCTTGGCGTTGAGCACCTGGTGCGGCAGCTTTTCCTTGCCGAGCAGGTCCGACAGGTACTCGGACGTCTCGATCGAGGTCGTGCCGACCAGCACCGGCTGGCCACGCTCGTAGCAGTCGCGGATGTCGCGCACGACGGCGTCGTAACGCTCCTTGGACGTCTTGTAGATCTGGTCCTGCAGGTCCTTGCGCTGGGCCGGGCGGTTGGTCGGGATCACCACCACTTCCAGGCCGTAGATTTCCTGGAATTCGTAGGCTTCCGTGTCGGCCGTGCCGGTCATGCCGGCCAGCTTGGTGTACATGCGGAAGTAGTTCTGGAACGTGATGGTGGCCAGCGTCTGGTTTTCCTGCTGGATGGTCACGCCTTCCTTGGCTTCCACGGCCTGGTGCAGGCCGTCGGACCAGCGGCGGCCCGTCATCAGGCGGCCGGTGAATTCGTCGACGATCACGACCTCGTCGTTCTGCACCACGTAGTGCTGGTCGCGGTGGAACAGGCTGTGCGCGCGCAGGGCGGCGTACAGGTGGTGCATCAGCGTGATGTTCTGCGGCGCGTAGACCGATTCGCCCTCGCCGATCAGGCCCTGCTGCGCCAGGATTTCCTCGGCCTTCTCGTGGCCGGACTCGGTCAGGTAGACCTGGTGGCCCTTCTCGTCCACGTAGTAGTCGCCCGGCACTTCCACGCCGGTACCGTCGGCCTTTTCCTCGCCGATCTGGCGCGTCAGCAGCTTGGGAATGCCGTTCATGCGCTGGTAGAGATCGGTGTGGTTCTCCGCCTGGCCCGAGATGATCAGCGGCGTACGGGCCTCGTCGATCAGGATCGAGTCCACTTCGTCGACGATCGCGTAGTTCAGCGGCCGCTGCACGCGCTGCGACGGGTCGTAGACCATGTTGTCGCGCAGGTAGTCGAAGCCGAACTCGTTATTGGTGCCGTAGGTGATGTCGGCGTTGTATGCGGCCTGCTTCTGGTCATGCGCCATCTGCGACAGGTTCACGCCCACCGACAGGCCCAGGTAGTTGTACAGGCGCCCCATCCACTCGGCGTCGCGCTGGGCCAGGTAGTCGTTGACGGTCACCACGTGCACGCCCTTGCCGGTGATGGCATTGAGGTACACGGCCAGCGTGGCGGTCAGCGTCTTGCCCTCGCCGGTGCGCATTTCGGCGATCTTGTTGTCGTTCAGCACCATGCCGCCGATCAGCTGCACGTCGAAGTGGCGCATCTTCATGACGCGCTTGCTGGCCTCGCGGCACACGGCAAAGGCCTCGGGCAGCAGGGCCTCGAGCGATTCGCCACCGGCGTGGCGCTGCCGGAAGGTCTCCGTCATGCCGCGCAGGTCGTCATCCGAGAGCTGCTCGAACTTGGGCTCCAGCGCGTTGATCTGCGCCACCGTGCGGCGGTATTGTTTGATCAGCCGCTCGTTGCGGCTGCCGAAGACTTTCTTGAGAAGGCCCGTGATCATCGAGTGCTTTCACCTGCGCGGACCGGACCGGCGACCCGCGTGCGGGCGGCCCCAGCCGTGCCAGGCATGGATAGATTGGCGCAAAACGCCGAGTTTATCATGTGCCGGGGTCGCGGCCGGGACGGGTGCGGCCCTGTTACCAAAGCCCGGCGGGACGTTGATTTATCGAAAGATCGGGGCGGAACGGCAAGGTTCAATCGCCGGCCGCCGGATGTGCGCTTCGGATTGCGTGACAAACCCTTCACAGGACCCCGCAAATGCCGTTGCGGCGCCCTGGCTTGCTAGAATGCATCGATGCGCCTGTTCACCCACCACGCCCTGCAGACACCGGCGGCCAAGCCCCTGAACGACTGGCTGGCCAAGGCCGGCCCGGTTTCCGCGCTGATGCAGACCGCGCGGGAACTCGCCTCGCTCGAAGCCGAGGTGCTGTCGCTGCTGCCACCGGCCATGCGCAACGGCATTGCCGTCGCCGGGGTCAAGCGCGATGGCCGCGGACCGCAGCAGGAGCAGGTACTGCTGTTGCTGGCCGCGCATGGCGCGGCGGCGGCGCGTGTGCGTCAGGTGGTGCCGACATTGCTGTCTCGCCTGCAAGAGCGGGGCTCGCAGGTGACTGCAATCCGGGTACGGGTACAACCCGAAACAACGCGCCACAGCGACTGGGATACCGGGCCTGTGGTGCGGCCGCGGACCCACGGACGGATGACAGCGGTCGGGCTTGCCAGCCTGGACGAGTTGGCGCGCAGCCTGCCGCCGTCCCCGCTGCAGGATGCGTTGAAGACCCTGCTGTCGCATCATCGGTAGGATCGCAAAATGAAAAACCGGCCCGAGGGCCGGCTTTTTTCTTCCCACTGCTCGCCGCAATCAGGCAAACGCGGGCTGGAGCTGCGGCAGGAACGCGGCCGGAGCGTCTTCCACGCGGTCGAACGTCACCAGCTCATAGGCTTCCTGGTCCGCCAGCAGTGCACGCAGCAGCTGGTTGTTCATGCCATGGCCTGACTTGTGCGCGATATAGGCGCCAATCAACGGATGGCCGACCACATACAGGTCGCCAATCGCATCCAGGATCTTGTGGCGCACGAACTCGTCGCCATAGCGCAGCTCTTCGTTGTTGAGCATGCGGTGCTCATCCAGCACGATCGCGTTATCCAGACTGCCGCCACGGGCCAGGCCCATCTCGCGCAGCGCCTCGACCTCATGGGCGAAGCCGAAGGTGCGCGCACGGGCGATCTCGCGCACGTAGCTGGTGTCGGCGAAATCGATCGCGAAGCTCTGGCCGGTCTTGTCGACGGCAGGATGGCGGAAGTCGATCGTGAACGAGAGCTTGAAGCCGAAGAACGGTTCCAGGCGCGCGAGCTTGTCGCCTTCGCGCACTTCGACGGCCTTCTTTACGCGGATAAAGCGCTTGGCGGCGTTCTGCTCTTCGATGCCGGCCGATTGCAGCAGGAACACGAACGATGCCGCGCTGCCGTCCATGATCGGGATTTCCTCGGCGTCGACGTCGACATAGAGGTTGTCGATGCCCAGGCCGGCGCAGGCCGACATCAGGTGCTCGACCGTGGAAACGCGCGCGCCATCCTTCTGCAGCACCGATGCCAGGCGCGTGTCGCCAATGGATCCGGCGGCTGCGGGAATCTCGACGGCTTCGGGCAGGTCTACGCGGGTGAATACGATACCGGTCCCAGCCGGTGCCGGCCGCAGGGTCAGCGTCACTTTGCGACCCGAGTGCAGACCGATGCCGACCGTCTTCACCAGGGACTTGATGGTGCGCTGTTTAAGCATGGCGGCCTCAGTAATTATTAGAACCTATCAGATTCTCTTAGTCGATTAAGTGATTTTAACACTGCTAGGGAAATCCCGCTAAGAGTCTTTGTTTCGGTGTGTTAATACATGCACACGGAGTGGAATATGCGACACATCGCGTGACTGATTTGTGTCAGCCGCGCAACGCCTCGAGCGTCGCTTCCGCGCTGCTGACCTTGAATTCGCCGGGCGCCTCCACCTGCAGGTGGGTCACCACACCATCGTCGATCACCATCGCGTACCGCTTGGAGCGCACGCCCATGCCGCGCGCGGAGAGATCCTGGTCCAGACCCAGCGCACGTGTCCATTCTGCGCTTCCGTCGGCCATCATGCGCACCTTGCCTGCAGTGTGCTGCTCGCGGCCCCAGGCGCCCATCACGAAGGCGTCGTTGACCGAGACGCACCAGACCTCATCCACGCCGGCGTCGCGCAGCGTTTGCGCCTCGGCCACGTAGCCGGGCACGTGCTTGGCGGAGCAGGTCGGCGTAAAGGCGCCGGGCAAGGCAAAGACAACGATCTTGCGGCCCTTGACGAGGTCCGACACGCGAAAGGCATTGGGACCCAGCGAGCAGCCTTCGCTCTGGGTATCGAAGAATTCCTGCAGCGTGGCGTCCGGGACGCGTTGTCCGACAGCGATCATGGCGATTGGCATCCTGTCAAAAGAAGGGAGGGCGAAACCTGCCGGCAATCATAGGCTCCCCGGCGCGCGCGTCCAAGGCCAATGACATCCGGTGGCATTTCGATACAGCTTGCTACAAAAACGTCCGCGCGGCGCGCCTTGCAGCGCGCCGCGCGGACGACGGCACATCCCGACCGGGAAGGCGGGAAACCAGTCCGGGGAGGCGGCCAGTGGCCGCCCGTCCCGGCGACAGGATGTGAACGGAGGCGGTTCAGCGCGGACGCGGCACCACCGGCAGCCCGGGCGGAATGCACGGTCCATGCAAGGCACGCGCGGATGGGGAGCGCTGCGTGCTTCGCGACAAGGACGCGCAAGCCGTCAGGGACCGGCCCTGCGATGCTCGATCCGGCCGCTCCGGCTCAGTCTGCCTGCTTGCGCAGGAAGGCCGGGATGTCGTACGTATCGACACCCTTCTCCTGCAGCGCGGCCACGTGGGCCGACGCCGATTCACGCGAGCTGCGCCACACCGCCGGGGTATCCAGGCCACTGTAGTCCGGCGAGCTGTGCGTGGCGGCGGCCGAAGCCATGCCGGCCATCATCTGCACCGGGATGTTGTCGGTGCCGGTCTTGAGCAGGGTCATCGGCTGCTGCTTCTTGGCCGAACGGCCCAGGCCCGTCGCCACCACCGTCACGCGCAGGGCATCGCCCATCGCGTCGTCATACACCGTACCGAAGATCACGGTCGCATCTTCCGCGGCGTAGCTGCGGATGGTGTTCATGACTTCCTTGGTTTCCGACAGCTTGAGCGAGCGGCTGGCGGTGATGTTGACCAGCACGCCGCGCGCGCCGGACAGGTCCACGCCTTCCAGCAGCGGGCTGGCCACGGCCTGCTCGGCAGCCAGGCGGGCGCGGTCCACGCCCGACACGGTGGCCGTGCCCATCATGGCCTTGCCCTGCTCGCCCATCACCGTCTTCACGTCTTCGAAGTCGACGTTCACCAGGCCGTCCACATTGATGATTTCGGCGATACCGGCCACGGCGTTGTGCAGCACGTCGTCCGCGCACTGGAAGCACTTGTCCATCTCGGCGTCATCACCCATGACTTCGAAGAGCTTCTCGTTGAGCACCACGATCAGCGAATCGACCGAGCTTTCCAGCTCGCTCGAGCCGTGCTCGGCTACCTTGGCGCGGCGCGCGCCTTCGAAGTCGAACGGCTTGCTGACCACGCCCACGGTCAGGATGCCCATTTCCTTGGCCACCTGCGCCACGATCGGCGCGGCGCCGGTACCGGTGCCGCCGCCCATGCCGGCAGTGATGAAGACCATGTGGGCGCCGCGCAGCGCGTCCGCGATCTGCTCGCGGGCCTGCTCGGCGCAGTTACGACCGACTTCCGGCTTGGCACCAGCGCCCAGGCCGGAATTGCCCAGTTGCAGCACGCGCGAAGCGCTCGAACGCTTCAGTGCCTGCGCGTCGGTGTTCATGCAGATGAATTCAACACCCTGCACGCCGCGGCTGATCATGTGCTGCACGGCATTGCCGCCCGCGCCGCCCACGCCCACCACTTTGATGATGGTGCCGTCCATCACTTCCGTTTCGATCATGTCAAAGTCCATCACTGCCTCCGAGAAAAATCAGTCCCCAGACTTTGCAGCCTCCCCGCCGCAACCCCTGGTTCCTGAACAAGAAACCAATTAAAAAGATGTTCCCTTCAACGCGCCACCCCTGTCTGCGTAGACACGAACGACAGAGACAGCGCGACTTTCCTTGCGTCAGACAAGCTTCACGTCAGAAGTTGCCGACAAACCATTCCTTCATGCGGCCCCACACCTGCTTGACCGAGCCGCTCTGCACAGCCACCTTTCGTCCGCGCATGCGCTGCACGCGGCCTTCGAGCAGCAGGCCCATCACGGTGGCGTAGCGCGGGCTCTTTACCACCTCGTGCAAATTGCCGCGGTACTCGGGCACGCCCACGCGCACCGGCTTCAGGAAGATGTCCTCGCCTAGCTCCACCATGCCCGGCATCATCGCCGTGCCGCCGGTGATCACCACGCCGGACGACAGCAGCTCTTCATAGCCCGATTCACGCACCACCTGGTGCACCAGCGAATACAGTTCCTCGATGCGCGGCTCGATCACCGCCGCCAGCGCCTGGCGCGACAGCGTGCGCGTGCCGCGGTCGCCCACGCCGGGCACCTCGATCATGTCTTCCGGATCGGCAATGGCCTGCTTGGCGATGCCGTACTGCATCTTGATGTCCTCGGCATCCGGCGTCGGCGTGCGCAGCGCCATGGCGATGTCGTTGGTGATCTGGTCGCCGGCGATGGGGATCACGGCCGTATGGCGGATCGCGCCTTCGCTGAAGATCGCGATGTCGGTAGTGCCGCCGCCGATATCGACCAGCACCACGCCCAGTTCCTTCTCATCCTCGGTCAGCACCGCCAGGCTCGAAGCGAGCGGCTGCAGGATCAGGTCATGCACTTCCAGGCCGCAGCGGCGCACGCACTTGACGATGTTCTGCGCGGCGCTGACGGCGCCGGTGACGATATGCACCTTCACTTCCAGCCGGATGCCGCTCATGCCGATCGGCTCGCGCACGTCCTCCTGGCCGTCGATGATGAATTCCTGCGTCAGGATGTGCAGGATCTGCTGGTCGGTCGGGATATTGACCGCCTTGGCGGTCTCGATCACGCGCGCCACGTCGGTCTGCGTGACCTCCTTGTCCTTGATCGCCACCATGCCGCTCGAATTGAAGCTGCGGATATGGCTGCCGGCAATGCCGGTGAATACCTCGGCGATCTTGCAGTCGGCCATCAGCTCGGCCTCTTCGAGCGCCTTCTGGATCGACTGCACGGTGGCCTCGATATTGACCACGACCCCTTTCTTCAGACCCTTGGACTCTGACTGGCCCATCCCGATCACCTCGTAGCTGCCGTCGGGGCGCAGTTCCGCCACCACGGCCGCCACCTTCGAGGTGCCGATGTCGAGACCGACCAGTAGGTCCTTGTATTCCTTGCTCATCGGGTTTTCTCCGCGTTCTTACTCTTCAGTCGCGTCGGATTGTTGATGGAAGTACCAGTTGCTGTGGCTCCCGTGCCTGCCGTCGCCTTGGCCTTCGCGGCCGCCGCGGCCTGCGCGTCGGTCAGGAAGCGCGCGTTTGCCGTGCGGATCGCGAAGCCGTTCGGGTAGCGCAGGTCGGCGTAATCGATCTGCTTGCCCCACTGCTCGGTGACCTGCGGCCACGCGGCAACGAAACGTTTCACGCGCTGCTCCATCGCGGCGCGCTCTTCGTCGTTCTGCTCGCGGCCAAGCTCGACCACCATGCCGTTGGACAGCTTGGTGCGCCAGGCATAGCGTCCGGACAGCGCCACCGACAGCGGTTCGGCCTTGAGCGGCTTGAACCATTCGCGCATGACCTCGAGCTTCTCGATCACGTCGCCCTCACTGTCGGGCGGTCCATCCAGCGCCAGCAGCTGGGCGTCTTCCTCGGCCTCGGCGGTATTGGCGACAAACACTTCGCCATAGGTGTTGATGAGCCTGCCGCCGTCGGCGGCGCCCCAGGTGCCCAGCGCCTCGTGTTCCTCGACTTCCACGGTCAGTCCGTTGGGCCACTCGCGCCGCACGCTCGCGCGCCGTACCCAGGGCACCGATTCGAACACCTGCCGCGCCGCGTTCAGGTCCAGCGTGAAGAAGTTGCCGGTCAGCTTGCCCACCGCATTGGCCCGCACGCTGGGCGCGTTGACGTGGCGCAGCGCGCCGCCGTCCATCGGCGCCACCACGACATGGGTAATGGCGAACACCGGCCGCTGCGCGAGCCACAGCAAACCGGCCGCGAGCGCCATCAGCGCCACCAGCGCATAGAGCGCGGAGGCGATCAGGTTGAGCAGGCGAGCGTTATGCCACATGGTGCGAGTTCGTCCGGTATGGTCTTGCCAGGGTTATTCAGGTTTCCAGTGTTCGTTCGGATGCAGGTCCAGCGTCGCGGCGGCCACCACCTGCATGACGAAGTCCTCGTAGCTGATGCCAGCCGCACGCGCGGCCATCGGCACGAGCGAATGGCCGGTCATGCCCGGCGAGGTATTCATTTCAAGCAGGAAAGGCTTGCCGTCGGCGCGCAGCATCACGTCCGCGCGCGCCCAGCCACGGCAACCCAGCACGCGGTAGGCCTGCACCGCCAGTTGCTGCACTTCGCGCTCGACTTCGGCGCTCAGACCGGACGGACACAGATATTGGGTATCGTCAGTAAAGTACTTATTTTGATAGTCGTAGTTCGAATCCGGCGCGACGATGCGGATGACCGGCAGCGCTTCGGCCGTGGCGCCCTCCCCGACGAGCGGGCAGGTCAGCTCGGCGCCATCGATAAAGGTCTCGGCAATGACGTCGTTGTCCAGCGCCGCCGCCTTCTCAAAGGCTTCGCGCATCTGCGCCGCATCGGTGACCTTGCTCAGGCCGATCGAGGAACCTTCCCGCGCCGGCTTGACGATCAGCGGCAGGCCCAGGTCGGCCACCACCGCATCGAAATCCGTATCGGCATACAGCATGGCGAAGCGCGGCGTGGACAGGTCGTGCGTCATCCACAGGCGCTTGGTCGCCTGCTTGTCCATGGCCAGCGCCGAGGCCAGCACGCCGCTGCCCGTGTACGGCACGCCGAGCTGCTCGAGCAGACCCTGGATGGTCCCATCTTCGCCGTAGCGGCCGTGCAGCGCGATAAAGACGCGGTCAAAGCCGGCCGCGGCCAGCTCGGCCACGCCCTGCTTGCCCGGATCGAAACCGTGCGCATCGACGCCGCGCGACTGCAGCGCGGCCAGCACACCGGCGCCCGACATCAGCGAAATCTCGCGCTCGGCCGAACGGCCGCCGTACAGCACGCCGACCTTGCCCAGCGATTTCGGGTCGATCTTTGGATTGGCGACGAAGCTCATGCCGCACCTCCCACCTGCAGCGGCTGCTGGTGCGAGACCACTTGTCCCGGCACCGCGCCGATCGAGCCGGCCCCCATGGTCACGACCACATCGCCGGGCCGGGCGGCATTCATGATGGCCTGCGGCATCTCTTCCATCTGCTCCACGAATACAGGTTCGACCTTGCCCGCCACGCGCAGGGCCCGGGTCAGCGCGCGGCCATCGGCCGCGACGATCGGCGCTTCGCCGGCGGCATAGACCTCGGCCAGCAGCAGCGCGTCAACGGTGCCGAGCACCTTGACGAAATCCTCGAAACAATCGCGCGTACGCGTGAACCGGTGCGGCTGGAACGCCAGCACCAGGCGGCGGTCCGGGAACGCACCGCGCGCGGCGGCGAGCGTGGCGGCCATTTCCACCGGGTGGTGGCCGTAGTCGTCGACCAGCGTGAACGTGCCAGTGCCGTCCGCGGTGGCCACCTCGCCGTAGCGCTGGAAGCGGCGGCCGACGCCGTGGAACTCCCGCAGCGCCTTGACGATAGCGGCGTCGGGCACTTCGAGCTCGGTGGCGATGGCGATCGCCGCCAGCGCGTTCTGCACGTTGTGCAGGCCCGGCAGGTTCAGCACCACGTCCAGCGGCGGCTCGGCGTGGCCGTTGAGCTGACGCAGCACCGTGAAGTGCATCTGGCCGTCGACGGCGCGCGCGTTGACCGCGCGGATCTGCGCATCCTCGGCAAAGCCGTAGCGCACCACGGGCTTGGACACGAACGGCAGGATCTCGCGCACGTTCGGGTCGTCCACGCACAGCACGGCGATGCCATAGAACGGCAGGCGCTGCGTGAATTCGATGAACGCCTGCTTGAGCCGCGCAAAGTCGTGCCCGTAGGTGTCCATGTGGTCGGCATCGATATTGGTGATGACCTCAATGACCGGGAACAGGTTGAGGAACGAGGCGTCGGATTCGTCCGCCTCGGCCACGATGAAGTCGCCCGTGCCCAGGCGCGCGTTGGCGCCCGCGGAATTCAGGCGGCCGCCGATCACGAAGGTCGGGTCCAGCCCGCCTTCGGCCAGCACCGAGGCCACCAGGCTCGTGGTGGTGGTCTTGCCATGCGTGCCGGCAATGGCCACGCCCTGCTTCAGGCGCATCAGCTCGGCCAGCATCACCGCGCGCGGCACCACCGGGATGCGCTTGCTGCGGGCAGCCAGCACTTCGGGGTTGTCGCCGCTCACGGCGGTCGAAACCACCACGGCATTGGCGCCGGCGATATTGGCCGCGTCATGCCCGTGCATGACCGTGGCGCCCAGCGAGGCCAGGCGCCGCGTGGCGGCATTGCTGCCCACATCGGAACCCGAGACCTTGTAGCCCAGGTTCAGCAGGACCTCGGCGATGCCGCTCATGCCGGCGCCGCCGATGCCTACGAAGTGGATGTTCTTGACGATATGCTTCATTGAGTCACTACATGTATTGGGCTTCAGTCCCTGGCCATCTCGCTGCAGACCTCGGCTACGCGCCGGGTTGCCTCAGGCTTGGCCAGTCCGCGCGCCAGGCGCGCCATCTCTTTCAGTTGCGGCCGGTTCAGGCCGGCGATGGTCTTCGCCAGCCCGTCCGCCGTCAGTTCTTTTTGCTGCACGAGCAGGGCTGCACCCTGCTTGGACAGGAATTCCGCATTGGTCGTCTGGTGATCGTCCACCGCATGCGGGAACGGCACGAACAGTGCGGCCACGCCGGCGGCCGCCACTTCGGAAACCGTCATCGCGCCCGCGCGGCAGATCACCAGGTCGGCGTCGGCATAGGCCTTCGCCATGTCATCGATAAAAGGCACGGCCTGAGCAGACACCTGCGCGGCGGCATAGTTCGCGCGCAGCGTGTCGATCTGCTTCGCGCCCGCCTGGTGCGTGACCACCGGGCGCTGCCCCTCGGGCAGCATGGCGAGGGCCTTCGGCACGACTTCGTTGAGCGCCGCAGCGCCCAGGCTGCCGCCCACCACCAGGATGTTCAGCGGACCGGTGCGCCGGTCATAGCGTGCTTCCGGCTGCGCCATATGGGCCAGTGCCTCGCGCACGGGGTTGCCGGTCCACTCGCTGCCGGGCAGCGTGTCCGGGAACGCGCACAGCACGCGGTCCGCCACCTTGGCCAGCACCTTGTTGGCCAGGCCGGCGATCGAGTTCTGCTCGTGCAGCACCAGCGGGCGCCCGAGCAGCGAGGCCATCATCCCCGCCGGGAACGTGATATAGCCGCCCATGCCCAGCACCACGCTCGGACGCACGCGGCGCAGCGCGCCGATGCTCTGCCAGAACGCGCGCAGCAGGTTCAGCGGCAGCAGGAACTTGGTCACCAGCCCCTTGCCGCGCAGCCCGCCAAACTGGATGAACTCCATCGGGATGTCGTGCTTCGGTACCAGCGTGGCTTCCATCCCGGTGCGGTTGCCCAGCCAGACTACTTTCCAGCCCTGCTCGCGCAGCGCGTGCGCGACCGCCAGCCCCGGGAAGACGTGCCCCCCGGTGCCGCCGGCCATGACGAGCAAGGTGCGCTGCTGCGTCATACCTTGCCTCCGCGCATCATGACCCGGTTCTCATAGTCGATACGAAGGAGAATCGCCAGCGCCACGCAGTTCATGAGGATGCCCGAGCCGCCATAGCTCACCAGCGGCAGCGTCAGCCCCTTGGTCGGCAGCAGGCCCAGGTTCACGCCCATATTGATGAAGGTCTGCCAGCCGATCCACACACCGATGCCCTTGGCCACCAGGCCCGCAAAGGTGCGGTCGAGCTGCAGCGCGGTGCGGCCGATATTGAACGCGCGACGCACCAGCCAGTAGAACAGGATGATGATGACGAGCACGCCGACGAAGCCGAATTCCTCGCCGATCACGGCGAGGATGAAGTCGGTGTGCGCTTCGGGCAGGTAGTGCAGCTTCTCGATGCTGCCGCCGAGGCCGACGCCGGTCCATTCGCCGCGCCCGAACGCGATCAGCGAATGCGTGAGCTGGTAGGCCTTGCCGAGTGCGTTGCTCTCTTCCCACGGGTTCAGGTACGCGAAGATCCGCTCGCGCCGCCATGGCGACAAGGTGATCAGCAGCGCGAACGCGCCGACCGCCACGCCGACCAGGCCGGCGAACAGCTTGCCGTTGATGCCGCCCAGGAACAGGATGCCCATGGCCACCGCTGCGATCACCAGGAACGCGCCCATGTCGGGCTCGAGCAGCAGCAGCATGCCGACCACCACCACGGCCACGCCCATCGGCAGGAAGCCCTTGGCCACGGTCTGCATCCACTCCTGCTTGCGCACCGTGTAGTTAGCCGCGTACAGCACCACCGCGAGCTTCATCAGCTCCGACGGCTGGAAGTTCATGATGCCGAGCGGAATCCAGCGGCGCGCGCCGTTCACGCCCTTGCCGACGAACGGCACCAGCACCAACACCAGCAGCACCAGCGCGATGATGAAGAGCTTGGGTGCGTAGCGGTCCCACACCTTGACCGGGATCTGGAACGCCGCGAGCCCGACCGAGAGGCCGATCAGCAGCGCGAACAGGTGCCGCACCAGGAAGTGGCTTTCGCGGTAATTCGCGTAGCGCGGCGAATCGGGCAGCGCGATCGAGGCCGAGTAGACCATCACCAGGCCGAGCGCGAGCAGCACGATCGCCACCCACAGCAGGGGCTGGTCGTACTCCATCATGCGCGAGCGGGTCGGCTTGACGCCCGATACCGCATCGCGCAGGCCGCCCCAGGCATTGCCGATGGTGGCGCCGATGAAACCGCTGCGCTTGACCTGCGAGTCACTCATGGCATGATCCCCCGCGACAGGGCCAGTTCTTCCACCGCGGCGCGAAATACCTCGGCGCGGTGCACATAGTTGCGGAACATATCCAGGCTGGCGCACGCCGGCGACAGCAGCACGACGTCGCCGCGCTCGGCCAGTTCCGCCGCCATGTTCACGGCTTCTTCGAGCGTGGCGACATCGACCAGCGACGCGCCGCTGCCCTGCAGCGCATCGCGCAGCTCGCCCGCGGCGCGGCCGATCAGCACCACGGCGCGCGCGTATTGCGCCACCGGCTCAGCCAGGGGCGAGAAATCCTGGCCCTTGCCTTCGCCGCCGGCGATCAGCACGACGCGCTTGTCCAGGCCCGACAGCGCGGCCACCGTGGCACCCACGTTGGTACCCTTGCTGTCGTCGAAATACTCGATGTCGTCGATGGTGGCGACCCACTCCACGCGGTGCGGTTCGCCACGGTATTCACGCAGCCCATGCAGCAGCGCGTTGAGCGGCAGGTCGATGGCACGGCACAGCGCCAGCGCCGCCATGGCGTTGGTGGCGTTGTGCATGCCGCGGATATGCAGCGCGTCGGCCGGCATCAGGCGCTTGTGGCGCACCGGCACGGCTTCCTGCGCGGCGTCGGCCTTGCGGCGGCGCGGCTTGCCCTCTGCTTCGGCTTCCGTATCGGTTTCGGCCAGTACCAGCCAGGGCATGCCGCCCTCGCGCAGCACGCCGAAGCTGCCGGGCGCCTCGGGCAGGTCGGTGCCGAAGGTCACCGGCGCCGTGCCCGGGCGGGCCATGTCCATGGTCAGGCGGTCATTACGGTTCAACACCTGTACGCAGGCCGTGCCGGCCGGGCCGAAGATGCGCGCCTTGGACGCTGCATAGGCTTGCATCGAGCCATGCCAGTCGAGGTGGTCCTGGGTGACGTTGAGCACCGTGGCCGCGTGCGGCGCCAGCGTGTGCGTGGTCTCGAGCTGGAAGCTCGATAGTTCCAGCACCCACACCTCCGGCAGCGTGGCCGAGGCGATGCAGGCCGACAGCTTGTCCAGCGCCGACGGGCTGATATTGCCGGCGACCGCCACGCTCTTGCCGGCGCGCTCGACCAGCCGGCCAGTCAGCGCCGTGGTGGTGGTCTTGCCGTTGGTGCCCGTGATCGCCAGCACCTTCGGTGCGTAGCCGGATTCGGCCTGCAGGTGCGCCAGCGCACGCGCAAACAGTTCGATCTCGCCCCACACCGGAATCCCGCGCGCACGCGCGTTGGCCAGCAGTGCGCCGGTATCGGCCTCAAGCGGCGACAGGCCCGGGCTGATCGCCACCAGGCCGATGCCGTCGAGCAGGCTTTCGGCGAACGGGCCGCCCACGAACTCGGCCGACGTCAGCTCGGCCTGCAGGAAAACAAGGTTGGCGGGAGCCTCGCGCGTGTCGGCCACGCGCACCGCGCAGCCGTTCAGGCCACACCAGCGCGCCATGGCCAGCCCCGATTCGCCGAGGCCCAGTACCAGCACATGAGGTTTTTGCAGCTCGCCAAACACTTCGTATTCCTGCCTTTTGTTGGTTGGTAGTTCAGTAATCCTGTGTCTATATAAGAAGCGCCCGCATCAGCGCAGCTTCAGCGTGGACAGCCCGATCAGCACCAGCAGCATGGTGATGATCCAGAAGCGCACGGTGACCTGCGTCTCCTTCCAGCCGCTCAGCTCGAAATGGTGGTGCAGCGGCGCCATGCGGAAGAGCCTTCGCCCCTCGCCATAGCGGCGCTTGGTGATCTTGAACCACGTGACCTGCAGCATCACCGACACGGTTTCCACCACGAAGATGCCGCCCATCACGAACAGCACGATCTCCTGGCGCACGATCACCGCCACGGTGCCGAGCGCGCCGCCCAGCGCCAGGGCGCCGACATCGCCCATGAACACCTGCGCCGGGTGCGCGTTGAACCAGAGGAAAGCCAGCCCCGCGCCGGCCAGCGCCGAGCAGAAGATCAGCAGCTCGCCCGCGCCGGGAATGTGGGGAAAGAGCAGATACTTGCTGTAGACCGCGTTGCCCATCACGTAGGCAAACGCGCCAAGCGCGCCGCCGACCAGCACCACCGGCATGATCACCAGGCCGTCCAGGCCGTCGGTCAGGTTCACCGCGTTGCTCGAGCCGACGATCACGAGATAGGTCAGCACGATGAAACCGGCCACGCCCAGCGGGTAGCTGACTTCCTTGAAGAAGGGCACGATCAGGTTGGACTTGTACGGCATGTCCAGCGACAGGCCGCCCTCGACCCAGCTCAGGAACAGGTCCCAGACCCGCACGTTGCTGCTCTCGGACACCGAGAACGCGAGATAGACCGCGGCGACCAGGCCGATCAGCGTCTGCCAGAAGAACTTCTCGCGGCTCGACATGCCGCGCGGATCGCGATAGACCACCTTGCGGTAGTCGTCGACCCAGCCGATGGCGCCGTAGCCGAGCGTGACCAGCATCACCACCCAGATGAAGCGGTTGCCCCAGTCGCACCACAGCACCGTCGAAATGGCGATGGAGACGAGCACCAGCACGCCACCCATGGTCGGCGTCCCGGACTTGACCAGGTGGGTCTGCGGGCCGATCGTGCGCACGGCCTGGCCGACCTTCAGTTCGGTCAGCTTGCGGATGACCCACGGACCGGCCGCAAGGCCGATCACCAGCGCGGTGAGGTTGGCCATCACCGCGCGGAAGGTCAGGTAGTTGACGACCCGAAGGAAGCTGTAATCGTTTTGCAGCCACTGGGCCAGAGCCAATAACATCGTGTTTTCTTACTTAGTGAGCGGAAGTGTCTGCGACCAGCGCATCCACGATCCGTTCCATGCGCATGAAGCGCGATCCCTTCACCAGCACGGCGCCAGCCCTGGCCACCATGCCCCCTTCGTCTTCCTCCAGCGCCCGGGCGAGATCCTCCGCCCGGCCGAAATGCTTGCCCTGCGCGCCGAACGCCTGCACGGCGTGCGGCGCCAGTTCCCCGGTCGCCCACAGCGCCTCGATGCCGCGCGCCTGCGCATAGGCGCCGATCTCCGTGTGGAAGGCCGGCCCCTGGTCGCCGACTTCGCCCATGTCGCCGAGCACCAGCAGGCGCGGCGCGGCAAACCCGGCCAGCACGTCGATCGCGGCGCGCATCGAGTCGGGGTTGGCGTTGTAGGTGTCGTCGATCACCACGGTGCCGCCCGGCGTGTACTTGACCTGCAGGCGGCCCTTGACCGCCTTGAACGTCGCCAGGCCTTCCTGGATCGCCGGCACGTGCACGCCGGCGGCCAGCGCGCACGCGGTGGCCGCAAGCGCATTGCGCACGTTGTGCGTGCCGAGCAGCCCGAGGCAGACCTCGAAGGCATGGCCCGGCGCGCGCACCTGCATTACCTGCACGCCGTCGACCAGTGCGACGGTGGCGTGCACGTCGGCCTCGGGCGCGGTGCCGAAGCTCAGCACGCGGCGCGCGCCGGCAGCCTCGCGCCACACGGCGGCGTGCTGGCCGCCGCTTTCCTCGTCGAGCGGAAACACGGCCACGCCATCGGCTGGCAGCGCGGCAATGGCCGCGGCGTGCTCGTGGGCGACAGCTTCCACGCTGACCATGAATTCCTGATGTTCGCGCTGGGCGTTAGTGATCACCGCCACCGTCGGCTGGGCAATGCCGGCCAGGTAGACCGTCTCGCCCGGATGGTTCATGCCGAGTTCGAGCACGGCCAGCTGGTGCGACGCGCGCAGGCGCAGCACCGTCAGCGGCAGGCCGATGTCGTTGTTCAGGTTGCCGCCGGTCGCCAGGCGCTGGTCCTCGCCCACGGCCGCGGCGAAGATCGCCGCGATCATTTCCTTGACCGTGGTCTTGCCGTTGCTGCCCGTCACCGCCACCGCCGGCAGCGTGAACTGCCGGCGCCAGCCGGCGCCGAGTTCGCCCAGCGCGATGCGCGTGTCGGGCGCGACGATCGCCGGCACGCCGGCGTCGACCTCGCGGCTCACCAGCACGGCAACGGCGCCGCGCGCCACCACGTCGGCAATGAAATCATGCGCGTCGAAACGCTCGCCCTTGAGCGCGACGAACAGGTCGCCCGGCTCGACCGTGCGGCTGTCGGTATGCACGCGGGCAAAGCTCCGGGTGCCATCGCCCAAAACACGCGCGCCGGCGATCCAGCCGGCGGCTTCCTGCAAACTGGTCATCAGTGAATGGCTCATGCCGATACCCCCCGCGCGGCGAGGGCCAGGCGTACATGCTCGCGGTCCGAGAATGGCCGCTTGCGGCCATGGCTCTCCTGCGTGGCCTCATGGCCCTTGCCGGCCACCAGCACCACGTCGGCTCCGGCCGCGTGCTTGATTGCATAAAGAATGGCGGCCGCGCGATCCTCGATCTGGCGCCCGCGCGCGCGATCGGCCATGCCGTCGGCGATAGCGTCGAGGATGTCCTGCGGGTCCTCGCTGCGTGGATTATCGCTGGTCAGCACGATCTCGTCGGCCAGTCGCTCGGCCAAGGCGCCCATCAGCGGACGCTTGATCGGATCGCGATCGCCCCCACAGCCAAACACGCACCACAGGCGCCCGTTGCGCGCCTGGGCAACCGGGCGCAGTGCTTCGAGCGTCTTTTCAAGCGCATCAGGCGTGTGCGCGTAGTCGACCACGGCCAGCGGGCCATCCTGCCCGGCATGGGCGCCGAACAGTTCCATGCGGCCGTCCACGGGCGCGAGTGTGCGCAGTGCGGCCAGCGCGGCATCCCAGGCCACGCCGTTGGCCAGCGCCGCTCCCAGCACCGCGAGCAGGTTGCTGACGTTGAACGCGCCGATCATCGGCGTGGCCACGTCGGTACTACCGAAGCTGCCATCGATATGGAAGGCGGTGCCGGTCGCCGTCGCGCGGACGCCGGTCGCGCGCAGCCACTGCCCGCGCGCGCCGCTGACCGACGCGCCCGCCGGGCCGTCGATGCCGTACTCGATCACGTGCGGCGCCTGGATGGCCGCGCCATTGGACGCCAGCAGGCGCCGGCCCATGGCGTCGTCGCGGTTGATCACGGCGGTGCGCAGGCCGTCCCAGCGGAACAGGCGCGCCTTGGCGGCCTCGTACTCGGCCATGGTGCCGTGGTAGTCGAGGTGGTCCTGCGTCAGGTTGGTCAGCACTGCAACCGAGAAATGCGTGCCGGCCACGCGTTCCTGCTCGAGCCCGTGCGAGGACACTTCCATCGCCACGGCACGCGCGCCGGCGTCGTGCAGGCTGGCCAGGCTGGCCTGCAGCTGCACGGCGTCGGGCGTGGTGAATCCGGTCGGGTGCAGCGCATCCGGGAAGCCGGTGCCGAGCGTACCAATGGTGGCGCACGGCGTGCCGGCGGCCTGCAGCAGCCGCGCCAGCCACTGGCTGCACGAGGTCTTGCCATTGGTGCCGGTAATACCGGTCACCGCCAGCCCGCGTGCGGGATTGCCATGCCAGCCGGCGGCGATCGGGCCGGCCAGCTGGTACAGGTTCTCCAGCGCCAGGTGCGGCACGGTATCGCCGAAGGTCCAGTCGTAGCCATCGGCCTCATAAAGGATGGCGCCAGCGCCGGCGGCAATGGCCTGGGCAATATGCGGGCGGCCGTCCGTGGCCAGGCGTTCGTTTCCGAGCACGTAGGCGACAAAGACGTCGCCACGCACCAGCCGGCGCGTATCGCCGGTCAACTGCGCGTTGGCCGACACCGTGGTACGCAGCCAGGCCAGCGCATCGCTGGCCTGTGCGGTGACTTCGAGCGGGAGCAGCGGCTTGGCCGTCATTGCGTCGAGCTCCACGGTTCGCTTTCCTGTACCTTGTCGCTGACCACCAGCTGGCGGATCGGCGAGTCGGGCTGGACGTTCAGGGCGCGCAGCGTGCCGCCCGTGATCGCGGCGAAGACCGGACCGGCCACGGCGCCGCCATAGTGGCTGCCGGCGCTCGGCTCGTCCACGCTGACGGCCACGATGACGCGCGGGTTCGACATCGGCGCCAGGCCGATGAACGAGGCGCGGTACTTGCTGCGGTTATAGCCGCGGCCTTCATGCTTGTATGCGGTACCGGTCTTGCCGCCGACGCGGTAGCCCATCACCTGAGCCTCCGGCGCGGTGCCGCCCGGTGCGGTCACGGTTTCGAGCATGGCGCGCACGTCGCGGGCGACCTGCGGTGTCAGGATGCGCTCGCCGGTGACAGGCCCGCTGGTGCGGAACATTGATACGGGAATGATTTCGCCGTCATGGGCGAAGATCGTGTAGGCATGCGCCATCTGGAACAGCGACACCGACAGGCCGTAGCCGTAGGACATGGTGGCCTGCTCGATCGGGCGCCAGCTCTTGAACGGGCGCACGCGGCCCGCCACGGCGCCCGGGAATCCGATCTTGGGCGCCTGCCCGAGGCCGACGCTGGTGAACATGTCCCACATTTCCTGGGGCTTCATCATCATCGCGATCTTGGTCGTGCCGATATTGCTCGACTTCTGGATCACGCCGCCCACGGTCAGCGCGCCGTAGTTATGGGTGTCGGTGATGGTGGCGCCTTCGAAGTTGTACTTGCCGGTGGTGACGACCACCGTCGACGGCGTCACGCGCTTGAGCTGCAAGGCCAGGCCGATGGTGATCGGCTTCATCATCGAGCCAGGCTCGAAGGTGTCGGTCAGCACGCGGTTGCGCAGCTGCTCGCCCGACAGCCGGGTGCGGTCGTTCGGGTTGTAGGTCGGCCAGTTGGCCAGCGCCAGCACCTCGCCGGTCTGGGCGTCGAGCACCACCGCGCTGGCCGCCTTGGCCTTGCTGCGCTCGACCACCGCCTTCAGCTCGTTGTAGGCCAGGTACTGGATCTTGGCGTCGATCGACAGCTGCATGTCCTCGCCGTCGCGCGGCGTCTTGATGATGCCGACGTCCTCGACCACGCGGCCCAGGCGGTCCTTGATCACCTGGCGTGCGCCGGCACGCCCGGCCAGGCCGGCTTCGCGCGCAAGCTCCACGCCTTCCTGGCCGCGGTCCTCGACGTTGGTGAAGCCGACGATGTGCGCCATCGCCTCGCCTTCCGGGTAGAAGCGCTTGTATTCGCGGGTCTGGTGCACGCCCTCGATCTTGAGCGCGGCGATCTTCTCCGCCACGTCCGGCTGGACCTGGCGCTTCAGGTACACGAAGCTCTTGTCTTCCGACAGCTTGCGGCCCAGGTCCTTCTCGGACATGTCGAGCAGCTTCGCGAGCTGGCGGATCTTGGCGGCCTCGACCTGGTTGGGCACGTCTTCGGGCACGGCCCAGATCGCCTTGACCGGCAGGCTGGTGGCCAGCACCAGGCCGTTGCGGTCCAGGATCTTGCCGCGCGTGGCCGGCAGCTCCAGCGTACGCTGGAAGCGCTTCTTGCCCTCGGCCTCATAGAACTGGTTGCCGGGACCCTGGATCCACAGCGCGCGCACGGCCAGCGCCACGAACGCCGCGAACATCAGGAACACGACGAACTTGGAGCGCCACATCGGCAGGCGCAGGCCCAGCACCGGGCTGGCCGAGAACTGCCCTGTACGCGGACGCGAGTTGTTCGGGCGGTTGCGCGAGGCGGCGCCGCTGCGGGCCATGGTCATGGGCGTTCCTCCCCGGCGGGAGCGGAGGCGCCAGCCGCGGGGGCCGGCGCGGCCTGCGGCAGCGCGATACCCGAAAGGTACTGGGTCCTGCCCGCCATGACCGGCGCCATGCGCAACTGGGTGCGCGCGGCCTCGGCGATGCGCGCGCTCTTGCCCAGCGCGCTTTGCTGGTACTGAAGCCGCGACCAGTCGACGTCGAGCTGCTTTTCCTCGGACTGCGCGCGCTCCAGCGCGACGAACAGCGTGCGCGCCTGGTGCTGCGCGCTGACGAGCGAAAGCGCGCAGAAGATCAGCGCGGCGAGCAGGAAGAAGGTCAGTCGGTTCATGCCGGCATGCCTCCCCGGCCCGGCGCGGCCGGCGCCAGCTTCTCCGCCACGCGCATCACGGCCGAGCGCGCGCGCGGGTTGTCGGCAATCTCCTGGGCGCCGGGCTTGACGCGGCCCAGCAGGCGCAACGTGGGCTGCGGCAGGTCGGCCGCGCGCAGCGGCGCGCGGCGCAGCGCCGGATCGGCATCCTGCTGGGGACGGGCGTGCGCCGCCATGAACCGCTTGACGATGCGGTCCTCCAGCGAATGGAAGCTGATCACCACGAGGCGACCGCCTACCTGCAGCAGGTCATAGGCGGCCTTCAGCCCTCTTTCGAGGTCCTCAAGCTCTTGATTGATGTGAATCCGTAGAGCCTGAAAGGTGCGGGTCGCAGGGTCCTGACCCTTCTCGCGTGTTTTGACGGCTTTCGCCACGAGCGCGGCAAGGTCGGCAGTAGTGGCGAGAGGTCCCCCATCGCCGGGTTCGCGCCGGCGAGCAACAATCGCCTTTGCAATCTGTACAGCAAACCGTTCTTCCCCATAGTCTCGTATCACCCTGGCAATGTCCTGCTCTTCCGCCTGCGCGAGCCACTCGGCGGCAGTGATGCCGCGCGTGGTGTCCATGCGCATGTCCAGCGGGCCCTCGAAACGAAAGGAAAACCCCCTCGCCGCCTCATCGATCTGGGGCGAGCTGATCCCCAGGTCGAGCAGCACGCCAGCCACATGGCCGCGCCCGGCCAGGCGCTCGCCCATGTCTGCAAAGCTCGCGTGCTCAATGGAGAAGCGGGCATCCTGGATGGTGCCCGCTTCTGCGATTGCTGCTGGGTCCTTGTCGAACGCGACCAGAGCCCCGTCTGGCCCCAGCCGGGCCAGTACCGCCCGGCTGTGCCCTCCCCTGCCGAAGGTGCCATCCACGTAGGCGCCATCCGGCCGCCAGACCAGGGCCTCGACGGCCTCGTCCAGCAGCACGGTGCGATGGCGCAGGGCGGTGGTTGCCGGCGATCCGGTAGGACTCATGACTTCGTCAGAAAGAGAAATTCTTCAATGCTTCCGGCATGCCCTGCGCCATCGCCTGCTGTTCCTTGGCGGCGTATGTCGCGGCATCCCAGACTTCGAAATGGCTGCCCATGCCGAGCAGCATGACTTCCTTGTCGAGCATGGCGGCACTGCGCAGCTCCGGTGCAATCAGCACGCGGCCTGCGCCGTCCATCTCCACGTCGGCGGCGTTGCCCAGGAATATGCGTTTCCACCAGTGCGCATCCATCGGCAGCGCCGCAATCCGTTCCCGGAAATTTTCCCACTCAGGCCTGGGAAACAGCAGCAGGCAGCCGTCCGGGTGCTTGGTCAGCGTCACCCGGCCCTCGGCCTGCTGTTGCAGCGCTTCCCGGTGCCGCGACGGAATCGACATCCGCCCCTTGGCATCCAGGGAGAGCGCCGAAGCTCCCTGAAACAAGCTTGCCCCCCGGTCCCGGCCGGCTTCTGGCTTGCCGGCACATGCGTGAATCGCTCAGTTCCCGACCCTGCGGATGATCCCACGGGCAGGACTCAATTTCACACAAAAATACACTTCCTCACACTATTTCCCACTTTAGAGGAAGCAATTTCGCGGGTCAAGGCTCGCTGCAGGGCAACAAACCAGGATTTTCGAATCAGAACAAAGACTTAGCGCGCACACCTAAGCCCACGGTCAACGTGAATCCTTAATGAAATGAAGATCTTAGGGAGGAAAGCAGAGAAACCACCTGAGAACTACCGGGGGAGGGACTGCCGACAGTGCGGGAAAGACCGGCCCGCAACCGTGGGGAAGGATACAACATTTGGCCGGCATGACTGCCGGAACGGCCCTGGTTCCAAGCCCGTTCCCGATGGTCAGATACTCAGATACTCAGATACTCAGATACTCAGATCCGGTACGCGGCAGTCGTCATCACGCGCGAGGCGCCGCGCATCAGCGCACGCACCGGGGCAGGCAGCGGCACGCCACCGGCAGCCCGGGCGGCATCGCCGTGACGGATCTCGTCGTCGCGCATCTGTTCGAGGATGACGCGCGAACGCCCGTCCGCGGCGGGCAGCCGATCGAGGTGGCCGCTCAGGTGCTGCTCGACCTGATGCTCGGTCTCGGCGACAAAGCCCAGGCTGACGCGGTCGCCGGCACGACCCGCCAGGAAGCCAATGGCAAAGGCGCCGGCATACCACAGCGGATTCAGGAGGCTGGGCCGCGAATCGAGCTCGCGCAGGCGCTCGGCGCACCAGGCCAGGTGGTCTTCTTCCTCTCGCGCGGCGGCGTCCATCTGGGCGCGGACCTCGCCATTGCGCGCGGTGAGTTTCTGCGCCTGGTAGAGCGCCTGTGCGCAGACCTCGCCGACATGGTTGATGCGCATCAGGCCGGCTACGTGGCGGCGCTCGTCCGCACTGAGCTGCCCATCGTCCGGCGCCAGCCGGTCAGCCGGGTTGGAACGGCCCGAGCGCGTAGCGCCGGCGATGGCACGCAATGCCATGTCGAATTCGCGAATGAAAGTGTCCATGCGGGAAAGCGAAAAGACCAGAAAAAGGAAAAGGCGATCAGGCAAATACCGGAAATCCGGACCTGGCCCCGCAATACCCTGCCAAAGCAGGGACAACATGCCACCGCCGCGGATCGGCGAAAGCATCGGGATTACCCGCATTGTAGCAAGCCTCTAATCCCCGCCATCCCATGCCAGGCCTAGCTATTTACTCACGAGTACACAAAAACCCTGAGTTGTTAAAAGCAGACAAAGGGGTTGGCACCGGATAGTGAATTAAGGGTTGTTTGTTACAGTGCTTCGCAGCTTCTTACGAAGTTTGGCAGTGGGGATTGGAGACCCAGGAGGTTTCCCCGCGGACCACATAACAATCATTAGTGGAGATCGTTGAGCATGAAAAAATCGCTTATCGCGCTCGCTGCATTGGGCGCGTTTGCTGGTGCGGCACAAGCACAATCGAGCGTGACGCTTTACGGCGTGGTGGACGCCAACATCGAATATGTCAACAACGTTGGCGCCGTACCGGTTGCAACCAACGGCTTCAATCGCGGCCCGGCCCATTCCGTTGCCCGCATGGACGCCGGCGGCCTGTCCGGATCACGCTGGGGCCTGCGCGGCACGGAAGATCTTGGCGGCGGCCTGAAGGCCGTATTCGTGCTCGAAAGCGGCTTCAGCAGTGACAGCGGCGGCCTCCAGCAAAGTGGCCGCCTGTTCGGTCGCCAGTCCTTCGTGGGTCTGCAAAGCGATAGCTTTGGGCAATTCACCTTCGGCCGCCAGTACGTGTCGATGTTCGACGCCCTGGCCAACTTCTCGCCGACCGCCTACGCCACCCAGTACGAACCTGTCGTACTGCAGCAAGGCCCGAACTACCGCGAGGACAATACCGTCAAGTACACCGGCAAGTTTGGTCCGATCACCGCGGGCGCCCACTGGTCGTTCGGGACTGGCGTAGCCTTGCCGGCTACGGTTGGCGTGGCAACGCCGATCGGCGGCAACGGCGAAGTCCCGGGCGCGTTCCGGCGCGACACGGGCTACGGTGCGGCCGTGGCCTACGCTGCAGGCCCGTTCGGCGCGACCGTTGGCTACGACCAGTGGAATCCGACCATCGGTACCGGCAACGGCACCGTCAAGAAGGCTTCGGTCGCGGCGAGCTATACGTATGGCCCGGCCAAGATCATGGGCGGCTACCGTTGGGGCCAGCAAAAGAACAACGTAGACGTGCTGATCCAGCGTGACGACTTCTACTGGATCGGTGCCAACTACCAGGTCACCCCGGCCATCGGCCTGACGCTCGAGTACAACTACGACAACATGAAGAGCCTGTTCGGCGACACGCATGTTGCCAACCCGTGGCAAATCGCCTTCATTGCGAGCTACTCGTTCTCCAAGCGTACCGATGTCTACCTGAGCACGGCCTACGCCAAGAACGCCGGCCTCACGATGGAATCGCTGGCAACCACGTTCGCCACCAGCCTTTCCCTTGGCAACAGCTATGCGCTGGCCAATGGCCAGAGCTCGATGTTCGGCGCCGCCATCGGTATCCGCCACAAGTTCTGAGCGCATTCCGCTTGAACAGGAAAGGCACCTTCGGGTGCTTTTTTCATTGGCACGGCGCATGCGCGGTCATAGGGCATCACCTCATCGGCGTCGACGGAGGTGCCAACTACAATGCACTGACCCATCCAACCGGGCCGCCCGGAGCCCTCAGGAGACCCACATGCCAACCAATCGCCGGCACGTCGTCGCACTGCTGTTGTCCGGTGGTCTCGCCGCGCTTTTCAGCCAGGCTGTCCTCGCGGCCGATTCCTATCCGAACAAGCCGATCCGGCTCGTGGTGCCGTTCGCGGCCGGTGGCACGACCGACATCCTGGCGCGGGCCGTGGCGGCCGAGCTGGCGAAGCTGCCGGGCTGGAATATGGTGGTGGACAACAAGCCCGGCGCCGGCGGCAATATCGGCGCCGACATCGTCGCGAAATCGGCACCCGACGGCTACACACTGCTGATGGGCACGGTCGGCACGCACGGCATCAACCAGTCTCTGTACGGCAAGCTGCCGTTCGATCCGATCAAGGATTTCGCGCCGATCACCGAAGTGGCCGCGGTGCCCAACGTGCTGGTCGTCAACCCGGCCTTCGCCCAGCAGAACAAGATCAGCAATGTGCGCGACCTGATTGCCTACGCGCGCGCCAATCCCGGCAAGCTCAACATGGCATCGAGCGGCAACGGCACGTCGATTCACCTGGCGGGCGAGCTGTTCAAGACGCAGACGCGCACCTACATGGTCCACTTCCCGTACAAGGGCAGCGGGCCGGCGCTGACGGACCTGGCCGGCGGCACCATGCAGGTCATGTTCGACAACCTGCCGTCCTCCATGGCGCTGATCAAGGCCGGCAAGCTCAAGGCGCTGGCCGTGACCAGCGCGAAGCCGTCGCCGGCACTGCCCGACGTGCCGACCATCGCAGCCGCCGCGAACCTGCCGACCTACGAAGCGAGCTCATGGTTTGGCCTGCTGGCGCCTGCCGGCACGCCGCCGGAGATCGTCAGCCGCCTGCAGCATGAGGTGGCCAAGGCACTGGGCGCGCCGGCCGTGCGCGAGCGCCTGCTGGCACAAGGGGCGGAACCGGTCGGCAACACGCCCGAGCAGTTCGCCGCGCTGATCAAGGCCGAAACGGCCAAGTGGGCCCAGGTGGTCAAGGCCTCCGGTGCAAAGGTGGACTGAGACGGCGGTCCCAACGGTCCAACCGGCATATACTTGAGGCATCAAATGTCTGGACAGTCCGGCAGAACCAGCTGTCCGACTGCACAACCTGCCATAGAGATGCCCAATCCCTCCGCCGCCGGCAGTGCCGATGCCGCCCCGGTCGACCTGGAAACCCGTGCCGGCGACACCGTCCACGAGGCGCTGCGCCTTTGGCTGCGCCTGCTGACCTGCACCAACCTGGTGGAAGCCGACATCCGCAGCCGGCTGCGCCAGGACTTCGCCTGTACCCTGCCCCGCTTCGACCTGATGGCCCAGCTCGACCGCCATCCGGAAGGCCTCAAGATGGGCGAGCTGTCACGCCGCATGATGGTGACCGGCGGCAACGTCACCGGCATCACCGACCAGCTGCAGGAGGAAGGACTGGTCTCGCGCGAGGCCCTGCCTACCGACCGGCGCGCCTACCTGATCCGGCTCACGCCGGCCGGCCGCGAGGCCTTTTCCCGCATGGCGCGCGCGCACGAAGACTGGATCGAGCAACTGTTCGCGGGCCTGGCCGATAGCGACCGCCGCGCCCTGTTCCGGCTGCTTGGCCGGCTCAAGGCCGGGCTGACTTCGCCATGAAGACCACACGCACACTGATTCTGGCCGCCCTGCTGGCGGCGCTGGCCGGCTGCAATACGGCGCCGCCAGCGCCGCAGGTCACGCCGCTCAATGCCACCATCAAGCTCGGCCGCGTCACCGAGAAGACCTTCCTGACCCGTATCGATGTAGCCGACGGCAGCGCCGGCTACGGCAGCTATGGCGGCGTTGGCGTCGGCGCCGTGGGAGGCGGCGGTGGGGGCGGAGGTGGCGTGGGCGTCGGCTTCTCGTTTGACCTCTCGCGCCTGTTCAACCGGCCGCCGCCGCAGCAGATCGACCTGTTCCAGTACAAGGTACGCACCATCGACGGCACCATTGCGTCGGTCAATGCCCCGGCCGCGCCCGGGCTGGAGCCGGGGGCCTGCGTGCGGGTGATCTACCCTGATGGTGGCGGCGATGCCCGCCTGGCGCCATCGAACGAGTGCTGAACGGCGCGTGCAAAGCAGAACGGCCTCCCCGAATGACGTGAGGGAGGCCGTTCCGTCTGTGCCGCAGGTCCGGGTAAGGGATCAGGCCGCCTGGCGGGAATCGCGCAGTTCGCGCCGCAGGATCTTGCCCACGTTGGTCTTGGGCAGCTCGGTGCGGAACTCGACGTACTTGGGCCGCTTGTAGCCGGTCAGCCGCTCCTTGCAGAACTCGATCACGTCGGTCTCGGTGAGCGCCGGGTCCTTCTTCACCACGTAGAGCTTCACCACTTCGCCGGAATGCGTGTCGGGAACGCCCACGGCGGCGACTTCCAGCACGCCGGGGCATTCAGCCGCCACGCCTTCGATCTCGTTCGGATAGACGTTGAAGCCCGACACCAGGATCATGTCCTTCTTGCGATCGACGATCTTGGTGTAGCCGCGCTCGTCCATCACGCCGATATCGCCGGTCTTGAAGAAGCCGTCGGCCGTCATGACCTTGGCGGTCTCGTCCGGCCGGTTCCAGTAGCCGGCCATCACCTGCGGGCCGCGGATGCAGATTTCGCCGGGCTGGCCGAGCGGCACGTCGCGGCCGTCGTCGTCGCGGATGGCGATATCGGTCGATGGCAGCGGCAGGCCGATGGTGCCGGAGAATGCCGTGCTGTCGGTCGGGTTGCAGGTGGCCGACGGCGAGGTCTCGGACAGTCCGTAGCCTTCGATGATCGGGCACCCGGTCTTGGCCAGCCACTGCTTGGCTACGGCTTCCTGCACCGCCATGCCACCGCCATTGGCCACGCGCAGGCCCGAGAAATCGACCTTGCCGATTTCGGGGTTGTTGATCAGCGCGTTGTACAGCGTGTTGACCGCCGGGAACATATGGAACTTGTACTTCTGCAGTTCCTTGATGAACCCCGGGATGTCGCGCGGGTTCGGGATCAGCACGCTCATGCCGCCCTTGCGCATGCCCAGCAGGCAGCAGACCGTCAGCGCGAAGATGTGGTACAGCGGCAGCGCGGTGATCGTGACCACCTGCTCGATCGGCGCACCCTTGTTCAACGCGGGCTGCATCCAGGCTTCGGACTGCAGCACGTTGGCCACGACGTTGCGATGCAGCAGCTCCGCGCCCTTGGAGACGCCGGTGGTGCCGCCCGTGTATTGCAGGAACGCGACGTCGTCCGGGCCGGTCGTGGCCGGCTGCAGCGTAAGCCTGCGTCCTTCGGCCAGCACGGCGTTGAAGCGCACGCAATTGGGCAGCTCCCACTCCGGCACCATCTTCTTGACGTTGCGCACCACGAAATTGACGATGGCGCCCTTGAGGCCGCCCAGCAGGTCGCCCATGCTCGCGACCACCACGTGCTTGACCGGCGTGCGCGCAAGCACATGCTGCAGCGTGGTGGCAAAGTTCTCGAGGATGACAATGGCCTCGGCACCGCTGTCCTTGAGCTGGTGCTCGAGTTCGCGCGGGGTATAGAGCGGGTTGACGTTGACCACGACAAAGCCCGCGCGCAGCACCGCGGCCAGCACCACCGGATACTGCAGCACGTTCGGCATCATGATCGCCACGCGCGCGCCGGGACGCAGGCCGCGCGACTGCAGCCACGCGGCGAAGCGCGCGGACATCCGGTCCAGCTCGCCATAGGTGATGGCCTTGTCCATGCAGACAAAGGCGCGGCGGTCAGCGTAGGTGCGGAAGGAATGCTCGAGCAGTTGCGCAAGCGAGCGAAACTGGCTGGCATCGATCTCGGCAGGTACGCCAGCCGGGTAGTGTTTCAGCCAAATCCTGTCCATGACACCGTCTCCTGATTTCTGAATGGTCGTTCGATTTTTTGGGAATGCTAAACGGCAACCCGCGTGAAAACAACACGTTAGACGAAGTCCTCAGGGGGAAGACCGGTCTCCAGGAGGATTATGCGCCACGGCTGCTGTCGCGGCCACGGGATAACCCCAAGACCGCCGTGCTCAGTCCGGCAGCACCAGCTTCATCATGTTGGCGGCGAGTTCCTGCGCGAGCGCTTCGGGCTCCATGCGGCCCGGCTGGTGCCAGGTGTACATGAAACCGACCACGCTGCCGATCGCATGGGCCGTGACGCGCGCATCGCCGAACGCGAACACACCCTCGCGCTTGCCTTCTTCGAGCAGAGCGTAGAGGTCCCGGTAGAAGTCGCGCGCCATGCTGTCGAGCCAGGCTACGGTCTCCGGCTTGAGGTACTGGTTGTCGCGAAAGCTGAGTGTGGCGGCGACATGGCACGAAACGCAGCGACGCGCCATTTCAAGCAGGCAGGCATGCAGCCGTTCCCGCACCGGCAGCGACGGATCTGCCGTCTCGCGGATCACGGGCAGGCAGGTCTGCGCCGACTCGCGGCACAGGATGTCGAAGATCTCGTACTTGTCGGTGAAGTAGTAGTAGACCGCAGGCTTGGTCACGCCCAGCGCGCGGCACAGGTCGTTCATGGTCATGCCGGGATAGCCCTTCGTGTAGAAGAGCTGCGCCGCCGCGTCGAGGATCTGGCGGCGGCGGGCTTCCTGGCGCTCGGCGATATGCGGACGGGCCGGCGTTTCCTCGGCCACCGCTTCGGGTTTCGGTGCAATCGACATAGCTCAATTCTCGCATGGCGCCACGGCCGCGCGATCCCGTCCAACCGTGGGATGGCGTGCGCGGCCGGCAAGGGCGTAACGGCCCGTCACGGGATTCGTCCGATTGACGCCGGAGCGCATCCGGCCTAGCATCATACCCATCGGTACATAAATATACCAAGAGGTACATTCTAGCGGCGCGCCTGTCGCGCCGCTGCCGACACATCCTGCGAGGAGACACCCGCTGATGGACCCGACTGCAAAGCCGACCCCGGCCGCCGCCGCAACCGGCGCGCCACGGCACGAAGCCGAGTATCTCGATGACCTGCGCCGACGCTGGCAAGCCGCGTGGCCGGCCGGCGCGCCGCGCGAGCCGCAGTATCCGCTGGGGCGGGTGCCGCTGTCGGAGATGCTGCGCCACTGGGCCCGCGAGCGCCCGCGGCAACCCGCCGTCCATTTCTACGGCCACGTCACCACCTATGCCGAGCTGGACGCGCAGAGCGACCGCTGCGCCGCGCTGCTCGCCGCGCAAGGCATCGGCGCGGGCGACCGCGTCGCGGTGCTTCTGCCCAACTGCCCGCAGTTCCATGTAGTGTTCTTCGGCATCCTGAAGCTGGGCGCGATCTACGTGCCCGTAAGCCCGCTGTCCCAGCGCGCCGAGTTGCTGCACGCGCTGCGCGACAGCACGCCGTGCGCATTGGTGTCGCTGGACCAGCTGCTGCCGTTGGTGGCCGACGCACGCGCCGAACTCGGCGCGGCCGATCCCCTGCGCACACTCTTCGTGGCCAGCTACGCCGATGTGGTGCCGGACAAGCCCACGCTGCCCCTGCCGCCCATGGCGCAGGCTCCGCGGCTCGACCCTGAGCCCGCGGACCGCGCGATCGACCTGCTCGCGGCGATGTCCGCCTGCACCGCTCCAGCGCCGCGGGCGATCCCCGACATCAACGCTCCAGCCGCGCTCAACTACACGGGCGGCACCACGGGCCTGCCCAAGGGCTGCATCCACACGCAGGGCGACATGATCGACATGGCCGCCGCGTTCGGCGCCGTGGCGCTGCTCATGGCCGACGACGCCGTCATGCTCGGCTTCTTCCCCGAGTTCTGGATCGCCGGCGAGAACCTGTGCCTGATCTTCCCCGTCTTCTTCGGCGTGCCGCTGGTCCTGCTGGCGCGCTGGGACGCCCAGACCTTCATGGCCGCCGTGCAGCACTACCGCGTCACCAATGCCTCGATGCTCGTCGACAGCGCGGTCGAAGTGATGGACCACCCGCGCGTCGGCGACTATGACCTGCGCTCGCTGCGCCATGTCGGCGTGTCGTCCTTCGTCAAGAAGCTGAACCTCGACTATCGCGGCCGCTGGCAGGCGCTGACGGGTTCCACCATCGCGGAAACCGCGTGGGGCATGACCGAGACGCAGACCTGCAACACCTTCACGTACGGCATGCAGGACCACGACATGGACCTGCGCGCGCAGCCCGTGTTCGTCGGCCTGCCGGTGCCCGGCACCGAGTTCAAGGTGTGCGATTTCGCCACCGGCGAACTGCTGCCGCTGGGCACCGAGGGCGAACTGTGCGTGCGTACGCCCACGCTGCTCAAGGGCTACTGGAACAAGCCCGACGCCACGCGCGAATCGCTGCGCGACGGCTGGTTCCATACCGGCGACATCGGCGTGATCGACACCGACGGCTACCTGCACTACCTGGGCCGGCGCAAGGAGATGCTCAAGGTCAACGGCATGAGCGTGTTCCCGGCCGAGATCGAAACCATGCTCGGCCAGCATCCGGCCATCCTGGGCTCGGCCGTGGTCGGCCGCCCCGACGAGGATCGCGGCCAGGTGCCGGTGGCCTTCGTGATGCTCAAGCCCGAGGCCGCCGGCACGGTCGACGAAGCTGCGCTGACCGCGTGGTGCCGCGGCAGCATGGCGGTCTACAAGGTACCCCAGCTTCGCATTGTCGATACGCTGCCGCTGACCGCGACCGGCAAGGTGCGCAAGCAAGACCTGATACCGCTGGCCGAAGCGCTGCGCTGACACCGCATTGCTCTTCCCGCTGCGGCACCGCGATGCCGCAGCGGGCGTCTGCCCGCCCCCCTTTTCTACCGACATGAATCCGCCCAAGCTCCTGATCGCCAACCGCGGCGAAATCGCCATCCGCATCGCCCGCGCGGCCGCGGCCCTGGGCATGCCGAGCGTGGCCATCCATGGCGACGACGACCGCGACGCGCTGCACGTGCGCAAGGCCGATGAAGCCGTGGCACTGCCCGGCAGCGGCCCGCGCGCTTACCTCGATATCGGGCAGGTCGTCGCCGCCGCGCGCCGTGCGGGTTGCCAGCTCGTCCATCCCGGCTATGGCTTCTTGTCCGAGAACGCCGACTTCGCGCAGGCGTGCCTTGACGCCGGCCTGACCTTCGTCGGTCCCGCCCCGGATGTGCTGCGCCTGTTCGGCGACAAGGCGCGTGCCCGTGCGCTGGCCCGCGAGCATGGCGTGCCCGTGGTGCCGGGCACGACCGGCCCGACCACGCTGGCCGCGGCCCATGCGTTCTTTGCCGGCCTGCCGCGCGGCACCGGCATGATGATCAAGGCGCTGGCCGGCGGCGGCGGGCGCGGCATGCGCGCCGTCCACGACGCGGCGCAGATCGACGAAGCGTGGTCGCGCTGCGCGTCGGAGGCGACGGCGGCATTCGGCAACGGCGCGGTTTATGTCGAGCAGATCGTGACCGCGCCGCGCCATATCGAAACCCAGGTGGTCGCGGACGCCGGCGGGCAAGTGGTCACGCTCGGCGAGCGCGAATGCAGCCTGCAGCGCCGGCACCAGAAGCTCGTGGAAGTGGCGCCCAGCCCCGCGCTCGACGATGCAACCCGTGCACGCCTGGCAGAGGCCGCCAGCACGCTTGCGCGCGCGGCCGCCTACCGCGGCATCGGCACGTTCGAATTCCTGGTGCAGGAGCGCGACGGCCAGGCGCCGGCGTTCTGGTTCATGGAGGCCAATCCGCGCCTGCAGGTCGAACACACCGTGACGGAGATGGTCACCGGCGTGGACCTGGTGCAAGCCCAGCTTGCCATCGCCAGAGGCGCGGACCTTGCGCAACTGGGTCTGGAACGCGTACCGGCACCACGCGGCGTGGCCGTGCAGCTTCGCATCAATGCCGAGCATCTCGACGGGCAAGGACAATTGCGTCCCGCTGCCGGCACGCTCACCGCGTTCGAGGCCCCGAGCGGGCCGGGCGTGCGAGTCGACAGCGCGGGTTTCGCGGGCATGGCGGCCAATCCGCGTTTCGATTCGCTGCTGGCCAAGCTGATCGTGCACGAGTCCGGCGGCAATTACCCCCGCGCGCTCGCGCTTGCGTACCGTGCCTTGTGCGAGTTCCGGATCGAGGGCATCGACACCAACCGCCGCCTGCTGCAGGACCTGCTGCAGCAAGACGCCGTGCAGCGCAATGCCGTGCATACGCAGTACCTCGACCAGGCCCTGCCCGCGCTCGCCGCAGTCGGCGGTGACCACCCCGCGCTGCATGCAACCGGCGCCGCAGCCGTGGAACAGGACACCGAGGCCGAGGACGACCTGCCCGCCGATGCCGTAGCCGTGCTGGCGCCAATGGACGGCGCACTGGCCGCTCTCCATGTGCGGCCCGGCGACTCCGTACGCCGCGGCCAGGCGCTCGCGATCATCGAGGCCATGAAGATGGAGCACCCGATCGAGGCGCCTGCCGCGGGCACGGTGCTGGCCGTGCGTGCGCAGGCCGGCGCGACCGTGCGGGCAGGTGCCGCGCTCGTGCTGATTGAAACCAGCGGCGACGCCGGCCACACCGAGCAGGTCCGCACCGCCAGCGACCCCGATCATATCCGCGCCGATCTGCGCGATGCGCTCCAGCGCCACGCGCTCGGCCAGGACGCCGCCCGCGAGACAGCCGTGGCAAAACGCCATGCACAGGGCGGCCGCACCGCGCGCGAGAACATTGCGCGATTGTGCGACGCGGACTCCTTCATCGAATACGGCGCACTGGCGATCGCCGCGCAGCGTCAGCGCCGCACCGAAGACGATCTGATCCGCTCGACGCCGGCCGACGGCATCGTAACGGGCATCGGCACCGTGAACGCGGCGCAGATCCCCGGCGCCGATGCGCGCTGCATGGTGCTCGCCTACGACTACACCGTGCTGGCCGGCACCCAGGGCTACTACGGCCACAAGAAGCTGGACCGCATGCTGGCGCTGGCGCAGCAGTGGAAGCTGCCCGTGGTGCTGTTCGCCGAGGGCGGCGGCGGCCGCCCCGGCGACACCGACATGCCGGTGGTGGCCGGACTCGACTGCACCTCGTTCATCCAGTTCGCGCGGCTGTCCGGGCAGGTGCCGCTGGTGGGCATCGTGCATGGGCGCTGCTTCGCCGGCAATGCGGCGCTGCTGGGCTGCGCCGATGTGATCATCGCCACGCGCAGCGCCACCATCGGCATGGGCGGTCCGGCCATGATCGAGGGTGGCGGCCTGGGCGTGTATGCCCCCGAGGAAGTCGGGCCCGTCGGCGTGCAGGCGCCCAATGGCGTGATCGATGTGCTGGTGGACGACGAAGCCGCCGCCGTCGATGCCGCGCGCCGATACCTCTCCTATTTCCAGGGTGATGCCCCCGGCTGGCAGGCCGAAGACCCGCGCCACCTGCGCCACGCGATTCCCGAGAACCGCCTGCGCAGCTACGACATGCGCGCGGTGATCCATGCGCTCGCGGACACTGGCTCGGCGCTCGAACTGCGCGCCGCCTTCGGCACCGGCATCCTAACCGCGCTGATCCGCATCGAGGGCCGCGCGTTCGGCTGCATCGCCAACAATCCGCGCCACCTCGGCGGCGCCATCGACAGCGCCGCCGCGGACAAGGCCGCGCGCTTCATGCAGCTGTGCGACGCGCATGGCTTGCCGATCCTGTCGCTATGCGACACGCCGGGCTTCATGGTCGGCCCGCAGGCAGAGAAGAGCGCCACCGTGCGCCACGTCTCGCGCCTGTTCGTGGTGGCCGGCGCGCTGCGCGTGCCGTTCTTCACGGTCGTGCTGCGCAAGGGCTACGGGCTTGGCGCGCAGGCCATGGCCGGCGGCAGCTTCGCGGCGCCGTTCTTCACCGCAGCCTGGCCGAGCGGCGAATTCGGCGCCATGGGCCTGGAAGGCTCGATCCGGCTCGGGTTCCGCAAGGAACTCGAAGCCGTGGCCGATCCCGACGAGCGCGAGGCGCTGTTCGCGCGCATGGTCGATACCGCCTACCAGCGCGGCCGCGCACTGAACATGGCCAGCCACCTGGAAATCGACGCCGTGATCGACCCGGCCGACACGCGCCGCTGGCTGCTGCGCGGGCTGGCCTCGGTGCCGCCGGCCAGCCTTGGCCGGCGCACGGGCGAGGACCGCCGCTTTATCGACACCTGGTAGCGGGTAGCGGCACCTCAAACCCGCCACGCCGCCCGGATGCTTCATCGACAACAGGAGGAGACACCTGATGCAGACCACCACGCCAACGCGCGGAGCACCCCGCGCCCGCAAGCGTCCCCTGGCCCGCCTGCTGGCCACCGCGGCCCTGGCGGCTGCCCTGGCGCCCGCGCTTGCGGCAGCGCAGGGCGCGCCGATCAAGGTTGCGTTCATCGACCAGCTGTCCGGGCCGCTCGCCAATGTGGGCGAGATCTTCCAGGCCAACCTGAAGTTCGCGATCGACGACGCCAATGCGCAGGGTGGCGTGCTCGGCCGCCAGTACGAACTGGTGAGCTACGACAACAAGCTGTCCGCGCAGGACAGCCTGTCGGCACTGCAAAGCGCGATCGACGCCGGGGTCAAGGTGGTATTCACCGGCGGCTCCGGCTCTTCGGTCGTGACCGCACTGGTGGAAGCCGCCACGCGCCACAACGAGCGCAACCCGGATCGCCGCATCCTGATCGTCAACTACGCGTCGATCGACCCGGACCTGACCGGCGCGCGCTGCAGCTTCTGGCATTTCGCGACCGAGGCCAACACCTCCATGAAGATGCGCGCGCTGGCCGACTTCACGCGCGAGCAGCAGGACATCCACAAGATCTACCTGTTGAACCAGGACTATGCGCACGGCCGGGTCTGGGCCGCGCTGGGCCAGCAGATGATCGCCACCGCACGCCCGGACACGCAGTTCGTCGGCGCCACGCTGCACCCGCTCGGCAAGGTCAAGGACTTCGCGCCTTATGTCAGCAAGATCAAGGCAAGCGGCGCCGACACCATCGTCACCGGCAACTGGGGCCAGGACCTGAGCCTGCTGATCAAGGCTGCGGGCGATATCGGCTATGACCCGCGCTACCTGAACCATAGCGGCGGCGGCGCGCCCGGCACCGTGCTGGCGGTATCGCAGGCGAAGACCGGCAAGCTCACCTGGGTCTCGGAATGGCTGCCCAAAACCGAGGATCCGGCGCTGTCCGCGCTCGCGGCGCGCGTGAGGCAGACCTCCGCCGGCGAGTACTTCACGCCGCGCGTGCTGGTGTCGGTGCAGCTCGTGTCCGAGGCCATGCGGCGCGCCGGCAGCGACGATCCGACCAAGGTCGCCCTGGCGCTCGAAGGCATGAAGATGAAGACCGCGCTGGGCGAGGTGACGATGCGCAAGAGCGATCACCAGCTCTTGCTGCCACAGGTGGTGTCGACCGTGGCGCCCGTTGACGGCAAGACCGTCAAGGTCGGCGCCGAAGGCACGCAGTACGGCTTTCGCCTGAACAGCGTGACGCCGGCGCAGGCACTCGACCTGCCATCGGCCTGTCACATGAAGCGGCCTACCGGCGTCTGACCGGGGCGGTGTCCGGTCAGTGGTCGGACCGGACGGTGCCGGGCGCCCGCTGCTCGGCGTTCAGCGTGCCGGTGTTCACGGCGGGCGGCGCCAGCTTGCTCAAGGCGGCATGGCGCGCGTCCGCAGGCAAATCGCCAATGTGGCGCGCCTCGGCATAGAAGCGCGTCCAGTCGCCGCCAACGCTGTCGAGCAGCGCCGTGAATGCCGGCACCCATTGCTGGTACGTGGCTACGGCGGCCAGGTGGGCGTTGGTCAACGGTTGGTCGAACCAGCGGTCGTAGCCGCTGTAGCCGCCCCACTCCACGCGCAGCTTTGCATACTGGCTGCGCAGGCTGTCGAAGATCTCGGCCTTGCCGCGGCGCTTGGTGTCATCGTCCGCGCCCGCGCGGTACAAGGCATCGAGCCGGTCGCGCGTGTCCAGGAGCAGCGCCCGGAACTGCCTTCGCCGGCTGTCGTACTGCCGGTAGCTCGCGCGCGCATCGTCCGACGCATCGTCACGGAGCCAGCGCTCCACGCCGGCGATCTCCACCGCAGTCGCGAACGACTCGTTGAAGGCCGTGTCATTGCGTACATAGACCACCTGGTGCGCGAGCTCGTGGAAGATCATGCGCGCCAGTTCGCCTTCGGGCAGGTAGACGAAGGTGTTCAGCAGCGGGTCATCGAAGTAGCCCAGCGTGGAATAGGCCGGAATGCCCGCCACATAGGTCTCCAGGCCTTCGCGGCGCAGGCCCGCGGCATAGTGCTCGGCATCGCCCTGGGCGTAGTAGCCGCGATAGCTGATGCAGCCCACGATCGGGAAGCACCACTGGTGCAGCGCCATCGACAGTTCGGGCGTGGCAAACACGCTCCAGACCACGTAAGGCCGGTGCAGGTTGGCATAGCGGCGGTAGCTGCCGTTGTCGGGCAGCTTCAGCTCGCGCGAAGCATAGTCGCGGATGTGGCGCGCCAGTGTCAGGCGCTGGGCCAGGCGCGCATCGTTGGACGCCTGTGCGCTGGCAATCGCGTCATCGAGCGACTGTGCCTGCGCCATCACCCCCAGGTGGCCACCGATGGACTGGTAGTAGTAGCCGACCGTATCGCAGCCGGCCATCGCCAGCGCCAGCCCCGCCGCTACCAGGATGCCCGCCGCGCGTCGGCGGCCCTTCTTCCAGTCCATCACCGGCTCATGGCGCGACGGCCACCACTTCCGCCTCGTGCCAAGCCTCCACCTCGACCAGGCAGTCATAGAACACAGGCGCACGGCCCAGGTCGGTAAGCCGCTGGCTGGTCAGTTCATTGGCGTTCTTGCCGTCCGGCGCGAGCTTCTTCCACCAGATCGACAACCCCACCACCAGCCCGCGCCGTGCGCGGTCGGTCACGCGCGCCCGCGCGAGCATGCTGCCGCGGTCGTTGAACGCGCGCACGCGGGCACCGTTGACGATGCCGCGCGCGGCGGCATCGTCTGGATGGATGTCCAGGTGCGGCTCGCCCTCGGTCGCGCGCAGGCTGTCGATATTGACGAAGCTGCTGTTCAGGAAATTGCGCGCGGGCGGCGAGATCATCGCCAGCGGGTACCTGTCGGCCAGCTCGGGCGCCGAAGACGGCGCTTCGTACGGCGCCACGTAGTCGGGCAGCGGATCGAGCCCGGCGCTGCGCATGGCCTCGGAATAGAACTCGCACTTGCCCGAGTCGGTGGGAAAGCCGCCGTGCGCGAACGGCGCGGCCGGCAGCGACAGTTTCTGCCAGCCCCGCGCCTTGAGCGATTCCCACGTAATGCCCTGCGCACGCGCGTCGCCGGGAACGATGGCCTGCGCCGCGATCTGCTCGTCGCTGTCGCTAAAACACGGCTCGCTGAAGCCCATGCGCTGCGCCAGGCGGCGGAAGATCTCGGTGTTGGGCAGGGCCTGGCCCATCGGCTCGATGGCGGCGTTGTTTGCGAGGAAGTACGTGTGCCCGTAGGCCTTGTGCACATCCACGTGCTCGAGCTGCGTGGTCGCGGGCAGCAGGATGTCGGCGTAGTCGGCCGTATCGGTGCGGAACTGCTCGAGCACGACCGTGAACAGGTCCTCGCGCGCAAAGCCTTCGGCCACCTTGCCCGATTCCGGCGCCACCGCCACCGGGTTGCTGTTGTAGACGACCAACGCCTCAAGGCGCGGATTGCCCGGACTGCCCGGATCCAGCAGCGCATCGCCGATCGTGCTCATGTTGACGGTGCGCGGCAACCGGCCGGGGGGCAGCAAGTCGGGCCGCTGCAGGGCCCTGTCGTTGACCGGGAAAAATCCCGACGCCGACAGCTGCAGCCCACCCGCCGGATGCCGCCACGCACCCACCAGCGACGGCAGGCACGCCACCGCGCGCACCGCCTGTCCGCCGCCGTGCACGCGCTGCATGCCATAGTTCAGGCGGATGGCCACCGGCTGGCGCTCACGCACCGCCAGCGTGCCGTAGAGGCCGGCCAGCCATTCGATGTCTTCGACCGCAATGCCGCAGATCTCCGCGGCACGGGCCGGCGAGTACGCCTGTGCGCGCTCGCGCAGCGCGTCGAAGCCCAGCGTGTGCCGGGCGATGTAGTCGTGGTCGAGCAGGTCGTCACGGATCAGCACATGCATGATGGCCAGCGCCAGCGCGCCGTCGGTGCCCGGCATCGGTGCGATGTGGCGGTGGCACTTCTCGGCGGTCAGCGAGCGATACGGATCGATCGCCACCAGCGTCGCGCCGCGGCGCTTGGCTTCCTGCGCGCGCGTCCAGAAATGCAGGTTCGACGCGATCGGGTTGCCGCCCCAGATGATCACGAGCTTCGCGTCGACGACGTTTTCCATGTCCATGCCGACGCTGGCGCCATAGGTGTAGCGCAGCGCCGTGGCGCCGGCGCTCGCGCAGATGGTGCGGTCCAGCAGCGAGGCGCCGAGCTTGTGGAAAAAGCGCGCGGCCATGCTCTCGCCCTGCACCAGTCCCATGGTGCCGGCGTAGCTGTACGGCGCGATCGCCTGCGGGTCGCGCGCGGCAATGGCCTTGAGCCGCGTGGCGACTTCGTCCAGCGCCTCGTCCCAGGAGATCGGCTCGAACTTGCCCTCGCCCTTGCGCCCGACCCGGCGCATCGGCGTCAGCAGCCGGTCGGGATGGTAAGTGCGCTCGGTGTAGCGCGATACCTTCGTGCACAGCACGCCCTGGGTGCCCGGATGGTCCGGATCGCCATTGACCTTGATCGCGCGGCCGTCCTCGACGGTGACAAGCAGGGCACAGGTGTCGGGACAGTCATGCGGACAGGCGGCGCGGACAATACGGGAAGCCATGGAATCTCCGGGCAGGCAGGAAGGCGGCTGGAATATGGGTCGGGGCGATTGACGATTGGCCAGGGGGATGGCCCGAATGCCCGTCACAACCGTGAAAACCACAGCGGACGCGGCAGTTTCTGCTCGGATTGTATTCGATTATGATGCAGCGGCGCGTTCCGGTCCTGGCCGGAAAATGACCCGCCGGCCACCCGTGCCCCGCAGCCATGAACGGCTTGCGGCAGGCATGCTGACAGCTGGCGGGGGCCCCGACGCCGGCGCAGACCGGCCCGGGGGCGCATGGGTATCCAACCTGACATTTTTGCGGGGATTCATGTCCAATCTTAACGGGGTCAAGGCCAGGCGCTTCGCCGGCCTGCTGGTGGCTGGCGCCATCGGCTTTTGCGGCGCAGCGGGCGCCGCCATCGCAGCGGAAACCGGTGTGACGGCCGACACCATCGTGCTCGGCCAGTCGGCTGCCCTCAGCGGGCAGACGGCGGCACTTGGCAAGCAGATGGGTGCCGGCGCGCGCCTGTACTTCGAGTCCGTCAACCGGCAGGGTGGCATTTACGGCCGACGCATCGAACTGCAGACGCTGGAGGACTACAACGAGCCGGAGACCGCGGCGGCCAATACACGCAAGTTCGTCGGCGAAGGCCGCGTATTCGCGCTGTTCGGCTATGTCGGCACGGACAATGCCGAGGCCTCGCTGCCGGTCGCGGCGCAGGCCGGCGTGCCGTTCTTCGCGCCCTACACCGGGGCACAGTCCCTGCGCGATCCGCGCGCCCGCAATATCTTCCATGTGCGTGCCGGCTTCAATGAGGAAACGGCCGCCATCGTGCGCCAGATCCGCACCACCGGGCTCAAGCGCGTGGCCGTGGTCTACAACGACGACGCCTATGGCAAGGCCGGCCTGGAGGGGCTGGCGCGCGCGCTGCAGGCATCGCCGGACCCGAGCGTGCAGATCGTGGCGCGCGAGAACGTGGTGCGCAATACCGTCGAGATCGGCGACGCCATGCAGGGCACCATGAAGGCGAAGCCCGACGCCGTGGTGCTGGTCAGCGCCTACCGCACCGCCGGCGCCTTCGTGAAGGAAGCGCTGCGCCGTGGCTACAGCGGCCAGTTCTACAACGTGTCCTATGTCGGCACGCAGGCGCTGGCGCGCGAACTGGGCCCGCTGGGCAGCGGCGTGATCATCTCGCAGGTCATGCCGCACCCGGGCAACGCCACGCTGCCGGTGGTGCGCGAATACCTGCGGCTGCTGCAGGCCGCCGGCAAGCCGGACGACTTCGATTACGTCGGCATCGAGGGCTTCGTCGCCGCCAAGGCCTTTACGGAAGGCCTGCGCCGCGCGGGCAAGGACCTGACGCGCGAACGGCTGGTGGCGGCGCTGGAAGGCATGCGCAATGTCGATCTGGGCGGCTTCATCGTCAACTTCACCCCCGAAAACCACGTGGGATCGAAGTTTGTCGAGATGACGATCATCAACTCGAAGGGACAGGTGATTCGCTGAACGGACAATGGAGGGATCGCGCGCTCTACCCTCGTGTCGTCTACCCCATATCGTTCAGGTGACACGCCGAAAGCCTGCCCGGCGCGATCTCCTTCAGCAGCGGCTGCTCCGCCTTGCAACGCGGCATCGCATGCGGGCAGCGCGGATGGAAATGGCAACCCGTGGGCGGATTCAGCGGCGACGGAATTTCGCCGCGGATCGCCACATAGGTCTTCTTGCCGACTTCGAGCTTGGGCGCCTCGGCCAGCAGCGCCTGCGTGTACGGATGGTTGGGCGCGGCGAAGACCTCCTCGGTCGGCGCCGACTCCACCACCCGGCCCAGGTACATGATCACCACGCGGTCGCTGATGTGCTTCACCACCCCAAGGTCGTGGCTGATGAAGAGGTAGGTCAGGTTCAGGTCCTGGCGCAGGCGCATGAACAGGTTCAGCACCTGGGCCTGGATCGAGACATCGAGCGCCGCCACCGACTCATCGCACACCAGGAATTCCGGCTTCACCGCCAGCGCGCGCGCAATGCCGATGCGCGCGCGCTGGCCGCCCGAGAACTGGTGCGGAAAGCGGCGCAGCACAGTCGGGTCCATCCCCACCCGCACGAGCATGTCTTCCACATAGGCCTTCTGCTCGCCGCGCGCGACCATGCCGTGCACGACCGGTGCCTCGCCCACGATATCGATCACGCGCAACCGCGGATTGAGCGACGCATACGGATCCTGGAAAATCATCTGGATCGCGAGCTGCTTCTCGCGACGCTTCGCCGGAGGCAAATGATCGAGGTCGGTGCCATGCCACAGGCGCTCGCCTTCGGTCAGGGAGTGCAGGCCCACCGCCATGCGGCCGAGCGTGGACTTGCCGCATCCGGACTCGCCCACGAGCCCCACCACCTCGCCCTGGCGGATGCTCAGGTCAACGCCATCGACCGCGTGCACCACCTCTTCGCGCGCGTGAGCGCCGAACAGGTTGGCGATGCGCGCCGCGGTATCCAGCGATTTGACGAAGCGCTTGGAGACGCCACGCAGCTCCAGCAGCGGCGCGGACGGCGTCACCGTCTGCGAAGGTCCGTCCGTCATGGCAGGGGTATCCAGTTCCGTTTCGCTCATGCCGCCTCCTGCCGGGCCATCACCGGATGGAAGCACCGCAGCCGCCGTCCGTCGGACGCCGTCTCCAGCGGTGGCTCGGTCTTGCACACCTCGGTGGCATAGGGGCAGCGTTCGCGGAAAGCGCAGCCGCCAGGCAGGTTCAGCAGCGACGGCGTCATGCCCGGGATCTGCTTCAGCGGCGCACCGCGCGGGTTGCGCGAGGGTGCCGAGCCGATCAGCCCGTGCGTATAGGGATGCCCGGGGCGCTCAAGCACCTGGCGCACGTCACCGGACTCGACGATCCTGCCCGCGTACATCACGCAAACCGAATCGGCGAGGCCCGCCACCACCGACAGATCGTGCGTGATCCAGATCAGCGCCGTGCCCGACTCACGGCACAGCGTCTGCATCTCATAAAGGATCTGGCCCTGGATGGTCACGTCCAGCGCCGTGGTGGGCTCGTCGGCAATGATCAGGTCGGGCTTGTTCAGCAGCGCGATCGCGATCGCCACGCGCTGGCGCATGCCGCCCGAGAACTGGTGCGGATAGGCCAGCAGGCGCTCATCCGGCGACGGAATGCCCACGCGCGCAAGCGCGTTGCGTGCCCGCTCGCGCGCTGCGGCCTTGGTGACCTTGTCGTGCGCCGTCACCGCCTCGATCATCTGCGTGTCGATGCGCAGGACCGGGTTCAGCGTCATCATCGGGTCTTGGAAGATCATGGCGATGCGGTTGCCGCGCACGTCGCGCTGCTGGGCCGGCGTGAGCGCGCGCAGGTCGCGCGTGACGCCGTCGCGGCTGGTCAGCGCGATGCGGCCGTCGACGACTTTGCCGGGCGGGTCGATCAGGCCCATGATCGAATAGCCCGTCATCGACTTGCCCGAGCCGGATTCTCCGACCAGGCCCATGATCTCGCCGCGGCCGACCGTGAAGGATACGTCGTCCACCGCCTTGGCAATGCCGCCGCGCGTGAAGAACTGCGTCTTGAGGTGTTCGACCACCAAAGTTGGTTGTGCCATGTTGCCCCTTCCCTATTGCGTCTGCAGGCGCGGGTTCAGCACGTCGCGCAACTGGTCCGCCACGAGATTCATGGCGACGATGGTGACCACGAGCGCAATGCCCGGGAAGAAGCTGATCCAGTACTTGCCCGACAGCATGTACTGCTGGCCGTTCGAGATCAGGGAGCCCAGCGACGGTTCAGTGATCGGCACGCCCAGCCCCAGGAACGACAGCGTTGCCTCGAGCGTGATGGCCGATGCCACCTGCAGCGCCGCGATCACGATCAGCGGCGGCAGGCAGTTGGGCAGCAGGTGGCGGAACATGATGCGCCCCGGCGGCAGGCCCAGGCAGGTGGCGGCATCGATGTATTCCTTGCGGCGCTCGACGAGCGCCGCGCTGCGCGTGGTCCGCGCATAGTAGGCCCACTGCACCGCCACCAGCGCGATCACGATATTGCCGATGCCCGGGCGCAGGAACGCCAGCAGGATCAGCGCCAGCAGGATCGGCGGGAACGACAGCTGCAGGTCGGCCACGCGCATGATGAAGGCCTCGGCGCGCCCGCCCAGGAAGCCCGCGAGCAGGCCTAGCGTCGCGCCGAGTAGCAGCGCGATGACCGTGCTGACCACGCCCACGCCAATACTGATGCGCAGCCCGTACATGACCGCGGACAGGATGTCGCGGCCCTGCTCGTCGGAGCCCAGCAGGAACGTCATGCCGTTGCCGGCCTGCTCGCCAGGGGCAAGGCGTGCATCGAGCACGTCGAGCGCGGCCAGGTCATACGGATTCTGCGGCGCCAGCCACGGCGCGAAGATGGCAACCAGGATGATGGCGACCAGCGTGATCAGCCCCGCTATGGCGATCTTGCTGGACAGGAATTCGGCGGCGAAGCGGCGCAACGGCGTCTGCTCGCGCGCGGTCTTCGGCTTGTCTGCGGTGGCGGCAGTCATGGCTCAGCCCTTGTTGTCGGCAATGCGCACGCGCGGATCGAGCACGCTGTAGACGATGTCCACCGCCAGATTGATCAGGATGAACAGGGTCACGATCACCATCAGGTAGGCGACGATCACGGGCCGGTCGAGCAACTGGATCGAATCGATGATCAGCTTGCCCATGCCGGGCCAGGCGAAGATCGATTCGGTCACGATCGCGAACGCGATGATCGAGCCGAACTGCAGTGCGATCACCGTGACGATCGGGATCAGGATGTTCTTGAGCACGTGCACGCCGACGATGCGGGCATTGGACAAGCCTTTCGCGCGCGCGAATTTCACGTAGTCCTGCAGCATGGCCTCCTGCGTGCCGGCGCGCGTCAGGCGGATCACCATGGCGACATTGAGCAGCGAGAGCGTCACGGCTGGCAGGATCAGGTGGCGGATGCCATCGACAGTCAGAAAGCTCAGCGGCACACCCAGCACGCGCACGGTCTCGCCGCGTCCGTTCGACGGCAACCAGCCGAGCTGCACGGCGAACACCATGATCAGCATCAGCCCGACCCAGAAGGTGGGCAGCGAGAAGCCGAGGATCGACACCGTCATGATCGACTTGCCGGCGACGCCGTTGGGACGCAAGCCGGCCCACAGGCCCAGCGGTATGCCCAGCACGATGGCCAGCAGGATCGCGAACACCGCCAGCTCCAGCGTGGCGGGCATGCGCTCGAAGATCAGCTTGAGCGCAGGCGTGCCGTGGGCGAACGAAGTGCCCAGGTTGCCGTGCAACGCATTCTGCAGGAAGACGAGGTATTGCTCCCAGAGCGGCTTGTCGAGCCCGAGCGCGGCGATGGTGCGCCGGATGTCCTCCTGGTCCGCCTGCGGATTGATCAGGATGTCGACGGGATTGCCGATGGCAAAGACGCCGAGAAAAACGAGCAGCGACATGATGAAGAGCACGACCACGCTCTGCATCAGTCGCCGGATGATAAAGACCAGCATGTCAGACCACTATCCTTTCGCACACCGCTGCGGGCCGCGCCGGGCCAGCCCCGCGTCCGTCCCTGGCGCTGCCCGCATGGTGTACGTTGCCGCGATGACTACCCGCGGGCGACCGGCTGGCGCCACTTATTGCGGCTTGAAGTTGTGCGCATAGGTGCGTTCGTCGGTGCGCGGTACATAGACGATACCCTTCTGCGTTGCCCAGGTGGTCACCTGCTGGTGGATCGGGATGATACCGCCGTCGTGGATCGCGATGGCAGTGGCCTCCTGCAGCAGCTTGGAGCGCTCGCCGTCATCCACGGTCGACAGGGCCTTTTCCAGCACGACATCCATCTTTGGGTTGCAATATTCGCCCCAGTTGGTCGTGCCGAAGCCCTTCTTGCTGTCTTCGCAAGCGAGCAGCGCGCGCAGCGGAGAGCTCACTTCGCCGGTCTGCGCGCCCCAGCCCAGCAGGCCGAACGACCATTCATGCTTGATGCCCTTGGACGAATATGTGGCCATCGGCATGCCTTCCACCTTGGTCACGATGCCGACGCGAGTGAGGTTCTGCGCGATAGTCTGGGCGATCTTCTCGTCGTTGACGTAGCGATTGTTGGGCGTGTGCAGCGTCACGCCGAAGCCATTCGGATAGCCGGCCTCCGCAAGCAGCTTCCTGGCGCCCTCCGGGTCGTACTTGACCGTCTTGAGGTTCGGGTTGTAGCCGAACAGCGTGGGCGGCACGAGGTTGTTGGTCGGCTCCGAGAGACCCTCCATCAACCGGTCCTTGATGCCCTGCCGGTTGATGGCCATGCTGATGGCATTGCGCACGCGCGCATCCTTCAGCGGGTTCTTGTCCATCGGCTGGCCCTCCTTCGTCGTGACGTATGGCGACTTGTCACGCTTGGTATCGAAGTACAGGTAGATCACGCGATGCGAAATCTTGGAGAAGAACGACAGCTTGGGATCGCTGCGCACCTTCGGCAGGTCAGGTGTCGGCACATTCTCGATCGCCTGTACGTCGCCCGACAGCAGCGCGGCCAGGCGCGTGGCCGGGTTGGGGATGAAGCGCAGCGTCACCTTGTCCCATGCGGGCTTCGGCCCCCAGTAGTCATTGTTGCGCACCAGTTCGACCCGGTCATCGCGCGCGTAGCTGACGAACTTGAACGGGCCGGTACCGACCATGCCCTTGCCCTGGGCAAAGTCATCGGAACCGAGCCCCTGGGTCGCCTTCTTCTGCACGATGAAAATCGACGTAAGGTCGTTCAGCATCAGCGGATATGGCTGGTTGGTGGTCAGCTGGATCGTGTACTTGTCGATGATCTTCTTGTTGATGATCGCCTTGGTGTAAACGTCGAACTTGCCGGGGCTGTTCTGGATCGTGGCCGGACGGTCGAGCGACCAGGCTACGTCTTCTGTGGTCAGCTCGGAACCGTCATGGAACTTCACGCCCTTGCGGATCTTGAACTCCCAGGTCAGGTTGTTGACCATCTTCCACGACTCCGCCAGGCCGGGAATGATGCGGCTGTCGGGATCCATCTTGATCAGCGAATCGAACATGTGCTCCGACACGTTGATGTTGGAGAACAGGTTGTAGAAGTGCGGATCCATCGAGGTCGGCGGCGAACTCATGGCCAGCTTGAGGTCGGCGGCCTGTGCTGCACCGGCCAGCGCAAGGCTCATGGCCCCGGCTACCGCGACAGCATCAAATGCCTTCTTGAATGTGCGAAGGGACATCGCGCATTTCTCCCAGGGACAGGTGGAGCAACGTTAGGATCGGCAATGCGCGCGCAACGGACCCGAAGGCGGCGCTGCATCCTGGTGCGGTCTTGCACGCTGTGGCGACGGTATTGCCGGCCGGGCACTTCAAGCACGAACTGTTCCAGCAACCGATCAAACCGGGCATTGGGGGAAACCCACCCACATGTATTGCAGTGCGCCATCGCACCATGTTCCATGTCGCCCCAATCGGGCGCAAAGCGGCCCGTTTTGGCGCTTTCCGGGCGGGCATCGTATGATCGGGGTTCCAACCGCCGGCCGCACCCTCTGCTGCATCATGAAGCTCATTCCCGAAATCCTGCAGGCGCAAGCCGAAATCCGTACGATCCGACGCGACATCCATGCGCATCCCGAGTTGTGCTTCCAGGAACAACGCACGTCCGACGTGGTGGCGCGCACCCTGGAATCCTGGGGCATCGAGGTCCACCGGAGACTGGGAACGACCGGCCTCGTCGGCGTGATCCGCCAGGGCAATGGCAAGCGCAGCATCGGCCTGCGCGCCGACATGGATGCGCTGCCCCTGCAGGAAGCCAACACCTTCGGCCATCGGTCGCAGCATGACGGCCGCATGCATGCCTGCGGCCACGACGGCCACACGGCCATGCTGCTCGGCGCGGCGCGCTATCTGGCCGAGCACCGCAACTTCGATGGCACCGTCAACCTGATCTTCCAGCCGGCCGAGGAAGGCGGCGGCGGCGCGCGCGAGATGATCAAGGACGGCCTGTTCGAGCGCTTTCCGTGTGATGCCGTCTTCGGCATGCACAACTGGCCAGGCATGCCGGTCGGCGCGTTCGGCACGCGCGCGGGTCCGCTAATGGCGTCGAGCAACGAGTTCCGCATTGTCGTGCGCGGCAAGGGCGCGCATGCGGCCATGCCGAACAACGGCAACGACCCGGTGTTCACCGCTGCGCAGATCGTATCGGCCCTGCAGGGGATCATCACGCGCAACAAGCGGCCCATCGATACGGCCGTGATCTCGGTCACCCAGTTCCATGCCGGCGATGCGACCAATATCGTGCCGGACCAGGCCTGGATCGGCGGTACCGTGCGCACTTTTACGCTGCCGGTGCTGGACCTTATCGAACGGCGCATGGAGGAAGTGGCGCGCGCGGTGGCTGCTGCCTTCGACTGCACGGTCGATTTCGAATTCCATCGCAATTACCCGCCGACGATAAACAGCGTGGCGGAGGCGGAGTTTGCCGCCGGCATTGCGACGGCGCTGGTGGGCGCGGACATGGTCGATGCCGATGTCGAGCCGACGATGGGCGCGGAAGATTTCTCGTTCATGCTGCAGGAGAAGCCGGGCTGCTACCTGTTTATCGGCAACGGCGACGGCGCGCACCGCGAGTCCGGGCACGGCATGGGGCCATGCATGCTGCACAACCCGAGCTATGACTTCAACGATGAACTGCTGCCAGTCGGGTCGACGTTCCTTGTCAGGCTCGTGGAAGCGTGGCTGGCCCCGGCCTGAGCGAGCAAAATGGCCATGGGGCGCATCGCACTGGATCGAACTCACGCAAATGGCTTTGCCCGGGTCGCGCTCGACAACATCGGGCGCCGCTATCCGTACAAGCTGGAGCACATGTTGACCGGGCCGGACGACCGGCTCGATCCAGCGGTCCTGCACCCGGTGTTCTGCGGCAGCTATGACTGGCACTCCAGCGTGCACATGCACTGGCTGCTGGTCCGCCTGCTGTCCCTCTGGCCCGACCTTGAGGATGGATCGCGGATCAGGGCCACGCTTGATGGGCAGTTCCGTCCCGAGGCCATCGAAGCGGAGCTGGCGTACTTCCTTCAGCCGGGCTCGCGCACGTTTGAGCGGCCGTACGGCTGGGCGTGGCTGCTGCGCCTGCAGGCCGAACTCCAGTCCGCTGGCGCGAACGATGCACAGGCCGCGCAATGGGCCGAGGCCTGCGCGCCGCTGGCACGGCACCTGGCCCGGCAACTCGTCGACTATCTCGATGTGGCCGATTTCCCGGTCCGCACCGGCACGCACTTCAACAGCGCGTTCGCGCTGATCATGGCGCTTTCCTACGCGCGCGCAGACCAGCATCACGCACTGCGCCGAGCCATTGTCCGGCGCGCGCATCGCTGGTTTGGCCATGACCAGCACTACCCGGCCCGCTATGAGCCGGGCGGCGACGAATTCCTGTCAGGAGGACTGACGGAGGCCGTCCTGATGCATGCCGTCATGGACGGATGTGCTTTTGCGGAATGGTGGGAGCTATTCGCCCCCTCGCGCACGGAACTGGCGAACTGGCTGACGCCTGTGGCTGTCGCGGACCGCAGCGACCCCAAGATGACCCACCTCGATGGCCTCAATCTGTCACGTGCGTGGTGCTGGCGCCTGCTGGAGCCGGCATTGCCCGAGGACTTGCGCCCGCTGGCAATCCAGGCCTGGTCAGACCATATCGAAGCCTCGCTGCCGCAGGCCATGCATGGCAGCTATGTCGCGACGCACTGGCTTGCGTCCTTCGCGGTGCTGGCGCTCAGTGAGCCGGTCGGCGGCCCGTGACGAACTAGTCCAGCGCGATGTCGCCGTACCAGGACTCCGCCTTGCTGCGGGTGTTGTCAGTATCGGTCATGATGCCGACGGCGATGACCCGGCCGGGATCCGTGCCGAAGGCCTTGCGATAATCGGCGCGCAGGTCGCGTTCGTGGCAACGCCATTCATTGGCGTGCTTCGCGCCGCTATCCACCACGATCATGCGGACACGATCCGTATGCGGATTCGATAGGACCGTGCCTTCCGGACGCTTGCCACCCCAGATGTACATCAGCGTCGCGTAGGGCATCTCGCGCCCCGTCGTCAGCCGCGCCATTTCGTACATGAGCTGGTCCTTCAACGACAGGCTGCCCTTGTCACCATCGAATGCGACAAAGAGGCGCAGCGGTGAGTCTTCGCGCTGGCCTTGGCCGTTGTCCGCATTGCGGATGACGCCATTGGTCTTCCACGTCCAGCGCAGCATGCCCGCATCGCGATCGCGCAAAGGCACGTAGAGACCGGAGGCTGAACTGTCAGCCTGGGCGTGGACAACGACGCGCTGCTCCACTTCGGCCAGCGTATAACGAGTCGGGGTCTTGTTCCGGTTGATTGTCCATGGCTGCCAGCCTACCGGCAGCGGACTGCGCAGGGACGCAGAGGAAAAACGTGGAAGGTTTGCCAGGGGCGGCGGCGGTACGGCATCGCCATCGTCGCCGGCTTCGGCCTCGACGGCTTGCTGGTTGGCAGCGGCCATCGGATCGGACATCGGTGCATCGGCGGCGCTGTTCGCATCCGGCGCGACGCGCGCCGCGAAGACCTTGCAGTCGATGGCCGACACGGCCGCCATCGATGCGGGATCCGCGGGCGGACTGACTTGCGTCGATGCGCATCCCGCCAACGTCAGCGCGACCGCCACGCCAGTCAATACAAGCCGATACGTCCTGGCCGCCATCTGCCCCCCTGCTTCCGTAAATCCGCCCGTCCGGCTGCTTCGCAGCGGGCTTTGGTATTGCATACTGCTTGCCGCGTATTGCGCGCGGCAGACTGCTTCATCCCGGTCAGTCCGGGACTTGGATGGAAATTATCAGAAGCGGTGCACGCGCGGAATACTCCGGTACCCGAATCACCGGCAAACAACAGCCCGCAGGGATCTATGCATGGGTCCGCGCTGCGGTCTCCAGAAAGACAAAACCCCTCGCAGCACACGCTGTCGAGGGGTTTTGCATTGTAAGAGCCTGGCGATGACCTACTTTCACACGGGTAATCCGCACTATCATCGGCGCGGAGTCGTTTCACGGACCTGTTCGGGATGGGAAGGGGTGGTTCCAACTCGCTATGGTCACCAGGCATAAGGGGTTGTGGCGCTGACAGGTGGGTCAGCGTCACCAATTCGGGATGTAGTCTTTGTAGTCTTCGGGTTGTGCTGTATCGGCACAAGGCGATTTTCCACTCACCAGGCTAAAACACACTGGTTATAGGATCAAGCCTTACGGGCAATTAGTACTGGTTAGCTTAACGCATTACTGCGCTTCCACACCCAGCCTATCAACGTCCTGGTCTCGAACGACCCTTCAAGGCGGTCAAGCCGCCAGGGAATCCTCATCTTCAGGCGAGTTTCCCGCTTAGATGCTTTCAGCGGTTATCTCTTCCGTACATAGCTACCCTGCGATGCCTCTGGCGAGACAACAGGTACACCAGCGGTACGTCCACTCCGGTCCTCTCGTACTAGGAGCAGCCCCCGTCAAGATTCCAACGCCCACGGCAGATAGGGACCAAACTGTCTCACGACGTTTTAAACCCAGCTCACGTACCTCTTTAAATGGCGAACAGCCATACCCTTGGGACCGGCTACAGCCCCAGGATGAGATGAGCCGACATCGAGGTGCCAAACACCGCCGTCGATATGAACTCTTGGGCGGTATCAGCCTGTTATCCCCAGAGTACCTTTTATCCGTTGAGCGATGGCCCTTCCATTCAGAACCACCGGATCACTATGTCCTGCTTTCGCACCTGCTCGACTTGTCGGTCTCGCAGTTAAGCACGCTTTTGCCATTGCACTTTAGGTACGATGTCCGACCGTACCAAGCGTACCTTCGAACTCCTCCGTTACACTTTGGGAGGAGACCGCCCCAGTCAAACTGCCTACCATGCACTGTCCCCGACCCGGATTCACGGGCCAAGGTTAGAACCTCAAACAAACCAGGGTGGTATTTCAAGGACGGCTCCACGTGAACTAGCGTCCACGCTTCAAAGCCTCCCACCTATCCTACACAGATCGGTTCAAAGTCCAATGCAAAGCTACAGTAAAGGTTCATGGGGTCTTTCCGTCTAGCCGCGGGGAGATTGCATCATCACAAACACTTCAACTTCGCTGAGTCTCGGGAGGAGACAGTGTGGCCATCGTTACGCCATTCGTGCAGGTCGGAACTTACCCGACAAGGAATTTCGCTACCTTAGGACCGTTATAGTTACGGCCGCCGTTTACCGGGACTTCAATCAAGAGCTTGCACCCCATCATTTAATCTTCCGGCACCGGGCAGGCGTCACACCCTATACGTCCACTTTCGTGTTTGCAGAGTGCTGTGTTTTTATTAAACAGTCGCAGCCACCATTTTATTGCAACCCCTTCACCCTTCTGGCGCAGGCCAGTCAAGCTACCAGGGCGTACCTTATCCCGAAGTTACGGTACCAATTTGCCGAGTTCCTTCTCCCGAGTTCTCTCAAGCGCCTTAGAATACTCATCTCGCCCACCTGTGTCGGTTTGCGGTACGGTCTCGTATGACTGAAGCTTAGAGGCTTTTCTTGGAACCACTTCCAATTGCTTCGCAGCATAAAGCCGCTCGCCCCATAGCCTTGAATTGCGCGCCCGGATTTGCCTAAGCGCCTTCTCCACTACAGGGACCGGGACTTCCAACACCCGGACAACCTTCCGCGATCCGTCCCCCCATCGCATCATACGACGGTGCAGGAATATTAACCTGCTTCCCATCAGCTACGCATCTCTGCCTCGCCTTAGGGGCCGACTCACCCTACGCCGATGAACGTTGCGTAGGAAACCTTGGGCTTACGGCGAGGGGGCCTTTCACCCCCTTTATCGCTACTCATGTCAGCATTCGCACTTCCGATACCTCCAGCATCCTTTACAAGACACCTTCACAGGCTTACGGAACGCTCTCCTACCACGCACATTGCTGTGCGTCCGCAGCTTCGGTGACTGGCTTAGCCCCGTTACATCTTCCGCGCAGGACGACTCGATCAGTGAGCTATTACGCTTTCTTTAAAGGGTGGCTGCTTCTAAGCCAACCTCCTGACTGTTTTAGCCTTCCCACTTCGTTTCCCACTTAGCCAATCTTGGGGACCTTAGCTGGCGGTCTGGGTTGTTTCCCTCTTGACACCGGACGTTAGCACCCGATGTCTGTCTCCCGTGATTGCACTCTTCGGTATTCGGAGTTTGCTATGGCGGGGTAATCAGCAATAGACCCCCCAACCATGACAGTGCTCTACCCCCGAAGGTGACACACGAGGCACTACCTAAATAGTTTTCGGAGAGAACCAGCTATTTCCAGATTTGTTTAGCCTTTCACCCCTATCCACAGCTCATCCCCTAACTTTTCAACGTTAGTGGGTTCGGTCCTCCAGTACGTGTTACCGCACCTTCAACCTGGCCATGGATAGATCATCTGGTTTCGGGTCTACACCCAGCGACTGGACGCCCTGTTCGGACTCGCTTTCGCTACGCCTGCCCTAATCGGTTAAGCTCGCCACTGAATGTAAGTCGCTGACCCATTATACAAAAGGTACGCCGTCACCCGTTTCCAGGCTCCGACTGTTTGTATGCATGCGGTTTCAGGATCTATTTCACTCCCCTCCCGGGGTTCTTTTCGCCTTTCCCTCACGGTACTGGTTCACTATCGGTCGATCACGAGTATTTAGCCTTGGAGGATGGTCCCCCCATCTTCAGACAGGATTTCACGTGTCCCGCCCTACTTGTCGCACACCTAGTTCCACAACGCTGTTTTCGCATACAGGGCTATCACCTGCTATGGCCGGGCTTTCCATCCCGTTCTGCTAACAACACTGCTAAAGAGTACAAGGCTCTTCCCATTTCGTTCGCCACTACTTTGGGAATCTCGGTTGATTTCTGTTCCTGCAGCTACTTAGATGTTTCAGTTCGCCGCGTTCGCTTCGCTGACCTATGTATTCAGCCAGCGATGACCCATACGGGCCGGGTTTCCCCATTCGGACATCTCCGGATCAAAGCTCGTTTGCCAGCTCCCCGAAGCTTTTCGCAGGCTACCGCGTCCTTCATCGCCTGTGATCGCCAAGGCATCCACCACATGCACTTGTTCGCTTGACCCTATAACGAGTGTGTCTCAGTGAGACCTTCGCTACAGGTGAGTTCTCGCATTTGTGCCGTATTCCAAGTCATCTTTCGATCACTTAAATACTTTGGTTGATACAATCACAACCCGGTATCGCGTTGGTACTGCAGCGTCTCATCAACGCTCGCGCGACACCTTTACTACATCCCATATTGTTAAAGAACAGCCGATCTTGCGATCGCTTGGCAATGCCAAAGGGAAGCACTCAGTGAATGCTTTCCTTTGACCACCAAATCCAGGGTATCCGTGCTCACTCGGCAGAGTGATGGTGGAGGATGACGGGATCGAACCGACGACCCCCTGCTTGCAAAGCAGGTGCTCTCCCAGCTGAGCTAATCCCCCTCGGATAACTTGGTGGGTCTGGTAGGACTTGAACCTACGACCCCCGCCTTATCAAGACGGTGCTCTAACCACCTGAGCTACAGACCCTTGGCTGTAACAGCAAACAAACCGATAAGTGTGGACACTGGACACGCAGAACGCGCGCCTCTGGAAAGGAGGTGATCCAGCCGCACCTTCCGATACGGCTACCTTGTTACGACTTCACCCCAGTCATGAACCCTGCCGTGGTAATCGCCCTCCTTGCGGTTAGGCTAACTACTTCTGGCAAAACCCACTCCCATGGTGTGACGGGCGGTGTGTACAAGACCCGGGAACGTATTCACCGCGGCATGCTGATCCGCGATTACTAGCGATTCCAGCTTCACGTAGTCGAGTTGCAGACTACGATCCGGACTACGATGCGTTTTCTGGGATTAGCTCCCCCTCGCGGGTTGGCAACCCTCTGTACGCACCATTGTATGACGTGTGAAGCCCTACCCATAAGGGCCATGAGGACTTGACGTCATCCCCACCTTCCTCCGGTTTGTCACCGGCAGTCTCTCTAGAGTGCTCTTGCGTAGCAACTAGAGACAAGGGTTGCGCTCGTTGCGGGACTTAACCCAACATCTCACGACACGAGCTGACGACAGCCATGCAGCACCTGTGTCCACTTTCCCTTTCGGGCACCTAATGCATCTCTGCTTCGTTAGTGGCATGTCAAGGGTAGGTAAGGTTTTTCGCGTTGCATCGAATTAATCCACATCATCCACCGCTTGTGCGGGTCCCCGTCAATTCCTTTGAGTTTTAATCTTGCGACCGTACTCCCCAGGCGGTCAACTTCACGCGTTAGCTACGTTACTGAAGAAATGAATCCCCAACAACTAGTTGACATCGTTTAGGGCGTGGACTACCAGGGTATCTAATCCTGTTTGCTCCCCACGCTTTCGTGCATGAGCGTCAGTCACGTCCCAGGGGGCTGCCTTCGCCATCGGTATTCCTCCACATCTCTACGCATTTCACTGCTACACGTGGAATTCTACCCCCCTCTGACGCACTCTAGCCTGACAGTCACAAGCGCCATTCCCAGGTTAAGCCCGGGGATTTCACGCCTGTCTTATCAAACCGCCTGCGCACGCTTTACGCCCAGTAATTCCGATTAACGCTCGCACCCTACGTATTACCGCGGCTGCTGGCACGTAGTTAGCCGGTGCTTATTCTTCCGGTACCGTCATCCCCCCGAGGTATTAACCCAGAGGATTTCTTTCCGGACAAAAGTGCTTTACAACCCGAAGGCCTTCTTCACACACGCGGCATTGCTGGATCAGGGTTGCCCCCATTGTCCAAAATTCCCCACTGCTGCCTCCCGTAGGAGTCTGGGCCGTGTCTCAGTCCCAGTGTGGCTGATCGTCCTCTCAGACCAGCTACTGATCGTCGCCTTGGTGGGCCTTTACCCCACCAACTAGCTAATCAGACATCGGCCGCTCCTATCGCGCGAGGCCTTACGGTCCCCCGCTTTCACCCTCAGGTCGTATGCGGTATTAGCTAATCTTTCGACTAGTTATCCCCCACGACAGGGCACGTTCCGATGTATTACTCACCCGTTCGCCACTCGCCGCCAGGCCGAAGCCCGCGCTGCCGTTCGACTTGCATGTGTAAGGCATGCCGCCAGCGTTCAATCTGAGCCAGGATCAAACTCTTCAGTTCAATCTCTGTGTGGACCTTCGGTTTCCCTACGGTCCTCGCTCTTTCGAGCGGTCGCTCACTCTCAGAAAACTGACTGACCAGATCCGAAAATCCAGTCACGTTTTGCTGTGCGAGCACTGATAACTTTTGAAGCTCCGAAGTCCGAAGACCTCGTGCGTCCGCTACCCAGCGCCCACACTTATCGGTTGTTTGATTGTTAAAGAACTTCGCTGCCGGCTTTGCCGTTCAGCGCGCTGCGTTGTCAGCAGCAGAGAAGGAAGATTATGCAGAACTTTCTTCGCTTCGTCAACCCGGGTCAGCAATCTTTTTTGCTTCGGTTCGCTGCGCCAACTGCGCGCTGCCAAACCACCCGATCGACCCGCAACCCTTGCTGCGCCTGCCTTGCAGCGCCGCGTTGTGTTGCGAGGGGGCGAATAGTAGGCTGATTTTCCGGAGGTTGCAACACCTTTGTCATATCCGCATTGCAACCTTTATCGCCCTACGCGTGCAACCCATTGATCAACAAGGGAATACCGGGTTTTCCCCAGTAACGGAGGAATGAATATCCTTCTGAATTCCTCGGGTATTCCCCTATCAAGTTATCAGCGATGCTTGAAATTCGGGCTGCGCTTCTCGACGAAGGCGGCCATCCCTTCCTTCTGGTCTTCGCTGGCAAAGGTCGAATGGAATAACCGGCGTTCGAAGCGAACACCTTCCGCGAGCGTAGTTTCGTACGCCGCATTGATCGACTCCTTGATCATCATGACCACCGGCAACGAGAAGCCGGCAATCGCTTCCGCCGCCGACAGCGCCTCGTCCATGAGCTTGTCCGCCGGCACCACGCGCGACACCAGACCGGCACGTTCGGCTTCAGCGGCATCCATCATGCGCGCGGTCAGGCACAGGTCCATGGCCTTTGCCTTGGACACCGCGCGCGGCATGCGCTGCGTGCCACCAGCACCGGGCATGGTGCCGAGCTTGACTTCCGGCTGGCCAAATCGCGCATTTTCGGCCGCAATGATGACGTCGCACATCATGGCGAGTTCGGAGCCGCCACCGAGCGCGTAGCCCGCCACGGCCGCAATGATCGGCTTGCGGATGGTGCGGATGGTTTCCCAGTTGCGGGTGATGTAGTCGCCCTTGTACACATCCATGAACGAGTACTGGGCCATCATGCCGATGTCCGCGCCGGCGGCGAAAGCCTTCTCGCTTCCGGTGATAACGATGGCACCGATGCCTTCATCCTTGTCGAAAGCCGTCAGCGCGGCGCCCAGTTCATCCATCAGCGCGTCATTGAGCGCGTTCAGTGCCTTCGGGCGGTTCAGCGTGACCAGGCCGACGCGGCCACGCGTTTCCACCAGGATGTTTTCGTATGACATGTCTTCTCCTTTATCTGCAAACGAATCAAATGCTGGTCTGGTCGCAAGTCTGCCACGTTAGCCGCTTGTGTTGGGGCGGATTGCGCTGCCCGACGGAGAGCCTCCCGGCTCGCAATCAGTTCGTACGAAGCGCTGACGACCTGGCCCACCTGCACGTCCTCTATCCGCGTGCCTGCCAATGGCTTGACGATACGCATGTCTCCGCTATCGCCCGCCGGGCCGGTCACATGCGACAGCGTCGGCCCGAAGATCGCAATGACTGGGGTGCGGAATGCCGCCGCAACGTGTGTAGGCCCGGTATCCGTACCAATCAATAGATCCGAGTCGGCGATAAGCGCCATCATTTCGGGCAAGGAGGTTTTCCCGCAGAGATTGACGACGCCAGGAAACCTCCCCGCAATCTGCGCGACATGCTTGGCTTCCGCGGGCGTTCCGATCAGCAGGGGTTGATGATGGGGAAAGAACCTCGACCAACCCTCCAGTAACCCGACCCATCGCTCCACCGGCCAGAGACGCGCATTCGCCCGGTTGTGATAGAACGAACTGTTTCCCGTATGCAGGCAGATAAAAGGCGCTTCAAGGCCAAAGCGCATGCGGATATCGATATCCGGTCTTCTCAGGGAGGGCATCGCGCGACGGGCGATATGGTCCGGGATGCAATAGGCCAGCAGCCGTTGAATTACTGTCGTTCTGTGGGTGTCCGGCGGATCCACTTCCTGGCGCACCTTATAGACCTTGACCTTGTGGGCAGTCGGGAAGAACCAGCTCAGGCTTGGAAAAAAGTCCGTCCGGTTGATGGTCAGGTCCAGTATCAGGTGATACGGATAGCGAAGCAGCGCCCGGGAGAGTATCAGCCACTTGTACGGGTTCACCAGCAACGGAAGCCTGGGGCCGCCGCGCAAGATGAGGACGCGAGAGATGCGCGGGTCGTCCCTGAACAAGTCGCCAGACCGGTGCTTCAGCAGCAGGTCGATCTCAATATCGTTCCGATAGGTTTCGCGCAAGGCATCGATGGATGCGCTCGCCCACACGACATCGCCCAGGCCGCCAATGCAAACAACCAGTGCCCGCTGCCTTGATTTCCCTTCAGCCAATTTCGTTTTTTGCAACATTGACTCTCCAGCTGCCGCGATCCTGTAGGACGAGGTATTGGCTAGCCCATCGCCGCGAAAAGAGGCGTCGAGCCTGCCTGATCCTTGTTCGGATATAAAGACAAATAAAAAGCTATCTTTGTTGCCTTCAAATGACTTGGGTCATCCTCAGCGGGAAAAATGATAGCCATAAGTCATATTCAACTCCACGGGCAGCGCAGCCCGCCTTCAAACATAGGCGACGAGAAGGGATGGGAAAACGTTCGCACCCCGGTGGCGGCTTCGGCGGAGCCGGGGCCGGAGCCGCCAAGTCAGCCGCGCAACAATAAGGGCGCCAGTGGCGCCCTTATTGAATACATAGCGCAGAGGGGCTCCTTCCCCTGATACGCGCCATCGCAAGATGTTCGATCTCCTGCGGTGGCCGACCACAGGATCAGAGCATGTGCGCCAGGAATTCCCGGGTACGCGCATGGGCCGGTGCCCCAAACACCCGCTCGGGCGACCCTTCCTCGAGAATCCTGCCCTCATCCATGAACACGACATGATTGGCGACCTCACGAGCAAAGCCCATCTCATGCGTGACGACCAGCATGGTCATGTGCTCCTCAGCCAACTGCCGCATGGTCCGCAAGACTTCACCGGTCAGTTCCGGATCTAGCGCGGAAGTCGGCTCATCGAACAGCATGATGTCGGGTTCCATCGCCAGGGCGCGCGCGATCGCCACCCGTTGCTTCTGCCCGCCGGACAGCCGCGCGGGATAGTTGTCCCGCTTGGCCAGCAGCCCAACCTTGCGCAGCAACTCCTCCGCCCTGGGCACCGCGGCATCGCGCGACAAGCCCTTGACGGTCATCGGCGCTTCGATGATGTTCTGCAGCACCGTCATGTGCGGGAACAGGTTGAACGACTGGAACACCATGCCCATCTTGCGGCAGATTCGGCGTACTTCCGCGTCCGGCACGTACCTGGCGGCGCCGTCGGGCCCCGTGCTTGCCAACGCCTCGCCGTCGATTTCGATGGTGCCGCGGTCAATCACCTCGAGGTGATTGAGGCAGCGCAGCAAGGTACTCTTGCCCGAGCCCGAAGGCCCGATCACCGCCGTGACATCGCCCTTGCGCAAGGTCAGGGAGACGCCGTGCAGGACCTGCAGCGGCCCGAATGCCTTGACGATGTCCCGCGCAGCGACCATGACGCCGGGCGCGCGATCGGATCTGGCTGCGACCGGGTCAGTCATCATGTTTGGCATGGCGTTTCTCGAGGTGCTGGAAGAACCAGGTCAGGATCAGCGTCATCACCAGATAGAAGAGCGCGGCGACCAGGAAAGGCGTGGTGGTGAAATCGCGCTGGACGATGCCGCGCGCGGTGCGAAGAATATCGTTGAGCGCCAGCACGTAGATCAGGGACGTGTCCTTGATCAGCGTGATGGTCTCGTTGCTGACCGGCGGCAGGACGCGGCTGACCATCTGCGGCAGCACGACGCGCCGCATGGTCTGGAAGTAGTTCATGCCCAGCGCCTTGCTGGCTTCGTACTGGCCGCGATCGACCGACTTGATCCCGGCGCGGAAGATTTCCGCGAAATAAGCCGCGTAGTTCAGCGCGAACGCGACCACCGCCGCGGGAAAGTCCGGCAGGCGCACGCCGACGACCGGCACGAACGGCAGCGCGAAATAGATGAACAGCATCTGCAGCATCAGCGGCGTACCGCGCATCAGCCAGATGTAGCCGTTGACAAGGCCGCTCAGCAGCGGCCATTTCGAGATGCGCGCCAGCGCCAGCCCCAGCCCCAGCGGTACCGAGAGAGCGAGCGTAATGACGAACAGTGTGAGGGTGACTTTGGCACCCTGCGCCAATGGCGGCAGAAGGGATAAGACGTAATCCATGCTTGCGCGGATGGAATGGATTCGGGGTCGGGGCCACAGCCCGGACCCCGAGAAGGCGCGACGCCGCGCCCATGCAGGGCCGGACGTCGCGAAAGGCCGGGCTTACTTGGTGATATCGGCGCCGAACCACTTCGTGGCGATGCGCGCGGCCGTGCCGTCTTCCTTCATCGAACCCAGGGTCTTGTCGAGCTTGCCGAGCAATTCGGCGTCGTCCTTGCGCACGCCAACGCCATAGTCTTCGGTGCCGAAGTTCTCGTCCAGCACGCGGTATTCGCCGGCGCGCTTGCTGATGAGGTAGCGGCCCACCACTTCATCCACCACGATCGCATCGAGGCGGCCGGCCGACAGGTCCATCAAGGCCGTCACGTTATCGCCAAAGGTCTTGAGTTCCTTCAGGCTGGCGGCGACTTGCGCTTCCTTCTTGATGGCGTCCACCGCGCTGCTGCCATCCTGCGCGCCGACGATGCGGCCGGCCAGCTCGGCCTTGGTCTTCACCGGGGACTTGGCGCCGACGATGACGATCTGGTGGTTCGTCATATAAGGGGCGGTGAAGCTGATGTTCTGCTTGCGCTCTTCCGTGATGGTCAGGCCGTTCCACAGGACATCCACGCGCTTGCCGTTGAGCTCGGCTTCCTTGGCGCTCCAGTCGATCGGCTTGAATTCCACCGTCATGCCGAGGCGCTGGCTCGCTTCCTTGGCCATGTCGATATCAAAGCCGACGAGCTCGTTGCTGCTGTCGCGAAAACCCATCGGCGGGAAGTTGTCGTCGAGGCCGACGATGATCTTGCTGGCGGCCGCGGGCGCCGGTTCCGTGCCGGCGGCGGGGGCCGGTTCCTTCTTGCCGCATGCCCCAAGCAGCGCGACGGTCGAAATCAGGAGGAGTGCGGCGAACTTCTTCATGGAGGTATCCATTGCAAATAGACAGGCACGCCGGTGTCCGGATAGGGAGATCGACGGGCTTCAGGTTATTGTGAGCAGCGCGATTATAGAGCGTCGCCCGGCGCCGGCATTGCGAAGGGCGCCGACAATCGCGCAAACCATCACGGCCGACCACCGGTAAGGCACTGGGGACCCGCCGCTTTCCCGAGAGCAGGACCGACGATTCCGGCGCAAGCGGGAACTGAAAGGGCCGGCTGCAGCGGCAACGATGCCTTTGTCGCGGGTGGACCACCTGTCGCGCGCCAATCTGACCCAGAATGTAACTGATGAAAAATCAAGGGGTTGCAGACGCTCTCGCCAGTTGTATCGAAGGCGATTCTGCCATTCAACCCTAGATTCGGCGCAGATTGTGCCACTTAGCTCGAGAGCGCACAAAAAGGCACTTTATCTCCTCATTACCCGCAGGAGTACCATGGCTGTTCGCTGATCGGGCCCGGGTTGCGGAACATGACCTTTGCCCCGCGAGTCGAGAATTCCTACCCCACCGCGGACAAAGCCCAACTATTCGGGCATCTGCTTTAGCACCGCCATGCGGACGGCCCACGAGCGCGGTTCCACGCCAAGCCCCCTCATGATTGGTCGGCAGTGTCCCAATGTGGGCTTCTGGAACATAGCGGCGACTTAATAGTCGTTGCACTGTCATAGCGTCAGGCGGCGTGCGCCAAAACTTGCCGCTTCGCCAAGCTATGCGTGGCGATCCCCAGATTTCGTACTGCTCAGTAGTGCCTTCAGAATGAAACCCGCTACGAACGCGCCGCTTGCAAAGATTGCTGCTGCGCGGAGAGCCTCGATCGCTGCTGACGAAGTTCCATATGCCCACTCGTGAACCGCCCATGCGGAAGCCGTACCCGCCGCAGTGCTGCCGAAAAAATAGATCGTTCGGGGCACCTCCTGCAATACTTCCGACGACAAACGTCCCAAAGCATTCGTATGAGCAATACCAGCGATGAGGGAAAGTAATCCGAGCATTACAACGACGCCTAGAAGCGTGAACCAAAACTCGGCAAGTAGATGATTGCCCAGTTTCGCTTCAGTATAAGCGTTAAGCAACTCGCGGCTTTCGAGGAAGTGCGATAAGAAGACGGCGACAAGAAAGAAGACTGCCATTTGAGCCAAAAATACTCCAAACTCCAGTGCGGCCAATTTTAGTAACTTTTCAATCTTCTGATTCATATGTAGTTGTGAGTGAGGTTTTATGGCGCTTCCGTGAAACTTCGCGGCACCAATAACTTAGAATTCGCGTTGACTATAAAGTATCTGAATATGCCTTGCTTGTTAGCACAGTGCAAGCGCCTCCTCCAATCATTGATCTGGGAATTGGGCCATCCATAACCTTCTAGAGGTTGGCGGCCGATCCAGCTTTATCGGCAACCAAGAGAAGGAATTAACGCTAGAACTGCACCCATCCAAAGGGGTAGGCGATTGAAATGGCGGAGTTGTCGGCCACCAATGCATTGTTGAGACGACTTGAATGCTGCCCAAGACGGAACGACCACCGCTAACACACACGCCAAAATACATCAATAAGCCATGGCAAACGACCACGAGTTCAAGAGCGAGAAGGTCCTGGTGAAGGTGGTGCGGCGTCATTGGCGTATCCGCTGGCGTCCGTGATGCCGGTCAACTGCAAGCCGGTGGAGACGAACACGATGGCGGCGCCCCAGATGGTTTTGCTCGCAATGGATTGGCTTGCCTCACGCAGACACGGTGACAACGAACATGCGCGTGAACCAGCCGCGCCCGTTACGGGGGAAGTTGGCGCGACATGCATGGGAAGGCGCGCATCATCATGAAACGCGCGCGGGCTTCCTTGCTCGCTATTACGGCGGCGCCGACAGTCTTCGGGCCATGACGCCGTCGACTGCCACGCCGAGCGCGCGCTGAAGCATTTGCTGTCGGTTGGCTCTGATTGACGGCGTAGTCGAAGACGAACAGCGACAGCGGTCACGGCATCCGGTAGCAAGAGCACACGCGCCATTGATCGGCCAGGTAGATCGCGCGGACGTCGTCCAGGGTAAGCGAAGGGACGTCGAAGTGAGGATAAGCACGTTTGCTGATGCCGTACTTGGTTTCGCCACCGCAAATCATTCACTTCGGCCCGTGACCATATGTACGGTCGCTGGTACTCGGGAATCCGGAACCACATCTCGAGAAAATATGCTCCATCCTCGGCACCGTGCTGTCCATCGTGGGCGTGACTGAGTCGAGGCCGATTGGATCGCCCCGCAAACTGTTCAGCCAGCGGTACAATTCCGGCCATCACACAATAACGATGAGCCGGAAGAGGTAAAGAGTGCTGCTTGAAAAAATTCGCATTAAGAACTTCAGGTCGTTGAGAGACTTCACTATTGACACAAAGGCCCTGACCGTACTGGTGGGAAGCAATGACGAAGGAAAGTCCAACGTCCTGCGAGCTCTTGACCTCTTTTTCAATCATGATCGCGACGGAGATCATCAGCTTTCCTGGGGGCGCGATTATTGTGCATTTGCCACGAAGAGGGTTCGGAAAGCTTCGGAAATAGAAATATCACTTACCTTCCGACTTCCCGAAAACTATTCGCTCTCCGAACGACTGGTTTGGATCAAGCGTTGGCGGCAAGAAGGCATTGTTTTAGACGAGATTCAAACTGAGTCAAAATCGCCGCTACCAGGCCGATCGAGAGCGGTTGCCTTTCTCCGGTCCATCCGATATGACTATGTGCCCGCAGTAAAGGGGGAGGAATATTTCCAACGCCTCCTGACGGCAGTCTATGACATGCTCGATTCGACCGTTCGTGAGTCTATACGCGGCGCAGCCACAGGCTTCACCGGTGAAATACGGCAGCACACTGGACAGATTCTGGCAGAACTCGATAGTCGCCTTAAACTCAAATCACAGATACAGCTCCCGACCGATCTACGCCGTTTGTTCTCCGAATTAGAGTTTCACTCCGAACGCCAAGGATATGCAGTTACGCTAGCTCAGCGGGGTGACGGCATAAAAGTTCGTCACATTCCAATTATTCTGCGATGGTTAGCAGAGCAAGCGAATCATCTATCAACGAAAGGCCGCCCACGTGTTGTATCAATATGGGGTTATGAAGAGCCCGAAAACAATCTTGAGATTAGGAGAGCTTTCGAGCTAGCCAAGGAGTTCCTTGACACCAGCGCGTCAATTCCCACATTGCTCACCACGCATTCACCAGTTTTTTATTCTGCGTTCAAAGATGCAGATCCTGCGGCGGTTACTATTCAGGAAATCTCGTTCTCGCCTGATTTGGGAACGATCGCACAGGAAAGGAGCGGAGCGGAGAACACGGAGACATTGGATTCCGCCACAGGCTTGCTCGACCTCCTACGCCCTTACCTTAGGGATTGGCAAAAACAGGTAGAGGCACTAAGAACAAAGTTACGCTCAGCTATCGACACCAATATACCGACCATTTTCGTTGAAGGACCAACAGATAAGATAGTGCTAGATGCGATCAAAGAACGTTTCTTCCCTGAATCATCCCAACTGCAAATTTGTTGTAGCACTGAAAATGGAGGGGGTCATGGCTGGGTCAAAGATTCGCTGGTTGCCTGGCATTACCGCCGTTCGACTGCTGTAGCTATTGGTCTATTTGACAACGAGGAGGCGGTTAAGCCCTCTATACAAGAATTCAATAGCATGGTTAGCGGGAGCACACGAGCCCGTGCCGTGAAGCTCTCCGCTGAAGGTTTTGCACTAAGTCTGAGAAAAAAGAAGTTTAAAGTGCCCGTGGCACTGGAAGAGCTATATCCTGCCGAGGCATGGAATCATGCCGAGAGCAGTGGTTGGCTAGTAACGCGCTCGAACATGCTATCCCTTTATAACTTCACCAAGACGGACACAGCGTTTGACGATTATCTGGAAGAGAAACTTGATAATCCCACGGAGCGCTTAATGGCCTCCAAGTGCATCGTTAGAGAGCACAAGGAAGCTTTGGCAAAATTGGTTGTTAAGCAAATCAGAAGTACTGACAGCAAGTGGGATTTTGAGCCGCTTCGGAAAAACTTGGAGCAAGTGTTGGATAAGCTGTAATCGGCATTTAGTCGATGCAGCCAGGACTAGCAGGCCGCCGAAATACCTCCAACAGAAGTCAGCACGAAGACTGTCGAAGCGTTGATTTGAGGAACTCATCCTCCATTTATGCGCGGCGCAGACACCTTCACGAAAAGCTTGTTCACCAGGCCAAGGCTGGAGGATTTCATGCTGAAGTCCTATCTGCTGCGCTCGATCCAGACCAGCAAGCAAAATGTCAGTCGCCAAAAAGCGAAAGACCCGCCAACGGGCGGGTCTCGTGACAAACGCATTATCAGCCTGCATCACACCGTGGCGGTCAGGCAAAGTGCCTTATAGAATCCAAAATGCTTCTGTAGAGAAGTGTGGTATCAGTCGCATCTGCGCCTTCCGTACGCCCAGTGCGAAATTGTTTCAAACATACCACGGTCGCAGTAGTGGGCCGCTTCTCCGGTGCCGCCTGTACCAGGGTAATTTCACCGTCTGAATCGAAATTAAGACTAAGCTGCAGCGGGATCCGGTCCATCTTCAGCCCCTCCGTTGGCGTCCACTAACTTTTTGTGAGCCAGCGATGATACGACAAAAGCTTCGAGAACGGCAAGCGCTTCCATGTTCTTCTCAAGCTTAGGTGTCGCTGACTTCGCATTGATCTTGATGATCTTGCCATCCCTCTTACGGCCCCCGCTGGGGATCTTGAAGAGCGACAGATATCGCGACGGTGCAACTCCATCGTACGCCAGAATCCGCACTTTTTCGACCTCGGATTCATGCTCCGTCACTGCATCGTTGTGAAGTTTCATCGCGAGACTCTTCCTGTACGGTTCGATGAAATAGACCTCCGAGATACCGGCAGCAACAATGTGGCGCGCGCAGGAGTGACATGGATAAGTCGTCACAAAAAGCTTTCCACCAACAATAGCGTCCCCACTCGTACGTGTCGCATTGATAATCGCATGCATTTCGGCATGTATCGCCCGGGAAAATTCAATGAGTCCTTTGAGTTTCCCAGCCTTCTCTAGCGCCTTTTGTGCTTCTGCCTCTTTTTCGGCCGGAATTATGCCCTTCAGGGTCGCCACCATTTCTTTGGCGAAAAGCTTCTTTTCCGCGTCATTGAAGCATTTACCGCCGTCCGTATTCCAGCATCTCCCATCTTCGTCAGCATCGCCCAATAGAGATGGGGAAGACGCTTGATACAGTCCTCCACCGAACTTCGGGACATCATTCCATCCTGTCCCAATGACCTGGAAGTCGCTATTGGTGACAGCAGCTCCGACTTGCCGAGACAAACATGCGGAATTTGTGGCAGCCATTGCTGCCGCATACATTGCCGATTCATTCGGAGTGGGCGTAATTAACTTTGTGCCCAGCACCAAGTGAAGAAATCGCTCAACACGTTTCTTCAACTGTGAATCCTTGTTGCTGTCCACCCTTAAGAAGAAATCGGACTGAGGAAACGTGTCCCTCACCGTCTGTCCATTTTCAGACTCCTCGCCCGAGTCTTTGTCAATGAGGCGATATATCTCGCTGAGCTCGAGCTCCTTGCGGAGTGCTTTCTCCCGAACTGACACAGGAGAAAACACACCGATCATGTACACCATGTCGCGATAGACATCGCGCAGCACATCTAGTTCTTCTTGATTCTTGATGGAATCAATAATATGGCAAACTCGTCGTGGATGGTATTGACCGGTTTCTTCATCCTTTGCTTGCTCTCGCGCCAGGCGAATTCGGCTAATGGCAACTTCAGCAAGAATTCCAGCGCCATGTTTCGCACGCAGCCGATTTCCAGCATCAATTAGAGCTTCGACCGTATCAAATCTCGATCCCTCAGGAATAGCCATACCTACGCTTGCGGCATGTTCCCTTATGAAATCACTGAGCCTCAATATTTGAGGTTTCTCATAGCCGAAAGTCTCCTCGAGCACTTGACCGATTTCCTCGCCTACCCGATGAAGAGGCGAGCCGATCGGGCCACATAAGGCGATGACAAGTTCAGGCGTCTTGAACTTCGCGATTTTCTCTCGACCTGTTAGCGATTTTTCTGCATCGCCCTTGACCGGTACCTGCACTGATCTTTTTCTAATTGCAGTAGCCATCTCTTTTACTAGTGATGAAACTCATCTCGACAACCTCTTTTTGTGGTCTCTCGGTTGCCGACCAAAGTTACAAAGTCACTATCCCGCTCAAGGAATGCTTAGGATACCCCTCAAAGGTAGGGTGCGTTTGCTCTTTTCAACCGCCGCGCTCAATTTGCTCATCACTCAACTCGATCAGCATTCGGCAACGCCCTGTCATGTGCTCCATACGCAACCCAAGGTACGAACGAAGACCCTCAGGCTTCGCCCATCGCACTACCGCCACGGCTTGGCTGTGGGATCCCAATGACGACAAAATGCTGCGTACAACCTTTTAATATGCCTTATTCACCATGTCGGTACGATCTGACCCAGGGCACATCGGATTTTGACCGTCTCAAGGCGAGGTGGATCTCTGTGTTCGCATGATGCACAGAGCGCACCCCGACTTCACCAAGGAAGAAAACGGCAAGAACGTTCAGTTTTTTTGCGTTATTTCGACCCGGGGCGATTTGCTAACTCCACACTGGGTGAGGACCAGTCCTGGCCGATTGCTTGTACGCGCATCACTCTTTCAAGGCTACGGGAGGAAGCGGCGGCGAACGGGCATACCATGGGAGCGGAAATCCAACGCGCCTTATGCATTACAAACGGCAAAAGGCTTGCGGAATGATTCCTTAAACGCACCGCATGCTAGGTAGTTCGGCGTTGCGTCGCGTATGCAAGATCCAGCAGCATCAATAAAAGAGCGAGAAGAATGACTCGAGACGATCTGGTGCAGATAGTGCCCGCCCACAACTACAAGGGACGTCGTTTTTTCGTGCGCCTGGCCGAAGTCCCGCCGCCTTGGCGAGATCAATTTTGGCACGACATTCGAGGCTCTGCCGTACCGTCGTTTCCCGGTGAGGGGGATCTAGCCTATGCATGGGACTGGGATGCATGGGTAGCTGGCAATTGGTACGGCAGCAAAGGGCCGGTTGGCCTTGACGCTGCAGGCGATTGAGATCACCGCAGCAGGTTCGCATTGCCTCGCCGGTGGCGTGCCGCTACCGTGGTCCAGTCGGTCCGGCGCCAGAATGCGCCATTAAGTAGTCCATCATGCGGAACGTTGTTTCACCTACTTGGCTGACAACATCGCCTGCCTGCGCGCATCATTCCAAGCCATCCAGCCAACGCGATGCGCAAGTGCGTCATGTAGCGCGTGGTGCCACGGGCGATCAGGATGTTTGTGAAATCGACAAACCGCTTTGTGAAACACCGTTGTGTCAATGAGCGGGCGCAAGTCAAATCGGCCGGAGACGTTCGTCGGTAGGGGACAGCCTGCGAGCTTGACGAAGATTTCCCAGTCCCACTCACTATCACATGAAATGGTTAGGCTTCGAGGAAGAGTACCAATCCAACCCCGAACGTCAGCCTGCAGCATTACCGCCTGGACGGTCACATCCTTATAGCGTCCGAGAAGGGGTACAACATTCGCCCGTACGAACGCGCTGCACGTGTCGAAGTCGAAGTTCGCCACTTCCCGGTAGAAAACATGCTGCCCATCCTCCGACACCATCCCTATGCTGATAGGCTCTCGGTCGGCGAGATTGGTGAATTCAGTGTCGAGGAATATCAGCATGCGACATCAGGTCCAGTAACTACGCTGTTACGTGGAGACCATTACAACTTCAAGTACGCGAGTCCGTCTAGCATGCCATGATCTGACGGTGGTAAGGTATATGTCAAAAATTGAAGCGTGAAGGCTTCACATCGGCTACAGCGACAACATTGCTTAGCTCCCCTACTAGAGAGGCTCGCAGCGCGCGGGCATCGTGGAGGGCATGATGCCTCCCACCATATGCGGCAAAGTAAGCCTCCTGGTGACTAGGATTGACTAAGTGCCCGACAAGAACCCCTCGCCACCCGCTGGGGACCTCTCCTAGCAGATCGATGAGCAGATCCCAATCAATAACGTTGTCGACGCAAACTAGACACTCGCCAATTGCACCGGGAATCTCCCGCCACCAGTTGAGCAATGCCTCGCGTAGCTCACAAGCCGTGTAGACGGGAACGGTCGGCTTCCCCAGCTGTGGTAGTACTGCCTCACGAACAAACTCGCTACATACCGACAGGTCGAAATCGGACCGTTCGCCGTAGAACTCATCACCGGTTTCGCTGACCAACGCAATACTAATCAACTCGCAACAGATGAAGTCTGTGAACTCGCAATCGACAAAGAGCTTCACGGTCGCCCCCCCAACAAGTCAATTGGAACTGCTCGCGCCAGGATCACCGCAGTGCGCGCAAGCATCCAACCGTTCGATTAACAACTCTTGAGTAGCCGGATCAGAAAGACCTGCACTTGGGTCGGTCGGAACAAGCCGATGCTCAACGCTTCGATCCCAACCCACAATGTCGTCATCGATTGCGATCCAGGAGTCCCCTGGCTTCTTCGTGCTGATGTATCTTGCAATTTGCTGATACCGCGTCAGCTCGCTCCACCTATCAGAAATCCGGTGGGACCCTTCCCTGTGCTGCGACATCTTCGAGTGCCAAGTACCCCCGATAACACGACTTTGTAACCATGGCGATAGAAAACCTCTTGCCTTCGAAAAACCAAGCTCTCGGACCCACGAAGTCGATAGAACAATCCTCACTTCGCTGTATGGGCTCAGGATTTCCTCCAGAATCGGCATCCACATGAACAGCGCGCCCTCGGCGCGAAGTTCAATATAGGATCCCTTCCTGGACTGCACATAGTAAGCAGCATCCGGATGAAGCACACCATCATAGTCAAGGAACAGGATCATCTCAGTGCGAATAGCGCTCCCGCGCTTCCCTCGGTGGTTCCATCGACGTTATAGCTCCTCACAGCTATGAACCACTCCATACGGATCGGAGGAACTGTGCATCGTCCGTTTTAATGGCGCCAATAGATTAAGCGCCGCTCCAACAAGCTGCACCGGCCGAAGGACATCCCGTTCCAGGCCATGTATCGACGCCACCGTGCGAAATCTGCCGCTTTCCTGGGCAGTCCTGCCCCTGTGAAACTCGGTAAGTACCGCTTCGTAGTTACCGGCATCCACTGTGGGATGACCGGTGTTTGATATAGTCAACTCACCGAGTACCAGTGTTCGCTCTTCATCGCCGTTCGGCACTAGCTCTATTGTCACCTTCAACATCTCGACACCATCCAGTTCAAGCACATAGCCTGCTCGCTAAGGCGTGGTGAGCAGGTAGCCCACGTCACGAGTCTCTCCGATCCCACGCAACGCACACCATCGTGACAGACATAGGCTCCATTTCCGTCAAGGCGCGACGGACCTACAACACAATACCGTCTCCCGGAAACTGTATAGCCAGCCATCGCTTCAGCGTCGAGACGCAGGACCGCCGAGCTAACCCTTCCGGCGCCACCGCGTTGACGTCCCACGAAGTATCTCTCCCCGCCGGGGATCTCCCAAAGCGCCCAATCGAACAATATGATCTCCGGTTGACCGACGACCGGTGTCGTTTGGCGTAGTTCGATTTCTATCTTCATCGGACGAGACCAGTTGAGGTCTTCAGGCTCGGGACTCTCGCTGGCCATCGAACAGCTCGACGTCTCGAATCTCTTCCCATCTGCTGCCGAATATCATGTCGTAACGGAGCCCCAACATGCGTGACCGTGTCGACCCTGTGAATTTTGCCATGGGGTACAGGTAGCCATGCAACACTGGCAAGGAGTTTCTTTTGCGTAATTGCTCTAGGTGAAAATTCGAACTGACAATGCGCTTTGAAATAGCAGAATGTAGCGCACGTGCTGCCTCCAAATCTCGGGAGTCGATCTCTCTGCCTCGCTGTTCGCGAAGATCTGCGTCGCAAATCATGCACGTCGTGATTGGCTTTGGTACAGATTTTCGATGGTTCTTCGCACCTGATAGCGATAAATCGGCCAGCGCTCCGCAATGGGCGCATCGGTCTTTGAGCCAAACAGCGTGTTTCCCACAGTAGAGATTGAACTCGAAGCGCCATCCATATCGGAAGTACGGCACCTGGTCCTCCAGTAAGCAGTGGGGGCACCACCTGTAAACCGGGTGGCCACGATGAAACTGGAATGTGAGGAAGGCATAGAGCTGGTTGTTTAGATGCGAGTGCTCTGGGTGGCTGAGTGGTAAGACACGTGCTGGCTCCGTCTGCAGGAGAACCGCCAACCGAGCGGACACCACGTCTCTGTCCCATCCGAAATCCAATGCTGCGCTAGGTCCATCGTAGCCTATGGCCCGCACAAGGTCCGAGGGACATACGCTGAAGCACCCACTCGCACGATACAACCAACTGCTGATCGACTCACCTAGATTCGGAACCGGCCCGCCATGGAGGCGTGGGATATTCCGCAGCTCTATCTCATATCCATGACGGCGACGAAGACGCACCAGCTTTCTTTGGCGCGTCCATATAGAGCCCAAAGGAGCGTTTTCGAAAAGCGTATGCGAAGGTTTCATTGATCGATCCCCGGACATGTGCAGTTCAATCCAGATCCAGTTCAAGCTGCTTCGAGTACCCTCGAACAGCTCCGTCAATCCGGAGATTACGAGTAATGCGCCGAGCGCAATAGTGAAACAGGTCGAGCAACCCGAGTGGGTCGGATCGTTCAGTAGCAACGCAGACTGCGTCGCGAACAACCCTCAGCAATCTGGCCGCATCGAGCTTGGATGACGTTGCTCTACTAGAGGCTGCGGCTTCCAGTTGCGCCAAGAACCCATCCGGCCACGAGTTCAGCAACCGTTCCACCCTCTCGGCGACCCTCGCGCTTTCAAGCACCCCGAAGTTGGTGAGTCCCTGCCGATGTCTTAGATCTTCCAAGGGATCCAATGGAACAAGTGCAAGAAATTTGATAGTTCGGATGGATGCAGCCCGATCCGTACGCAACAGACGCAACGTAGCGGCACTCGGGCAATCCAGATCCAGGAAGGAACCGACATCACCACTGGATCCTACTAGGGCCGCGAGCGTCCTTGATGCGGTAGATGCCTGAGAAGCGGAGACCCTACGGAAATCCGTGCCACACAAACAGCTCACAATTGAACGCCGTGACGCACCGATGGGCCGGCGGCAGTTTGGGCAGGTATCCATCAACGCAACGCCATGCTGGCGACAGGCCGACACTAAACTGAGCTCCCACTCGTACCGAAGAATCGCGGCCTCAGCAAGACAAGTTGGGCACACCGAGCACCGCGTACGGGGCATGGCTACGTGTTGATCAATCCAAATACCGTTGAAGCGAAGTTCGCCGCGCCTGCTGCGCACGGCACGCCAATACCCGTCCAGGGAAGCCACCTCCAACGTCGCACTACGAAACTTCACAGCCAGAGATGCTGCATCCCGAATTGGGAACCTAGTCGTGCTCCCAAATACCTCCCTTGTGACAATCGAAGGAGGCACCCTGTTTGCTGCCGAACCACGGATTATGTAGCTTCGAACGCTTTCCATGGGATGTGGCGAGACGGAAAAGAACAGTTGCTGCATTCTTGATCACCTTGTGCGCTTCATCAGCTCAGATAGTGGTCGTGCGTGCGCTCCTTTCGTCTTGGTAGCCGGCTCGATCTTAGCCTCTACGGGATAGGATAATGGCATGAGCGCCAACTGCTCTATCGCTTGTTCTAGTATGGATTTCCCTATTGATTTCCTAGAGGCTGCCGATGCCAATCGGACCGTTTCACTGAGAAGATTCTTCAATACGCGAAAGTTCCCCCCTGTCATTCTGTGCAGGTGTTCAGCTGACGATTCTGAATATAGGTCGAAATCGAAGCGATACCCTAGTCCTCCATCAACCGCCTGACTTAGCCCCTTAAGAACCCCCATCCATTCGTTGGAATTATCGAACTGCGGCAGGGTAATGGACCCCGGCCAGCGAGTTCCCAATTGACTATCGTCCCGAAACACCGCCTCAATGCTTGGCAGGCCCGTCCACACAATCGCTACACCACTCAGGTCATACAAGATCTTGACTGTCTCGGCGACGTTACCTGCGAGCCTCTCCCTGTTTCTTCGAGGTCCGGAAGCAGGGAAGAGGTTCTGCGCCTCGTCGACCAGGATGACCAACACGCCGCAATGTTTTAGCGACTCAGCAACGCGCTCCTCGGGCGAGCGACCGTCGCTACTTCTGTAAGGTATGGTGTCACCGATAGCCTTCAGAATTGCGCTAATAATCCAGGCTGGGGAGGGGGACTTCTCCAGCCGTATGTAGATGACCGGACAGTGGAGTCGAAATCCATTGTCAACGGCCCGATACTTCTTGAGGATGCGGTGTAGGATGAACGTCTTGCCTGTTCCGCCTTCTCCTGACAGGCGAATACCACCAGGCAGCTTGGTGGTTTTCGCACGATCAATCAAACATTCAATAGCTTTCATTGCTCGCGCGGCGGTCCGTGTTTCGACCCAGAGCCTCATGACGCCATCAACCTCAGATTTCGATGGATCATTCAAACTTGCAAGAGCTACTGCATTGTTTAGCCAGTCCGGTTCGTTGATCTCACTTTTCCGCGACGACTCGCCCCCAAACAGACTCTGCGTGGCGAAATCAGAGGGAGTCTCACCCAAGGACAGTCCAGAATCTTGGATGGCTATCGTCATTCCTTACTCCAGCTATAGTTCGGTACTGACTCCGCTTCCTCAGCCTGCTGGAGGTCCGGCGGCGATCCGATGTGACTCGGAGCATCTTGCAAAGCATCGTTGCTGGCTAAGAGCGGCACATTGGTGCAGTTGAGGATCGTAGCTGCCTTTCCTCCGTAGACCGCTGTGCTATTGATATCAGCCATACGAGCGAGGGTTGTGAGGTCACGTATGCCCATACGATCCAAATGCTGTATGTCCTTCGAGACCGCCTCGCGCAGTTCATGATGCACTTCGATCAGGTCTGCAATCGCATACCTTTCCGCGCAGCGCATACGCGCGTATTTCTTGAGGAGTTTGTGCTGGAACAAACTCAGTCCGTTTGCGTAGTCAAGCCGCGTGCACGGAATACGCACATATGTCTTTTTTGCGGGATGTATGAGGTGAACATGTCCGATGTCTTCGGGCGGCACGATGTAGTCAACCTTTAGGCCATTTCCGTGAGCGTTGAACAACGTCTCGGTCTCGGCTGACGCGTATTGCAATGATTCGAAGGCTATTCCCCGCCGGGTCAGTGGTGCCGTCTTGTGGTGCCCGAATACGGCATCCAGCTTGTGCATATCAGCGATCCCAACGCGGTCCACCGAGTCGATCTCTGCATTCCAAATGTCAAGCGGTGAGCGCAGCTTGCGTGAATGCGGCTGAACATGGACATAGTCTGCGATCCACTTGTGCATGAGATAGATGAGCGTGCTAAACCGCACGACAGCGGTTTGCTTGGGGTCATACTCTCCGCGCTTCCAGAAATTTTCGAAGGTGCGTCCTGGAATGTCATCCAGAAGTGTTAGCTCCATGGTGCCGAAAAAACGTTCGATCGAACCTTTAGCCCAGGGGTGCCGCGCGGGCGCGTACACATACCTTGCACCCAGTTCAACCATGGCTATCCGGGCGCTCTCCGCAAGAAGGTCTCCACCTCGGTCAACGCGATACGAAACGCAGCTTCCCCACGTCGACCAAGGGTTCCGTATCCCGGGGAAGAAGCCGCTGACGTCCGGGTGCGGCTGGAGAGAATTTTTGATCGCGCCGAAAAGACTCCGAAGACTTGGCGCGTTGAACGTTATGTAGAAGCCAAGCACTGCCCCCGATCTCACATCGCGAACTACCGTTATCCATGGTCGACCCAGCGGAACGAGTAACCGATCGTCGATTACCATCAAGTTGAGAATAGTGTGATCTATCTCGGCCCATTCGAAAATCATCAAAGCGTCCGCGGCAGACTTGACGTGTTTGAACTTCGCGCGCGCAGATTCCGTTCCGTATCTAGCCTCGTGAACGTCGTAAGCCGGACGGTCTTTTATCCTTCGCTCGAACGTCCGCTTAGATATGTGCCGTCTGGCAAGAGCCCCTCTCCTTAGCTCATTTGAGTTATGTACTTCCAGAGACTTTCGGTAGCGTCCATACGCCGTCTTAATAGTCGGACGATGTAGTTTGCAGTAACCTTCCGTAATTGCATCTTGCACGAGCGCTTCGTGTACGCCGTCCGTGGCATACGGAGGCCGTGTAGCTGATGCCGGTGCCAAAGACACAGGTTCATCGCCGGCATCCTCGAACTTCTTCATCCAAGCCGCAATCGTCGAAGTTCCAGGGACCTTGACATCTCCTATCGTCGCGGCAATTTGCTTTGCAGCATCCGCTATTTGAGTCAGCTTGCCGCGCGAGATTCCAAGCTCCCTTAGTCCAAAAATGTAGGCGAGCTTTTTTAGAACAACCCGCTGAACCTTCTTGCTAAAATGAACCAATGAAAGCGACGCGTCTTTCGCAGGCCCACTTTCGAATCTCAGCTCCTTTTCCGTTGAGACGGACTTCTTTACAGCGATGCTGCCCGTTGCGACGGATTCCCAGAAGTTAGCTTCGGAGATGTCCAGCACACGGTCGTCGATGGGACTTCGAAAATAGAGCGTAGAGTCGCACCTTGAAATGTATTCGAACAGGTCTCCGTCCTTTTGGATTAGAAGTCCCTTTCCGATGATGAATCTGTGCATAGCAACCCCCTCAGTGCCTTTTCAATGGAAGTGATCGTGGCTGCTGGCATGCTCTCGAAACGTAGTGCCTCCGATTCCGACACTACGCTCGGGCCGCCGCTTCTTACGTCAGCAAACATTTCCAAAGGGGTCACGTATCTTAAGGACCGATCGCGGAGCCGTCGCACGGTATAGTCGTCGTTTATTTTGCGGCACACGACCCAGAGTGAGTTCTGCCAAAAGATCACCGAATTCACCCGCATTTAGCAGCTCCGAAGTCGTTAGCAATCTAAATTCATAGCCTGGTAGCGACACCTTGCTCGCCGGCGTGATATCTTTCCTCCAGTCAAATGCGAGTCGCTTGTGCGCGAGCATATTGAGAATGCAGCCAATTGGTTGATCCAGCGCCAACATCAGATCCATGATGTTCAAGCTCTCGTTCTTGAGAAGCCTGTGAGTCAGATCAACGTAGACGTCGTTTGCTGGCAAACGAAGGTGCCGTTGGAGTCGGAGAAGGTTTCTCGCCAGAGCTCCACCACAGCCCTTTAGTACATCATCCGTGATGAAACAGAGTCGGCCACCGAGCTGACGCACGGCATCAGCCCGCGCTGCATGCTTCCCGATATCTTCCGGCCTCAGCAATGTGTGAAGTTCCTTGACTTCCACCAGCACAGCTTCACTGTTGGTACGAAGATAGATATCCGGCGTGTACCGCCTCTTGCTTCCTTCGAACTCATAGCTCAGTCGGATCGGCTGGGCTGCTATCAACTGAACGTCAGCCGCTAGGGCAAACGCATGCAGTGCAAGCATTTCGAGGTGCGACTCATCGATCGCGTGATAGGGCGTTCGATCGCCAAAGCTAACGCCTCCGACTGTTCTTCCAGGGTGGAGCTTTGAAATAGGCCGGACGGGCGCGACGGGATCCCGCAACTCCGTGTGGTGGAGCAAACCGTCATCCGACTCATAAGTGATGTATGGAATGCCCAGCGTCACCGGGAACGAGGATTGTCGAGTAGACATTTGTGGCACCTTTTGGGGCGCAGGTGTCCACTCCGGACACCTGCGACAACTCCGAAGAAAAAAGGAGTCCCTTGACGCGAGCCGCACAGAAAGACCATACTGAAGACTCCCTCAAGTCCCGCTCAGTAAGATCCGTCTTTCTGGGAAGGCACGCGGCGAGGTACTCGAAAGGGTGTCTCGCCGTTTCTGTTTACATCTATATCTCCTGAGGTTCTTTGTTGTAGAGGGCGACTACCATCGTGCCAACAAACTGCTTGTCGGCGCGGGGCAGGCGAGCAAAGCCGGTGATCGTGCGAAGTTGATCTTCCGGCCAGTCGGCAATTTCTGCGAGCAATGCCACTCGGTCGTCTGGAAGGTCATATACGTGCGTCAGAAGGCGGCTTCCCTTTCCGTCTTTCCGTACGAGTTGGAAGAGTAATTCCTTCAGCGATTCAACTTCCTCTGTCGGCAGTAATCCACTGAGGTCCTCATTGCAGCGCGTGCAGAAGGCCGCGTAGATAATTCTCGCGCGCTCCGTCTTAGTTGCTCGAATGGCATCGAGAATTCGGTGGAGTGCGGTGAGTCCAGGTGGTGACCTCCGGCCACTCTCAAGCGCCGCGAGATAGGATCGATCAATGCCGCTCGCAGAAGCGGCGTCTTTCTGTGTAACTCCCGAACGTCGGCGGGCAAAGTGGAGCATGTCAGCAAAGGAAGTTTGTGTGACAACGTCGTCCATTTCTCGATCCCTCTGACCCAATTCTCTTACCGTAGTCGACACCAGGCTACAGGACAAGGAGAATACCTCGCCTCCTGGAAAATTTATTCATCTTCCAAATACATTTATATCAACTTACGATACAGATGTATCTCTACCTCCAATTTTCAACAAAATCGCGCGAAGGTTAACTCGCATGTTTTTCAGTTTAATTTTCATTATTTTTTTAGCATTAATCTCATTAGAACAAAGAAAATAAATATTAATTCCTACTTTTTTTAGACTTGGCAGCGTCTATTCCACGTACGCCAAGAATCGCGCTACCCTGTCGGCGTCGGCTCAAATCCAGAATCAGGAGGAACTGAATTGGAAGATGGCATCGATCTACCATCGGCGACGCAGCAGGATCTTCTGCGCTACGCAATGAATGTCCTTGGCTACACGCGCAAGCAGCTCGCCGATCGAATTGGTACAAGGAAGCGGGCGCTCGACAACTGGCTTACGCCCAACACATCGCCCGAGAACCGGGAGATGCCAGAAATGGCGCGACGATTCATCCTTGAAATTCTGCCGCGAGAGGTCGCGCTTGCGACGAAGTGTCCTAAATGCGGTTGGATGGATGGGTTGGCGAGCTTAAGCGCAGACGCCACGGACCAACGCTCGACTGAAAATGACGTTGGCTACCTGGACAGCGCAGAGCAAGAGCGGTGAATCTTGGGACCGTCGTATAGCTTGCGACGGTTTAGATGTGGGACCAAACCTCTTGGGCGCGGAGTGGCGCGACTTCCTTGGACAGGAAGTCGACCCGCAGACTGGACGGGTGGCGCAGGGTGCCCGCCGCTTGCGCGCCCTGAGAGCTGAAAGCGTCTGACTCTAGTGTCCTCCAAGTGCCCCACTCAAATCCGGCGTTGGCCAGGGGATGCTAGCGTCAACAGCCGCTAGGTCAGCTTCGGACCCAGTTGTTACCTCGGGGCAAGTGAAACCCGTGCGCGGACGAATCGACGGCAGCCATCGGCCATCTACGGACGCTCGCCCTTGGCTTCACGCGGACATTCGAACGGCCGTTTCGCACTCGGTAACAGACCGCATGCGCGTCAAAATCGACAGGATGTCCCTGCTCCAGATACAAATCTTGGTGCCGCCCGCACGCGAGTTGGAACAAGTCTGTTGGGTCTCTCCTATTATCTGTACAAGGGAACTGCTCATGAACCGCTAGCTATACACGGCACGATTACACGCACTACAGGACGATGCAAATGAACCCTCTGAGGTTGATACTAATCGCTCTAGTTGTAATCACGATGTTGACGGCTGCTTGGACGACGGCCGCCGGGCCTGCGGCTGAGTCCCGCAGCTACATCTATGTCTATGTCGAGGGCGGCAGTGCGCACGGCCAACTAACCATGATAGGCAATCGATTCACCATTCACACGTTTGGCGAAAGTCGCCATATCTGTCATCTCAGTGGTGCGCTCCATTGGAGCGACGCAGGGGCGACGGCTAGCGATGGGGATTGCCGCATCTCGGTGTCTAGGAGCAAGGATGCTCTCAACCTCAAATCCTCTGGCACTGCTGAAGCTTGCAGCAGCCTGTGCGGTGTACATACCAGGTTCGATGGCGAATACCGGCGGCAACCCATTGCATGCATGGATCGTCAGCGCATTGCGCGCATCGAGCAATCGCACAAGCAGTATGCCGCGAAAAGTTACGATGCGGCCCTGGCGACACTGACCGCAGTTCTCAACGAATGCGGCATCTTCATGGATTGGATCGAGCGCGACAAGACTAAGAATGACCTCGCGAGGATTGCCTATCTCCGGGGCGATAGCGCACAATGTGTGGCTGAACTCTCCGATACCTTCGCCGTGCATGCGCGGAAGGGCCGCGACGTACTTTCGCCGCCGAGCGACACGGAAAGCTATCAGTCAATAGGCGATGCGATCCTACACAACCTGGCTCTATGCCAGACGTTGGCACTGCGTTGATGCCTGCTCGATGTCCTTGGAAACATAGTTGTCCTGATGCAGTGCATGGCGGGACCGAAAAGCACCATCGCCAATGCCGCGCGAAGTGCGCATGAGACGTCGTCGCAATCGAATAGCATCAGCAGCCGTCGGTGAATGGAGAACACGGAGGCCGTCGCCACCTTTCCGGCTCGCCCATTACATCGACCGGTTGAATCCGCAACCTGGGAACTGTCGTTAGTTCGCGTGAGCCTGAACAGCCTCTTTATAGGCTTCTCCATCAAATTCACATCTTCAAAAGAGCACGGCGCCGGCGCGGTGATCGGCCGACCACCGATCTCGTCGACGACCAGCAAGCTGACTAGTTACCCCATGGATCCCGTGCCTCATGCGGTTTAGCGCTTCCTACTAGGACAACACTGCATGCCGCCGCATCAATTGCCCCGGCGGCCTGCGCCTTCTCGAGTAATGACATTAGGTCGATGAGGGTGTGGACTTGATGGCTGTTTCCATTGGAGCATCCGGCCAATGTTGCCTAGACTGTTGTTACCTGATGCGACCACAATCCTTAACCGGTATCGAACCGCACGAGCGAGTGGCGCCCCAGGCAAGCGCGCTACCGGTGCTGCTGCATTTGATATGGAGATAATAAAATGAAACATCCGTTCATCATCGCTCTCACCACCGCCGCAATCGCGGGTTGTACCACCACCTCCCCATCGCCGATCACCCCTCCGCCAACACAAGATACGCGTGCAATTGGTGAAAGCAAGCTTGCACCCAAGGCAGCCGCCCAATGTATCGGAGGGAAATGGGCGCAAAGTTCCGGCCAGCAAGTGATGATCCAGAACATGCTCGCCAATGACCAGGCATTCGACGTTTACGTTCCGGGACAGCAGTCACCAACCGGAGCGGCCGCCGTCGTGCGAACGTCGGCGACCGGAACCGGGTCGTGGCTTGGCCTTCGTGGTGCTGACAGCGGCGCAGCCAGTGCAATTGGTCAGTGCCAGTAGGCCACTGGAAACGCATTTGCGCCCGTACGCAATTTCCCATCCTGCGGCAGCGTTGCAGCAGGGTGGCTGCGTGAAGCGTGAACTAGGCTAGATCAAATTATGGGAGAGGAATGTGGAAATCAGATCCTTACTTGTCCTGGCGGTCTTTGTCACGATGACGCCGCTTTTCGCGACCGCACAACCGGATACTGCAGTAGAGGTCAAAAAGGGGACGGATCAGGCAACCGTCAGCGGAACGGCCAAGGTCAAGGCGACCGTGGTTGGCATCGATGTAGCCACTAGAACGGTGACGCTGAAGACGAACAAAGGAAAAGTCGTGGAACTGGAAGTCGGTACCGAGGCCCGGAATTTCGATCAGATCAAGGTGGGGGATATCGTCAACGCCGAATACAAGGAATCGCTAACACTGAGTTTACGCAAGGGTGGCGGTAAAGCTTCAGTCAAGCAAAGCGAAACTGCCAACCGATCCGCGCCTGGCGCGAAGCCCGGCGGCACTCTTGGACGTGAAGTGAGAGTTCTGGCGAACGTCGTCGCAATCAATCCACAGACGAAAATGGTGACGGTAAAAGGCCCTCAGGGCAATACAGTCGACCTCATGGTTGAGAGTCCAGATACGCTAAAGAACATCAAAAAGGGAGACCAGGTTGAGGCCGTCTACACGGAAGCTCTGGCTATCTCGGTCGAGCCGGCCGGAAAGCAGTAGCTGACGACGACAAGCTTCAACAGCAACATCTCAGAAAGGTGCTGAAGCGACACTGTGGATCCAGAGGATTGGGGGGCTCGCCGCTCAATACTTGATGTCCCGGGCTGTCTCGCGTCCCTGTTGCTTCGACTGCCGCTTGTCTTGCCGGCACCCTGAATTGCTCTGCTGATTGGCAGCGCGGCAATCTTGCTTTGTCTGGCGCGAGTCCTGCCTCGTGTCCTGTCGGACGTCACGGGCGTCGCGCCGTTGCTGGGCCTGCTCCGTGGCCCCAGCCATGCCAGAGAGAACCGTCAGCAGGATCGCAATGACGAACCTGTTGGTACGCAATTTGCAGTCAGACATCTTTTGACCTCGTCTGGAGTTGCCCAAAAATCTGCATCGAGTCCAGACAATATGGACGAATCAGCGTGAATCCGGACATAGACGGCATGTGCTCCCGGGGGCCGGGGACTGGAATCTCGTGGAGATGAAGGAGGTCACTGAACAGTAGGCGCAATCGGTCATGCGCCAGTGATGTCGGTCAAGTCATCGGAGACTTCGTCCGCGAACGCCGCTTACCGAGACCGACGCTAACCAATGCCGGCGTGCAGATCGCTGGCCAGTGCATGGTGGAACTGCCGCCGCAGCATTGCGCATCGAGCAAGCCGGTTCCAGCGTCGCCCGCGGCTGACCCCGGTCCACGATTGCGGCCGCCGCCGGAAATCCGGCTGCAGGTGCGTAGCCCCCATCAGCAGTCCGCCAACTGCCAATTCACGAAGTTTGGCAGGCCAGACATGGCAGGGGCACCGTTACCATGCCGGTCCTTCTACCTTACCTCGCTAGCGTCAGAAGGCCCTAAGCCGTCCGGGTCCGCCGCCCTTTGCTCGGGCTCCACATTCCCCACCCACTGCCAGAAGAGTTGGTAGCCCACCGCCAACGCCACCGGCCCAATAAACAATCCGATCACTCCGCCCGTGACCATACCACCCAGCGCGCCGATCAGGATGACCGGCATGGGCACGTCCACACCACGGCCAAGCATCATGGGCTTGAGCACGTTGTCGGCCAGCCCGGCGATGAAAGTGTAGGCGGCGAAGATGACGTTGCTACCGGAGGCGCCCTCGGTCGCAAAGACGAAGATGATGACCGGGATGGTAATCAACGTGGCCGGCAACTGCATGATGCCCAGCAGCAGCACCGCGAGCGCGAGCAGCCCGGCGGCCGGCACACCCTTGATGACGAACGCCACGCCGATCAGCAGCATCTGGATGAACGCGATGCCCACCACGCCCTGCGCCACGGCGCGGATGGTGGCAGCACACAGCGCCGTGATGCGTGGCCCGCGGTCGGGGCCAGAAATGCGCGTGGCGATCTGCACCGCCGTCACGCTGCCTTCCTCGCCATAGGCCATAAAGATGCCTGCGATGATCAGCGCGCCGACGAACAGCAGCAGTCCCACGCCCACGCCGCTCAAAGTACCGAGGAAGGCCACGCTTGCGTCCTTGAGCTGCGGCGCGAGCTTTTGCGCCAGCCCGGTGAGGTCGGTGGAGGCCTGGAGCCAGAAGTCATGCAGCGGCTTGCCGACAACCGGCCATCCCGCCACCGCGTCCGACGGCGGCGGGATGCTGAACCCGCTGCCGCGCGCCATCTCCATCGCATGCTCGACTGAGTCGACCAGCGCCACCCCCAACAGGTAGGTCGGCACCAGAATGATGGCGATGGCAATGAAAATGATCAGTGTTGCAGTTCGCCCGTCGCTGTTGAACACCTTGCCCCGCAGGGCAAGCTGCAGCGGGTAGAGGGTAACCGCGAGGATCAGCGACCACAGGATCAGGTTCAGGAAGGGCCTGAAGATGCCGAAGCAGAACACCACCAGCACGGCGATCAGTCCTGCCCGAATCAGCACATCCAGCAGCGTGCGGGAGACCTTCCGTTCGTCCAGCATGGTGAGCCTCCTTGGGCGGATAAACTGCATGCCTGTTGCGGCCCGCCGTGCGATAGCGCACGGCACGAATCGGCATTTTTCGCGGAATCCGGCCCCAACTCACCACCAACCGTAATCCGTTCGGCGCATTTTCCGCTAAGTATAGGAACAAAGTAAAAAGGGGGAACGGAACGACAAAGCCTGCATGGCCACCGCTACGCATTCAGGTCAGTTATTGCGACTCACCGCTACCTAAAGTGCATGATTTCGGCTTCCGACAATTAACGGGTCTCGAAGTCGGACGCAGAGACTTGGCGCCATCAAGTGAATACGTTTCACGAGCAGCCGCCGGATTGCGGTCGCTAAAAGCACCCAGCTTCGGCATTTCCCTGACGCCTGCAGGGGGTGGAATGACAGAATCGCGCTGTTGGGCCAAGTCTGGTCAGACTAGCTTGCATGCAAGCTTAAAGAACGACAGGTAGCCTGCCATGCGATCTTCGTCGGCCTGTCACACCCGGAGACGGACATTGTGAACGCACGGGATCTTAAGCGCTGCCTTGTTACTATTGTCTTGGCCCCTAATTGCCAAGGTCGAGAAGCCCGGTATTACTTTGTCGGCGCTTAATCTCGGCGAACCACTCCCGGCGGGCTGGAAGAATCTTCCGGTCGTGAAAGGCAAGTCGATGACGCGGTACACCCTCATGCAGGAGAGTGGCACCACTGTGCTGCTGGCCGACGCCAGCCATTCGGCCTTGGCACTAATGCATGCGGGCAATATCCACCTGGACCGCACCCCGGTCGTGGCATGGCGCTGGAAGGTCGATGCGCCAATCGGTGGCGCTAACAACAGCCACGCCAAGCACGAAGACGCGCCGGCACGGCTTGTGTTCTTATTTGATGGGGACAAGAAAAAGTTGTCACTGGTCGACCGGGCCAGCATCGGCCTAGCCAAGCGCTTGGCTGGTCAAGAGTTGCCATACGCCACGCTGATGTATATCTGGTCCACCACCGCCGCACCGGGCAGTGTCATCGCCAATCCACATACTGAGCGCGTACAGATGATAGTGGTTGCCGGCCAGTCCGGCGATGCGGGCAAGTGGCAGAACCTACGGCACGATATTGTGCAGAACTTTGAACAAGTCTTTCACGAGGCGCCGGGGCGGATCATTGGCTACGGGCTGCTGACCGATACAACACCGGCTCTACGACAAGAGCCCGGTATGGCGACATCGAGTTTCTGCCCGGACCGTGACAGGCGCCACCGCGGCGCCGGACTGACGGCTCGCTAGCGTCCTTCTCGCCATACCTCAATTCAGATCGTCATCCCTGTAGTACTTGGTGCCTTTGGCGGTAAGCTCCAGCGCCAAGCCTTTGTCAGTAATCTGATAAAGCCAGACGCCGGGGCCGACAGCCAACGCGCCTTGATAAGAGCTGCCCTTGTCGCCCGCCTTGGCCGCCGCAGTTGTTTGCCCGCCAAACGTCCATCCCGAAGCAATAAAGTCGTTTAGTGACTTCTCATCGTCGAATACCCAGACCAGTTGAAATTTCTTGACCCCAATTCCAATGCCGGCCTGGACTTCCACCATCTTCATATAGGTCATCGCTTTGGTCTTGTTGTTGACCGCAATGCCCTCACCGGTGCCGCTACCTGCAAGAAGGATCTTCATACCGAAATTGCTGAACGCGGCATATCCGGCTGCCGATTCCACTGCTTTGCGAGCCGATGGTTGCGCCTTGTAGAGCGCATTCAAGGCCTTCTGTGCAGCTTTGCGCACCTCCCCCTGCTTTTCGGTCTTGCTTTCACCCCACGCAATGCATGGAGCAGCGATCAAATTAGTAAGCGCCAAGATGGCAATGCGACGATTCATGATGCCCCCTCTTCTTTGGGGCGCGAAGCACCTTTGCTATCGCAGCCCATAGCCCTCCGAGCATTCGCGGCTCCGATTTTCTGAAGCCAAGCTGACCGGTTATTCGTTCCTTGCGAAACGTGACACCGTATCCCAGACTAGACAATGCGAGTGGAGCTCGCAACCTGGCCGCGCCGGCTGTTAATGCATTTCTTTCCAGATCCCTGGCAACCGGTTTGACCTAGAGGCTGCTGCGCCCAGTCCTGGAGGCAATCATGGAACGGAAGATTCTGCTGCTTTGTTCGCTGGTCCTGGCATTCGCGGCGCCGGTTGCCCACGCGCAGGCCCAGGCTGCACCCGCGGCTACGAACAAGTCCACGGCGAACCCAATCGACCCGGCATCAATCCAGGCGCTCAAAGACATGGGCGCCTATTTGCAGACCCTGAAGCGCTTCCGTGTTCAGAACGAATTAACTGCGGAGCGCGTACTGGCGGATGGTCAAAAGCTGCAGCATTCGGCGACCGCTGACATCGAAGTGGCGCGCCCGAACAAATTGCGCGTCGTGATGGTGACCCCGCAGTCCGAGCGCGAGCTCTTTTACGACGGCAAGATGGTCACGCTCTTCCGTCCTGTTGAGAAATATTATTCGTCCGCCGAGTTCACAGACACGCTTGGTGGGCTGGCGACGCGGCTTCAGGAGAAATTCGGCGTGGAGCTTCCCCTGGCCGATCTTTTTCTCTGGGGGACCCCAGCGGCCCCGCTCGACAAGATCGAGTCTGCAATGAATGCCGGGCAGGCCTTTGTCGGCAATGATCTTTGCGATCACTATGCGTTCCGCGAAGGGACCATTGACTGGCAAATCTGGATCACTGCAGGAAGCAAGCCACTACCGCGCAAGATCGTCATTGCCAATCGCTCTGACGAGGCTCGCCCACAGTCGGTTTCTGTGATCAAGTGGAACCTGAACCAAAGTTTTCCTGATTCGGTGTTCACATTCACTCCGCCAGCAGGATCCGCGAAGATTGAGATGGTCCCCGTGAAGGCGAAATAGAGGAGACCGAAAATGAACAGCAACTCCAGCAGATTACTTCAAGTGGCTCTTGTCGCGCTGACTCTATCCAGCTTCACCATGACGTCAGTTGCCCAGGGAAGCGGCCGCGCGGGCGGCGGCGGTGGCGGTCGCGCTCAGGCCGCAGGCGCCGGTGGCGGCGCGCGTGCCCAGGCGGCGGGCGGTGGTGGCGCCCGGCAGACGGCCCAGGTCAACAACACCAAGGCCGACGCACGCACCAACAACGTTCGCAACACCAGTGTCAACAACGTTAACGTACAGCGAAACACGAACGTGAATGTCCAGGGGCACGGCGGCTGGGATAACGACTACCATCCAGTCGCTACAGCGGCGGCGGTCGGCGCCACCGTTGCCGTAACCTCCGCCATCGTCGGCTCGATGGTGAGAACCGTTCCGACAGGCTGCGTGCCGGTCAACTACGGCGGCGCCGTCTACCAGCAATGCGGCAGCACTTGGTATCAGCCTCAGGGATCCCAGTACATGGTGGTCAATCCTCCATACTAATCGCGAGGCCAACCGCTGTGGACATTAAAGACTGAGGAGCGGGTCAAGCAGGCAGGAAAGCGCCTTTTTCCCGCAAGGGCGAATCTGACATTCACAGACCATTCCCATGCCGATCGAGTTTGCCCGCGCCGCTCTTGCCGTGAAGGTCGTGGCTGCCGTGGGCACGGTGGTGGTCATGACCGCTTGCTCCACGCCTGCCACCTCGGACACCACAGTCGATTTCCGGAGCCGCGCCCTGACACGCTCCGAAGGCAGCGTGACCGTGAGAGTGGCAGTGCTGTCAGCAAGCGAAAGCGCGTCCCTATACGGCCAGCAGCTTGCGAAGAAGGCGCTACAGCCAGTCTGGGTCGAGGTCACGAATGGGGAGGATCGGCCCTATTTCCTGCTGTACCCAGGGCTTGATCCGAATTTCTTCCCGAGTTCCGAAGCTGCCGAGGCATTCTCAGGAGGCGAGTCGCGTGATGAGCGAGTCAAGACCAGTGAACGCTTTGGGCAGCTCGCCTTCCGGAACCCCGTGCCGCCCGGTCAGACGGTGTCAGGCATGGTACTGACCAACCTGGAGGAAGGGGTCAAGCTGATTCAACTTGACCTGGCAGCCGACGGTCGCACGCGAGTTTTCTCGATCTTCACGGTAGTGCCAGGCTTTCGCGGCGACTATCACGCCAGCGCCGTGTTCTGGCGCGAGGTCTATCCCCCCGAGGCGATTCAAAGCTTCGCGGACGACGAAGCGTTTCGGTCCGCGCTCGAGGCGTTGCCCTGCTGCGCAACGAACAGCGACGGCTCGAGGAACGGTGATCCCCTGAACCTGATCATCGTGGGAGGGCTTGACGATGCCTTTCCCGCCCTCGTCCGCCGCGGCTGGCGACCGACGGAGACAAAATGGTCAGGGGCAATCATCAGGGTTGTGTCGTCGGCGCTCTCGGGCGAGCGTTACCTCAATGCCCCGGTGAGCGACCTCTACCTGTTCGGGCGCCCACAGGATTTGGCGCTGCAGAAGGCCCGCGACTCGATTCACCAGCGCAATCACCTGCGGCTCTGGCTGAGCCCCATGCGCTATCACGAACGGCCCGTATGGGTGGGGCAGATCAGCCGTGACATCGGCAGCCGCCTGACGATCCACTCGCCCACGCTGACTACGCACAAGATTGATCCGGATGTCGACGAGGCACGTACGGCTCTGGCGGAAGACATGGCCTATTCCCAAAGCCTGACCATGGTTGGCTATGCGCCGGGCGTGGGCCCCGCGGCACCGGAGAGTCCGCGCGGAAACCTGACCACGGATCCGTACTATACGGACGGCGATCGCCTCGTACTCGTGTTCGACCAGCGCCCCGTCTCTCTCGCCGCCATCCGCTTCTTCCGGTGGCGTGAGATGGACACCCGGCGCGGCGCGGCGTCGGGATTCGGCCGATGAGCCCGTCACCAGCTTACCGTCGCTGGCTGCTTGCTCTGGCTCATGTCGCTTTTTTCCTTCCCGGATGTGCCACGTGGCAGCCCCCTGCCGCAGGGGGGAATGAACCGATTCGCGCCCGCGCCGCAAGCGTCACAAAGCAGGGGGTCACGCTGAGTGCGGCCGTACTTAGCACGGCGGAGAGTAAGCGGCTGTTCGGTGCGAACGTCAACGCTAGCGGCGTGCAGCCAGTCTGGATCGAGGTGCGTAACGAGACGTCACAGTCGCTGGGGCTGCTTCGCACGGGCACCGATCCCGACTACTTCTCGCCGCTGGAGGTCGCATGGTCGCTGCACGGGCAGTTTTCCAGCGCGACGAACGCCCGTATCGACGACTGGTTCAACCAGCAGGGATTCAAAAACCCGATTCCGCCGGGCGAGACGCGATCGGGCGTCGTGTTCACGAATCCGGCCCGCGGCACGAAGCTGCTCAACGTCGACCTGCTAGGCGATCAGGCCCTGGTCGTCTTCACCCTCTTCCTCATGGTGCCTGACGACACCGGGGACCCAAGCTTTTCCCGATCCCTGTTCGAGTATCCAGCCTCCGCCATCACGGATCACCAGGATCTGGCATCGCTGCGGACCGCCCTGGAACGCCTGCCATGCTGCGCAATGGATGCGGCCGGCCGGATTAGCGGCGATCCCCTGAACGGAGTCGCCATCGGCGGTATCGAGGATTTCGGGGCAGCCGTGGTGCGACGCAATTACCGGCGCAATCAGCAAGCGATGGACGACGCGCAGTATGTCTTCGGTCGCATCCCGGACGCCGTGCTGCGCAAACAGGCCCAAGCCGGGGCACCTGCCAACTGGGCGCGGGCGTGGCGCGCCCCGTTCACCTATCAAGGTCGTCCCGTCTATGTGTTGCAGATTGGCCGGCCGGAGGGCGGCCGCTTCGCAGCGAGGGGCGTTCCTCCCATCCTCCACGAAGACGTCGATGAGGCAAGGAACCTCGTGGTCCAGGACTGTATATATTCAGAGGGCCTGGAGAAGCTTGGCTTTATCAGCGGTGTCGGCGCAGCCGGCCGGGGCGGCGAGCGGACCACGTTCGGTGGCGCACGCTACTTTACAGACGGACTGCGCGCGGTGCTGTTCTTTGCTGCCCGGCCTTTGAGCCTGTCAGACCTGCAAATACTGGACTGGGTACCTTTCGCCAGGGTGCCGGGGACCGCTGCGACCGAGGAGGACGGACATGCGCGCAAGTAAGGCGGATGGGCCGGGCGACCCGTCGTTCGCCAGATGCCGCATCGTGTCTTGCGCGCCACTACGGTGCGCATGGACTCTGATCTGCGCGTGCCTTGTGCTGGCGGGTTGCGCTTCGCAACCGCTCATCCCGTACTCGTCCGAGACGCCACCCCTCATACTCGTGCCGGCTGCGTACGCGGGGGTATGGGATGCACGTGGCCGCTTCCGCGAGATCTTCTGTGCGGTGCTGCAGGCACGCCGGTCCGACCTTCCTGACTACCGGCCATGCGACGACGCGCTGACACGCGTGGGCGTGGAGCCCGCAGCCACAGGTAGGCCGGTCAACCTTGGCCCGTCGCGACGGCATCTTGTCGCCATGGTGGTGCCGGGTATCGGGTACGAATGCTTCGAGCCATGGCTGAATCCGCCCGGGACAGTCACCATGCACGTGCGGCAGTACGGCTACGACGCTACATTGCTTCGCGTCGATGCCCTGTCAGGGTCTGAACACAATGCCCGCCAGATCCGCGATGCCGTCATGTCGGCGCCGGTGAGTCCGGACAGCCCGTACATCGTACTGGTCGGCTACTCGAAGGGCGCGCCCGACATCCTCGAGGCTATCGTCAACTACCCGGAGATCCGCGGTCGCGTGGCGGCGGTGGTCAGTGCAGCCGGCGCCGTCGGCGGATCGCCGCTCGCCAACGACGCCGAACAGTACCAGGCCAACTTGCTGCAGTATTTCCCCGGAGCAAAATGCGAGGCCGGCGATGGTGGCGGCGTGCAGAGCCTGAGGCCGGCGGTTCGCAAGGCATGGCTGGCGGAGCATCCGTTACCGGCCGGTCCCCGCTACTACTCGGTGGTGACCTTTCCCCGGCCGGAGCAGATCTCCTCGATCCTCACATCGAGCTACAACAAGCTGGCTCGTGTCGATGCGCGCAACGACAGCCAGGTCATCTTCTATGACCAGGTTATACCGGGCGGCATCCTCATGGGTTATATCAATGCCGATCACTGGGCAATGGCTGTTCCGATTGCCCGGTCACGCCCGACTATTGGCGCGATGTTCGTGACCCAAAACGCCTATCCACGCGAAGGCATGACGGAAGCCATTCTGCGTTTTATCGAGGAGGACCTGGAGACACCGTCGCGCTGAAAGAGTTCAGAATCGGCCGTAGGCGCCTCTCTCGAATGCCGGCAACCCGGGCAAATGCGTCTGGACCTAACAAAGACCAATGCGAGTTCGCGACTGTAATCGTGGCTCGTACGGCCACTTTGACCGCCGACGCGAACTACGTCATCGCGCCCCTTCCTGTTCAACCTGACGGGGGCGTTGCTGCTCGCCACACTCGTGCGCCTCCTCAGGCGAAGCTGTGGGCATCGCGAGATCACTGTCCACAGCAATGAGACTCGCTCACATAGCCTTCTACTCGGTGTCACGATCATACTTTTCCTGCTTGGGCCAGATCGATCCGTCCCTTTGGGAATGGCTCGGCGCCGGTTCCAATCCGCCGCTCGGGTACGAGCAGAGCCATCGCTTTGATCAAGCGAGCACATCGCCGCTTGATGTTGACGGGGCGGACCCTGCACAGGCCGCACCGGGGACGAGTCTCTAGTGAACAGCAGGAGGGCAACGATGGCAAAGAAGGTAAGCCGGGAGGGAGCGGAGTCCTTATCGACAAGGACGAGACTGGGAAACAAGGAATACGAGAAGGGACTCTTTCGCTTGCACGTGGAGTTGGTCAAGCTGCAGCGCTGGGTTCAACTCACCGGCGCGAAGGTCTGTATCATCTTCGAAGGCCGGGACGGCGCTGGCAAGGGCGGGACCATCAAGGCCATTACCGAACGGGTGAGTCCGCGTGTATTCCGGGTGGTGGCCCTGCCGGCGCCCACGGAGCGGGAGCGGACCCAGATGTATGTGCAGCGCTATTTTCCCCACATGCCCGCCGGCGGAGAGAACGGCCTCGAATTACTATGGCAAGACAGGGAATGGGCAACTGCAAATCAAGGAGTAACTCCACAATCTGTCAGAGCCGCCCGCTGGGATTTGCCGGATTTGCGGCATTTCCCGCAGTGCCGCCTGCACCACCCGCGCCACCCAGTCCAGGTCGGCGGTTCGCAGATCCCGCAGCAACTCCGGAGACTGAACCGCTGTGGGGCGGATATCAAACACGCAAAGGCTCGATTCGGGGTGCCTTGATCGCGCTGTCCCAATCGAGGCGAAGCCAAATTCACTCTATGGTGCATTCCATGAATGGGACATGACGGCACAAAAGCCAAGGAATGGTCGTCCCCAAACTTACTTACTGCGGTTTGGCGAAGACGATCATGATGCACAGAATCGACTGTACTGGCGGTGTACCGTGCAGTACCTGCGACTGAGGAACATCTTGTCGTGCCGCAGCGGACACGGAATAGTAGAATCGTTTCGCCCCATGGATGATTCCATCACAATATGATAAATGCGGGTATTAGGCTCAATGCAGTCAATGCAGAGCCAATGGGACCGGAGCTCTCCCAAACCGAATACGTTCAACAGGCCCTGGAGCAATTCAGGGCGTTCAGCCCGATCCCGGGAGTTGTTGGGCCATATCTTGCTGACTCGCTTGTCTGGAAACACATCCGGTACTACTACGTTTATGCTCGCGACACCGGCGGGGCCCGACGGCTCCTCGAGGTGTTTGTGGTAAATCAGCAGCGGCAACTCGAACCGGTACTCGCATTCCAGTACCCGACACCATTTCGAACGCTGTTCCCCAATGACTACGCCCTGCTCCACAGCGATGACCCGTGGGGCGATACCGCACCGGCGAATCCACAAGACAAGTACCCGCAAAGCACTGCGACGCAGTAAAGAGGGGAACCGCGCCTATGCGTAACCGGATAGCAGTTGCCTCCGCCAGAAGTGTAGGAAAATGGGATTAGATGGATTGACGTGCAGCGCAGGGGATCCGGTGCGGCACGTAGGACCGCTGTAGCGAATGACCGGCCATTCGGCAAGGAACTTCCGAAGGTCGCAGATGGTCCGCGACGGTCGCACCTTCGCGGCGAGAATCCGACCGAGGCCGTTTAGGGTTGTTCGATGCCTGCCGTCACCCGCAGGAATGTGAGTGTGCCACCGCGCCTTGCTGGCAGGCGGCGAACAAGCCTCGATGGAGGAAACCGCGGAGTGCTCCGAGGCGGTCGGAGTGTTGGCGGCTATGGCGATTGATAGGCCGGGATGCCCAACGGTGCTGGAGCCTGCGCGGTCAAACAAGATGTTAGATAAGGCCTGGTGCGGTGACGATGTGGTCGAGTCGCGCAATCTTGAGGATGAAGCGGACGTGCGAGGGGCTTGGCGAAGCGGCAAGCGCAAGCGTCCGCTCGTAGGCCGCATTGCCGCAAAGCCGACGGTCGAGTTGCACGTCCAGGAAGCGTGGCGCTCATGTCTGGCCTCGCCGCTCGGGTGGTGCGCGAATGGGCGCAGTGCGTTCCAGGATCTCGATGACGATCATCGGCGCACCGCAGTGCCGGCAGACGAAGACCGGAGGGATCGCAAGCCCGGGATCGTCGGGCTGGGTGTCGACCTCAGGCACGACACCCAGCAGTTCACGGGCCTTCGCGAGACTGGCGCGGCGTACCGGGTTGGCGAGCAAGCCGTAGTGACGGATGCGATGGAAGCCGGCGGGCAGCACATGGAGCAGGAAGCGGCGCATGAACTCGCCGGTTTCGAGCGTCATGATCTTGTGGCGGGTGCGTCCCTTTGCCCGGTAGTCCTTCCAGCGGAAGGTGACACCGCGTTCATCGAAGGCGACCAGGCGCTGGTTGGAGATCGCCACGCGGTGCGTGTAGCGTGAGAGGTATTCGAGGACGGCGTCCGGTCCGGCAAAGGGACGTTTAGCGTAGACGACCCACTCGCAAGTGCGCAGCGGCGCGAGCCACCGTGCAAAGGTGGCCGCATTGGCAAGCTCCGTGTATTCGCCGAAGAACTGCAACTGGCCACGCTGGTGAGCGGATTCGAGCGCTTCGAGGAAGCGGCGCCGGAACAGACGCGACAGGACGCGCACGGGCAGGAAGAAGCCGCGCCGACATGCGATCCACCGCTCACCATCGGGCGAGAGGCCCCCGCCCGGGATGATGCCGTGCACGTGCGGATGATGCGTCAGCGCCGAGCCCCAGGTGTGCAGCACGAGCGTGGCGCCAATCTGGGCACCGAGGTGCCTGCGATCCGCGGCGATGGTACGCAGTGTTTCGGCGGCGATGTCGAACAGCAGCCCGTAGATCACCGTCTTGTTGTACCAGGCGATCGCACCGACCGGTGCAGGCAGTGTGAACACGACGTGGTAGTACTCGACAGGCAGCAGGTCGGCCTGGCGCGCTTCGAGCCAACGGTGGGCGGCACTGGCCTGGCACTTCGTGCAATGGCGGTTGCGGCAGGAGTTGAAGGCGACCTCGATGCGCTCGCAACCTGAACAGCGCAGCACATGCCCGCCCAGCGCCGCCGTGCGGCACTGTTCGATGGCCGACATGACCTTCAACTGCCCCAGGCTCAGGTGTGTCGTGGCTCGCCACGCTGGCCCGTGGCTGCGGAAGATGTCCGCAACCTCCAGCATGAGGTGCTGCAGCGCGCGGGCTTACTCGGGAGGCAGGCGGTCCAGAGGGCTGGTGACCTCGTGCAGCAGGTCGGTGGCCACCTGGACGTAGAGCGCGGTGTTCTCGAGCTTGGCATGGCCGAGCAGCACCTGGATCACGCGGATGTCCACCTTCTGTTCGAGCAGGTGCGTGGCAAAGCTGTGCCGCAGGGTGTGCATGGACACGCGCTTGTCGATGTGCGCAGCTTCGGCGGCGGCGTGGATGGCGCGGTTCAGTTGCCGAGTGCTGAGCGCGTCGACGGGATCGAGCCCGGGAAACAGCCACCCACCATCCAGCATCTTGCCTTGGGCCCGGGCCACGTGCCACCAGGTACGCAGGCGCTCGAGCAGCACTGGGGAAAGCATGGCGTAGCGATCGCGGCGGCCCTTGCCCTGTTCGATGCGCAGCGTCATGCGCTGGCTGTCGACGTCGGTCACCTTCAGGGCCACCACTTCGCTGGCGCGCAGGCCGGCGCCGTAGGCGACCGACAGCGCGGTCTGGTGCTTGAGGTTGCCGGCCGCCTCGATTAGCCGCCGCACTTCATCGGGGCTGAGCACGACGGGCAATGTGCGGGGCACGCGCACCGGGTGCATCCTGACCATCAGCTCAGGCCGGTCGAGCGTGACTTCGAAGAAGAACTTCAGGCCGGTGATCGCGTGGTTCAGTGACACAGGCGATGTGCCGTGATCGACGAGATGCAGTTGGTAGCGCCGCAGGTCCTCGACGGTGGCGGTGTCAGGTGAGCGCCCGAGAAACCGGGCAAATTCGTGCACGATGTGCAGATAGGTGTCCTGCGTCTTCGGCGAAAGCTGACGCATGCGCATGTCGTCGATCATGCGCTGACGCAGTGGACTGGCGTTTGCCGGTAAGGAGGTCATGATTCGGCTCCTGTGGAGAACGAGGCGGATTGCCTCATTCGCCAACATAGAACCGTGTGACCGGCCTCTCCCTGACCGCAACCGTATGACCGCAGCCCCTACCGCGCGAGCGGTTTAGTCCAACGGCCATCAAGCGACATCCCCGCAGAAGACCGCGCGGACGCTCAAACGTCAGGTATGGCCAAACAGCGGACGCTTGACGCGCGCCGCAACTGACGTGGGATCGTCGGCCACTCACAAACCATTGCCACCCTTTGAGGGATGGCTTGCGCATGGGAATTTGTTCTCAGCGACATTCATTCGTGCCATCATCGGCTGCGGGCAATGGATGCTTTCTTTTGTCGGAGGAGGCTTCTTCAGTCTGGCTCTCTACGAGCATGCGAAGGCGGCGTTGTGCGACAACTGACCGCCGTTTCTACCCAGCACGGAGGAAGTGAAAATGGTCGAATCAAGAAATGGACTTTGGAGGCGGACGGGCGCAATGCTGGCCGCGGCCGGACTCCTGGCGCTATCGGGGGCTGCCCTGGCCACCAACCAGTCGCAACAGCGCCAACAAGGCAGGGACGCAAACCAGGCTGCCAAACAGGAAGCGCGCGCGGGCAAGGTCGACTGCCGGGCTGCAAACCAGAAGAGCAACTCCCAGTGCCGGCAAGACAAGCGCGACACGAAGCAGGAGGGCCGCCAGGAAAAACGGGACATCAAGTACTAGCGCGGCCGATGCTGGCCGACGAAACGATGCTACGTATTCGTGCGGCCGCTTTCTGGCGCGGCCCTGTTCATGCGCAACCGGCCACCTACGGCCACTCGACTGCGCTCTCAGGCCAACATTCGAATGTCGGCTTCTTTCTGAAAGTGCTGCTTGAAAGCGGCCATTGCGACTGCCCCGGTCTGAACGGCAGCAGTGGGTCAGGGAGGATCGCAGGTTCCCAGCGTGCATCCGACGGGGACCGGCCAGGACCGGTCGCTCGTCGAGTCCGTCAATTTTGGGCTCTGGCCCTCGCACCATTACTTCACTTCTCGTCGGGGCTCTTGTATGGCTGACGTTTCCCAAGCACTTGCGCGACCAACGGCACTGTGGTGATGACCCCTACAGCGAGCAGCGTCCAGCCGATGGCGCGGCGTTGTTCCGGATTCATTCGGTCGCTGAGCAACAGTGCGAGGCCCGCAGCGCCTGCCGCCCGTGTTCCGGCAATCAATCCAATTTCTGGAATGGTCAGTGATACCTGCTTCATCTGTGCCTCCTGGCGGGTTGGACAGATTCGAAGTAGTTTGCGGCGCGTGCGGCAGGCGGTCTGTGCGCAAGCCGACACTGCTGACGGTTAAAAGTCAACGAGACATGCTGGCGGCTGCACACCTCGGCGGTCGCCTTCGCTCGGAAGCAGAGGGGACCGCTTTCTTAAACTTCAGGGACAGCTTTCGGAAGCCACGGACGACCGAAATAGGGTCGGTCAGCGACCACCCAATGAAGTGCAGACTTGGGCTCCCTTCGCAAGAAAGGAGATCATCATGGAATCACTGCACCCCCCTCTCGGAAATCGTATCCCCTGGAACAAGGGCAAGCTCACTGGACAGAAGCCGCCGTTGAAGCTCAGTGAAATCTGGGCAATACGTACTCGGCTGCAGATGTCCTCGAACGTCCACGAGCTCGCGATGTTTAATCTTGCCATTGATAGCAAGCTGCGGGCGTGCGACTTCACTTGCCTGCATGTGCAAGACGTGTGTCATGGCAACCAGGTCGCTACCCGGGCTACTGTGCTGCAGCAGAAGACTCAGCGACCGGTACAGTTCGAGATCACGGGCCCAACTCGTGAATGTGTAGAGACCTGGATCAAAGCTCGTCGATTGAGCCCAACCGACTTCCTGTTTCCAAGCCGGCTGCATTCATCCCCACATCTATCAACCAGGCAGTATTCTCGAATTGTGCATCGCTGGGTTGCCTCCATCGGGCTAGACGATACTGCGTACGGCACGCATTCAATGCGACGCACCAAGGTTTCGCTACTCTACCGGCGCACAAAGAATCTGCGTGCCGTACAGTTGCTCCTGGGACACACCAGACTTGAAAGCACGGTTCGATATCTGGGCATTGAAGTAGACGACGCGCTCGAAATGGCAGAGCAAACTGAAATTTGACAACCCGATGGCCGGCGAGCAGTCGCTTGTCGGCCATCTATAGATGCTCGCCCACGACTCCATGCGGACAGTCGAACGTCCGCTCGACGCCGGTTGGAGGAGCCCCTCGATAGCGAAGTCGGCCCGGGCTAAGGCCCGTCCAAGCACTCCCGTGCAGCCATTCCGGCTCGGCGCCGGGTGACCAAAGCTGGACTTTTCTCCAAGCTCCTTCTAATACTTAGGGCGTATGGAAAGGCTCTGATGCGGCACCGATAATGGGTGCAAATGGCGTATGCCGCATTGGTGAACCGGGTCCCCGCCGTGGAGAGCGACATGTCGCACCTTGCGCTTACCGTCAGGGCTGTACTGTTGCTTTGCCTGCTGGCCACCGGCGGCATCCTTTCGCCCGCTTATGCGGCGGACGGAGAGACGCTGGCCGGGGTTCGGGCGCGGGGCATGCTCCGTTGCGGGGTCAGCGAAGGCGTGCCGGGCTTTTCGGCCCGCGACACATCCGGGCGCTGGACGGGCCTCGACGCCGATTTCTGCCGCGCTGTTGCTGCCGCGACATTGGGCGATGCCACCAAGGTCACCTTTGTCCCCCTGCGAGCGTCTGTCCGGTTCCCGGCCCTGAACGAGGGCATGGTCGACCTGCTGGCGCGCAATACTACCTGGACGCTGGTGCGGGAGGCAGCACTCAGGGTTCAATTCGCCGGCGTACTCTTCTACGATGCCCAAGCCTTTCTCGTCCCCCGTGCCGTGCAGAACGTGGCGGCCCTCAAGGGTGCGACCGTTTGTGTTGAGAAAGGTACTTCTACCGACGATCACGTCCGATCGTATTCGACAGAGAACGGCTTGGCGCTGAAGCCGCTTGTCTACGACTCTGCGGCCGAAGCGCGCAAGGCCTTCTACGGCGGCTTGTGTGGCGCCTATGCCGCCGACGCCTCGCATCTGGCGGCCGTACGGATGCAGGCGCCCGCCGGGCCCCAGTCCGCCGTCATCCTGCCCGAGCGCATCGCCAAGGAGCCGCTCGGGCCGGCATTGCGCGGCGGCGACCAGAGCTGGGCCACGCTTGTGCGATGGGTGCTGTTCTCACTGCTGACTGCCGAGGAGTTGGGCGTGACCCGTGACAACCTCCAGGCCCGCCTGCGCGACCCCGCCGTGCGGCGGACCCTGGTTGCCGATGAGGAAGCCAGCCGCAGTCTCGGTGTCGACCGGGACTGGACCGTGCGGGCGGTGCAAAGTGTCGGCAACTATGGGGAAATGTTCGAGCGCAACCTGGGGAGCGGAAGTGCGCTGCGCCTCGAGCGAGGACAGAACCGACTGTGGACGCAAGGCGGACTGATGTACGCCCCGCCGATGCGATAGGCTGGCGGAGAGCCACCATGAGCCAGCTCCAGATCTACGTCACGGTCGCTGTCTTCCTCGCGGTGATCCTCGCCATCGCGCTCAACCTCATCGACATGGCGGTCGCCGCGCTGACGGGCGTGTGCCTTTTGATTGCGTTGGGCATCCTCACGGAACAGGACCTGATTGCGGCCACGCGCACGTCGGCAGGGCCGCTCGGCCTGCTGTTCGGCGGCATGGTGGTGGCGCGCATCCTGGCGACCACGGGCATTTTCGAAGTCGTCGGCGACGCCTATCTCAGGGCCACGGGCGGCAGCGGCAAACGCTTCCTGTTTCTGCTCATCCTGCTTGTCGCGCCGGTCTGCGCGTTCCTACCTAACGCCACCACCGTCATCCTGCTCGCGCCCATCATCGTCAGGGTCTGCATCGCGCTCGAAGCCGATTACGTGGGACCAATGGTGCTGACCGCCATTATCAGCAACTCGGCAGGCTTGCTGACGCTGGTCGGTGACCCGGCGACCTTCCTGGTCGGCAGCTCAATCGGCATGACCTTCTCCCAGTACTTGCAGCGGGTCAGCCTGGGCGGCGTGATGGCGATCCTGGTCATCGTGCCCATGTTGCCGTGGTTGATGCGCGACCTCTGGATCATGCAGCGGACGCTGCCGCCGCCGTTACGGGGCAAGCGGCTGGAACGGCCGGTCTATGCGGCGCTCGCTGTAGCGGTGCTGTTGCTGATGATGGTGCTGTTCGTCTTTGGTGAGCACCTGCCCACGCACATCGTGCCACCCGCGGCCGCCGTCATTGCCAGCGCACTGGCGCTGCTGGTCGGCTTCGCGGCCCGCGTCGAACCAACGGAAAACGTGCTACGCGACGTGGACTGGAAGACGCTGGTGTTCCTCGCCAGCATCTTCTGCCTCGTGGAGGCAATGGTGAAGACTGGGCTGCTGCAGGCGCTTGCGATCAAGCTCTACGAGGTCTTCGGCATTGCGCTCACCCCGGTTGCGCTGACCCTTATCGTCGGTATCGCGCTCCTGTCCAGCGTGCTGGCCAACGTGCCCGTGGCCGCGGCATCCATCGTGATGGTCAAGGGCTACCTGATAATGGCCGAAGTGGTGCCTGACATCGCGATGGCTCCACACTTCTCGCAATGGCCAGCCGCTTCGATACCGGTCTTTGTCGCCATGATGTTCGGCGCCACACTGGGCGGAAATGCCACCCTGGTCGGCGCCTCGGCCAACATCGTGGCGGCGGGTATCTGCGCCAGGCAGGGCACACCCCTCACCTTCGGCACATTCCTGCGGTATGGCCTGCCCATCACCGTGGCGCAACTGGCCGCTTCCGCTATCTACGTGCTCGTTATGTTTGCGCTGCTGCCTTGAGCGCGCGATCCATGGCCTGTCCCGTGGCAGTCCATCGACCGTCGAGTCCGTCCTGGTCGGCAAGAGACTGTCAAAGACGCATCTACCCGTTTCGGAAAGGACTGACCTTCACAACGGCAATTTATCGCCGAGAGATCGCCCTCCCCAATCACTGCCAATGACCGTTGCATTGCCTAAATCTGCCGTCCGTTTGGCCCCGCAACGAACGTCTCCGAGGGGTCGGGAAGCGACAACTCATAGGCACTAACAATGATTACTGGACACGTCTTTATTGCTACCAGCCTTGACGGCTTTATTGCCCGGCCCGATGGCGACATCGGCTGGCTACTGGAGCGGGATGACCCGGCCGAAGACCATGGCTATCCGGACTTCATCGCCGACAAGGACACGATCGTCATGGGCCGGGGTTGCTACGAAAAAGTCCTCACCATGGGCGAATGGGCTTACGACAAGCCCGTGCTGGTGCTGTCCCGAAAGCTGGCAGGCACACCAGTGCCAGAAACGCTCCAGGGAAAGGTGCGCTTCTCGGATCGCACGCCCGCGGATACGATGTCGCAACTGGAGGCCACGGGAGTACGTCGTGTGTACGTCGATGGCGGTCAGTTGGTCCAGTCATTCCTGCGCGATGGATTGATCGCCGACCTGGTCGTCACCACCGTGCCGGTCTTGATCGGGACCGGCAGACCTTTGTTCGGCGCCCTACTGCACGACGTAAGTCTGGCGCTCGAATCGAGCCGGCACTTTCCATCAGGCCTGGTGCAGTCGACTTATCGCGTACTGCGCTGACTTGCGTCTCCGCAGATTAGGACCTGAGTTAGACTGGCTAACAAAACCATGTCATCGCCACATGCCTGTTGAACGTTGCCACTTGTCATGGCACGAAAGAAGATCAACAACGAATTGTGGAAGGCATTACAACCGCTGCTGCCGATGGTCGAGCCCTCTCCCAAAGGTGGCCGCCCCAGAGTGGACGACCGAGCAGTGCTGAACGGCATCCTGTTTGTATTGCAGACTGGCATTCCGTGGGAGGACTTGCCGCAGGAGCTGGGCTTCGGCAGCGGTATGACCTGCTGGCGTCGGCTGCGCGACTGGCAGGCCAGCGGCATCTGGGAGCGCTTGCACCTGGCCCTGCTGACACGCTTGCGTGAGCATGACCAAATCGATTGGACTCGGGCGAGCATTGATGGTGCAGCGGCGGCCAGCCCCCGGGGGGCCAGCAGACTGGCCCGAACCCCACGGACCGCGGCAAACTCGGCAGCAAACGACATCTCGTCGTAGACCGGAGGGGTGTTCCCTTGGTGGTGGCCGTGACGGGTGCCAACCGGCACGACTCCATAGCTTTCGAAGACTTGGTTGATGCAATCCCAGCGGTGCCAGGCTTGTCTGGCCGACCGCGAAGCCATCCCCACAAGCTCCACGCCGACAAGGAATATGACTTTGCACGCTGTCGTCGCCATCTTCGCAAGCGAGGCATCAGCCCACGCATTGCACGCCGTGGCATCGAGAAGAACGACCGCCTCGGCAAGCATCGTTGGGTTGTGGAGCGCACGCATGCTTGGCTCGCCGGGTTCGGCAAGCTGCGCATTCGCTTCGAACGTCGCCTTGATATTCATCTCGCCCTGCTCACGCTTGCCTGCGCCGTGATCTGCTCACGATTCGTTGAGGGGTATTGTTAGCGGGTCTTAATCTGAAGGGGACGAGCTGCTACCGGCCATGAGCAGCCAGACAGACTTGCACGCAATAACGGACATTAGCAGGGCGATAAAAACCCATCCACATGGCGCACGAAGCCGGTTCATGCGAATGGTTGTTCTAGATGCGCGGCAATCGAGTGTTACTATTCCTGGGAATCGAGGCGTGCGGGCATCGCCTGGAAAACTTCTGCAAGCAGTTCGCGTTGCGCCTGCACATCGTTAATATCCAATGCTCGATTGCTCCATTTTTCCTTAAGCTTCCAATCGACATCGAACTCGATTCCGTTCACCGTAGATGGATCGATTTTCGACATGGGAACAGCCGATTCCAGCAACATCTTGACCGCACTGGCTGGAGGTAAAATGTGCTTGTGCGCATCAATAATTCGAAAGGCGACTATGCCCAACAATGCCGGCCAGTTCGCAGGGGAGTGATTGTCCCTGCGAAAACAGTCCGCAACAATCTTAAAAATCTTGTTCAAAGCTACCCGCGGCTGCTCTAGAAACTGACCAGGTCCCGGGAATCGTGGGACACCGAAGGCTTCGCTTCCCATGGTTCGAATTGCATGTGCAGCCAATTCCCTAATATCAGGAAGCTGATGAGCACCTTGAAGGCATGCAGCCGCAGTGCTAAGGAATGAGAGGCGATCCGGACCGGCGACGAAAAGGAACTGGTTAATCGCCTCACCGAGAATGAACGACTCGTTCGATCTAGTTCGTGCGTGAACCAAAAAGTCACCCGGATTGCGGTGAGTCGGTTGGATCAATGTGTGCCAAACGGCAAGTTGCGCGGCGAACCCGCCGCAGGCCCCAATCGAGACCATTATCGACGGGAGATGTTTCTCATATGTCATAGCAAACATGCCGATCGGAACGGTCACGCTGTCACTCTCGATAACTTGCTTCGAGACAATCATGCTCCCCCCTGACCCTTTTTGTTTTGCACATAGTCGGCAGCGGCTTGTTCAGCACAGCCCAATGCGTATGTGGGTGCCGGCACCAGTATTCGGCGATATTTGCTTCTTGAATGTCTCCTTTCACACATTCCAGAGGGCCGCTCAGGGTCGGTAGTTGCCTCTGGCGCCAAGAAGCACGGATAGGCGGAGGGCCCGTTACCTGGTTGCACCGTGGAAAGCATTCGACAGAGACAGCGGTTGGGCCAACTCACATCGGCGAAACTCGGGGCTTCCACCAACTGCTACGGAAGAATAAATGAGAACAGTGCTGGCCACACTCATTCCACTAACCGCCACGAGCCAATGCTGAAAAACATCCATGGCGAAGAACTTTCGCTGGTGACTGCATTCACAGCTGCCTGCGATCTTGGTCCCAAACTCTTCGATGGGATCGTCGCCAATCATGCCGCAGTGCCGATTCCTTTGTAGGAGCGCCCGGTCGAAACGAAAGCGCAACAATAGACGGAAACTCGCTTGGCGGATGAACTTAAATCGCCTCGTCTCCCCATTCTGATCGGATCGATTCTATATATGCACGCGTGGCTGACGCCTGCCCGCTCCACAGCCCAAAGGCATCTGCCGCCCCTGCCGCCACACGACGATTGGGAACATAGGCTTGGATTGCATCGAGAATCACTTTTTCCCGTGTCGTCCGCTCTGCTCGGGCTAGATCCGCGACTCGTGCGTAGAGCTCTTCGGTCAGATCGATCCGCAATCTTTTCATGTTCCCTCCACCGCTAGCGCGCGTCCATTCCCTTTAGGGTTAATCAAAAACCCCGTCTCTCTGCTCCGCTGGGGTAAACACCACCGAATTGAGCCTTAGTCTGCGCAAGACTCTGAAAACTGTGACGTTCCTCTCGCGCGAAATGGCGCGCGACACCACCCTCGCGCGGGATTCAGTGCTACCATTTACCGACCGACCGGTCGGGTAATTAAAGCCGCCCGACGAGAACACCAAGGCAGGAGACAACAATGCCCCCGACGTCCGCGCCCGCTGGCCAGCCGGTCAGCCTGGATTCCGGCCCCGTCTTGCTGACATGGCAAGGCAATGTGGCCGTCATCACCCTGAACCGCCCCGACAAGCTCAACAGCTTTACCCGAGAGATGCACGGCGCGCTCCAGCAGGCGCTCGGCCACGTGGAGGCAGGCGGCGCCCGCGCGCTGCTGCTGACCGGCGCCGGCCGCGGCTTCTGCGCCGGGCAGGACCTGGCCGACCTGGATTTCACGCCCGGCAGCATGACCGACCTGGGCGCGCTGATCGACAGTTATTTCAATCCGCTCGTGCGTCGCCTGCAGGCCCTGCCGCTGCCGGTGGTGGCCGCCGTGAACGGCACCGCAGCGGGCGCTGGCGCCAACCTGGCGCTGGCCTGCGACATGGTGCTGGCGGCGCGCTCGGCCAGTTTCATCCAGGCCTTCGTCAAGATCGGGCTGGTGCCCGATTCCGGCGGCACCTGGCTGCTGCCCAAGCGGATCGGCATGGCACGCGCCATGGGCCTGGCCATGACAGGCGACAAGCTCACGGCCGAAGAGGCCGAGAAATGGGGCCTGGTCTGGGAAGTCATGGACGATGCGCTGCTGCACGGGCAGGCGCTGGCGCTCGCCACGCATCTCGCGGCCCAGCCCACGCGCGCGCTCGCGGCGATCAAGCGCGCCATGTATGCCAGCGCCACCTCGACGCTGGATGCGCAGCTCGACCTGGAGCGGGACCTGCAGCGCGAGCTGGGGCAATCCGCCGATTATGCGGAAGGCGTCAATGCCTTTCTGGAAAAGCGCGCACCGAAGTTCACCGGCCGCTGACCGGCAAGCGCCCTCGGGCGCCCCACCAAGACAGGAGACCCGCTTGAGCAAAGATCCGCAGGCACTTGCCGAGGCGGCCGCCGCCGCCATGTATGAAGCCGATACCTGCAGCCGCTGGCTCGGCATCGTGGTGCAGGCAGTGCGGCCGGGCTACGCCCGCCTGACCATGCCGGTGCGCCCTGAATTCCTCAATGGCCACGGCATCTGCCATGGCGGCCTGATGTTTACACTGGCTGACTCGAGCTTCGCTTTCGCGTGCAATAGCCACAATATCAATACGGTGGCGGCGGGCTGCAGCATCGAGTTCCTGAAACCCGTGCACGGCGGCGACGTGCTGACGGCCGAGGCGGCGGAGCAGACCCTGTCCGGCCGGCACGGCATCTACGATATCCGCGTGACCAATGCCGCGGGCGACGTGGTGGCGATGTTCCGCGGCAAGTCGGCGCAGATCAAGGGACACGTGGTACCGCCGGACAGCGTCGCCTCAAGCATCGCCAGGCCCGTGGCCTGAGCCCGCGCAAGACGATGTCATCGACAAGAACGCCCCCCGTGCAGGAGACGATATGAGCACGCGCCTGACCGATCTGCCGCTCGAACCCATCGAGACTGCCAGCCGCGCCGAGTTGCAGGCCCTGCAGCTCGAACGCCTGAAATGGTCGCTGCGTCATGCCTACGAGCATTCTCCGGTCTATCGCCGCAAGTTCGACGAAGCCGGCGTGCACCCGGACCAGGTCCAGACGCTCGCGGACCTGGCGCGCTTCCCGTTCACCACCAAGCAGGACCTGCGCGACAACTACCCGTTCGGCATGTTCGCCGTGCCGCAGGACCGCGTGGCGCGCGTGCATGCCTCGTCGGGCACCACGGGCAAGCCGACGGTGGTCGGCTACACGCTCAAGGACATCGACACCTGGGCCACCGTGATGGCGCGCTCGATCCGCGCATCCGGCGCGCGGCGCGGCGACAAGGTGCACGTCAGCTACGGCTATGGCCTGTTCACCGGCGGCCTGGGCGCGCACTACGGGGTGGAAAAGGCCGGCCTCACCGCGATCCCGTTCGGCGGCGGGCAGACCGAGCGGCAGGTGCAGCTGATCATGGATTTCAAGCCCGAGATCATCATGGTCACGCCAAGCTACATGCTGGCGATCGCCGACGAATTCGAGCGCCAGGGCGTCGACCCGGCCACGACCTCGCTGCGCGTGGGCATCTTCGGCGCCGAGCCGTGGACGCCGGAAATGCGCCTGGCGATCGAGAAGCGCATGAACATCTCGGCGGTGGACATTTACGGCCTGTCCGAGGTGATGGGCCCGGGCGTGGCCAATGAATGCGCCGAGACCAAGGACGGCCCGACGATCTGGGAAGACCACTTCTACCCGGAAATCATCGACCCTGACACCGGCGCCGTGCTGCCCGACGGCGAGTTCGGCGAACTGGTCTTCACTTCGCTGACCAAGGAGGCGATGCCGGTGGTGCGCTACCGGACCCGCGACCTGACCCGGCTGCTGCCGGGCACGGCACGCCCGGCGTTCCGGCGCATGGAAAAGGTCACCGGCCGTACCGACGACATGATGATCGTGCGCGGCGTGAACGTGTTCCCGTCGCAGATCGAGGAGCTGATCCTGAAGCGCCCCGAGCTGGCGCCGCACTACCAGTGCGTGCTGACGCGCGAGGGGCCGATGGACATGCTGACCGTGCGCGTGGAATGCGCCCACGGCGGCGAACCGGCGACGGCGCAGGCCGCACGCGAGGCGCTGGCCCACGATATCAAGGCGTATATCGGCGTGAGCGCCGGCATCGAGGTGCTGCCGGCCGGCGGCATCGAGCGCTCGGTCGGCAAGGCGCGGCGCATCGTCGACCAGCGCCCGCGCTAAAGCACTGCCGCGCGTCAGCTGCGCGGCATCAGCACCCACATCCGGCCGCCCTGCTTCATGCGGCCGGCGGTCTCGCCCGCGGCGTCGCCGGCACCCCAGAAGAAGTCGGCGCGCACGCCGCCCTTGATGGCGCTGCCGGTATCCTGCGCGAACATCAGCCGCTCGATCGGCTCGCTCGACAGCGGACGCGTGGTCGACAGGAACACCGGTACGCCGAGCGGAATCGTGGCCGGATCGACCGCGATCGAGCGCTCCGCCGTCAGCGGCACGCCCAGCGCCCCGACCGGGCCGTCATTGGTCGGCGGCAGCTCGCGGAAGAACACGAAACGCGGGTTCACGTTGAGCATTTCGTCCACGCGCGCCGGGTTGGCCCGCGCCCATGCCTTGATGCCCTGCATGGTCGCCTGCGCCGGCGTGATCTCGCCGCGGTCCAGCAGCCACTTGCCGAACGAGCGGAACGGCTGGTCATTGGTGCCGCCAAAGCCCACGCGCATCAGGGTGCCACTAGTCAGCCGGATGCGGCCGGACCCCTGGATCTGCAGGAATGCGGCTTCGACCGGGTCATCCACCCACACCAGCTCGTTGCCGCGCATGGCCGGGTTCTGCAGCAGCTCGGCGCGCGCCGGCAGCGCCCGGTTGGCCAGTTGCGCCGGTTTGCGGTACAGCGGAATCTGGTACGGCCCCTGGCGCGTGCGCGAGCCGTGCAGGATGGGTTCGTAGTAGCCCGTGATCAGGCCGCTGTCGGAGCCGTCGCCATTGACGACGCGGTAGGGCTGGAAGTTGGTTTCGAAGTAGGCGCGCATGGCGCCGAGGTCGCCGGCGTCGACCATCAGGCCCGCGGCGCAGGCGCGGCTCCATTCGGCGCGCTTCTTCAGCGCCTGGCAGCTGGCCTGCAGCGCGGGCCAGGCGGCGCGCATGTCATCCTGGCTCCAGCCGTTGATCTCGTTCCAGTCCGCGGCCTGCAGGCGGCCCTTCTGCGCGCCCGGGGTCGGGGCGGTCGTGCCGGGCGTGCCGCCGGTCTCGATGCGCGGCGGCGGCCCGCTCATGCAGCCGGCCAGCAGCGCGGCGCCGGCGGCCAGCGCCAGCCAGCCGCGCCATGGCGCACCGGCAAGGCGGCTGGCCTTGGATCGCGGATACGTGGAGAGGAAATGCGGAATTGCCATCTTGTCAGTTCGTATTGTCCAGCGCCGCCGCGCATGCCTCGGGGCCAATGCCCTACAATGCCCGGCGTCAATCGTCACCGTTGCCGGCGCCCGTGAAGGCCGCCCGCCGTACCGATCATGTCCGAGTTCCTTGAAGCCCACCCGATGCTGCTGTTCGCGCTCGAAGCCGGCGTGGCGCTGTTCCTGCTGATCTTCATCGTGGTCTGGACCATGGGCACGGCGAAGAAGAACCCCCGTCCGACCCGTGCTCCCGCCGACCACCCGTCGCGCCAGGCCCAGGACCCAAAGCCGGCGCAGGATCAGGACAGCCAGCCGCGCCAGTAGGTTCCCGGCGCAGCACGCAGCGGGCCATAGCGGCTCAGTGCAGCATGCGTGGCAGCACCAGCGCGAACTCGGGAATCGGCACCTCGAAGCGGTGGCCGTCCTCGGCCACGCAGAAATATTCGCCCTTCATCGAGCCCACCGGCGTCGAGATCGTGGCCCAGCTCGTGTATTCGAAGTGCTCGCCCGGCTTGAGCAGCGGCTGGTGGCCGACCACGCCCAGGCCCGAGACTTCCTGCGAGGTATTGTCGCTGTCGGTGATGATCCAGTGGCGCGAGATCAGCTGCGCCGCGACTTCACCGGTATTGTGGATCGTGATGGTGTACGCGAAGGCATGGCGCCCGCGTTCGGGGTCGGACTGGTCGGGCAGGTACTGGGTACGTACCGCCACGGAAAAGGCGTACTCGCTCATTTGTCTGCGGGATCCGGCTCAAGGGTAGGCGCATTGTGCGGCAAGGCACCGGCAGCGGCAAGTGCGGAGCCGGCGTCGGCCCTGCGCCGCCGACAGGCGTAAAATACGCGCCATTCGCCGGCCGGCAGACCCCGGATCGCCCCACACAAGCACGATTCCGCCGCGCCGCCACCCTACTGTCCCCTTTTTTCCGCCCGCCGCCATGAGCACGCCCGCCTACCGCATCGCCCCGTCCATCCTGTCCGCCGACTTTGCCCGCCTGGGCGAGGAAGTCCGCCGCGTGACCGAGGCCGGCGCCGACTGGATCCACTTCGACGTGATGGACAACCACTACGTCCCGAACCTGACGGTGGGCCCGCTGGTGTGCGAGGCCATCCGCCCGCACGTGACCGCGCCGATCGACGTGCACCTGATGGTGCGCCCGGTGGACCGCATCATCCCCGACTTCGCCAAGGCCGGTGCCAATATCATCACCTTCCACCCGGAAGCCAGCGAGCACGTGGACCGCTCGCTCGCGCTGATCCGCGACAACGGCTGCCAGGCCGGGCTGGTGTTCAACCCGGCCACGCCGCTGCACCACCTGGACCACGTGATGGACCGCCTCGACGTGATCCTGCTGATGTCGGTCAACCCGGGCTTCGGCGGCCAGTCGTTCATCCCCGAGACGCTGAACAAGCTGCGCGCGGTGCGCCAGCGCATCGACGCCTATACCGAGCGCACCGGCCGCAAGATCCTGCTGGAAGTCGATGGTGGCGTGAAGGTGGACAACATCGCCGAGATCGCCGCGGCCGGCGCCGACACCTTCGTGGCCGGCTCGGCCGTGTTCGGCAAGCCCGATGCGGACGGCGGCTACCGGGGCATTATTTCGGCGCTGCGCGCGGAACTGGCCAAGGCCGGCCAATGAGCGCCGGCATGACGCTGCGCCGCACCGACTGGCGCGGCATCGACGGCGTGATCGTCGACCTGGACGGCACCATGGTCGACACCGCGGGCGATTTCCACGCCTCGATCAACGCCATGCTGCTGGCGCTTGGGCACCGGTACCCAAACCTGGGGCCGGTGGCGCCGATGTCCGAACAGGACATTGTCAGCTTCGTCGGCAAGGGCTCGGAAAACCTGATCCGGCGCGTGCTCGATGCGCGCTTTGCCCCGCTGCACGCCAACGGCCTGTTCGCCGAGGCCTATGCGCTCTACGACCGCGAGTACATCCGCATCAACGGCCAGTTCTCGCAGGTCTACCCGGGCGTGCGCGAAGGCCTGGCGGCGCTGAAGGCGGCCGGGCTGCGCATGGCGTGCGTGACCAACAAGCCCTACAACTTCACCGAGCCGCTGCTGGCCAAGACCGGTCTCGCGCAGTATTTCGAGCTGGTCTATGGCGGCGACGCGTTTCCGCTGCGCAAGCCGGACCCATACCCGCTGCTCAAGGTGGCCGAGGTTTTCCACCTCGATCCGTCGGCCATGCTGGCCATCGGCGACTCGGAAAACGACGCGCAGGCGGCCCGCGCGGCCGGCATGGGCGTGCTGCTGATGCCCTATGGCTACAACCATGGCAACCCTGTACAAGGCGTCGACGCCGATGGTATAGTCGATTCCATTGCCCGCGTGGCAGAGCTTCTTTCTGCACACGAGATTCACTGAAAACCACGCTGAAAACCACGGCAATCAGATTTCTACAGCCCTGAACACCTCAATGTTCGTCAACCGCAAACGCATATCTTCTGGCAGTGATCGGCAGGCCTGGCCCTGGCGTCGCTGGCGCGCCTCCCAACAGGCGTAAAGTGCGTTCGCGAGTCCGCTGAGGGCCTTCGTACCGAAGGCCTTCGCAACCGGCCAGGGTGCCGGCATCCTTACTGGATCCCTCCTCACTCCCGCCAGCAAGCGTAGCCGCATGTGCTACGTTTAGCTCAAGAACGCGCCACACGCCGCCCAGGCCGTGTGCGGTCTTGTCCGCAGTCTTCCCGCACCACGGTTCCACACCCGGAGCTGGCTTTGCGCCATCTCCCGCCGAATTGCCGACACCGCGGCGCCGCGCCACCCTGATAACGCCGCGCGCCGCAAACGAGGATCGACATGACCGAACTGGAATTCAAATCGCTGGCCGACCAGGGCTACAACCGCATCCCGCTGATCGCCGAGGCCTTTGCCGACCTGGAAACGCCGCTGTCGCTGTACCTGAAGCTGGCCCAGTCGCAGACGCGCGGCGTCAACACCTTCCTGCTGGAATCGGTGGTGGGCGGCGAGCGCTTCGGGCGCTACTCGTTCATCGGCCTGCATGCCCGCACGCTGCTGCGCTCCTACGGCAACCGCGCCGAGGTCGTGACCGACGGCAAGGTCGTGGAGACCCACGAAGGCAACCCGCTCGATTTCATCGCCGAGTTCGAGAGCCGCTTCAAGGTGGCGCTGCGCCCCGGCCTGCCGCGCTTCTGCGGCGGCCTGGCCGGCTACTTCGGCTACGACGCGGTGCGCTATATCGAGAAGAAGCTGGCCGACACGCAGAAGCCTGACGACCTGGGCCTGCCCGACATCCAGCTGCTGCTGTGCGAAGAGCTTGCCGTGATCGACAACCTGTCCGGCAAGCTCTACCTGATCGTCTACGCCGACCCGACCACGCCCGAAGCCTACCCGCGCGCGCGCCAGCGCCTGCGCGAGCTGCGCATGAAGCTGCGCCAGCCGGTGGACGTACCGGTCACGAGCCCGTCGGTGCAGACCGATGTCTACCGCGAATTCGACAAGGCCGACTACCTCGCCGCGGTGCACAAGGCCAAGGAATACATCATGGCCGGCGACATGATGCAGGTGCAGATCGGCCAGCGCCTGACCAAGCCGTACCGCGACGCGCCGCTGTCGCTGTACCGCGCGCTGCGCTCGCTGAACCCGTCGCCGTATATGTACTTCTACAACTTCGGCGACTTCCAGATCGTCGGCGCCTCGCCGGAAATCCTGGTGCGCCAGGAGTCGCGCAAGGTCGGCACCAACGGCGATACCCGCAACGAGCATATCGTCACCATCCGCCCGCTGGCCGGCACGCGCCCGCGCGGCAACACGCCCGAGAAGGACGCCCAGCTCGCCACCGAACTGCTCAACGACCCGAAGGAGATCGCCGAGCACGTGATGCTGATCGACCTGGCGCGCAACGATATCGGCCGCATTGCCGAGACCGGCACGGTCAAGGTCACCGACAAGATGGTGATCGAGAAGTACTCGCACGTGCAGCACATCGTCAGCTCGGTCGAAGGCACGCTGCGCCCGGGAATGAGCAACCTGGACGTGCTGCGCGCCACCTTCCCGGCCGGCACGCTATCGGGCGCGCCCAAGGTGCGCGCGATGGAGATCATCGACGAGCTGGAGCCGCGCAAGCGCGGCATCTATGGCGGTGCCGTGGGCTACCTGTCGTTCGGCGGCGAGATGGACCTGGCGATCGCCATCCGCACCGGCATCATCAAGGACGGCAACCTCTACGTGCAGGCCGCGGCCGGCATCGTCGCCGACTCGGACCCCGAAGCCGAATGGAGGGAAACCGAAGCCAAGGCGCGCGCCGTGATCCGCGCCGCCGAGCAGGTCCAGGATGGCCTGGACTCCGACATCTGAACAAGGGAGACAAGGCCATGCTGCTGATGATCGACAACTACGATTCCTTTACCTACAACCTGGTTCAGTACTTCGGCGAACTCGGCGAGGACGTGCGCACCTACCGCAACGACGAAATCTCGCTGGAAGAGATCGAGGCGCTCAAACCCAACCACATCTGCGTGTCGCCCGGCCCGTGCAGCCCGAAGGAAGCCGGCATCTCGGTCGCCGTGCTGCAGCACTTCGCAGGAAAGGTGCCGCTGCTCGGCGTATGCCTGGGCCACCAAGCCATCGGCGAGGCCTTCGGCGGCAAGGTGATCCGCGCCAAGAAGGTCATGCACGGCAAGGTCAGCACCATCGAGACCACGCAGGAAGGCGTGTTCTCCGGCCTGCCGAAGCACTTCGACGTGACGCGCTATCATTCGCTGGCGATCGAGCGCGAAACCCTGCCCGATTGCCTGGAAGTGACCGCCTGGACGCCTGACGGCGAGATCATGGGCGTGCGCCACAAGACGCTGGCGATCGAGGGCGTGCAGTTCCACCCCGAGTCGATCCTTTCCGAACACGGCCATGCGCTGCTGGCCAACTTCCTGAAGACGACGCGATGAGGCTGCTCGATATCCCTACGCCGTCCGTTTCCATCGCGCCGCCCGCCACACCAACGACCGAGACCGCCATGACCATCACCGCCCAGGAAGCGCTGACCCGCTGCATCGAACACCGCGAGATCTTCCACGACGAGATGCTGCACCTGATGCGCCAGATCATGCAGGCGCAGATCTCGCCGGTGATGGCCGCCGCGATCCTGACCGGCCTGCGCGTGAAGAAGGAAACCATCGGCGAGATCTCGGCCGCGGCGCAGGTGATGCGCGAATTCGCCAACAAGGTCGATGTGGCCGACCGCGAGAACTTCGTCGATATCGTCGGCACCGGCGGCGACGGCTCGCATACCTTCAATATCTCGACCGCCTCGATGTTCGTGGCCGCCGCCGCCGGGGCGAAGATCGCCAAGCACGGCAACCGCGGCGTGAGCTCCAAGTCGGGCAGCGCCGACGTGCTGGAAGCGCTGGGCGTGAACATCATGCTGACGCCCGAACAGGTCGGCCAGTGCATCGCGCAGACCGGCATCGGCTTCATGTTCGCCCCGACCCACCACCCGGCCATGAAGAACGTGGCGCCGATCCGCAAGGAGATGGGCGTGCGCACCATCTTCAATATCCTCGGCCCGCTGACCAACCCGGCCGACGCGCCCAACATCCTGATGGGCGTGTTCCACCCGGATCTCGTCGGCATCCAGGTGCGCGTGATGCAGCGCCTGGGCGCGAAGCACGCGCTGGTGGTCTACGGCAAGGACGGCATGGATGAGGTATCGCTGGGCGCCGCCACGCTGGTCGGCGAACTGAAGGACGGTGAAGTCCGCGAATACGAGATCCACCCGGAAGACTTCGGCCTGTCGATGATCTCGAACCGCGGCCTGAAGGTGGCCGATGCGATCGAGTCCAGGGAGATGCTGCTCGAAGCGCTCGGCAACGTGCCCGGTACGCCGCGCGAGATCGTGTCGCTCAACGCGGGCACCGCGCTGTATGCCGCCAATGTGGCCGATTCCATCGAGGACGGCATCCGCCGCGCGCGCGAAGCCATCGCCAGCGGCGCCGCGCGCGAGAAGCTCGACCAGTTCGTGCGCGCCACGCAGCAGTTCAAGGCCTGAATTCCACTATCCGCCGGAAACGCCGTATGTCCGACATCCTGCAAAAGATCATGGCCGTCAAGGCCGACGAAGTCGCCGCTGCCCGCAAGAAGCGCGACCTGCCCAGCCTGCGCGCCGAGGCCGAAAGCCTGCGCCACGAGGCCGGCTTCGCCCCGCGCGGCTTCGAACGCGCGCTGCGCGAGAAGATCGCCGCCGGCCACGCCGGCGTGATCGCCGAGGTCAAGAAGGCCTCGCCGTCCAAGGGCGTGCTGCGCGAGAACTTCGTGCCCGAGGCGATTGCCGAGAGCTACGCCAGCCATGGCGCCGCCTGCCTGTCGGTGCTGACCGACGTGAACTTCTTCCAGGGCCATGCCGACTACCTCAAGCGCGCGCGCGGCGCCTGCCCGCTGCCCGCGCTGCGCAAGGACTTCATGCTCGACCTGTACCAGGTCTATGAAGCGCGCACCTGGGGCGCGGACTGCATCCTGCTGATCGTCTCGGCGCTCGACCCGGGCCTGATGGCCGACCTGGAAGCCTGCGCGCACGAACTCGGCATGGACGTGCTGGTGGAAGTCCACGGCGGCGACGAGCTCGACCGCGCGCTGCGCCTGAAGACGCCGCTGCTTGGCGTGAACAACCGCAACCTGCGCACCTTCGAAGTCTCGCTCGACAACACGCTTGAGCTGCTGCCGCGCATGCCGGCCGATCGCCTCGTGGTCACGGAATCCGGCATCCTGGGCCCGAACGACGTGAAGCGCATGCGCGATGCCGATGTCCATGCCTTCCTGGTCGGCGAAGCGTTCATGCGCGCGCCGGACCCGGGTGTCGAACTGGCCCGCCTGTTCGCGTAACCCGATGGCACAGGAAATCGAGCTGAAGCTCGCCGTTCCCGATGCGGCGCTGGCGCAGGTCGCTGCGTGGCTCGACGCCAATGGCGAGGCCAAGGGCGAGCTCACGCTGCTCAACGTCTACCTCGACACGCCCGAACGCGACCTGGCCCGCGCGCGCGCCGCGCTGCGCCTGCGCCGCAAGGGCGCCCAGTGGCTGCAGACGCTGAAGACCGCTGGGCAAAGCCAGGCCGGCCTGGCCAGCCGGCACGAGTGGGAAACCGAAGTCGCCGGCGAGGCCATCGAGCTGCAGAAACTGCCGGACGAGGCGCGCGCCTTGCTCGCGCCGCTGGCAGCCCGCCTTGCCCCGGTCTTTCGCACCGACTTTGCCCGTCGCACCTGGATCCTGGAACAGGACGGCGCGCGCATCGAGGCCGCGCTCGACAGCGGTGCCATCACCGCGCCGGCCACCCACGCGCAGGAGCGCATCCAGGAACTGGAACTGGAATGGCTGTCGGGCGATGAAAGCCGGGCGGCCGACGCGCTCCACGCGCTTGGCGCGCGCTTGCAGGCCATCGCCGCGCTGACGCCGTCCGATCTCAGCAAGGCCGCGCGCGGCTACCGGCTGGCCGGTGTCGCAGACGCCTGATACCTTCCCACCCCCAGCGATCCTGCCTCCATCCGACCGCATGCAAGCCGACCTTTTCGCCTCCGAGACCGACACAGCAACACCTCGCGCCGCAGCCGCGGGGCTGCAAGCCCAGGCCGAGGCCCTGCCCGCCGCCTGGCGCGCGTTGCTGGAGCCCTGCCTGACGGCACCGGCCTGGCAGGAGCTGGCCGCCTTCGTCGACCGCGAGCGTTCAGCCGGCAAGCCGGTCTATCCGCACGAGGTCTTCCATGCACTGCACCTGACGCCGCCCGACGCGGTCAAGGTCGTCATCCTCGGCCAGGACCCGTACCACGGCACTGGCCTGGTCGGCGGCGTAGAGCTGCCGCAGGCGCATGGCCTCGCCTTCTCGGTACCGGACGGCGTCAAGGTGCCGCCGAGCCTGCGCAACATCTTCAAGGAAATCGCCGCCGAATACGGCGACAGCCCGGCGCCGCGCGCGTCCGGCAACCTGGAAGGCTGGGCGCGCCAGGGCGTGCTGCTGCTGAACACCGTGCTGACGGTGGAACAGGGCCAGGCCGCCAGCCATGCGCGGCGCGGCTGGGAAGCGGTGACCGACTGCCTGATCCACGCGCTGGCCGTGAGCCACCCGAACCTCGTATTCCTGCTGTGGGGCAGCCATGCACAGGCCAAGAAGCCGCTGCTCACGGACAGCCACTGCGTGCTGGAAGCCCCGCACCCGTCGCCGCTCTCGGCGCACCGCGGCTTCCTGGGGTGCGGGCATTTCCGCGAAGCCAACCAGTGGCTGGAGGCGCACGGACGCACGCCGATCGACTGGCTGGCGGCCTGAGCGGCTTTACCGGACTTTCCGGCCGGACTCCGCTTCGCCCCTAAACCGTCGGCCGCAGGTCGAAATCCTCGAACCTGCCCTGACCCGGTTCCACGTCCACGTGCGTGACGCGCGAGGCCGGCGGGCCGGACTGCATCCAGTCGCGCAGTGCCTCCAGTTGCAGCACCGTGCCGGCGGCCATGACTTCGACGGTGCCGTCGGACCGGTTGCGCACCCAGCCTTTTAGCCCGAGCGAAATGGCCGCCTGCGCGCAGCCAGCGCGGTAGCCCACGCCCTGCACGCGCCCATGCGCCGTCATGTGCCAGGTTTCCATGGCATGCTCCTCCTTGACCGTGCCGGCCGCCCCGCTACATCGGCACGTCATCCACAAGACGTAAACTAGACGGCTGCCCCGGGCGTTACCAGAGAATGCGCGCCACGAGGCGTGATGTCGCCGGCACCCAAGCCGTCAGCCAGGTCCCATCGACGGGCCGCCCCTTCCGCCGCCGGTCATCGCCATGCCGGCTGCGCCAGCCCACCAAGCGCCATGATGCAGCAACCCGCCAACGACAACCCGGCCACGCCAGCGCCCGGCTATGACAGCCAGCTGCTGACCGCCCCGCCCAACCGCTTCGACTTCGCGCTGCTGCCGATCCTGCTCGCGATCCTCGTCATGGTGGCGTTCGCGGCACAGCAGATGAACGTGCCATTCGTGCCCGGCGAGCCGATGACGGTGCATCTGGACATCGCCTACCTGCCCTACTACCTGATGCGCACCAGCATCCGCATGCTGGCGGCGCTGGCGGCGTCACTGGTGTTCTCGCTGGCGTTCGCGGCGCTGGCGTCCAAGAACCGCACGGCCGAAAAGGTGCTGGTGCCGGCGCTGGACATCCTGCAATCGATCCCGGTGCTGGGCTTCCTCTCGATCACCGTGACCGGCTTCATCGCGCTGTTCCCGGGCAACCTGATCGGCGTGGAATGCGCGGCGATCTTCGCCATCTTTACCTCGCAGGCCTGGAACATGGCCTTCAGCCTGTACCAGTCGTTCCGCACCATCCCGGGCGACCTGCTCGAGGCGGCAGCCATGTTCCGGCTGTCGCCGTGGCAGCGCTTCTGGCGGCTGGAAGTGCCGTTCGCCATGCCGGGGCTGCTGTGGAACATGATGATGTCGATGTCCGGCGGCTGGTTCTTCGTGGTCGCCTCGGAAGCCATCTCGGTGTCTGGCCAAGACATCCGGCTGCCGGGCATCGGCTCTTATATCGCGCTGGCCATCCAGCAGCAGGACCTGGCGGCGATCGGATGGGCCATCGTCTCCATGCTGGTCGGCATCCTGCTGTATGACCAGCTGCTGTTCCGCCCGCTGGTGGCGTGGGCCGACCGCTTCCGCTTCGAGACGCTGGCCCAGGACAAGGAGCCCGAGTCGTGGCTGCTCAACCTGCTGCGCCGCTCGGAGTGGGTGCGGGCCTTGCTGGCGCGCACGGCGGCGCTGGCCGAGCGCACGCTGGCGTGGGGCGCGCGGCCCCAGGGCCGCGCGTCGGCCGAACCCGATCCGCGCCGCGTGCAATGGCGCGAGCGCGCCGCCAACGCGGTCATCCTGCTGGTGGCGCTGGCCGCGCTGGGCCGCGTGATGTACTTCGTGCACAGCGAAGTCGGCTGGGCCGAAGTCGGCCATGTGCTGTGGCTGGGCATGCTGACCATGGTGCGCGTGATCGTGCTGATCGCGCTGGCGGCGGTGATCTGGGTGCCGATCGGCATCCGCATCGGCCTGAACCCGTCGGTGGCGCGCATTGCGCAGCCGGTGGCGCAGTTCCTGGCGGCCTTCCCCGCCAACCTGATGTTCCCGCTGGTGGTCATGCTGATCGTGCGCTTCGGCCTGAACCCGGAAATCTGGCTCAGCCCGCTGCTGATCTTCGGCACGCAGTGGTACATCCTGTTCAATTTGGTGGCCGGCGCGTCGGGCATCCCGACCGAACTCAGGCTGGCCGCGCGCAATTTCGGCCTGCGCGGCTGGCTGCTGTGGAAGCGCTTCCTGATCCCCGCGGTGTTCCCGAGCCTGCTGACCGGGCTGGTGACGGCCGCGGGGGGCTCGTGGAACGCCAGCATCGTGGCGGAATACGTCACCTGGGGCGACCGCACGCTGGTCGCCACGGGGCTGGGCAGCTATATCGCCGAAACCACCGCGCGCGGCGACTTCCCGCGCATCGCGCTGGGCATCGGCGTGATGGCGCTGTTCGTGGTCGGCTTCAACCGGCTGCTGTGGAACCGCCTGTATCAACTCGCGCAGGAGCGCACCCGCTTGTAAGGCAACGATGGCAGAAAACCTGAACCCCGCCGTCACGGCGCCCGTGATCGAACTGCGCGGCGTCTCCAAGATGTTCCGCACGGCCAGCCAGAGCGACCGCTCCGTGCTCGAAGGCGTCGACCTGACGCTGCGCGAAGGCGAAATCGTCGCCATGCTGGGCAAGTCCGGCTCGGGCAAGTCGACCCTGTTGCGCATCATGGCCGGGCTGGTCGGCGCCGACCGCGGCGAAGTGCAGTTCCGCGGCAGCCGCCTGAATGGCACGGCCGAGGGCATCGCCATGGTGTTCCAGTCGTTCGCGCTGTTCCCGTGGCTCACGGTGCAGCAGAACGTGGAGCTGGGGCTGGAAGCCCAGGGCGTGCCCAAGGCCGAGCGCGCGCGCCGCGCGGAAGCGGCGATCGACATGATCGGGCTGTCGGGCTTCAACGGCGCGCTGCCGCGCGAGCTGTCCGGCGGCATGCGCCAGCGCGTGGGCATCGCGCGCGCGCTCGTGACGCAGCCCGACCTGCTGCTGATGGACGAAGCGTTTTCCGCGCTCGACGTGCTCACCGGCGAGACGCTGCGCGACGAAATGCTGGACCTGTGGGAAAGCGGCCGCGCCAATATCCGCAGCATCCTGATCGTTTCGCACAATATCGAGGAAGCGGTGATGATGGCCGACCGGATCGTCATCCTGTCGAGCGATCCGGGGCGCATCCGCGCCGAAGTCCGCGTGCCGTTCCCGCGCCCGCGCAACCGCGACGCCGCCCAGGTGCGCGCGCTGATCGACGAGGTCTACATGCTGATGACTTCGCCGGCGGCGCCCGAGCCGCGCGTGCCGGCACTGGCGCCATCGCGCCAGATCGGCTACCGGCTGCCGGACGTGGACATCAGCCAGATGGACGCCATCCTCGACCTGCTGTCGGAGCCGCCGTTCCACGGCCGGGCCGACCTGCCGCACCTGGCCGACGAGGCCGGCCTGACCGACGACGACCTGCTGCCCGCCTGCGAAGCCTTGCAGCTGTTGCAGCTCGCGCATATCGAGCGCGGCGACATCACCACCACCGAGACGGGCCGCGAGTACTATGCGGCCGAGCCGAACGAGCGCAAGGCCATGTTCGGCCGGCAGTTGCTCGCGCATGTCGCGCTGGCCACGCATATCCGGCGCGAACTGGAAGCGTCGGAGGACGGCGAAGTCGGCGAGGAGCAGGTGCTGCGCGAACTGGAAGCCTTCCTCAAGCCCGAGGAAGCGGAGCGCGTGCTGTCCGTGGCGATCGACTGGGGGCGTCACGGCGAGGTATATGAGTACAGCTATAACAGCGGGATGCTGACGTTGCCGAAGGAGGAGCAGGACCAAGGGGAAGCTGGCGTAGAACGCTAACCTGACAACCTTCTGAAGCGTGACTCCCCTCTCCCATGCATGGGAGAGGGGAGGAACCGACGTCGTCGTCGGTCCTATTCCCTGCCCGTACCTCAGTCCCGCATCCGCATCGCCCGACCGATCGCACCGGTGCGCAGCGCGATCTTGGCCGCGTCCTCGCGCAGCGCGCGCAGGCGGCGTTCCAGCACGGCATTGGCGGGACGGCCCGTGGAACTGGCGGTCGGGCCGGCTTCGTGGGCGGACTCCCCTGCCGCCGCCGCGTGTGCAAGCTCGTCGGCCCGGCGCCGGTCGGCCGAGTCCGCGAGCCGCGCGCGCCGGTCATCGGCATGTTCGGGCGGCGGGCCTTCGAGCGGCGGCCTGCCGGCGCCGGCCACCTGCTCGCCGGCGCGGATGAAGCCCGCGCCCCGGCTGCCCGAGCGGTCGTCCGCGGCCAGCCGTTCGATCGCCAGTTGCAGGCTGCGGCTGGCGGCATCGGTCGCCTGCTCGATCGCCGTTTCCGCCGCGGGGATGTCGAGTTCGGTGTAGTGCTGCCGCACCTGGATGCGCGCGGCCGCCACGTGCGCCGCCACCAAGTAGTTCTGCACGATAAACCGGTTCAGGTTGTCCACCGCGCGGTGCCGGCTCCTGGGCTCGTCGAGCATGCGCTGGAACGAGCCGATCAGTGCCGACAGCGCATCCATGAACTGCTTGCGCTGCACGCGGTAGGCGAAGTCGTCCTTGGCCCGGCGCAGCAGCAGGTCGCGCGTGGCCGCGATATAGCGGCGGTTGGCCTGCAGCACGCCTTCCACCAGCTTCGGAATGGCGCGGTACTCCCAGCTCGGCAGCACGAAGCTGAAGAGCGAGGCGATGATGCCACCGATCACCGTATCCACCAGCCGCTCGCCCGCCGCGTTCTGGGTGTTCGGCATCAGCAGGTTGATCTGGATAAGCACCTGCACGCAGGCCGCGATCGCCGTATAGCGGTACTTGATGGTCACGAACGCCGCGCTTGCCACCAGCGCCAGGAACAGGAAACCGAGCAGGATCAGCGGTTCGTGGAATACCTTCAGGATGCCCACTGAGATGATGCAGCCGATCAGCGTGCCGATCACGCGGTCGTTGTAGCGCTGCTTGGTCATGCTGAAATTGGGCTTCAGGATGACGATGATGGTCAGCAGGATCCAGTAGCCGTGCGAGGCGTATGGCACGTGGTCCGCGACCCACAACCCGAGCGCGACCGCCATCGAGATCCGCAGCGCGAAGCGGAATGCGGGCGAGCGCCACTTGAGGTTGTCGCGCAGCACGCCGAGCTCGTACTTCTGGCGCGTGAGGAACGGCGTCATGTCGGCGCCCGGCAGCACCTTGGCCGGCTCCACGGGCGTGCGCGACGCCTCGTGCAGTTGCCCCACCAGCGTGATCGCGCCGCGGATCATGTCCAGCGTCTCGGCCAGCGCCGTCATCGCCGCTGGCGAGATGTGGTGGTGGCGCAGCTGCGCGATCCCGGCCTCCACGGCACGCAGGCCTTCCCGATAGTCCACGGCGGCATAGGACGGGCGCCCGCGCGTGACTTCGTAGGCAATCTCCTCGACGTCCTTGCACATCAGCAGCACAAGCTTGCGCAGCTGGTCCAGCACCGGCGTGCCGCCGAAGGTCTGGCGCAGCAGCGGATAGTCGGTGTTGGTGGACAGGATGTACTCGTACAGGTCGAGCATGCGCAGGTGCACCTGCACCAGCAGCCCGTCATGCGGCGTACGGTTGCCGCGCAGCACCAGGTCGCGCGCGGCCTGCTGGCGCTCCGCGACGATGATCTGCTGGCGCACCAGCTGGTTGAACTGGGCGTCGTAGTCGCTGCCGGCGTCGTAGAAGCCGGCCTTGACCTCGAGATAGCGGGCCATCTCGTACAGCGACTCGGCCAGGATCTGCTGCTTGGTGCGGCGCTCGGTGACCCAGCTCACGAGCATGGCGTACGCGAGGTAGGCCACCGCCCCGATGAGGAACAGCCCCGTGTGCTCGAGCGCGCGGCGCACCACGAAGTCCTCGTTGATGGTCAGCGTCATCACGAACAGCGTGGAGAACTGCAGCGGCAGCGTCTTGTTGCCGTACACCGTCATCATGCCGGCCATGAAGGTGACCAGCACCAGCACGAATGGCATCACGCGCGGGAACGGCGTGGCCAGCGCCACCGCCAGCGTGACGGCGCTGGTCAGCAGCACGCTGGCCAGCATCTCGTTGAACTTGTGGCTCACCGGGCTCGGCAAGTCCATCAGGCTGGTGCACAGCGCGCCCATCGACACCACCATCGCGGTGGGCAGGTCGGCGAACTGCAGGGCGATCAGCGTGGCGCCGATCACGCCCGTGGCCGAGCGCAGGCCACGGTAGACATAGTGCGAATAGACGAAGGTGCGGGGATCGTGCGCGTATTGCATGGACGCGTGGCTGGGTCAGGCTGCGGAGATACTGCGGGGCACGCGGATTTCAGTGGCCCAGCCAGCGCGTGCGCGCAGTGTGGCGCCCGCTTTCCAGGCTCAGCTTGTGCTGCGCCGAGGGTTCGCGTGCGAGCGTCAGCGGCAGCACGTGCAGCTCGTCGCGCCGGAACACGTGCAGCGTGACGGGATCCCCGGCACGGTAGCGCGCCAGCAGCTTGTCGAACTGGCCAGGTGCCACGCGCAGGCCGTCGACCGCGGCCAGCAGGTCGCCCGCGGACACGCCGCCAGCCTGCGCCGCGCCGCAGTCGAGCACCTGGGTCACCCGCACCCAGCCATCGTCGGTCTTGGTCTTGATGCCCAGCGCCGCGGCGCGGGTCGCCTTTTGCGCCTCGGACTTGACGCCGAAACGCCTGAACAGCGGCGCCAGCGGCAGTTCGCCGGTACCTTCGGTCAGCGAGCGCAGCAACGCACCGAGGCGCAGGCCCGTGACCTCGTCGAACAGTGCATGGACCTCGGCCTCCGTGACGCCACGCTGGACCGCATCCGGCGCATAGAAGTCGCGCCCGTAGCGCTGCCACAGCGCGCGCATCACGTCGTCGAGCGAGCGCCGCCCGCCGGTCTTGTCGCGGATGGTCAGGTCGAGCGTCAGCGCCACCAGCGAGCCCTTGGTGTAGTAGCTGACGATGGCATTGGGCGCGTTCTCGTCCTGGCGGTAGTACTTGGTCCAGGCATCGAACGAACTGTCCGCCACGCTCTGCTTGGTGCGGCCGTTGCCGCGCAGCACGCCGTTCCAGGTCTTGGCCAGCATCTCGACGTATTGGGTGTCGGTCACGCAGCCCGAGCGCACCAGCACGAGGTCGTCGTAGTAGCTGGTGAAGCCCTCGAACAGCCACAGCAGCGGCGTGTAGGATTCCTCCCGCAGCCGGTACGGCACGAACGCGGCGGGCTTGATGCGCTTGACGTTCCAGGTGTGGAAATACTCGTGGCTGCACAGGCCCAGGTAGGTGCGGTAGCCCTCGCTGGACTCGCTGTCGCCGCGCACCGGCAGGTCCGAGCGCGCGCACATCAGCGCGGTGCTGGCGCGGTGTTCCAGGCCGCCGTAGCCATCCGTGGTCACCATCGTCATGAAGACATAGCGGCGATTGCTGTCCAGGAATGGCGCGCGTGCGGTGCGCGGCTCGAACAGGCGGATCTGGGTTTCGCAGATGCGCTTGAGGTCGCGGCAGACACGCTCGATGTCAAGCTGCGGCACGCGGCCTGTGAACACCACGTCATGCTGGGCCCCGCATGCGCGGAAGGTGGCCAGCAGGAAGTCGCCCATTTCGACCGGGTGATCGACCAGCTCGTCATAGTCGGCGACCTGGTAGCGGCCGAAGCCATAGCGTTTGGCGCCCTCGCGGCCCGATGCCTCGCGCATCGCGGTGGCCACGCGCCAGTTGCGGTACGCGTCGCCGGCGGGCGCGTGGATATCCACGGTGCAGGGCTGGTCCTCCTGCCCGTCCACGCACAGGAACACCGAACTGCCGTTGAAGAAACCGTGGGTCGTGTCGAGATGCGCGGCGCGCACCGACAGGTCCCAGGCATAGACTTCATAGCTCAGCGTGAGCGCACCGGCCGATGCGTCGACCGGCGCAGCCTGCCAGCTGTGCTTGTCGAGCTTGGTCAGCGCCACCGGCTTGCCGCCCGCGTCGGCGCGGATGCGCACGATATGGCGGGCGAATTCGCGGATCATGTAGCTGCCCGGAATCCAGGCCGGCAGGAAGAAGCGCTGGCCGGCAGGATCGGGCGAGGTCACCGTGACGGTGACGGCGAAGAGATGCGCTTCGGGCTGAAGCGGGGCAATGGCATAGCGGATCGGCGTCATGGGCATGATTGTATCGTTCGTCATTCGGCGCGATCTGCCGAGGTTGGCCGAGGCTGGCCGAGGCCGTCGGGCGCGATCAGCTGCGGTTGACGTTGACCACGGTGCGCCCGCGCAGCTTGCCTTCCACGATGCTGCGGCCAGCCTCGATGGCCTCGCCCAGTCCGATCTCGCGCGTGATCGCGTTGAGGCGGTCCGGCTCCAGGTCCGTCGCCAGCCGCGCCCAGGCCTGCTCGCGCAAGGCCATCGCGGCCATCACGCTGTCGATACCGGCCAGCGTCACGCCGCGCAGGATGAACGGGGCCACGGACGCCGGGAAATCCATGCCCTGCGCGAGTCCGCATGCCGTGACCACGCCGCCGTAACGCACCTGCGCGCAGGCGTTGACCAGCGTGTGCGAGCCGACCGCGTCGACCACCGCCGCCCAGCGTTCCTTCTGCAGTGGCTTGCCCGGCGCGGACAGCTCCGCGCGATCGATGACCTCCGCCGCACCGAGCGCCTTGAGGAAATCCGCTTCGTTGCTTTTGCCAGTGGAAGCCACCACGCGATAGCCGAGCTTGGCGAGGATCGCGATCGCCACCGTGCCCACGCCACCGGAGGCGCCCGTGACCAGTACCTCGCCATCGCCCGGACGCACCGGACCATTGACGCCGCCGCGCTCCAGCCCCAGCACCGACAGCATCGCCGTGTAGCCGGCCGTGCCGATCGCCATGGCCTGGCGCGTGGTGAAGGCATCGGGCAGGCGCACCAGCCAGTCGCCCTTCAGGCGCGCACGCTGTGCCAGGCAGCCCCAGTGCGTCTCGCCGACGCCATAGCCGTTCAGGATGACCTTGTCGCCGGCCTTCCAGCGCGGATGGGACGACTCCAGCACCGTGCCGGCGCCGTCGATGCCGGCCACCATCGGCCACTTGCGCACCACCGGCACGCGCCCGGTGATGGCCAGCCCGTCCTTGAAGTTGATGGTGGAATAGTCGACCGCGACCAGCACGTCGCCGTCGGCCGGAAGTTGGCCCTCGTCCAGCGTGGCGATGTTGGCCTGGGTGGCGCCATCCGCCTGGGTCAGCAGCAATGCCTGGAACGTCATGGAAGTCTCCTGTGCCGCCCTGCGGGCGGTCTGTCTGGAAGGGATGGTCCGGAATGCAAAGCGGCCGGACTGGGTCCGGCCGCCTGCTCGGGCCGGGACGCCGGCCGCGCCTTACTTCTTGATGCTCGCGAGCTTGCGTTCGAGCGTGCCGGCATCGGCCGCGCCCGGGATGCGCGTGCCGTCCATGAAGAACACGGCCGGCGTGCCCGTGATATTCATGCTCTGGCCGAGCGCGAGGTTGTCGTCGACCGGGGTCTTGCAGTTGCCGTTACCGGTCAGGGCCACCTTGTTCAGCATCCAGTCGCGCCAGGCCTTGGTGCGGTCGGCCGAGCACCAGACCTGCTTCGCCTTGGTCTCCGAATCCGGCGAGAGCACCGGATACAGGAAGGTGTAGACCGTGATGTTGTCCATCTGCTGGAAGGTCTGCTCGATGCGCTTGCAGTACCCGCAGTTAGGGTCCGAGAACACGGCGACCTGGCGGCTGCCGTCCCCCTTGGTCCACTTGATGGCGCGCGCCAGCGGCAGGTCGGACCACTTGATGCGGTTGATGTCCGCCAGGCGCTCTTCGGTCAGGTTGGTGCCGGTCTTGGTATCGATCAGCTCGCCATTGATCACGTAGCGGCCGGTGGCGTCGGTGTAGACCACCTGCCCGCCGACGTTGACTTCGAAGAGCCCCGGCACCGGGCTCTTGGTCACGCTCTTCACTTCCGCGCGGCCGCCCAGCATCTTCTGAAGGGATTCCTTGATGCGGTCGGCGCCCGGTTCGCCGGCCGCCATGGCGTGCAGGGCAAAGCCTGCGGCCGCCAGGCCGCCTGCAATGGCGGTGGTCCAGGCGGGGTGGCGGCGCATGAGTTGGAACATATCGACTCCAGGTATTCAGTCAGGGTCCGGGCCCCGGCGTCAGCCGAGCGCCCGTTCAATCAGGAAGCGCTTGAGCAGCGACTGCCGGCCCACCATGCGGATGCCGGTATTGCGCACCACGCGCGCCATGCTGCCGGGCAGCGAGAACAGCCGGTGCAGGCCATCGGTCGCAGCGGTCAGCGACAGCAGGTCGGTGGCGCGGGCCCGTTCGTAGCGGCGCAGCAGGCGCAGGTCGCCCTCGCCGCGGAAAGGTTCTTTGGCGGCCATGACCTTGCCAAGTTCCGCAACATCGCGCAAACCGAGGTTCATGCCCTGCCCGGCCAGCGGATGCACCACGTGCGCGGCATCGCCCACCAGCGCCAGGTGCGGCTGCACGAACTGTTCCGCGCGCTGCAGCACCAGCGGGAAGCCCTGCGCAGGCGTGATGCAATGCAGCGCGCCGAACTGGCTGCCGACTGCGCCCGCGGCGGCCTGCATCACCGTGGCGGCGAGCGCCTCCGGCGACAGCGCCAGCAACTCGTGCGCGTGGGCCTCGTCGGCCGACCAGACCATCGACATGCGCGAACCGGGCAACGGCAGCATGGCCAGGATCTCGCCATTGGCCGCCTCTTCGTCCGCCATGAGCTTTTCCGGCGCGCCCAGGAACCATTGCCAGGCCGTGTCGTGATGCGGCCGTTCGCATTCAAAGTTGGCCACCACCCCAAGCTGGCGATAGCGGCGCGTGGTCACGCCGATATGGCACTGCTGGCGCACCCAGGAACGCGCGCCATCGGCGCCGACCACGCAGGCCGCGCGAATCTTCGCGCCGCCGGATAGCGTGAGCGTGGCGCCGTCGGCATCGCGCTCGAAGCCGGAGGCGGTGTCGTCATGCCACTGGACCTGGTGCTGGAAACCGAGTGCGGTGTCGAGGGCGCGCTCCACGAGCCCGGATTCGACGATCCACGCAAGCTGCGGCACCGCCGCCGCATAGGCCGAGAAATGCAGGTCGCCATCGAGGCTCGGGGACGTTTCGGCGGCGCTCACGTCGCCGGACACGCGCATGTCCCGCACCGGCTGGATACGGGCGGGATCGAGCGCTTCCCAGACGCGCATGCGCGCCAGCAACGCCTGCGAACTCGCGGAAAACGCGTAGATGCGGCTGTCCCAGTCATCGGGACCGGCTGGCGGACGCCCGCGCGCCGGACGCGGCGCGACCAGGGCCACGCTCATGCCCTGCTGCGCCAGCAGCAAGGCGCAGGACTTGCCCACGATGCCGCCGCCGACGACGGCAATCTGGAAAGCGGAGGAATTACGCACGGACGCATGGGATCGGGTCATGGCTGGATTATAGCCACGTCACTCCCGGCCCCTTGGATCACAAGGCACGGCAGGGCAAGGCCCGGGGGGCCCATCCGCTAGAATATGGGTTTTGCAATTTCCCGCCTGTCACCATGAGCCTCCAATGCGGCATCGTCGGCCTGCCCAACGTCGGCAAGTCCACGCTGTTCAACGCCCTGACCAAGGCCGGCATCGCCGCCGAAAACTATCCGTTTTGCACCATCGAGCCCAATGTAGGCGTGGTGGAAGTGCCGGATCCGAGGCTTGCGAAGCTGGCCGAGATCGTCAAGCCCGAGCGCATCCTGCCCGCCGTGGTCGAATTCGTCGACATTGCCGGTCTCGTAGCGGGCGCCTCCAAGGGTGAAGGCCTGGGCAACCAGTTCCTTGCCAACATCCGCGAAACCGACGCCATCACGCACGTCGTACGCTGCTTTGAAGACGAGAATGTGATCCACGTGGCCGGCAAGGTCGATCCGCTGTCGGACATCGAGGTCATCAACACCGAGCTGGCGCTGGCCGACCTGGCCACTGTCGAGAAGGCCCTGGCGCGCTATGTGAAGCCCGCCCGCGCTGGCGACAAGGAAGCCCAGCGTCTGGTCGCGGTGCTGGAAAAGGCACAGACCGTGCTCGACCAGGCCAAGGCCGTGCGCACGCTCGACCTGGCCCCGGAAGAGTGGGATGCCCTGCGCCCGTTCTGCCTGATCACCGCCAAGCCCACCATGTATGTGGCCAACGTGCGTGAGGACGGCTTCGAGAACAACCCGCACCTGGATGCCGTGCGTGAGTACGCCAAGACCACTGATTCGCCGGTCGTAGCCGTCTGCGCCGCCATCGAGGCCGAGATCGCCGACCTGGACGATGCCGACAAGGCCGAATTCCTGGCCGACCTGGGCATGGAAGAGCCTGGCCTGGACCGCGTGATCCGCGCCGGCTACAAGCTGCTGGGCCTGCAGACCTACTTCACCGCCGGTGTGAAGGAAGTCCGCGCCTGGACCATCCACGTGGGCGATACCGCCCCGAAGGCCGCCGGCGTGATCCACACCGACTTCGAACGCGGCTTCATTCGCGCGCAAACCATCGCCTATGAGGACTTCATCGCCTTCAAGGGTGAAACCGGAGCGAAGGAAGCGGGCAAGATGCGGGCGGAAGGGAAGGAATATGTGGTGAAGGATGGGGATGTGATGAACTTCTTGTTCAACGTCTGACGCCAAAGCTTGGATGTCTAATGACATCTCGAATCCAACCTGAAAGCCCGGCAATTGCCGGGCTTTTTTTGGGTCTTCGCCGGATTGCGGGAATGGGGAATGGTTGGGTTTTTCGTGCTTGGCATGTGCCGCTGTTTCGCCGGCGTAGCCGGCGGGGCTTTGTGGTTATGATTGCACTGTCGTTCCCCATCCTCTGAGGGGGGACCTCACAACTTCTCCATCCCCTTCCCCCGCAGCCCCACCAACAACGCCTGCCCGTCAGCATCCACACGGAATTCCCCATAGCCAGCCTGCGCAAACCGCTCCGCCTGCCCCTCCTGAAAGAAATAAGCATCGGTCGACACCTGCGCCTGCATGCCGCCCCAGCGCGAGCGCGCGATCTGGTAGCGCAGCAGCAGCTCGCCCGCCGCCAGCGGCTCGCCGGCGTGTATGCGCACGAAGCTGGCCACGCCCTGCTCGTCGCGCCGAATCACGGCTACGCCGTCGCGCGGAGGCCGATCAGCACGGCCCTGCGCGGCAAGAATCCGGTTGCCGATGTCGAAGTTCAGCGCCATATAGTCACCCTGCATCAGCGAGCGCGGATCGACCGGCGCAAGCTTGAGGAGGACGGCGTCGCCGCGCGCCAGCAGGCGCTCCTTGCCCGCGATGCCCACCGCGGCCAGGGCCAGCGTCAGTGCCCACGCAATCAGGATCCAGCGTTTCATGCGGCCTCCTTTGCCGGCGCGGCACGTCCCAGCCACTGACGAAATACCATCAGCATTACGCCGGCAACGACCAGCGTGACGGACTTTGCCAGCAGCGTCCAATTCAACGAGCTGTAGTACCAGATGAAGCCGATCGCGATGGCCGCAATGCCCAGGCCCAGCCAAGGCAACGAGGCCCGCCGCAACGCCAGTCCCAGTGCGAGCGCGCCAGCGCCGACAGCGGGAGCCGCCGCCATCAGGGCACCGAACGCCACCGTGCCGGCAAGCAGGATCGCAACGGCTGTGGCGGACAGCGCCAGGCGCCGGGACTCCACCAGCGCGAAGCCGACCAGCACCACACCGACGAGCCCGCCGGCCAGCCAGCGCGCGCCGGAAAAGCGCGGTGCCGTCTCCGGGATCCCGAGCCATGCCAGCGGATGGCTCGCGCCCGTCACCACCAGCGCCGCGCCCAGCGCGAACAGCAGCGTGGCATCCATCGCGGGCTCGAACCATCCATGTACGCCGGTGACACACAGGCGCTCCTCGGCTGCCGTGAACCACGCCGCGAGCGCGCACGCAAACGGCGCCAGCCAGCCGAACGACCACGGAATGGTGAGCCATGCGTTGCGCTCCGAACCCGCCAGCACGATATGGACGGCGACGGCCAGTCCGACCCACACGCCCAGCGCGGCCAGGAACCGGTGCAGCCGGTTCTGCACCAGCGCGTAGAGCGCAGCCTCGAACACGGCCAGGCACACCCAGAACGCGGCCGTCTCGATCAGTCGCCCCCCGCCGAGCAACTCCGCCACGCCATAGATCACCATGCCCTGGCCGCTAAGACTCACGGCCAGCGCGAACTGCCCGAGCGCGATGCCCGAGCCGCGCCGGTACAGGACCGCCGCGAGGATGATCATGGCAAAGCCGGTCACCGCAATCGCGCCGGCGTCCTCGCGTACGGCGACGAAGACCGCGCCAAGGAAGAACATCTGGAAGAACAGCGCGCCAAGCCACCCGGCCGCTCCCATCAAGGCACGCACCGCCCATGGCGTCCGCACTCTGGCAACGGGGTCGCCCTGCACCTCGCCACGCGCGGCCAGCTCGCGCCACAGCGCCTGTTCGGTCTGGATGGCCTCGGTCATGACAGCTCCACGGTTTGCGCGCGGTAAGCCCGCATCAGCCACGCGGCCGCGCCGGCGGCCATGCCTACGGTGATCAGGCCCAGCAGCAGGAAGGCCCCGAAATCGGCCCTGCCCTCGATCAGCAGCCGGCCGACCGCGGCAACGACCAGGACGATGCCGGTCAGGCTCGCCAGGCTCAGCACCACGATGTCGAAGGCGCGCTGCCGGAACCACCAGCCCAGCGCCAGCAGCGCAATCGCCGCCAGCCCGAAGACCGACAGGTCGGGGTGCTTGTCGAACAATGCGCAAAGGCCCGCGAAACCCGCATGAAAGCAGGCCAGCGCGGCCAGGATGCGCGCCCCGGTCTGCCCCCGGAAGCCCAGCCAGGAAGCTTGTGCGCCGAGCCATGCCCACAGCGCCAGCTGCAGCAGCACTGCGCCCAGCAACAGCAAGGTGGTGGTACGCGCGTAACGGGCATCGAACAGCATTTCGAACATGCCGCCGACGCCCAGGCGCACGCTGAAATAACGCAGCAGCGCAACGTTGCCGATCACGATCACCAGCCACCAGTGCGGCGCCGCGCGCGCGGCAAGCGCCCACGGCACGGCCAGCAGCGTCCACAGCGCGAACAGCTGCCAGGCGTCGGCCCCGGTCTGGTAGGTCTGTCCGATCACGGCCAGCAGCACACCGGCCAGCACCTGCGCACCGCCAAGTGCCGCGCGGCCGCCCATGTCGGCGGGCGGCCGGAACAGCGCAAACCCGGCGAGCAGGCTGATGGCCGCGGCCAGCACCGCGAATTTCGCGAACTTGTGCAGGTCCTGCCAGTTGAAGGCGAAGAAGACGATCACGCCGGCGCACAGCAGCACCGTGCCCAGCGCCAGCAGCCCATGGTCCAGCCAGCGGCGCCAGTCGGCCGCCACCGGCTCCGTACTCGCCCACGGCCGCGCCACGCTGCCGGGCGCCAGCCGCCCTTGCGCGCGCCAGTCGGCCAGGGCCTGGCGGATGGCGCGGCGCTCGCCGGTTGCCGGCGTCGATGTCGTTGTCATGCGCTTGTCCCGGAGTCGCAATGAAACCACTCTAGCAAAGCGCCGCTGGCGCCGCACAGCGGATTGGTCAGGGCGACCTATGCCAGGGCAGCGCGTACCGGTATGCTTTGGCCTTTCATTCCGAACATGCCCCATGACCCTCGGCATCCTCGCCGCGCTGCATGATGAAGTCGACAGCCTGGTCGCGGCCATGCGCCATGAAGACGCCCGCGCAACCATCCACCACATCGGCATGCGCGACTACCATGTGGGCCACCTGCACGGGCAGCCCTGCGTGCTGGTGCTCGCGCGCGTCGGCAAGGTCGCGGCGGCCGCCACCACGGCTACCCTGATCCGGGAATTCGGCGTGGACGAGATCGTCTTCACCGGCCTGGCCGGCGGCGTGGGCGACGGCGTGCGGGTCGGCGACATCGTCATCGCCAGCGAGACCATGCAGCACGACCTGGACGCGCGCCCGCTGTTCCCGCGCCATGAAGTGCCGCTGCTGGACCGCTCACGCTTTCCCGCCGACCCGGACCTGACCGAAGCGCTGCGCGCCGCCGCCGACCGCTTCCTGCGCGACGACCTGCCCACCGATGTCCCGCCCGCAGTGCGCGAGCGCTTCGGCATCGGCACGCCATCGCTGCAGCTTGGATTGATTGCCAGCGGCGACCAGTTCATCAACGCGGCCACCGCAGTCGCCGGGCTGCGCGAATGCCTGCCCGACCTGCTGGCCGTGGAGATGGAAGGCGCCGCCGTGGCCCAGGTCTGCCATGAATACGGGGTGAGGTACGCGGTCATGCGGACGATCTCGGACCGCGCCGACGACAGCGCCCACGTGGACTTTCCGGCATTCCTGAAGGATGTAGCGAGCCACTATTCGGACGGCATCCTGCGCCGCTTCCTGGCGGCGCGCGCCTGATCCGCATCCCGGTCGGCGCGGATTGCTGCCCGGATCGTCAGTTCTGACCTTATCCGTGGCGGGGCCGCAACGCGCCCCACATCCCGACCAGGACGGCGGCGCCGACGATCGCCGCCAGCCAGCCGCTCATCTGCCCGTCAGTGAAAAGATGCAGCGCACGCCCGCCGTAGAAAGCCGCCGCAGCTCCCGCCATTCCCAGCACCAGCGCGGCCGGCAGGGAAACGACCGTGCCAGCGGGATGCATCTGGCGCGCGGCCAGGCCAACCAGCAATCCGACGATCAATGTGCCCAGCATCCTGACTCCCATGTGTCTCCGGAACCACAGGCCTGAGATTCCGGCGTAACGATACAGCACCGGCGGCTCGCGGCCGCGCCTGCCTGCAAGTTCCGATCCCGACGTTATAATGGCAATCGGGCCGCACTTGCTGCGGACCCGGTACCAGTCCCTACAAATGCAACTGCTCGCGATCGGCATCAACCATACGACGGCACCAGTCTCGCTGCGCGAGCGGGTGGCGTTTCCGCTTGAGCAGATCAAACCGGCGCTCGGCGCGCTGCGTATGCACCTGTCGGGGCGCAATGGTACCGAAGCCGCCATCCTTTCCACCTGCAACCGCACCGAGATCTACTGCGCCACCGACGTGCTCACGCCGGGTGCGGAGGGTTTCGAGCATACGCTGAGGTGGCTGTCGCAGCACCATAACGTGCCGGCGTCCGACCTGGCGCCGCATTTGTATTCCCTGCCGCAGTCCGAGGCCGTGCGCCACGCGTTCCGCGTCGCCAGCGGACTCGATTCGATGGTGCTGGGCGAAACCCAGATCCTGGGCCAGCTCAAGGACGCGGTGCGCACCGCCGGTGAAGCCGGCTCGCTGGGCACTTACCTGAACCAGCTGTTCCAGCGCACCTTCGCGGTGGCCAAGGAAGTCCGCGGCCAGACCGAGATCGGCGCGCATTCGGTGTCGATGGCCGCCGCCGCCGTGCGGCTGGCCCAACGGATCTTTGAAAGCATCTCGACGCAGTGCGTGCTGTTCATCGGCGCGGGCGAGATGATCGAGCTGTGCGCCACGCACTTCGCGGCGCAGCAGCCGCGCCAGGTGGTGGTGGCCAACCGCACCGTCGAGCGCGGCGAAAAGCTCGCCGAGCAGCTCGCCGAACAGGGCCTGACCACGCAGGCGATCCGCCTGCAGGATCTCGGCGAGCGCCTGCACGAGTTCGACATCGTCGTGTCCTGCACCGCCAGCTCGCTGCCGATCATCGGCCTGGGCGCGGTGGAACGCGCGGTCAAGCGCCGCAAGCACCGCCCGATCATGATGGTCGACCTGGCCGTGCCGCGCGATGTGGAACCCGAGGTCGCGCGCCTGGACGACGTTTTCCTCTACACCGTGGACGACCTCGGCGCCGTGGTGCGCGAAGGCAACGCGCTGCGCCAGGCCGCCGTGGCCCAGGCCGAGGCGATCATCGAAAGCCGCGTGCAGAACTTCATGCACTGGCTGGAAACGCGCAGCGTGGTCCCGGTCATCCGCGAACTGCAGACCACCGGCGAGTCGATCCGCCAGGCCGAACTGGACCGCGCCCGGCGCATGCTCGCGCGCGGCGATGACCCGGAAGCCGTGCTCGAAGCGCTGTCGGGCGCGCTCACGCGCAAGTTCCTGCATGGCCCGACCCATGCACTGAACCACACGCAGGGCGAGGACCGCGAGGCGCTGGTGCGCCTGGTGCCCGGCCTGTTCCGCCACAGCAGCCACTCCGAGCGCTAGCCGCGCCGACCGCTGCGCCCGCGCGCCATGCGCGCCGGCAACCCGCCGCCCGCGCCGACCGCGGCCCGGTTCCCGCCTTCCCTACCCGGATTCCCATGAAAGCCAGCATGCTTGCCAAGCTCGACCAACTGGCCGAGCGACTCGATGAAGTCAACGCCCTGCTTGCCCGCGAAGACGCGACTGCCAACATCGACCAGTACCGCAAGCTCAGCCGCGAGCACGCCGAACTGTCGCCCGTGGCCGAGCAATATGGCCTGTACCGCCAGGCCCAGGACGACCTGGCGACCGCGCAGGCGCTGCTGGACGATCCGGAGATGAAGGACTTCGCGGCCGACGAGATCGCCAGCGCGCGCGAGCGCCTGGAGACGCTGGAAGCCAGCCTGCAGAAGCTGCTGCTGCCCAAGGACCCGAACGACGACCGCAACCTGCTGCTGGAAATCCGCGCCGGCACCGGCGGCGAGGAAAGCGCGCTGTTCGCGGGCGACCTGCTGCGCATGTACACGCGCTTTGCCGAACGCCAGCGCTGGCAGGTGGAAATCATGAGCGAGTCCGAATCGGACCTGGGCGGCTACAAGGAGGTGATCGTGCGCATTGCCGGCGATGCCGCGTTCTCGCGCCTGAAGTTCGAATCCGGCGGCCACCGCGTGCAGCGCGTGCCGGCCACCGAGGCGCAGGGCCGCATCCATACCTCGGCCTGCACGGTCGCGGTCATGCCGGAGGCCGATGAAGTGGGCGAAGTGGAAATCAACCCGTCCGACCTGCGCATCGACACCTTCCGCGCATCGGGCGCCGGTGGGCAGCACGTCAACAAGACCGACTCGGCCGTGCGCCTCACGCATATCCCGACCGGCATCGTCGTGGAGTGCCAGGACGACCGCAGCCAGCACCGCAACAAGGACAAGGCCATGAAGGTGCTGGCCGCGCGCATCAAGGACCAGCAGATGCGCGCCGCGCAGGCCAGGGAAGCCAGCACCCGCCGCAACCTGATCGGCTCCGGCGACCGCAGCGACCGCATCCGCACCTACAACTTCCCGCAGGGGCGCGTGACCGACCACCGCATCAACCTGACGCTCTACAAGATCGACATGATCATGGACGGCGATCTGGACGAACTGGTCTCCGCGCTCGCGGCCGAACACCAGGCTGACCAGCTGGCAGCGCTCGGCGAGGATGCCTGACGACCGCCATTGAAATTCCCTGACCGATACTCGACGCGATCCCCGCTCTATGGCGGCTAAAGCTTTGTATCTGTTGTAAATGCTTGAAACAGCACTGGCAGGCAAAAGTCCGCTGTCTATAATCGTTTTCGACCGGCTACCGAAGAAGTTGCCGGCTATTGTCTCTCCTGAAGCACGGACATAAGGACGAAATCATGAAGAAACTGCTCGCGCTGTTGATGATCACCGCGGCCATGGCCGCTTGCAGCAAGAAGGAAGAAGCGCCGGCCACGCCGAGCGCCGATACCGCCATGCAAAAGGCGGCGGAATCGGCGAAGGCCGCTGCCAGCGATGCCGCTGCCGCCGCCGGCAACGCCGCTGATGCCGCCAAGGCCGCGGCCAGCAACGCCGCCGCCGATGTCTCGGCCGCCGCCGAAAAGGCCAAGACCGATGCCGGCAACGCCATGGCAAATGCCAAGCAGGCGGCCAAGGAAGCTGTCAACGAAGGCGCCGACAAGGCCAAGGACGCCGTCAATAAGTAATGACCGCTACAAGGGATTCCCACCGGCTGCCAGGGTTCAGCGCTACACTGCTCCCTTAGCTGGTAGACCCGCCGAAAGCCCCGCCAGGCCAACGCCCGGCGGGGTTTTTTGTTTCCGGCCGGCGTGTCGCCGCTGGCGTTTCCGATCCCGCATTGCCGATGTCCCCTGCCATGTCCGGCGCCTTGCCGGCTTCCCCCACCGTGCGTGAAGCGCATACGCTCGCCGCCATGGCCGGCCTGCCCACGCTGGAAGCGCGGATGCTGCTGACGCACGTCACCGGGCTGACCCGCACGCAGCTGATTACCCGTGACGGCGACACCCTGAGCCTGCCCCAGCGCGACGCCTTCGCCACACTGCTGGCGCGCCGACTGGCCGGCGAGCCGATGGCCTACCTGATCGGCGAGCGCGAATTCTTCGGCCGCAAGTTCCGCGTGACGCCCGATGTGCTGATTCCGCGTCCTGACACAGAGATCGCCGCGGAATCGTCGCTGGCGCGGCTGGCCGGCGTGCCACATCCGCGCGTGCTGGACCTGGGCACGGGCTCGGGCATCCTGGCCGTGACCATCGCGCGCGAACGCACCGATGCCGAGGTGTGGGCGACCGACATTTCGCCGGGCGCGCTGATGGTGGCGCAGGACAACGCCAGCGCCCTGGGCGCCGACCGCATCCATTTCCTGGTATCGGACTGGTATGCCGCGGTGCCGGCCGACCTGCGCTTCCACCTGATCGTCAGCAATCCGCCCTATATTGCCGAAGGCGACCCGCACCTCGCCGAAGGCGACCTGCGCTTCGAGCCCATCGATGCCCTGACCGACCACAAGGACGGCCTGTCCGACCTGGCCGCGATCGTGGCCGGCGCGCCCGCGCGGCTGCTGCCGGGCGGCTGGCTGCTGATGGAACACGGCTACGACCAGGCGGCTGCCACGCAGGCGCTGCTCGAGCGCGCCGGCTTCACCGAAGTCTTCACCGCGCGCGACCTGGCCGGGCAGGAGCGCTGCACCGGCGGACGCCGCCCCGCTTCCGCGTGATGCAGGCCGCCTGAAGCCTGGCGGCGAATCCGGTAAAATTTGCAGTCAGATCACCGTCGCACGGCAATGCCGTGCGGCCTTCGACACCCGGTGGCCCTGAAGCGCAGGCGCCACCTCAACCGACAAAGCAACCATGAGTGACGTGCAACAAAAGATCGACCAGATCGTCAAGGGCAACCCGGTGGTCCTGTTCATGAAGGGCACCGCGCAGTTCCCGATGTGCGGCTTTTCCGGCCGCGCCATCCAGATCCTGAAGGCCTGCGGCGTGGATGCGCCGGCCACGGTCAACGTGCTGGAAGACGAAGGTATCCGCCAGGGCATCAAGGAATACGCCAACTGGCCGACCATTCCGCAGCTCTACGTGAACGGCGAGTTCATCGGCGGCTCGGACATCATGATGGAGATGTACCAGAACGGCGAACTCCAGACCCTGCTCAAGGGCTGAGCACTGCCATGCCCGTGACCGGCGGTACCGTGCCGCAACGGCTGATCGTCGCCATCACGGGCGCCACCGGCGCCATCTATGGCGTGCGCCTGCTGCAGGTGCTGCGGGATGTGCCGACGGTGGAAACCCACCTGCTGATCTCCCCGGCGGGCGTGATGAATCTCCAGCACGAGCTGGAGGTCGGCCGCGCCGACGTGGAGGCCATGGCCGACGTCGTGCACAACGTGCGCGATATCGGCGCGACCATCGCCAGCGGCTCGTTCCGCGCGCATGCGATGGTGGTGGCCCCGTGCTCGATGCGCACGCTGGCCGCCATTGCCCACGGCCTGTCCGACAACCTGATCACGCGCGCCGCCGACGTCACGCTCAAGGAACGCCGCCGGCTCGTGCTGATGGTGCGCGAGACACCGCTGAACCTGGCGCACCTGCGCAATATGACCGCGGTAACGGAAATGGGCGGCATTGTCTTCCCGCCCGTGCCCGGGTTCTACCAGAAGCCGCAAAGCATTGCCGAACTGGTCGACCACACCGTGGGCCGCGTACTCGACCTGGTCGACCTGCCCGATATCGGCCAGACCCTGGCGCCGAGCTGGCCGGGCCTGAACGGCATCTACGGCAAGGCCGCGGACAGCGGCAACTAAGCCGCCCTCCGCGGCGCCGGCTTACCAGTAATGGCGCCGGCCGTAGTAGCCATAGCCGCCGTAGTAGTACGGCCGCGGCGATACCACCACCGCCGGCGGCCCGACATAGACCGGCGCCGGGGCCACCGCGACAGCGGGGCCGGGGCCAGCCGGATACGGATATACCGCGCAACCACCCAGCAAGGCTGTGGCGGCGGCCGCTGCGGCCAGACCAATCGTTACCGTTCTCATCGTTTTATTCCTTGGGGGTCGCTTCGGGGCAAGTGCCTTGCCCTGAAAACGTTATACGGGGCCCCAACGTAATACAGCGTCAAGGCGCTGTAACCTTTGTTACGATTCGCAACGGTTTGGTGAACGTAAAGCCGCTCGGGTATCGCCGCTCGGGTATCGCCACTCAGATCTCGAAGCGGATGCCCTGCGCCAGCGGCAATGTATCGCCGTAGTTGATGGTATTGGTCGCCCGCCGCATATAGCCCTTCCACGCATCCGACCCCGACTCGCGGCCGCCGCCGGTCGCCTTCTCGCCGCCGAACGCGCCGCCGATCTCCGCCCCGCTGGTGCCGATATTCACATTGGCGATGCCGCAGTCGCTGCCTGCCGATGACAGGAAGCGTTCCGCTTCGCGCAGCGACTCCGTGAAGATGCACGACGACAATCCGTGTGCCGAGGCATTGTTCAGCGCGATGGCCTCGTCGAGCGAGGTGTAGGGCATCAGGTACAGGATCGGTGCGAAGGTCTCCGTCAGCATGGTGTCGTGCTGTTCGTCGGTCATCACCAGAGCCGGGCGCACGTAGCTTGCGTGCGGGAAGCGGTCGGCCAGCAGCCGTTCGCCGCCCGTGACGATATTGCCCTGCGCGCGGCAACTGGCCAGCGCGTTGGCCATGGCGTCGGCCGCGGCGGTATCGATCAGCGGCCCGAGCAGCGTGCCGTCTTCGAGCGGATCGCCGACGGGCAGGCGGTCGAACACCGTCACCAGCCGGCTGGCCATGGTGTCCATGAGGTCGGCGTGAACGAAGCAGCGGCGCAGCGTGGTGCAGCGCTGGCCCGCCGTGCCGGCCGCCGCGAACGTGATGGCGCGCACGGCCAGTTCGATATCGGCCGACGGCGCCACGATGGCGGCATTGTTGCCGCCGAGTTCCAGGATGCTGCGCTTGAAATGCTGGGCGCACGCCACGCCCACCTCGCGGCCCATGCGCGTGGAGCCGGTCGCGCTGACGAGCCGCACCATCGGATGCCCGACCAGGTGCGTACCCACCATGCGCCCGCCTGGCAGCACGGCCGATATGCCCACGTACTGCGGCGCCGTGGCCGCCAGCACGCGTTCGAGCAGGCCATGCGCGGCCAGCGCGCACAGCGTGGTCTTTTCCGACGGCTTCCACAGCACCGCATTGCCGCACACCAGCGCGAGCGCCGCATTCCACGCCCACACCGCCACCGGGAAATTGAACGCCGAGATCACGCCGCACAGGCCATACGGATGCCAGGTCTCGCGCATCGCATGCTGCGGGCGTTCCGAGGCGATGGTCAGCCCGTGCAGCTGCCGCGACAGCCCGACGGCGAAGTCGCAGATGTCGATCATCTCCTGCACCTCGCCCAGCCCTTCCTGCAGGATCTTGCCCGACTCCAGCGACACCAGCCGGCCCAGCGCCATCTTGTGTTCGCGCAGCACCTCGCCGAAGCGCCGCACGATTTCGCCGCGCACCGGCGCCGGCACCAGCGCCCAGCCGCACTGCGCCTCATGCGCGCGCGCGATCAGCGCGTCGGCGCCGGCCGGCGTGCAGGCCGGAACGTGGCCGAAGGCCTCGCCATCGACCGGCGAACGCACGATGACCGTGCCTGCGGGGGTGCCGTCGCTCCATGGCCGGGGCAGCCCCATCGACTGCCAGCACGCCGCGATCTCTTGCGCTTTCATACAGTGGTCTCCTGCAGCGGGCGCTGCGTATAGTGGCGGCCGAAGCGGTTGGCCAGGAACGCAGCGAGCGGCACGGCTTCCTGCCGCACGAAGCCCGCCTGCGGCAGCCCGCCGCTTGCCACCAGGTCCAGCGCCGTACAGATGCTGGCAGCCGTCGTGAGCTGGATCGCATTGACGTGCCCGGCCGGGCCATCCACGCCGCCAATGCGCGCCGAGAACGAGGCTTGCGTCAGCGGCCCGCGTCCGCGCTCGCCGCCGGCCGGGTAGCCGGTCGCGGTGGCAAAGATGATGACCACGTCCTGCTCCGTCACGGGAATCGCGCGGTCGAAGATTTCGCGCAGCCAGCCGCGCCGCTCGCGCAGGCGCAGGTCGTTGAGCAGCAGCTTCATCAGCGCGCAGTGGCCCGGGTAGCGGATGGACTTGTAGTCGACATTGCGTGCCCGGCCCGCCAGCGTTTCCGGCAGCGTGCCAAGCCCGCCTGATGTATTAAAGGCTTCATACTCGATGCCGTCCAGCGCGAAGGTCTCAAGCCCCTCCAGCGCCGGCAGCTCGACGCGGCGGCCGTCGACTATCGCTTCGCACGGATTGCAGTACTCGTTGATGAGCCCTTCGGTGCTCCAGGTCAGGTTGTACTTGAGGGCATTGCTCGGGTAGCGCGGCAGCGCGCCCACGCGCATCTGCAGGTCCAGCAGCTCGCCGCCGCCGCGCACGAAGCGCTGCGCGAGGTCGTTGCCGACCACGCCGATGAAGCCCGGCGCCAGGCCGCACTGCGGCATCAGCACCGAGCGCGCACTCTGCGCAAGCTGGCGGATGGCCTGCGTCGCGGCCACGTCCTCGGTCAGGTCGAAGTAATGCACGCCCAGGCGCGCGGCCACCGTGGCCACGCTCACGGCGGCGTGGAACGGCAGCGCGTTGAGCACCGCGTCGGCACCCGCCAGCAGCGCGGCGCAGGTGCCCGGCTCGGTCGGGTCGCCTGCGCGTACCGTGATGGCGCGCGGCAGGCCGTCGAGATGGCGCGCATCGTTGTCGACCAGGCTCACGCGGTAGTCGCCGCTGTCGTGGAGCATGGCGGCAATGGTGCGGCCGATCTTGCCGGCGCCCAGGACCACCACTTGCAGGGGGCCCTTGGCCCGTGTCAGGTCCCGCGGCGAGCCGCGGCCGAGGGTGGATGGCTGCATGGTGTCCTCCTTGGTCCAAGCCTGTCTTTGTGTATGCCTGACTGAAGTATGGGCAGCACGCGCAACAGAATGAAGGCGCAAGTTCGACGAATACCCGCCATAATCAAACGAAACGACGATGGATTCCGACGATATGGCAGATCCCGACAAGCTCGACCAGACCGACCGGCACCTGCTGTCGCTGCTGCAGGCCAACGCGCGCGAAAGTGCCGCCAACCTGGCCCGCCACCTGGGCATCGCGCGCACCACCGTGGTGGCGCGCATTGCGCGGCTGGAACGTCTTGGCGCGATCGCCGGCTACGGCGTGCGGCTCGGCCGCGAGATGGGCGACAACGCGATCCAGGCCTTCTGCGGGTTGTCGGTGCAGCCCAAGGCGGGCCCTGCCATCGTGCGGGCGCTGCAGCGCCTGCCCGAAATCGAGGAGCTGAGTTCGGTCAGTGGCCCGGTGGACTACATGGCGGTGATCCGCTGCGCCAACCATGCGCGGCTCGACCAGCTGCTCGACGAGATCGGCATGCTCGACGGCGTCAACCACACCACCACGTCGATCGTGCTGGCGAGAAAAATCGACCGCCGACGCGCAACGGATTAGCACGGTATCCTCCGGACCATCATCACCGCAACGGGAGAAAAAGACGATGAGCAATCCGATCCGTGTCGCCGTCGGCGGCGTAACCGGCTGGGCCGGCGGCGAACTGGCGCGCGGCGTGGCGCACGCGCCCGACATGACGCTGGTGGCGGGCCTGTCGCGCGGCGCCGCCGGGCAGCCGCTGGCGCAGCTGACGGGGCATGCCGATACGCCAGGCGTGGCGGCGGCCAGCATCGAGGCGCTGGGGAACACGCCCTATGACGTCTATGTGGAATACACCAAGCCGGCCATTGCCAAGCACAACATCCTGCAGGCACTGGCGCATGGCGCGCACGTGGTGGTCGGCACTTCTGGGCTGAGCGACGAGGACTATGCCGAGATCGACGCGGCCGCGCGCAAGGCGGACCGCGGCGTGCTGGCGTGCGGCAACTTCGCCATCACCGTGGTGCTGCTGCAGAAGTTCGCGGAAATGGCGGCGCGCCATCTCGACCACTGGGAGATTATCGACTACGCCAAGGCCGGCAAGGTCGACGTGCCGTCCGGCACGGTGCGCGAGCTGGCGTTCCGCCTCGGCGAGGTCAAGGCCGCGCAGCAGGCTGTGCCGGTGGACCAGGTCAACGGCCCGCGCGAGACGCGCGGCGCGACCATGTCCGGCACGCAGGTGCATGCCGTACGGCTGCCCGGCTACCAGCTCGGCGTGGAAGTCATCTTTGGCGCCGACGGCCAGCGCCTGCATCTCAAGCATGAGGCCGGCGACGGCTCCAAGCCCTATGTCTCGGGCGCACTGCTGGCGATCCGCAAGGTCCACACCGTGCGCGGCGTGGTGCGCGGGCTGGACAAGGTGATGGACGGCATCTGAGCCGGCATCAGGCCGGCGGCAAGCCGGGCGTTACCAGCTGCCCGGCTTGACGGGCTTGGGCGCCGGCTTCTTCTCCTTGCTCGGCGCGGCAGCGGGCGCCGATGCGGGCGCGAGCTGCTGCGCGACCTGCGCGTCCTTGTCCGCCATCAGCGCGCGGGCCCGGGGCAGCAGCATCTCGATGGTGCCGGTGTTCGGGTCTTCCGGCATGGCGTACAGCTCGACCGTCAGCGGCTTCTGCATCCAGCCCGCGTGGATGGTCTTGACCGTGTTGCCGGCCTTGTCGCGCATATCCTCCTGCTCTTGGCGGAACGGCTTGCCATAGAGCGCGTTCACACTGTCGAGCGCAGCCTGCTGCGAATTGGCGCCGGCGGTCGGCACGATCACGCCGACAAGTGCATTGCCATCGACGAACGCCACGACATGCACGCCGTCCATGAAGGCCGGACGCTTGTCGCGCGGAATGCCAACCTGGCGCATGAGGCCGTCGCCCTTCACCTCGACGCAGAAGGCGGTCACGTCGCGGCCATCGGGCGTGCGCTTGTCGGCACAGTCAGGCAGCGCGGGCAGCGGATTGCCGATTTCCAGCAGCTTCAGCAGCGGCGACAGCGCGCTGTCTTCGGCAGGCGCAGTCTTCTGAGCCACCTTCGGCGCAGCGGCGGCAGGGGCGGAGGCGGCGGCGGGAGCCGCCGGGGCGGCAGAGGCGCTCGTGGCGGCGCCGATCAGGCCGGCAGCAGCCAGCGCGGCAACGGGAAATTTCAAAATCCAGACTCCTCAAAAAAAGCCCCTGTTGGAGCCTGCGGCGAGCGAGATGTTCCGGGCAACTGCATCACGCATTGCCGGCATGGCGCATTGCACACCTCACCTGCCCCAAAGTGCGCTTGTCCGGGCATTCGCAGCAACGCGTTGGCAAGCGCTGCGCGGCACAGCGCGGCGGGCGCAGCCGGGGCCGGTCTTGCTGCCGGCGCGCCGCAATCTTAGAGGAAAGCCGCACGCGACACCATGTCCGACGCAAATGGCCCCGGGGGTCAGCCTGCGGGTGCCTTGCGTACCAGCGCCAGCGCCTCGCGCCGGAAGGCATGGCCCACGTGGTGATAGAACGGGTGCGGCGAAAACTGCCGCGAAATGAACGATGCCAGCAGCGAAGCCGCCAGCAGGAAAAGCGTCAGGTCCTGCGTGCGCGTCATTTCCATGACGATCACGCTGGCCGTAATCGGTGCCTGCGTGGCGCCGGCCAGGAACGCGGCCATGGCCACCAGCGCCAGCAAGCGCGGCTCGAGCATGCCGGGGATGAAATGCGCCACGTTCTCGCCGATGCCGGCGCCGATGGCCAGCGCCGGCGTGAAGATGCCGCCGGGAATGCCCGCGAAATACGACACCACCGTGGCCGCGAACTTGGCCAGGCCAAACCAAAGCGTGGCGTGCGACTCGCCATTGATCAGGGCCGAAGCCTGCTCATAGCCCGTGCCGAACGTCGCTCCGCCCGTCGCCCAGCCCAGTGCGGCCACGACCAGCCCGCAGCCGAAGGCCACCTGCACCGGATGCGCGGGCGGCCAGTGGCGCCAGCGCGCCGGCAGCAATCCCGGCACGCCGCCGGTCAGCGCCTTGGCAAACAGCCCGCCGAGCACACCGCACACCACCGCGCACAGGATCACCGGTCCCCAGGCGTCATGCAGCACCAGCATGGGCACCTTGACGACGAAGTACGGGTTGTTGCCGAGCAATGCCAGCGACAGGAAGCCTGCCGTCAGCACGCCCGACAGCACCAGCCGGTCCCAGCGCACGGCGGTGCCGCGGCCTAGCTCCTCGATGGCGAACACCACGCCGGCCAGCGGCGTATTGAACGCCGCCGCCAGGCCGCCCGCGGCGCCAGCCGCGATCAGCGCGTTCGGGTGGAAGCCGATGCGAAAGCGCAGCCTTTCATGGCACCAGTGGCCCCACGCCAGCATGGCCGCGGCGCCAACCTGCACCGACGGCCCCTCGCGGCCGACCGAAGCGCCCGCGAGCAGGCCGGCGGCGGTCAGCACCACCTTCCACATCGACTGGCGGAATGAAACCAGCAAGGTCTGCGCGGGCCCCGACGGCGGCAACGTGACGGCGGCGATCACCTGCGGAATGCCGCTGCCGCGCGCCTGCGGCGCCAGCCTGATGGTCAGCCAGCGCAGTGCCGCCAGCCCGAACGGCAGCATCACAAACGCGATCCACGGCGAGGCCTGTGTCACCTGGTGGTTCCAGCGCAGGGCCAGTTCGGCGATCCATGCGAACACCATGGAGAACAGCGCGACGCAGCCGGCGCCACACATGAAGACGGCATAGCGCAGCGTGGTGCGCGAGATGCGCCCGGCCTGGCGCGACTTGCGCCACGCGGCAAGGCGCGCGCGGCGGCTGATCGTGTCAGCCAGGCGAGCATTGGCCGGGTCGGCGGGGCCTTCTGGACGGTTGTGCGATGTGTCGGCGCTGACGGATTCGTTGCCGTCGTCGGCGCTGGAGGGGCCTGGTGGCTCGGAGGGGGCACGATTGGTCATGACAAGCGGGACATGGCGGCATCTCGCGCCCCGGCCGTCGGGGCGCATTTGCCTGGATGTCCCGCACTATACGCCCGTCAGCGCGGGCCGCACCGGCGGTCCGCCGCGCGTTCCTTCGTCAATCCAGCGTGATGTTGTTGGCGCGGATCACCTTGCCCCAGTGTTCGCGGTCCGCTTCGACATAGCGGTCGATCTCCGCCTGCGTGCGCGGCGGCTGCACCACCAGGCCGAGGTCGCTGAAGGCGGCGCGGAACTTCGCGTCCTTCAGCACGTTGTCGGCCGCGGCGCGCAGCTTTGCCACCGCCTCGGGCGGAGTCTGCGCCGGCACGGCCAGGCCGAACCACGTGGCGGCCTGGAAGTTGGGGTAGCCGCCTTCGGCGACGGTCGGCACATTGGGCAGGACGTCCAGCCGCTGGCGGCCCGTGACGGCCAGCGCCTTGAGCTTGCCGGCCTTGATGTGCGGCAGCGAGGTGCTGACCACGTCCACCATCAGCTGCGTGTCATTGGCGAGCAGCGCCGACAGCGCCGGCGCGCTGCCGTTGTAGGGCACGTGCGTGACCTCGATGCCCAGCTCGGTCTTCAGCATCTCGGTGGCAAGCTGCAGCGCGTTGCCGAGGCCAACCGACGAATAGTTGAGCTTGCCGCCACTGGCCTTGGCATAGGTGGCGAACTCGCGGATGTTGCTGGCCGGCACCTTCGAATTGGTCACCACCACCAGCGGCACTTCGGTGCCGATGCTGAATATCTTGAAGTCGCGCGGCGGATCGTAGCTGATCTTCTTGTACAGCAAGGGATTGAGCACCATGCTGCCGTTGGTGGCCAGCACCATGGTGTAGCCGTCGGCCGGCGCGCGCGCCACGCTGCTGGTGCCAACCATGGTGGCCGCCCCCGGGCGGTTTTCCACCACCACGGTCTGGCCAAGCTGGCGCGACATGCCGTCGGCAATCGCGCGGCCGAACTGGTCGGTCGAGCCGCCCGGGGTATACGGCACCACGAGCTTGATCGGATGATCCGGATAAGCGGCCAGCGCGGGCGCGGTGCCGCCTGCCAGTACGCAGACGGCGGCGGCCGCTGCGGCGATCCAGGCCCGGCGGCCAGATTTCCTGCCTTGCATAGTGTCTCCTGTCTGGCGGCGCCTTCGTGGGCGCCTTTTTTCTGCTCTGGATGGATGCGGCCCTGCCGCGCCGCGCTCAGACGCGCCGCTGGCGCCCTTCCCAATAGCGGTCGCGCAGCCGGCGCTTGGCCAGCTTGCCGGTTTCGTCGCGCGGCAACTGCGGCTCGATCACGATGCTGCGCGGCACCTTGAAGCCCGAGAGGCGCGCGCGCAGCCAGTCGATCACCTCCGCCTCATGGATCGTCACGTCCGGCATCGGCTGCACCATGGCCAGCAGCCGCTCGCCGTATTCGTCGTCGGGAACGCCGAACACCACGCAATCGGCCACGCCCGGGTAATGCACCAGCTCGTGCTCGATCTCGGCCGGATAGATGTTCACGCCGCCCGAGATCACCATGTCCGAGGCGCGGTCGCAGATGAACAGGTAGCCGTCGGCATCGACGTAGCCCATGTCGCCGAGCGTCACCAGGCCATCGCAGTCGATGGCGCGGCGCGCGGCTTCATTGTTGCGGTAAGTGAAGTCAGGGTAGGCGGGCTGGCGCACATACACCATGCCGACCTCGCCCGGCGCGCACGGCTTGCCGTCCTCGTCGAGGATGCGCAGCTGCGCATCATCTACCGGCTTGCCGGCCGTGCCCGGGCGGGCGGCGGCGTCAGCGGGCGTGGCCACCGTGATCATGCCGGCCTCGCTCGACGCATAGGTTTCGTGGATCACCGGCCCCAGCCATTCGAGCATCGCGCGCTTGACCTCCGGCGCGCACGGCGAGCCGGTCGAGGCGACGAAGCGGATCGACGACAGGTCGTAGCGCGCGCGCACCTCGGGCGCCAGCTTGAGCAGGCGCACGTACATGATCGGCACGAGATAAAGCACGTCGATGCGGTGCTTTTCCACGAGCGCCAGCACCTGCTCGGCATCGAAGCGCGGCGTGAGCACGAGACGCTCGGCCATCTGCAGCGCGTTCTGGATGAACGACCCGGGCGCGCTGTGGTACAGCGGCGCCGACATCAACGCGCGGCAGCCGGGGACGATGCCATACACCTGCCGCACCAGCGAGCGCGCACGCGCGAGCTGGTCTTCCAGCTGGTCCAGCGGCACCGGCTCGCGCAGCACGCCCTTGGGACGGCCGGTGGTACCGGAGGTGTAGGCCATATGGCCGCGCGGGGACGCGCGCGGGCCGTCGTACGGGCCCTGCTGTGCAAGCCAGGCTTCATAGTCAGTGCCATCCGGCGCCTGCGCGCCGTCGGCCACCACCAGCACGGTCATGCCGGCCGGTACGGCGTCGCGCACCGCGGCCAGCAGGCCGGCGTGCACGATCAGCGCGCGGGCACCGCTGTCGGCCAGCAGGAAGCGCACTTCCTCGGTGGTGAAGTGCCAGTTGATCGGGCAGTAATAGGTACCGCCGATGCGGCAGGCGTGGACGACATCGGCATAGACCGGATCGTTGCGCAGCAGCACCGCCACCACATCGCCCTCCCGCAGGCCGGCGGCGCGCAGGCCGCCGGCAAGGCGGGCGCCGCGGTCGAGCAGTTCGGCGCCGTCGCGGTGCATGTCTTCGAACCAGAGGTCTGTGGCCATCGGTAGTCTCCTGTGCTTGTCCTGTTTCGCAGCGTTCCAATGTAGCCGCGAAGCCTGGCATCGACAATTCGCCGCCACGGAATCACAATGTTGCGTCAGACGCGACAATCCTGCTGGCAATCCCCGATGGACCTGAATCTGATCGAAGCCTTTGTGGACATCGTCGATGCCGGCAACCTCGCCGAAGCCGGCCGGCGGCGCGGCGTCACGCGTTCGCAGGTAAGCCGCCAGTTGCGTGAGCTGGAACAGCAGGCCGGCGCCCAGCTCCTGCGCCGGACCACGCGCCGGCTGGAGTTGACCGAGCCGGGCCAGGCGCTTTACCAGCACGGGCTGCGTATCCTGCAGGAGGTGGCGTCGGCGCAGGCCGAGATCGACAGCCTCGGCAAGACGCTGCGCGGCCACGTGCGCGTGAGCATGCCCACGGGCCTGGGCGACGCGTTCGTCGCGCCGCTGCTGCTGCAGTTCGCGCAGCGCTATCCGGGCATCACGCTGCGGGTGTTTTTTGCGAACCGCGTGGTCGACCTGATCGCATCGGAAATTGACGTGGCGCTGCGCGTGACCTCATCGCCGCCGCTGGACCACGTGGCGCGCGAGATCTGTCCGATCGACTGGCAGCTCTGCGCCTCGCCTACGTACCTGGAACGCGTGGCGCCGCCGCGCGTACCGGCCGACCTCGCGCGCTGCCACTTCCTTTGCCCGCCCTACGGTTCGCGCTTCGTGCTGGCGCTCAATCGCGACGGTCAGCGCGAGGAAGTCGAACTCGCGCCTCATCTGCAGTCCGAACACTTCCGCTTTCTGCTGCAGGCCGTGCGCGAAGGCCATGGTATCGGCCTGCTGCCGCGCTATATGAGCTGGGAGGAAGTGCGCCAGGGCCGTCTCGTGCACGTGCTGACCGACTGGAAGGCCGAAGGGCTCGGCAGCAGCCTTTATGTCATCACTACGCCGAGCCGGCACCCGACTATGGCGGCGCGGGCGCTGATTGCGTTTTTGAAGGAAGAGATTGGGAGGCTGCCGGTGTTCAATGAGTGAGGTGAGGGGTTGTGCTTGGCAGGCGCCGTTGGTTCGCCGGCGGGGGCTTTGTGGTTATGACTGGCTCGTCATACTTGGCAAGCGCCGCTGTTTCGCCGGCGTAGCCGGCGACCTACTTCTTGTCCGAGCGACAAGAAGTAGGCAAGAAGCGCGTCGCCTGGCGGCTGGCCATCAACGATACGCTTCTTGTGTTCAAGGGGCTTGGTCTCGCGAAACGTGGTTGCCCGTTCGAGCCTGCTACGCATAGTGATTCAGAACCTGTGCCTCCGATAACCGGCTTGTGAACGATCCCCATGTAGGGCTCGGGTACAGCGTTCCAATAGCGCCAGTGGTCGGACGCCTTCGGCTGCGCTGCGCGCACGTCCTAGTCGGTGTGCGCGGGGCATCATCGTCGCCAGTGCCAACGGTTCGGTTTCTGCTTCGCTGCGGCGCGGTTTGCCTGCGGCCTGGGTGCTCAGACTAGGGCTCTGCGCGAAGCGCAGCCGAAGGCGATTACACGATGTCGGTAGCAGCAGGGACCACGGACAGTTTCGGGGCTCGTTCAATCATTGCTTGAAAGCCTACCGGCGGCCGTGCACCACGCGGCAGGCAGCCGGGCACACTCTGAAGCCCATACCCGTACAACACCCGCAGCACACTACGATCAATATTCGCCCGCTAGGGCAAGTCAACGCGCTTTTTGGTTACTTTTTGTCGCTCGGACAAAAAGTGACTCGCCGGCTACGCAGGCGAAACAGCAGCACCCGCCACTCCCCCTCCCCGTGCAAACTTTCAATTTGCAAGCTATGATCCCTAAAACTTGCAAATCAAAAGTAAAAACCCGCCGCAGTCACGGAGACCTATGCCCCCCACAGATTTCACCACCATGCCCTGCCCGGTGGCCCGCTCGATGGCGGTGCTCGGAGAGCGCTGGGCCATCCTGGTGCTGCGCGAAGCGTTCTACGGCAGCACGCGCTTCGATGAGTTCGAGAAAAACCTGGGCATCGCGCCCAACATCCTGAGCGCGCGGCTGAAGACGCTGGTCACGCATGGACTGCTGGCCCGCGTCACGCCTGAAGGCGGCGGGCGCCACGTCTACCAGCTTACGGAAAAGGGGCGGGACTTCTTCCCGGCCTATGTCGCGCTCAAGGCCTGGGCCGATCGCTGGATGACCGATGACAAGGGTCCGTTGACGGTGCTGCAGGACAAGCGCAGCGGCACCGAAATCTCGCCGCCCTCGCTCACGCGCGCCGACGGCAGCGCCATCACGCTGGACGACCTCAGTGTCATGCCCGGCCCTGGCGCCGGCCACTTGCTGCGGCGCCGCTTCGGCGAAGCCGCCGCCGAGCCGGAGGACAACCATGCCTGAAACGCCAGCCATGACCGTATCCAGTACCGTCGCCAAATCCGGCAGCGCCGACCCCGTACCGGCAACCGAGCTGGCGCGGCGCATCGGCAGCCTGGCCGGCCCCACTGCCGTGATTGCGCTGCTGCAGGCCGGCGCGCAACTGGTGGAGACCTGGCTCGCCGCACGCCAGGGCACCTCGGCCCTGGCCGGCTGGGCCGTGGTGCTGCCGTTCGCGCTGCTGCTGCAGCAGATGTCCACAGGCGCCATGGGCGGCGGCGTGGTGTCCGCCATCGCCCGCGCGCTGGGCGCCAACAAGCGCGAAGAAGCCTCGTCGCTGGTGCTGCACGCGCTCATCATCGCAGTCACGGCCGGACTGGCGTTCGCCGTCGTGCTGGCGGGCTTCCCGCGCGGCGTGCTGGGCGCGGTGGCCGGGGTCACGGCAGCGGAGGCAGCGGCCACCTATGCCATCTGGCTGTTTGGCGCGGGCGCGGTGCCGGCCTGGCTCGCCAATACGCTCGCTTCGGTGCTGCGCGGCGGCGGACGCCACGCGCTGGCCGCGCGCGTGCTGGCGCTGATGTGGCTGGCGTTCCCGCTGCTGTCGTGGCTGCTGGCCGAGCCGCTGGGCATGGGCCTGGCCGGCATTGGCGCGGCGCTGGCCGCGGTGTCGTGGGCCGCGGCGCTGGCGATGGCCGTGGTGGTGGCGCGCGGCGGCGCGGGCTTCGTGCCGGTGCTGCGCATGCGCCCGTCGCGGGCACTGTTCGCGCGCATCCTGTCGGTCGGGCTGGTGGCGTGCGCGCTGGCCTCGGTGGCCAACCTGACCACCATCCTCGTCACCGCGCAGCTGCGGCATCACGGCACGGCGGCCGTGGCTGCCTACGGCATCTCGGCACGGCTGGAATTCCTGATGATCCCGCTGGCGTTCGGCGTCGGCTCGGCGCTGACCGCGCTGGTCGGCCGCGCGGTCGGCGCGGGCGACTGGCATACCGCACGCCGCACGGCGTGGGTCGGCGCGCTGCTGGCGCTGCTCATCGCCGGGCTGGCCGGTGCGCTGGTCGGCATGATGCCGCACCGGTTCGCCGCGCTGTTCACGCGGGACCAGCAGGTAGCGGCCATTGCCGCGCGCGCGCTGTCCTGGGTCGGGCCGGCCTTCGGCGGCTTCGGGCTTGGCATGGCGCTGTACTTTGCGTCGATGGGCGCGGGCCGCATGCGCTGGCCGATGGCGGCCGGCCTGTGCCGGATCGGCCTGGCTGCCGGCGGCGGCTGGCTGCTGGCCAATGTCGCCGGCATGGGGCTGGACGGGCATTTCCTGGGCGTGGCGATGGGCATTACCGCCTACGGCCTGGTGACGGCGCTGGGCGTGCGCGAAGGGGAATGGTCAGCGCGCTAGGACGGGCGCATTGCCCTGCATGCCTGCGCCCCTGACCGCATCGGGCACCGCCGGCCAGCCGCCGCCCAGCGACTTGTACAGCGCCGCGGTGCCGTTGAGCACGTCGACCTGCCCCTGGATCGCCGCCAGCTGCGCGTCGAACAGCTTCTCGCGCGCGTTGGTCACTTCCAGGTAGCTCGAATAGCCGCCCTCATATCTTGCATAGGCCTGGTCGGCATAAACGGTCAGGCTTTTTTCCTGCTGGCGCAGGCTTCCCAGCCGATTACGCGTCTCGACGCCGTTGGCCAGGGCGGTGTTCACGTCGGCAAGCGCGGCCAGCACGGTGCCCTGGTAGGCCAGCATGGCCTCGGTGCGCTGCGCTGACGCCGTCTGCACCTGGCCACGGATCGCTCCGCCCTGGAAGATGGGCTGGGTCAGCCCTGCACCAACCCCCCACACCCGCGACGCACTGTCCCACAAACCCGCAGGTGACGAGGCGATCGCGCCGAACAAGCCGCTCAGGTTGACGGACGGCAGATAGAGCGCCTGCGCCGCGCCCAGTTGCGCATTGGCCGCCACCGCAGCCTGCTCGGCCTGCAGCACGTCGGGCCGGCGCGACAGCAGCAGCGCGGGCAGGTCGGCGCCCACCGGCGGCGCCTGCAGCGCATAGATGTCCTTGCCCCGCTCTATCGGCCCCGGCTGGCGCCCGAGCAACACTGACAGCGCGTTCTCCGTCTGCGCAATGCTGGTGCGGATCTGCGGAATGGAAGCCTCGGCGACATAGAAGTCATTCTGGGCCTGGGCCAGCTCCATCTCGGAGATGACGCCGCCTTCATAGCGCTGCTTGAAGATATCGAGCCCGCTGGCGCGCGAATCCAGCGTCTGCTTGGCGACTTCGAGCTGGGCGTCGAGCCCGCGCAGCGTGGCATAGCCCTGTACCACCGACGCGGCCAGCGACAGCACCACGCCGCGACGCGCGTACTCGGCATTCCACAGGCTGGCCTCGGCGGCCTCGGCCTGGCGCCGGATGCGACCCCACAGGTCCAGCTCCCAGCTTGCGTTGGCCAGCAACTGGTACGAATTGCGCGGCGCGTCGAACGATGCGAACTGCGTGCCGTTGAACGTGCCCGCGCGCTGGCGCGTGGCCGCCGCGTTCAAGTTCACGTGCGGAAATAGGCCCGAGCGCGCGACCATCAGCTGGCCGCGGAATTCGTCGATGCGCGCGGCGGCGATGCGCACGTCATAGTTGTTCGCCAGCGCCTCGTCGATCAGCGCATTGAGCACCGGATCGTTGAACTGGTTCCACCAGTCGCCGTCCGCCGCGATGGCGAGCTGGCCGGTGTCCATGCGGTACTGCGCGACATCGGGCGTTTCCGGCCGCTGGTAGTTGGGCCCGATCGCGCAACCGCCCAGCGCCACTGCCGCGCAGGCGCCCAGCATCCAGGCACGCGGTCTCATGATGGTTCTCCCGCCGCAGGCGTGGCAGGCGGCTGCGCCGCGCCGCCGGACTTGGGTTCGCCCTTCGCCTTGCCTTCGGACATGCGCTCCAGCCCCCAGAAGAACATCGGGATGAAGAACAGGGCGATCGCGGTGGCGCCCAGCATGCCGCCGATCACGCCTGTCCCGAGCGATTGCCGGCTGGCCGCCGATGCCCCGCTGGCGATGGCCAGCGGCACGCAGCCCAGGATGAAGGCCAGCGAGGTCATGATGATCGGACGCAGGCGCATCTTGGAGGCATGGATGGCCGCGTCGTAGGCGCTGAGCCCTTCCTTCTCGCGCATTTCCACCGCGAACTCGAAGATCAGGATGGCGTTCTTCGCGGCCAGCGCGATCAGCACGGTGAGGCCGATCTGGAAGTAGACGTCGTTCTCCATGCCGCGCATCAGGATGCCAAGCAGCGCACCGAACAGCGCGAACGGCACCGCCAGCAGCACGCCGAGTGGCAGCGACCACTTCTCGTATTGGGCGGCGAGGATCAGGAACACCATCAGCATGGCGAAAGCAAAGACGTAGGCCGCGGTGGAACCGGCGGACTTTTCTTCATAGGCCTGACCGCTCCAGGCGTAGGCATAGCCCTGTCCGAGCACCTCTTGCGCGGTCTCCTCCATCGCAGCGATCGCCTGCCCCGAGCTGTAGCCGGGAGCGGCATCGCCAACGATCTTGGCGGCCGGGAAGTTGTTGAAGCGCGTGACGATGTCGGGGCCGGGCACGTACTTGGTCGTGGTCACCGCCTTGATCGGCACCATATCGCCCTTGCTGTTGCGGACGTACACCTTGTCCAGGTCTTCCGGACGCGAGCGGAATTGCGGCTCGGCCTGCAGGATCACCTGAAACAGGCGGCTGTTCTTCGGGAACTGGCTCACATACAGGGAGCCGAACATCGTCTGCAGCGCGGAGTACACATTCTCGACAGGCACGCCCTGCGTTTCCGAGCGTTCGCGGTCCACCTCCACCAGGTACTGGCGCGAGCGGGAGTTGATGGTCGAATTCACGCCCGTCAGCTCGGGCCGCTGGCGCGCCTTCGCCATGAACTCGCGCACTTTCTCCTCGAGTTGCTGATACGTGCTGTCCCCGGTGCTCTGCAGCCAGAACTCGAACCCGCCGGTCGTGCCCAGGCCCGGGATCGACGGCGGATTGATCGGCAGGGCAAGCCCGTCCTGGTACTTGGAGAACTCCTGCTTGCCCTTGATGATCAGGTCATTGGCGCTTTCGCCCTTGCCGCGCTCGCCGAAGCCCTTGAGCGTGATGAACAGCGTGCCGGAATTGGCCTTGTTCTGGGAGTCGATGAGGCTGTAGCCATCCACGGTCGCCACCGACGACACACCGGGCTGCTTGGCCAGCCAGGTTTCAGCGCGCCTGGTGAGATCCCCGGTGCGGTCGAGGCTGGCAGCATCGGGCATGACCACGGCGCCGAACAGGTAGCCCTGGTCTTCCACCGGCAGGAACGAGGTCGGGATACGGATGAACATCAGGACGGTGACCGCGATCATGACCAGGATCAGGGCAATCGAGATCACGGTCCGGCGGATGACGACCTGCAGCGACTTGTCGTAGCCGCCAATCAGCTGGTCGAACTTGTTGTTGAACCAGGTGAAGAAGCGGTTCTTCTTGTGCTCTCCCGGCTTGAGCAGGATGGCCGCCAGCGCCGGCGACAGCGTCAGCGCCACCACGCCGGACAACGTCACGGACACTGCCAGCGTGATCGCGAACTGCTTGTAGAGCTGACCGGTAATGCCTGACAGGAAGGCTACGGGAATGAACACCGCCAGCAGCACCAGCACGATGGCGACCACCGGCCCGCTCACCTCGTCCATCGCCCGCTTGGCGGCCTCCTTGGGAGGCAGGTTGAACTCCGTCATGTTGCGCTCGACGTTCTCGATCACTACGATCGCGTCGTCCACCACGATACCGATTGCCAGCACCATGCCGAAAAGGGTCAGCATGTTGACCGAGAAGCCGAAGGCGCTCATCCCGACAAAGGCTCCGATGATCGACACGGGCACCGCCAGGATCGGCACCAGCGTGGCGCGGAAGCTTTGCAGGAACAGGTACACCACCAGGATCACGAGGATCACGGCATCGCGCAGCGTGTGCACCACCTCATTGATTGACTCATGCACGAACTCCGTCGTGTCCAGCGCGATTTCATACTCCAGCCCGGGCGGGAAACTCTTCTTCAGCTCGGCCAGCGTGGCGCGCACCTGCTTGGCCACGTCCAGCGCGTTCGCGCCCGGCTGCTGGTAGACCGCCAGCAGCGTGGCGGTCTTGCCCTTGTAACGGCTGCGCAGCGAATAGTCTTTGGACCCCAGCTCGGCGCGGCCGATATCCTTGAGCCGCACGATCGCGGCTTCGCCGGACTGCGCGCGCAGGATCATGTTCTCGAACTCGGCGGGCTCGGTCATGCGGCCCTTGGTAGCGATCGGGAACGTCTGCTGCACCGGCCCGGCCGTGGGCGACTGCCCGATCCGCCCCGCGGAGAACTGCTGGTTCTGGTTGGCCACAGCGTTCTTCACGTCCTCGGTGGTGATCCCGAGCGACGCCATGCGGTCCGGCCTGAGCCAGATGCGCATCGCATAGTCCGGGACGCCGAAGATGGAGGACTGGTTGGCGCCCGGGATGCGCTTGATCGCGTCCAGCACATAGATGTTGGCGTAATTGCCGACAAAGACCTGGTCGTAGCTGTTATCCGGCGAATAGATGGCGATCACCATCATGAATGCCGACGAACGCTTCTGCACCGACACGCCCTGCGACGTGACCTCGTTCGGCAGCGTGGGCAGCGCCAGGTTGACGCGGTTCTGCACGTCGACCTGCGCGAGTTCCGGGTCCGTGCCGATCTCGAAGTACGTGGTCAGCGTCAGGTCACCGGTCGAGGAACTCGTCGAGTTCATGTACATCATCCGGTCCGCGCCGTTGACCTGCTGCTCGATCGGCGCGGCCACGTTCTGGGCGACCACTTCCGCGCTGGCGCCCGGATAACGGGTCGTGACGGTAATCGTCGGTGGTGTGATATCCGGAAACTGGGCAATCGGCAGCTTGGTCAGGGCCACCAGGCCGCCCACCGTGATGACGATGGAAATGACCGACGCAAAGATGGGCCGGTCGATACAAAAGTGGGCAAGTTTCATGACTTGCCCCCTGTCGTCGCTGCGGCACCCGACGCCGGAGCCGGAGCCGCAGGCGCTGCGCCGCTGGCTGCGGCAGGCGCGGCGCCTGGCTTGGCCTCCACGGCCTTGACGGGCGCGCCTGGCACCAACCGCAGCGTGCCGCTGACCGCCACGCGCTCACCCGCCTTCAGCCCCGAACGTACCACCCAGTTGGCGCCGGTCCACTCACCCACGTCCACCACCCGCTGCTGGGCCTTGTTGTCAGGCCCGATCACCCAGACTGTCTGGCCTCGCGGGGTCTGCACGACAGCTTCCTGCGGTACGGCGATGGCATTCGTGCGCATGGCGCCATGCACCTTGACCCGCACGAACTGGCCCGGGCGCAGCACGCCCTCCGGATTGGCCACCTCCGCGCGAATCAGGTAAGTACCCGTTTCCGCGTTGAACGACGCATCGGCAAAGGCAATCCGCCCGTGATTCGGGAACTCCGTGCCGTCCGCCAGCACAATGACGACATCGAACTTGTCCTGGTCAGGGTACTTGACCGCGCCGGACTCGCGATCCGTGCGCGTGCGCAGCACTTCATTCTCGGACAGGCTGAAGTTGACCCGCATCGGATCCAGCTTGGCCACGTAGGTCAGCAGGCTGTTGGCGGCATCGATATAGGAGCCGGGCTGGCGCTTGGCGAAGCTCGACAGCCCATTCACCGGGGAGGTGATGGTGGTATAGCCCAGGTTCAGCCTGGCGCTGATCACATTGGCCCGCGCCCCTTCGACGGCGGCCGCGGCCGCCTGCTCCTTGCCGATGGCATCATCGAGGTCACGCTGGCTCAGGGCATTGCGCTCGGCCAGCGGCCGCACGCGCTTCAGGTCGGCCCGTGCCGTGGTCAGGCGCGCCTGCTGCTGGGCCAGCTCCGCCTCGGCCGCCTGCAGGGTTGCCTCGAAGGGCTTGCGGTCCATCACGAACATGGTCTGGCCAGCCTTGACCACGGCGCCTTCGGTATAGACCCGCTTGTCCAGGAAGCCATTCACGCGCGAGCGGATCTCGACCTGCTGCGAACTCTCGGTCTGGCCGACGAAATCGTAGACCAGTGGCACATCTCGCAACGCCACGGTCACGACGCCGACCTCGGCGGGCGGAGGTACCACCGCTGCCGGCTTTTCCTTGCTGCATCCCGCCACCAGCAGAACCGCGAGCAGGCCCGCTGCACTGCGCCAGTTGAGCATTGTCCTCACGTGACCTCCTGTGCCAGCAACCATGGCCGCCCCCCGTTCCGGACACGGCGGCCCCACGCCGCCCGATCCGGTGCCTGTTCAGGCAGGTTACGGCGCGCCAAAGGGCGCGCCTATTCAAACTTTTTGTGTCCGTGTTTACTCATTTCGTCGCGCCGGCCGGCGGTCATGCGCGGGCGCCGGTTGGCGCCGCTGCCGCCGGCTTCAGCGCCGGAATCCGCCGTGGAACCGGCCGCCGCCATGGAAGCCGCCGCCGCCGAAGCGGCCGCCCCCCTGCCACTGCTGCGCCGCGCCCTGGAAGCGCTGCTGCCCGACCTCGCGGGCCTGGCGTTGCTGTTCCAGCCGGCCCGTGACCTCGTTGCTGGTTTGCACGGGTTCCCAGCCGCCCGGCGTGTGCTTTTGCCAGCCGTTGTCGGTGTGCTGGTACACGGAGCCGTCGTGGCCGGCATAGACATTGCCGTTGTTCCAGACCACGGCATTGCCCTTGTCCGGATTGGCGACAAAGCCACGGCTGCCCGCCGTGTACTGGCCGGTCTGGGCATTGCCGGCGATGCCGGCCTCGGCCGCGCCGACGCGGCCGGTCTGGGCGTTATAGCCGGCCACCTGGCGCCCGGCCGCGTAGTTGCCCGTGTACGCATTGCCGACGACGCCGCCACGCCCGGCGCCTTCACGGCCGGTAGACGGATTGGCGAACGACCCCTGCCGCCCCGCCGCGAAATTGCCGGAATACGGATTGAACGCCGCGCCACGGCTGCCCTGGAAATGCGCGCCCGTGGCGGGGTTGAACCCGGAAGCCGCGGTGCCGCGCCATTCGGTGCCGGTCCAGGCGTTCCAGCCCTGGGCGTGGGTGACCGTGCCCTGCCCCCAGCGGCCGTAGAAGTTGGCCTGGTTCACGTTCACGTAGTTCCAGTTATAGGGGCCGCCCCACCAGTACGGCCCCCAGTACGGCGATGCCGCGCCCCAGAACGCGCCGGCCGCGAAGCCGAACGCAAACCCCTCGGCCAGGCCGATGCCGAAGCCGGCGCCATAGCCGTAGGTGACCGGATAGCCGTAGTAGACCGCGCCCACGTACGCCGGATAGACGTAGCCGGTGCCGTACACCACGGTGCCGTCGGCGCTGACCACCACGCCCATGTAGCCCGGGGTGTAGCCCACCACGACCGTGTCCGGCGTGACAGAGTAGATGCGCACGTAGGTCACGTAGTAGACCGGGGAACTCGGCGGAATGGTGTAGATGGCCGATGGCACCTCGGTCGCCACGCGCCAGGTGCCAGCCGGCGAGGGCGCCGTGAACCAGATGCCATTGGCCACGGCGTAGTAATGGCTGCTGTCCACCTCGATCACCGGCGTGCCGGTATTGACGGCGTAGCTGAGCGACGTGCCGGTGATCGGCACGAAGCGCGGCGCGCCGTCATAGGCCACGGTTAGCGCCGCCTTGGCGCGCGATACGGTTGCCGTCTGCGGAATGGTGGCGGCGATCGCGGCTTCCTTGGCCTGCGGCGTGCCCGGTACCGAGACCAGCACATTGGCCTTGGGATCGTTGGGCGAGATCTTTGCAAAATCGGCCGGCAACTCGCTGCCTGGCACGTATTCCCACGGACCGGGCAGCATCGTCGCGCGGAACCAGCGGCCCGACACCAGCACGTAGTAGTTGTTGGAGGCCGGATCCACGAACACCGCGTGGTCGGCATTGGACATGGCCAGCAGGCCGCCACCGCCCACCGGCGTCATCTGCGGGGCGCCGCTGGTCACCACAAGCTCGGTCGGCCGCGTTGCCAGCAGGATGTCAGGCCCGCGCGCGGGGCGCTTGCCGTCCGCCGGCAGCATCGCATCAGGCTTGGAGGACGCGGCGGCCTTGGCTGCAGCGGCCTGCAAGGCCTTCGGCACGGTCGACATCACCTCCCAGGAGCCGCCAGCGGACTCGGACCGGTACCAATAGCCTGCCGCCTGCAGGTACAGCTCGCCGCCGGACTCGCGCAGCAGCATGGCCCGGCTGTTGAGCGCGCGTTCGTAGCTGGTGCCCGGCACGGCGCGCCAGGCCGGCTCGCCATCGACCAGCACCAGCAGGGTCGGAGTGGTGGCAAAGATGATTTGCGGCGCATCGTTCTTCACTGTTACCCGCGCGGCGCTGGCCAACTGGCGCGAGACGGCGTAGCTGGCCTGGAGTTCGTCCAGTGGCACGGTCAGCCCCTGGGGCGGCAACCGGGCAAGCAGCGCGTTGCGCACCTGGTCGGCGGCATCGGGGCGCGTCGGCACTTCGACGCTTTCAATGGTGATCTGGGTCAGCTGGACCAACGCCGAGGGCTTGTCGATATCGGCGATCGCGGAGAAGTGGACCACGCCATAGGTCGGCGTCCCGTCCTTCGCGCCGACCGCCACCGCAGCGCGGCCTGCGATGCGGTTGCCCTCCCACTTTTCGATCTCGGGCTGGTACAGCTCCACATGCTCGCTGGCGGCATCGAAGTTGCGCGGCCAGGTCAGCGGCGTGACTGGCTTGGGCGGCGTGGCCGCCTGCGGCGCTACGGGCGCCAGCGCGATGCAGACGGCAGTCATCAGCGCGCTGGCGCGCGTCAGGCGAAAAGACATGGCTATCTCCGGCTGGGGTGACCCCGTGCAGGCAGACTATGCGTACGTTGGGCACGATGCTGCACAACCGGGCGCCCCTGTGTGCGAATCTAGATGAGCCCGCAAAGGCGGACAATCCGTTTCAAAAACATTCAGCACGCGAACGCAAAGGGCTCAGATCACCGAGGGCGGGGGCCATAGCGCGCCGGCCGCGTCACATGCCAATGCCGGTTGGATCACCGGAGATCGGTGGTAAATCCCTGTCACCGCCGTCAATGGCACATTGCGGCAGTGTCCCCCTTGAACGCCCCGCGCGCCGGCCCCATTTTTTCGGGACCGTCCCCCGAGCGCGCCCCCATGCCCCCACGGACCACTATCCTGACTGCCGGTGCCATCACGGCACTGCTGCATGCCTATATCGCCCTGCGCCTGCTGCCCGGCCTGCCAGTGCCGCTGGTGGTCAAGGCGCTGTGCGGCGCCTGGCTGGCGCTGTCATGCGCGCTGCTGCCCGCGGGCCTGCTGGCGCGCCGCGTGAGCCAGCCGTGGTCGGACGCCGTGTCGTGGGTCGGCATGCTGGCCATGGGGTTCTTCTCCACGCTGCTGGTGCTCACGGTTGGACGTGACATCGTGCTGGCCGGCGCCTGGCTGGCGAACTGGCACCCCCCCGGGCTGTACGCGTACAGCGCCGCCGCAGTGCCGTTGCTCGCCCTGCTGGTAACCCTGGCCGGCTATGTGAATGCGAGGCGACTCGCCCGCGTGGTTAAAGTCGATGTGCCGGTCAGCGGCCTGCCCGAGGCGCTGCACGGTTTCACGATCGCCCAGATCAGCGACATCCACGTCGGCCCGACGATCAAGCGGCCTTACCTGGACCGCATCGTCGACCGCGTCAACAGCCTGCAGGCCGACGCGGTGGCCATCACCGGCGACCTGGTCGACGGCACGGTGCGCGAGCTGTCCCCCCACACCGCGCCGCTGGCGCGGCTGCAGGCGCGCCACGGCGTGTACTTCGTCACTGGCAACCATGAGTATTACTCGGGCGCCGAATCGTGGATCGCCGAACTGCGGCGGCTCGGACTGCGCGTGCTGATGAACGAGCACGTGGCGCTCGATCATGGCGGCGCTGTGCTGGTGCTGGCCGGCGTCACCGATTATTCGGCTGGCCGCTTCTTTGAACACCACCGCAGCGACCCGCAGCGTGCCTTGCACGGCGCACCGCCCGCCGGCGCGCGCGTGCTGCTGGCCCACCAGCCGCGCACGGCGCCGGCGGCGGTCGAGGCGGGCTTTGACCTCCAGTTGTCAGGCCACACCCATGGCGGGCAGTTCTGGCCGTGGAACCTGTTCGTACCGATGCAGCAGCCGTACACGGCGGGGCTCAACCGGCATGAATCGCTGTGGGTCTATGTGAGCCGCGGGACGGGTTACTGGGGGCCGCCCAAGCGGTTCGGGGCGCCTTCGGAGATTACGCGGGTAAGGTTGGTGCGGGCGCAGGATTGATGCCGGACACGCCCTCGCTATCTGGCCACTCAAGAAAAAAAAGCCAGGCGCAAGGGGCCTGGCTTTTTTTCTGCGATCAAACCAATCAGCGCGAAATCGGCTTGTAGCGGATTCGCTTCGGCTTGGCGCCTTCCTCGCCGAGTCGGCGCTTCTTGTCCGCCTCGTACTCCTGGTAGTTGCCCGGGAAGAACTCCACGTGCGAATCGCCTTCGAAGGCCAGGATGTGCGTGGCGATACGGTCCAGGAACCAGCGGTCGTGCGAGATCACCATCACGCAGCCGGCGAATTCCAGCAGCGCGTCTTCCAGCGCACGCAGCGTTTCCACGTCGAGGTCGTTCGACGGTTCATCGAGCAGCAACACGTTGCCGCCGGCGATCAGCGTCTTGGCCATGTGCAGGCGGCCGCGCTCCCCGCCCGACAGCGTGCCGACCTGCTTCTGCTGGTCGCCGCCCTTGAAGTTGAAGCGGCCGATGTAGGCGCGCGACGGCGTTTCGTACCGGCCCACGGTCAGGATGTCGGCGCCGCCCGAGATTTCCTCGAACACGGTCTTGGTGCCGTCCAGCGCGTCGCGGCTCTGGTCGACGAAGGCCATCTTCACGGTCGGCCCGATCTTGATCTCGCCGCTGTCCGGCTGTTCCTTGCCCGTGAGCATCTTGAAGAAGGTCGACTTGCCGGCGCCGTTCGGGCCGATGATGCCGACGATGGCGCCCGGCGGCACCTTGAAGCTCAGGTTCTCGATCAGCATGCGGTCGCCAAAACCCTTGCTGACGTTGTCGAACTCGATCACTTCATTGCCCAGGCGTTCACCCACCGGGATGAAGATTTCCTGGGTTTCGTTGCGCTTCTGGTATTCCTGGCTGTTCAGCTCGTCGAAGCGGGCCAGACGCGCCTTGGACTTGGCCTGGCGGCCCTTCGGGTTCTGGCGCACCCACTCCAGTTCCTTGTGCAGCGCCTTCTGGCGGGCCGATTCGCTGGCCTCTTCCTGCTTGAGGCGGGCTTCCTTCTGGTCCAGCCACGAGCTGTAGTTGCCCTTCCAGGGAATGCCCTGGCCGCGGTCCAGTTCCAGGATCCACTCGGCGGCGTTGTCGAGGAAGTAGCGATCGTGGGTCACGGCCACCACGGTGCCCGGGAAGCGCGTCAGGAACTGCTCCAGCCAGTCCACCGACTCGGCGTCCAGGTGGTTGGTCGGTTCGTCCAGCAGCAGCATGTCGGGGCGCGACAGCAGCAGGCGGCACAGCGCCACGCGGCGCTTCTCGCCACCGGACAGGTGCCCGACCTTGGCATCCCACGGCGGCAGGCGCAGCGCGTCGGCGGCGATTTCGAGCTGCAGCTCGGCATTGTTGCCGTCGCTGGCGGCCAGGATGGCTTCGTACTTGGCCTGGTCGGCAGCAAGTGCGTCGAAGTCCGCATCCGGCTCGGCATAGGCAGCGTAGATCTCATCGAGCTTCTTGCGCGCCTCGAACACGCCACCGAGTGCTTCTTCCACCGATTCCCGCACGGTCTGCTCGGGGTCGAGCTGCGGTTCCTGCGGCAGGTAGCCGATGTTCAGGTTCGGCATCGGCGTGGCTTCGCCCTCGATCTCCTTGTCCAGGCCGGCCATGATCTTCAGCAGCGTGGACTTGCCCGAGCCGTTCAGGCCCAGCACGCCGATCTTGGCGCCGGGGAAAAAGGACAGCGAGATGTCCTTCAGGATGTGACGCTTGGGCGGAACGATCTTGCCCACGCGGTTCATGGTGAAAACGTACTGAGCCATGGAGTGCGGTGTCCGTGCTTTTCGGGAATTTGGGAATGGGCGGAGTTTAACAAAGCAGGTGTCCGCCGGTCTGCGAAATGCCCGAGTGCCCGGTACAATCGATAGTTCGCCGTAGCGCTAACGCATTGATTTCATTCGCCCATGAGCAAACCCGCCCTGACCCTGAAGTTCAAGTGCAAGAAGTGCACGAAGCCCGTCACGCTGTACCTGCAGAAGACCTCGGCCTGCTCGCATATCACGCCGTACCAGGGCTTCTGCAAGTGCGGCGAGCTGATGCGCCACGCCACCGGCGACAAGGACGCCGTGGAGTCCTTCGTCAATTCGCTGGACAACAGCTGGATGCACCACCATCACCACCACTGATCGGCGCGCAGTGAACGCGAACACCTGGCAGCCGTCCGCGAAGGACCCGATGCGCTTCCTGGGCGGCTATCCGCCCGGCGTGCTGGACCAGGTGCGCGACCTTGTGGCGACCGGCAAGCTGGGTGAGCACCTCGCCCGCCGCTACCCGCAGTGTCACGGCGTCCAGACCGACCGCGCGCTGTATGACTACACCAATGAACTGAAGCAGGAATACCTGCGCAGCGCACCGCCGCTGCACAAGGTTGGCTACGACGCCCGCCTCGACACGGCCCACAAGGCGCTGGGCCTGCATACCGCCATCTCGCGCGTGCAGGGCGGCAAGCTCAAGGCCAAGAAGGAAATCCGCGTGGCCTCGCTGTTCAAGGAGGCACCGCCGGAATTCCTGCGCATGATCGTCGTGCACGAACTCGCTCACCTCAAGGAGAGCGACCACAACAAGGCGTTCTATCGCCTGTGCGAGCACATGGAGCCGCACTACCACCAGCTGGAATTCGACACGCGCTTGTTCCTGGCGTGGCGCGAGTTGGGGAAGGCGGCCGGCAATGCATCGGCCGTCGAAGCCTGATCCCGGAGCCGCACGTCCCGCTCAGAGAAAGCCGATGGAAAACCACGGCACCAGCGCCAGCAGCAACAGCGCGATGAACAGCGCCGCCATGTGCGGCCAGACCCTCGGCATCGCCACGTCTGGCGAAACCCGCCCGATCGCGCAGGCGGCATAGAAGCCCACGCCAAACGGCGGCGCGAACAAGCCCAGGCCCATCGCGAAGATCACCACCATGGCGTAGTGCACCTCGTGCACGCCGACCAGCTTGGCGATCGGGAACAGCAATGGCCCGAACAGCACGATGGCTGGAATGCCCTCGAGCAGGCTGCCCAGCAGGACAAAGGCCAGCGCCGATACCAGCAGGAAACCAGTCTTGCCGCCGGGCACGGCAGACATGATCGTCACCAGGTCCTGTGCAAAGCCTGACTGGGTCAGCGCCCAGGCCATGGTGGTGGCGCAGCCGACGATCAGCAGGATCGCCCCCGACAGCGCCGCCGTGTCGACCAGCATCGGGTAGATCCGGCGCCAGTTGAACTGCCGATAGACCAGTACGCCTGCCAGCACGGTGTAGAAGATGCCGATGGTCGAGACTTCCGTCGCCGTGGCCACGCCCTCCACGACCGCGGTACGGATGATGACCGGCAGCGCCAGTGCCGGCAGCGCAACCAGCAGCGACCTGAGGATTTCCCGCCGCGACGGCCGCCCCGCGCCGCTCATGTCTTCGTTGCGCGTCTGGTACCAGACCACGAGCGCCATCATCACCAGCCCGACCACGGCAGGCATCAGGCCACCGATGAACAGCGACGTGATCGATACTCCCGTCACCGACCCGACCGTGATCAGCACAATGCTGGGCGGGATGGTTTCCGACATCGCCCCCGACGCCGACAGCAGCCCGATCAGGTCGCCATCCCGGGCGCCGCGCTGCTTCATCTCGGGAAACAGCGCCGGCGCCACTGCCGCCATGTCGGCGGCCTTGGAGCCGGAAATCCCTGAAACGATGTACATCGCGCCGAGCAGCACGTACTGCAGCCCCCCGCGCACGTGCCCAATCAGTGCTACCAGGAAATGGATCATGGCGCGCGCAAGCCCCGTCATCTCGGTCAGTGCGCCCAGGAAGACGAATAGCGGCACCGCTAGCAGGATCAGGTGGGACATGCCCTCCTGCATGCGGTTCGGAATGATGGACAGCGGCGTATCGGTGGACAGCGCGAGGTAGCAAAGCGTGGCAAGCCCGAAGGCGAAGGCAATGGGCATGCCGACGGCGACGCAGCCGACCAGCATCAGCAGGAAAAAGATCACCAGATTGGCATTGCCGAGTTCCATCAGCACGGGCGACAGCAGCCACAGCACGCCGGCGCCGGCCGCCACCAGCGCGCCGCTCGCTGCAAGCTGCTTCAGGCTCGCAAGCGCCAGCAGGCGGATGACGGCAGTCACGAGCATCAGTACGGCCCCGGCAAGCACCGCACCGGCGCGCCAGGCTTCGCTGATCTCCAGCGTCGGCGTCAGCACGTCGACGTGTTCTGCCAGGTGTTCCCATGCAGGCCGCAACAGCAGCAACAGGAACGCCACCACCATCCACATGCCGAAGGCATCCAGCCACGCGCGCCGGCGCGGCGGCGCGTTCTTGATGAAGGTGGTGAGCTGCATATGCGCGCTGCGCTGTAGCGCGATGACGGCGCCGAACATCGCCAGCCAGAGGAACAGAATGCCGGCAAGTTCATCGGTCCACGCCACCGGCGCATGCAAGGCATAGCGCGCAAACGCGCCGCCGCCGAGGATCAGGATTTCGGCAACGACGATCAGCGCTGTCGGCACCTCGACCAGCCAGGCCAGGATGCGCCCCCAGCGCGCGCTGATGGTCAGGGGTGCATGTGCGGGCGGGACCAGGGTCCCGGAGGTGGGCTCCATCACTGTCTCCTCTTTCGCGGTGGCGGGGTTCGAGCCGGCCTCAGGCCAGGGGACCCGTGTATTGCTCCAGCATCCGCCATGGCTCGTCGCCAAACTTCTGCCTCCACGCCGTATAGAAACCCTCGCGTTGCAGCAGCTGGCGGAACGGCGCCGGATCGGGCCGGTTGAAGGTGATGCCGAGCCGGACCATCTCGCCCTGCGCATCGACATCGGCGCGCGCAATGTCTTCGCGCTGTTTCAGCGCCGCGGCCGTGAAGCGCGTGGTGAGCGATGCCTGCACCTCGCGCGGCAGGGCCTGGAATTTCTTCGCGTTGCCGAAGATGAAGTGTCCGTCCCAGGTATGCCCTGTGAGCGAGCAGTACTTCTGGACTTCATAGAGCTTGCCGCTGCGGATCAGCGAGAGCGGCGTCTCCTGCCCGTCCACCACCCGGGTCTGCAGCGCCGAATAGAGGTCGGCGAAGGGTATGACCGTCGGCGACGCGCCCAGGGTCTTGAACATTGCAACCCAGAGCGGGATCGCGGGCACGCGGATCTTGAATCCCTTCAGGTCCGCAGGCGTGTTCACCGGCCGGACAGAGGATGTGATGTGGCGATAGCCGTTATCGAGGCACTTTTCGAAGACGTGCAGGTTCACCCTGGCAAGCGCGGCCCGGACATAGGCGCCGAGCGCCCCGTCCATCGCGGCCCATACCGTGGCGTAGTCCTTGAAGGCATAGGCAACACCGTTGATGCTGGCGGCCGGCACCCGCGTCTGCAGGTTGGTGCCGGCCGTCGACATGAAATCGATGGCGCCGGCCAGCGTCTGCGAGATCATGTCGGGCTCGCTGCCCAGCTGGCTGTTGGGATAGACCTGCAGGTCGACCTTGCCACCGGTGTCCCGACGAATGGCTTCGGCGGCCTCCTTGATACGCACCGTGCCCGGATGGTCCGCAGGGAAAGCGGTACCGTACTTGAGCCTGATGGCGGCGCTCTGGGCGAACGCCCTTCGCACGGGCAATGCCAGTGCCATGCCACCGGCGGCGAGTGCGCCGAACTGGCGGCGGGTAAACAGCTTGGCCATGAAGTCGTTGTCTCCTTTTGTTCATGGGTGTGGCTTAGCAGGACAGCAGTGCAACCGTGCCGCGCTCGCCCAGTACCTTCAGATGTCCGGCAAGGCGGTGGGTAAGCGGCTCTGGCCACGGCTCGTCGCCAAAGACGGCGGCATGGGCCAGGGCCTGCCGAATGGCTGCCGCGTCGCAGCCCGCCGCGCGCAGCCGTGCGGCCAGCGCCGGGGCACCGGGATCGCGGATGACGAGCGCCTCGCCGTGGTCGCTGCTTTCGCTGCGCAGGTAGTGCAGCCACACCGCCAGCGCGCGCTCCAGGTATGGCCGCTCGATGCCTGCGGCAGCGCTCTCGCGCAAAGCCGGCAGCCAGCGCACCGGGATCTTCTGCGTGCCGTCTGTCGCGATCTGCGCGGTGTGGTGCTCGAGCGCGGCATTGCGGAAGCGGCACAGCAGTTCCTTGCCGTAGCGGCTCACGTCGAATCCCGGCGGCGCTGCCACGGTGGCGCGCAGGTCGTCCATCGCGCCCCGCGCGAAGGCCTCGAGGACCGGATCGGCCATCGCCGCGGCAACGGTCTCGATGCCGCACAGCTGCGCGGCATAGGCGATCGCCGAGTGCGTGCCGTTCAGCAGCCGCAGCTTCATGGCCTGGAAGGGCCGGACATCGCCGGTCAGCAGCGCTCCACCCGCTTCCCATGCGGGCCGCGGCCCGGCGAAGCGGTCCTCGATCACCCATTGCGAGAACGTCTCGCAGACAATGGCCGCCTCGTCACGCAAGCCGAGGCGCTGCTGCGCCCAGTTCAGCGATGCCGGCGTGGCAGCCGGCACGATGCGGTCCACCATGGCGTTCGGCAGCGCCACATCGTCCCGGATGCGCCGCGCGAGCACCGGATCGATCAGCATTGCGTACTGCACCAGCAGCCTGCGCAGCGCATCGCCGTTGCCGGCCATGTTGTCACAGCACACGATGCTGAGCGGCGCATCCGGTGGCCGCCGGCGCAGGCCGGCCGCCAGCACGCCGAGCGTGCTTCTTGGTGCGTCGGGACAGGACAAGTCGTGCTGGATATCCGTATCGGCGGTGTCGAGGTCCGAGGTGGACGGGTGCTGGCTGTATCCCTTCTCCGTGACGGTGCAGGTCACCACGGATACGGCCGGGTCCGCGAGCGCCCCAAGGACCTGCTCCAGCGCATGCGGCGCGTAAAGGGCCTGCACCACCGCGCCCACGATGCGCGTGGTCGCCTCCGCGCCTTGCCGCTCGGTGACCGAATACAAGCCATCCTGCGCAGACAGCGCACGCGCCATGCGTGGTCCCCGCAGGCTGACGCCGACGATGCCCCAGCGCGTGTCGCCGCTGCGGATCGCCGCTTCGGTGTACAGCGCCTGGTGCGCGCGATGGAAGGCGCCCAACCCGATGTGCACCACGCCGCGCGACAGGCGGCTGCGGTCGTAGCCGGGCTGACGCACGCCTGCATTGGCGCTGCAGAGGGTACGCTGCGCCAGCCTCATGGCCGGTACCTCGATCGTTTGCAATGCTGCATCGTGCCTCGAATGCCTGCTGTCTGAACCGAGGCTCAACGTACCACGGGGTACCCGCACAAACGTGCGGCCGTTTCGCCAGACCTATGCAGAAGGTGCGCTTTACCGCTGCAGAAGCTGCCTCCACTCCCCGTGACGCCCCCGCTATAACCTGCGTGGCATGCCTTCCCCTCGTCGGGATTTCCCCCTTGCACGCAGCGCCAGGAGCACGCCTTGAAGATCGAACGGATCCAGACCATCGTCACCTGCCCGGGCCGCAACTTTGTGACCGTCAAGGTCGTGACGGACGCAGGCGTGCATGGTTTGGGGGATGCCACGCTCAATGGCCGGGAAATGGCCGTCAGGGCCTATCTCGACGAACACGTCATTCCCTGTCTGATTGGGCGGGACCCGCGCGATATCGAGGACATCTGGCAATACCTTTACCGCGGCGCCTACTGGCGGCGCGGGCCCGTCACGATGACCGCCATCGCGGCCATCGACATGGCGCTGTGGGACATCAAGGGCAAGCTGGCGGGCATGCCGGTGTACCAGCTGCTGGGCGGCCGCAGCCGCCACGGGCTGATGGTATACGGCCATGCCAATGGCCGCGACCACAGCGAAGCCATCGATGCCGTACACAAGCATATCGAGCAAGGCTACAAGGCAATCCGCGTGCAATCCGGCGTGCCGGGCTTGGCGAAGGTGTACGGCGTGGGCAAGCAACAAGGCCACTACGAACCCGCGGAGAAAGGCCTGCCCCCGGAGGAGCCGTGGGACACCTCGCTCTACCTGCGCCACGCGCCGGAGCTCTTTCGCAAGGTGCGCGAGGCGGTCGGCTTCGAACCCCATCTGCTGCATGATGCGCACCACCGGCTGACACCCATCGAAGCGGCCCGCCTCGGCAAGGCACTCGAACCCTACAGCCTCTTCTGGCTGGAGGATGCCACGCCAGCCGAGAACCAGGACGCATTCCGCCTCATTCGCCAGCACACCACTACGCCGCTGGCGGTCGGCGAGATCTTCAATTCCATCTGGGACTGCAAGGACCTGATCAGCAACCAGCTGGTCGACTACATCCGCGCCACCATCGTGCACGCCGGCGGCATCACGCACGTGCGGCGCATCGCGGACTTCGCCGCCATGTACCAGGTGCGCACCGGCTTTCATGGCGCCACCGACCTGTCTCCGGTGTGCATGGCGGCCGCGGTCAACTTTGGGTTGTGGGCGCCAAACTTCGGCATTCAGGAACTGATGCCGCACAGCGCCCTGACCGACGAGGTCTTTCCGCACAACTACCGCTTCGAAGATGGCTACCTCGTCATGGATGAAGTGCCGGGCCTTGGCGTCGACATCGACGAGACCCTGGCCGCCAGGTATCCGTACGAACGCGCCTACCTGCCGGTGGCACGCCTGCGTGATGGCTCGATGTGGCACTGGTAATCCGGCCCAGGCCTTCAGAACAAGGACTCAGGATGTTGAGCGTTGTCGTCGATCAACCGAACAGCATGGCCGTGTGCGAACGGCCAACCCCCGCGCCCGCTCCCGGTGAAGTCCGCGTGCGCGTGCGTTATGCCGGCATCTGCGGCTCGGACCTGCATATCTTCCACGGCAAGAACCCCTTCGTGGCCTATCCGCGCATCATTGGCCATGAGTTCGTGGGTCGCGTCGACGCGGTCGGCGCCGGCGTCGACACGTCGCGCATCGGAGAGCGAGTGGTGGTGGATCCGGTGATCAGCTGCGGACAGTGCCATGCCTGCCGGATCGGCCGGCAGAACGTCTGCACCCACCTGCAGGTCATCGGCGTGCACCGCGACGGCGGCTTCAGCGAGTACGCGTGCGTACCGGCGCGCAATGCCTACGCGGTTCCCGATGGCTTGCCGACAACCAGCGCCTCGGTGATCGAACCGTTCGCCGTGGCGGCCAACGTCACCTACCGCACCGGCGTGCTGTGCGAAGACATTGCACTGGTCTATGGCGCCGGGCCGGTCGGTCTCAACCTGCTGCAGGTGCTCAAGCGCGTGTACGGTGTGCGCACTTTCATCACCGATCACGTTGACGAGCGCCTGGCGCTGGCGCGTGGTTGCGGTGCCGAAGAGGACGAAATCATCAACACCGCGCGTGAACCGCTGGAGCTGGCCCTTGCGCGGCGCGGGGTGGATGGCGGCCCGACGCTGATCTATGACGCGGTCTGCCACCCGTCGATCCTGGAAGAGGCGGTGCGTCTTGCCGCGCCGGCGGGCCGGATCGGCGTACTGGGCTTTTCCGCGACGCCGTCCGCGATTCCGCAGCAGGAGCTGACAAAAAAGGAGCTGAGCGTCTACGCGTCGCGCCTGAACTGCGCGATGTTCCCTACGGTGATCGACTGGATCTCGCGCGGACTGGTGGATCCGGGCCACATCGTCACGCACCAGTTCGACTTCCGCGAAGTCGCAAGCGCCTTCGACCTGGCTGAGCGCAATCCGCGCGAGAGCTGCAAGGTGTTGCTCGATTTTGGCGAGCCCGCATGATATGGCGATGTGGCGTATGCCGCTGTACGGAAATGCGAAGTGTCCTATCGATTCGTCATCGGCGCCGAGGAACACTTGAGGCCGTCCTCGCGTTGCGTTGACCGGGTGTGGAAGCCTGAATGCATCGACCGACCAAAGGAGCGCTTCGGCGCCCTTCTCATTCGCGTACGCGCTTGTCGTCGTTTCCATGGCGGGCCGGACACGAGGCAGCCGCAAGGCTGACCGGTTTTGGTCGATACACCGGTTTTCCACCCTCGTCGTCAAGGTCCGCCGCCCTCCCCTCAATAGTTCGCGGTCGACCTTCTACACACCATGGAGGTCAAATGTCCACAATCGATGTTTCCGCAGCGAACTCCAGCCTGCAGCAAGTCAGCGCAGGTCTTGAAGGGGTTCTCGACTTGCTTGAGCAGCAAAGCGAGCGATCGGAGAAGTGCTTCAGCGCGTTCTGCCTGCTCGGATTGCTGAAGGCGCAGTTGGAATGGGTGCTCGCTTGTCAGATGTCGGGGCAAGAATAGACGGCGCGGGCTCGCCGGCTTGTGGCCATGCATGGGTCGGCGTGCTTGACGTGCGCCAAGAACGACAGCTCGTCGACCATTCTGCCCCTGACCTGACCATCATTACGGTCATGGAAGTCACTCGGGTGGGCATTGAAGCTCGAGTCACAGGGCCAGGACGAGAGCGTGGCGGCATAAAGAGAAGGGGCTACGCATTCACGTAGCCCGATTCCGTTATCGCGACAACACCCACGTCGCCAGCGTCTTCAAATCCGCCTCATCCAACTGCGGGAAGCCTGGCATCGGCACCTGCCCCCACCTGCCACTGCCGCCGTTGCGAATGCTCTGCATCACCTTGCCCGTAGCATCGGCATTGCCTGCGTACTTGGCCGCCACGTCATGAAAAGCAGGGCCGACCACCTTCTTGTCGACCGCATGGCAGGCGCTGCACTGGTTGGCGCCGAGCAGCGCATCCGCCGTGCGCGGTCCGCCATTGGCCGCTGCCGCGGCGGGCACGGGAACGGCCGCTACGGGCGTTGCGCTGCCGCGCTCCGCGCCATAGGTCTTGACCAGGTAGTCAACGATGGCCGGCATGTCTTCGTCGCGCAGCGGCGCGCCGAAAGGCTTCTTCATCTTCTTGACGGTCGCGTCCCAGTAGGCGCGGCTGGAGGTCTGCGGCTGCGTCTCCACGTACTGCGCCGAATGGCAGGTCATGCAGTTCTGCTGCACCAGCCGGTAACCGGGCAGATCGCTCGGACGATAGGCGGCGGTTTCCGGGGGCAGGGTCACTTCCAGCGCCATGGCTGGCACGGCGATGGCGGCGAGCGCGGCGGCGATCAGGGTCTTCATGTTCATGATGTCCGCCTCCCTCAAACCGCCGTGACGCGCGTGGTCTCGACCACGTTGCGCATATAGCCGGGCGGGTTCCACAGCGCCTCGAGCGGCTGGCTCTGGCCGATGCGGTTCACAGCGCGCACGCGCAGGTCCAGGTTGCCGCGGCGCGGCGGGCGCAGCGCCGCCGTCCATTCGCGGAACGAGTAGCGGCCCAGGTCCTGGCCGAGTTTTGCCGATTGCCACGACCGTCCGCCATCCGCGGAGAAGGCGACTTCGGCGATACCGTAGCCGCCATCGAACGCAATACCGCGTACCACCGTCTCGCGGCCAGCCGGCACCTTGGCGCCGTCTTGCAGGCTGGTGATGAACGAGCGCACCGTGAAGCGGCCGATCGGCGTGGTCGCCGACGGCGCAGTGCCGGGCGCCACGCAAGCGCACGGGTTCGCCGGGATGCGATAGGCCGATGCCATCCAGAAGCCATCAAACACCTTGTCCACGACCTGGATGTCCGACAGATGCTTGACCCAGTACGTGCCGTAGTGCCCCGGCACCACGAGCCGCAGCGGATAGCCATTGAGCATCGGCAGATCCGCGCCGTTCATCGCCCAGGCCAGCATCACCTCGCCGTCGAGCGCGTGATCGATATTCAGCGCCTTGACGAAGTCCGGTCCGGTTTCGAGCGGCGGCTTGTCGAGGCCGTTGAAGGTAACCTGCACCGCACCCGGCTGCACGCCGGCCTTTTCCAGCACCTTCTTGAGCGGCACGCCGGTCCAGCGCGCATTGCCCATCGCACCGTTGCCAAGCTGGCCACCGCCCACGCGCGGGTCGAAGAAGCCACGGCTGTTGCCCGAGCACTGGTTCACGGCCACGATCTCGACCGGATCGGCCAGGGTCTTCAGGTCAGCCAGCGACAGCTCCAGCGGCGCCTTCACGTGGCCGCCAATGCGCAGCCGATAGGCTTGCGGATCGATCGAAGTCGGGATGCCGCTCCAGTGATAGCGCACGAAGAACGCGTCATTGGGCGTGAGGACGCCCTCGTTGAACACGCTGAACGGCGTCTCGAGCTGCGGCGGGCGGCTGGTCAGGAGGATCAGCGGGCGCTTCTGCGGGAAGGCAACCAGTTCGCGCTCGCCGTTGGCAAAGGGCATCGTGACCTTGCCCGGCATGCCGGCAGCCAGCGCATCGAACGCCGTGGCGCCCAGCGCGGCCTGGGCCATCAGGGCACCGGCCCCTTGCAGGAAACGGCGCCGCTCGCGTGTGGGGCGGCGGTGGGAATCGTCGCGGGCAGTCATGGTCTTCTCCCTATTTGTTCTGAATATAGTGTCCACGGTGAGGACTTTGGGGAATTGTCGCCAGCGGGCATGGGCGGCGTATAACGCGTTATTTTGGTAAGGGTTATCGGTGGAATCGAATGTGCCGGTACTGACTTAGGTCGGGAAGTGACGGCTACAATGCGCCCTACCCTCGCGCAACCACCGCACCCATGCCAAACCCGACCCGGGCCTACCTGCTCGGCCCGCTGCTGAAGGGAGTTTCCCGCTCGTTCTACCTGACGCTGCGCATCCTGCCGGCGGGTATGCGCGACCCCGTCGGCCTGGCTTACCTGCTCGCGCGTGCGGCCGACACGATTGCGGACACCGCGCTGATTCCGGCCGCGGAGCGCCTTGATCTGCTGCTTGCGCTTCGCGAATGTGTCAATGGCCGCAGCGACCCGGTGCCGTTCGCCGACCGGTTGTCCCGCGAAGTCGCCAACCATCAGACGGAATCCAAGGAGAAAGCGCTGCTGGAGTCGATCCGGCCCGCGTTCGACGTGCTGGCGCAGCTCGATGACGCCGACCGGGCCGCCGTGCGCGGCATCGTCACCACGCTGACCGAGGGCATGGAATTCGACCTGCGCACGTTCCCGGACGAGCGCTCCGGCGAACTTGGCGCGTTGCAGCAACTGGCCGAGCTTGATCGCTACACGTACCTCGTCGCCGGCTGCGTCGGAGAGTTCTGGACAGCAATGACTTACGCCCACCTGCCCGGCGTACTCAGGGAAGAGCCAGCCATCATGCAGCGTCGGGGCATCCGCTTCGGCAAGGCCCTGCAGATGGTCAACGTGCTGCGCGACTGCGGCAGCGACCTGCGTATCGGGCGCTGCTATCTGCCGAAGGAACTCCTCCACCGCTACGGATGCGAGCCGCGCGACCTGCTGGAGCCGGCAAATTCGCGCCGCATGCGGCCGGTGCTGTTCGAGCTCGTGCGCCTGGCGCTCGACCACTTCCGCGAAGCCATGGCCTACACGCTCGCGATTCCGCGTACTGCCGTGCGGCTGCGGCTCGCCTGCCTGTGGCCGATCCTGATCGGGCTCGAGACCCTGTTGCTGCTTGTGGAGAACGAGGCGTGGCTCGACCCGGACAAGGTCTCGAAGACCGACCGCAGGAAGGTCTACCGCATCCTCGGCGGCAGCACGCTGCTGGTCATGTCGGACAGCTTGTTGCGTCGCTGGATGGAAGGCGAGATCGCGCGCATCGAGGCAGTGTTGTCGCGATAAGGACGACAAGGCACGTATCGCCCGCGCGGCATTACCGCCGCGCCGGGCCGACGCGCGCCGGCCAGCTCCCGTCGGCAATCTGCGCGCTGACGATCTCCCCAAGCAACTCATGCACCGCCGACGCCGCCACCGACAGCGGCATGGTGGCCGAGCGGCACAGGAACACCGGTCGCGACATGGCGGGTTCGGCAATGCGCGCGGCCGACAGCAGCCCCTTGCGCAGTTCCGCGCAGACCGATGCATACGAGAGCACCGTGCAGCCGACGCCGGCCGCGGCCAGCGCGATCAGCTCGGGGATGGCATTCACCTCCGCCAGTACGCTCAGTCCGATCTCATGGGCACGCAAATGGCTGTCGATCAGCGCACGCAGGCCATGCTCGCCGGCGGGCAGGATCATCGGATAGCGGCTCAGATCGCCCAGGCGAACGGATTTTGCAGGCAGGGCATCGCGTCGCTTCGCGCCACCAAACCTGCCGGGCGCGGCCACGAGCACAAGATCTTCGTCGACCAGATGATCGAACAGGAGCCCGGGGTCGGCGTTCGCCTGGAAGGTCATGCCGACATCGATATGGCCGGTCAGCAGATGGTTCGGGATGTACCCGGTGCTCAGTTCGATCACCTGCAGCCGCACCCTGGGCCAGCGTCGGATGGTTTCCCGTACCAGCGGCACGGTCAGGATCTTGGCCATGGACTGCGGCAGGCCGATCGCGACGCGCCCCTCCGGATCCGTGACAAGATCGCGCACGTCTTCACAGGCAAGGTCGAGCCGCTTCAGGATGTCCCTGGCATGCTGCTCGAAACGCTGGCCCGCCGCCGTGACCGACACGCCCTTGTGGCTGCGCGTGAACAGGGCCACGCCGAGCGTCTCTTCGAGCTGCCGGATCTGCAGGCTCACGGCAGGCTGGGCGATATGCAGCGTTTGCGCCGCGCGCGAGATTGACCCCGCCGCTGCCACGGCGAGGAAGCTGCGCAACCCGCGCACGTCCACTGGTATTCCCATTGCTGTCTCCCTGGCCCCCGCCGGCTATAACGGATCATGATACCCGGCATCCTGAAGATGTCTTGGACATATAGCCAAGCGGCCTTGATAGTGACACCTGCCCCGCGCAACGCACGCGGACTCCGGCACAGACCATCACTGGAGACGATATGGGAATCGGTCGCCGCAACTTTCTTGCAGGCGCAGGCGCCGCGCTGTTCGCGCGGCCACTGCTGGCAAACCAATGGCCCACGCGGCCGCTCAGGCTGGTGGTGCCGTTTGCCGCCGGCGGCCCCGGCGACTTCGTCGCGCGGCAGATTGCCGTGCCGTTGTCGCAGAAGCTCGGCCAGACCGTCGTCGTGGAGAACAAGCCCGGCGCTGGCGGCAACCTCGGCACGCAGAGCGTGCTCGATGCCAGCCCCGATGGCTACACCATCCTGCTGAACACGGTCGGCATGCACGCCGTCAACCCGCTGATGTTCCCGGACCTGCGCTTCCAGCCGCAGCGCGACCTGCTGGCGCTGGGCGTGGTCGCGACTGTGCCGAACGTGCTGGTGGTGCACCCGACCAAGCTCGGTGTGAGCAGCCTGGCCGACCTGGTCCGGCTGGGCAGGCAGAAGCCCGACAACCTCAGCTACGCGACCTATGGCGCGGGCAGCTCGCCGCATATCTATGGCGCGCTGCTGCTCAAGGCCGCGAAGTTCTCCGCAGTCACCATCCCGTACAAGGGCAGCGCGCCCGCCAGCAGCGACGTGATGGCCGGCAATGTCGACTTCCTGTTCGACAGCATGACCACCTGCATTGGCCAGGTTCAGGGCGGCAAGCTCAAGGCACTGGCCATCACCTCGGCCGCGCGCTCGCCGCTGCTGCCCGATGTGCCGACGCTGGCCGAAGCGGGATATCCGGCGGTAAGCCTCAAGTTCTGGCTCGCGCTGCAGGTCTCGGCACGCACGCCGCCCGCGATTGTCGGATTGCTGCGCGATGCGGTGGCCGAATCCGCGCGCAATGCGGCGTACGGCAGTGCGCTGGTCGCACGCGGGGCCGAGCCGTTCCATCTTGCGCCCGGCGAAGTGCAGGACTTCGTCAACCGCGACGCGGCGCGCTGGACGGCCCTGGCGCGGTCGATCGACATCAAGCCTGAATAGGACGCGTGGATCCGGCCCTGGTACATGGGCCAGGGGCCGCATATGGATTTCAATCGGGATAGACACATGATTGCATTGCAGGGAATTCGGGTCCTCGACCTGAGCAAGGTGCTGGCCGGCCCGCTGTGCGGCCAGTACCTGGGCGAGCTTGGCGCCGAAGTCATCAAGGTCGAGCCCGTCGGGCATGGCGACGATACGCGCGCGTGGCTGCCGCAGGACCGCGGCCAGTCCGCCACCTTCCTGGCGGTCAACCACAACAAGCGCAGCCTCGCTGTCGACCTGAAGACGGCGCAGGGCCGAGAGATCGTTCAGACGCTGGCGGCCAAGGCCGACATCGTGCTGCAAGGATTCGGAAGCGGCGCCGCCGCAAGGCTTGGCGTCGACTACGAAACCCTGTCGGCGCTGAATCCGGCACTGATCTACTGCGAGATATCCGGCTACGGACGGACCGGCCCGCTCGGACAGGAGCCCGGCTACGACGTCATGCTGCAGGCATTCAGCGGCATGATCAGCACGATGGGAGAACCCGGCGGCAGCCTTGCCCGCGCGAGTTTCTCCCCGGTCGACCTTGGCACCGGCATGCATGCGTTCAGCGGCATCCTGGCCGCGCTGATCGAGCGGCAGAAAACCGGCCGCGGCATGCAGCTGGAGGTCTCGCTGCTGGACACCGCGATGGGTTTCATGGGCTACCTCGCGCAGAACTACTGGTGCAGCGGCAAGCCGCCGCGCCCGATGGGGACCGCGCATCCGGCCATGGCACCGTACCAGGTATTCGAGGCCGCGGACGGCCCGGTCATGATCGGCATCGGCAATGATGCGCAATGGCGGCGCTTCTGCCCCGTTGCCGGGCTACAAGCCTACGTCGACGATCCGCGCTTCGCGACCAATGCCGACCGCGTCGCGCACTTCGACGAGACCGTCGCGCTGGTCCGCGCGCGCATTGCGACCGAACCCGTTGCGTTCTGGCTGGAAGCGCTGCGCAACGCGGGCGTTGCCTGCGCCCCGATTCATACGCTCGACCAGGCCCTGGCCCATCCGCAGCTTGCGGCACGCGGGCTGGTCGTCGAGTCGGAGCACCCGGTGCTGGGAACGGTCCGCAACATGGGCCTGCCCGTGCGCTTCCGGGGCGAGGACCGCGCCGCGCACCGGGCTCCGCCACTGCTCGGCGAGCATACCGAGGAGGTACTGCGCCAGGCCGGCTACGACGCCGACACCATCGCCGCGCTCAAGGCGAGCGGCGTCGTGGCAACTGCCGGCAGCGCTGAATCCAACACACCGCCGACGCGCCAGCGCGCCGCGGCATGACACCTGGAGCCGACATGTCCGCCGTTACCTATGAAGTCCGCGACCGCGTCGCCGAGATCCTGCTGGACAGCCCGCCGGTCAATGCCCTGAACGAAGGCATGATCGACGCGCTGCTGGACGCCTTGCGCCGCGCGGCGCAAGACGATTCCGTACGTGCCGTCATTCTCGGCAGCGCCGTGCCGCGGCGCTTCTGCGCGGGGCTTCAGCTCGATGCGCTGCACGGTGCGACGCCGTCGCGCGCGTACCAGCTTGTCGACAAGCTCTACAACGGGCTGCACGAAGCACAGTTCAACCTCGGCAAGCCGTCCATTGCCGCGGTGAGCGGGACTGCGCGCGGCGGCGGCATGACGCTGGCGATTCACTGCGACATGATCGTGGCCGCCGATTCCGCGACCTTCGGCTATCCGGAGATCGATGTCGGCGTTACGCCGGCCATCCATTTCACGCACCTGCCGCGCATCATCGGCCGCCATCGCGCGTTCGACCTGCTGTTCACGGGCCGCTCGTTCGGCGCGGCCGAAGCCATGTCGCTCGGACTGGTCAGCCGCGTCGTTCCGGAGCAAGACGTCATGCGCGAAGCGCGTGCGCTGGCGCAGACGCTATGCGAGAAGTCCCCGGTCGTGATGCGGATGGGACGCACGGCATTCCTGCGCGCCAATGATGGCGACTACCGGCGCGGGATCGCCACGGCCGTGGAATCGTTTGGCAATGTCTTTGCGACGGAAGACGCCAGGGAGGGGATCGCCGCCTTCGTGGAAAAGCGCAAGCCGTACTGGCAAGGCTGACGACAGAACGGTACGGGGGGCGCGGCAAACCATGCACAGCCGGCCATTTGGTGCCACGTAACCAGAAAGAAAAAGGGCCATGCCACATCCATCAGACGCCAGTTCCGTTGTGTCCGAAGAGACATTCCGCGATGAGGTCCACGCATTCCTCGCGGAGGCGGTGCCAGCCGACATCCGTGCGGCAACGCAGGCCAACTGTCTTGTCACCCGGGAACAGGCCGCACGCTGGCACCGCATCCTTCATGCTCGCGGCTGGGCTGCCCCGGGTTGGCCACGCGAGCACGGCGGCCCGGGGTGGTCGCTGGTGCAGCAGGCCATCTTCCGCGAGGAACTCGCCGCCAGCGACGCGCCGCATATCGAGAATCTCGGCATCGATACCATCGGTCCCACCCTGATCCGGCACGGCACGCCGGAGCAGTGCCGGAAGTTCCTCCCCGGCATGCTGTCTTTCGACGACTTCTGGGCACAGGGATACTCCGAGCCGGACGCCGGATCGGACCTCGCGGCACTGCGCACCACGGCGCGGCTGGACGATTGCATGTGGTGCGTCAATGGCACAAAGATCTGGCAAAGCCTCGGGCATTGGGCCAACTGGGCCCTCGTTCTGGTTCGCACGGATCCGCGCGCGACACGCAAGCAGGATGGGATCTCGGTACTGCTCGTCGACCTGCGCTCACCCGGGGTAACCGTACGGCCGATCCGCTATATCAACGGCTCGCACTTCCACGTCCAGATCTTCTTTGACGATGTGCGGGTGCCAGCCGAGAACCTGGTTGGCCCGGTCGACAACGGGTGGGCGATCGCCAAGGGACTGCTGGTCATCGAACGCCTGTTCGTGGCACGCATGGCCGAATGCAAGGCAGAACTCGCCAGTGCCGCAAGACTGGTCAGGGCACGCCAGATCGATCACTCTCCCGAGCTGCGCGTTGAACATGCACTGCTTGCGCGCCGCCACGCTGAGCTGGACATCCGCACGCGCACCCTGGAAGCCGCCTGGTGGCCTGCCGTGCGGATGGCTGCAGAGGGTGGCAGCCCCGACCTGGAAGCTTCACTGCTGAAGCTTGAGGGCATCCAGCTGCTGCAGGACCTTCACTTGTTCCAGACCGATGCGCATGGCACCGAGTCGCTGCGGTTCCATCCCGAAGCGCTCGACGGGCAGCCAGGCAGTTTGTCCGGCACCGCGGAGCATGCGGCAAATCTGGCCTTGCATATGTGGCGCTATCGGGGCAGTTCCCTGGCGGGCGGTTCCTCGGAGATTCAGAAGCAGATCATCGCCAAGGCAATCTTCGCCGGGCAGACCGAGATCGATCGTCCACGCAACGACCATCTGAGCGAACAGCAGGCCATGATGGTCGACACGGTCCGGCGCTGGCTGGGCAAGCATTACACCTTCGACCGCCGCCAGCGGATCGTCGGTGCGCAAGGCGGCTTCGACCAGGAGGCATGGACGGGGCTCTGCGAACTCGGCCTCGTCAACCTGGCCATCCCGGAAAGTGCCGGCGGCCTCGGTCAATCGATGGAAGACCTGCTGCCACTTGTCGAAACGCTGGGCGAAGCGCTGGTGCTGGAGCCCCTGCCGTGGAATGCAGTTTTGGTGGTGCAGGCACTGCTTGCCACGCCCGCCGGCCCAGCGCGCGACACGCTGCTGGAGGCAGTCGCAAGTGGCGATGCCTTGTGCGCGCTAGCCTGTGGCGATGATTCCGGTTCCGGCCGGAGCTGGCGTCCGAAAGTCACCGCACAGCAGGCGCGCGATAGCTGGCGGCTTGGCGGCATCTATCCGCTGGTCATGGGTGGCGCCCAGGCCCATCGCTTCATCGTGGCCGCGCTGCGCGAAGATGGCAGCGCGGCTCTGTTCGATGTACCGGCCGATGTGGCTGGCGTCGCCACACAGGCATACCAGCTGCACGATGGACGCGGCGCCGCCAGCCTGCGGCTCGACGCGGTCACGCTGCCGCCCTCTGCCTTGCTCGCCGGCGGCGCAACGGTTGCCATCGCTCTTGAGAGTGCCCTGTCATTTGCCACGCTGGCGCTTTGCGCGGAAAGCATCGGCGCCATGCGGCAAGCGCTCGGCATCACGGTCGAATACCTGCGTACCCGCAAGCAGTTCGGCCGCACGCTGGCAGAACAGCAAGTCTTGCAGCATCGCGTGGTCGACCATTACCGCGCCTGGCATGGCGCGCGACACCTGGTGAGGCGAACCCTCGCCGGCTGGCAGACGGCATCACCCGCCGAACGCAAGTGCCGCGTCAGCGCCGCGAAGTACACGGTGGGCATGGCCGGCCGCGCGATCGCGCTCGACGTTCTGCAACTGCATGGCGCGATCGGCCTGCAGGACGAGACGCCGATCAGCCATTACAGCAAGCGGCTGATGGGCAACGATCTGTTGCTTGGCAACGCTGCCGCGCACCTGGGCCGCTTCGCGGCGGCCACGGAGGAAGCGCGCCCCTGACGCAGTCTGATCTTGCAGGTCCACGAAGCACACAAAGAGGAGGCAAGAGGTATGCAAGCGTTCTACCGGGCGAAACGTTCCGTCGTGATGGCAACCGCCCTTACCCTGATGGCACTGGCACTTCCCTCAATCACGCATGCACAGGTGGCCTGGCCCGCGCGGCCCATCACCATCGTCGTGCCAGGCGCAGCTGGCGGCACCATCGACATTCCGATCCGGCTGCTGGCACAGAAGCTGAGCGCGCGTGTCGGTCAGCCGGTCGTCGTAGACAATCGCCCGGGCAGCGGCGGCATCATCGGCACGCAGGCCGCCCTGCGGGCCCCGGCTGACGGCTATACCCTCCTGGCGGGCAATGTCGGCCCGCAGGCAATCAACTACAGCGCCTACAAGCGACTCACGTACCAACCGTCCGATCTGACGGCTGTCACGGACATCATTGCCTTTCCCAATGTGCTGGTGGTCAATGCCCGCTCGCCGGTCAGGAGCGTGGCGGACCTGGTTGCGCAACTGAAGCAGCAACCCGGCAAGCTGTCGTTTGGTTCAGCGGGCATCGGGCAGACCAGCCACCTGGTCGGTGAACTCTTCAAGCTTCGCACGGGGACCGATGCCATCCACGTGCCATACAAGGGGTCCACGCCTGCCACCACGGCATTGCTGGCCGAGGAGACTTCGTTCCAGTTTGACAACCTGACGCAGGCGCTGCCCTACATCCGCGCCGGCAAGCTGCGCGCGCTTGCCGTGACGGCCAGACAGCGCATGCCGAGCCTCCCCGAGGTTCCGACCATGGAGCAGGCGGGGTTCGACAATTTCCTGTCGACGGCCTGGATCGGCATCTTCGTCTCGGCGAAAACACCACAGGGTGTCGTCTCCGATCTGGAACGGCAGCTCGCGGCTGTCATGCGTGACCCCGACCTGCAGGAGCAGATCCGGCAGATGGGCGGCATTCCCGGCGGCCAGTCACCGGAAAAATTCGCCGCCTTCGTCGCCAGCGAGCGCGACCGCTGGGGAGAGGTCATTCGGGCCTCGCACATGACGCTGGATTGAAGTCGGCATACTCGAGCGGCCGGCACCGCGCGCGTCCGAGGCCCCCGGTATGACATGCGGCGCAAGAGAAACAAAAAGGGGTTGCGCGATTTACGCGCAACCCCTTTTTTTAATTGGTGCCGGCTGCAGGACTCGAACCCGCCACCTGATGATTACAAATCAACTGCTCTACCTGATGAGCTAAGCCGGCATATCTGATGCAGACCGCGATTCTACTGCATTGCGGTCCGCTTTGGTGCATTGCGAATGACTTACTTCACTACCTTCAGCGACGGCTTCTTGCCACCGATGCGCGGCACGGGCGGCGGGGTTTCGTCGTCGTCCGGAGTGCCTGGCTCGGCGCTGACGGTGGTTTCGGACTCCACCGGAGCCAGCTTGGGCGGCGGGTTGTTTTCGCGTTCGGTCGCGGCCTGGGTTTCCGGCACGCTGCGCTCGACCGGGAATGCCATGCCCTGCCCGTTTTCACGTGCGTAGATGGCGAGCACGTTTTCCACGGGCACGTCGATCTTGCGCGAGATGCCGCCAAAGCGCGCGCTGAACGTGATCCACTCGTTGCCCATATCCAGGCCGCTGGTGGCGTCAAAGCTCACGTTGAGCACGATCTCGTTGTTCTTGACGAATTCGCGCGGCACGCTGGTATTCGCGTCGACAAAGACGGCGATATACGGCGTGAAGCCGTTGTCCGTGCACCATTCGTAGATGGCGCGGATCAGGTAAGGCTTGGTGGAGGTTTCAGGCATGGTGCTTCTTCATGGCGCCGGCAACGCCCGATGCAAGCATCGGGCCCGCCAGGCTTAGCGGCGCATGACCTTTTCCGACGGGGTCAGCGCTTCGATATAGGCCGGACGGCTGAAAATACGCTCGGCGTACTTGAGCAGCGGCGCGGCATTCTTCGACAGCTCGATGCCGTAATGGTCCAGGCGCCACAGCAGCGGAGCGATGGCCACGTCGAGCATCGAGAACTCTTCGCCGAGCATGTACTTGTTCTTGACGAAGATCGGCGCGAGCTGGGTCAGGCGGTCGCGGATCGCGGCACGGGCACGCTCGTGATTCTTTTCCGCGGCCTTGCCCTTTTCGTTCTCGAGCACGTAGACGTGGGTGAACAGTTCCTTTTCGAAGTTGAACAGGAACAGGCGCGCGCGCGCACGCTGGACCGGATCGGCCGGCATCAGCTGCGGGTGCGGGAAGCGCTCGTCGATGTACTCGTTGATGATGTTCGACTCGTACAGGATGAGGTCCCGCTCGACCAGGATGGGCACCTGGCCATAGGGGTTCATGACCGAAATGTCTTCGGGCTTGTTGAACAGGTCAACGTCGCGGATCTCGAAGTCCATGCCTTTTTCGAACAGGACGAGGCGGCAACGTTGGGAAAACGGGCAAGTCGTACCCGAATACAACACCATCATGGTTGGATTCCTTGGGCTTAGCCGATGCTGGGTCGGACAGTAGGGTCAGACATTCTGCCAAAACCGGGCATCGAATTGCAAATAAGTTATAAATGCGGCACTTTTGGAGCACCATTTACGGCGGCTCCAATAGAAAAGGGGCCAGAGCGGTGCTGCGACTGCAACTTCCGCTCTGGCCCCTGCGCTCATGCCGGGCCGGCCTGAGACCTTACTTCACGTCCTTCCAGAAGGCGGCGTTCAGGCGCCAGGCGAAGACGGTGAACATGCCCAGGAACAGCAGCACCCAGACGCCCAGGCGCTTGCGGTGGTTCTGCGCGGGCTCGGCCATCCAGTCCAGGAAGCCGACCAGGTCCGCGGTGGCCTGGTCGTACTCGACCTTGCTCATCTTGCCCGGGCTCAGTTGCTCGAAACCGGCGAACTTGTGGACCTTCTCGCCATGCTCCTCCACTTCGGAGAACTTGGCGGCGCGCTGGCCCTGCAGCTCCCACAGTACGTGCGGCATGCCGACGCTCGGGAACACCAGGTTGTTCCAGCCGGTGGCGCGGCCGTCGTCGCGGTAGAAGGTGCGCAGGTAGGTGTAGAGCCAGTCGTCGCCGCGGGCGCGGGCGATGACCGACAGGTCCGGCGGTTGCGCGCCGAAGAAGGCCTTGGCTTCCTTCGGCTGCATGGCGATGGTCATGGTCTCGCCCACCTTGTCCGCCGTGAACAGCAGGTTGTCGCGGATCTGGTCATCGGTCAGGCCGATGTCCTTGAGCCGGTTGTAGCGCATCATCGATGCGCCGTGGCAGTTCAGGCAGTAGTTGACGAACAGCTTGGCGCCACGCTGCAGCGACGACAGGTCGGCGGTGTTCACCGGTGCCGGCTCCAGGGGATAGCCCCCTTCGCTGGCCATGACGGGCGCGGCGGCAAAGCAGGCGCCTGCCAGCGCAATGATGGAAAGCAGCTTTTTCATCGTGTGTCCTTGTCCTCTTGTCGGGTTCGCGCGTTCGCTCAGTGCGGATGGAACGTGACGCGCTCCGGCACCGGCTTGAACTCGCCGGCGCGGCTCCACAGCGGCATGGTCAGGAAGAAGGCGAAATACAGCAGCGTGCCGAGCTGCGACACCTTCTCGCCCACCGGCGACGGCGGTTGCACGCCGAGGTAGCCGAGGACCAGGAACACCACCACGAAGACGATCAGGATCGTCTTGTGGAAAGCGGGACGATAGCGGATGGACTTGACCGGCGAGCAGTCGAGCCACGGCATGAAGAACAGCACGATCACCGAGCCACCCATCACCAGCACGCCCCAGAACTTGGCGTCGATGAAGTAGAAGCCCACTGCCAGGATCACGGCGATGGCCACGGATGCGGCCTTGATGCCCGCGCTCTTGCTGCGCACGAACAGCATGCCCAGCACCAGTGCGAAGAACACCCACAGGATCGGCAGGAAGTTCGACGTGGTGGCGCGCAGCATCGAGTAGAACGGCGTGAAGTACCACACCGGCGCGATGTGCGGCGGGGTCTTGAGCGGGTCAGCCGGGAAGAAGTTGTTGGCTTCCAGGAAATAGCCGCCCACTTCCGGGAAGAAGAAGATCACGGCCGAGAAGATCACCAGGAAGCCGGCAACACCCAGCGTGTCGTGCACCGAGTAGTAGGGGTGGAACGGGATGCCATCGAGGGGCACGCCGTTCGCGTCCTTCTTGGCCTTGATCTCGACGCCGTCCGGGTTGTTGGAGCCCACTTCGTGCAGCGCGATGATGTGCGCGACCACCAGCGCCAGCAGCACCAGCGGCACGGCAATGACGTGGAACGAGAAGAAGCGGTTCAGCGTGGCATCGCTCACCACGTAGTCGCCGCGGATGAACAGCGACAAGTCCTGGCCGATCACGGGGATGGCCGAGAACAGGTTCACGATCACCTGGGCGCCCCAGTACGACATCTGGCCCCAAGGCAGCAGGTAGCCCATGAAGGCTTCGGCCATCAGGCACAGGAAGATCAGGCAGCCAAAGATCCAGACCAGCTCGCGCGGCTTGCGGTACGAGCCGTACAGCAGCCCGCGGAACATATGCAGGTACACCACCACGAAGAACGCCGAAGCGCCGGTGGAGTGCATGTAGCGGATCAGCCAGCCCCACGGCACTTCGCGCATGATGTATTCCACGCTGGCGAAGGCGACGGGAATGCCGGCGGCGTTGAGTGTACCGTCCGGCTTGTAGTTCATCACCAGGAAGATGCCGGTGACGATCTGGATCACCAGCACCAGCAGCGCCAGCGAGCCGAAGAAATACCAGAAGTTGAAGTTCTTCGGCGCGTAGTACTTGGAGAGATGGTCTTCCCACAGTTGCGTGGCGGGGAAGCGGGCGTCGATCCAGCCCAGCAGACCGGTTGTCTTGACTTGCTTATCGGCCGCCATGATCAAGCTTCTCCTTTTTCATCCTTGCCGATCACGATCTTGGTGTCGGTCAGGAACTGGTATGGGGGAACATCGAGATTCTGTGGGGCCGGTTTGTTCTTGAAGACGCGGCCAGCCAGGTCGAAGGTGGAGCCGTGGCAGGGGCAGAGAAAACCGGGATCAGTGCCGAGCTGGGGATTGGAGCCGGCAACGAAGGGGCCCGAAGGCGAGCAGCCAAGGTGGGAGCAAATGCCCACGACGACCAGGAGGTCCTTGTGTTCCGCGCGGGAGCGGGTTTCGTTCTTGCAGTACTCCGGCGTCTTCATGGTGAAGGGAACGTCGGAGTTGGGGTCGGCGACTTCGCCGTCGGTCTTCTTGAGCGAGGCCAGCATCTCGTCGGTGCGGCGCAGGATCCAGACCGGCTTGCCGCGCCATTCGACCGTCATCATCTCGCCGGGCTTGAGGGCGCCGATATCGGCTTCCACTGGCGCGCCGGCCGCCTTGGCCTTCTCGGATGGTGCAAAGGTACTGACGAAAGGAACCGCTACTGCCACGCCTCCGACGCCGCCAGCGACGGATGTCGCGATCAACCAATTGCGGCGACCTTTATCCACGCTCTTCACGTCTTGCTGGTCACTCATTCCAAACCCCAGGGGAAGTCAATTTAGATTTTGCGTCAACCATAAATTGTACATGAGGCACCTCCGCGCGAGATAGGCGAAAAACCCGATGGGAATGTACGATTATCGGTCGAACGCGCTGATAGCCGTGTGCAAACTTGATTTCCGCGCATTGATGCGGCAGGCTTCTGGCCTTGAAGGCGTTCATTGCTAGCAAACAAGAAGGAGAAAGCCCCATGAGCATGATGTCGGAGTTCAAGACCTTCGCAATGCGCGGCAACGTGATCGACCTTGCGGTCGGTGTGATCATTGGTGCTGCATTCGGGAAAATCGTGGATTCGGTCGTCAATGACCTGATCATGCCGGTGATCGGGCGAATCGTTGGCAAGCTGGATTTTTCCAATATGTTCATTACGCTGGCGGAGCCACCGGCAGGCACGACGATGACGCTGGACGCATTGAAGAAAGCGGGCGTGCCGGTGTTTGCTTACGGCAATTTCCTGACCATTGTGGTCAACTTCGTGATTCTGGCCTTCATCATTTTCCTGATGGTGCGGGCATTCAATAAGATGCGCGCGGAAGCGCCGGCAGCCCCGGCGGAACCGCCGCCGACGCCCGAGGATATCGCCCTGCTGCGTGAAATCCGCGACAGCCTGAAAGCCCGCCAGCCTTGATTCGGCAAGTTCAGGATTCTGACAAGACAACGGCCCCAGTGGGGGCCGTTTTTATTGATACGCGTCAAACAGGATTGGGAATGTCGATGAAGGTGTGGTGCAGGCCGAAGCGCTGCGCCACATGCTCGCCGAGCGAGCGAATGCCGTAGCGCTCGGTGGCATGGTGCCCGGCCGCGAGATAGGCCACGCCACTTTCGCGTGCGAGGTGCGTGGTCTGCTCGGAAACTTCGCCGCTCAGATAGGCATCGACGCCCGCTGCGACGGCAGCATCGAAATAGCCTTGCGCACCGCCGGTGCACCACCCTACCGTGCGGATCATCTGGTCGGGGTCGCCGATTGCGAGCGGCTCACGACCGAGCACGCCGCCCACGTGCGCGGCGAATGCCTGCAGCGGCATCGGCGCAGGCAGCGTGCCGGTCCAGCCGAGCTGATCGTCGCTGAAGCGGCCCGTCGGGGTGAAGCCTAGCTGCAGTGCAAGCTGGGCGTTGTTGCCGAATTCCGGATGGTTATCGAGCGGCAGGTGATAGGCGAACAGGTTGACGTCTGCCGCCAGCAGCCGTTTGAGGCGTGCATGCTTCTGGCCAACCACGCGCGCATCCTCGTTTTTCCAGAAGTAACCGTGGTGCACCAGGATGGCCTGCGCGCCGGCTTCGACGGCCGCCTCGACCAGAGCGAGGCTGGCCGTCACTCCCGTCACGAGGTGTGTGACTTCGGCGTTGCCTTGCACTTGCAGACCATTGGGACAATAGTCCTTGTAGCGGGAAACCTCCAATAGGTCGTTCAAGTACAATTCCAGCTCTTTAGTCTTCATTTTTTGCTCAAACTCCAATATGTTGCGGCGCTTTTGGCTGTTCTTTGCGCAGGCTGTCACCGTCGTGCTGGCAGTCTGGTTCGTCGTCGCCACGCTCAAGCCCGAGTGGCTTCAGAGGGGGCGTGTCGCGGTGCAGTCAGGGTCGCCTATCGTGGCGCTGAAGGAAGTCGTGCCCAATGTGACCGGCGCTGCCGCGGAAGGGTCTTATAGCGAAGCTGCGCGGCTGGCGATGCCTGCCGTGGTGAATATTTTTACCAGCAAGAACGGCACCCGGCGCTCGCCCCACCCGCAGGCCGAGGATCCGTGGTTCCGCTTCTTCTTCGGCGACCGCCTGCCGGAGCGCCAGGAGCCGGTGTCCAGCCTGGGATCGGGCGTCATTGTCAGTGCCGAGGGTTACATTCTAACCAACCACCACGTGGTCGACGGCGCCGATGAAATCGAGGTGGCGCTGACCGACGGCCGCAAAGCCAACGCCAAGGTGGTGGGCTCGGACCCCGAGACCGACCTGGCGGTACTGAAGATCTCGCTGAAGGAACTGCCGGCCATCACGCTGGGCCGGCTGGAGAACGTCAAGGTCGGCGACGTGGTGCTGGCGATCGGCAACCCATTCGGCGTCGGCCAGACCGTGACGATGGGTATCGTCTCGGCGCTGGGCCGCAGCCACCTGGGGATCAATACGTTCGAGAACTTCATCCAGACGGATGCCGCCATCAACCCCGGCAATTCCGGCGGCGCGCTTGTCGACGCGCAGGGCAACCTGCTGGGCATCAACACGGCGATCTATTCGCGCTCGGGCGGGTCGCTCGGCATCGGCTTCGCGATTCCGGTATCGACGGCCAAGCAGGTGATGGAATCGATCATTTCGACCGGCAGCGTGACACGCGGCTGGATCGGCGTGGAGCCGCAGGACATGACGCCGGAGATCGCTGAATCGTTCGGGCTGGAGGCCAAGGAAGGCGCACTGATCGCGGCCGTGGTGCAAGGCGGCCCGGCCGACAAGGCAGGCGTGAAGCCCGGCGACGTGCTGACGTCCGTCGATGGCCAGTCCATCACGGATACCACGGCGCTGCTTAACGCGATCGCCCAGCTTAAGCCCGGCGCGGACGCCAAAATGAAGGTGATTCGGCGCGGCAAGCCGACCGAGCTGACAGTGACCATCGGCAAGCGGCCTCCGCCTCCGCGGCGTGCGCTGCCGTTAGATGAAGAGGAATAGCAGCGTCACTGCATGCTGATTGCTCCCCCGGAACCCCGCCCCTTGAACGGCGGGGTTTTTTGTTGCCTGGCGCTTCGCCGGCGTTGCAGGATGATCCCCTCTTCGCCTCGGCCTTCCCCATCGCCCGCTTGGACAGGCAACCAGACGGCTGGCGCCGTATCTATGGAAACGCTCACACCTATTGTCCAGGCGCCCGATATACCGCAGCTTGCGCGAAGCATCCACCCCGCGCGACGTCTGGCACCGTCCCCCAGTACCCGCGTGCAAATCGGACGTGTCGTTCGCACCCTGGCCGTGCCACCCACGACTGCCGTCACTGGCGCGCGGACGACAAAACAAAACGCCGGCATCCTTTCAGATGCCGGCGTTTTTCAAGTCAATCTACAGCGGGCCTAGGCCCGCGTCAGATTAGAACTTGTGGCGGATACCGACGGTAGCGCCGAACTGGCTGTCACCCTTGCCGGTCGCGTCAACGTTGGTCTTGCCGAAGCCGCTAACACCCAGATTCGAGTTGTTGCGGTTGTAGGCGTAGGCCAGGCTCAGGTAAGCGTCGGTGCGCTTCGACAGAGCGTAGTCAGCCGTGGCAACGAACAGCCACGGATCAGCCTTGTTGCCGCGGAAGTCTTGGTAGTAGGCGGCGCCCGTCAGCGAGAATGCCGGCGTCACTTGGTAACCAGCACCCAGCCAGTACAGGTTCGACGAAGCCTTGGCACCAGTCAGAGCTTGTGCGCTCAGGCCCAGGAACGGGATCGTGCCCAGGTCAACACCCTTGGCCCAACGATAGCCGGCGAACAGCTTGGCCGGACCGAAGGCGTACGTACCAGCCAGCGAAGCGCGGCGAACCACGGCGTCCGGATTGGCGGTGAAGCCCAGGTTGGTTTCGTCATAGACGGCGCCCACGGAGAACGGACCACCAGCGTAGGTCAGGCCCAGGCTGTACTCGCGGCCAATTTTCCACGTGCCCGGAACTTCACCCTGGTTACCCTGGAAGACGCCAGCAGCGCCGCCGGTGTTCGAGCCGAAGCTGTACAGCGCGTTTGCGGTCAGGCCACCGAAGGTACCGATGTACTTGATCGAGTTGTCGGCACGGCCCGCGAAAGCGCCATCCTGAGCGGTGATCGAGTAGTTCGACGAAATGGCCATCGGGTCGAACTGCAGACCGAAGTCATAGAACGGGGTCTGGTGACGACCCAGAGTCAGCTGGCCGTACTGGCTGCCGACACCGACGTAGGCCTGGCGACCGAACAGACGGCTGTCGTTGCCCATCTTGCCGTCGTCAACGGTGAAACCGCTTTCCAGCACGAACAGACCCTTCAGGCCGCCGCCCAGGTCTTCCACGCCACGCAGGCCCCAACGGCTGCCCGACTGGCCGCCCGAGATCAGACGGGTCACGCTGTGGCCGGAGCCCACGCCTTGGGACAGGTTAGCGGGCTGGTTGTTCTGATATTCGATACCAGCGTCAACAACACCGTACAGGGTTACGCTCGACTGGGCATACGCGCCACCAGCAGCCAGGGCGGCGACGGCAGCAGCAAACAGTTTCATCTTCATATCGACACTTTCCTTGTCAACTGATTGGGAAATCTTGGTTGCCCAAGTGCTTGGGCGACGCATTAACTTTCACGTCTGCTGCGTATTATGGGCCAGCGTCCCCGGCCGTCAGAAGGCTTTTTCGGCGTAAACCGCGTATACGGTTGCTTTTTGTTGTGATCGAACAACAGAAATGGGGAACGAATTCCCCATTTTGGTGCGAAATTACCGCTTTCGCTGTCCTGCAGACTCAATCGGCCTGCGTTTCTCCCGCCGCATCCGTGTCGGCTTCGGGCCGCCCTACAAAGCGCGCCATAAGCAGCCCAAGTTCGTATAGCGCGATCAAGGGAACGGCGAGAAGCAGCTGGGAAAGCACATCCGGCGGCGTAACGACGGCCGCAATGATGAAGGCACCGACGATCACATAGGGACGGACTTGCTTGAGCTTTTCAAGCTCCACGACGCCAAAGCGAACCAATACGATCACGACCACCGGCACCTCGAAGGTGATGCCGAACGCGAGGAACATGGTCATGGCAAAGCTCAGATACTTGTCGATATCCGTCGACATGTCCGCACCGAGCGGAGCGTTGTAGTGCGCCATGAAGTGGAAGACGGTCGGGAAGACCAGGAAGTACGCAAACGCCACGCCGCACAGGAACAGCACGTAGCTGCTGCTGACGAGCGGCAGGATCAGCCGCTTCTCGTGCTGGTACAGGCCCGGCGCGACAAATTGCCAGATCTGGTACAGCACCCACGGCAAGGCGATCAGGAAGGCGACCAGCAGCGTGACCTTCATCGGCACGAAGAAGGAGCCGGTGACATCGGTCACGATCATCTTGCCGCCCTTGGGCAGCGACTCCATCAGCGGGCGCGCGAACAGGTTGAAGATGACCGGAGCCCAGTACACCAGTCCCACGAAGACGAGGATGATGCCGGCCACCGCCTTGACCAGGCGTTCACGCAGCTCGACCAGGTGGGAAATGAAGGTTTCCTGCTGCGATTCGTCTTGGGGATCGTTGGACCGGTTGTCGCTCATGGCGTGGACCGCTCAGCCGTGGCGGCTGGCATTTGGATTTCGGTGATACCGCTTGCGCGGCAGGCATTGCCGATGGCGCGGGCAGCAAGCGTGCTGCCGCGCGGCCAGGCTCATTCGAAGAAGGATCGGGCCCGCCCGGCAGCCGGACGGTGTCGTTTGACGCGCGCAGCGCCGGACTGGACCCAGACGCGGACGTTGTGCTGTCGCTTGAACCAGAGCGGGCGCGCCCCCTGCTTGACCCTCCAGCTCTTGCGGCCGTTGTGCGACTTGTGAGCCGAGTCCCAGGTCGGCGAGAAGTTCGAAGCGTCACTGCCCGCTTGGGCAGACCCGTCGATACCGCCCAGCGCTTCGTTCAGCGCCTGCGTCTGCTCGCTGACCTCCTTGTGGATCGTGCGCTCCACGTCGCGCGCGGCATCCTCGAATTCCGTGCGCATCTTGCGCAGTTCCTCGAGCTCCACCTCGCGGCTGACTTCAGCCTTGACGTCATTGATATAGCGCTGCGCGCGCCCGACCAGCGCGCCCACGGTGCGCGCCACGCGTGGCAGGCGTTCGGGGCCGATCACGATCAGCGCCACGGCGCCGATCAGCGCCAGCTTCGAAATGCCAAGGTCGATCATGCGGGCGTCAGGCGGATTACTGCCGGGGCAAGAATCATCGGGCGTGCAACCACTGAGTGCGGAGACGGGGCGAAAAATGAAAAAGCGGCGATGCCAGGTTTATTGCTGGCGGCTCTTTTCCTTGGCGTCCACGTCGATCGTGGTGGAATCACGCAGTTCCTTGGCCTGCGCCGGCTTGTCGTCGGTGCCTTCCTTCATGCCGTCCTTGAAGCCCTTGACCGCACCGCCCAGGTCCTGGCCGATATTGCGCAGCTTCTTGGTACCGAAAACGAGCATGACGATCACCAGAACGATCAGCCAATGCCAGATGCTAAACGAACCCATTTCTTGCTCCTGATGAAGCCGCGGGCGTTACCTGTTGCCGCCCGGACCCGTTGTTCCGTCCGAATTTGGCTGCGCCGGGCGACGGTTGCCGGCGCAGCGTCCGGCCCGCGCACGCGGTCCGGCTCCTCATGCTTCGTCTGCCCGCTCAGGGCAGTGGCACCTTCCACTGGTTGCGGGGCCCACCAAGCACATGTACGTGCAGGTGGTAGACCTCCTGGCCGCCATCCGGTCCGGTATTGATCACCGTCCGAAAGCCGTTGCCGCACCCTGCCGCGCGCGCCAGTTGGGGCACCTTCAGCATCATTCTAGCAAGCACCTCTCCTTCGGCCGGACCACACTCCGCCAGCGAGTCGATATGTGACTTGGGAATCAGCAGGAAGTGTACCGGGGCCTTGGGGTGGATATCGTGGAAGGCCATGATGTCATCGTCTTCATAAACTTTCCGCGACGGAATCTGGCCGGCCACAATCTTGCAGAAGATGCAATTATCCAGGGAATTCATGAAGTTTTCGTTGCGATGTCGGGCGCACACCAGCGCCGCGGCATACCTGAGCGCTAAATGCCCTGCTCCGCATACATCGGCTTGCTGTCATTAAGGTAGAGCCAGCCCTTGACGATACGATACAGCATCCACAGGGACAGTACCGCCCACACCGCGAAGGCCAGCGGAATCAGCACCACGCTGACGAAAAACACCCCGCCAAGCACCGCCCAGGCCACCGACCACCAGAACGAGCGGATTTGCCACGCGAAGTGCGATGCATACAGCGTGCCGCGCGCATCGTCGCGCTTGACGTAGTCGACGATGATGGCAATCAGCGCCGTCACGCCGCCGGTCAGCCAGAAGATGGCATACAGCGCATAAAGGATGTGCATCAGCTTGCGCAGGCTGCCGAGCCGTTCGCTGTCGCTGATGGTGACCTGCCCCGTGTAGTCGTTCGCCATGCTCGCCCTCCCGATTCCAGTCGCCGGCGGATTGGCGCCAGCCGTCAGCCCTGTTCCTTGCGACTGGCTTTTTCCTCAAGGCCGGACAGCCCTTCCCGGCGCGCCAGCTCGTTGACGACATCCGCCGGCCCCAGGCCGAAGTTGGCCAGCAGCACCATGGTATGGAACCACAGGTCCGCCACTTCGTAGACGACTTTGTCCGCGTCGGCGCCGGACTTGCCGGCCGCGCGCGCGTCCTTGGCAGCCATCACGGTCTCGGTGGCTTCCTCGCCGATCTTCTTGAGGATGGCATCGTCGCCCTTGCGGAACAGCCGCGCGACGTACGATTTCTCGGGGTCACCGCCGTTTTCCGGCTTGCGCGATTCCAGCACCGCGGCGAGGCGTGCCAGTACATCGGCACCGGCGGAGTGGGATTCGGTCATGACTTTGCGTTGTAGATTTGGGAAGGATCCTTGAGCACCGGCTCGACGGTCTGCCAGTCGCCGGTCTCGGCATCGCCTTCGAACTTCTGGAAAAAGCACGAATGCCGGCCGGTATGGCAGGCAATGTTGTCGACCTGCGTGACCTTCAGCAGCACCACGTCCTCGTCGCAGTCCAGGCGCATCTCGTGCACCTTCTGCACGTGGCCGGACTCCTCGCCCTTGTGCCACAAGCGCTTGCGCGAGCGCGACCAGAACACGGCCTCGCCGAGTTCAGCCGTCTTCTGCAGCGCATCGCGGTTCATGAACGCGAACATCAGCACGTCATTGGTGCCGACTTCCTGGACGATCACCGGCACCAGGCCGTTATCGTCCCACTTGACCTTGTTGAGCCATTTCTTTGCCATGATCAGATCCGCACGGGGATGCCCTCGCGGGCCATGAATGCCTTTGCCTCGCCAACCGTATGCTGGCCGTAGTGGAAGATGCTGGCGGCCAGCACCGCATCGGCGTGCCCGAGCCGGATGCCGTCGGCCAGGTCCTGCAGGCTGCCGACTCCGCCCGAGGCAATCACGGGAACCGGCACCGCGTCGCTCACGGCGCGCGTCAGCTCCAGGTCGAAGCCGCTCTTGGTGCCGTCGCGGTCCATGCTGGTCAGCAGGATCTCGCCGGCGCCGCGCGCGGCCATTTCCTTCGCCCACGCCACCGCATCCAGCCCCGTGGCCTTGCGCCCGCCGTGCGTGAAGACTTCCCAGCGCGGCGGCTCACCCGGCGCCGAGCTGCGCTTGGCGTCGATGGCCACCACAATGCACTGCGAGCCGTACTTGCCGGTCGCATCCGACACCAGTTGCGGATTGGCGATGGCCGACGAATTGACGCTGATCTTGTCGGCCCCGGCGTTGAGCAGGCGCCGCACGTCTTCCACGGCGCGCACGCCGCCGCCAACGGTAAGCGGGATAAAGACCTGCGAAGCCACCGCCTCGATGATATGGAGGATCAGGTCGCGCCCGTCGCTGGTCGCGGTGATGTCAAGGAAAGTGATTTCATCGGCGCCCTGCTCGTCATAGCGGCGCGCGATTTCCACGGGGTCGCCCGCATCGCGCAGCTCGACGAAGTTGACGCCCTTGACCACCCGCCCGTTCGTCACATCGAGGCAGGGGATGATACGTTTGGCTAGCATGAGATTCCTTGTCCGCCGCGGACCCGGTCATGGCCCGGCGGCGGCGGCGCCCCGCAGGGCGCATTGGCTTATTCCCCGGTGCTCAGCTTGTCCGCGCGCGCCTGCGCGTCGGCAAAATTGAGATCGCCGGAATAGATGGCACGGCCGCAGATGACGCCTTCCACGCCGTCGTTCTCCACGGCGCACAGGTTGTCGATATCGGTCAGGTTGGACAGCCCGCCGCTGGCGATCACCGGGATCGACATCGACTGCGCCAGCTTCACGGTAGCGTCGATATTGATTCCCTGCAGCATGCCGTCACGGCCGATGTCGGTATAGATAATGGCTTCCACGCCATAGTCTTCGTACTTGCGGGCAAGATCCGCCACTTCGTGGCCGGTCAGCTTGCTCCAGCCGTCAGTGGCGACCTTGCCGTCCTTGGCGTCGAGGCCGACGATGATGTGGCCGCCGAAGGCCGAGCAGGCGTCCTTCAGGAAGCCAGGGTTCTTCACCGCGGCGGTGCCGATGATGACGTACGACAGGCCATCGTCCAGCCATCGCTCGATGGTATTCAGATCGCGGATGCCACCGCCGAGCTGCACCGGGATCTCGTCGCCGACTTCGGCGATGATGGCCCTGATGGCGGCTTCATTGCGGGGCTTGCCGACAAATGCGCCGTTGAGATCGACCAGGTGCAGGCGGCGCGCACCCTGATTGACCCAGTGACGTGCCATGGCGGCGGGATCTTCGGAAAAGACGGTGGCCTGGTCCATGTCGCCTTGCTTGAGGCGTACACACTGACCGTCCTTCAGGTCGATGGCCGGAATGAGCAACATAATCGTGACGAGCGTGGTTGAGTGAGTGAGATAGAGCCAGACTGGCCAACAGCCGGAAAGTCCGGGTCAATAGGCAAGCATTCCTGGATAGCGTTGACTGGCTCGGATCGGATCTTCAGGGATTCCAGTGCACGAAGTTCCGGTAAAGCTGCAGCCCCATGGCGGCGCTTTTTTCAGGGTGGAACTGCGTGGCAAAAATATTATCGCGTGCTACCGCGCTGGTAAACACACTCCCATATTCCGTTTCGCCGGCAATATGGGCCGGGTCCTGCGCGCGCACGAAATAGCTGTGCACGAAGTAAAACCAGCTTTCGTCCGGGACGCCATCCCACAGCGGATGGGGTCGGCACTGCCTGACGCGGTTCCAGCCCATCTGCGGCACCTTGAAGCGGGAACCATCCGGCTGGGTCATCCCGTCCAGCTCGAAGCGGATAACCTCGCCGGGCATCAGCCCCAGGCAAGGCGTCTTGTCGGTGCCGGGCCTGGCTTCGCGGCTATGTTCAAACAGCATCTGTTCGCCAACGCACACACCGAACATCGGCTTGCTGGCCGCCGCCTCGATCACCGCTTCCTGCAGCCCCGAAGCGCCCAGCGCCGACATGCAGTCAGGCATGGCGCCCTGCCCCGGCAACACCACGCGGTCAGCGCTGCGGATGCCTTCAGGGACATCCACCACGCGCACGTCCGCTTCCGGCGCCGCGGCACGCAAGGCCTGCGCCACCGAGCGCAGGTTGCCCATGCCGTAATCCACAATTGCTATGGTAGTCATGATTTCAAAACAGGCAATAATGTCTTCAGCCCGTCCACAATGAATTCAACGGCCAGCGCCGACAGGATCAGCCCCATCAGCCGCGTGCCGATATTGATGCCGGTACGCCCCACCACCCGGGCGATCGGATCCGCCGCGCGGAACACCGCGTACACCACCGCACCCAGCACCACGCCAATGCCGACCAGGATCAGCAACTGGTACCAGTGCTGCGTCTTGCCCGCATAGACGATCACGGTGCTGATCGAACCCGGGCCGGTCAGCAGCGGCAGCGCCAGCGGCACCACCGCGATGCTGGACCTGGCCTCGGCCTCGTCCTCTTCTTCCGGCGTGGCCTTGGTCCGGCTGGTCTGGGCGTTCAGCATGTTCATGGCCATCATGATCATGATGAGCCCGCCGCCCACCTGCAGTGACGCCACCGAGATATTGAAGAACTCGATGATCTGCTGGCCCAGCAGCGCCGATACCGCCACCACAATCGCCACCGAGACCGACGCGATCTTGATGGTACGCAGTTTTTCCCCTTCCGACTGCTGGCCGGTCAGGCTGATGAAGAACGGAATGGCGCCGATCGGGTTGATCAGCGCCAGCAGCGAGATGAACGACTTGAGCGTATCCATCGGTTGCGATCGGTTGCGGGTGGCCAGTGCCCCGGCCCAGTTTCGCGAAGTTCGGTCAGCGGGCGCCGCAACCAGCCGGCACGCCTTCGGTTCGGCAGCTGCTCAGAGCGTGCCCTTGGTCGATGGAATGGTATTCGCCGAACGTGGGTCCAGCTCCACCGCCATGCGCAGCGCCCGGCCAAAGGCCTTGAACACGGTCTCGCACTGGTGGTGGGCATTGATGCCCCGCAGATTGTCGACATGCAGGGTCACGCCCGCATGGTTGACGAAGCCACGGAAGAACTCGATGGTGAGGTCGACGTCGAAGCTGCCCACGCGCGCACGGGTGAACGGCACATGGAATTCCAGGCCCGGGCGGCCGGAAAAATCGATCACGACGCGCGACAGGCACTCGTCCAGCGGCACATAGCTGTGGCCGTAGCGGGTAATGCCCTTCTTGTCACCGATAGCCTTGGCGACCGCCTGGCCGAGGGTGATGCCGACGTCCTCCACGGTGTGGTGGTCGTCGATATGCGTATCGCCGGTAGCCTCGACTTCCAGGTCGAACATGCCGTGGCGGGCAATCTGGTCGAGCATGTGGTCGAGGAACGGCACGCCGGACGCCAGTTTCTGGCGGCCGGTGCCGTCAAGGTTCAGGGAAACGCGGATTTGCGTTTCCGATGTATTGCGGGTGACCTCTGCAACACGCATGGTGTTAATCCTGCAGCGACGCTGCGAATGCCTCTAGGAACTGCGCGTTTTCTTCGGGAGTGCTGACCGTGACGCGCAAACAGTTGGCCAGCAATGGGTGCATTTTACTCACGTTCTTGATCAGCACCTTGCGGGCAAGGAGTCGATCGAACGTCTGTGCGGCATCCGGCACGCGTGCCAGCAGGAAATTGGCCGCGCTGGGGAACACGGTCACGCCGGCGTGGGCAGCCATGCCCTGCGCCACGCGCGCGCGTTCGGCGCGCAGCTGCGCCGCCTGCTCATCGAGCACGGCGACGTGCTCGAGCGCGAACAGCGCCGTCGCCTCGGTCAGTACATTGACGTTGTACGGCGGGCGCACCTTGTCGAGCTGCTCCAGCCACTGTGGTGCGCCGGCCACATAGCCCAGGCGGATACCGGCCAGGCCCAGCTTGGACACCGTGCGCATGACCAGCAGGTTGCCGAACTCCGTCAGGCGCGGCATCCAGCTTTCCTGCGCGAACGGCTGGTAGGCCTCGTCCACGACCACCAGGCTGCGGCATACCGCCCCCTGCGCGGCACGGACGATGGCCTCCATATCGGCGGCATCGAACAGGTTGCCGGTCGGATTGTTGGGATAGGCCAGGTAGATGATGGCGGGCTGGTGTTCGGCCATGGCGGCCAGCATGGCTTCGCGGTCCAGCGTGAAGTCCGCGCGCAGCGGCACGCCCACGAACTGCAGGCCGGCGAACTGGGCCGACATCGCGTACATCACGAAGCCGGGCACGGGCGCCATCACCTTCGCACCGGGCCGGGCCGCGGCCAGCGCCAGCATGCTGATGATTTCATCCGAACCGTTGCCGAGCAGCACATCCATGCCGGCCGGCACCTGCATGACGTCCTTCAGCTTCGCGCGCAGCGCCTCGCTGCTGGGCACCGGGTAGCGGTTCAGCGCCACCTCGCCGAGCCGCGCGGCCAGTTCGGCGCGCAGGTCGGGCGGCAGGCGGTACGGGTTCTCCATGGCGTCGAGCTTCACCAGACCATGCGAATCCGGCACGTGGTAGGCGCCCATGGCGCGCACGTCGTCACGGATGATTCGCTCGATCAGGGAAGGGTCTACGACTGACATGGATGCTCCTTGTTTGCGCAGCCGCACCAACGCGGCTGCAATGGGATTCAACTACGCTTGAAACGATACTCGGCGCTGCGGGCGTGGGCCTGCAGGCCTTCGCCATACGCCAGCTCGGCGGCAATCTGGCCCAGCATCTGCGCCCCGCCCTCGCTCACTTCGATCAGGCTCGAGCGCTTCTGGAAGTCGTACACGCCCAGCGGCGACGAGAAGCGCGCCGTGCGCGAGGTCGGCAACACGTGGTTGGGGCCGGCGCAGTAGTCGCCAAGCGATTCGCTGGTATAGCGGCCCAGGAAGATGGCGCCAGCGTGGCGGATCTTCTCGCTCCACTGGCGCGGATTCTCGGCCGAGATTTCCAGGTGCTCCGGCGCAATCGCGTTGGCGATCTCGCAGGCCTCATCCATGTCGCGCACCTTGACCAGCGCGCCACGGCCCGAGATCGACGCCGCAATCACTTCGCGGCGCGGCATGCTGTCGAGCTGGCGCTGGATGCTGGCTTCCACCTGCGCGATGTAGTCCGCGTCCGGGCACAGCAGGATCGATTGCGCGAGTTCGTCGTGCTCGGCCTGCGAGAACAGGTCCATCGCCACCCAGTCCGGGTCGGTCGTGCCGTCGCAGATCACCAGGATTTCCGAGGGGCCCGCGATCATGTCGATGCCGACCGTGCCGAAGACGCGGCGCTTGGCGGCGGCCACATACGCATTGCCCGGTCCGACGATCTTGTCGACCTGCGGCAGCGTCGCCGTGCCGTAGGCCAGCGCGCCGACCGCCTGCGCGCCGCCGATGGTGAACACCCGGTCCACACCCGCGATCTGCGCGGCGGCCAGCACCAGCTCATTGCGCACGCCGCCCGGCGTGGGCACGACCATGATGATTTCCTTGACGCCGGCCACGCGCGCCGGAATCGCGTTCATCAGCACGGACGACGGATACGCGGCCTTGCCGCCCGGCACGTAGATGCCCACGCGGTCCAGCGGCGTCACCTTCTGGCCCAGCATGGTGCCGTCGGCCTCGGTGTACTCCCAGCTGTGGCTGCCGCATTCGATCTTCTGCTTCTCGTGATAGGCGCGCACGCGCGCGGCAGCCGCTTCCAGCGCGGCGCGGCGCTTGGGCTCCAGGTCTTCGAGCGCAGCTTCGAGTTCGCTTTGCGAGACTTCCAGCGCGCCCATCGACGCGGCCTCGACGCGGTCGAACCGCTGCGTGTACTCGAGCACCGCGACGTCGCCGCGATCCTTCACGTCGGCCAGGATCTGCGCCACGGCGCGGTCGATGGCCTCATCCTCGGCGGCCTCGAAGGCCAGCACCTCGCGCAGCGCCTGGGCAAAGCCCGGCTCGGCGGAGTCGAGCTGGCGAATCGACACGTTTTCCATTTCGGTTGCGTTCATGACTCCATTCCTTTCTGGGGCGCCGGCCTCAGGCCAGCGCCGCCGATGCCTTCTCGAACGCGTCGAGAATCGGCGTCAGGCGTTCGCGCTTGAGCTTCAGCGCAGCCTGGTTCACGACCAGGCGCGACGAAATCTGCACGATCTCTTCGACTTCCACCAGGTTGTTGGCGCGCAGCGTGCCGCCAGTGCTGACCAGGTCGACGATGGCGTCCGACAAGCCGACCAGCGGGCCCAGTTCCATCGAACCGTACAGCTTGATCAGGTCGACGTGAACGCCCTTCTTCGCAAAATGCTCGCGCGCGGTCTGCACATACTTGGTGGCCACCGCAAGACGCGCGCCCTGGCGCACGGCGTTGGCGTAGTCAAACCCGGCCGGCACCGCCACCGACATGCGGCAGCGCGCGATGTTCAGGTCGATCGGCGCGTACAGGCCGGTCATGCCGTGCTCCATCAGCACGTCCTTGCCGGCTACGCCGAAGTCGGCCGCACCGTATTGCACGTAGGTGGGCACGTCGGACGCGCGCACGATGATCACGCGCACGGCCGGATCGGAAGTCGGCAGGATCAGCTTGCGCGAAGTCTCCGGATCCTCGGTGACACGGATGCCGGCGGCCTCGAGCAGCGGCAGTGTTTCCTTGAAGATACGGCCCTTGGAGAGCGCCAGGGTGAGCTGGCTGGGCGAAGCGTTGAAAGCGGGGCTCATCGGATTCCTCAGGCAATGCGGCGGATCTTGGCGCCAACTGCCGACAGCTTGTCTTCCATGCGGTCGTAGCCGCGGTCCAGGTGATAGATGCGGTCGATCACGGTGTCGCCGTCGGCCACCAGGCCGGCAATCACCAGGCTCGCCGAGGCGCGCAGGTCGGTCGCCATCACGTTGGCGCCGGACAGGCGCGGCACGCCGGTCACCACGGCCGTGTTGCCTTCCGCCGTGATATTGGCACCCAGGCGGTTCAGCTCCTGCACGTGCATGAAGCGGTTTTCGAAGATCGTCTCGGTAATGCGCGCGGTGCCCTCGGCCACGGCGTTCAGCGCCATGAACTGCGCCTGCATGTCGGTCGGGAAAGCCGGGTATTCCGAGGTGCGGAAGCTCACGGCCTGGGCACGGCGCGGCATCGACAGGCGGATCCAGTCATCGCCGGTTTCCACGTTGGCGCCGGCCTCGCGCAGCTTGATCAGCACGGCGTCCAGGATCAGCGGCGGAATGTCGCGCAGGACCAGGTCGCCCAGCGTGGCCGCGGCCGCGCACAGGAAGGTGCCGGCCTCGATGCGGTCGGCGACGACCGAGTGCCGCGCGCCATGCAGCTTGTCGACGCCCTGCACGACCAGCCGGTCGGTGCCGATGCCGTCGATCTTCGCGCCCATCTTGACGAGCAGGTTCGCGAGATCGGTCACCTCGGGCTCGCGCGCGGCGTTTTCCAGCACCGTCTCGCCTTCGGCGAGGGTCGCGGCCATCAGCAGGTTTTCCGTGCCGGTCACGGTGATCATGTCCGTCACCACGCGCGCGCCCTTCAAGCGGCTGGCGCGGGCATGGATGAAGCCGTGCTCGATCGCGATCTCGGCCCCCATGGCCTGCAGGCCCTTGATGTGCTGGTCCACCGGACGCGCGCCGATGCCGCATCCGCCGGGCAGCGAGACGCGCGCCTCGCCGAAGCGCGCGACCAGCGGGCCGAGCACCAGGATCGACGCGCGCATGGTCTTCACCAGCTCATACGGCGCTTCGGGCGAATTGATGTCGGTGCCCTTCAGCGTGGCGGTGGCGCCCGTCATCTCGGCATGCATGCCCATCTGCCGCAGCAGCTTGAGCATGGTGCGCGTGTCCTGCAGGTTCGGCACGTTGTCGATGGTGACGGTGTCCGCCGTCAGCAAGCCGGCGCAGAGGATCGGCAGCGCGGCGTTCTTGGCGCCGGAAACACGGATCTCGCCTTTGAGCGGGCCATTGCCCTGGATCTGGAATTTGTCCATGTTCTGTCAGTTGCAGCCGGACGGGGTAAGCACGCCCGGCGTCGTTATCGCGGGAGCCGCACGCACCGGCACGCAGCTCGAATCGGTGAAACTGCCGGCCCGGCCGCTTATTTGCCGGCGCCCGCCTGCCACTCGGCCGGCGTGAGGGTCTTCATCGACAGCGCATGGATCTCGGCACGCATGCGGTCGCCGAGCGCGGCGTACACGCGCTGGTGACGCTGGATCAGCCGCTTGCCGTCGAACTCGGCGCTGACGATGGTGGCAAAGAAGTGCTGGCCGTCACCCTCGACTTCCAGGTGTTCGCAGGGCAACCCTTGGGCAATGTAATCCCTGACTTGTTCCGGAGTAGGCAGCATGATTTCTTCTCTTCTGTGTGGATGGCCGCGTGTTCAGTGACGCAGCTTGTAACCCGACTTCAGCAGGCGCAGCGCCAGCGTCGCGAGCAGCACGAAGGCCGCGCCGACCACCGCCAGGCTGAACATCGGCGACACGTCCGAGACGCCGAAGAAGCCATAGCGGAAGCCGTCGATCATGTAGAAGAACGGGTTGGCATGGGACACCGCCTGCCAGAAGGCGGGCAGCGAATGGATGGAGTAGAACACCCCCGACAGGAATGTCGCGGGCATGATCAGGAAGTTCTGGAAGGCGGCCAGCTGGTCGAATTTCTCGGCCCAGATACCGGCGATCAGCCCGAGCGTCCCCAGGATGCCGGCACCGAGCAGCGCGAACACCAGGATCCAGCCCACGCTGGAGAAGTGCAGGTTAGCGAACCACGCGGTCACCAGCAGCACCCCGAGGCCAACCGTCAGGCCGCGGATCACCGAAGCCACCACGTAGGCGCCGAACATCTCCCAGTGCGACAGCGGGGGCAGCAGCACGAATACCAGGTTGCCGGTGATCTTGGACTGGATCAGCGACGACGAACTGTTGGCGAAGGCGTTCTGCAGCACGCTCATCATCACCAGGCCCGGTACCAGGAATGCGGTATAGCTGATCTGGTCATAGACCTTGACGCGGTCTTCCAGCACGTGGCCGAAGATCAGCAGGTACAGCACGGCCGTCAGCACCGGCGCGGCCACGGTCTGGAAACTGACCTTCCAGAAGCGCAGCACTTCCTTGTAAAGCAGGGTCCGGAAACCGACCAGCCCGCCCACGGCCATCGGCGCAAGCCGCGTGGTGTCCAGCACTTCGATATCGCCAGGCTGCTTCATGCCGCGGCCTCCATGTCCTGGTCGGGCAAGGCGCCGGGCATGTGGCCCTCGCGGCGCATGATCTGGACGAACACGTCTTCGAGATCGGCCTTGTTGATTTCCATGTCTTCGATGTCACAGCCCGCCTCGCGGCAGGCAGCCAGGATGGGCTCCACGGCCGGGTAGCCCGACAGGCGCAGGCGCACCGCGCGCTCGCCCGGATTGGCGGGCATGCGCAGCGGCTCCAGCGCCACGGGCAGCTTGCCGCGCGCGAACGTCAGCACCAGTTGCAGGCCTGCGAACTGCGTCAGCAGGTTGCTGGTGCGGTCCAGCGCCACGACCTCGCCAAATTTCAGCATGGCGATGCGGTCGCACAGCGCTTCGGCTTCTTCCAGGTAGTGCGTGGTCAGGATGATGGTGTGCCCTTCCCGGTTCAGCCGCGAAATGAACTTCCACAGGGTCTGGCGCAACTCCACGTCCACGCCGGCGGTGGGTTCGTCCAAGACGATCACCGGCGGACGGTGCACCAGCGCCTGCGCCACCAGCACGCGCCGCTTCATGCCGCCGGACAGCTGGCGCATGTTGGCATCGGCCTTGTTGGTGAGATCCAGGTTGGCCATGATCTCGTCGATCCAGTCGTCATTGCGCGTCAGGCCGAAGTAGCCCGACTGCAGCCGCAGCGTCTCGCGCACGGTGAAGAAGGGATCGAACACGAGTTCCTGCGGCACCACGCCGAGCATACGCCGCGCCATCCGGTAGTCGGACACGACATCGTGCCCGAGCACACTGACGCGGCCGGAATCCGCGCGGTTCAGGCCCGCCAGGATGGAGATCAGCGTGGTCTTGCCGGCACCGTTGGGACCGAGCAGACCGAAGAATTCGCCGCGCTCGACGGTGAAGCTGACGCCCTTGAGCGCCTGCAGGTTGCTGTAGCGCTTGCGAACGTCGGTGAGTTCGATGGCTTTCATGGCCGAATGTCTGGAGCTGGCCCGACTGGGACCGGCCGTCTGGAAATGGGGACCAACTTGGACCAACTGGTGCCCGGGCAACCCTGAACCGGCCCGAAGTGCTGCGGGGGAACGGGCGAACAACCCGGAATTATAGGGGATGCGGGCAAACTCCCGCTTGGGACGCGGCCACCGCCTCGGGCAGTGGCCGGGGCATCCGGATGACCGCAACCGGGCACGCGGTCAGGGATGCCGGTTCAATGTCGATGCGAAGCCGCTTGCGGCGTCAGGCCGAGCAGGCCGTCGACGCCATACAGCGAAGCCAGTTCGGCCAACTGCGAAGGCACGCCGCTCAGGGCCAGCTTGCCCTGGCGGGCGACGGCGGCGCGCTGCCAGGCCAGCAGAACGGCAACGGCGGATGAATCCACCTGTTCCAGCGCGGCGCAGTCCACCTGTGTTTCGCCTTGTGCAACGCGCGACAGCCCATCACGCAGCACAACGGCGGCGTTCTGGTTGGTCAGCGAGGTGCCAAGCGAGAGCATCGGGGAAGTCAGATCGGCGAAGCCAGGGGGTTCCGGAAAACACAAGCTCCCGCCTGGAGGCGGGAGTTTGCGTGTGTGGGGCCATTGTAGGGCAGTTTGGCGCCGCGTGCTGCAATGCAGCGCCAATTTGCGCAGCGCGTCAGCTCTTGGCGTTTGCCAGCTGGCGGTTGCGGTCCTGCAGCGTCTTGATCACGCCATCCACGCCCTGCTGGCCGACGATGGTGTTGAAGCTGCCCTTGTAGGCTTCGGTCAGCCATGCGCCCAGCACGTTGATGTCATAGACCTTCCAGCCCTGCGCGGTCTTCTCGAGGCGGTAATCGAGCTGGATCGGCTCGCCCTTGTTGATCACCTGGGTGCGGATGGTCGCGTCGGTGTCCTCCGGCGAACCGCGATACGGCTTGTACTGCACGGTCTGGTCGCGGATCTGCGCAATGGCGCCGGCGTAGGTACGGATCAGCAGCGTCTTGAACTCGTCGGTGATGACCTTCTGCTGCTCGGGGGTGGCCTTCGACCAGTTGCGGCCCATGGCGATCTGCGTGGTCTTCTGGAAATTCGCGTTCGGCAGGATCTTCTGCTCGACCAGCGCGGAGATCTTGGCGATATTGCCGGCCTGCATGTCCTTGTCGCTCTTGACGCTGGTCATCACGTCGCCGACGACGGCCTTGACCAGCGTTTCAGGGCTGGCTGCGTCTTGCGCCGAAACCTGCGCATGGGCGGCGCCGGCAAAGGCGGCTACAGCGAGGAAGGGGAGCAACAGTCGCTTGATCATGGATTTTCCTTCTTGGTCAGGTTCATTCACCGCCCCTGGAGCCGGCCGGGGCTTTGGCAGGCCAGTCATCCAGGGACGTTGCGCACATTGGAACATAGTCCGCGGCGGCGAGTTTCTCGCGCCAGCGCATCCGGCGTCACTTAAAAACAAATTGTTTCAGTGCTCACAGCGCATTCACAGCGCCGCAGCGCAGCGTCACCGAATGTGCAGGCCGCCGCCCGGGACGATACGCTGCATTGGCGACGCCGGCGGCACGGGCAGGTTCTGGCCCTCGGGCTGCGTGGTTCCCTCGGACGGCGCAGCAGGTTGCTGGGACGGCTGCTGGGACGGCTGCTGGGACGGCTCCTGTGACGGCTGCTGAGGTGCGCCGTCGCTCTCGGAATCGTCGTTCTCGCGGCCTGGAGGATTGCCGTCGTAGATCAGGTACTCGCGCCGCTGCAGGTACGCATCGCGCATGAACGCGTACTTGTCCAGTGCGGCCTGCTCGAGCAGGTTGGTCGCGCCAAGCAGTTGCGCGCGGCCCGCGACGATACGGACGCCGATCAGCGAATTGCGCAGCGAGACCGGATAGAAATAGGCCGACGGGTCGATCTGCCGGTCCACCAGCATGCCGGCGGTGTCGCGCACGGTGCTCGGCCCGAACAGCGGCAGCACCAGGTACGGGCCCGCCGGCACGCCCCAGACGCCCAGGGTCTGGCCGAAATCTTCCTTGTACTTGGGCAGGCCGCCTGGCGTGGCGATATCGATCAGCCCGCCGATGCCGAGCACGGTGTTGATCGCCACCCGCATGGTGTCCTCGGCGGCACGGCTAGGCTTGCCCTGCAGCAGGTTGTTCACCGCCGAATAGACATCGCTGACGTTCGAAAAGAAATTGTCGACCGCAGTCTGGACCGGCGACGGAATGTAGTCGGAATAGAGCTGGGCAACGGGCTTCAGCACGCCCTTGTCGAAGTCCTCGTTGATCCGCGAGACCTCGCGGTTGAACGGCTCGAGCGGATCCTTCGGGTTGGCGGTCGGGCCCGTGGCGCAACCAGCCATCAGCGTCAGCGCGCTGGCGGCGAACGCCAGCACGGCGCGCCGGGGCGCCGGTTTATGGGAGGCGACGTTCATTTACCGGCTCCGCCAAGGGCCGGTGCGCTCGCTGCGCCGCCGCTGTTGCCTCCGCCGGCCCCGGCATCGGCCGCCTTGTTGTAGAGGAACTGGCCGATCAGGTTCTCCAGCACCACCGCCGACTGCGTCATGGTGATGCGCGAACCCTGTGCCAGCATGGCGGTATCGCCGCCAGCCTCCAGGCCGATGTACTGCTCGCCGAGCAGGCCCGAGGTCAGGATCTTGGCCGAGGTGTCCTTGGGAAACTGGTACTGCTTTTCCAGGTTCATGACCACGGTCGCCTGGTAGGTCTTGTCATCGAACCGGATCTCGGCGACGCGCCCCACCACCACGCCGGCGCTCTTGACCGGCGCGCGCGGCTTGAGCCCGCCGATGTTGTCGAAGCGCGCTTCCACCGCGTAGGTTTCCTGGAACGTGAAGGCGCTCATGTTGCCGGCCTTCAGGGCGAGGAACAGCAGGGCAACAAAGCCCGCCGCCACAAACAACCCCACCCAGAAATCGAGTGCACTTTTTTTCATTGGGATCTCTTTGTATCCGTTGTCCTGTCAGTTGTCCCGGTGCCGTCGTCCATCAGCTGAACATCAGCGCGGTCAGCAGGAAATCCAGCCCCAGCACGGCCAGCGACGCAATCACCACCGTGCGGGTCGTGGCGCGCGACACGCCTTCCGGCGTGGGCTTGGCCTCGAAGCCCTGGTATAGCGCGATAAACGTCACGGCAATGCCAAAAATAAAGCTCTTGATGACGCCGTTGAGCACATCGGCACGCACATCCACGCCGCCCTGCATCTGCGACCAGAAGGCGCCGGCGTCCACGCCGATCAGCTGCACACCCACCAGGTAGCCGCCCAGGATGCCGACCGCGCTGAAGATGGCGGCCAACACCGGCATGGCCACCACGCCCGCCCAGAAGCGCGGGGCCACCACGCGCTGCAAGGGATTGACGGCCATCATTTCCATGGCGGTCAGTTGTTCGCCGGCCTTCATCAGGCCGATTTCAGCGGTCAGCGACGTGCCCGCGCGGCCCGCAAACAGCAGCGCCGTCACCACCGGCCCCAGCTCGCGCACGAGCGACAGCGCCACCAGCAGGCCGAGTGCCTGCTCGGAGCCATAGCGGTTCAGTGTGTAATAGCCCTGCAGGCCAAGCACGAAGCCGACGAACAGGCCGGATACGGCGATGATCACGAGCGACAGGTTGCCGACGAAGAAGATCTGGTCGGACACCAGGCGGAAACGCCGCAGCAGGGCCGGCGACAGGCCCAGCACTGTGAAGAACATGCGGGTCGCGCGGCCCAGGCCCGTGACACCTTGCCGCACGGCGGCGCCGATTGCTGTGAGGAAACCCATCACTGCGCACCTCCGCCGGCAAAGTCCTCGGCCAGCGACGGGCCCGGATAGTGGAACGGCACCGGGCCATCCGCCTCGGCATGGACGAACTGGTGCACGAACGGATCGGTCGATGCGCGCAGGGCTTCCGGCTCGCCCTGCGCGGCGATGCGGCCGTTGGCGATGAAATACACGTAATCGGCGATCTGGAAGGTCTCGTGCACGTCGTGCGAGACGATGATGGTAGTAGCGCCCAGCGCATCATTGAGGCTGCGAATCAGCCGCGCGGTCAGCCCGAGCGAAATCGGATCGAGACCGGCAAAGGGCTCGTCGTACATCAGCAGTGACGGGTCAAGGGCAATCGCGCGCGCCAGCGCCACTCGCCGCGCCATGCCGCCGGAGATCTGCGACGGCATCAGGTCGCGCGCGCCGCGCAGGCCGACGGCGTTGAGCTTCATCAGCACCAGGTCGCGAATCACCGATTCGGGCAGGTCCGTGTGCTCGCGCAACGGAAAGGCCACATTGTCGAATACCGACAAGTCCGTAAAGAGCGCGCCGAACTGGAACAGCATGCCCATCTGGCGTCTGACGGCGTACAGCCCCGCCACGTCGAGCTTGTGGATATCGGCGCCATTGAACGTCACCGATCCCGATTGCGGCCGCACTTGCCCGCCAATCAGGCGCAAGACGGTGGTCTTGCCGCAGCCAGAGCCGCCCATCACCGCGATCACCTTGCCACGCGGGAAATGCATGGTCAGGCCGGTCAGGATCGGCTTGGCGTCAGACGAGTAGGCAAAATCTACCGCGTTGAGTTCGACGAGATTGCGGGCAGGATCGGTCACGTTTGCAGCGTTCTGGGCAGTCGCGCATTATAAGGGCTACTACCTAGACCTGCAGGCGGCCGTGGGCCCGCCGCCACATTGACTGCGCGATGCCGCTATGGCTCGCCCTGCGCGGCATCGCGCAGGATGACCTGCCACTGGATCGATTCCGAGCGGATCGCGGTCGCGAAGGCCTCGGGCGAATCGCGCAGCGGCGTCAGGCCCGCGGCCATCAGGCGGGTGCGGACTTCACGCTCGGCCATCACCGCGTCCAGCTCGACCGCCAGCTTCGCAATGATCGCGCGCGGCGTCTTGGCCGGCGCCATCACACCGAACCAGGCGGCGGCGGCATAGCCTTCCAGGCCGGATTCCTGCAGCGTCGGCACCAGCGGCGCCAGCGGCGAGCGCGATACGCCAGTCACGCCGATCATGCGCAACGAACCGTTGCGGACATGGCTCTGCACGGCCGCATAGGAACAGAAGCAGGCGCTGATGCGGCCGGCCAGCATCTCCTGCACGACCGCCCCCTCGCCCTTGGCCGTCACGAGCGGCACGCCATTGCGAATACCGCGTACCGCGTATTCCGCATACAGGTGGGACGGGCTGCCCGACTGGCCATAGCCATAGCTGTAGGAACCGGGATTCGATCTGACGGCCACCGCCCATTGTGCCGGCGTGCGCATGGGCAAGCGGCCGTCGATGACCAGGAAGAGCGGCGTGGTGGCCACGCGCGCCACCGGCGTGAAGTCGCGCACCACGTCATACGGCACGGGCTCCAACCCTGGCTGGATCAGCATGTTGGCCTGGTGAAACAGCAATGTGTGACCGTCCGAGCTGGACTTGGCCACCACATCGCCGGCCGTGGTACCGGCCGCACCGGGCCGGTTGTCCACGTCCACCGGCACACCGAGCCGAACCGACAGACGCTCGGCAAGCAGGCGTGCCACGGCATCGGCCACGCCGCCTGCGGGAAACGGCACGATGAGCCGCATCGGGCGTGCCGGGAACGACATCGTCCGTGCCACGGCTGGCGGCGCAGATGCGGTAGCCGTCGACACGGCTTGCGCGGCAAAAGGCGTCCATGCCGCCAGCAAGGCGGCCAACACCCCACACCACGTCACTACAGCATCCCGGATGGCAGCAGCAAGCATCAACTTCGCTTTACCTCGCCAAAGCCGCGACAAGATGCGCACTTCGGACATCAATTTTCTCCGGCGCGTCCCGCTTAGCAGGACCGCATCTGGTTCGGCTGAAAAAGGATTCGAGGCAATTTCCGATTATTGTTTTTGTAAATTGTACGAAGAGCCCCCGGCAGGACACAGGCACGTAAACCATAGCGCGGGAGAACCCTGAAAACCTGTCAAAGCCTGTGCAGACGTCCAGCATCCTTGTCCAAGCACTCACAGTGCCCCCTACAATGGCGCGATGTCTGAATTCCTGGTGCGGCGCATGACGACCGCAGACCTGCCCGGCGTACTCGAGATCCAGAAGCAGTGCTATCACAGCGGCCTGCTGGAAGGCGCCGAGGCCTTCGCCAGCCGGCTCACGCTCTCACCCGCGACCTGCGCGGTGGCCGAATCCATCGATGACCGGACTCTGGCTGGCTACCTGTTCACCCATCCCTGGCCACAGGACAGCCTGCCGCCGCTGGACGGCGTCCTGAAGCCTTGCGTGCTCGGCGGGACGGCGGCCGCCGCCATAACCTGGTTTGTGCATGACATGGCCGTGGCGCCGGCAGGACGCGGTAGCGGTCTCGCGCTGCGGCTGTATGAAGCCGCCTTGCGGGCCGCGCTGGAAGCCGGCTTGCGGCATTCGCGCCTGATTGCAGTGCAGGCCGCGGCAGGGTGGTGGCGCAGGCTTGGGTACGCGCCGATGACAGCGCACCGGGCCGCCACGCATGCCGGCAAGCTCGCTTGCTATGGTCCGGATGCCGTGATCATGGAGTGCGCGCTGAGCGTCTGAGATTCTTCGCCGGATTGCGGGGGATGGGGAATGGTGGGGCGAAGAACCACAAAAAAAACCCGCTTGGCTAACACCAAACGGGTTTCCCAATCGGCCATGACGACGCAATCAGCGCGGCAGTTCCGAATGCCCCATCAGGAACGCATCAACCGAACGCGCCGCCTGGCGGCCCTCGCGGATCGCCCACACCACCAGCGACTGGCCACGGCGCACGTCGCCAGCGGCGAACACCTTCGGCACGTTGGTGTGGTAGGCACGCTCGCCTTCGGTGGCGGCCTTGGCGTTCTTGCGTGCGTCGGTATCGACACCGAACGCTTCCAGCATCGAGCCCACCGGGTTGGTGAAGCCCATGGCCAGCAGCACCAGGTCGGCCGGCAGGATGAATTCGCTGCCCGGCACTTCCTGCATCTTGCCGTCCTTCCATTCGACGCGGCAGGCCTTCAGCGCGGTGACCTTGCCGTTCTCGCCGATGAATTCCTTGGTGGCGACGGACCAGTCGCGGTCGCAACCTTCTTCGTGCGACGACGAGGTGCGCAGCTTGATCGGCCAGTACGGCCACACCAGCGGCTTGTTCTCTTCTTCCGGCGGCTGCGGCAGCAGTTCGAACTGGTTCACCGAGGCGGCACCATGGCGGTTCGACGTGCCGACGCAGTCGGAACCCGTATCGCCACCGCCGATCACGATCACGTTCTTGCCTTCGGCGCGGATGTCGTTCTCGCCGTCGCCAGCCACTTCCTTGTTCTGCGGAATCAGGAATTCCAGCGCGAAGTGGATGCCGTTCAGGTCGCGGCCCGGCACCGGCAGGTCGCGCGGCACTTCCGAGCCGCCGGCCAGCACGACAGCGTCGAACTGGTCCATCAGGTCCTTGGCCGAGATGGTTTCGCGCGCGTAGTTCTTGATGCCCGCCGGCAGCGCGCCGTCGGTCACCATCACGCCTGCGCGGAAGGTCACGCCTTCGGCCTGCATCTGCTCGATGCGGCGGTCGATCAGCGTCTTCTCCATCTTGAAGTCGGGGATGCCGTAGCGCAGCAGGCCGCCGATGCGGTCGTTCTTCTCGAACACGGTCACGTCGTGGCCGGCGCGCGCCAGTTGCTGCGCGGCAGCCATGCCGGCGGGACCCGAGCCGACCACGGCCACGGTCTTGCCAGTCTTGTGCTTGGGCGGCTGCGGTGCGACCCAGCCTTCTTCCCAGGCCTTGTCGATGATGGCGTGCTCGATCGACTTGATGCCGACCGGCAGCTCATTGATGCCCAGCGTGCAGGCGGCCTCGCACGGTGCCGGGCAGATGCGGCCCGTGAACTCTGGGAAGTTGTTGGTCTGGTGCAGCACCTCGATCGCCGACTTCCAGTCCTGGCGGTACACCAGGTCGTTGAAGTCCGGGATGATGTTGTTGACCGGGCAGCCGTTGTTGCAGAACGGGATGCCGCAGTCCATGCAGCGCGCACCCTGGATCTTCGCTTCGCTGTCGGACAGCGCGAACACGAATTCCTTGTAGTGCTTCACGCGCTTGACTACCGCTTCGTAGCCTTCGTTCTGGCGCGGAAATTCGAGAAAGCCAGTCGCCTTACCCATGTTGCGTCCTTGGTCTTGCTGGCAAGACCGGCTTGGCCGGCCTTGCTGTGAGGTCAGAATCTTGTCGGAGCCGCCGCCGCTGGCCGCGGCTCCCGTCTCGTGGTGCCGCGGATCAGGCGGCGATGGCTTCGCGGTCGCTGTCGCGGGCAGCCTGTTCCTTGGCGTACATCTCGCCCAGCGCGCGCTTGTACTCGGTCGGGAAGACCTTGACGAACTTGCGGCGCGCCGTGGTCCAGTCCGCCAGCAGCGCCTTGGCGCGCTCGGAACCGGTGTAGCGGAAGTGCTGCTCGATCAGGTTGCGCAGGACGACTTCGTCGAGCTGGCGCTTGCCGTTGACCTTGTGCCACGAAGCCGGGCTCTGGCCCTTCTCCTGGTCGGCCGCGGCCAGCACCGCTTCCAGCGCCACCATCGAGGTGTTGCAGCGCTTGTCGAACAGGCCGTCCTCGTCATAGACGTAGGCCACGCCGCCCGACATGCCCGCCGCGAAGTTGCGGCCGGTGCCGCCCAGCACCACCACGGTACCGCCGGTCATGTACTCGCAACCATGGTCGCCGGTGCCTTCCACCACGGCCACCGCGCCTGAGTTACGCACCGCGAAGCGCTCGCCGGCCACGCCGTTGAAGAACGCCTCACCGGCAATCGCGCCGTACAGCACGGTGTTGCCGACGATGATGTTGCGGGTCGGATCGCCACGGAACTCGTGCGGGGCGCGCACGATCACGCGGCCGCCCGAGAGGCCCTTGCCGACGTAGTCGTTGCCGTCGCCCACCAGGTCCAGCGTGATGCCGTGCGCCAGGAACGCGCCGAACGACTGGCCGGCCGTGCCTTGCAGCTGGATGTGGATGGTGTCGTCGGGCAGGCCCTCGTGGCCGTGCTGCTTGGCCACCACGCCCGACAGCATCGCACCGACGGTACGGTTCACGTTCTTGACCGGCTGGATGAACGACACGCGTTCGCCCTTCTCGATCGCCGGGCGTGCCTTGGCGATCAGCACGTGGTCCAGCGCCTTGCCGGCTTCGGCCGACAGGCCGTGGTCCTGCACGTCGGTGTGGTACAGCGGCGTGTCCGCGGGCAGCGCCACCTGGTGGAAGATGCGGGCGAAGTCCAGGCCGCGTGCCTTCCAGTGTTCGATGCCGGCCTTCATGTCGAGCAGGTCGGCGCGGCCGATCAGCTCGTCGAAGGTGCGGATGCCCAGCTGGGCCATGATCTCGCGGGCTTCCTCGGCAACGAAGAAGAAGAAGTTCACCACGTGTTCCGGCTTGCCCTGGAACTTCTTGCGCAGCTGCGGGTCCTGCGTGGCCACGCCCACCGGGCAGGTGTTCAGGTGGCACTTGCGCATCATGATGCAGCCCTCGGCCACCAGCGGCGCCGTGGCGAAGCCGAACTCGTCGGCGCCCAGCAGCGCGCCGATGACGACGTCGCGGCCGGTCTTCATCTGGCCGTCGGCCTGCACGCGGATGCGGTTGCGCAGGCCGTTGAGCAGCAGCGTCTGCTGCGTTTCGGCCAGGCCCAGTTCCCACGGCGAGCCGGCGTGCTTGATCGACGACCACGGCGAAGCACCGGTGCCGCCATCGTGGCCAGCGATCACGACGTGATCGGCCTTGGCCTTCGACACCCCTGCTGCCACCGTGCCGACGCCCACTTCGGACACCAGCTTGACCGAGATATCCGACGACGGGTTGACGTTCTTCAGGTCGTGGATCAGCTGTGCCAGATCCTCGATCGAGTAGATGTCATGGTGCGGCGGCGGCGAGATCAGGCCGACGCCCGGCACCGAGTAACGCAGCTTGCCGATGTAGTCCGACACCTTGTGGCCCGGCAGCTGGCCGCCTTCGCCCGGCTTGGCGCCCTGCGCCATCTTGATCTGGATCTGGTCGGCGGAGGCCAGGTATTCGGCTGTCACGCCGAAACGGCCCGATGCCACCTGCTTGATCTTCGAGCGCAGCGAGTCGCCATCCTGCAGCGGCAGGTCGGCCTCGACCACGTCGCCCAGCAGGCTCTTCAGGCTGTCGCCCTGCTTGATGGGAATGCCGCGCAGTTCATTGCGGTAGCGCTTCTCGTCTTCGCCGCCTTCACCGGTGTTCGACTTGCCGCCGATGCGGTTCATCGCCACGGCCAGCGTGGCATGGGCTTCGGTCGAGATCGAGCCGAGCGACATCGCGCCGGTCGCGAAGCGCCGCACGATTTCCTTGGCGGGCTCGACTTCTTCCAGCGGAATCGCCTTGGCCGGATCGACCTTGAACTCGAACAGACCACGCAGCGTCATGTGGCGCTTGCTCTGGTCGTTGATGATGTTGGCGTATTCCTTGTACGTCTGGTAGGCGCCCTTGCCGTCGTCAGCGCGCACCGAGTGCTGCAGCTTGGCGATCGAGTCCGGCGTCCACATATGCTCTTCGCCGCGGATACGGAACGCGTATTCGCCGCCGGTATCGAGCATGTTCTCCAGCACCGGGTTCGCGCCGAAGGCGTCCTTGTGCAGGCGCAGCGCCTCCTCGGCCACCTCGAAGATGCCGATGCCCTCGACGTTCGAAGGCGTGCCGTGGAAGTACTTCTGCACCAGCTCGCGCGACAAACCGATCGCTTCGAAGATCTGCGCGCCGGTGTACGACATGTACGTGGAGATGCCCATCTTGGACATCACCTTGAACAGGCCCTTGCCGATCGCCTTGACGAAATTCTTGATCGCTTTCTCGGCCGACAGGTCGCCCGAGAGGTCAGCCGCCATATCGGCCAGCGTTTCCATGGCCAGGTACGGGTGCACGGCTTCGGCGCCGTAGCCGGCCAGCAGCGCGAAGTGGTGCACTTCACGCGCGGTGCCGGTCTCGACCACCAGGCCGGTGGACGTGCGCAGGCCCTTCTCCACCAGGTGGTGGTGGATCGCGGACGTGGCCAGCAGCGCGGGAATCGCGACCTGGTCGGCGTCGACGCGGCGGTCCGTCACGATCAGGATGTTGTAGCCCGAACGCACCGCATCCACGGCTTCGGCGCACAGCGAGGCCAGGCGCGCTTCGATGCCTTCCTTGCCCCACGCAGTCGGGTAGCAGATGTTCAGTTCGTACGAACGGAACTTGCCGCCGGTGTAGTGCTCGATGTTGCGGATCTTGGCGATGTCCTTGAAGTCCAGCACGGGCTGGGACACTTCGAGACGCATCGGCGGGTTGATGTTGTTCAGCTCGAGCAGGTTCGGCTTCGGGCCGATGAACGACACCAGCGACATCACCATGTTCTCGCGGATCGGGTCGATCGGCGGGTTGGTCACCTGGGCGAACAGCTGCCGGAAGTAGTGGTACAGCGTCTTGTTCTTCGACGACAGCACGGCCAGCGGCGAATCATTGCCCATCGAGCCGGTGGCTTCCTCGCCCGACAGCGCCATCGGCGCCATCAGGAACTTGACGTCTTCCTGCGTGTAGCCGAACGACTGCTGGCGGTCCAGCAGCTTGGCCACGGGCTTCTTCTCGGCGGCAACGTCTTCGGGCTTGGCGTCGATCTCGTCCAGCTTGATACGGACGGCGTCGATCCAGCTCTTGTACGGCTTGGCGTTGGCCAGGTTGTCCTTGAGTTCCTTGTCGTCGATGATGCGGCCCTGCTCCATGTCGATCAGGAACATCTTGCCCGGCTGCAGGCGCCACTTTTCGACGATGCGCGACTCGGGGAACGGCAGCACGCCGGCTTCCGAGGCCAGCACGACGATGTCGTCCTCGGTCACGTAGAAGCGGGCCGGACGCAGGCCGTTACGGTCCAGCGTGGCGCCGATCTGGCGGCCGTCGGTGAAGCAGATCGCGGCCGGGCCGTCCCACGGCTCCATCATGGCGGCGTGGTACTCGTAGAAGGCGCGACGGTTGTCGTCCATCAGCGTGTGCTGTTCCCAGGCTTCCGGGATCATCATCATCATCGCGTGGACAAGCGGGTAGCCGGCCATCGTCAGCAGTTCGAGGCAGTTGTCGAACGATGCGGTGTCGGACTGGCCCGGGTAGATCAGCGGCCACAGCTTGGGCAGGTCGTCGCCCAGCACCGGCGACGAGATCGCGCCGGTACGCGCGTTGATCCAGTTGACGTTGCCCTTGACCGTGTTGATTTCGCCGTTGTGGGCGACCATGCGGTACGGGTGGGCCAGTTCCCAGGCCGGGAAGGTGTTGGTCGAGAAGCGCTGGTGCACCAGGGCCAGGGCCGACACGGCGCGCTGGTCCTGCAGGTCCAGATAGTACTCGCCGACCTGGTTGGCCAGCAGCAGGCCCTTGTACACCACGGTACGGGCCGACATCGACGGCACGAAGTATTCCTTGCCGTGCTTGAGCTTGAGCGCCTGGATGGCGTGGCTGGCGGTCTTGCGGATCACGTAGAGCTTACGTTCCAGCGCGTCCGTGGTCATGATGTCGCGGCCGCGACCGATGAAGATCTGGCGGATCACCGGCTCGGTCTTGCGGACCGTCGGCGACATCGGCATGTTGGCGTCCACCGGCACGTCGCGCCAGCCCAGCACGACCTGGCCTTCGAGGCGGACGGTGCGCTCCAGTTCCTGTTCGCAGGCCAGGCGCGAGGCGTGTTCCTTCGGCAGGAAGATCATGCCCACGCCATATTCGCCGGCGGGCGGCAGGCTCACGCCCTGCGCGGCCATCTCTTCGCGATAGAACTGGTCCGGAATCTGGATCAGGATGCCGGCGCCATCGCCCATCAGCGCGTCCGCGCCAACGGCACCCCGGTGGTCCAGGTTCTCGAGGATCTTCAGGCCCTGGCTGATGATCTCGTGCGTCTTCTTGCCCTTGATATGCGCGACCATGCCGACGCCGCAGGCGTCGTGCTCATTGGTCGGGTCATACAGGCCTTGCGATTGCGGACGCAGGGCGATGTCAGTGGAAGTTGCGCTGGTCTGCGCCTGGGCCAGTTCCTGGGCCGGATGGTTTTGCGATTGGTCCACGGGCTGAATTCCGGTGAAGGCTGCGCGGAAGGCCGGGCAAACCGAACGGGTACCGCATGCTGCCTGCGCGCCGGACACAAAATCGGACCGGGTGGGCCGGTTTCGACCGGCTCATCTACTGTCAGGGGACTACGGGGACCGCAACGGCGTACACGAGCGTGACGCGCCGCACAATGACTGTGGGTGGAGCACACTATATGGGAATCCCACAAAGCCTGCAAAGTTTTTAAATGGGGTCAGAACATATTTAAAAACTCAAACATTCAGATGGAGCATTAAATGGGGACACATTAAAACGACGCACATCTGTCCGGACGTGACCCCTCAGAAACTCCAGGAGCGGCTACGCACCGATGAGTCATGCTAGCCCGGCTCAGCAGCCAACTCACGCTTGGGGCGGCCCTTTGGCAATGGCTGCACGCGTCGAGAGCCTTGGCGCTCGAGCTGCGCGAGGAATGCCTCGCCGCCAAGCGGCCAGCCGCTGTGCGCATGCTTGCGCAGGGTGGCGAGTGTCCGGCCTGACAGGCCCTCGTTACACAGCGACCGGTAGTTGGACTGCCGCTCGAACGGCGTATTGCCGAGATCCCAGTAGGAAGAGTGATCACTCACAATCGCGCTAGCCTCAATGCCAACATGATGACGATAGCTGCTCCACGGGTCAGCTTCTGGTGTCGTGGCCTCGCCTGCCCTCATGGCGTTGCCTTCGGCGTACAGCATCGCCGGCAACATCCATTCGGCTGGATCGAACACCGCGGAGCGGAAGCGCCCCTCCCACAGCGTGCCCGTGCGGCCGGCGGTACGGTTGAAGTGGCGCGCATAGCGACGGCCTACCGCCTGCATCGTCAGGCTCAGTGAATCGGCGCCGCGTGGCGTCGCCACGAGGTGGATATGGTTGGGCCGCAAGCCGTAGGCATGGATCGCCAGGTCATGTTCACGCGCGGCCATACGCAGGCAGTCCAGGTAGTGCAGGTAGTCGTCCGGCCCGAGGAAGACTGGCTGGCGGTTGTTGCCGCGTTGCAACACAAGAGCCGGCAGGCCGGCTGGGGAAAAACGGGGAAGTCGTGCCATCGGGGGTTGCAGAGATCAGAACCGGGTTGCCCGAATGATAGCCTGATCCGTCCCCAATTTCTGCGGGCACCCTTTTGTGCCCGCTCCGAACGCAAAGACCTGGGACTAGTTACCTTCGCTGACCGCAAAGATGCGACGGTGCTCGCGGATAGCGTAGCGGTCGGTCATGCCCGCGATGTAGTTGGCGATCAGCCGCGACTGGTCGCCCCCATGCGCGGCCTGGTACTGCGGCGGCAGCAGCCGCGAATCCGACATAAACGCCGCAAACAGATCGGACACGATGCGCTGCGCCTTGGACGACATCCGCATGACCAGGTAATGCCGGTACAGGTGCCGGAACAGGAAGCGCTTGAGCGTGGCCGCCTCTTCGTGGATCTGGGCGCTGAACCCGACCAGCGGCCCCGCCGCTCGCACCGCCTCGATCGAGCGCGGATTCGCCGCGGCAATGTTCCGGCTGGTGGTTTCGATCAGGTCCACGATCAACGTGTTGATCATGCGCCGCACGGTTTCATTGATCGCGCGGCGGCCGTTGATGCCCGGGAACGCCTCGGCCACCTCGGCCCGGTGGCGACCCCACATCGGCACTTCGTCGAGCTGTTCCAGCGTCAGCAGGCCCGAGCGCAGGCCGTCATCGATATCGTGGTTGTTGTAGGCGATTTCGTCGGCCAGGTTGGCCAGCTGCGCCTCCAGCGACGGCTGCGAGCCCTCCAGGAAGCGCCGGCCCAGTTCGCCAAGCGCGGCCGCGTTGACGCGCGAGCAATGCTTGAGGATGCCTTCGCGCGTCTCGAAGGTCAGGTTCAGGCCATTGAAGCCGCCGTAGCGCTCTTCCAGCTCGTCCACCACCAGCAGGCTCTGCAGGTTGTGCTCGAAGCCGCCGTGGTTCTTCATGCAGGCGTTGAGCGCGTCCTGGCCGGCGTGGCCGAACGGGGTGTGGCCAAGGTCGTGCGCGAGCGAGATCGCTTCGACGAGATCCTCGTTCAGGCGCAGGTTGCGCGCGATCGAGCGAGCGATCTGCGCCACTTCCAGGCTGTGCGTCAGGCGCGTGCGGAACAGGTCGCCCTCATGGTTGACGAAGACCTGGGTCTTGTACTCGAGCCTGCGGAAGGCCGTACTGTGGATGACACGGTCGCGATCGCGCTGGAATTCGCTGCGCGACGACGACGCGGGCTCGGCGTGGACCCGTCCGCGCGTCTGCGCGGAGCGGGCGGCGTAGGGAGCGAGATGGCTTTCAAGGTCGGTCATGCGGCAATCCGTGGGCTGGGTCAGGGTTGCGAGGCATAACCGATCGCGAATCACTTACGCGACCGTGGCCTCGGTGGGAGGTTTAAGGACTGCCTGCGCCAGCGTCGCGCGCAGGTCGTCATCGGGAACCGTGGTGATGAACGCTTCGCCAAGCTTCTTCAGCAGGATGAACTTGATGCTGCCGGCTTCGGCCTTCTTGTCCACCTTCATCAGTTCGATATAGCGGTCGGCGCCCAGTTCCGGCGCAACGATGGGCAGCATGGCCGCCTGCGTCAGTTGACGGATGCGCGCGCGCGTCTCGGTGTCGATGAAGCCCAGGCGGTGGGACAGGTCCGCCGCCATCACCATGCCACAGCCGACTGCTTCGCCATGCAGCCACTCGCCGTAGCCCATGCCCGCTTCGATGGCATGGCCGAAGGTGTGGCCGAAGTTCAGGATCGCGCGCAGCCCGCCTTCGCGCTCGTCCTGGGCCACCACACCGGCCTTGATCTCGCAGGAACGTTGCACGGCCAGGGCCATCAGGTCCGGGTCGCAGTTGTTCAGCGCGGCGATATTGCGCTCGATCCAGGCGAAGTACTCCGCATCGGCGATCGCGCCGTGCTTGATTACCTCGGCCATGCCCGCAGCCAGCTCGCGCGGGGGCAGCGTGCGCAGCGTGTCGATATCGGCAATCACCGCGTTGGGCTGGTGGAACGCGCCGATCATGTTCTTGCCGAGCGGGTGGTTGATGCCGGTCTTGCCGCCCACCGACGAATCCACCTGCGAAAGCAGCGTGGTCGGCACCTGCACGAACGGCACGCCGCGCATGTAGCAGGCTGCCGCAAACCCCGTCATATCGCCCACCACGCCGCCGCCCAGCGCGACCAGCGTGGTCTTGCGGTCGGCGCCCGCCGACAGCAGCGCGTCGAAGATCAGGTTCAGCGTTTCCCACTGCTTGAAGGCCTCGCCATCGGGCAGCGTCACGACGCGCACAGTCTTGCCGAGCGCCTTCAGGCTGGCTTCCACGCGTGCCGCGTAGAGCGGGCCCACCGTTTCATTGGTAACGATGACGGCGTGCTGGCCGCGCACGTGCGGGCGCAGCAGTTCGGCGTTGCCGAGCAGCCCCGAACCGATATGGATGGGATAGCTGCGCTCTCCCAGGTCGACTTGTAGCGTGATCATGAATGCGTATCTTTAGCCGGCTGTTCCGGCGCGGCAGCGGCGGGATCGATGCGGAAACCCGCCATTTCCAGTTGCATCAGCACCATATTAGCAAGCTGCGCCACCGAGGGCTTGCCGGTCTCGATGATGAAATCGGCCACTTCGCGGTACAGCGGGTCGCGCGTAGCGTAGAGGGCCTCCAGCTTGCCCTTCGGATCCTCGGTCTGCAGCAGCGGGCGGTTGCGGTCGTGCCGGGTGCGCAGCCACAGGTCATGCGGACTGGCGCGCAGGTAGACCACGGTGCCGCGGGCCTTGAGCAGTTCGCGGTTTTCCGCCCGCAGCACCGCGCCGCCGCCGGTGGCCAGCACGATGCCGCTGCGCCCGGTCAGCTCGCGGATCATCGCGGCCTCGCGCTCGCGGAAGCCTTCCTCGCCCTCGTGCTCGAAGATCACCGGAATGCGCACGCCGCAGTGCGCTTCCAGCTCATGGTCGGAATCGAAGAACGGATAGTGCAGGCGCCGTGCGACCGTACGGCCCACGGTCGTCTTGCCGGCGCCCATCAGGCCGACGAAAAAGAGATTGGGGCGGCCGGTCTCCGTGGCCGTCGGCGAGGCTGTCACTGGATTGTCGTTCGGGAATGCGGATTCCGGTCCGCCCTCCCCCGTTGGAAACTGCATCATCTTCTTATGTTGAGCCGCAGGCGGCAAGTGGCGGATGCGGCATTGTCGTGCGGGCGGCCCCACGGACAAAAAAAGGCCGCATCAGTCGATGCGGCCTTGCAGTCTACTGCATCCAGGGTCCCGGGCGCCAATTACGCCTCATTCGCGCCGGGATCCGCATCATTCCGCATCATTTCAGCGTCACACTCTCATTCAGCACGCGCGGCGTCAGAAAGACCAGCAGCTCGGTGCGGTTGCGCACCTTGGCATTGCTCTTGAACAGATTGCCCAGCACCGGGATATCGCCCAGCCAGGGCACCTTGTCGGTGTCGTTGGACTCGGTTTGCGTGTAGATACCGCCGATGACCACCGTGCCGCCGTTGTCCACCAGCACCTGGGTCTGCACGTGCTTGGTGTCGATGGCGAAGCCCGACGTCGTCTGGATGCCGACGCTGTCCTTGTTCACGTCCACGTCGAGCAGCACATTGCCCTCCGGCGTGATCTGCGGCGTCACCTCCAGTTTCAGGTTGGCCTTGCGGAACTGGACCGACGTGGCGCCGCTGGACGTCGCCGCCTGGTAAGGCAGTTCCGTGCCCTGCTCGATCAGCGCCTTGATGTTGTTGGCCGTCACCACGCGCGGGCTCGAGATGATCTTGCCCTTGCCGTCCGCTTCCAGCGCGGACAGCTCGAGCGCAAGGAAGCGGGTCGCCGCGCTGTTGAATATGCTGACCGCGATGTTCGCCGGATTCGCGCCGTTGATGGCGCCAGCCGGCAGGCTCAGGAACGGACCGTTGTCGGAAGTCGTGCCTGGCAGCACGTTGTTGTACGTATTGCCCACCTTGGCATTGTTGTACTGGCCGGCAAAGCCGAGCTTGACGCCAAGGTTGCGGCTGAACGTATCGGTTGCCTCGACGATGCGTGCCTCGATGATGACCTGGCGCACCGGGATGTCGATCTTGGCGAGGAAGTTCTGCACTTCCTCAAGCTTGCTGGCAATGTCCGATACGAACAGCTGGTTGGTGCGCGCATCTGCGGTCAGCGAACCGCGCTTGGACAGCATGCGCGAAGCCATGCCGGCGGCGCCACCTACACCAACGGCCGGGACCGCGGCGCCGGGAGCGCCCGTGCTTATACCCAGCAGCATCTTGCGCACGTCTTCGGCCCGCTGGTAGTTCAGCTGGTACACCTGGCTGCGGATCGGCTCCAGGTCATTGATCTGCTGCTGCGCCTCGAGTTCGAGCTTCTCCTTGGTGGCCAGCTCGGCCTTGGGCGCGACCCACAGCACATTGCCATTGCGGCGCGACGCCAGCCCCTTGGCATCCATCACGATCTGCAAGGCCTGGTCCCACGGTACGTCCTTGAGGCGCAGCGTGATGTTGCCCTGCACGGTATCGCTGGTGAGGATGTTCAGGTTCGTGAAGTCGGCAAACACCTGCAGCAGCGAGCGGATGTCGATGTTCTGGAAGTTGAGCGACAGGCGCTCGCCACGGTAGCCCGGACCGCTGATCAGCTTGGTCGGGTCCTCCTTGACGGGGCGCACTTCCACGACGAACTGGGTGTCCGTCTGGTACGAGCTGTACTCCCAGTTGCCGCGCGGCTCGATGGTCAGGCGGGTATTGCCGCTGGTATCCGTGGCGCGCATGCCCTGCACCGGCGTGCCGAAGTCGCTCACGTCGAAGCGGCGGCGCAGGTTGTCGGGCAGCGTGGTGCCAAGGAAGTCGACCACCACGTTTTGGCCCTGCTGCGCGATATTGATGCCGGACTCGCGCGAGGACAGGTCAACCACCACGCGCCCCGCCCCATCTGCACCGCGACGGAAGTCGATATTGCGCACGGAGGCTCGCCCCGCGGCAACCGCGGTCAGTGCGGCAGGCGCCGCAAACGTGGGCGTGGCCGCCTTGGCCGCGGGTGCGGCATTATCCAGCAGCACCACGAACTGGTTGCCGCGGACTTCCGTGCGGTAGGTCGCCGCACGCGTCAGGTCGAGCACCACGCGCGTACGGTCCCCGATCTGCATGACGTTGGCGCCGCGCAGCAGCTTGCCGCCATAGTCATACTGGGCACGTCCTGCGGCAAACCCGGTGTCGAAGAAATCGAGCGCGATGCGCGCCGGCTTCTGCGTCGTGAAGTCCGCCGGCTTTTGCGCCGGCGGCGACTGCAGGTCGATGGTGAACACGGTCTGCTCGCCCACGACATTGGCCTCGACCGACTTCACCTGGTTTGCCTGTGCCAGCGCGGCCGGAGCGGCCAGCACCAGCGCCATCGTTGCTGCGCCCGCAAGCGCCCGGTACCAGCGACCCAGGGTCATGCCGACACCTCCAGCTTCAGGCTGGTCATTTTCTCTTTCCACTCGGATACCCCTTCCCGGACCAATTCGCGCAACACGATCTCCTGATCGGTGATGCGGACCACCCGGCCGTAGCTCTGGCCGAGATACTGACCCACCTTGACGTGGTGGATCTTGTTATCAACCCGCACGATGCCGAAGGTCTCGCCGTGTTTCTTCATCATGCCGAGCATCTTGAAGTTTTCGAGCGGATAGTCCTCCAGCGGCTCGCGGCGCCGCCCGGCTTCGGGCGACTCCGCCATCATCTTGTTGAGTTCCCCGATCTTGGTCTGCGCGAACGGCTCCGGCGCATTGCGCTCCGCATACTCGCGCGGTACGTAGGGCTTGGGCTCGGGCAAGGGCGCCGGCGGCTGGGCCTTGGCGTTGCGGGTGGCGTCCATCCACTGGTGCAGCGCCTGTTCGTCGCTGGATCCACACGCGCCCAGCAGGCCGGCGGCCAGCGCGGCGACGGCAAGCACCGCGGCGCGATGCGTGCAAAGGCTCACGAGGCGGCTCATTTCGCACCTCCGGCCGGCTTGGCAGCATTGGCGGCGGCCTTGCGTTGGGCGGCCTGCTCGTCCGGGTCCAGCGCGCGGTAGGCCATCGCGACCGCCTCCATGGTCAGTCCGCCGTCCTTGGTATTGGCGAGCTGCAGGTTCTGCATCGACACGATCCGCGACAGGGCAGCGACATCGGCATTGAATTGCGCAACATCGTGATAGCGGCCCGTCACCTTCAGGTTCACCGGGATCTCGGCGAAATAAGGCTTGAGGACAGCGGCCTGCGGCTTGAACAGTTCGAACTGCAGGCCACGCGCGACGCCGGCATGGTTGACGTCAGCCAGCAGGGCATCCATTTCCGTCTTGTTGGGAAGCTGGCGTTCAAGCTGCGCGACCCGCTGCTCGACCTGCTTCTTCTGCGCACGCAGTGCGTCGAGGTTCGCGACCTGCGCGACCTTGGACTGGTAGGCCTGCTTGAGGGTCTCCTGCTCCGAGCGCTGGCGGTCCAGCTCCTCGGACTTGCCGCTCCAGTAGAACTGCCATCCGAGCAGCAGCACCACCACCGCCGCCATGATGGCGAACACCACGCGCGGCGCCGTCGGCCAGGTCTCGGGCTCGTTCATATTGAGCCCGCGGAACTGGCCTGCCAGGTCCGACAGGTTGATTTCGGTATTGAGCCCCATGATCAGGCCTTTCCGTTGGCGGCCGGCGCCGAGGCCGGGCGTGCCGAGCCATCCTTCTTGTCGGCTGGCGTTTCGGGAGCGCGATAGGCGAAGCGCATGGAGAATTCGAACAGGCGGCGCTGCTCGCGCAGGTTGTTGGTCATCGTCACCGCCTTGGACTCGACCAGTTCGGCCTTGTCGAGCCAGGGCACCGCGCCCACATTGCGCAACAGCTCGGAAATGCGCTCGTTGGACTGTGCCACGCCGGCGATCGTGAAGGCCTCGCCAGTCTGCTTCAGGCTGGTCAGGTAGACCCCTTCCGGCACCTGGCGCACCAGCTCTTCAAGCAGCTGCACCGGGCGGTTGCGTGCGGTCTGCAGGCTTTCCACGGCCTGCTGGCGCTGCAGCAGGGCCTCGATGTCCTTCTTGAGCGTGTTGACCTCGCGGATCTGGCCGTCCAGCCGCGCATTCTCGGTGGTCAGCACCTGGTTCAGCGCGGCCACCGATGCGATCTGGCGATCGATATAAAGCCCACCCAGCAGCACCAACAACGCCCCACCCGCGGCGGCGCCGCCAAGGATCGCGTAGACGCGCTTGCGCCGGGCGGCCTTGCGGGCTTCGTGGTAGGGCAGCAGGTTGACCGACGGGAGCGTGTTCGTTGACATTCGGATTCCCCCGGGGCGCGTTATTGCAGGCCGCGCAATGCCAGTCCGGCGCTGACGATATACGCCGGCAGGTCGCGCTGCAGGTAGCGCTCGTTGACCTTGCCGTTGGTGACCATGTTGGCGAACGGGTTCGCCAGCGTGGTGGTGATCTGGGTCTGTTGCTGGATGGCCGCCTGCACGCCAAGCAGAGACGCATGTCCGCCCGACAAGAGGATTTCGTCGACCCGCCCCAGGCTGGAGCTGGCAATGAAATTAGCCACCGCGGCCTGCACTTCCATGGCCAGCGCTTCCAGCGATGGCTTGAGCAGTTGGGCGCGCCAGGCTTCCGGCAGCGTGTTCTTGCGTTTCTTGATCTCGGCCTTGAGCGCGTCGAGCGTGAACATGCGCGCGGCGCTTTGCGTGAGCTGGTCGCCGTAGCTGTTCAGGGGCTGCTCGTACAGCTCCTTCCAGCCCTGGTAGAAGATGGCCTTGGAACGGCTGCCGCCGAGGTGAACGACGGCCACCACCGGCAACGCGCGTGCGTCGGCTTCAGACATATCGCGCGGCACGCCAAGCATCTGCACGACGGTCCGCTGCACCGCGTATTCCTCGACATCCATGACCTGCGGGCGCAGGCCTGCCATCTCGGCGGCGGTGACGCGTTCCTGCACGCGGTCGCTGTTGGCCGCGGTCACGCGCACGCCGATACCGCCCTCGGTTTCGCTCGGGCCGATCACGGCAAAGTCGAAATTGACCGCCTGCGACGGCGGATAAAGCCGGTGCGCCTCGGACTCGACCTGGGAATAGAGTTCGTCTTCGGACAGGTTGTCCGGCAAGCTGACGGTCTGTGACTCCGTCAGCATCGAAGGCACGCCAAGCACCACGTCCTTGGTGCGAATGCCAGCCTTGCCGAGCGCGCGTTTGAGCGCGATCCCGACCGCCTCGATATTGACCACGTTGCCATCGGCAACGGCACTGCGGTCCAGCAGTTCGCTGGCACACTTTTCCAGCCGGTAGTCCTGCTTGCTGCCCCCTACGGACAGCTCAACTACCTTGACACTGGACGACCCGATGTCCACGCCGACCGTAGTCCGGCGCAGAAGCCCCGACAAAATGCCCCGTCGCAAGGTGACCCCCTGACATTTGAACTCGCCCCTGGCTTGACTGCTCTAATCGGGCGGGTCCTGTTTCTCGATGAAACGTTTTGCTCTTTTATGTTGGCCGATTCTTACAAAAACCGGCAGTGCTGGCAATGTGCCGCTCTGACCACGCTTTTATTTTTGCGACGGCTCCTCCAAAGCGTTGCCAAAACCCCACGGTCGTCGGGTTCCCTTTCCAGCCTTTTTTCTGTTCTCACATCGGCGCAAACTGCGGCGATCAGGGACATTACATCTTGTAACAGCGCAGTAGCGCCGCAGGCGCCACTGTGCGGGAAGTTGCCGCTATCCCGGAAGATATAATCCCCCGCACTCCTGACTAGGTTTTTCCCTTATGGCCACAGCACAACAGAAGCCGTCCCTCCCTGCCCGCCGCCCGCTCTGGGCGCGGCTCACGTTCTGGGTGGTCGGTCTGATCGTCGCCGGCATCGTGGCGGTCGCGCTGCTGCTGGGCTATGCGTTGCTGGTGGCCGCGCCCAACCTGCCGTCGCTCGACACCATCACGGACTATCGCCCCAAGATTCCGCTGCGCATCTTCACTGCGGACAATGTGCTGATCGGCGAATTCGGCGAAGAGCGCCGCAACTTCGTACCCATCGCCGAAATCCCCGACGTGATGAAGAAGGCGGTGCTGGCGATCGAGGATGACCGCTTCTACGAGCACGGCGGGGTGGACTTTGTCGGCGTGTTGCGGGCAGGCCTGGCAAACCTGCGCGGCGGGCTGTCGCAGGGGGCATCGACGATCACCATGCAGGTGGCGCGCAATTTCTTCCTGTCGAGCGAGAAGACCTACACGCGCAAGATCTACGAAATGATGCTTGCGTACAAGATCGAGGCGAACCTGAGCAAGGACCAGATCCTCGAGCTGTACATGAACCAGATCTACCTCGGCCAGCGCGCCTATGGCTTCGACAGCGCAGCGCGCGTCTATTTCGGCAAGTCGGTGCGCGACGTCACGCCGGCCGAGGCCGCCATGCTGGCCGGCCTGCCCAAGGCGCCGTCTGCCTACAATCCGGTGGTGAACCCCAAGCGCGCGAAGGTACGTCAGGAGTACATCCTGCAGCGCATGCGCGACCTGCGCTACATCACGCCGGAGCAGTATGACCAGGCCCTGCGCGAAACGCCGAAGGTCCGCACGGAAGGCAACGAGTTCTCGACGCATGCCGAGTACGTGGCCGAGATCGTGCGCCAGCTGATGTACGCGCAGTACCGCGAGGAAACCTACACGCGCGGCCTCACCGTCTACACCACGCTGATGAAGCCCGACCAGGATGCGGCGTACGAAGCCGTGCGCTCGGGCATCATGAACTACGAGCGCAAACACGGTTACCGCGGCCCGGAAGCCTTCATCGACCTGCCCTCCGACCAGGCAGAACGCGAGCAGGCCATCGACGACGCGCTGGTCGAGCACCCGGGCAGCGACGACCTGCGTTCCGCCGTGGTGACCAGCGTGTCATCGCGCGAAGTGAAGGCCACGCTGCTGTCCGGCGAAGTGGCCACCATCGAAGGGGCGGCGCTGCGCTTCATCGCGCCGTCGCTGTCGGCGAACGCGCAGCCGAAGACCAGGATCCGCCCCGGCGCGATCATCCGCGTGACGCAGGACGAAAAGGGCCAGTGGACGGTCACGCAGCTCCCGGAAGTGTCGGCGGCCTTCGTCTCGATCAACCCGCAGGACGGCGAGATCCGCTCGATGGTCGGCGGCTTCGACTTCAACCGCAACAAGTTCAACCATGTGACGCAGGCCTGGCGCCAGCCGGGTTCCAGCTTCAAGCCGTTCATCTATTCGGCCGCGCTGGAAAAGGGCTTTTCGCCGGCCACCGTGATCAATGACGCGCCGCTGACGATCGGCCCGGACACCGGTGGCCAGATATGGGAGCCGAAGAACTACGATGGCAAGTTCGAAGGCCCCATGACCATGCGCCGCGCGCTGGCCAAGTCGAAGAACCTGGTCTCGGTACGCATCCTGCGTGCGATCGGCACGCAATACGCCCAGGACTACATCACCCGCTTCGGCTTCGAGGCCGACAAGCACCCGGCCTACCTGCCGATGGCGCTGGGCGCGGGCAGCGTCACGCCGCTGCAGATGGCCGGCGCGTACTCGGTGTTCGCCAACGGCGGCTACCGCATCAACCCGTACCTGATCCAGAAGGTGGTCGATGCGCGCGGCAAGGTCCTTTCCGAAACGCAGCCGCAGCGCGCCGGCAGCGATGCCGTGCGCGTGCTCGATGCCCGCACGGCGTTCATCGCCGACACCATGCTGCGCGACGTGGTGCGCATGGGCACTGCCAACGCCGCCAAGCAGCGCCTGGGCCGCAATGACCTGGCCGGCAAGACGGGTACCACCAACGACGCCGTGGATGCCTGGTTCGCCGGCTACACGCCGAACCTGGTAGCCATCGCCTGGATGGGCTACGACCAGCCCAAGAGCCTGGGCGTGCGCGAGACCGGCGGCGGGCTGGCCCTGCCGATCTGGGTCGGCTACATGGGCAAGATGCTCAAGGGCGTCCCGGAAAGTCCGGAGCGCCCGGCGCCGGAAGGCGTGCTGATGGTCGGCGGCGACTGGACCTTCGAAGAAAACGCCAGCGGCGCCGGCGTGGCTTCGGTCGGCCTGGGCGATCCGTGGCCGGGCAAGCCGGAGGAAAGCACGCGCTCGCCGGCCGATGTCGAGGCCGAGAAGAAGAAGATCCTGGAGATGTTCGGCGGCGCCTGAGCCGTGTTGCAGCCAATGGAAAAAGCCGGCCCACGTGGCCGGCTTTTTCATTCGTGCGCATGACTTGGCGGGTCAGCCCAGCGTGAGCGCTACCTCCGCCTGCTGGCTCACATAGCTGGACAGCGCGTCGTACAACTCGTTGCCGCTGCGCGTATCGACCCAGCGCTCGCCGTCGCGACGGAAGTGGAAGCCGCCCGAGCGCGCCGCGACCCACAGCTCCTGCATCGGCGCCTGGCTGTTGATGATGATCTTGGAGCCGTTCTCGAATTCCAGCTCCATGACATTGCCGGTCCGGCTGATTTCGATGTCGGCGTCGGCCGCGTCCGCGGCGGCTTCCACCGCGGCTTCGATGCGGTCCAGCTCCTTGACCGCCAGGGCCAGGAACTCGCTTTCGCTCAAGGGGGGCATGCTAAACTCCAAGACCGCCGGCGCCAGCGCTGTCCGCCTTGCTGCTCACATTGAGCATCGCATGGGGCACCTGCAGTGGCCGGCATTATTTGTTGAGGATTCCCGGATTCCGGCCGTGCCCTGGAACTCTGGCGGCGGCCGCGGACGACACGCCGGCTGCCGGTCCGACAGCTTTCCCAACCGCTTTCAAGGACGACCCGATGCTCCGTCGTGTTGCGATTGTATCGGCGTTTGCCGCCAGCCTTGCGATGCCCCTGCTGGGCGGATGCGGCATTCGCGGGCCGCTGACCATGCCCAAGCGCCCGCCCGAGCCGACCGCTCCTGCCGTGCCCGATCCTGGCCTGGGACATGCGGACGCGACGCTGCCCGCCCCGGTAGCCCCCGCCACGCCCCCGGCCCCGGCTCCTTCCGACGCCCCTACCACCAGGTAACCATGACCGCATTTTTCCATCGCCAGGACGGCGCCCTTGTTGCCGAACAGGTGCCGCTGGCGCAGATCGCCGCAGAGTTCGGCACGCCGACCTACGTGTACTCGCGCGCCGCGCTGACCGCCGCCTACCAAGGCTATGCCGCCGCCTGCCAGGGCCGCAAGGCGCAGGTGCAATACGCCATGAAGGCCAACTCGAACCTGGCAGTGCTGCAGGTATTCGCCAGGCTCGGGGCCGGCTTCGACATCGTCTCGGGCGGCGAACTCAAGCGCGTGCTGGCCGCCGGCGGCGATCCGCGCAAGGTGGTGTTCTCGGGCGTGGGCAAGAGCGCGGCGGAGATGGAACTCGCCCTGGCGCACGACGTGCGCTGCTTCAACGTCGAGTCGATCCCCGAACTCGACCGCCTCAATGCCGTGGCCGGCCAGCTGGGCAAGCGCGCTCGCGTATCGCTGCGCATCAACCCGGATGTCGACGCCAAGACCCACCCGTACATCTCCACGGGCCTGAAGGACAACAAATTCGGCATCGCGTTCGAGGAGGTACTGCCCACGTATCGGGCCGCCGCGTCGCTGCCGCACATCCGGATCACCGGCATCGACTGCCACATCGGTTCACAGATCACCGAGGTGGAGCCATACCTGGAAGCGCTCGACAAGGTGCTCGACGTGGTGGAAGCGCTCGAACGCGAGGGCATCGTCCTCGAGCACATCGATGTCGGCGGCGGCCTTGGCATCACCTACGCTGACGAGACCCCGCCGGACATCACCGGCTTCGCCACCACGCTGCTCGACCGCGTGGCCGCACGCGGTCATGGTCATCGGGAAGTGTTGTTCGAGCCGGGCCGCTCGCTCGTCGGCAATGCCGGCGTGCTGCTGACCCAGGTTGAATTCCTCAAGCCCGGCGCGGCCAAGAACTTCTGCATCGTCGATGCCGCCATGAACGACCTGGCGCGCCCGGCCATGTACGAGGCCTTCCACGGCATCGAGCCGGTGCTGGCAAGCAGCGCTTCACCGGTCACCCCGCCGGTCACCTACGACATCGTGGGGCCCGTATGCGAATCGGGCGACTGGCTCGGCCGCGACCGCGCGCTGGCTGTGCGGCCCGGAGACCTGCTGGCGGTGATGTCGGCGGGTGCCTATGGCTTCGTGATGAGCTCCAACTACAACACCCGTCCGCGCGCGGCCGAAGTGATGGTCGACGGCAACAAGGTCCACCTGGTACGCGAGCGCGAACTGGTCGAAGACCTGTTCCGCGACGAACGCCTGCTACAGGACTGATCCTGCCCGCGAGCCCGGGCCGCCTGCGTCAGCTGGCGGCCGGCCGCCAGCGCCACCACAGGCGCAGCCCCAGCAGCACGAACACCACCGCGGCATAGACCGACACCTCGCTGAAGTCGTTCTTGCCGGCCTTGTGCCACCAGTAGTGCAGGATGGCCAGTACCGCGATCGCATACACCGCCTTGTGAAGCGCCTGCCAGCGCTTGCCGCCGAGGCGCCGCACCATGCCGTTGGTCGACGTCAACGCCAGCGGGATCATCAGCGTGAAGGCGGTGAAGCCGACGGTGATAAACGGCCGCTTGACCACATCCTTCAACATGTAGGCCAGGTCAAACCCACGGTCGACGCCGATCCATAGCAGGAAGTGCTGCAGGCCGTAGAAGAACGCAAACAGGCCCAGCAGGCGCCGTATACGCACGAGCCAGTTCCAGCCCGTCAGGCGCCGCAGCGGCGTGACCGTCAGCGTTGCGCACAGCATGACCAGCGTCCACGTGCCGGTGGATCGCGTCACGAATTCCAGCGGGTTGGCGCCGAACTGGCTGGTAGCGCCCAGGTACAGCAGGCGCACAAACGGCAGCAACGCCAGCAGCCAGATGGCAACCTTGAGGATGCGTACCTGCGACTGCGGCAGCGCCGCCAGGCCGCCTGTCTTGCCGCGCGGTACCGCGCTCGCCGTATGCGGGGAAGTCGGTTGCGAGACCGTCATGTCAGCCCTGCCCATCAGAAGAACTTCCTCAGGTCCATGCCCTGGTACAGCGACGCCACCTGCTGGCCGTAGCCATTGAACGGCAGCGTCTTGCGCTTGGGCGCGAACAGCGCGGCAAAGCCGCCACCGCCGCTGTCCTCGCCGATGCGCCGCTCGGTGGCCTGGCTCCAGCGCGGGTGGTCCACCTCCGGGTTCACGTTCGAGTAGAAGCCATACTCCTGCGGCGCCGCGAGGTTCCAGCTCGTCGGCGGCTGCTTGTCGACAAAGCGGATCTTCACGATCGACTTGGCACTCTTGAAGCCGTATTTCCATGGCAGCACCATGCGCACCGGCGCGCCGTTCTGGTTCGGCAGCACTTCGCCATAGAGACCGAAGGTCAGCAGCGCGAGCGGATGCATCGCCTCGTCCATGCGCAGACCTTCGCTGTAGGGCCAGTCCAGTACCGAACTGCTGATACCGGGCATCTGCTTCTTGTCGGCAAGCGTGATGAACTGCACGTACTTCGCCCCCGGCTGCGGTTCCACGCGACGGATCAACTCGGCAAGCGGATAGCCGAGCCACGGAATCACCATCGACCAGCCTTCCACGCAGCGCAGGCGGTACACGCGCTCTTCCAACGGCGCGAGCTTCAGGAGTTCGTCGAGGTCATAGACCTTGGGCTTCTTCACCAGCCCTTCCACCGCCACCTGCCAGGGCCGCGGCCGCAGCGTGCCGGCATTGCGTGCCGGGTCAGACTTGTCGGTGCCGAATTCGTAGAAGTTGTTGTACGTGGTCACGTCCTCGAAGGGCGTGCGCTTTTCCGTCACCACATAGGCATTGTTGACCGCGGCGGGCAGCTTCGCCCCATGCTGGCCCTGCTGGGCGCGGGCGTCACGCGCGAGCCAGGGGCTCAGCGCTGCACCGGCGCTGCCGGCGGCGGCAAGCGCGAGCAGGCGACGGCGCACGGCGAAGACGTGGCGTGGCGTGATCTCGGAGGCGGCGATATCGTCACCGCGCAGCCACTTCGGGGAGGGAATCAGCATGGTTGTTCCTTGATGCTTCGAACGGCCCGGGAATTGGACTTTCCCTTGGTCGGATAGTGCTGGCCATTCCTGACAGCCCTTTTTTGCTGCCCGATCAGGGCCCGTGACTTACCCGCCCTGGCCCTGGTACTGCTGGTACACGGACTGCGCCAGCGTCAGCAGCCGCCCGCGATCCACCTGACCGGCCAGCGCAAAACCGAGGTTGCGGTCGATCCAGTAGAAAGCCATGGCGGCGGCTCCCTTGACGGGGGCAGACTGCGGCATTCGCTCGAGCCGGAAGCCTGTATCGGGGGTGCCTTGTGCCATGCGGCGCAGTTGCAGGGACAGGCGGGTGCCGTCGTCGGCTTCGTACATGAGGATCGCGGACGGCCCGCCTTCCGCCACGCCAAGGCGGCCGCCGATCAGATGAAAGCCCTGCGGGCGCAGATCCGGCACCTGCAATGGCGCGCCCAGCCGTTTGGACAGCCACGCGATCAGGTGGGCTTCGTCGCTGGCCGGCACCTCCACCGGATGCCGGACCTCGGGTGCATAGACCACGTGCGAGATCAGCGCATCGCGCGCGAAACGCTCGCCCGGCGCCATGGCAACGGCGATACCGTCGGCAATGCGGTCATGCGCAAGCCAGCCAATCGCGCCGCCCAGCGCCAGCGAGGCGAGCGACGCGCATGCGGCGACCCATAGCGTGCGCCGACCGCCTCCCACGCCATCACGCCGCTGCGTGCCGCCACGCAGCGACTCCGGCACGGCAGCGAGCGGCACGGGCTCATTGAGCACGCCATCGAGCGCGCCGTGTAATGCCTCGGCCTGGCGGCGCCACTCTGCCACGCGCACCGCGACTTCGGGCCGCTCGGCCAGGTACGCCTCCACGGCTGCGCGGCGGCGGCCGCTCAGTTGGCCGTCGGCGTAGGCATGCAGGTCGGCTTCGTGGATCGGGGACATCATTTCACTCGCTGCAGCGTCGTACCGGCCTCCGAGGCCGGTGCCGGCTGACGCGTGCCGTCCAGCAGGGCTCGCATGTGTTCGCGAGCCCGTGCCAGGCGGGACATCACAGTGCCGACCGGAACGTTCAGCACCTGTGCGGCCTCGGCATAGGTGAACTGCTCCAGGCTGACCAGCAACAACACCGCGCGCTGGGCCTCGGGCAGTTCCGCGAGTGCCTGCAGCAGGTCGCGCCGCAAACCGGGATCGGGAACCGGGGCACTGACGTCCGGCAGGTTGTCGGTAGTCACCACCAGCTCCTTGCGCCGCACCGTGTTCAGGCGCAATCGGTGCATCAGCGTAAGCAGCCATGGCAGCAGGCCATCGGCGCCGTCACCCCACCACGCCCCCGGGCGCAGGCGAAAGCGCCAGCGGTAGCGCAGCGCGCGCTCCAGTGTGTCCTGCACCAGGTCGTCGGCCTGCGCCGCGTCCCTGGTCAGGCCACGTGCGTGGCGCCGCAGGCGCGGCGCCAGCGCCACCAGCTGACCCTCAAACCCGTCCATGCCTTGCCGGACTCAGTCCGTCGTTGTCTGCTCAGGGCTTGGCGACGTGCCAGACATTGTTGAAGTTGTCGCCACCACGGTCGCCCGACTTGGCATCCTTGGCAAAACGGTACAGCGGCATGCCACGATAGGCCCACTGCTTGTTGCCGTCGTCACGGGTAATGATGGTGTAGCTGCCCGACGCGCTGGTGCCGGGCGCCGCCATCAACGGCGGCCAGTTGTTGGCGCACGCGCCGTTGCAGGCGCTCTTGCCGCTGTCCTTGGTGTCGCGATCGAACGTATACAGCGTCAGGCCTTGCGGGTCAGTCAGCACCCCGTCGGTCACTTTGACGGTCGGCGGCATGTTGCCGGTGCCGCCCATTCCCCCCATGCCGGAACAAGCAGCCAGCAGGACAGAGGCGCAGCCGAGGGCGAGCGCGGCGGGACGAAGCAGGGATGCAGCGGTGGGACGACGCAGACGTGCCATGATGTTCTTCTCCATGCAGGCCGGTGCCGCCAACCGGCACCGTTCCTCCAGTAAACACCGAATGTGATGCTTTTATTCCCTGAGGGCGAAAAAAAAACCTGCCCAATGGGCAGGTTCCTTCGCTACGCAAGTAGCGCAATAATCACAATTCGCCGTAGCTGTGCAGGCCTGACAGGAACATATTGACGCCCAGGAACGCGAACGTGGTCACCAGCAAGCCGGTCAGCGCCCACCAGGCCGCGACCGTGCCGCGCAGGCCCTTCATCAGCCGCATGTGCAGCCAGGCTGCGTAGTTCAGCCAGACGATCAGCGCCCAGGTTTCCTTCGGATCCCAGCTCCAGTAGCCGCCCCAGGCCTCAGCCGCCCATAGCGCGCCGAGGATCGTCGCAATGGTGAAGAAGGCAAAGCCGACCGCGATAGCCTTGTACATCACATCATCGAGCACCTCGAGCGACGGCAGGCGCTCGGCCAGGATGCCGCGCTGCTTGAGCAGGTAAGCCACCGACACCATCGCCGCCAGTGCGAACGTGCCGTAGCCGATGAAGTTGGCCGGCACATGGATCTTCATCCACCAGCTCTGCAGCGCCGGCACCAGCGGCTGGATTTCCTGCGCGTTGCGGCTGACCGTGTACCACAGCAGGAAACCCACCGCGGCCGACACCACCAGCATCACGAACGGCCCGAGCGCACGCGTGCGGTAGCGCCCCTCGTAGTACAGGTAGAACAGCGACGTGATCAGCGTAAACAGCACGAACACTTCGTAGAGGTTCGAGATCGGGATGTGCCCGATGTCCGTGCCGACCAGGTACGACTCGTACCAGCGCACCAGCATGCCCGTGAAGCCGAGCACCACCGCGGCCCAGCACAGCTTGCTGCCGATGCTGTATCCAGTGGCCGAACGCGTGACCAGGCCCACCCAGTAGAACAGCGTGGACAGGAACACCAGCGCGCTCATCCACAGGATGGCCGACTGGCTCGACAGGAAATACTTCAGGAAGAAGGCCTGCTCGGCGCGCGCAAGTTGCCCCTGGTAAAGCTGCACGGCAAACAGCGACAGCACGGCCAGCCCGACCATCAGCGGGCGCACCGGCTTCCAGTGCCAGCCGAGCAGCGCGAATGTCGGCACCGCGGCAATCAGCACGGCCTTGTCGTAGCCGTTCATCCACTGGCCATAGCGCGACAGCGCCACGCCGGCGCCAACCGCCAGCAGCAGCGCGAACGCCCAGTCCAGCCACGTGAGGCGGCGCAGGAAGGACGGTTCAAGGTAGGCCTCGTCCATCGCGCCGGAATCGGCAGGAGTTGCCGGGCGCATGGCCGGCCGGGCGGCCTGGTTCACGTTAGAAGACATAGCGTTACCTGCGATCTGCGCGCAGCGCGTGGCTGCGCAACCAAGACCGGACGGCGATCGGCGCGAATCGCCACTGCCCGGCGCGACTTGTTCAATGCTGCGCCTGCGTCGGGGCATCCTGGTCGGCCCCGGCCGCGCGGCCGATGTCGTCGCGCATGGCGACGAATTCCTTCTCGAAATCCAGTGTGCGGCGCTGGGTCGACATGGCCATCAGCACATGACTGCCTGGCGCTGCCGGTTCGGCTGGCGCGGTCGGCGCGGCGGAGTCCGCGTGATGACCCGGATCCTTGATCCAGACCCACACCCGGCGCTCGCGGATATAGAACATCGAGAACACGCCCAACACCAGCAGCAGACAGCCAAGATACACGATGTTCTTGCCCGGCGCACGGGTCATCTGGAATACGCTGGCCTTGATCTCCTTGAAGTCGTCAAGCTGCAGGAACACCGGCGCGCCGTAGAAGAAACTGTCCGACAGCGCGTTGATCGACTGCTGCAGGAACGCCCCGCTCTGCGCACTGTTGGGCACCACCGGCTGCTTGTCCTGGGCGCGCGCGATTTGCCACAGCTCCCACATCGAGCCGTTGAGGATTTTCAGCAGCACTTCGGCGGCCTTCTGCTGCTCGGCCGCGGGCACCGACTTCTCGAGGAACGCCGCGATCGCCGTGAAGCCGCCCGGCGGAGAGTCCGGAGCCGGTCGGTTGGCACCGGCGAAGAGGTCCAGCGCGCGCAGCGCGCTTTCCGCCAGCTGGCCGCGAAGCTCGGCCTTGTCCGCGCCCGGCATCGACGCCAGCGCGAAGCGGCGCGCCGCTTCGCCGCGCATGCCCCGATCCTGCAAGGCGGCGCGCAGGCGCATCCAGTCGGCCACGCTGCCCTGGTCATCGGCCGGAATGCGCAGGTAGCGGAACGGCTCGTTCGGCGACTCGCGCATGCCGGCCAGGAACACCGACTGGCCGTCCAGTTGGACCGGCACCATGTAGTTGTTGTACTCGCGCGCCTGGCCATTGCGATCGCGCAGCTTGTACTGCACTGACGGACCGACATTGTGCAGCGCCTTTTCCTTCTGCGTGTTGGCCGCGGCACCCAGGTGCGACTCGAGGGTCTCGTTGAACGACTTTCGCGCCACGCCCCGTGCGTCGGGCTTGCCCGAGGCGTCGGTGACGTTCTCGATGTTCATCAGGCGGAAATCGCTGAACTCGACCGTCAGACCGTCGGCGTCGGCCGCCGTGCCCGTGGCGGTCAGTGGCGCGTTGCCGCCAACGGTACCGGCAAACTGGAAGGTACCGTGGCCGCTGCCCTGCATCGGGTAGCCGACGAACTTCAGTTGCGACCCGCCGTCCTCGAAACTCGACTGGTAAATCGCAACGCCGTCGACGATCAGCGGCTCGTTGACCTTCACCGTCGCATGCGTCTGCTTGCCGGTGGCGCGGTCGGTCACGACCACGTCCGAGGCGAACAGCTTGGGCATGCCGGTGGCGTAGAAATCGACCCTGAACTTCTTGAGCGTGAGGATGAACGGCAGGTCCTGCACCAATGCGCCGTCGGCGATGTTCAGGATCGCCGTGGACACCGTCGAGCCCTCCGGCACGAAGGCATTGCCGCGGAAGCCCGGGTTGCTGGCCGACAGGCGATGCTGCGGCGGGATCTCGCTGATGACGGCGTTGCCGCTGATCGGTGTCTTGCCGCCGAACCACATCTGGGCGCGGATCAGCATGTCGCCGTCGAGCAAGCCGCCGATGCAGATCACCACGATCGCGGTGTGCGCCAGGATATAGCCGAGCTTGTTGGCCGCGCCGGCCTTCGCCGCCAGCAGCGTCGCGCCCTCATGCTCGACATGCCGGGTACGGTAGCCGCGGTTGCGCAGCAGCGCGTCCACGCGCGCCACGGCTTCGGCGCGCGGACGCGCCGCCTCGAATTCTCCGCGGTGGTGGAAGGCGCGTAGGCTGCGTTCGCGCACATGGTCCTTCCATGAGCGCATGTCGACGATCATCTTGGGCGCGTTGCGCACGAGGCACAGGCTCGTCGACACCACCAGGAAGGCCAGGATCAGCAGGAACCACCACGAACCGTAGACCTTCTGCAGCGACAGCGCATGGAAGACATCGGCCCAGAACGGCCCGAACTGGTTCACATAGTTCGGGTATGGCTCGTTCTGCTTGAGTACGGTACCGACCACGCTGGCAATGGCGATTACCGTCAGCAGGGCGATCGCAAAGCGCATCGAGGACAACAATTCGACCGCGTCGCGCAACACGCGGTGTGGAGTCTTCAGGTGCAGCCCTGAAGTGGAAGCGGTCGACATGTGATGTGCAGCAGTAGGCTTTGAAATAAAAAAGGGTGGACATGCTTGGCAAGCAGGCCACCCTCTTCGATTGTTGCCGACGCGATCGGTTGCATCCTGCTTCGTGCCCCGCGTTCGCGGAGCGGCAGGCCAACCGCCGGGCCGGCGCGGACCGACTTAGCGAACGCCGGCGACGTAGTCCGCCACGGCCTTGATCTCGGCGTCCGACATCTTGGCGGCGATGGTCGTCATCACCGGATTGTTCTTGCGGGTGCCCTGGCGGAATGCCACGAGCTGGGCTTCGGTGTAGTCCGACCACTGGCCACCGATGCGCGGATACAGTGCCGGAATGCCGGCGCCAGTCGGACCATGGCAGGCTGCGCAGGCCGGCACGCCCTTGGCCGCGATGCCCGCGCGGTAGATCTTCTGGCCGGCTTCGATGGTGTCCTTGTTCTTGGCGGTGGCCGGCTTGATCTGCTGCTTGGCGAGATAAGCGCCGACGTCCTTCATTTCCTGGTCATTCAGCGAGCCGGCCAGCGGCGACATGATCGCGTTATTGCGCGTCTTGTCCTTGAAGTTGGCGAGCTGCTTGTGGACGTATTCGGGATGTTGCGCGGCCAGCTTGGGATTGGCGGCGGCGCCGCTGTTGCCATTCGCGCCGTGGCAGCTCAGGCAGGCGGGGACATTGCGATCGGGCGCACCCTGTGTATAAAGCGTTTCGCCCTTTGCCGGATCCGCCTTCGCGGCGGCCTGCTCCGAGGCAGAAGCCAGACCGGTCATGGCGGTTGCAGGCAGGGCCAGCACCAGGACACCCAGAAGCTTCGCAATGCGGTTCATTCGCACACCTTGTCTGAATTGTTTTGAATACCGTAGTGCATGCCGGCCGGCGCTCTGCGGGCGGTGAGGACGCGCCCTTGCAAGGTCCAGGCATCGTGCTCGCGGCAACCGGAATTCCGGTCGGACCGGCGCGCCAGGCAGCAGACCCCGCCTTCCTGGCGCCGCTCACGATGGAACGGCAAACACGGCTCCCATCCGGATGGATCGGACCACCGGCAACGCGAACATGGATGCCCTGCGTCACCCGGTCAGGAGACCGTAAACCGGCGTATTGTACAATAAATAATGTGCCGGATTGATGCCATGGCGCCCCTGTGCCTGCGCGGGATCAAATCCGGTGGCCTGGCCGAATCCGTGCCGCCAGCCTTACCACCTCGGCGTGACCGTGGTTGCACTGCCGCGCGATTCACGCCGGCCGCAACCAGCCCGCCCCACCCGCTTCAGCGCATGTCCCTTCTACACCAGGCCCGCTTCTTCACGACCGTCAACCATCTGCGCGACCTGCCCGCCACCGCGGTGCCGGAAGTCGCGTTTGCCGGACGCTCCAACGCCGGCAAGTCGACGGCCATCAATATCCTGTGCAACCAGAAGCGCCTGGCCTTTTCTTCGCGCACGCCGGGCCGCACGCAGCATATCAACTACTTTACGGTCGCCCCGGTGAAAGCGCCGGACCCGCTGGCCTTCCTGGTCGACCTGCCGGGTTATGGCTACGCGGAAGTCTCGGGCTCGGCCAAGTTCCACTGGCAAGGACTGCTCAGCGACTACGTGCAGAGCCGCACCCAGTTGTCCGGCCTGATCCTGATGATGGATGCGCGCCGCCCCTTCACCGATCTCGATTGCCAGATGGTGGAGTGGTTCCTGCCCACCGGAAAGCCGATTCACGTGCTGCTGACCAAGGCCGACAAGCTGACCAACAGCGAGAACGCCAAGGCCCTGCGCGAGACAAAACAGATACTGGCTGGTTATGCGGAGCAACTGGGAACGCCGGTGCCGCTCACTGCGCAATTGTTCTCCAGCCTCAAGCGCCGCGGTATCGAAGAAGCGCAGCGCGTCATCGCGGGCTGGTTGTCGCTGCCTGAAGCGCAAGCTGAAGCGCAGGCCGCGGCGCTGGCCCAGCCACCCGCGGAGCCGGGAGCGTCCGCCTAACGGAGGCATTGCGCTCGGGCAAAAAAAGCCCCGTTGCAAGCAACGGGGACGAACGTTCCCGCCGGTTCAGGCGGGTACCCGCTCAGGGAGGAGTAGCGGGGGACACCGCGCCGCGCAAGGCGCAACGCAAGGTGTCCGCGAGTATGATAGCGGGCACACTCAAAAGTTTAGTTTTTCTGCATGAGGCGTTCCGGCGCGTTCGCCCGCCAGCCGGCGACGGGCCGCTTTCCGCATAATTTCTCCCTGAACTCCCCCTTCAAGCTGCCATGTCTGCCTTTCCCGAGTACCGTCCCCGCCGCATGCGTCGCGATGACTTCTCGCGGCGCCTGATGCGCGAGCACCGCCTGTCGCCGGACAACCTGATCTACCCCGTCTTCATCCTGGACGGGCAGAACCAGCGCCAGTCGGTGGCATCCATGCCGGGCGTGGAGCGCGTTTCCATTGACCTGCTACTGCCGGTGGCCGAAGACTGCGTGAAGCTGGGCATCCCGGTGATCGCGCTGTTTCCGGTGATCGACCCGTCTCTGAAAACCCCCGACGGCATCGAGGCCACCAACGCCGAAGGCCTGGTGCCGCGCGCGGTGCGTGCCCTGAAGGACCGCTTCCCCGAACTGGGCGTGCTCACCGACGTGGCGCTCGACCCATACACCAGCCACGGCCAGGACGGCGTGCTTGACGAAAACGGGTATGTGATCAACGACCAGACCGTCGAGATCCTGGTCAGGCAGGCACTGGTCCAGGCCGACGCCGGCGTGGACATCGTGGCCCCCTCGGACATGATGGACGGCCGCATCGGCGCCGTGCGCATGGCCCTGGAAGATGCCGGCCACATCCACACCCGCATCATGGCCTACTCGGCCAAGTACGCGTCGGCGTTCTATGGCCCGTTCCGCGATGCCGTGGGCTCGGCCGCCAATCTGGGCAAGGGCAACAAGATGACCTACCAGATGGACCCGGCCAACACCGACGAAGCGCTGCGCGAAGTCGCCCAGGACATCATGGAAGGCGCCGACATGGTGATGGTCAAGCCCGGCATGCCATACCTGGATATCGTGCGCCGCGTGAAGGACGAGTTCCGCTTTCCGACCTACGTCTACCAGGTCAGCGGCGAGTACGCGATGCTAAAGGCCGCCGCGCAGAACGGCTGGCTGGATCACGACAAGGTCATGATGGAATCGCTGCTGGCCTTCCGGCGCGCGGGTGCCGACGGCATCCTGACCTATTTCGCACGCGATGCCGCGCGCCTGCTCGCCGGCTGAGGCCACGCCGCACGCATGGAGCTGCTAGGCTTCTCGGCCACCCAGGTTCACCCGCTCGCCTCGCTGGACGAGGCGGGCACGTTCCTCGCCGGCAGCGCGGCGGCCCGCTTCGTCTGGGCCGACTTTCCCATCGAGGAGGTTTCGGCCGCACCGGAAAGCTGGCGCGATAAGCTGCGCCAGCTCACTGGCGCACCCATCCTCGACCTGCATCTGGTCGATGCCACCAACACCGCGCATCCGTCGTACTTCGATACGACGCACGCGTACGACATGGTGATCTTCCGCAAGCTGACCTTCGAGACCAGCCGCGCCATTGCGGAAGCGGCCGGCTCGGCACCGCCCGCGGCAGAGGCTGCGCCCAAGGCGCGACGCCATCCGCCAGGCTTCCTGCCGGCACTGGCACGGATCGACACCCAGCCGGTCACTTTCTTCGTGTTCGACAACGTACTGGTCACCGTCCGGCCCGGGCCGTCGCGCACCATCGACCAGGTACGCCAGCGTCTGCTCGAACTTTGCCAGGCGCCGCGGCCGCAAACCGCGCCGCGGGCGAGCGGGCAGGCACCGCTGTTGCATGGCCTGCGGCCGCCAGGCCGGCCCGAGGACATGATGCTGCGCCTGCTCAATGCCATGGTGGACCGCTACCTGGACCTGCGCGCGCCGCTGACGCGGCAACTGGACCGCTGGCAACGCGCACTGCTCAATGCGCGGCGTGGCTTCTCAAGCTGGGAAGGCTTGCTCGATGCCCGCATCCAGCTGCGCCGGCTCGAACACCTGAGCGAGGAGCAGCGCGATGCCCTGCAGGAATTCCGCGACAGCGTGCTGGACAACCGCTACAGCGTCGATCCCGCCGAGCCCGCGGACAAGGCGACGGGGCGCGACGAAATGCTGCTGGTGCGAATCAACGACCTGATGGAGCACATCCAGCGCGTGCTCGCGCATGCACGGCGGCTGGAAGATTCGATCGAATCCGCCGTCCAGATCCATTTCTCGGCGGTGGCGCACCGGACCAACCGCACCATGCGCACGCTGACGCTGATCACGGCACTGTTCATGCCGCTGACGCTGATCACCGGCATCTTCGGCATGAATTTCGAACGCATGCCGTGGCTGCGCGAGCCCGACGGGTTCTGGTGGTCGCTCGGCCTGATGGGCGTGGTGGTGGTGGTGCTGGGCGCCGTGTGGGCACTCGGGCGGCAGCTGGAGCGCTAGCGCTCAGGTGCTGGGGCGCGTGCCGAGCGCACGCTCCAGGCTGTCCAGGAAGCGGCCGGCGGACTGGTAGCCGATCACGCGCACGGGCCGTTCACGGCCGTCGGCGCCGAACAGGATGATGCCCGGCGGCCCGAACAGGCCGAAGCGCTTGAGCAGGGCCTTGTCGTCGGCGTTGTTGGCCGTGACGTCGGCCTGCAGCAGCACGATCTCCGACATGCGCGAGCGCACCCGGGCGTCCGTGAAGGTCATGCGCTCCATCTCCTTGCAGCTCACGCACCAGTCCGCATAGAAATCGAGCAGCACTGGCTTACCGGCAGCCGCCGCCTGCGCGACGCGCGCATCCAGTTCCGCCACGCTGCGAACTCGCTCGAAGCGGACGGCTTGCGGACCGGCCGATGTTTCGGCAGCACCGCCCGTCACTCGTGCCAGGCTCAGGTGCGCCAGAGGCTGCAGCGGGTCCCGCCCCCCCGAGGCCAGGCCGAGCAGCAAGATGGCGCCCGCGAGCGCCGCCAGCACGCCAAGCCCCTTGCCGAGCCGGGCCACGCCGCGCGCTTCGGCACCGAGCGCATCAAACGCGCCGAGGAATACCGCCGCCACGAGCAGCAGCGCCGCCCACAACGCCATGATGAGCCATGCCGGCAACACCGGCGTCACCATCCAGATCGCCACGCCCAGCAGCAGGAAGCCGAAGAAGCGCTTGGTGGCTTCCATCCAGCGCCCCGCGCGCGGCAGCAGGTTGCCCGCTCCGACCCCGACCAGCACCAGCGGAACCCCCATGCCCAGCGCCATGGCCAGCAGCGCGCTGCCGCCGGTCACCGCATCGCGCGTCTGGGCGATGTAGGCCAGCGCACCGGCCAGCGGCGCCGTCACGCACGGACCAACGATCAGCGCCGAAATCGCGCCCATGGCGGCCGCACCAATCACCTGTCCGCCTCGCCGGCGGCTTGACGTAGCGGTCAGGTGGTTCTGCCATTGCTGCGGAAGCTGGAGTTCGTAGAGGCCGAACATCGACAGCGACAGCGCCACCATCAGCGCCGCAAACGCGGCAAGCACGGCCGGCGTCTGCAAGGTCGCGGCCAGGCCTTCGCCGAGCAGCCCCGCGGCCACGCCAATTGCCGTGTACACCACGGCCATGCCGAGGACATAAGCCAGCGACACCACCAGCGCCCGGCTGCGCGTGGCATGCTCTCCGACGACGATGGACGACAGGATCGGCACCATCGGCAGGACGCACGGCGTGAAAGTCAACAGCAGGCCCAGACCGAAGAACAGCGCCACGACGATGCCAAGGTTGCGGCTGGCGAGCACGCCGGCAATGCGGTCGTTCTCGTCGAGGCGTGCGGCGGGTGCGGCGGGTGCGGCGGATCCCCTACCCGGGGCCGTCGCTGCCGGGGGCACTGGCGCCTCGCTGCGTGGGCTGCTGCCAAACAGGCTGCCCAGCGAGACGGCGCCAACCTTGTAGACGCTCTCCATCGGCGGATAGCACAAGCCCTTGTCGGCGCAGCCCTGAGACGTCACGACCAGCGACCACTTGCCGTCGGCAGGCGCGGACTGCACCGGTACCCGGATCACGACAGCGTCGCGATAGGTCTCCATCTGCTTGCCGAAGGTCTCGTCGAACTTAACTTTGCCAGCGGGAAACTCGGGCTGCCCCAGTCGGACGGCATCGGGCTGGGCGGCAAAGGCAAAGCGCTCGCGGTACAGGTAGTAGCCGCTCGCCACATCGAAGCGCACTTCGATGGTCTGGGGGTCGAGCTGCCGCGCAGCGAAGCGGAAGGCCTGCTCGGGTGGCAGGAAGTCCTCTTCCGTGGCGGCGCCGGCACCTCCGGCCAGGCACAACCAAGCCGCCATCGCCGCCAGCACTGCGACAATATGCCGCCCCCAGCCAGGCCGGTGTGACCGCACTGAAAGTGCAAAACCCATGCTCATAAACCGTCCCGAATCCTTTCTGTCTTATTCCGCACCGCCCCGGGCGGAGTCCGCTTCATCCCGCACCCACGCCAGATAAGGGCCAAAACCCTGGCTAACGGGCCACGCGATGATCTCCGGCACATCATAGGGATGATTTGCGCGGATCACCGCCTCCAAGGCCGCATAACGTGCGCGCGTCGTCTTGGCCAGCAACGGCCATTCCGTGGCCTGTTCCAGCTTGCCCTGCCACCAGTACTCGGATTCCACGGGGGCGAGGCGGTTCACGCACGCGCACACGCGTGCCTCGAGCAAGGCCCGTGAAAGCCGCTTCGCGGCATCCGCATCCGGCAGGTTGGTCAGCACGGCGATGACCGCCGCTTCGTCGCCGTCGGCGGCGTGTTGTGAACTGGCACTGGCTTGCATCCGGCCCTCCGAATCCTGGCGCACAAAACAAAAGAGCCAGGCAAATTGCCTGGCTCGATTGTAAGCGGTGTGTCCGAACCCGTCGGAAGACGGGCTGGAATCCAACCTTACTCGGCAGCTTCTTCAGCCGGAGCTTCGGTGATTTCCGGACGATCCACCAGCTCGACCAGCGCCATCGGCGCGTTGTCGCCCTGACGGAAACCGAACTTCAGGATACGGGTGTAGCCGCCCGGACGAGCGTTGTAGCGCGGGCCCAGTTCGGTGAACAGCTTGGTGACCATGTCGCGATCGCGCAGACGGGCGAAAGCCAGACGGCGGTTGGCAACGGTGTCCTTCTTGGCCAGCGTGATGAGCGGCTCGACAACCTTGCGCAGTTCCTTGGCCTTGGGCAGGGTGGTCTTGATCAGCTCGTGCTGGAACAGCGAGTTGGACATGTTGCGCAGCATCGCGAGACGGTGCGACGAGGTGCGGTTCAATTTCCGCAGACCATGACGGTGACGCATGATGATTCCTTTCAGATTAAGTGTTTGACCAGCTCTTCTATCGCCCTGGGAATCGATCCCCGGGACGCGGGCCGGTAGTCCTGCATGCCCCGGCCGGAACCGGGGCGCTTACCGCGGCGCGAGGCTTGCGCCCCGCACCACAATTACTTGTCCAGACCAGCAGGCGGCCAGTTCTCGAGCTTCATGCCCAGAGTCAGGCCACGCGAGGCGAGGACTTCCTTGATCTCGTTGAGCGACTTGCGACCCAGGTTCGGGGTCTTCAGCAGCTCGTTCTCGGTACGCTGGATCAGGTCGCCGATGTAGTAGATGTTTTCGGCCTTCAGGCAGTTGGCCGAACGCACGGTCAGCTCCAGGTCGTCGACCGGGCGCAGCAGGATCGGGTCGATCTGCGGTGCGCGGCTCGAAGCAGCCTCGGCGGCGGACTCGGTGCCTTCCAGCGCGGCGAACACCGACAGCTGGTCAACCAGGATACGGGCCGACTGGCGAATCGCTTCCTCGGGCGAGATCACGCCGTCGGTTTCGATGTTCATCACCAGCTTGTCCAGGTCGGTACGCTGCTCGACGCGCGCGGACTCGACGGCGTACGACACGCGGCGCACCGGCGAGAACGAGGCGTCCAGCACGATACGGCCGATCACCTTGCTCGACTCGTCGCCGAACTTGCGCACGTTGCCGGGCACGTAACCACGGCCTTGCTCGACCTTGATCTGCATGTCCAGCTTGCCGCCGGCCGACAGGTGGGCAATGACGTGGTTGGGGTTGATGATCTCGACATCGTGCGGCAGCTCGATATCGGCTGCAGTCACGATGCCTTCACCGTCCTTGCGCAGCGAAACCGTGACTTCGTCGCGGTTGTGCAGTTTGAACACCACGCCCTTCAGGTTGAGCAGCAGGTTGACGACGTCTTCCTGCACGCCATCGATGGTGGAATACTCATGGACCACCCCAGCGATCGTCACTTCGGTCGGTGCATAACCGACCATCGACGACAGCAGCACGCGACGCAGGGCGTTACCGAGCGTATGGCCGTAGCCGCGCTCGAACGGCTCCATCACGACCTTGGCGTGATGATCGCCCAACGGCTCGACGGCGATGATTTTTGGCTTGAGGAGTGCTGTTTGCATTAGGTTGTCCTTTTCAATACCCTCGGCTCGTTACACCGATAAGGCTGACGTTTGGAACCTGAAAGACCCATCGCGCGATGGGCAATAAGCCCGACCGCGCGTATAGCGCGGCGGGCTGAAAGAGAGGCCTTGCGGGAATCGCAAGCTCGAACCGTTCTGTTCGGCGGTCCGGCGGATTAACGCGAGTACAGTTCGACGATCAGGCTTTCGTTGATGTCGCCGGCGATGTCTGCGCGATCCGGAGCCTGCTTGAAGGTGCCTTCGAACTTCTTGGCATCCACGGCGACCCAGGTCGGGAAGCCCGACTGCTCGGCCAGCGACAGCGCTTCAGCGATGCGCACTTGCTTCTTCGACTGCTCGCGGATGGAGATCACGTCGCCCGACTTGATCTGGGCCGACGGCACGTTCAGGGCCTGGCCGTTCACCAGGATCGCCTTGTGCGACACCAGCTGGCGCGCTTCAGCGCGGGTCGAGCCAAAGCCCATGCGGTACACCACGTTGTCCAGACGCGATTCCAGCAGCTGCAGCAGCTTTTCGCCGGTATTGCCCTTGCGGCGGTCGGCTTCAGCGAAGTAGCGGCGGAACTGGCGCTCGAGCACACCGTAGATGCGCTTGACCTTCTGCTTTTCGCGCAGCTGGTTGCCGTAGTCGGAGGTGCGTGCACCCGAGGTGCGGCCGTGCTGGCCCGGCTTGCTGTCCAGCTTGCACTTGTCGGCCAGCGAACGGCGCGAGCTCTTCAGGAACAGGTCGGTGCCTTCACGGCGGGAAAGTTTGGCCTTCGGGCCGGTATAACGTGCCACGTTGTCTTCCTTTGATCGATCACGGCGCCTGTCTTGACGCGCCGCGAGTCCGTCAACGCTGTCCTACCGGGAATTCCCGGAGACCGTGACGGACGGTGGGCTTATGAAGCGTGCCCCGTTGCCGGGTACAACGCAAAAAGCATTTTGCTACGCGCAGGCGCGAAATGCGCTCAAGGCAACATTCTCGCCGCGCAAAACGAAAACCTGCCGCATCAGATGCAGCAGGTCAGCGTGCGATACTACCATATCCGAAACCGGCAGGTAAACCCGCCGGTCCGGACACGCCATCGCTTAGATGCGGCGGCGCTTCGGCGGACGGCAGCCGTTGTGCGGAATCGGCGTGACGTCTTCGATGATCGCGATCTTGATGCCCAGCGCGTTCAGCGCGCGGACAGCCGACTCACGACCCGGGCCCGGGCCCTTGATGCGCACTTCCAGGTTCTTGATACCCTGGTCTTGCGCCACACGGCCGGCGTTCTCGGCAGCAACCTGGGCAGCGAACGGGGTCGACTTGCGCGAACCCTTGAAGCCCTGGCCACCGGCGGTCGCCCACGACAGGGCATTGCCCTGGCGGTCGGTGATCGTGATGATGGTGTTGTTGAACGAAGCGTGGACGTGCGCAATGCCGTCGGCAACGTTCTTCTTGACCTTTTTACGCGCGCGAGCGGCGTTATTCGGACCTTTTGCCATTAGTTTCTTCCTCTGCCTTCGGCTTTACTTCTTCAGAGCCACGCCGGCCTTGCGCGGACCCTTGCGGGTACGGGCGTTGGTACGGGTACGCTGACCGCGCATGGGCAGGCCCTTGCGGTGACGCATGCCACGATAGCAACCAAGGTCCATCAGACGCTTGATGTTCATCGTGGTTTCACGACGCAGGTCACCCTCGACCGTGATCTTGCCCACTTCGTCACGAAGCTTTTCCAGATCGGCGTCGGTCAGATCCTTGACCTTCTTGTCAAACGGTACACCGGTGGCCTCGCAAATCTTGCGAGCGCGCGAGCGGCCGACACCATAAATGGCCGTCAGGCCGATTTCGGTGTGCTTGTGGTTCGGGATGTTAACCCCTGCGATACGTGCCATTCGTCAATCCTCTTTCCGATTAGCCTTGGCGTTGCTTGTGGCGGGGATCCGACGAGCAGATCACGCGCACGACACCGTTGCGCTTGATGATTTTGCAGTTGCGGCAAATGCGCTTAACAGAAGCCAGCACTTTCATAATTTTTCCTCTTCCTTCAATTCCAGTTCGCTCACTTCGTCCGGAAGACGATCCGTGCGCGCGACAGATCGTATGGAGTCAGTTCGACCGTCACCTTGTCACCCGGAAGTATCCGGATGTAATGCATTCGCATCTTGCCGGAGATGTGGCCGAGTACTACGTGGCCATTCTCCAGTTTGACGCGGAACGTCGCGTTCGGGAGGTTTTCGAGGACCTCCCCCTGCATCTGGATGACGTCGTCTTTAGCCATACCTAGTCTGTACCGATCTGAATCAGCGCAGGGTCAGGTTGCCCTTAAAGTTCGCCTTCTTCAGCAACGATTCATACTGCTGCGACATGACGTAGGACTGAACCTGTGCCATGAAGTCCATCGTGACGACCACGATGATCAGCAGCGAGGTCCCGCCAAAATAGAACGGAACGTTCCAGCGCAGCACCAGGAATTCCGGCAACAGGCAGACCAGTGTGATGTAGATCGCACCAGCCAGCGTCAGGCGCACCAGAATCTTGTCGATGTAGCGCGTCGTCTGCTCGCCCGGACGAATGCCCGGAATGAAGGCACCGCTTTTCTTCAGGTTGTCTGCCACTTCCCGGCTGTTGTACACCAGAGCCGTATAGAAGAAGCAGAAAAATATAATCGCAGCAGCGTACAGCAGGATGTAGACCGGCTGGCCCGGCGACAGCGTGGCTGCAAGGTCCTTGATGAACCTGCCAACCGCACCCGTCGACTGGGACGTGAACCAGCCCGCAATCGTCGCCGGGAACAGGATGATCGACGATGCGAAGATCGGCGGAATCACCCCTGCCATGTTCAGCTTCAGCGGCAGGTGCGACGACTGGCCGCCGTACACCTTGTTGCCGACCTGACGCTTGGCATAGTTCACCAGGATCTTGCGCTGGCCACGCTCGACAAACACCACGGCGAAGGTCACACCGATCACGATCGCCACGATGAAAATCGCCGCGATGATGCTCATGGAACCCGTGCGGACCAGTTCAAACAGTCCGCCGATCGCGTTGGGCAGGCCCGCCGCGATACCGCCGAAAATGATGATCGAGATGCCGTTGCCCAGACCACGCTCGGTGATCTGCTCGCCCAGCCACATCAGGAACATCGTGCCGGTCACCAGCGTGATCACCGCCGTAGCCCGGAACATCAGGCCCGGATCGATCACCAGCCCAGGCTGCGACTCCAGCGCGACCGCGATCGACAGCGCCTGGAACGTGGCCAGAACCACGGTGCCGTAACGCGTGTACTGCGTGATCTTGCGCTGACCTGCCTGCCCTTCCTTCTTCAGCGACTCCAGCTGCGGCAGCACGATCGTCAGCAATTGCATGATGATCGACGCCGAGATGTACGGCATGATGCCGAGCGCGAAGACGGTAAAGCGCGACAGCGCCCCGCCCGAGAACAGGTTGAACATCCCGAGGATGCCACCCGACTGACTCTGGAAAAGCTTCGCGAGCTGGTCCGGATCGATGCCCGGCACCGGAATATGCGCTCCGATGCGGTAAACGATCAGGGCCATCACCAGGAACATCAGCCGGCGCTTGAGGTCGCCGTACTTCGCCGTGTTCCTGGCTTGCGCGCTTGCATTGGGTTTCGCCGTGGCCAAACGATGCTCCGACTATGACTGCCTATGCTGCGATGACTGCTGCCGATTTATTCTGCGATCTGGCCGCCAGCGGCTTCGATCGCGGCCTTGGCGCCAGCAGTGGCGCCCAGACCCTTGATCGTCACCTTGCGGGTCAGCTCGCCAGCCTTGATGACCTTGGCGCTCTTCACCAGGTCACCCACCAGGCCAGCTTGCTTCAGGACCAGCAGATCGACTTCGGCCGCTTCCAGGCGCTCGATGTCACGCAGCGAGACTTCGGCCGTGAAGGCCTTGGTCAGCGACGTGAAGCCGCGCTTCGGCAGGCGACGGTACAGCGGCATTTGACCGCCTTCGAAGCCCACCTTGTGGAAGCCGCCCGAACGCGACTTCTGACCCTTGTGACCGCGACCGGCGGTCTTGCCCAGGCCGGAGCCGATACCGCGGCCGACGCGACGCTTGGCGTGCTTCGAACCGGCGGCCGGTTTCAGGTTGTTCAGTTGCATCTTGCTCTCCGAAGTCCCGGTATCAGGCCAGAACCTTGACCAGGTACGAGACCTTGTTGATCATGCCGCGCACGGCGGGCGTGTCCTGCAGCTCCGACACCGAGTTGATGCGGCGCAGGCCCAGGCCACGTACGGTGGCGCGATGATCCTCGCGCGTGCCGATCAGGCTGCGCACGAGTTGCACTTTTACGGTTTTCTGCGACATTGCGTTCACCTTAACCCAGGATGTCTTCGACCGACTTGCCACGCTTGGCGGCGATTTCGCTCGGCGTGCTCATCTTCTGAAGGCCGTCCAGCGTGGCGCGAACCATGTTGTACGGGTTGGTGGAGCCATGCGACTTGGTCACCACGTTGGTGACGCCCATCACTTCGAAGATCGCGCGCATCGGACCGCCGGCGATCACGCCGGTACCTTCCTTGGCGGGCATCATCAGCACCTTGGCGGCGCCGTGCTTGCCAACGACTTCGTGTTGCAGCGTGCCGTTCTTCAGCGAGACCTTGACCATCTTGCGACGGGCTTCGTCCATTGCCTTCTGAACTGCCACCGGCACTTCCTTGGCCTTGCCCTTGCCCATGCCGATGCGGCCATCGCCGTCACCCACCACGGTCAGCGCAGCGAAACCGAGAATCCGGCCACCCTTCACCACCTTGGTGACACGGTTGACCGAGATCATCTTCTCGCGGAGGCCGTCGTCGCGTTCGTCCTGCTGGACTTTTGCTTGCATCTTTGCCATGACGTATCTCTCTCTTGCGCTTAGAACTTGAGGCCGGCTTCGCGGGCAGCGTCAGCCAGGGCCTTCACGCGGCCGTGGAAACGGAAACCAGCGCGGTCGAAGGCGACGGTTTCCACGCCGGCAGCCTTCGCCTTTTCGGCGATACGCTTGCCAATCACGGTGGCCGCAGCGGCGGTAGCGCCCTTGCCTTCCAGTTCCTTGCGCACTTCTGCCTCGACGGTCGAAGCCGAAGCCAGCACCTTGGTGCCGCACTCGGAGAAGACCTGGGCGTAAATGTTCGAATTCGTACGGAACACGGTCAGACGATTGACTTTCATCTCCGCGATCTTGGCGCGGGTCTGACGTGCACGGCGCAAACGAGCGTCTTTCTTGTTCATCATTGCACCCCTTACTTCTTCTTGGTTTCCTTCAGGATGACGCGCTCGTCGCTGTAACGCACACCCTTGCCCTTGTAGGGCTCAGGCGGACGGTACGCGCGGACTTCCGCGGCAACCTGACCGACTTTCTGCTTGTCCGCACCCTTGATGATGATCTCGGTCTGCGTCGGCGTTTCCGCCTTCACGCCTTCCGGCATCTCATGGATCACGTCGTGCGAGAAACCAAGCTGGAGCTTCAGCGCAGCGCCTTGCAGCTGGACACGATAGCCCACGCCAACGAGGTTCAGCTTGCGCTCGAAACCGGTGGTCACGCCCTTGACCATGTTTGCCGCCAGGGCGCGCATGGTGCCTTGCAGGGCGTTTGCTTCACGCGACTCGTCAGCCGGCGAGAAGGTCAGCGTGTCGTTTTCGACATTGACCTTGACCAGGCTGTGAATCGGTTGCGACAGCGTACCCAGCGGCCCCTTCACGGAGAGCACGCCAGCCGCCACATTCACTTCCGCGCCCTTGGGCAGCGCGATGGGAGCCTTACCTACACGGGACATCGTTCTCTCCTTAAGCGACGTAGCAGAGAACTTCGCCGCCCACGCCGGTGGCGCGAGCCTTGCGGTCGGTCATCAGACCCTGCGGGGTCGAGATGATCGCCACACCGAGGCCGTTCATCACTTGCGGGATGTCGCTGCGGCCCTTGTACACGCGCAGGCCGGGCTTCGAGACGCGTTCGATGCGCTCGATCACCGGACGGCCGGCGTAGTACTTCAGGCCGATGCTCAGTTGTGCCTTGCCACCCTCTTCCTGGACGGCGTAGTCATCGATGTAGCCTTCGTCCTTCAGGACCTTGGCGATTGCCACTTTCAGCTTCGACGACGGCATGACAACCGACGCTTTCTGCACGCCCTGGGCGTTGCGGATGCGCGTCAGCATATCGGCGATAGGATCGCTCATGCTCATACTGTTTCTCCTGTAGCCTGTGCGTAATTACCAGCTGGCTTTCGTCAGACCCGGGATTTCGCCCTTGAAGGCGATTTCGCGGATCTTGTTACGCGCCAGGCCAAACTTGCGGAAGGTACCGCGGGGACGACCGGTGATCGCGCAGCGGTTGCGCTGGCGAGTCGGGTTCGCGTTGCGCGGGAGCTGTTGCAGCTCGAGGCGCGCGTTGTAACGCTCTTCTTCCGACTTTTCTTGGTCGTCAATAATGGCCTTGAGGTTGGCGCGCTTGGCAGCATACTTCGCCACCAGCTTGGCGCGCTTCTTCTCACGTTCAATCAGAGCCAGTTTAGCCACGGTTACCCCTTAATTGCGGAACGGGAACTTGAACGCACCGAGCAGCGCCTTCGCTTCCTCGTCGTTCTTTGCCGTCGTCGTGATGCTGATGTTCAGACCACGCAGTGCGTCGATCTTGTCGTACTCGATTTCGGGGAAAATGATCTGCTCTTTCACACCGATGTTGTAGTTGCCACGACCGTCGAACGAACGGCCCGACACACCACGGAAGTCACGCACGCGCGGCAGGGCCACGGTGACGAAACGATCGAGGAATTCGAACATGCGCTCGCCACGCAGGGTCACCATCGCACCGATGGGGTAGCCCTGGCGGATCTTGAAGCCGGCGATGGCCTTCTTGGCCTTCGTCACCACGGGCTTCTGGCCAGCGATCTTGGTCAGGTCGCCGACAGCGTTTTCAATGATCTTCTTGTCATTGATGGCTTCGCCAAGACCCATGTTCAGGGTGATCTTGGTGATGCGCGGCACTTCCATGACCGACTTGTAACCGAACTGCTCGATCAGCTTCGGCACAACCTTTTCTTTGTAGAACTCTTGCAGACGTGCTGCCATGCTCAACTCCTAAACGTGCCCAGAATCAAGCTGCCACGACGGCGCCGGTGGTCTTCAGCACGCGCACGCGCTTGCCGTCTTCCACCTTGATGCCGACGCGCGACGGCTTGCCATTGGCATCCACGAGCGCAACGTTGGAAATATGCAGCGGCATGACCTTGTCGACCACACCACCGGTGGTGCCCAGCATCGGGTTCGGGCGGGCGTGCTTCTTCGCAACGTTCACGCCTTCCACTGCAACCTTGTCGCCGAGCACGGCTTGCACGGTACCGCGCTTGCCCTTGTCTTTGCCGGTCAGGACGATGACTTCGTCGCCTTTGCGAATCTTGTTCATGGCGGCTCCTTACAGCACTTCCGGAGCGAGCGACACGATCTTCATGAAGCGCTCGGTACGGAGTTCACGAGTCACCGGCCCGAAGATACGGGTGCCGATCGGCTCGAGCTTGTTGTTCAGCAGGACGGCGGCATTGCCGTCGAACTTGACGAGCGAACCGTCCGCACGGCGCACGCCCTTGGCGGTACGCACGACCACGGCGTTGTAGATATCGCCCTTCTTCACGCGACCGCGCGGCGCTGCGTCCTTGACGGTCACCTTGATGATGTCGCCCACGCTCGCGTAGCGGCGCTTGGACCCACCCAGCACTTTGATGCACAGCACTTCGCGCGCACCAGTGTTATCGGCCACTTCGAGCCGGCTTTCTGTCTGAATCATGGTGTTTGTCTTCCCAACTTAATCCGCCAGGTGCATAAACGCCTGCCGGTCAGTCTTGGTCCCGTAGGCTCCGGCTTTGCGCCAGACCCGTATGGGTTGATCAACTTTGAGTCGGTAGGAACCTGGCACTCCCGACAGACGTCGGGCCACCTGGCCCTGGCTCGCTCAACAGGCCCGCCCGGGTGGTACAACTAAGGCGAACGCAATAAAGCGGAAGTCCAGGATTATAGCCACATAATCCTGGACTTGCAAGTCAAGCTAAGAACTGTTGTTCTTAGATGACGCGTGCAGCCTCTACCAGCCGGGAAACCACCCAGGACTTGGTCCGCGACAGCGGACGGCCTTCCTGGATTTCGACCTTGTCGCCTTCCTTGTACTGGTTGGCTTCGTCGTGTGCGTGGTACTTCTTGGAACGCAGCACGTACTTGCCGTACAGGGGATGCTTGACGCGGTTTTCAACCAAGACCGTGACGGTCTTGTCCATCTTGTCGCTTACCACACGACCGACGAGGGTGCGGCGAAGCGACGTTTCCGTTTTTGCAGCTTCAGTCATTTCGCGTTCGCCTTCTCAGTCAGCACGGTTTGCACTCGCGCGATGTCCTTGCGAACCTTCTTCAGCTGGCTGGTGTTCTGCAGCTGTTGGGTCGCCTTTTGCATGCGCAGGCTAAATTGGGCCTTCAGCAGCTCGGAGAGCTCCTGGTTCAGGCCTGCGGCGTCCTTGCCGCGAAGTTCGGATGCTTTCATCCCTGCTCTCCTTACGTCCCGACCTGGCGCACCACGAAATTGGTGGCGATCGGCAGCTTGGCAGCCGCGAGGCGGAAGGCCTCACGCGCCAGATCTTCGCTCACACCATCCATCTCGTAGAGCATCTTGCCCGGCTGGATTTCAGCCACGTAGTACTCCGGATTGCCCTTACCGTTACCCATACGGACTTCAGCGGGCTTCTTCGAGATCGGCTTGTCCGGGAAAATCCGGATCCAGATGCGGCCGCCACGCTTGATGTGACGGGTCATCGCACGACGTGCCGACTCGATCTGGCGAGCCGTCAGGCGGCCACGGCCCATGGCCTTCAGGCCGAATTCGCCGAAAGACACGGCGTTGCCACGGGTAGCCTTACCCGTGTTGCGGCCCTTCTGCTCCTTGCGGTACTTTCTGCGCTTAGGTTGCAGCATCGTTATTCTCCACTCTTCCCATCTGCACCAGGCGCAGCGCGGCGACCGGCACCGGCACCACCGCGGCGGTTGCCACCCGGACGGCCTTCGCCTTCACGGCGGCGGCCTTCCGGACGACCCGGGCGACGACGACGGTCGTCCTGCGGCTCTTCCACCACCGGCGCTTCGTTGCGGCCGAGGTGATCACCCTTGTAGACCCACACCTTGACACCGATGATGCCGTAGGTGGTTTCTGCTTCGGAGAAGCCGTAGTCGATGTCGGCGCGCAGGGTGTGCAGGGGCACACGGCCTTCGCGGTACCACTCGGTACGTGCGATTTCGATACCGTTCAGGCGGCCGGCGCTCATGATCTTGATGCCCTGGGCACCCAGGCGCATCGCGTTCTGCATGGCGCGCTTCATGGCGCGGCGGAACATGATGCGGCGCTCGAGCTGCTGCGTGATCGAATCGGCGATCAGCTGAGCATCGGTTTCCGGCTTGCGGATTTCCTCGATGTTCACGTGCACGGGCACGCCCATGCGACGCTGCAGTTCAGCCTTCAGCAGTTCGATGTCCTCGCCCTTCTTGCCGATCACCACGCCCGGACGCGAGCTGTAAATGGTGATACGGGCATTGCGGGCGGGGCGCTCGATGACCACGCGGCCAACCGATGCGTTCTTCAGCTTCTTCTTCAGGAAGTCGCGAACTTCGATGTCTTCCTTCAGCATGCCGGCAAACTTCGTGTTGTTGGCGTACCAACGCGAAGCCCAGTTACGGCTGACGGCCAGACGGAAGCCAGTCGGATGAATCTTCTGTCCCATCGTGACTCCTTAGTTGCCGAGCGTCACAGTAATGTGACACGTTTGTTTCTCGATGCGGTTGCCGCGGCCCTTCGCCCGTGCGGTGAAGCGCTTGAGCGAGGTCGCCTTGTCGACGTAGATCGATTTGACCTTGAGTTCGTCGATATCGGCGCCTTCGTTGTGCTCAGCGTTGGCGATGGCCGATTCGACCACCTTCTTCACGATCCCGGCAGCCTTTTTCGGGCTGAACGTCAGGACATTGAGCGCGCGCTCGATCGGCAGACCGCGGATCTGGTCAGCGACCAGGCGCGTCTTCTGGGCGGAGATGCGGGCACCGCGATGAATCGCTTTCACTTCCATGATGGCACCTTACCTCTTCGCTTTCTTGTCAGCCGCGTGGCCCTTGAACGTGCGGGTGAGCGCAAATTCGCCGAGCTTGTGGCCAACCATGTTTTCCGTGACATACACCGGCACGTGCTGACGGCCGTTGTGCACGGCGATCGTCAGGCCGATGAATTCCGGCATGATGGTCGAGCGGCGCGACCACGTCTTGATGGGCTTCTTGTCCTTGCCGCCTACGGCCGCTTCCACCTTCTTCAGCAGGTGGGCGTCGCAGAACGGACCCTTTTTAGCGGAACGAGTCATATCTTTAGCTCCTACCTACCGATTAACGCTTGTGGCGCTTCTGGACGATCATGCTGTCCGTGCGCTTGTTGCTGCGGGTGCGGTAGCCCTTGGCCGGGGTACCCCACGGCGACACAGGATCGCGACCGGCAGCGGTCTTGCCCTCACCACCACCGTGCGGGTGGTCGACCGGGTTCATCACAACGCCGCGGACCGTCGGGCGGATACCGCGCCAACGGGTCGCACCGGCCTTGCCGATGACGCGCAGGCTGTGCTCTTCGTTGCCCACTTCACCGATGGTGGCGCGGCACTCGATGTGCACGCGACGCACTTCACCGGAGCGCAGACGCACCTGAGCGTACAGGCCTTCGCGGGCCAGCAGCACGGCGGAACCGCCAGCAGCACGGGCGACTTGGGCGCCCTTGCCCGGCAGGATTTCCACGTTGTTGATCGTGGTACCAACCGGAATGTTGCGGATCGGCAGGTTGTTGCCAGCCTTGATCGGGGCTTCAGCACCATTCAGCAGCGCCTGGCCAGCAACCATGCCCTTGGTGGCGATGATGTAGCGGCGCTCGCCGTCGGCGAACAGCACCAGCGCAATGTTCGCGCTGCGGTTCGGATCGTATTCCAGGCGCTCGACCTTGGCGGCGATACCGTCCTTGTCGTTGCGCTTGAAGTCGACCACGCGGTAGTGGTGCTTATGACCACCGCCCTTGTGGCGGGTGGTGATATGACCGTTGTTGTTACGGCCCGACTTCTGGAATTGCTTTTCCAGCAGCGGAGCGTGGGGAGCGCCCTTGTGAAGGTCCTTGTTGACCACCTTCACCATCGAGCGACGACCCGGGGAAGTCGGCTTGGTCTTGACGAGTGCCATGATTACTTGGCCTCCGCTTCAAAATTGATTTCCTGACCCGGCTTCAGCGAAACGTAGGCCTTCTTCACGTGGTTGCGACGCCCCATGAAACGGCCAAAGCGCTTTTGCTTGCCCTTCTGGTTCAGGATCTGAACGGACTGCACCTCGACCTTGAACAGCAGTTCGACGGCGGCCTTCACTTCTGCCTTGTTGGCATCGCGAGCCACTTCGAACACGACTTGTTCATTCTTGTCGGCGACCAGGGTTGCCTTTTCGGAAACCACCGGCGCGAGCAGCACCTGCATCAAACGATGATCGTTCTTGGCTACTTGCGTCATTTCAGCAACTCCTCGATCTGCGCGACAGCCGCCTTGGTCACCAGCACCTTCTTGTAGTGCACGAGCGACAGCGGGTCAGCCTGGCGCGGCTCGACAACTGCCACGTGCGGCAGGTTGCGCGAAGCCAGGTAGAGGTTTTCGTCGAGGCTGTCGGTGATGATCAGCACCGAGTCCAGGCCCATGGCCTTGAACTTGTCGGCCAAGAGCTTGGTCTTGGGCGCGTCGACGGTGAAACCGTCCACCACATTGATACGGCCTTCACGTGCGAGCTGCGAGTAAATCGAGCGCATGCCGGCACGGAACATCTTCTTGTTGACCTTCTGGCTGAAGTTCTCTTCCGGCGAATTCGGGAAGATACGGCCGCCCCCGCGCCACAGCGGCGAGGAAGACATACCGGCACGAGCACGGCCCGTACCCTTCTGGCGCCACGGCTTCTTGGTCGTGTGCTTGACCTCTTCACGGTCCTTCTGCTTACGGTTACCGCTGCGAGCGTTGGCCTGGTAAGCGACGACGATCTGGTGAACGAGGGCCTCGTTGTAGTCACGGCCGAACACTTCGGCGGAGGCGGCTACGCCGGCGCCGATCTGGCCATTGTCCTGGAGGAGCTTGAGTTCCATTGATTCCGCTCCTTAAGCTTTGGCTTTGGCCTTGACGGCCGGGGTAACGATGACCTTGCCGCCCTTGGAGCCGGGGATGGCGCCCTTGACCAGCAGCAGCTTGCGCTCTGCGTCGATCTTGGCGATTTCCAGGTTCTGGACGGTACGGGTGACATCACCCAGGTGGCCGGTCATGCGCTTGCCCGGGAACACGCGGCCCGGATCCTGCGCCATACCGATCGAGCCCGGCACGTTGTGCGAGCGCGAGTTACCGTGGGTGGCACGGCCGGAGGCGAAGTGATAGCGCTTGATGGTACCGGCGTAGCCCTTACCGATGGTCACGCCCTGCACGTCGATCTTCTGACCGACTTCGAACAGGTCGACCGACAGCGAACCGCCAGCTTGCAGTTCGGCAGCCTTGGCTGCATCGATACGGAATTCGCGGATGATTTCGCCGGCTTCCACGCCGGCTTTGGCGAGGTGACCCGCCAGCGGCTTGGTGACGCGGCTTGCGCGTCGTGCGCCGAAGGTGACTTGAACCGCGGTGTAACCGTCGGTCTCGTCCGTCTTGATTTGCGTCACGCGGTTGTCGCCGACCTCGACCACGGTAACGGGAATCGAATCACCGTCGTCCGTGAAAATACGGGTCATGCCAACCTTGCGACCTACAAGGCCAAGGCTCATGGTTTGCTCCATTCCCAGCTGCGATTGGCCGGGGCTGATTGATACACGAAAACTGTGTTTGCGCAGTTGCGCTGCATTTGCGCTTAAAAGGGCTGCGCTAAAGAGGACTGCGCAAGGCCAAAACGGCCAACCCACCACCCGGAGACACGGGTAGCCTTACACTATAGCCCAGAGTTTTGGAATGGGCAACATGAATTGCCGAATTCCGCCGGGAATTGCGCCTTCAACCACAGCATGCGGGGAGATTGCGGCGCGAAACCGACTTTCTGCGGCGCGATAGCCGCCGAAGCGCTCAGTTCCGGCCGCAGAGGCGGACGAACTGACCTACATGGAACACACGCGGTTCGCCTTCCGACGCAGCGACATCCCCTGAGTGGTACGAAGCGGAGCAGATATCGGACGACGGCACCATCTCGCGCGGGTGGGTTGATCGGGACGAATGGTTCACTGACTTTAGTGGGCGAACGGGATGAAAGCCTATCGGCCGAGGGAGCATGGCTCGTGACCACGACCGGCCGGCTTCACAAGGGCAAGATGCGCTATCACACGCGCCGGGTACGAGCCGATTTGAACTGACCAAGCCGAAGCCACAAAAAACAAAAACGGCGAACCGAAGTTCGCCGTTTCTTCCTGCAGCAGGCCGCTGGCGCGGCCCGAAGCATGATTACACCTTGATCTCGACGTCCACGCCTGCCGGCAGGTCGAGCTTCATCAGCGCGTCGACGGTCTTGTCGGTCGGGTCGACGATGTCCATCAGGCGCTGGTGAGTGCGGATCTCGAACTGATCGCGGCTGGTCTTGTTGACGTGCGGCGAACGCAGGATGTCAAAGCGCTGGATGCGGGTCGGCAGGGGCACCGGGCCCTTGACGATCGCGCCGGTACGCTTGGCGGTATCCACGATTTCAGCTGCCGACTGGTCGATCAGGCGATAGTCGAAAGCCTTCAGGCGGATACGGATCTTCTGGTTCTGCATGATATTTCCTTAAAAGAGCGATGGGCAATGTGCCCGGATCAAAGGGGACATGCCCGCAGGCATGTCCCAGGAAGTTGCTTAGTCGAGGATCTTTGCCACGACGCCGGCGCCGACGGTACGGCCACCTTCGCGGATAGCGAAGCGCAGACCTTCTTCCATGGCGATCGGGGCGATCAGCTTGACGGTGATCGACACGTTGTCACCCGGCATCACCATTTCCTTGTCCGCCGGCAGCTCGATCGAGCCGGTCACGTCGGTGGTACGGAAGTAGAACTGCGGGCGGTAGTTGTTGAAGAACGGGGTGTGACGGCCGCCTTCGTCCTTCGACAGGATGTACACCTCGCCGGTGAAGTGGGTGTGCGGCTTGATCGAACCCGGCTTGCACAGCACCTGGCCGCGCTCGACGTCTTCACGCTTGGTGCCGCGCAGCAGCAGACCGACGTTGTCGCCAGCCTGGCCCTGGTCCAGCAGCTTGCGGAACATTTCCACGCCGGTGCAGGTGGTCTTCACGGTCGGGCGGATACCGACGATTTCGATTTCCTCGCCGACCTTGATCACGCCGCGCTCGATACGCCCGGTCACCACGGTGCCGCGACCCGAGATCGAGAACACGTCTTCCACCGGCATCAGGAAGGTACCGTCAACGGCACGCTCCGGCGTCGGGATGTAGCTGTCCAGCGCGTCGGCCAGGTTCATGATGGCCACTTCGCCCAGTTCGCCCTTGTCGCCTTCCAGCGCCAGCTTGGCCGAACCCTTGATGATCGGGGTGTCGTCGCCCGGGAACTCGTACTTCGACAGCAGTTCCCGAACTTCCATCTCGACCAGCTCGAGCAGTTCGGCGTCGTCCACCATGTCGCACTTGTTCAGGAACACGATGATGTACGGCACGCCAACCTGGCGGGCCAGCAGGATGTGCTCGCGCGTTTGCGGCATCGGGCCGTCAGCAGCCGAGCAAACCAGGATCGCGCCGTCCATCTGGGCGGCACCCGTGATCATGTTCTTCACGTAGTCGGCGTGGCCCGGGCAGTCAACGTGCGCGTAGTGGCGGTTGGCCGTCTCGTACTCGACGTGGGCGGTATTGATGGTAATACCGCGTGCCTTCTCTTCCGGCGCTGCGTCGATTTCGTCGTACTTCTTGGCGGCACCGCCGAACTTCGAAGCCAGCACCGTGGCGATCGCTGCGGTCAGCGTGGTCTTGCCGTGGTCAACGTGACCAATCGTACCAACGTTCACGTGCGGCTTAGTCCGCTCGAACTTTTCCTTTGCCATTTTTCAGCTCCTGATAGGAAAGCAATCTTGTAGGAATGCAATCTTGTTGTTTCATCGCGCCGCCGCACCGGCTGGCGCGGCGGCGAACTTCCAATTACTTGCTCTTGGCCGTCATCACGGCTTCGGCGATGTTCTTCGGTGCTTCAGCGTAGTGCTTGAATTCCATGGTGTACGTGGCACGGCCTTGAGTGGCCGAGCGCAGCGACGTGGAATAACCGAACATTTCCGACAGCGGGACTTCGGCCTTGATGATCTTGCCGCCACCCACCATGTCGTCCATGCCCTGCACGATGCCGCGGCGGGACGACAAGTCGCCCATCACGGTACCCGTGTAGTCTTCCGGCGTTTCCACTTCCACGGCCATCATCGGCTCGAGCAGAACCGGGCTGGCCTTGCGCATGGCTTCCTTGAAAGCCATCGAGCCGGCCATACGGAACGCGTTTTCGTTCGAGTCCACGTCGTGGTACGAACCGAACGTCAGCGTGACCTTCACGTCCACCACCGGGAAGCCTGCCAGGATACCGTTCGGCAGCGTGTCGACGATACCCTTTTCGACCGCCGGGATGTATTCGCGAGGAATCACACCGCCCTTGATGGCGTCGATGAACTCGAAGCCCTTGCCCGGCTCTTGCGGTTCCAGCGTGATCACGGCGTGGCCGTACTGGCCGCGGCCGCCCGACTGCTTGACGAACTTGCCCTCGACGCCTTCGGCCGTCTTGCGAATGGTTTCGCGGTAGGCCACCTGCGGCGCGCCGATGTTGGCTTCCACGCCGAATTCGCGCTTCATGCGGTCGACCAGAATTTCGAGGTGGAGCTCGCCCATGCCCGAAATGATGGTCTGACCCGATTCTTCATCGGTACGCACGCGGAACGACGGATCTTCAGCGGCCAGGCGGTTCAGGGCGATGCCCATCTTTTCCTGGTCAGCCTTGGTCTTCGGCTCGACCGCCTGCGAGATCACCGGCTCCGGGAACACCATGCGCTCGAGCACGATCGGGGCAGCCGGATCGCACAGCGTATCGCCCGTGGTGGCATCCTTCAGGCCCACCGCAGCGGCGATGTCGCCGGCCAGCACTTCCTTGATTTCCTCGCGCTGGTTGGCGTGCATCTGCAGAATACGGCCCAGACGCTCCTTCTTCCCCTTCACCGGGTTGTACACGGTGTCGCCCGAATTGATCTTGCCCGAGTACACGCGGAAGAAGATCAGCTGGCCGACGAACGGGTCGGTCATGATCTTGAACGCCAGCGCCGAGAACTTCTCATTGTCGTCAGCCTTACGCTCGAGCTTCTTCTCATCGTCGCGCTCGTCCACGCCCTTGACCGGCGGAATATCGACCGGCGACGGCAGGAAGTCGATCACGGCGTCGAGCATACGCTGCACGCCCTTGTTCTTGAACGCGGTGCCGCACAGCATCGGCTGGATTTCGCAGGCGATGGTACGGTCACGCAGCGCCTTGACGATCTCGGCGCGGGTCAGCTCTTCGCCGCCCAGGTACTTTTCCATCAGCTCTTCGCTGGCTTCGGCGGCGGACTCGACCATCTTCTCGCGCCATTCGGCAGCGGTGGCTTGCAGCTCGGCCGGGATGTCCTGGTATTCGAACTTCACGCCCTGGCTGGCTTCGTCCCAAATGATCGCCTTCATCTCCAGCAGATCGACGACGCCCTGGAAGCCGTCTTCAGCGCCGATCGGCACCACGACGGGCACCGGGTTCGCCTTCAGGCGGGTCTTCAGCTGGTCGTAGACCTTGAAGAAGTTCGCGCCGGTACGGTCCATCTTGTTGACGAATGCCAGACGCGGCACGCCGTACTTGTTGGCCTGACGCCAGACGGTTTCGGACTGCGGCTGCACGCCACCCACGGCGCAGTACACCATGCACGCGCCGTCCAGCACGCGCATGGAACGCTCCACCTCGATGGTGAAGTCCACGTGGCCCGGGGTGTCGATGATGTTGAAGCGGTGCTCGGGGTAGTTGCCGCCCATGCCCTTCCAGAAGGCGGTGGTCGCAGCAGACGTGATGGTGATGCCGCGCTCCTGCTCCTGCTCCATCCAGTCCATGGTGGCCGCGCCATCATGCACTTCACCGATCTTGTGGTTCACACCGGTGTAGAACAGGATCCGCTCGGTCGTGGTGGTTTTACCCGCGTCAATGTGAGCCGAAATACCGATGTTACGGTAGCGCTCAATAGGAGTCTTACGAGCCACTTTAATCCTCTATTCGTCCATGAGGCGCCGGCATCTCATGCCGCGCGCCCTTAACACAAACGGGCGAGATGTGTAAAAACACAGCCCGCCCGGCAACCAACAACGTTTCTCGCGCGCTTTAGAAGCGGAAGTGCGAGAACGCCTTGTTGGCTTCGGCCATGCGGTGCACTTCATCGCGCTTCTTCATCGCGCCGCCACGACCTTCCGATGCTTCCAGCAGCTCACCTGCCAGGCGCAGCGCCATCGACTTCTCGCTGCGTTTCTTCGCGGCCTCGCGCAGCCAACGCATCGCCAATGCCAAACGACGCGACGGACGGACTTCGACCGGAACCTGATAGTTGGCGCCGCCCACGCGACGGCTCTTCACTTCCACCACCGGCTTCACGTTGTTGATCGCAACGGAGAACACTTCGATGGGGGCCTTGCCTGCCTTCTTTTCGATCTGGTCGAACGCGCCGTACACGATGCGTTCGGCAACCGACTTCTTGCCGTCCAGCATCAGCACGTTCATGAACTTGGCAACTTCAACGTTGCCGAACTTCGGATCAGGCAGAACGTCCCGCTTCGGGACTTCACGACGACGTGGCATCTTCTTTCCTTTAGATTCAGTTGAGAGCGCGGTTTGTTGTCTCCGCTCTCCGGCCACCAACTAGCTTGCATGCATGAACAGCAAATTCGCCGGGTGACCACTTACTCGACGGCACGGCGCACAAAAACGCTCCGTTGTACCGCCGCCTGTTGACAGCTGCATGACGGAAACCGCCAGCGGCCATCGCTTGTTGCTTGCTCTGAAAGCTTAGGCAGCCTTCGGACGCTTCGCACCGTACTTCGAACGGGCCTGCTTGCGGTCCTTCACGCCTTGCAGATCCAGCGAACCACGGACGATGTGGTAACGCACACCCGGCAGATCCTTCACACGGCCGCCGCGGATCAGCACGACCGAGTGTTCCTGCAGGTTGTGGCCTTCACCGCCGATGTACGAAATGACTTCGAAACCGTTGGTCAGGCGCACCTTGGCGACCTTACGCAGTGCCGAGTTCGGCTTCTTCGGCGTCGTGGTGTACACGCGGGTGCACACGCCCCGACGCTGCGGGCAGTTCTCAAGTGCCGGGCTCTTGCTCTTGATGACTTCAGAGACGCGCGGCTTGCGAACCAGTTGGTTGATAGTTGGCATTGTTCAATCCAGCTTGGTTTTACGAAAAACACCCCTCGCACCGGCATGCGCCGGAATGGAGAGGCAACTACGGGTTTTGGGCGGGAGAGATGAGCGGACGCGCTCTGGAGACGGGACTGTGCGGTAACAGCATGCCAAAGAGCGCGAGCCGGCACCCGGATCCCGCATCTGCCGCCGCCGGACCCCAAGAAGTCATCCGGAAGGCTTGCCGGGCGCGAACCAAAGGCCACATATCCGACAGGCGAGCGAAATCCAAAGCCAAAAACTCGAATCTGGCATGATAGCCGCGGAATCGTATACCGTCAAGCCGTATACCGGTTGCATCTAGACCCTGCTCAGGGTGTCGACGATGGCCTGGCCATAGCGCTCGAGCTTGGATGCACCAATCCCGGGAATACCTTCCATCGCCGACAAGGAGCCCGGTGCGGTCCGGGCCAGTTCGGCCAGCGTGGCATCGTGGAAGATGACATAGGCCGGCACGCCATGTTCGCGAGCGGCCTCAGTGCGCCAGCGGCGCAGTGCCTCCCAGTTTGCGAGCGTGTCGGCATCCATATCCGCGGTGTGGTCGGGGCGGGTCCCACGCGCGGCGCGCTCGCCGGACTTGCCGGGCCTCGTGGCCTGGCGGCGCAGGATGATCTGGCGCTCGCCCTTGAGCACCTCGCGCGCACCCTCCCCCAGCAGCAGCGCGCCGTGGCCGCCATGGTCGATCACCAGCAAACCCTGCGCGATCAACTGACGGAATACGGTATGCCATTCATGGCCCGACCGGTCCTTCCCGATGCCAAAGGTCGAGACCTTGTCATGGCCCCATTGCTTGATCTTTTCCGAGGTATTGCCGCGCAGCACATCGATCAGATGGGTAGCGCCAAAATGCACCCGGCTGGCCTGCGCCGTACGGTAGACACACGACAGCGCCATCTGCGCCTCGCGCGTGCCGTCCCAGGTGGCGGGCGGCTCGAGGCACGTATCGCAGTTGCCGCAGGGCTCACTGGCCTCGTTGAAGTAGGCCAGGATGCGCACGCGCCGGCAGCCGGCGGTCTCGCACAGCCCCAGCAAGGCGTCGAGCTTGGACGACGACACCCGCTTGAAGGCATCGTCGGCTTCGGATTCGTCGATCATGCGCTTCTGCTGCACGACGTCGCCGAGACCATAGGCCATCCAGGCGTTGGCCGGCAGCCCGTCACGGCCGGCGCGGCCGGTTTCCTGGTAGTAGCCTTCCATGCTCTTGGGCAGATCCAGGTGAGCGACGAAGCGTACGTCCGGCTTGTCGATACCCATGCCAAAGGCGATGGTAGCGACCATCACCAGGCCCTCCTCTTCGCGAAAGCGCGCCTGGTGACGCTGTCGCGTGGCCGGGTCCATGCCCGCGTGATATGGCAGCGCATTGATGCCGTGGCCTTGAAGCCACTCGGCGGTGTCCTCGACCTTCTTGCGCGACAGGCAATAGACGATGCCACTGTCATGGCTGCCATCGCCGGCGGTGTGCTCGGCCTTGATGAAGGCCAGCAACTGCTGGCGGGCATTGTCCTTCTCGACGATGCGGTAGCGGATATTAGGACGGTCGAAGCTGGAGATGAAGACACGTGCGTCATCGAGCGCCAGGCGTTCGATGATCTCGTCTCGCGTCAGCGCGTCGGCCGTGGCCGTCAGTGCGATGCGCGGCACGTGCGGGAAGCGCTCGTGCAGCACCGACAGCTGGATGTACTCAGGCCGGAAATCATGGCCCCACTGCGACACGCAATGCGCTTCGTCGATCGCGAACAGCCCGACCCGCGTGCGCTCGAGCAAGTCGAGGAAGCGCGGCGTCATCAGCCGTTCCGGCGCGACATAGAGGACCTCGAGCCGGCCGGCCAGCAGGTCCCGTTCGACCGCGGAAGCCTCGGAACCGGTCAGCGTGGAATTGAGCACCGCGGCGCGCACGCCGGCTTCGGTCAGCGCCGCGACCTGGTCCTGCATCAGCGCGATCAGCGGCGAGACCACGATGCCCACGCCCTCGCCGGCGCGCTGCCGCAACAGCGCCGGGATCTGGTAGCACAGCGACTTGCCGCCGCCGGTCGGCATCAGCACCAGGCAATCGCCACCGGACGCGACATGATCGATGATCTCGCCCTGGCGGCCCCGGAAGGCGTGGTAGCCAAAAACATCCTTGAGGACCGCCAGTGCTTGCGACATGGACAACGGAATTGCGGAAGCCGGAAAAGCCGTAACCATACCACTAAGAACGCGGCTGACCGACCGCGCGGGACAAACAGTCCGAAGATTCTTACGCCAGTCGGGGCGCTCCAAAACAAAGCGGCCGGCAAACGCCGGCCGCCCTGGCCTTCACTGCGTCACGCCCCGCCCTACATCATGCGATGCGCGAAATGCCCGCGCTGCGCGTCGGCCATCAGCGCCATGAACTGCTCGGTGCTCATGTGCACCAGTTCCTGGTGGTCGCCGGCCTCGAAGTAGACGTCCGAATGAGTGAGCAAGCTTTCGTCGAGCCAGGTCTGCGTGCCGTACGCCATGGCAACGGGCGGAATCGCGCCGAGGTCGCAGTCGCGGAATACTTCGCGCACGCCATCCTCGTGCGCCAGCGTCAGCTTGCGGCCAGTCTGCTCGCAGATCTCCGACAGCTTCAGGTGGTGGCTGGAAGGGATCACGGCAGCGACATAGCCCTTGTCGTCTTCCAGCAGCACCGTCTTGGCCAGGCGGTCGCCGGGAATATGCGCGGCATGGGCAGTAGCCATGCTGCTCAGGCTATAGGGATGACGAACGGTGTCGAACTGGGTCTGCCTCTTGTCCAGGCAGCTCGCCAGCGTGGTAGCCATGGTCATGATTGCAACCTCCGACGCGATCATCGCGACAGTTATCCGGGGTGCTAAAACTATAGGTCAAGGGTCGCCCGCCAGATGGCCAGCTCCGGCGTCCATGCCGGTTTCTTTATGTCGCACTGCAACGACCCTGGCACGCATGCTTTCCGCGGCCCTGTTGCCAGGCGATCACACCGGAAACGCAGACAAAAAAAAGCCCGGCTGCATCAGCCGGGCTTCTTGTGTCCGCCTTGGCGGCGGAGCACTACTGCATGGATCAGGCGTTGTCGCCTTCACCCTCGGTCGCCTGCACCACCGGCGGCGGCTCGATGAAGAGCGACTGCTCTTCTTCGGAGATCGCCTGGGCGCGTTCGCGCTCGGCCGCCTCGCGTGCCTTGCGGGCACGGTGGTAGGCCAGGCCGGTACCGGCCGGGATCAGACGGCCGACGATCACGTTTTCCTTCAGACCACGCAGGTCGTCGGTCTTGCCCATGATCGCGGCTTCGGTCAGCACGCGCGTGGTTTCCTGGAACGATGCCGCCGAGATGAAGCTGTCGGTCGACAGCGACGCCTTGGTAATACCCAGCAGCAGGTTCTCGTAGGTTGCCGGACGCTTGCCTTCGGCGATCACGCGATCGTTCTCGTCGAGCAGTTCCGAACGCTCCACCTGTTCACCCGGGATGAACTTGGTGTCGCCCACGTCGGCGACCTGAACGCGACGCAGCATCTGGCGAACGATCACCTCGATGTGCTTGTCGTTGATCTTCACGCCCTGCAGACGGTACACGTCCTGAACCTCGTCGACGATGTAGTGCGCCAGCTCTTCGATGCCCTTCAGGCGCAGGATGTCGTGCGGATCCGCCGGACCTTCCACGATCATTTCGCCCTTGTTCACCACCTGGCCGTCGTGCACCAGCACCTGCTTTTCCTTCGCGATCAGGAACTCGTGGGCGTTGCCGTCCAGGTCGGTGATGACCAGGCGCTGCTTGCCCTTCGTGTCCTTGCCGAACGAGGTCGTGCCGGTGACTTCCGCCAGCACGGCGGCGTCCTTCGGCGAACGCGCTTCGAACAGCTCGGCCACACGCGGCAGACCACCGGTAATGTCGCGGGTCTTCTGCGATTCGGTCGGGATACGTGCGAGCACTTCACCGACGTGAACCTGCTGGCCGTCCTTCACGGTAATCAGCGCGCCCACCTGGAAGCCGATGGTCACGGAGTGGTCCGTGCCCGGGATCTTCACTTCCTGGCCATTGGCGTCGAGCAGCTTCACCTGCGGGCGAATGCCCTTGGTGGCAGCCGTGCGGCGCTTGGCGTCGATCACCACGAGGGTCGACAGGCCCGTGACTTCATCCATCTGCTTGGCGACGGTCACGCCTTCTTCGACGTTCTCGAACTTGGTCGTGCCGGTGTATTCCGAGACGATCGGGCGGGTCAGCGCGTCCCACGTGGCCAGCTGCGTGCCAGCCTTGATGGCCTGGCCGTCCTGCACCAGCAGCGTGGCGCCGTACGGGATCTTGTGGCGCTCGCGCTCGCGGCCGTGGTCGTCGGTGATCAGCGCCTCGCCCGAACGCGAGATGACGATCAGCTCGCCCTTCGCATTGGTCACGTAGCGCATGGTCGCCGTGAAACGCACGGTACCGGTTGCCTTCGCTTCCACGCTCGATGCCACTGCCGCACGCGATGCCGCACCACCGATGTGGAACGTACGCATGGTCAGCTGCGTGCCCGGCTCACCGATCGACTGGGCAGCAATCACGCCCACCGCTTCGCCCGAGTTCACCATCACGCCGCGGCCGAGGTCGCGGCCATAGCACTTGGCGCACAGGCCGTAGCGCGTGTCGCACGACAGCGGGGTACGGACCTTGACTTCGTCCACGCCGATGCTGTCGATCAGGTCGACCAGGTCTTCGTCCAGCAGCGTGCCGGTCTCGATCGCGGTTTCCTGGGTTTCAGGGTTCACCACGTCGGCCACGGTCACACGGCCCAGAATACGGTCGCGCAGGGCTTCGATCACTTCACCGCCTTCGACCAGGGCCTTCATGGCCACGCCGTTGGAGGTGCCGCAATCGTCTTCCACCACGACGAGATCCTGCGTCACGTCGACCAGACGGCGGGTCAGGTAACCCGAGTTCGCGGTCTTCAGTGCCGTATCGGCCAGGCCCTTACGGGCGCCGTGGGTCGAGATGAAGTACTGCAGAACGTTCAGGCCTTCACGGAAGTTCGCCGTAATCGGCGTTTCAATGATCGAGCCATCCGGCTTGGCCATCAGGCCACGCATACCAGCGAGCTGGCGGATCTGCGCGGCGGAACCCCGTGCGCCCGAGTCGGCCATCATGTAGATGGAGTTGAACGACTCTTGCTTGACGGTGTTGCCGTTGCGGTCGACCACGTCTTCGTGCTGGAGCTGTTCCATCATCGCCTTGCCCACCTGGTCGCCGGCAGCGCCCCAGATGTCCACGACGTTGTTGTAACGCTCCTGGTCCGTCACCAGACCCGACATGTACTGCTTGTCGTATTCCTTCACCTTGGCCGAGGCCTCGGAGATGATCTTCTCCTTGGCAGGCGGCACCAGCATGTCGTCGATCGCGATCGAGATGCCGGCGCGCGTCGCCAGGCGGAAGCCCGACTGCAGCAGCTTGTCGGCGAAGATCACGGTCTCGCGCAGGCCGCACTTGCGGAAGGCGGTATTGATCAGGCGCGAGATTTCCTTCTTCTTCAGCGGCTTGTTCAGCACCGAGAACGGCAGGCCCTTGGGCAGGATCTCGGACAGGATCGCGCGGCCGACCGTGGTGGCCTGCAGCGTGATCTTGGGTGCGAAACGGGCATCGCCATCGGCGTCCTTGTCGACCAGCTCATACTCGGTAATACGCACGTTCACGCGGGAAGCCAGTTCGACTTCCTTGTTCTCGTAGGCGCGGATCACTTCGCTGATGTCGGCAAAGGTCATGCCTTCGCCCTTGCCGTTGATCTTGTCGCGGGTCGTGTAGTACAGACCCAGCACCACGTCTTGCGACGGCACGATCGACGGGTCGCCGTTGGCCGGGAACAGCACGTTGTTGGAGGCCAGCATCAGGGTGCGGGCTTCCATCTGCGCTTCCAGCGACAGCGGGACGTGAACAGCCATCTGGTCACCGTCGAAGTCGGCGTTGAACGCCGCGCAGACCAGCGGGTGCAGCTGGATGGCCTTGCCTTCGATCAGCACCGGCTCGAACGCCTGGATACCCAGGCGGTGCAGCGTCGGCGCACGGTTCAGCATCACCGGGTGCTCGCGGATCACCTCTTCGAGGATGTCCCACACCACCGGCGTCTGGCTTTCGACTTCCTTCTTCGCCGCCTTGATGGTGGTGGCGATGCCCATCGTTTCCAGCTTGTGGAAGATGAACGGCTTGAACAGCTCGAGCGCCATCAGCTTGGGCAGGCCGCACTGGTGCAGCTTGAGCGTCGGGCCCACCACGATGACCGAACGGCCCGAGTAGTCGACGCGCTTGCCCAGCAGGTTCTGACGGAAACGGCCGCCCTTGCCCTTGATCATTTCGGCCAGGGACTTCAGCGGACGCTTGTTGGCACCGGTCATCGCCTTGCCGCGACGGCCGTTGTCCAGCAGCGAGTCAACCGCTTCCTGCAGCATGCGCTTTTCGTTGCGCACGATGATCTCAGGGGCCTTCAGCTCCAGCAGGCGCTTCAGGCGGTTGTTACGGTTGATGACGCGGCGATACAGGTCGTTCAGGTCCGAGGTCGCGAAGCGGCCGCCATCCAGCGGCACCAGGGGGCGCAGCTCGGGCGGCAGCACCGGCAGCACTTCGAGGATCATCCACTCGGGCTTGATGCCCGAACGCTGGAAGGCCTCGAGCACCTTCAGGCGCTTGGCGAACTTCTTGATCTTGGCTTCGGAGCCGGTGGCCTGCAGCTCGGCGCGGATCTGTTCGATCTGCTTCTCGATGTCGATGCCGCGCAGCAGTTCACGGATGCCCTCGGCACCCATCATGGCGACGAACTCGCCCTCGCCGTACTCGTCGCACTTGGCCAGGTAGTCGTCTTCCGACATGATCTGGCTCTTCTTGAGCGGGGTCATGCCGGGCTCGAGCACCACGAATGCCTCGAAGTACAGCACGCGCTCGATGTCGCGCAGCGTCATGTCCAGGACCATGCCCAGGCGCGACGGCAGCGACTTCAGGAACCAGATGTGCGCGGTCGGCGCGGCCAGTTCGATGTGGCCCATGCGCTCGCGGCGCACCTTGGCCAGCGTCACTTCAACGCCGCACTTCTCGCAGATCACGCCGCGATGCTTCAGGCGCTTGTACTTGCCGCACAGGCACTCGTAGTCCTTGATCGGGCCAAAGATCTTGGCGCAGAACAGGCCGTCGCGTTCCGGCTTGAACGTACGGTAGTTGATCGTTTCCGGCTTCTTGACTTCGCCGTACGACCACGAACGGATCTTGTCGGGCGAGGCCAGGCCGATCTTGATCGCGTCGAACTGCTCTTCCTGCTGTACCTGCTTAAAGAGATCGAGCAATGCTTTCATTGCAACTCCTTGTTTCGCCGCAGCGCCGGAGTCTGTCCGGTGCCGCGGCATTCAATCCTGTGGGAAATCCTGCGCTGGTGGGTGCCATGGCCGGCACCCGATCGTCTCGATCAGTAGCGATCGAGGTCGATGTCGATACCCAGCGAGCGGATTTCCTTCACCAGCACATTGAACGATTCCGGCATGCCGGCATCGATCGAGTGCTCGCCCTTGACGATGTTTTCGTACACCTTGGTACGGCCGTTCACGTCATCGGACTTGACCGTCAGCATCTCCTGCAGCACATACGACGCGCCATAGGCTTCCAGTGCCCACACTTCCATCTCACCGAAACGCTGGCCACCGAACTGCGCCTTACCACCCAGCGGCTGCTGCGTGACGAGCGAGTACGGGCCGGTCGAACGCGCGTGCATCTTGTCGTCGACCAGGTGGTGCAGCTTCAGCATGTGCATCACACCCAGCGTGACCGGACGCTCGAACGCTTCGCCGGTGCGGCCGTCGAACAGCGTGACCTGCTGCTTCGAAGCGGTCAGGCCCTTTTCCTTGGCGATCTCGTCCGGGTAGGCCAGGTCCAGCATGCGGCGGATTTCATCCTCGTGCGCACCGTCGAACACCGGCGTCGCGAAGGGCACGCCCTTTTTCAGGTTGTTCGCCAGTTCCAGCACTTCGGCGTCCGACAGGCTGTCGAGGTCTTCCGGCTTGCCGCTCTCGTTGTAGACCTGAGCCAGCAGCGGGCGCAGTTCCTGCGCCTTGGCCGAAGCCTTGAGCATGTCGCCGATACGCTGGCCCAAGCCGCGCGCGGCCCAGCCCAGGTGGGTTTCCAGGATCTGGCCCACGTTCATCCGCGACGGCACGCCCAGCGGGTTCAGCACGATGTCGGCCGGGGTACCGTCCGCCATATACGGCATGTCTTCGATCGGGACGATCTTCGACACCACACCCTTGTTACCGTGACGGCCTGCCATCTTGTCGCCAGGCTGCAGGCGGCGCTTGACGGCCAGGTACACCTTGACCATCTTGATCACGCCCGGCGGCAGTTCATCGCCCTGCGTGAGCTTCTTGCGCTTCTCTTCGAAGGCCAGGTCGAACTCGTGGCGCTTCTGCTCGATCGCTTCCTTGACGGCTTCCAGCTGGGCAGCGACTTCCTCGTCGGCCGGACGGATGTCGAACCAGTGGTACTTGTCGATTTCCGCCAGGTATTCCTTGGTCAGCTTCGCGCCCTTGGCCAGCTTCTTCGGACCGCCGTTGACGGTCTTGTCGACGAGCAGGCGCTCCAGACGCTGGAACGCGTCGCCTTCCACGATACGCAGCTGGTCGTTCAGGTCCAGGCGGTAGCGCTTCAGTTCGTCGTCGATGATCGACTGGGCACGCTTGTCGCGAGTCACGCCTTCGCGGGTGAAGACCTGGACGTCGATCACGATGCCGCTCATGCCCGACGGCACGCGCAGCGAGGTGTCCTTCACGTCCGAAGCCTTCTCGCCGAAGATCGCGCGCAGCAGCTTCTCTTCCGGGGTCAGCTGGGTCTCGCCCTTCGGCGTGACCTTGCCCACCAGCACGTCGCCGGCTTCGACCTCGGCGCCGATGTAGGTGATGCCCGACTCGTCCAGGCGAGCCAGCTGGGCTTCGGCCAGGTTCGAGATGTCGCGCGTGATTTCTTCAGGTCCGAGCTTGGTGTCGCGGGCAACGACCGACAGTTCCTCGATGTGGATCGAGGTGTAGCGGTCTTCGGCCACCACGCGCTCCGAGATCAGGATCGAATCCTCGAAGTTGTAGCCGTTCCAGGGCATGAACGCGACCAGCATGTTCTGGCCGAGCGCGAGCTCGCCCAGGTCAGTCGAGGCACCATCGGCCACGACGTCGCCGCGGGCCACGTGGTCGCCCACCTTGACCATCGGACGCTGGTTGATGTTCGTGTTCTGGTTCGAACGCGTGTACTTGATCAGGTTGTAGATGTCCACGCCGACTTCACCGGCCACGGCTTCGTCGTCGTTCACGCGGATCACGATACGCATCGCGTCGACGTAGTCGACCACGCCGCCACGCATGGCTTGCACGGCAGTACCCGAGTCGACCGCAACGGTGCGCTCGATGCCGGTGCCGACCAGCGGCTTGTCCGGACGCAGGCAAGGCACGGCCTGACGCTGCATGTTCGCGCCCATCAGTGCACGGTTCGCGTCATCGTGTTCCAGGAACGGCACCAGCGAGGCAGCGGCCGACACGATCTGCGACGGCGCCACGTCGATGTACTGCACGCGGTCCGGCGTCACCATACGGGTTTCACGCTCGGAGCCTTCACGCGCCGACACCAGTTCGTCGGTCAAGTTGCCTTCGGCGTCCACGGTCGCATTGGCCTGGGCCACCACGTACTTGCCTTCCTCGATCGCGGACAGGTAGTCGACCTGGTCGGTCAGCTTGCTGTTCTCGACCTTGCGGTACGGGGTTTCCAGGAATCCGTACTCGTTCAGGCGCGCATACAGCGCCAGCGAGTTGATCAGACCAATGTTCGGACCTTCCGGCGTTTCGATCGGGCACACGCGGCCGTAGTGGGTCGGGTGCACGTCGCGGACTTCAAAGCCTGCGCGCTCGCGGGTCAGACCGCCCGGGCCCAGTGCGGAGACACGGCGCTTGTGCGTGATCTCGGACAGCGGGTTGGTCTGGTCCATGAACTGCGACAGCTGCGACGAACCGAAGAACTCGCGGATCGCCGACGAAATCGGCTTCGAGTTGATCAGGTCGTGCGGCATCAGGTTCTCGGTCTCGGCCTGGCCCAGACGTTCCTTGACGGCGCGCTCCACGCGCGACAGGCCGGCGCGGAACTGGTTCTCGGCCAGTTCGCCGACGCAACGCACGCGGCGGTTGCCCAGGTGGTCGATATCGTCGACTTCGCCCTTGCCGTTGCGCAGGTTGACCAGGATCTTGATGGTCTCGAGGATGTCCTCGTCCTGCAGCACCATGCTGCCCTCGCCGCTCGGGCGCGACAGGCGGCTGTTGACCTTCATGCGGCCAACGCGCGACAGGTCATACGACTCTTCGCTGTAGAACAGGCGCTGGAACAGCGCTTCGACGGCTTCCTCGGTCGGCGGCTCGCCCGGGCGCATCATGCGGTAGATCGCGATACGCGCAGCGGTCTGGTCGGCGGTCTCGTCCACGCGCAGGGTCTGCGACATGTACGGGCCCTGATCCAGGTCGTTGGTGTACAGGGTCTGGATCTGCTTGACGCCGGCTTCGCGCAGGTTCTCGAGGACCGTCTCGGTCAGCTCGTCGTTGGCGTTGGCGATCACCTCGCCGGTATCCGGGTCGATGATGTTCTTCGCCAGCACGCGGCCCAGCAGGTAGTCTTCCGGCACGCTGATCAGCTTGGTGCCGGCCGAGTCCAGGTCGCGGATATGCTTGGCGTTGATGCGCTTGTCCTTCTCGACCACGACACGGCCGTTCTTGTCGGCGATGTCGAAGCGAGCGACTTCACCGCGCAGGCGCTCGGGCACGAACTCGAGTTGCGCGCCTTCGGCTTGCAGCGTGAAGTTGTCGAACACGAAGAAGTGCGCGAGGATCTGCTCCGGCGTCAGGCCGATCGACTTCAGCAGGATCGTCACCGGCATCTTGCGGCGGCGGTCGACGCGGAAGTACAGGATATCCTTCGGGTCGAACTCGAAGTCCAGCCACGAACCGCGGTAGGGGATGATACGAGCCGAGAACAGCAGCTTGCCCGAGCTGTGGGTCTTGCCCTTGTCGTGCTCGAAGAACACGCCCGGCGAGCGGTGCAGCTGCGAGACGATGACACGCTCGGTGCCATTGATCACAAACGAACCCGTGGAAGTCATGAGCGGAATTTCGCCCATATAGACTTCCTGCTCCTTCACTTCCTTGACCTTGCCTGGGTTCTCGCGATCGTTGATGATCAGGCGAACCTTCGCGCGCAGGGCCGAGTGGAACGTCAGGCCACGCTGCTGGCATTCCTTGACGTCGAACGGCGGATTGGACAGGTGATACGAGACAAACTCCATACGGGCAAGCCCGTTATGGGAGGCGATTGGGAAAATCGCGTTGAAAGCGGCCTGCAGGCCTTCGGTCTTGCGACGCGCGGTCGGCGTTTCCGCTTGCAAGAACTGGGTGTAGGATTCAATCTGGGTAGCAAGCAGGAATGGAACCTGATGAACCGTCGCGCGCTTCGCAAAGGATTTGCGAATGCGCTTCTTTTCGGTGAAGCTGTACGCCATGGGATCTCCGAATCATCGCAGGGCGGCTGGACCTGGCCACGCCTGAGGTGTTCAGCGACTGGGAGGGGATTTGGCGGTTGGCCGCTACCAACCTCTGGCTGACGGTGTCCGCACGCTGCGGGCGGTGTGGTCAATGCATCGGCGCAAAGCCTGCACTCGCCCGGGGGACACCCGACCAAACTTGTCTTCTGCAGTCGGTTCAGAAGACAAACATCAGCAGCAACAAGCTAGTTTGCCACTGATGTTTGACATCTGCTGGGACATCGGAAATCCGATGCGCCAAAACAACCCAAACATCACTTTTTCGCTGTGATGAGTGGCCAATAAAACACACTCGCACAAGCGCAAAAAGGCTGGCGCCGGGAATTTCCCTTTGCCAGCCCCATTTGCGTGCCAGAACGGCACGCAAGCATGCTTACTTGACGTCGACCTTCGCGCCGGCTTCTTCCAGCTTCTTCTTGGCTTCGGCGGCAGCGGCCTTGTCCACGCCTTCCTTGACGGGCTTCGGTGCGCCATCGACCAGGTCCTTGGCTTCCTTCAGGCCCAGACCGGTGATTTCGCGAACGGCCTTGATCACGCCAACCTTGTTGGCGCCGACTTCGGCCAGGATCACGTTGAACTCGGTCTGTTCTTCAGCAGCAGCAGCACCACCAGCGCCCGGGGCAGCAGCCACGGCCATTGCAGCGGCGGACACGCCAAACTTCTCTTCGAACGCCTTGACCAGGTCGTTCAGTTCCATCACGGACATCGCGCCAACGGCTTCCAGGATGTCGTCTTTAGTGATTGCCATTTGGATTACTCCTAAATTTGATTCGGTATCGGTATTGCGATCGGTATGCCCGATCTGTACGCAGCCTTAAGCAGCCGGGGCTTCCGCTTCCGTGGGAGCGCCTTCGCTCTTCTTGGCGGCCAGGGCGGCCAGCAGACGGGCAAAGCCCGACACCGGTGCCTGCATCACGCCAAGCAGCTGAGCAATCAGTTCGTCGCGGCTCGGGATCGAGGCCAGCGCCTTGACGGCGGCAGCGTCGAGCACACGGCCGTCATACGACCCAGCGCGCAGGACCAGCTTGTCGTTGGTCTTGGCAAAGTCGTTGAGAACCTTGGCCGAGGCCACTGCATCTTCGGAAATACCGTAGATCAGCGGACCGGTCATTTGCTCTGCGAGGCCAGCAAACGGCGTACCTTCCACAGCGCGGCGGGCCAGCGTGTTCTTCAGAACGCGCAGGTAGACGCCTTGCTGGCGGGCGGTAGCACGCAGCTTGGTCAGATCGCCAACCGCGATGCCGCGATATTCGGCCACGACGATGGTCTGGGCTTTGGCGACTTGCGCCGAAACCTCAGCAACGACGGCCTTCTTATCTTCAATATTGAGTGGCACGGTTTAGCTCCAAAACGATGCTTGTCTTGCGACGCGCATCAGTCCATACGAACGGCGACCGATTGGCCCGAATCACCCGGGTCTGGCCCGGCTTCATCAATCCCTTCGGGTACGCCATCTGCGCTGGCGGGCCGGAGAGCGTCGCGATGGGTTGCCCCATTGCGCACGTACCGTCCGATTAAGCCCACGCTCCCTGACAGCAGCAGCGCGGACACCAGCGGTCTTTGATAACCAGCAATGTCTGCCGGGGCTTGCGCCTCCGGCGGGCATCACTGCCCAAAGCCTTGCTCCTTTCCTTTCAGTCCGGAGACAGTTCCTGCCATCGGCAGGAACTTTCAATTCTTTTGCTGACCGGCGTTATCGGGTTCCGGTCAACCGAGTGCCGCCAGCTCAGGCCGACAGCGAAGCCTGCTCGACACGCACGCCAACGCCCATGGTCGACGACACGGCGATCTTGCGCAGGTACACACCCTTGCTCGTCGCCGGCTTGGCCTTGACCAGAGCGTCCAGCAGTGCTGCCAGGTTGCTCTTCAGAGCGGTGTCTTCGAACGAACGACGACCGATGGTGGCGTGGATGATACCGGCCTTGTCGACACGGAACTGAACCTGACCAGCCTTGGCGTTCTTCACGGCCTGGGCCACGTCGGGGGTCACGGTGCCAACCTTCGGGTTCGGCATCAGGCCGCGCGGGCCCAGGATCTGACCCAGCGTACCAACGATACGCATCGTGTCCGGGGAAGCGATCACGACGTCGAAGTTCAGGTTGCCGGCCTTGACTTGCTCAGCCAGGTCTTCCATGCCAACGATGTCGGCGCCAGCGGCCTTGGCAGCCTCGGCCTTGTCGCCCTGGGCGAACACGGCCACGCGGACCGACTTGCCGGTACCGGCCGGCAGCACCACGGAACCACGCACAACCTGGTCCGACTTCTTGGCATCGATGCCCAGCTGCACGGCCACGTCGATCGACTCGTCGAACTTCGCCGAAGCGCAGCTCTTCACCAGGCCCAGGGCCTCGTCGATCGGGTAGAACTTGGTACGCTCGATCTTTGCCTTGTTGGCAGCGACGCGCTTGGAAACCTTAGCCATTTACAGACCCTCCACGGTGATGCCCATCGAGCGAGCCGAACCGGCGATGGTACGCACGGCGGCGTCCAGATCGGCGGCGGTCAGGTCAGCGTTCTTGGCCTTGGCGATTTCTTCAGCCTGGGCGCGGGTGATCTTGCCAACCTTATCGGTGTGCGGCTTCGGCGAACCCTTGGTGATGCCGGCTGCCTTCTTGATCAGCACGGTCGCGGGCGGCGACTTCATCACGAAGGTGAAGCTCTTGTCGGCGAAGGCGGTAATCACCACCGGCACCGGCAGACCGGGTTCCATACCCTGGGTCTGGGCGTTGAACGCCTTGCAGAACTCCATGATGTTCAGACCGCGCTGACCCAGTGCGGGACCAACGGGCGGGGAGGGATTTGCCTTACCAGCCGGAATCTGCAGCTTGATAAAGCCAATGATCTTCTTGGCCATTTCTACTCCAATCCAGATCACTCCGTTTCACGGAGATGATCCTGTTGAGTCGTAACGCGCTATCGCCGCCCTGCTGGCACGGCCTCGCGCTCCTCTTGGCACAGCCACTCGGCTGCGCCCTTTACCCGCTGCCGGCCTTTCGGCCTGCAACCGGCAAATTCCTTACACCTTCTCGACCTGGCCGAACTCGAGCTCGACCGGGGTGGCACGTCCGAAGATCGTGACCGAGACGCGCAGGCGCGATTTCTCGTAGTTCACTTCTTCCACGTTGCCGTTGAAGTCGGTGAACGGGCCGTCCTTGACGCGCACCATTTCGCCCACTTCGAACAGCGTCTTGGGACGCGGCTTCTCGACCCCTTCCTGCATCTGGGTCATGATCTTGTCGACCTCGCGCTGCGAGATCGGGCTCGGGCGGTTGCGGGCGCCGCCCACGAAACCGGTCACCTTGCTGGTGTTCTTCACCAAGTGCCAGGTTTCGTCGGTCATTTCCATCTCGACCAGGACATAGCCCGGGAAGAAACGACGCTCGGTGACCGACTTGTGGCCACCCTTGATTTCCACGACTTCTTCCGAGGGCACCAGGATGCGGCCGAACTTGTCCTGCATCTCGGCGCGCTCGATGCGCTCCTGCAGCGCGCGCTGCACGCTCTTCTCCATACCGGAGTATGCGTGCACGACATACCAGCGCTTCTTCGACGAAGGCGATTCCGCGGCGTTGTTTTCCTGCTGGGCGTTTTCCGTCATGCGCTACCTCTTATTTCCAGCCCAGTACGAGCGAAAAGATGACCCACTCGATGAGCTTGTCTGCCGACCACAGGAACAAGGCCATGATCACGACGAAGGCGAACACCAGGCCAGTCATCTGCCCGGCCTCCTTGCGTGTCGGCCAGACGACCTTACGAACTTCCCGGTACGATTCCTTGGCGAAGCCGATGAAATCCTTACCCGGCACCGACACCAGCGCAACGACCACGCCCAGTGCGATACCCGCGAACAGCGCGGCGCCACGTACATAAGACGGTTGCTGTGCCAGTGCATAGAAACCGATGACGCCGGCAACCACAAGCAGGACCGCGACGCCAAGCAACCACTTGCCGCTGTTGGCGTTTACGGTTTCGACATTGGGATTGGCCATGTTTCGCAAACGAGACTAAGCCGCGTCACGAAGGATTTTCGCGACGCGGCTGATTGATTTGGCAGGGGCAGAGGGAATCGAACCCCCAACCTTCGGTTTTGGAGACCGACGCTCTGCCAGTTGAGCTATACCCCTAAAACTACTTTGGGTCAGCAATGAAACCAACCCCCTGGCAACGAACGCAACCGGTTGGTGTTGCGTTCGCCTGATACTAATACTGCTTAGTCGAGGATCTTTGCCACGACGCCGGCGCCGACGGTACGGCCACCCTCGCGGATAGCGAAGCGCAGACCTTCTTCCATGGCGATCGGGGCGATCAGCTTGACGGTGATCGACACGTTGTCACCCGGCATCACCATTTCCTTGTCCGCCGGCAGCTCGATCGAGCCGGTCACGTCGGTGGTACGGAAGTAGAACTGCGGGCGGTAGTTGTTGAAGAACGGGGTGTGACGGCCGCCTTCGTCCTTCGACAGGATGTACACCTCGCCGGTGAAGTGGGTGTGCGGCTTGATCGAACCCGGCTTGCACAGCACCTGGCCGCGCTCGACGTCTTCACGCTTGGTGCCGCGCAGCAGCAGACCGACGTTGTCGCCAGCCTGGCCCTGGTCCAGCAGCTTGCGGAACATTTCCACGCCGGTGCAGGTGGTCTTCACGGTCGGGCGGATACCGACGATTTCGATTTCCTCGCCGACCTTGATCACGCCGCGCTCGATACGCCCGGTCACCACGGTGCCGCGACCCGAGATCGAGAACACGTCTTCCACCGGCATCAGGAAGGTACCGTCAACGGCACGCTCCGGCGTCGGGATGTAGCTGTCCAGCGCGTCGGCCAGGTTCATGATGGCCACTTCGCCCAGTTCGCCCTTGTCGCCTTCCAGCGCCAGCTTGGCCGAACCCTTGATGATCGGGGTGTCGTCGCCCGGGAACTCGTACTTCGACAGCAGTTCCCGAACTTCCATCTCGACCAGCTCGAGCAGTTCGGCGTCGTCCACCATGTCGCACTTGTTCAGGAACACGATGATGTACGGCACGCCAACCTGGCGGGCCAGCAGGATGTGCTCGCGCGTTTGCGGCATCGGGCCGTCAGCAGCCGAGCAAACCAGGATCGCGCCGTCCATCTGGGCGGCACCCGTGATCATGTTCTTCACGTAGTCGGCGTGGCCCGGGCAGTCAACGTGCGCGTAGTGGCGGTTGGCCGTCTCGTACTCGACGTGGGCGGTATTGATGGTAATACCGCGTGCCTTCTCTTCCGGCGCTGCGTCGATTTCGTCGTACTTCTTGGCGGCACCGCCGAACTTCGAAGCCAGCACCGTGGCGATCGCTGCGGTCAGCGTGGTCTTGCCGTGGTCAACGTGACCAATCGTACCAACGTTCACGTGCGGCTTAGTCCGCTCGAACTTTTCCTTTGCCATTGCGCGACTCCTGTCTCGGTAGCGATGTTGCCAGTGCGGTATTTGGTGCCCATGGGCAGGATCGAACTGCCGACCTCTCCCTTACCAAGGGAGTGCTCTACCACTGAGCCACATGGGCAAAACTAGACGTATTACTTGTCGACAGCAACCGCGTGCTTTGGAGCGGGTGAAGGGAATCGAACCCTCGTCGTAAGCTTGGAAGGCTTCTGCTCTACCATTGAGCTACACCCGCCCGGTTCTTTCTGCTTCACCGGCCTGATAGCCAGTCACTGTCTTGCATTCTGGTGGAGAGGGCTGGATTCGAACCAGCGTAGGCGTAAGCCAACAGATTTACAGTCTGCCCCCTTTAGCCACTCGGGCACCTCTCCGCAGAGAACTATGGATTATGGGACCTCTCGCCTCGCCTGTCAAGCACTTTCCGTTGCGGAGTACATCGACCGGACCATCGAGCTGGCCACTGCACGGCTGTCTACACCGGCTATGGCAACCCACAAACACAGTTTGAATTTCTGCGCTCTCACCCTATAGGGAGACGCAGAACGATGCTCCAGCGGCCTCTGGGGCCGGCAGGCGGTCAGCCTGCCCGCCTGCGGTGCGGGACTGCGAGAGCGAATCCGATCGCGGCATGGAAGCCCAAAAAGCAAAAACCCCTCGCAGCACACGCTGTCGAGGGGTTTTGCATTGTAAGAGCCTGGCGATGACCTACTTTCACACGGGTAATCCGCACTATCATCGGCGCGGAGTCGTTTCACGGACCTGTTCGGGATGGGAAGGGGTGGTTCCAACTCGCTATGGTCACCAGGCATAAGGGGTTGTGGCGCTGACAGGTGGGTCAGCGTCACCAATTCGGGATGTAGTCTTTGTAGTCTTCGGGTTGTGCTGTATCGGCACAAGGCGATTTTCCACTCACCAGGCTAAAACACACTGGTTATAGGATCAAGCCTTACGGGCAATTAGTACTGGTTAGCTTAACGCATTACTGCGCTTCCACACCCAGCCTATCAACGTCCTGGTCTCGAACGACCCTTCAAGGCGGTCAAGCCGCCAGGGAATCCTCATCTTCAGGCGAGTTTCCCGCTTAGATGCTTTCAGCGGTTATCTCTTCCGTACATAGCTACCCTGCGATGCCTCTGGCGAGACAACAGGTACACCAGCGGTACGTCCACTCCGGTCCTCTCGTACTAGGAGCAGCCCCCGTCAAGATTCCAACGCCCACGGCAGATAGGGACCAAACTGTCTCACGACGTTTTAAACCCAGCTCACGTACCTCTTTAAATGGCGAACAGCCATACCCTTGGGACCGGCTACAGCCCCAGGATGAGATGAGCCGACATCGAGGTGCCAAACACCGCCGTCGATATGAACTCTTGGGCGGTATCAGCCTGTTATCCCCAGAGTACCTTTTATCCGTTGAGCGATGGCCCTTCCATTCAGAACCACCGGATCACTATGTCCTGCTTTCGCACCTGCTCGACTTGTCGGTCTCGCAGTTAAGCACGCTTTTGCCATTGCACTTTAGGTACGATGTCCGACCGTACCAAGCGTACCTTCGAACTCCTCCGTTACACTTTGGGAGGAGACCGCCCCAGTCAAACTGCCTACCATGCACTGTCCCCGACCCGGATTCACGGGCCAAGGTTAGAACCTCAAACAAACCAGGGTGGTATTTCAAGGACGGCTCCACGTGAACTAGCGTCCACGCTTCAAAGCCTCCCACCTATCCTACACAGATCGGTTCAAAGTCCAATGCAAAGCTACAGTAAAGGTTCATGGGGTCTTTCCGTCTAGCCGCGGGGAGATTGCATCATCACAAACACTTCAACTTCGCTGAGTCTCGGGAGGAGACAGTGTGGCCATCGTTACGCCATTCGTGCAGGTCGGAACTTACCCGACAAGGAATTTCGCTACCTTAGGACCGTTATAGTTACGGCCGCCGTTTACCGGGACTTCAATCAAGAGCTTGCACCCCATCATTTAATCTTCCGGCACCGGGCAGGCGTCACACCCTATACGTCCACTTTCGTGTTTGCAGAGTGCTGTGTTTTTATTAAACAGTCGCAGCCACCATTTTATTGCAACCCCTTCACCCTTCTGGCGCAGGCCAGTCAAGCTACCAGGGCGTACCTTATCCCGAAGTTACGGTACCAATTTGCCGAGTTCCTTCTCCCGAGTTCTCTCAAGCGCCTTAGAATACTCATCTCGCCCACCTGTGTCGGTTTGCGGTACGGTCTCGTATGACTGAAGCTTAGAGGCTTTTCTTGGAACCACTTCCAATTGCTTCGCAGCATAAAGCCGCTCGCCCCATAGCCTTGAATTGCGCGCCCGGATTTGCCTAAGCGCCTTCTCCACTACAGGGACCGGGACTTCCAACACCCGGACAACCTTCCGCGATCCGTCCCCCCATCGCATCATACGACGGTGCAGGAATATTAACCTGCTTCCCATCAGCTACGCATCTCTGCCTCGCCTTAGGGGCCGACTCACCCTACGCCGATGAACGTTGCGTAGGAAACCTTGGGCTTACGGCGAGGGGGCCTTTCACCCCCTTTATCGCTACTCATGTCAGCATTCGCACTTCCGATACCTCCAGCATCCTTTACAAGACACCTTCACAGGCTTACGGAACGCTCTCCTACCACGCACATTGCTGTGCGTCCGCAGCTTCGGTGACTGGCTTAGCCCCGTTACATCTTCCGCGCAGGACGACTCGATCAGTGAGCTATTACGCTTTCTTTAAAGGGTGGCTGCTTCTAAGCCAACCTCCTGACTGTTTTAGCCTTCCCACTTCGTTTCCCACTTAGCCAATCTTGGGGACCTTAGCTGGCGGTCTGGGTTGTTTCCCTCTTGACACCGGACGTTAGCACCCGATGTCTGTCTCCCGTGATTGCACTCTTCGGTATTCGGAGTTTGCTATGGCGGGGTAATCAGCAATAGACCCCCCAACCATGACAGTGCTCTACCCCCGAAGGTGACACACGAGGCACTACCTAAATAGTTTTCGGAGAGAACCAGCTATTTCCAGATTTGTTTAGCCTTTCACCCCTATCCACAGCTCATCCCCTAACTTTTCAACGTTAGTGGGTTCGGTCCTCCAGTACGTGTTACCGCACCTTCAACCTGGCCATGGATAGATCATCTGGTTTCGGGTCTACACCCAGCGACTGGACGCCCTGTTCGGACTCGCTTTCGCTACGCCTGCCCTAATCGGTTAAGCTCGCCACTGAATGTAAGTCGCTGACCCATTATACAAAAGGTACGCCGTCACCCGTTTCCAGGCTCCGACTGTTTGTATGCATGCGGTTTCAGGATCTATTTCACTCCCCTCCCGGGGTTCTTTTCGCCTTTCCCTCACGGTACTGGTTCACTATCGGTCGATCACGAGTATTTAGCCTTGGAGGATGGTCCCCCCATCTTCAGACAGGATTTCACGTGTCCCGCCCTACTTGTCGCACACCTAGTTCCACAACGCTGTTTTCGCATACAGGGCTATCACCTGCTATGGCCGGGCTTTCCATCCCGTTCTGCTAACAACACTGCTAAAGAGTACAAGGCTCTTCCCATTTCGTTCGCCACTACTTTGGGAATCTCGGTTGATTTCTGTTCCTGCAGCTACTTAGATGTTTCAGTTCGCCGCGTTCGCTTCGCTGACCTATGTATTCAGCCAGCGATGACCCATACGGGCCGGGTTTCCCCATTCGGACATCTCCGGATCAAAGCTCGTTTGCCAGCTCCCCGAAGCTTTTCGCAGGCTACCGCGTCCTTCATCGCCTGTGATCGCCAAGGCATCCACCACATGCACTTGTTCGCTTGACCCTATAACGAGTGTGTCTCAGTGAGACCTTCGCTACAGGTGAGTTCTCGCATTTGTGCCGTATTCCAAGTCATCTTTCGATCACTTAAATACTTTGGTTGATACAATCACAACCCGGTATCGCGTTGGTACTGCAGCGTCTCATCAACGCTCGCGCGACACCTTTACTACATCCCATATTGTTAAAGAACAGCCGATCTTGCGATCGCTTGGCAATGCCAAAGGGAAGCACTCAGTGAATGCTTTCCTTTGACCACCAAATCCAGGGTATCCGTGCTCACTCGGCAGAGTGATGGTGGAGGATGACGGGATCGAACCGACGACCCCCTGCTTGCAAAGCAGGTGCTCTCCCAGCTGAGCTAATCCCCCTCGGATAACTTGGTGGGTCTGGTAGGACTTGAACCTACGACCCCCGCCTTATCAAGACGGTGCTCTAACCACCTGAGCTACAGACCCTTGGCTGTAACAGCAAACAAACCGATAAGTGTGGACACTGGACACGCAGAACGCGCGCCTCTGGAAAGGAGGTGATCCAGCCGCACCTTCCGATACGGCTACCTTGTTACGACTTCACCCCAGTCATGAACCCTGCCGTGGTAATCGCCCTCCTTGCGGTTAGGCTAACTACTTCTGGCAAAACCCACTCCCATGGTGTGACGGGCGGTGTGTACAAGACCCGGGAACGTATTCACCGCGGCATGCTGATCCGCGATTACTAGCGATTCCAGCTTCACGTAGTCGAGTTGCAGACTACGATCCGGACTACGATGCGTTTTCTGGGATTAGCTCCCCCTCGCGGGTTGGCAACCCTCTGTACGCACCATTGTATGACGTGTGAAGCCCTACCCATAAGGGCCATGAGGACTTGACGTCATCCCCACCTTCCTCCGGTTTGTCACCGGCAGTCTCTCTAGAGTGCTCTTGCGTAGCAACTAGAGACAAGGGTTGCGCTCGTTGCGGGACTTAACCCAACATCTCACGACACGAGCTGACGACAGCCATGCAGCACCTGTGTCCACTTTCCCTTTCGGGCACCTAATGCATCTCTGCTTCGTTAGTGGCATGTCAAGGGTAGGTAAGGTTTTTCGCGTTGCATCGAATTAATCCACATCATCCACCGCTTGTGCGGGTCCCCGTCAATTCCTTTGAGTTTTAATCTTGCGACCGTACTCCCCAGGCGGTCAACTTCACGCGTTAGCTACGTTACTGAAGAAATGAATCCCCAACAACTAGTTGACATCGTTTAGGGCGTGGACTACCAGGGTATCTAATCCTGTTTGCTCCCCACGCTTTCGTGCATGAGCGTCAGTCACGTCCCAGGGGGCTGCCTTCGCCATCGGTATTCCTCCACATCTCTACGCATTTCACTGCTACACGTGGAATTCTACCCCCCTCTGACGCACTCTAGCCTGACAGTCACAAGCGCCATTCCCAGGTTAAGCCCGGGGATTTCACGCCTGTCTTATCAAACCGCCTGCGCACGCTTTACGCCCAGTAATTCCGATTAACGCTCGCACCCTACGTATTACCGCGGCTGCTGGCACGTAGTTAGCCGGTGCTTATTCTTCCGGTACCGTCATCCCCCCGAGGTATTAACCCAGAGGATTTCTTTCCGGACAAAAGTGCTTTACAACCCGAAGGCCTTCTTCACACACGCGGCATTGCTGGATCAGGGTTGCCCCCATTGTCCAAAATTCCCCACTGCTGCCTCCCGTAGGAGTCTGGGCCGTGTCTCAGTCCCAGTGTGGCTGATCGTCCTCTCAGACCAGCTACTGATCGTCGCCTTGGTGGGCCTTTACCCCACCAACTAGCTAATCAGACATCGGCCGCTCCTATCGCGCGAGGCCTTACGGTCCCCCGCTTTCACCCTCAGGTCGTATGCGGTATTAGCTAATCTTTCGACTAGTTATCCCCCACGACAGGGCACGTTCCGATGTATTACTCACCCGTTCGCCACTCGCCGCCAGGCCGAAGCCCGCGCTGCCGTTCGACTTGCATGTGTAAGGCATGCCGCCAGCGTTCAATCTGAGCCAGGATCAAACTCTTCAGTTCAATCTCTGTGTGGACCTTCGGTTTCCCTACGGTCCTCGCTCTTTCGAGCGGTCGCTCACTCTCAGAAAACTGACTGACCAGATCCGAAAATCCAGTCACGTTTTGCTGTGCGAGCACTGATAACTTTTGAAGCTCCGAAGTCCGAAGACCTCGTGCGTCCGCTACCCAGCGCCCACACTTATCGGTTGTTTGATTGTTAAAGAACTTCGCTGCCGGCTTTGCCGTTCAGCGCGCTGCGTTGTCAGCAGCAGAGAAGGAAGATTATGCAGAACTTTCCTCGCTTCGTCAACCCGGGTCAGCAATCTTTTTTGCTTCGGTTCGCTGCGCCAACTGCGCGCTGCCGAACCACCCGATCGACCCGCAACCCTTGCTGCGCCTGCCTTGCAGCGCCGCGTTGTGTTGCGAGGGGGCGAATACTACGGGACCAGGGCAGCCTTGGCAAGCGTTTTGGCGAAATAATTCGGGAAGAGCCAGAAGTGATCGATGGGTGCCTTCACGTTTGATTTCGATGATCGACCTTGCGCTGGCCCTGCATGCAGCCGTACCAGGCCCGCGACACCCTATATATAGAGGCATTCCGTGGCAGGAATGCTCGCGAGAACTTCCGAGCGAGCGTGCGGATGTTTGTCACGCACGACACGATGATTCATGATCAGGGACTTCAGCACAGCGCTACCGCCCGAGCGGAAATCTCATGACCATCCGGATTGTTCGACTCGGCTCCCCGCGCGCCGCGGATGAGGGCCTTCGTATTGGCACTGTCCGCCGCCCACCACGGGGGGTTCCGAAGTCCGAGTTCGCCAGCCGCGATTTCTATGACGTCTGGTATCCCGTCCTGTCCCCGACACCCGAACTGGTGGCCCAGGCGCTTGCAGCCGGGGACGACAAGGCCTGGCGCGCCTTCGTCAGGCATTTCCGCAAGGAGATGGCCGCGCCCGATGCCAGCCATACGCTGGACCTGCTGGCCGCCCTGTCGCACAAGACCGATTTCTCCATCGGCTGCTATTGCGAGGATGAAGCGCACTGCCACCGCTCGGTTCTGCGCGAACTGCTCGCCGAACGCGGTGCGCAGATCGCCTGACGAAGGACCTGCCGCGCGCAAGCGCGTGCCGCTATGATGCGACGCTTGTCCGGGCCCGGGCTTCAGCCGGACCCGGTCGCCCCTTCTTCGCCCTGACTTCCGATGGTCCTGAATCTCGTCTGGCTCGGTTTCTTCCTGACCGCCTTCCTGGCGGCATGCATCAGGCTCGCCAATGGCGACCTTGCTGTGTTTCCCGCTATGTTGACCAGCCTGTTCGACAGCGCCCGCACGGCGTTCGAGATTTCGCTGGGGCTGGCCGGGGTCATGAGCCTCTGGCTGGGCATCATGCGCATTGGTGAGCGAGCCGGCGTTGTAGACGCCTTTGCAAGGCTGGTCAGTCCGCTGCTGCGCCACTTCTTTCCAGGCGTGCCCCAGGGCCACCCGGCCCAAGGTGCCATGATGATGAACGTCTCGGCCAATCTGCTCGGGTTGGACAACGCCGCGACACCGCTGGGGCTCAACGCGATGCGCGAGCTCCAGACACTGAATCCGCGCCCGGAAGTGGCCACCGATGCCCAGGTCATGTTCATTGTTCTGAACACCGCAGGCCTGACTCTGATCCCGACCTCGGTCATCGCCATGCGGCAAGCCATCGCGATCAAGCAAGGACTGATCGGGTTCAATGCGGCGGATATCTTCTTGCCGACACTGCTGGCAACCGGCGGTTCGTTCCTGGCGGGTCTGCTGGCGGTGGCCTGGATGCAGCGGCTGAACCTGTTCCGGCCGGCGGTGCTGACCGCCTTTGCCATAGCGACACTAGGCTTGGGCGGTCTCCTGATATGGCTTCGCCACGCGCCTCCGGATCATGTCAGCCAGGTCACCGCCCTGGCAGGCAGCGGCTTCATCCTTTCACTGATCACCATTTTCCTGGTGTGCGGAGCCATACGCCGCATCAACGTCTATGAGGCCTTTATCGACGGCGCCAAGGAGGGCTTCGGCGTCGCCGTGCAGATCATTCCTTACCTCGTCGCGATCCTTGTGGCAATCGGGCTATTCCGCGCTACCGGCTGCATGGACATTCTGATGCACGGGCTGACCGTCGGCTTCGCCTGGCTTGGCCTGAATACGGAGTTCGTGCCCGCGCTTCCCGTCGGGCTGATGAAGATCCTGTCGGGCGCCGGCGCCCGCGGGCTGATGGTGGATGTGATGACCACCTACGGCGTGGATTCCTTCCAAGGTCGGCTTGCCGCGATCATCCAGGGGTCGACCGAGACCACGTTCTATGTCCTGGCCGTCTATTTCGGCAGCGTCAATGTGCGCAACACGCGCCATGCACTCGCTTGCGCGCTCGTTGCCGATGTCGCCGGACTGTTCTGCGCTGTCGGGGCCGCTTATCTTTTTCGATAGACAGATTTCCGCCCAGGAGGGCCTTAGGCGCCTCTAAACGTAGAAATCAAACCCCATTCGTTGTATCGACACAACAATAATGTGTCAAAAGCAAAACATTGCTGAGCGGGCACTTGGTGCGACGCAGCAAGGCGTGTATAGTGAAGTCTGTCTCCTCCACCACCTCGGTGGATTCCAACCCGCGCAGAACACTGCGCGGGTTTTTTTTGCCCATTTTTGGCATAAGGCCCTGCTGCGATTGGCTTTCCGCCGCAACTTGTTGCGGCGAGCCAGACACGCACCAGATCTGCCGCGATTGCCACGCGATGGTGCAATAGTGCTCCATGTCGTGGCACCAAGGCACCGGTTCTCGATTTTGTTGCGATGCAACAAGCGCTGCCGTAGAGTGGCCAAAGCACGTCACTCGCCCATGCCCGCCCTACTGTCCTTTCTCCGCTACTGGCCTGACGCTGCGCTGATCCGGCGCGGCATGGTTTATGCCGGGTCATTTCTCTCCCTCGCCAGCATGGCATGGCTGAGCGGGCAAGAGAGCTATTTCTGGGCGGCGACCGCCTCCATCTGGACATGCCTGGCCGACCGTGAAGGCACGGCGGCCGAACGCCTTGCCAGCCTTGGCGCTGTCGGCCTCGGCGGCAGTCTGGCCAGTGCGCTGGGCGCTGCCGTGGCCTCCAGTCCTGTTGCGGCCGTGCCCTTGGTGTTGGTCGCGGGAATAGCTGCCGGCCTGGCGGAAACGCGCGGGCCGGCCGCGGCGCTCGCGGCCAAGCTGCTGTACGTGGTCCTGATCGCCGCCTGCCTCCAGCCTGCGACCGGACCGGATGTGCTGGCCCATCTGGCGGATTCCGCTCTCGGCTACCTGAAGGGCGGCGTGTTTGCCTGTGCCGTCTGCCTCGCGTTGATTCCCTCGCGCCGCGACATGCGCCCGCGACCTGAGACGGAGGCCGTTTACGCCGCCCTGCAGCGCTTCGCCACGGCACTCGCCGCCGACGGTGCCGCGGCCGAACTGACCGCCTGCAAGCAGGACATCCGCAACCGCATCGAGGCAGCGCGGCGCGCCATCCATGCCAGGCGCAGCCCGCGGGACGCCCATGCGCTGCTGCACTACGCCTATGTCATTGGCATTGCCGACGCCTTGTTCGGCCTGCTGATCGTGGCAGCCGAGCTGCGTGAACGCGCGGGCTCCGCACATCGCCTGCCGCTGCGGCACGTGGCGCGCTGCATGGCCGACGCACATCAGCAAGTCAGCCAGGCCATGGCCCGGCACGCCGCGGACCTGCCTTCCCTGAGCGCGGCGCTGCGGCACGAGCTGCGGCGGCTGATATCGCCAATGCCCAACGCCAGCGCGCCGCCGCCGTACCAGGCCGCACTGGGTGCGCTGGCGCGGCACCCGGAATTCGAGCCCTGGCGTGCCGGATTCTCCTGGCCGCGCCGCGGCCTGTGGCACGTCGTGGATCGCGTGCGTGGCGCGCTCGGCGAACATGCCGCGCGCGACGCGCTGGCTGGCCGCCATGCCATCCGGCTGGCGCTCGGCGGCTGCCTGAGCCTCTTGCCGGCGCAATGGTGGCACGTGGATCACGGCTACTGGGTAGCGGTCACGGTCATCATGGTGCTGAGCCCGCAGCTCCAGACGACGCGCCAGATCTCGCTCAAGCGCTTCGCGGGGTCGCTGGCGGGGGCGCTGCTGGCATGCGCGGTCGGGCTGTTGCACCCCGCGCCGACGATAGCGCTGGGCATCAGCGCCGTATTCCTCGCCGGTGCCTACGCCAACCGGCTGGCCGCCCAACCCGCCGGCTTTGCGTTCTGCCTGACACCGGCGGTGATTCTGTTCTCCTGGGTCGGCGCTCCGGCCGTCGACAGCAGCCACTTTGCCGCATTGCGCGGCATTGACACGGCGCTAGGCTGCCTGATTGCGCTGGCAAGCTATTACATACTGGCGCCGCGCATGGAGCGTTCGCGCCTGCTGCGCCACGCCCTCGAGGCAGTTGCCGTCAATGCCGTCTACCTGCGGGCTGCCTTCGCAGCGGCCCGCACGGCAGCCCCAGCCAGGGCGCGGCTCGAGGCGCTGCGGATTGCGGCCGGCCGGGCCTCGACACGCGCGGAACGTACCCTGGCAGAACATGGCGAGGGGCTCACGCCCGATGTGGCACAGGCGTACGCCTGTCTGCACGGCACCGCGCGCCGCCTGGCGGCACTGGCCGGCGTGGTACGGGCGGGCGCAGAGTCCGGTTCGTTCGACGCCTTGCCGCGTTCCCCCATGCAGTCAGCCCTGGCCGCGCTCGAAACCCGCCTTGCCGAGATTGCAATACGGCCAGGACATGAGGCCACGGGCCTTCCCGGGACGCAAACGCTTGCGGTCGAACTTGTGCCGCAATTGCCCTTCGAGTGCTTCCTGGCCGAGCAGGCGGACTATGCCAATGCCCATATCGCCGCGGCCCACGCCGCCGCGGCCGCGTTGCGCGAACCTGAGCCGGTCGCCGCGCCGCCCGGCCTCGCACACCGCGCGTGAGGGCGCGTGAGGGCGCGCGCGGCGCCGCATGCCGGCCTTTACCGCGCCAGCCGATGTCCTAGAATGTTGTCATTCGTTCGTCGACCGCACGAGGGGTACGCCATGTCCGCTGTCTCGTTTCCTCGCGCCAATCCGACCTACTGCGCGGCCAGCCTCAGGCTGTCCTGCCCAGCAACGGTCAACGGCAGCCCTACCCAGTACTCCGTCACAGCCGAAGCCCTCGAAGCGCACTTCGGCGCGCGCTCGCCGCGCGAAGAGGATCTGCTGGCGGCCTTCACCAGCAACCGCCAGCGCATCGAGCAACTGGCGGAAAGCCTGTTCGAACTGACCGAGGCCCGCGAGATCGTGCTGCGCAGCGGACATTTCCGCTTCGCAGGCTGACGCCCTTCGGCGCCAGGGGACTCAGTCCGCCGCGCCTTCGCCACGCACCAGCAATACCGGCATGGTGGATTGCCGGATGACTGCCTCGGCCACGCTGCCCAGCACGAGACGGCGCACGCCGCGCCGTCCGTGGGTGCCAATCACGAGCAGGTCGGCCCCCCACTGACGGGCAGCTTCATTGATGGATGCGCCAATGTCGCCCGGTACGGCGGCCTCGCTCACCAGCCGGGTTTCGTGTTTCACACCGGCGGCCGTCAGGTGCCTGGCAGCCTCTTCGAGCGCCCGCCCGCCACTCTCTTCAAACGCCTTCTGCACCTGGCTCGGGTCGTAGAAGCCGGCATCGAACAAAGGCGTCGCGCTGTCCACGACATAGAGCGCGAGTACCGTCCCGCCGCCCGGGCCTGCCACGCGGACTGCCTCATTCAGGGCCAGGGCGGACGTGCTGCTGCCGTCCACTGCTACCACGATCTTGTTGTACGCCGCGCCAGTCATCTTCGTACCTCCGTAGACAGGAAAGGGGATGGCGACCGCAGGTCACCGGTCCTCATACTATACGTGCGCGTGCGGCTGGCGGCACGTGGCGGGCCAGCAGGTAGCCGTGTGCTAGATTAGGCACAGACCTCCAACGATGGGAGTGAGAAGCGTGACGGACTCCGGATGGACTCGCTGATCACTGCCGCGGCGCGCGCCCTGGCGGGTGGCGATCCGCTTGGCGCGCTGAACCGGATCGCCCTGCGCGACGATGCCCCGGCGCTCGCGCTGCGCGGGATCGCCATGGCGCAGCTCGGCGACCTCGCCCGTGCCAAGGCACTGTTGCGTGGCGCCGCGCGCGCATTCGGCCCGAAAGAAGCGGTCGCACGCGCGCGTTGCGTCGTCGCCGAGGCCGAGATCGCCCTCGCCTCCCGCGAGCTGGGGTGGCCTGCCAGGGCACTCGACACCGCACGAGCCACGCTCGAAGCGCACGGCGACCGCGTCAACGCGGCACATGCCCGCCACTTGCAGGTCCGCCGCCTGCTGCTGATCGGCCGTCTCGAAGAGGCCGAGCACGCTCTTGCCGGACTGGATCTCGCCATCCCCTTGCCGCCAGCCCTGCGGGCGGCGCAAGAACTGGTCACCGCCGGCATCGCGATCCGGCGCCTGCGCACGACGGCGGCGCGTGCCGCGCTCGGCCTGGCCGCCGATGCGGCGCGCCGGGCCGGCATTCCCGCGCTGATGGCCGAGGTCGAAAGCGCGTCGCTTGTCCTCGACACGCCCGCGGCCCGCCTCATCTCACACGGCAGCGAGCGGCTGCTCCTGCTCGACGAGGTGGAAGCGCTCTTGCTCTCCGGCACGCTGGTAGTCGATGCCTGTCGTCTCGTCGTGCGTGAAGGCGCCAGCGTGGTCCCGCTCGCCCGGCGTCCGGTGCTGTTCGCGCTCGCGCGCATGCTTGGCGAAGCCTGGCCGCATGATGTGCCGCGCGACACGCTGATTGCGCGCGCCTTCCGGACGAAATTCGCCGATGCCTCACATCGTGCGCGCCTGCGCGTCGAGATCGGCCGGCTCCGTGCCGCCCTCGCGCCGATGGCGGAGGTAACCGCGACCGGACGCGGATTCTCGCTGGCACCGCGCAACGCGGAAGAAGTCGCCGTGCTGGCGCTGCCCGTCGAGGATGCTTACGCGACCGTGCTTGCCTGCCTGGCCGACGGCGAGTCCTGGTCGAGCTCGGCCCTGGCGCTTGCGCTTGGCGCCAGCCAGCGCACCATGCAGCGCGCCCTCGACGCCCTGGCGGCAGCGGGCAAGGTACAGCCGGTCGGCCACGGGCGCGCGCGTCGCTGGATGACGCCCCCGGTACCCGGATTCGCGACGACCTTGTTACTCCCTGCCCCGCTGCCCGGCGGCTAGCATGAAACGCACATCCACCCGTAACGAGGACAAGGAAATGAAGCGATCATCGGCAGAAATCATTCGTGAGTATGGCCCGTTTCCGGGCGTGGACGCCGTGCATGGCGTCACCTACGACGGGCGCCAGGTGTGGTTCGCCTCCGGCGACAAGCTCAACGCGCTCGACCCTGCGAGCGGGCAGACCGTGCGCGCCATCGCGTTGCCCGCGCATGCGGGAACGGCCTTCGACGGCCGGCACCTGTTCCAGATCTCCGAGAGCCGCATCCAGAAGATCGACCCACAGACCGGCAGCGTGATTGCCACCATTCCGGCGCCTGGCGGTGGCGGCGACTCCGGCCTTGCCTGGGCCGAAGGCTCGCTCTGGGTCGGACAGTACCGCGAGCGCAAGATCCACCAGATCGACCCCGAGAGCGGGAAAGTGCTTCGCACCATCGAGTCGAACCGCTTCGTGACCGGCGTCACGTGGGTCGACGGCGAGCTGTGGCACGGCACGTGGGAAGGCGAAGCGAGCGATCTGCGGCGCATCGACCCGCGCTCGGGCGAGGTCCTGGAACGGCTCGAGATGCCCCCGGGTGTCAGCGTGTCGGGACTCGAGTCCGATGGCGGGGACCGGTTCTACTGCGGAGGCGGCACCAGCGGAAAGCTCAGAGCCGTGCGGCGCCCAGGCAAGGACGCACCGCAGACGTGACGCGCCTAACCTGAGCTGAGATACATCCGCGCCAGCAGCGGCAAGTGATCGGATGCCAGCCGCGCAAGCGGGCTGCGGTGGCTCGCTACCGCAACCAGGTGCGCACGCGGCGACGTCCAGATGCGATCGAGCGCCAGCAGCGGACAGCGCGACGGGAACGTCGACACATGCGGCGTGCGCTCGAAGTACGCATGCAGCCAGCGCAACGGCCGGCCCCACAGGAACCATTCGTTGACATCGCCCAGCAGGATCGTCGGCTGGGCCGGGACTTCGGCCAGCGCCGTCAGCAGGCGGCGCACCTGCGCGCGGCGCTCGCTCGGGCGCAGGCCCAGGTGCGTGGCGATCACGCGCAGCGCGAAGCTGCCGGACTCGATCGCATGGCACGCGAGCTGCGCGTCGATGGCGCCGCGCGGCTCGCGCCCTTTCACGCTGAGATCGATGTGCCGCACGGCGATCGGTGGATAGCGCGTCAGCAAGGCATTGCCATAGTCGCCGTCAGCGCGCACCAGCGTCGGTCCAGGGATCGCATGCAGCGCCGTGTGTTCGGACAGGAAGCGCAGCATGTCAAAGCCGGTGGCGCGGGTTTCCACCTCCTGCAGCGCCACCAGGTCGGCGCGCAGCTCGCGCAGCACTTCGCAGATCCGCTTCGGCACGAAGTGGCCGTCGGTGCCGACACCGCCGTGGATGTTGTAGCTTGCCACCACGATCTCGGCGTGCCTGCCTGCGACGGCTGGTGCTGGCGCGTTCACCGCGTACGCTCGCCCGATGCAGGGCCGCGCGCGTGCCGCGCGCGCCTGCGACGCTCTCGTCTTCGCCGCAGCGCCAGCCACAAGCCCGCGGGTAGCAGCAGCACGAGCACCAGCAGCGCGAATGTGGGAACGCCGGGATTGCGCGCCACGGCCGCAATGCGGTCGACCAGCGATGCCGACACAATGATGCCCGGCGACATGCCGATGGCCGTGCCCAGCAGGCAATCGCGCAGACGGATGCGGGAAGCGCCTACCACGAGGTTGACCAGCGTGAACGGCGCCACGGGCACCAGTCTCAGTGCCACCATCGCCAGCACGCCGTGCTGGCCGACCCGCTGGCTGAGCCGGTTCAAACGCCGCCCGCCAAAGCGCTGCACGGTATCGCGGCCGAGCAAGCGCCCGACCGTGTAGCCCGCCGCCGTGCCCAGTACGGTGCCGGCCAGCGCCATCGCGCCTCCGTACAACGGCCCGAACACCAGCACCGTGACCACGATCAGCAAGGTCACCGGAACCATGGTCAGCGCGCCCACGACATAGGCGCACATCAGCACGAGCGGCGCCAGCGGCATCTCGTCAACGCGCTCCACCAGCGCCAGCAGATGCCGGAAGTCTGCCCATTCACGCAACGGCGTGTAGCGCCATGCAAACATCACGCCGGCCAGCATCAGCACGAACGCCACCAGCAGCGCCACGCGGCTGGCCGCGTGCGGCCGCGCCTCATGGCCGATGAACTCTGCCATCACCTGTTCGGAATCGATCGGCTCCATCGGATCGAGCAGCATGGCATCGGGCAGCGCGGCATCGACGTCTTCGGGAACGCTCGGCGTGAAAGGCTCCAGCGTGCGTCCTGCGGGCCGGTGCAGCGCGCGCAAGGCGTCGTTCAGCCGCGGATGCATCGCCATCGCCTGGCGCAGGACCTCGGGCGTGACCGCAAGGTGTTCGCAAAGCAAGCGCTCGCGCATCGCGCGGATCGATGCCGCGACGCGAGCGTCGCCGTTTGATTCGATCACAAGGTTGCATTCGGTATCGAGCCCGAACGACCGGTTGCTGAGGTTCGCGGAGCCGACCGTGATCAGGCGGTCGTCCACGATCATCACCTTGCTGTGGACATTGACGCAGGCATTGCGCAAGCCCGGCACTTCAGGGCAGTAGAGCTGGAAGCGAGCATGCGAATCGGCGGCGCGCAGGCCTCGGCAGAGCCGCGCGCGCAGCACGCCCATGCTGGCCTCCTCCAGCCAGCCGCTTTCGGTCCGGCGCGAGACCAGTGCGATGTCGGGCCCGGCGGGCTCGCGCAGGCGCGAGGCGAATGCGTCGGCAATCAGGCCCGAACTGAAGTACTGGTTTTCGAGGTACAGGCTGTCCTGCGCAGCGGCGATCGCATCGGTATAGAGCTCGCGGATCTCGCAGATGGCGCGGGCCACATCGCTTGCCGGATACGTGCGGCTGATGCCGACCCGCACATCGGTAATATCCGGCGATACCCGTGCGGGCCAGGCGTCCGCCGCCGGCACCGCGGGTACACGCGGATGGCGTCCCGTCGCATGGAGCCAACGCTCGGCAGCGAGATCGCCCAGCGCCCGCGCGGCAGCGCCGTCCACCATGCATTGCACGTCGTGGAACGGCGCGTAGGGCCTGCCGTCCGGATCGGTCCGGCGCGGTTCGTCAGCACGATGGTCGGGGGTATCCCAGCGGCGGATCGTCAGGTCCAGTCCGCCGGCGAACGCCAGGCAGTGATCGATGACCACGACCTTCTGGTGATGCGAAGCGCCCGCGGGATGATTTCCATCCAGGCGGAACGACAGACGCCCGTGCGCCTGCCAGTGCTGCCGCGCCGCGGGCAGGAACTCGCGTTCGAACGCGAATACCATCGCGAAATCCCAGCTCAGCACATAGATGCGCAGACCGCGCCGCCGCTCGCACAGCGCATTGAGGAAGTTGCGAAGCTCGACCGGCAGGCCGTCGTCCGGAGCTCCGGACGTCAGCCGCATGCGGCTGTCGATGTCCCAACCGAGGATGAAGATGGTTTGCCTGGCACGTGCCAGCGCCTCCCGCAGCGCGGTGAAATAGGCATCCGCGTCGACCAGCATCGCAAAGCGCGCACAGGGCTCCACGCGCCAGCAATTGCGCCCGGGACGCAGCAGCGAGGCTTGTGCATCGTTTGTCATGGCGAAATAGATGCCGCGCAAGTTCCGTACCGGTCGTGCGGACACGAGAACCGCCGGGTGCGCTGCTCATGTCGCGCCGGCTTTACTTGCGGTTGTAAAAGTTGCCGGAACGCTGCCTCCGACTTCTATTGGTGAAACGGCTCCTTGCATTGCGCAGGCTCCGTTTAATTGACCGACCGGTCGGCTTATATATAATGGGGCCGAACCACAGGCGCAAAGCCGGCCGCAAGAGCCGGGACAACCGCCGCCAAAGGAGGCTCCTATGTACACGCAGAGTCTGGACCTGCCCGGCAACCCTGCCGCGGTCAGTCCGTCCGACCCGGGCCTGGACGACGCCGGCCGCCAGGCGGCGTTCGATGCACGCATGGCCGCCGACAGCAAGATCGAACCGCAGGACTGGATGCCGCAGGCTTATCGCAAGACGCTGGTCCGGCAGATCTCCCAGCACGCGCACTCCGAGATCGTCGGCATGCTGCCCGAAGGCAACTGGATCAGCCGCGCGCCGTCGCTCAAGCGCAAAGCCATCCTGCTGGCCAAGGTGCAGGACGAGGGCGGGCATGGCCTTTACCTCTATTCCGCGGCCGAAACGCTGAACACCTCGCGCGACGAAATGATCGAGGCGCTGCACACGGGCCGCGCCAAGTATTCGTCGATCTTCAATTACCCGACGCTGACCTGGGCCGACGTCGGCGTGATCGGCTGGCTCGTCGACGGCGCGGCGATCATGAACCAGATCCCGCTGTGCCGCTGTTCATACGGCCCGTATGCGCGCGCCATGATCCGCATCTGCAAGGAAGAGTCGTTCCATCAGCGCCAGGGTTTCGACGCGCTGCTGGCGATGATGCGCGGCACCGATGCCCAGCGCGAGATGGTGCAGGACGCGGTCAACCGCTGGTGGTTCCCGGTGCTGATGATGTTCGGGCCGCCCGACGCCGCGTCCACCAACAGCGCCCAGACCATGGCCTGGGGCATCAAGCGCATCTCGAACGACGACCTGCGCCAGAAGTTCGTCGACGCAACGGTCGAACAGGCCAAGGTGCTCGGCGTCACGCTGCCCGATCCGGGCCTGCAATGGAATAGCGAGCGCGGCCACTACGACTACAGCCCGCTGGACTGGGACGAATTCTGGCGCGTGATCAACGGCGACGGCCCGTGCAACCGCGAGCGCCTGGCCACGCGCGTGAAGGCCCACGAGGACGGCGCCTGGGTGCGTGAAGCCGCGCTGGCCCACGCCGCCAAGCTGGCCGCGCGCGAGGCGCAGCGCGAAGCCGCCTGAGACCATGGACAAGGAGAGCAGCATGACCCGGAAAGAGTGGCCGCTGTGGGAAGTGTTCGTGCGCAGCAAGCAGGGCCTGGAGCACAAGCATTGCGGCAGCCTGCATGCGGCGGATGCCCAGCAGGCGCTGCACATGGCGCGCGATGTATATACACGCCGCCAGGAGGGGGTGTCGATCTGGGTGGTGCCGTCCAGCGCCATCACCGCCAGCGCGCCCGAGGAAAAGGCCGAGCTGTTCGACCCGATGGCCGACAAGATCTACCGGCACCCGACCTTCTATCAGTTGCCCGACGAAGTCAACCACATGTAAGGGCCCGGCACCATGACGACCCCGACGTCCGACATCGCGCTGCCATACCTGTCGCACCTGCCGCCCGAGCGCACCGCGGCGCTGCGCTATGTGCTGCGGCTCGCCGACAACGCGCTGATCCTCGGCCAGCGCAACGCCGAGTGGTGCGGCCACGGCCCGGTGCTGGAAGAGGACATTGCGCTGGCCAACATCAGCCTGGACCTGATCGGCCAGTCGCGCCTGCTCTATGCGCACGCCGGCGAACTCGAAGGCGCGCTGACCGGCCGGCCGCGCCATGAGGATGACTACGCGTACTGGCGCGGTGAGCGCGAGTTCGGCAACTGGACGCTGGCCGAACTGCCGCACAGCGGCCCGCTGGCCGGCACCGCCAGCAGCGACCGCGACTACGCCGTCACCATCACGCGCAACTTCCTGTACAGCGCGCTGATGGTCGAGTTGTGGAACGTGCTGCAGGCCAGCACCGACGCCGGGCTGGCCGCCATCGCGGCCAAGTCGCTAAAGGAAGCGCGCTATCACCTGCAACACGCCGCCGGCTGGATGGTGCGGCTTGGCGACGGCACCGAAGCCTCGCACCTGCGCATGCAGCGCGCGCTCGACCACCTGATGCCATACATGAACGAGTGCTTTGCCGGTGACGACGTGGAGCAGCTCGCTGCCGCCCAGGGCGTGGCCGTGCCCACCTCGGCGCTGCGCGACGCATGGGAGGAGACAGTCGACGAGACCCTCGAAGCCGCCACGCTCGACAAGCCGGTACCGAGCACCTTCCTGTCCACCGGCAAGCACGGCCTGCATTCGGAACATATGAGCTACCTGCTGGCCGAGATGCAGAGCGTGGCGCGCGCCCATCCCGGCGCGCAGTGGTAGCCGGCGGGAAGCCGACATGAGCACCGTGACCCATTCCGATTCCGTCGACTTCGATTCCGGCGCCGGGCGCGTCGCGCGCGCGTGGCTTGTGCTGGAGGCTGTGCCCGACCCGGAAATCCCGGTGGTATCGATCCGCGACCTCGGCATCCTGCGCGAAATCGCCGTGGCTGACGGCGACACGCTGGAGGTCACGATCACGCCGACCTATTCCGGCTGCCCGGCCATGTCGCAGATCGCCGAGGACATCGGCCAGGCCCTCGATGCGGCCGGGCTCGGGCCGTGGCGGATCCGCACGGTGCTGTCGCCGGCGTGGACGACCGACTGGATCAGCGACGCCGCGCGCGAACGCCTGCGCGAGTTCGGCATCGCCCCGCCGCACCCGTGCGGCACGGCGGCCACCACGCCTGCCATGCAGCCACTGAATTTCGTACCGCGCGCGGCGCGCGCCGGCGTGCCCGACACGGTAGTCTGCCCGCGCTGCGGGAGCCGCCACACGCAGGAAATCTCGCGCTTTGCGTCCACGGCCTGCAAGGCCCTCTACCGCTGCCTGGACTGCCGCGAGCCGTTCGACTACTTCAAACCCTACTAATCCCACGACGCTGCCGTTCCGAGCGAGCTGCCATGACCCCACAGTTCCATCCGCTGCGTGTGGCGCAGGTGCGCCCCGAGACGGCCGACACGATCTCCATCGCGTTCGAGGTGCCCGAAGGCCTGCGCGACGCCTACCGCTTCACCCAGGGCCAGTTCCTGACACTGAAGGCCCCGGTCGATGGCCAGGAACTGCGCCGCTCGTACTCGATCTGCAGCGGCGTGCAGGATTACGCGGAGCGCGGCGAGCTGCGCGTGGCGGTCAAGCTGGTCGAGGATGGCATCTTTTCCAGCCACCTGCACGACACGCTGGCGACTGGCCAGGTCATCGACGTGATGACGCCGGACGGGCGCTTCCACGTGCCGCTCGATGCCGGCGCCGCGCGCCACTATGTCGCCTTTGCCGCGGGCAGCGGCATCACGCCGGTGCTATCGCTGATCCGCACCACGCTGGCGGCGGAACCGAAGAGCCGCTTCACTCTGGTCTATGGCAACCGCACGGTCGACAGCATCATCTTTTCCGAGGCGCTCGAAGACCTGAAGAACCAGTACCTGGCGCGCTTCACGCTTTACCACGTACTGTCGCGCCAGCCGCAGGAAGTCGACCTGCTGCATGGGCGGCTCGATCATGCGCGGGTCACGGCCTTCCTGCAGGCGCTGATTCCGGTGGACGATATCGATGCCGCCTTCGTGTGCGGCCCGGCGTCGATGATCGACGATGTCGAAGCGGCGCTGCGCGACGCCGGGCTGGACCCGCACCGCATCCACGCCGAACGCTTCGGCGTGCCGGTGGACCGCCAGAAGCGCGCGCCCGCGCATACCCCTGGCGATCACACCGGCACGGCCGAACTGGTGGTCGTGCTGGACGGCAAGCAGCACACCATGCGCCTGCCGCTGGAAGACGGCAAAGTGCTCGACACCGCGCTGGCCGCCGGCCTGGATCTGCCCTATGCGTGCAAGGGCGGCGTTTGTTGCACCTGCCGCGCCAAGGTGCTGGAGGGCCAGGTCGAGATGGAGAAGAACTACACGCTCGAGCCGTGGGAAATGGAAAAGGGCTTCGTGCTGACCTGCCAGGCCCGTGCGCTCACGCCCCGGGTGGTGGTCAGCTACGACGAGCGCTGAACGTTCGCCGCGCCGCGCGCCGTGGCCGGCGCGCCGGCTGGCGAAGTCTGGCCGTGATTACAATGGGAAGGGAGCGCATTGCCGGCTCCGCAAGGTGACTGACAACCGTCCCACGCATATACAATCACGGCCATGCAATATATCCACGTCGTCAACGGCGATGTCGCCGGAAATACCCTGCGCCAGGCGCTGGCCCAGGCTGCCCGGCCCGACCCCGTGATCGTGCTGCGCGACGACCTGGCCGTGGGTCCGCTCGTCGACGTGGACAGCACCGGCCAGATCCGCTCCGGCTTCTGGCAGCGCGTGGCCCCGCACACCGACATCGACTTCCCCGCCGAAATGCGCCAGGCGCTGGACCAGCTGCAGACGCTGCGCCAGAGCGAGATGGAAGTCGCGATCTGGCACGGCCAGAGCGCGGCCGACCAGCTGATGCTGCGCCGGGTGGTGTTCCACCTCTACCAGGCCCCCCAGCGCATCAATGAAGTCTCCATGGACCTGCGCGAGCTGGAACTGCCGCCGCAGGCCGGGCTGGCGGCCATCGGCATGTACTCGCCGGCACGGCTGGCGCGGCGCTTCTCGACCATCGCGCCGGTCTCGGTACTGCGCCTGGGGCGGCTGGGCTACGAATGGCAGCAGAATGTGCGCGAGAACGCCGATGTCCGGCTATGGAAGGGCAATACGCTGGTGCCGGCGGCCTACCACAGCATCGACGACATCATCATGGAGCGGGCTCCGTCCGATTGGACGCCCGCGTCCCAGGTGGTAGGCAGCGTGATGGGCGCTATCGAAGGCTTGCTGGCCAGCGACTGGTTCGTGTTCTGGCGCTGCCGCGAGCTGATCTCCACGGGCCGGATGGTCCTGCGCGGCAACGCCGATTCGCTTGACACCTGCGAGCTGCGCCGGCATCAGGCCACCAGCGCGGAATAGCCCCTCTTCCCTCTTATCCCCGGACACTCCCTGCCGGACAGACATGGCCCGAACCAAGGCACCCGACTTCGAAGCGCAGCGCGAGCAGATCCTGGAACTGGCCGCCGCCGCCTTTGCCAACAGCAGCTACCCCAGCACCTCGATGGCCGACCTGGCCGCCGCCTGTGGCACCTCCAAGGCGCGCCTGTATCACTACTACGAGAGCAAGGAAGCGATCCTGTTCGACCTGCTGGACCGCTACACGCGCCGCCTGATGCTGATCGTCACGGAGGTCGAGGCGGATTCCGAGCGCCAGGGCCGCACCGACAGCGAAAGCTTCGCCAGCCTGATCCGCGCCTTCCTGGCCGAGTACGAGAACTCGCAGACGCGCCATATCGCGCTGATCAACGACGTCAAGTTCCTGGCCGACGAGCAGCGCGACATCATCCTCGGCCGCGAACGCGACGTGGTCGCGGCGTTCTCGCGCATGCTGCGGCGCGCGTACCCGGAGCGCGTCACGCGCGAGAACCAGACCGCGCTGACCATGATGGTGTTCGGCATGATCAACTGGACCTTCACCTGGCTCAAGCCGGGCGGCAAGCTGTCCTACGCGGCGTTCGCCGACATGGTGGTCGACATGCTCGAAGGCGGGCTGCCGGGCAAGGCCGGCATCCCCGCGCAAGCACTGGCCCGCCGCTGAAGGCACTGAAGGCAGGCCGGCCCGGCCATCAGGACCATTCGGCCTCTTCCTGCTGGCGCCGCTGCTCGCGGTCCTGGCGGAACATTTCTTCCAGCTCGTCGCGCGCCTGGCGCGCCAGCGACACCAGCTTCTTCTGGTCCGTGTAGTGCGGGTAGAAGCGGTCGATGGCCTGGATGTTGTGGCGGCGGAAACGCAGTGCGACGCTGCGGGCCTGCACCGGATCGAATCCCAATCCTTCCAGCACCCGCCGGCCCAGCATCAGCGAACCCTCGAACATCTCGCGCTCGAACAGCTGCACGCCGCGGTCCTTGAGCTGGTAGATGTGCGAGACATGGCGCGCCCGGGCGTAGATCTGCAGGTCCGGGTAGCGTTCGCGCACGCGGTCGATCAGTTGCAGGCTGTCGTCCATGCCGTCGATGGCCACGATCAGGATGCGCGCCTTGGCTATGCCGGCGGCTTCCAGCAGGTCCAGCCGCGTGGCATCGCCGTAGAAGATCTTGAAACCGTACTGGCGCAGGAACTCGATCTGGTCGGGATCATGGTCCAGCACGGTCACGCCGATGCCCTGCGCGTACAGCAGACGGCCGATGATTTGCCCGAATCGCCCGAAGCCGGCAATCATCACCGGGTTGTCCTGCGGCGTGATGGCGTCGTCGGCGCGCCGTTTCATGGCCCCCACGTGCGGCGCCACCAGGCGGTCATAGGCCAGTAGCAGCAAGGGCGTGGCCACCATCGACAGGGCCACGATCAGCACCAGCAGCGCCTCGGTCTCGCGCGGCAGCAGGCCCGCCGTGCCGGCCACGCCGAACACGACGAAGGCGAACTCGCCGCCCTGCGAGATCAGCAGCGCGAACAGCAGCCGCTGGCCGCGCGCAATGGCGAAGTATCGCGCCAGCAGCATCAGCACGGCGGTCTTGGCGACGACGAAGGCGGCCACCAGCCCGAGCACGGTGCCGGGCGCACGCGCCAGCACCGCGAAGTCGATCGACATTCCCACGGCCATGAAGAACATGCCGAGCAGCAGGCCCTTGAACGGCTCCAGGTCGGCCTCGAGCGCATGGCGGTACTCTGAATCGGCCAGCAGCACGCCGGCCACGAAGGTGCCCAGCGCCATCGACAGGCCCACCGCATCCATCATCAGCGCAATGCCCACCACCAGCAGCAGCGCGAAGGCGGTGAACATCTCGCGCATGTCGGTCCGGGCGATGAAGCGCAGGGCCGGGCGCACGAGATAACGGCCGCCGAACACCACGGCCGCAATCACCGCCACGCCCTTGGCCGCCGCCTGCCAGCCGCCGGCGCCGCCGGCGTCTGTCGCGCTCTCTGCCGCCAGCAGCGGCAGCAGCGCGATCATCGGGATGGCCGCGACGTCCTGGAACAGCAGGATGCCGAAGCTGGCCCCGCCCGCGGGCGTGCCGAACAGGTTGCGCTCGCCCAGCGTGGCCAGGGCGATGGCCGTGGACGACAGCGCCAGTCCCAGCCCCGCAACCAGCGCCACCGGCCAGGGCGCCCCGACAAGCACCGCCAGGACGCCGATCACCAGCGCACACGCCGCAAGCTGGATACCGCCATGGCCAAAGATGCTCTGCCGCAGCGCCCAGAGCTTGCGTGGCTCCAGCTCCAGGCCGATCACGAACATCATCAGCACCACGCCGAATTCCGAGAAATGCAGGATCGACTCGACATTGGTCACCAGGCGCAGCGCAAACGGCCCGATGGCCGCACCGGCCAGCAGGTAGCCGAGCACTGCGCCCAGGCCGGTGCGGCGCGCCAGCGGCACCGCCACCACGGCGGCCACCAGAAACACCACGAGCGCGATCAGGAAGTCGTGCTGGTTCATGCGCGTACCTCCGCGCCTGCCGCGGCCGGGCTGCCCTCATGGGCACCAATGCGCCTGCAAACGTGGGTGATATGCCCGGCCAGGGCCTGGGCGTCGATGTTGTCGGCGTCATGCAGCACCAGCGGCGGCAGCCAGTCCATCCCGCACAGCCGCGCGGTCTGCTCCAGCGGCAGCAGGAACGCTTCGATCGGGTGGCCATGGTTGCCTTCGGGCCCATAGGAATCGAAGGTGCCGCCGGTGCTCGCCACGGCCAGCACGGACTTGCCGCGCAGCGCCGTGCCGCCGGGGCCATAGGCCCAGCCATATTCGAGCACCTCGTCGAGCCAGAGCTTGAGCAGCGCCGGCACGCTGTACCAGTGCACCGGGTACTGCAGGACGACCGTCTCCGCAGCGGCGAGCGCGCGCTGCTCGGCGACGACATCGATGTCGTAGTCGACGTAGCGGCGATAGAGATCGTGAACTGCGACGTTCGGCAGCGTGGCGAGCGCCTCTGCCAGCGGCCGGTTCACGCGCGAACGGCTCGGCGCGGGATGCGCATAGATCACAACAATCGGGGATTCGGTCTTCGGCACGGGCGATCAGTCCGGAAAATCGGGCGTACCCGCTTCGGCGGGCACGCAGTTATCCAAGGGAATGCGGCGTTGCAGCAAATCCACAGCTGAGCGGCTGCAACAATTCATCACATTTTTTCAAGCTTTTGATTTTACTCAGTATTTTTACAGAAATTTGGTCCGGCCATCCCTGCTGCATCGCAGGAAGCTTACGCGTAACTGACAGTTCCGCTACAATACTTTTCGTGCCGCATCAAGATGGTGTTTGCCCCTATCCGGCAGCTTGTGAAGCAGAAAGTGCCTGGTCAAACACCACAGCGGTGTTATTTTTATCGCTGATTGCACCGGATTGCACCGGGAAGGAAACATCGTGAATCCGCTCGAACTGAGCAAGGCTGTCGGCGCCGTTACCGACGAAGATCTGCGCAAGGCAGCCGAAGCCACACAGGCCGCACAGCGCGCCACCGTCCTGGTGCGCGAGCTGGCCGCCCATCACCGCTCGCGCCTGCTGAAGCATTTCCTCGCCCTGCGCGAGGAGGATCGCCTGCTCCGTTTCGGCCAGTCGGTGGGCGACCACGTGATTGAAGCGTATGTCGACAGCATCGACTTCGACCATGACTCGGTGTTCGGCGTGTATGACGAGAAGCTGGAACTGGTCGGCGTCGGCCACTTCGCCAACCTGCGCGACAACGCCCAGGGCCGCGTAGCGGAGTTCGGCGTATCGGTGTCGAAGAGCGCGCGCGGCCGCGGCATCGGCAGTGCGCTGTTCGAGCGCGCCGCCATCCACGGCCGCAACACCAGCGTGCGCACGCTGTACATGCACTGCCTGTCGCGCAACGCGGCCATGATGCATATCGCCAAGAAGGCCGGCATGAAGGTCCAGTACGCGTACGGCGAGGCCGACGCCTACCTGGAGCTGCCGCCGGCAGATGCCATGAGCCGCCTGACCGAGGCGCTGGACGAGCAAGTCGCCGACCTGGACTACCTGGTGCGCCGCAACCTGCGCGACGCGCGCCGCTTCGGGCTGCGCTTCTGGCGCTCGATGGTGCCGCAGAAGGGCACCGCCTGATACCCTCGCCGCGCACCGGCCAGGCCCGCACGCCAGACGGCGCATCGTGACGATGCGCCGTTTTTGTTTTGCGCGGCAGCTCAGCCGCCGGCAACCGGCAATGCCGTGGTGTCCTTGATGCTTTCCAGCGCAAAGCTGGAACGGACGTCGATGACGGACGGGTGGGCAAGCAACTGCTCCTGCATGAAGCGCGCGAAGTGCTCCATGTCTTCCACGTAGACCTTGAGCAGCAGGTCCATTTCGCCGGTCATGGCATGGCATGCCGCCACCTCCGGCCACGTGGAAATGGAAGCGCGGAACAGGTCCAGCGGCGCCTTGCCCTTGGGCGCGCCACCATGCTTTTCCAGCCGGACGTTGATATAGGCCAGCAGGCCCAGGCCGATCTTGCCGGGTTCCAGCAACGCCGCATACTGGCGGATCACGCCAATCTCCTCCAGCCGGCGGATGCGCCGCAGGCATGGGCTCGGCGACAGGTTCACGCGCTCGGCCACCTCCAGGTTGGTCAACCGGCCGTTGGTCTGCAGCACCTCAAGGATCTTCCGGTCGATCTTGTCCAACTCCACCTTGCTCACGATTTCGTTGCTCCGCAGTATGTTTATTGGCAATTTTTTTGCGCAAATTTAGCAAGTTGTGCACAACTACGCAATTTTTTGTGGCATCTCATCCGCTTTGTGGCCGTATCCATCACTCTGGCGAAGGAATGGACGGGCAAGATCGTGCCGCGACAAACTGACCAAGGGAAGGCAAGGAGGGTGCCAAGCCGGTTGCACGGGCAGCGGGCATTCTACGGTCGTTCTGCGCTTATCCGGCACCAATGCCAGGATTTGGAGCACTAGAAGACCCGAAATGCAAAAAAAAGCGCGACCCGTAAAGGTCGCGCGATATCAGGCGTCGCCCCGGTGTGGGGCGCGCTCACGCGGATCAGCCGCCGCTGCTGGAAGGCGCCGACGGCGCCCCCGGTCCGCGCGGCATGCGCTGCATGCGCTCCTCGTGCATCTTCTGCATGCCTGCCTTGATTTCGTCGAGAGTCAGCTTGCCGTCATGGTTGGCGTCGAGTTGATCGAAACGCTCCGCCAGGCGCGGCATGCCTGTCTTGACTTCGTCCCTGGTCAGCGCGCCGTCATTGTTCTTGTCGGCGGCCTTGAACTTCGCCTCGAACTCCTTCTGCATTTCGGCACGGCGTTGCTCCATCATGGACTTGCGGTAGGCCGTTAGTTCGTTCTGGTCGAGCTTGCCGTCGTGATTGGTGTCGATGCGGTTGAACAGCGCGTCGGCCTCGGCCTTGGAAATCGTGCCGTCGCCGTCGGTGTCGACCGACTTCATCCACATGCCGCCACCGTGCTCCATGTGGTGGTGCATGGCACCGCGCTGGCCCGGTACGGGCGCGGGCGCCGGCGCGGTTGCTGCGGCCTGGGCAAAGGCGCCGCCTGCGACGAGGAACGCGGCGGACGCGGCCAGGAAGTGCTTGAGGATCTGCGACTTGGAATTGCCTTGCATGTCTTGCTCCTTTTCATCACGTGGGCATGTACGGATTAGAATGCGGACGATGCAGGGAAGTTGGCGCTTTTAATACGATGTTACGCGCCTCACAGAAAGGCCGTCCGGTCGTAAGCGATCGCAAGCCAGGACGAATATTGGCGAGCCATGGCGGCCCGCGCGCCCGGATTCAGTTCTTGGGCACAAGCGGCTCGGCCATTGGTGCGTGCGGCGCCACGGCAGACTGAAGCTGGTGGGGATCGACGTTCTGCGGTTGCGGCTGCATGTTGACCGGCGGCGCCGGCGAGGCGGGCTGTATCGGCTGTGGAGCCGGCGACGATGGGGCAGGCGGCTGGCTCACCGCGGGCGCTGGCGGCGTCATCGGTGTGGCGAGCGGAGCGGCCGCACCGGAAGGCGGCGTTGCCAGCGGTGCCGGACCGGAGCGCTCTGCGCCGGCCTGCACCGGCAACGCAATCTCCTGGCGCACGCCATTGCGCTCGATCACCACGGAACGGCCGTGGATCTCGACCAGGCGAATCTGCTGCGACAGTGCCGTACCGGCCCGCACAGCCTTGGGCGGGCCGCCGTCGAGCGACACGATCGCGGCGCCCGCGCCGTCGGCCACATCCGCCACGACCCCGACCAGCTGGACGTCACGCACGCCACCCTGGGCGGAGCCGCCGAACAGCGTGGCCACGGCGCCGGTCTCTATCGCCTCGGTCTGCGCCACGCGGGCGGCTTGCGGTACGGGGATGGTCCGCATGGCGCTGAAGGTCAGCACCCAGTGCGTCGCCAGGGCGCATAGCGCGACGAAGAGAACCAGGCTGGCCGCGCGCGGCAGCCAGGCGGCAGCATCGGGACGGAAAACGGGCCGGAAGGAGAGTTGCACGGAATGGACGGTACGCTCGACAGGAACGCATCAAGCGTACCAGAGGCCCATGACCGTGTCTGCGACGGCTTACAGCAGGTCGTCCAGCAGATCCGGGCCAAACACTTCGCGATGGATATGCCCGACCGGCACGCCGGCGCTGATCAGCGCATGCCGTTGCGCCTGCATGAAGCCGAGCGGGCCGCACAGGTGGAAATCGCCATCGATGAACAGGCTGTTCTCGGGCGAGGCGAGCAGCTCGGCGACCGGCATGGTGCCCGCATGGTCGTAGTCGCGGCCGTCCACGTCGGCGGCTTGCGGCTGCTCGTAGCTGACATGGGTACGCAGCTGCGGCAGGCGCTCCTTGGCCCAGGCCACGTCGGCGCGGTGCGCATGGTGGCGGCCGTCGCGCGCGGCATGGGCGAACAGGATTTCACGCCTGGAACCCTGCAGGGCCAGCGTGCGCAGCACCGACAGCATCGGCGTGATGCCGATGCCGGCCGACAGCAGCACCAGCGGGCGCTGGCCGTCCAGGCGCGGCGCAAAGTCGCCGAACGGCGCGCTCACGGCCAGTTCGGTGCCGGGCTGGGCGTTGGCGTGCAGCCAGTTGGAGACGGCGCCGGCCGGCGTGGCATGGTCGCCGTCCTCGCGCTTGACGGAAATCCGCCACGTCGGCAGACCGCGCTCTGCGGACAGCGAATACTGGCGCTGCTGGCGATTGCCATCCTCGAGCGCGACTTCGACGCTGATGTACTGGCCCGGGCGGAAATCGCCCAGCGGCTTGCCGTCGATGGCCGACAGCGTCAGCGCGACCACGTTGTCGCTCTGCACTTCGCGGCGCTCTACGCGCACGGCGATGCGCTCGCCCGCGGCCAGGCCGGTGCTCTGGTACAGGCGCGCTTCGGCGGCGATCAGTTCGCCGGCGAGCAGCCAGTAAGCTTCGTCCCAGGCAGCAAGCAGGTCAGGCGTGGCGGCTTCGCCCAGCACGGCGGAAATTGCGCCCAGCAGGTGCTTTCCGACAATCGGATAGTGCGCGGGCGTCAGGCCCACGGCCGCATGCTTGTGCACGATGCGCTCGACCACCGGCGCGAGCGCGCTGGCGTTGTCGATGTTGGCGGCGTATGCGAACACCGCGGATGCAAGCGACTGCTGCTGCGAGCCGTTGGCCTGGTTGCCCATATTGAAGAGCTGGGTCAGTTCGGGCCGGGCCGCGAACATCTCGCGGTAGAAATGGGTGGTGATGGCGAGACCATGTTCGCGCAGCACCGGAACGCTGGCATCGATGTAGGGGCGGGAAGCGGCAGACAACATCAGGTAAGGCTCCGTTTTAATTCATGCAAACAAAATGCATGTTTTCACTCACAACAAAGCCGGCGCACGGGGCGTCTGAACGAACCGCTCAGGAGGTGCCGTTCAGGCCGTGCGCCGGCTCATAAAATCACGATGCAGCCGGATGATCGACTCGGCGGTCTGGCTGCCGGTCACATCCGCCAGGGTGACGGTGTCAAGCGTGCGGTAGAACGCCTGCTCTGCCTCGTCCAGCGCCCGACGCAGCCGGCAACTGCCGCTCAGGGCACACGGCGGATTGTCACAGTCAATGACCGGCTTGTGCCCTTCCAGCTCGCGCAGGATCGTGCCGATGGTCAGCTGGCAGGCCTGCGGGCCCAGTTCCAGTCCACCGTGGCGACCGCGCGTAGCCGTGAGCCAGCCCAGTTTCGACAGACGCGCGGCCACCTTCACCAGGTGGTGGTGCGAAATCTCGAACTGCTGCCCCACCTCGGCAATGGTGATGGGCCGGCTGCCGTCGGCGCGTGCGACGTACATCAGCAGCCGCAGTGCGTAGTCGGAGAAACGGGTCAGTTGCATCGTGGCGACATCTTAGATAAGCAGCATTTCAAATGCAAGATTATTGTTGCAGTGCAGGATACCGTGACATGGATCGCACACCTGCGTGCGAGAATCCCACGCCACAAAAAACAGTCATGGGGTGGCGGTTATACTGGCTGCCGAACGCCGGGCGCGCGGCTAGCGGCCCGCCCCGCCATCCAGCAAGAGGCTCAGACACGATGCGCAGATTTTCACCGCTTACCGCCAATACCCGCTTCATGAGATCGCGCCACACCAACGGCAGCCGCGGCTTCACCCTGATCGAAATCATGGTGGTGATCGTCATCCTGGGGGTGCTGGCGGCGCTGGTGGTGCCCAAGATCATGAGCCGCCCTGACGAAGCCCGCATCGTGGCGGCACGCCAGGATATCTCGTCGATCATGCAGGCGCTCAAGCTCTACCGGCTCGACAACAGCCGCTACCCCACCACCGAGCAAGGCCTGGCCGCGCTGGTGGCCAAGCCGACCACCGAGCCCGTGCCCAATAACTGGAAGGGCGGCGGCTACCTGGAGAAGCTGCCCAAGGATCCGTGGGGCCACCCGTACCAGTACCTGAACCCCGGCGTGCGCGGCGAGATCGACGTCTTCAGCTTCGGTGCCGACGGCCAGGCCGGCGGCAGCGGCAATGACGCCGACATCGGCAACTGGGAATAACGCCGCGCCCGCAGCATGAAACCGGCCCCGTGCCGCCGCGCCGCCGCCTGCCGGCCACGGGGCTTCACCCTGCTCGAACTGCTGGTGGTCATGGTGATCGCCGGCATCGTCATTTCGCTGGTGGCCATCAATGCTTCGCCCAATGAGCGCGGGCGCCTGCTGGACGACGGCCAGCGCATCGCGCGCCTGTTCGAGCTGGCGCAGGAAGAGGCCCAGCTCGGCGCCCGCCCGATCGCCTGGGAAGGCAGCATCAGGGGCTGGCGCTTTCTCGAATCCACCCCCAACGGCTGGGTCCCGATGCGCACCGACGTGTTCGCGCCGGGTCAGTGGCGCCTTGCGCCGGACCAGGTGATCATCGCCGAAGGCGGCCGCAACGCCGGCACGGGCGGCCCGCCGCGCCTCGTCTTCGGTCGCGAGCTGATCGACGGCCCGCAGCGGCTGGTACTGGTGCGCGGCGACATCCGCGTCGATGTCGTCGGCGACGGCGGCGGCCGTTACTTCGCCAGCACGCCATGAGCGCGCCCGCCGTCGCCTCCTTGCGCCGCCCTGCGCGCGGCTTCACGCTGATCGAGGTGCTGGTGGCGCTGACCATCCTGGCCGTCGCGCTGACGGCGGCCATGCGCGCCATGGGCAGCATGATCGATGCCAGTGCCGCGCTGCAATCGCGCATGCTGGCCGAATTCAGCGCCGAGAACCACCTGGCCACGCTGCGCCTGTCCAAGACCTGGCCCGAGCCAGGCGTCAGCGGCTATGCCTGCCCGCAGGGCGGCACGCCGCTCTATTGCGAGCAAAGCGTCTCCGGCACGCCCAACCCCGTGTTCCGGCGCGTCGAGATCGCGGTCTATCCGTCAGCCGCCGACCGCTCGGTGCGCCTGGCGTGGCTGGTCACCATCATCCCCAATGAAACGCGCAACCTGCTCTGAGCGCCGCCAGGCGGCGCCGCGCGGCTTCACGCTGCTCGAGATGCTGGTGGCCATCACGCTGCTGGCGGTCATGGCCGTGATCGGCTGGCGCGCGCTGGACAGCATGACGCGCAGCCGCGAACGGCTGACCGACCACGATGCCCGGCTCGACGCACTCAAGGTGCTCTACGGCCAGTTCCAGTCCGACTGCGAGCACCTGGCCAACGCGGACCTGCTGCAGGCCAGCCCGGTGGAAGTCGGGGCCGGCCAGGTGCTGATGGTGCGCGACCGCCGCGAAGAGAACCAGCCGCCGATGTGGCAGGTGCTCAGCTACCGGCTCGACGGCAACGCGCTGGTACGCCTGGCTGCCCCGCCCGTCGACAGCCGCGCCGCCGTGCAGTCCGCGCTGCTGGGGCTGCGCCAGGCCGGCCGGCAAGACAACGTGCAGGCGCGCCGCGTGCTGTCCGATGTGGACAGCCTGGGCGCGCGCGTATGGATCGATCCGCAGGGATGGCTGGCCGACAACGGCCGCATCCGCGGCGCGCTGTTCAATCCAGCCAGCGCCGTGGCGGCGACGGCGGCGACGGCACCGACCGGCGCCGTCGTCCGCGCCGTGGAGCTGTCCGTGCGGGCGCGCACGGGCGACGGCGACACGCCGCGCGACTTCCTCAAGATCTGCATGACGGGCCTGTGATCATGCGCCGACCCTCTCCCTCCCTGCCCCTGCCCCTGCCCCGCCGCCGCGCTCGCGGTGCCGCCGTGGTCACGGCGCTGCTGATGGTCACGCTTGCCGTGGTGGTGGTGTCCGGCATGCTGTGGCGCCAGCAGGTGCAGATCCGCTCGATCGAGAACCAGCGCCTGCTGGCGCAGGCCACGTGGATCGAGCGCGCGGCCGTGGACTGGGCCCGGCTGATCCTGCGCGACGACCAGCGCCGCACCAGCATCGACGAGCTTGGCGAGCCCTGGGCCGTGCCTATCGCCGAGACCCGGCTGTCGGACTTCCTTGGCGCGGCGCTGCGCACCGACCAGTCGGGCGAGACCTCGTTCCTGTCCGGCCGCATCCTGGACGCCCAGGCACGCTTGAACCTGACCAACCTGGTGCTGTGGACCGCCACGCCGACCCAGGGCCGCGCCGCCACGGTCGACCCGGCCGCGCTGGCGGCCTACCGCCGCCTGCTGCAGACGGTAGGCCTGAACCCGTCGCTGGCCGAGACCACGGGCCGCTTCCTGCTGCGTGCCGCCCAGGGCGGCGCCGACGGCCAGCCCGCGCCCCGGCCGGCCGACAGCGCCCAGAGCCTGCTGGCGATCCCGGGCTATACGCCAGCGATGGTTGCTACGCTGGAGCCGTTCATCACGGTGCTGCCCGAACGCACGCTGGTCAACGCCAATACGGCCGACCCGGAAGTGCTGTCGGCCGTCATCAACAACCTGGCGCTCGACCGTGCGCGCGAGTTGGTCCGCGAGCGCGACCGCGCGTACTTCAATAATGTCGGCGACCTCCAGACCAAGCTGACCGGCGTGGCGCCGCAGGCCGACACCGGCAACCTGTCCGCCATGCTGGACGTGCGCACGCACTATTTCCTGATCTACGGCCTGGTGCGCCACGAGCGCGCCAGCCGGCTTCAGGTGTCGCTGGTGTACCGTGGCGAGGTGCTGGGCAACGCCAACACCACGCGCGTGCTATGGATCCACGACACCGACCGCATGCCCGATCTGCGATGACGCATCTGCCGATTTGCACGCGTTCGGGTACGCGACGTTGCAGGCCGAGACACCGGGGAGAATGCTATTGACGCGGATTAGTCACACAGGCAAGGTATGCTGCGGCGCTGCCGCAACCGTGGCGCCATGCCGAGCGGCGCCCCTGCCTTTCCGTTTCCGCCACCCGGCACATCCGCGCCCGGGGCATCCCCGCCGCTGCCCCGGCAGTCCCCAAGCACAGCCTCACTGACGTCAACATTAGGAAATCTTGAGCACCACCCTGTACGTTCGCTTGCCGCACCGGCCGCACGACCAGCCGCAACCGTGGCATTTTGGCGCCCTGCCGTTCGCCCTGGTACGCGACCCGTCCATGCCGGCCGCGCGGCGCACGGACGCCTCGCAGGCGCCGGAAGTGTTGCGCGAAGGCCACGCCCAGATTGCCGCGCTGCCCGCCGCGGAGCGACTGGTGCTCATCCTTGCCGCCAGTGACGTACTGCTCACCACAGCGACCGTGCCACCGCTGCCGCCGGCGCGTCTCAAGCTGGCACTGCCCAACCTGGTGGAAGATGCGCTGGCCACGGACGCGCAGCCGTGCCACGTCGGCGTGGGCCCGGTGCTGGACGGCGACGCCGCACGGCCTGCGCGCGGCCCGCGCCGCCGCCTGCTGATGGTGGCCGACCGGGCCTGGCTGCGCGCCGTGCTCGATGCCTTTGGCGAACACCGCCATCGCCGCCGCCATATCCTGCCGGCGCAGATGTGCCTGCCGCTGGCGGCTGCGCCGGAAGCCGGGGATGACGATAGCGCCGCGGCGCAGCCGGCCACGCTGGTCGTCGAAGCCGCGGCCGCGTCCCTGGCCCAGGCCGAAGGCATGGTCGAACCGACGCTGGCCCCGCCAATCGCAGCTGGCGGCGGCCAGTGGCAGCTCACGGTACGCACCGGCCCCCATGAAGGCTATGGCCTGCTGCTCGGCAATGATGCACTCGCCGCATGGCAGGCCTTGGCGCCCGAAGGCGACTGGCATGGCGATGCCAGCGCCGTGGCCAGCGCGCCGGTGCCCGCGCTGCGCCAGGCCCGCGCCGCCGACTGGCGCCTGTGGATCGCCGGCGCGCAGGGCTGCCTGCAGGAAACCGGGCTGGACCTTGCACAGTTCGAGTTCGCCCAGGGCCGCGCGGACCGCTGGAACCTGCTGGCCTGGCGCCTGCCGCTGGCGCTGGCCGCCGGCATCGTGCTGGTCCAGCTGCTCGGCATGAACGTACACTGGCTGATGCTGCGCCACGAACAGCAGCGGCTCGAAGCCGCGCAGCTGCAGACGCTGCACAACGCCTTCCCGCAGATCCAGACCGTGCTCGACGCCCCGCTGCAGATGCGCCGCCAGGTGGAACAGCTTCGCCTGGCCAGCGGGCGCAGTACGCCGGACGATTTCCTGCCGCTGGCCGACCGTTTTGGCCAGGCGGCCCGCCAGCTTCCGCCAGACGGCCTGCTGGCGCTCGAATACCGCGGCCGCACGCTGGTGGCCACGCTCAAGCCCGGCACCGATACCGCCGCGTTGCGCGGCGCCGTGCGCCAGGCCGGCCTGCAAATGGAAGAAGACAAGACCGCCGAGGACACGCGCCCCGCCGGTCCGGCCGGCTCGCGCTGGGTCATCAAGCCAGGCCTGTGAACCGAACCATGAGCCCGAGCAAAGACAACCTCCGCCCCCAGACCCAACCGGCCTCCGCGACACCGGGGCGCCGCGCGGCTCCCGCCTGGCTTGCGCGCGTCAAGCCGCGCGTGCCGCAAGCCTGGCGCGACCAGTTCGACGCCTTCTGGTCGGCGCGCAACCCGCGCGAGCAGGCCATCCTTGCGGGTGGCGCCGCGGTATTGGGCTTGGTGCTCATCTACAGCGTCTTGTGGGAGCCCGCTGCGGACGGCCGCGCGCGACTGTCGCGCAGCCTGCCGGCGATGCGCGCCGATCTCGCGGAAATGGAAACCCTGGCGCAGGAGGCGCGCGGCCTGAACGCGAGCCCGGCCCCCGCGCTGCGCGGCGATGCCCTCACGCAGGCCTTGCAGGACAGCCTCGGCAAATACGGCCTCAAGGCCACGCGGCTGGCGGCCGGCGCCGACAACAGCGTTCAGGTGCAGCTCGACAAGGCGCCCTTCGGCGCGGTGGCGGGATGGCTGCAGGACGTGCGCCAGCAGCAGCGCCTGAAGGTCACGGACGCACGCATCGTCTACGTCGGCGCCACCGCGCTGGTCAATGTCAGCGCGACCCTGCAGGGTCCGGGCGGCCGCAGCTGATGGTACGCCTGGAGTCGCTGCGGCTGCCCCGACGCAAGCTGCGCCGCCCGGCGGGCTGGCGGCGCGCGGGCTGGCTGCTGCTTGGCCTGGCCACCGCCGGCATCACCATGCTGGCGATGCTGCCGGCCGCCTGGATTGCCGACACGGTAGCAGCCCGCACGCAGCGCCGCGTGCTGCTCGCCGACGCGTCGGGCTCGCTCTGGCATGGCAGCGCCACGCTGGCGATGTCGGCCGGCGCGGGCAGCCAGACCGCGACCGTGCTGCCCGGCCGCCTGCAATGGTCGCTGGCCTTCTGGCCGCTGCTGACCGGCTCCGCGCGCGTGATGCTGACGCACACCGAGTCGATGCCGACGCCGGTCGGACTGACCGTCACGCCGCGCGGCTGGACCGCGCAGGCGGGTGCCATGCGCCTCCCCGCGGCGCTGCTGGAGGGCGTGGGCGCGCCGTTCAACACGCTGCGCCCGGACGGCCTGATGCGCGTGGACTGGTCCGCGCTGCAAGGCAAGTTCGCGGGCGGGCTGCTTTACGGGCATATCACGCTGCGCATCGAACAGGTGTCGTCGGCGGTAAGCCGCCTGCGTCCGCTGGGCAGCTACCGTGCCGAGATCGACTGGAACGGCGCCGACGGCAAGCTCGCGCTGAGCACCATCGCCGGGCCCCTGCATCTCGATGGCAGCGGCACGCTGGGCCGGCAGGCGCGCTTTGAAGGCACGGCCCAGGCCGAGCCCGACGCCGCCACCCAGCTGAACAGCCTGCTGAGCCTGCTGGGACGACGAGAGAACAATGTGACAAGGCTGCGCTTCTGAAGCCAGGCAGCGCCAGGAGCCGACCGGAACCCAACATGAAAACCGAAGCCACCCGACCCTTCCTCCAGACCGCCAGTGCCCGCGCCGTGGCCCTGCTGTGCGGGCTTTCGCTGCTGGCGCCCACGCCGCTGTGGGCGCAACAGCCCGCCGGTCCCGGCGCGCCGCCGGACATCACGCCGCGCAACCGCGACCAGGTGGTGCTGAACTTCGTCAACGCCGACCTTGAATCCGTGGTCAAGGCCGTGGGCCAGGCTACCGGCAAGAATTTCGTGATCGATCCGCGCGTGAAGGGCACGGTCAACCTGGTGACCGAGCAGCCGGTGTCGCGCGCACAAGCCCTTGAAACGCTGGGATCGGTCCTGCGCATGCAGGGCTATGCCATGGTGGAAAGCAACGGCTTCACCAAGGTCGTCCCCGAAGCGGACGCCAAGCTGCAAGGCTCGCCGATCGTGGTTGGCGGTGGCGGCGGGCGCGGCGACCAGGTGGTGACGCAGGTGTTCCGCCTGAACTACGAGTCGGCCAACAACCTGGTGCCGGTGCTGCGGCCGATGATCGCGCCCAACAACACCATCACCGCCTACCCGGCCAACAACACGCTGGTGATCACGGACTATGCCGAGAACCTGCGCCGCCTGGGCCGCATCATCGCCGCCATCGACGCGCCGGCTTCGGGCGAAGTCGAACTGGTACCGCTGAGGAATGCCATCGCCAGCGACACGGCGCTGGTGCTGCAGAAGCTGCTCGATCCGGCGGCGGCCGCGAGCGGCGCAGGCGGCGGTGGCGCGGGCGTCGACAGCAGCCTGCGCACGACCGTGGTGGCCGAGCCGCGCAGCAACTCGCTGATGATCCGCGCGTCCAGCCGCGCGCGGCTGCAGCAGGCGCGCCAGCTGATCGACAAGCTCGACCAGCCCTATGCGCGCCCCGGCAATATCTGGGTCGTGCCGCTCAAGAACGCCGATGCGGTCAAGCTGGCCGCCACGCTGCGCGCCATCGTCGCCGCGGACGGCAGCTTTGCTTCCAGCACGCAGCCCGGCGCAGCCGGTGCGGCGGGCGCGGGCGGCCTGACCAACGTTTCCACGCCTGCCGGCGGCCAGTTCACCGGCGGCACCACGGCGAGCCAGACCGGCATGCGCTCCGGCGGCACCAGCGGCTCCGGCTCGGGCGGCGCCTATGGCAATTCAGCGTTCGCGGCATCGTTCAACCCGAACACCCAGCCGACCACGGGCGGCATCATCCAGGCCGATCCCTCCACCAATTCGCTGATCATCACGGCCAGCGAACCGGTCTACCGCAACCTGCGCGGCGTGATCGAGGATCTCGACGCGCGCCGCGCGCAGGTCTACATCGAGTCGATGATCGTGGAGGTCACTTCCACGCAAGCCAGCGAACTCGGCATTCAGTGGCAGGGGCTGATCCGGTCGGACAGCGGCAACAACAACTTTTTCGCTGGCACCAACTTTGGCACCGGCGGCAAGAACATCATCAACCTGACCCTGGCCGGCGCGGCCTACAACGCCAACCATGCCGCCGGCATTGCAGCGGCGACGCAACTGGTGCCCGACATCGGCGGCCTGAACCTCGGCGTCGTCAACAAGGCGCTGGGCCTGGGCGCGCTGCTGCGCGCGCTGGGCAGCAACGGCAGCGTGAACCTGCTGTCGACGCCGAACCTGATCACGCTCGAGAACGAGGAAGCGAAGATCCTGATCGGCCAGAACATCCCGATCACGACCGGCTCCTATGCGCAGACCGGCGGTGCCGCCTCGGTCACCCCGTTCCAGACCTTCGACCGCAAGGACGTCGGCATCACGCTGCGCGTGCGGCCGCAGATCACCGACGGCGGCCTGGTCAAGATGCAGATCTTCCAGGAATCGTCGTCGGTGGTGCCGGGTACGCTGACGCAGGTCCAGGGCCCGACCACCAATGTGCGTTCGATCGAGACCAATGTGCTCGTCGACGACGGCCAGATCATCGTGCTGGGCGGCCTGATCGAGGATTCCTATGGCGACGGCGTGCAAAAGGTGCCGGTGCTCGGCGATATCCCGTGGATCGGCGGCCTGTTCCGCTACGAGAACAAGAACCGCTCCAAGACCAACCTGCTGGTGTTCCTGCGTCCGTATGTGATGCGCACGGCCGGCGCCGTCGACCGCCTGACGGCGGACCGCTACGACTACATGCGCAACCAGCAGACCGGCTTCGTCTCGCCTAACATCATGGTGCGCGACGAAAATACGCCGGTGCTGCCGCCCGCGGAGGCGCCGACCACGCCGTTTGTCGACCCGCGCGGCTCCGGCGCGGTTCCCGGCCCGATGCCTTTGCCGCAATCCGTGCCGCAATCCGCGCCGCAGTCCCAGCAACCCGTGCCGCAGCCGCTGACACAGCAAGGCAGCAACGGTGCGCTCGCCGGGACGGCTGCGCCGGCTTCCGGGCGCGGCAACTGAACGACACCATGGCAAGCGAAGTCCAAGCCGCACCCGATACCCAGGAGCCGCCGTCGCCGATGGCGGCGCGACTGGTCCCATACAGCTTCGCCCGTGAAGCGCCGCTGCTGATCGCACACCAGCGCGCCGACGGCCTCGAAGTCTGGGTCAGCCGCGCCACCTCGCCCGCGGCGCTCGCTGAAGTGGCGCGCGTGCATGGCGCGCTGCGCCTGCGGGTGCTCGAGCCCGAAGCGCTGGAGCGCGCCATGTCCGACGCCTACAACCGCCAGGACGGCAGCGCCGCCCAGGTGGTGGGCGAAGTGGAAGGCGAAGTCGACCTGTCGCGCCTGATGCAGGACATTCCCGCCGTGGAAGACCTGCTCGAGTCCGAGGACGATGCGCCGATCATCCGCATGATCAACGCGCTGCTCACGCAGGCCGCGCGCGAGGGCGCGTCGGATATCCACATCGAGCCGTTCGAGTCGGCGTCGGTGGTGCGCTTCCGCGTGGATGGCACGCTGCGCGACGTGGTGCGGCCCAAGAAGGCGCTGCATGGCGCGCTGATTTCCCGCATCAAGATCATGGCGCAGCTCGACATCGCGGAAAAACGCCTGCCGCAGGACGGCCGCATCACGCTGCGCGTGGGTGGCCGGCCCGTCGATGTACGCGTGTCCACGCTGCCTACCGGCCACGGCGAGCGCGCCGTGCTGCGTCTGCTCGACAAGGAAGCGGGCCGCCTGGACCTGGCCAGGCTCGGCATGTCGCCGCGCACGCTGGGCGGCTTCGACGACCTGATCCGCCAGCCGCACGGCATCGTGCTGGTCACCGGGCCGACCGGCTCGGGCAAGACCACCACGCTGTACGCGGCGCTGTCGCGGCTGGACGCGCGCACCACCAACATCATGACGGTCGAGGACCCGATCGAGTACGACCTGGACGGCATCGGCCAGACCCAGGTCAACCCGCGCATCGACATGACCTTCGCCAAGGCCCTGCGCGCGATCCTGCGCCAGGATCCGGACGTGGTGATGATCGGCGAAATCCGCGACCTTGAGACCGCGCAGATCGCGGTGCAGGCGTCGCTGACCGGCCACCTGGTGCTGGCCACGCTGCACACCAACGATTCGGCCTCGGCGATCACGCGGCTGGTGGACATGGGCATCGAACCGTTCCTGCTGTCGTCGTCGCTGCTCGGCGTGCTGGCGCAGCGGCTGGTACGGCGCCTGTGCCCGCATTGCAAACGCGAGGAAGTCATCGAGGTTACCGCCGGCGAAGCCGCGACCCTGCAGGCGCAGGGCCGGCCGCTGCAGCATCTCTGGCATGCAGCCGGTTGCGACAAGTGCGGCAACTCCGGCTACCAGGGCCGCATGGGCGTGTACGAACTGCTGACCGTCAACGACGAGATCCGCACCATGATCCACCGCCAGCAGCCCGAATCTGAGATCAAGCAGGTGGCGCTGGCGCATGGCATGCAGACCATGCGCGGCGATGCGCAGCGCTGGATCGACGGCGGCGCCACGTCCCTGGAAGAAGTCCTGCGCGTCACGCGCGACTGACGGAACGCCGCCATGCCCGCCTTCCGCTACGAAGCCGCCGACGCCCTCGGCAAGACCGACCGCGGCGTCATCGAGGCCGACAGCGCGCGGCAGGCGCGCACGCAGCTGCGCGCACGCGGGCTCACGCCGCTGACGGTCGACCCGCTCGCCGGTGCCGGGCAGGCGCCGCGCAGCGGCGCGCAGCTGTTCACGCGCCGGCTGTCGAGCCAGGAGCAGGCGCTGTTCACGCGTCAGCTCGCCAGCCTGATCGTCTCCGGACTGCCGCTGGACGAAGCGCTCGGCGCGCTGGCCGACCAGGCCGAGCGTCCCTATGTGCACGAACTGCTGGCCGGCATCCGCGCCGAGGTGATGGGCGGCAGCGCGCTGTCCGTGGCGCTGGCCCAGCATCCGCGTGATTTCCCGGACATCTACCGCGCCCTGGTTTCCGCCGGCGAGCACTCGGGCCACCTCGGGCTGGTGCTGGAGCGGCTGGCCGGCTACATCGAATCGCGCAATGCGTTGACGTCGAAGATCCGGCTGGCGTTCACGTACCCGGCCATCGTCACGGTGGTGGCATTCGCGATCGTCATCTTCCTGCTGTCGTATGTCGTGCCGCAGGTCGTCAGCGTGTTCGCCAACACCAAGCAGAAGCTGCCGACGCTGACCATCATCATGCTGGCGCTGTCGGATTTCGTGCGGAACTGGTGGTGGGCGGCGCTGGGCGTGATCGCCATCGTCGCCGCGATCATTCGCAGCGTGCTCAAGCAGCCCGCCGTGCGGCTGGAATGGCACCGCTGGCTGCTGACCGCGCCGCTGTTCGGCAAGCTGATCCGCGGCTACAACACCGCGCGCTTCGCGGGCACGCTGGCGATTCTGGTGTCGGCGGGGGTTCCAATCCTGCGCAGCCTGCAGGCGGCGGGCGAGACGCTGACCAATGAGGCGCTGCGGGCCAATGTGGAGGATGCGAACACGCGGGTGCGGGAAGGCGCGTCGCTGGCGCGGGCGCTGGCCGCGCAGAACCAGTTTCCACCGGTGCTGGTGCACCTGATCCGGTCTGGGGAGGCCACCGGCAATCTGCCGACGATGCTCGACCGCGCTGCACAGGGTGAGGCGCAGGAGCTGGAGCGCCGCACGCTGTTTCTTACCAGCCTGCTGGAGCCCTTGTTGATTCTGGCGATGGGCGGGGTAGTGCTGATGATCGTGCTGGCGGTATTGATGCCGATTATCGAGATCAATCAGTTGGTGAGATGAAGAGAACTGGCCGGTCGTCGTGCCTGGCTGGCGTGGCGGTTTCACCGCCCGGCCAGGCACAACGCCTCCGGCGAATCCCGCGAATCCCTTAAGCCTTCGCCTTCCTGCGCGTCCTTCTTGCCGGCTTGGCCTCTTCCTCAATTGGCGCCGGCGCCTCGGCAAACCCTTCAAACGCCTCCTGCACCTGCGCGGTCAGCACCGTATCGCCGGGCGCGGCAAACACGGACTGGTCGATCGGCCAGGGCTTCTCGCTGAGCGCCACTTCGGGACGCCGCGGAGCCCGCTTGCGGGTCTTCCTGGCGGCCGGAGCGGCCGGCTCGTCCGGAACCACATCCACGGCCACCGTTGCCTGAGGCGCTTCCGCCTCCGGCACGGGCGCAGGTTCAGGTACGGCCTCGGGTACCGCGGGAATCTCCACGGCCGCCGGCACGGGCTCCGCTACGGGGTCGACGACCGGTGCCGCCACGACTTCCGGCTGGGGCGCCGGCCGGCGACTCTCGGGCTGTGACATTGGCGGCGTCGCCTGCGGCTGAGCTTGCTGCTTCTCTGGCTGACGCTGGCCCGCGCCACCGCGGCCATCTCCCTCCTGCCCGCCCTTGCCTCGCTTCTTCAACCGCACCCAGATGGTCTTGTTGTTGCCGCCATTGCGCGTCTCGACCTCGAACAGCCCGGTGGCCACAACCAGCTCCGAAAGCTTGCCGTAGCCATAGTTGCGCGAATCGAACTCCGGCGCCTGCTTGGCGATGTGGTTGCCCATGCCGCCGAGCGTCGACCAGCCGTCTTCATCCGACACCGCCTGCGACGCACTCTGCAGCAGCCGCACCAGGCGCGAATCCTGGCGCAGTTCGCCGGTATTGCGGCGACGCGGCGGCGGGGCCGCCTCATCCACCTCGGTTTCGGCGCGCAGCACGTCGGAATAGATGAACTTGTCGCACGCTGTCACAAACGGCTTGGGCGTCTTGCGCTCGCCAAAGCCATAGACAGTCAGCCCCTGCTCGCGGATGCGCGATGCCAGGCGCGTGAAGTCACTGTCGCTCGACACCAGACAGAAGCCGTCGAAGCGTTCCGTGTACAGCAGATCCATCGCGTCGATGATCATCGCGCTGTCGGTCGCATTCTTACCAACCGTGTAGCGGAACTGCTGGATCGGCTGGATCGAGTGCGACAGCAGGCACTCCTTCCATCCCGACAGGTTGGGCTTGGTCCAGTCGCCGTAGATGCGCTTGACGGCGGCCACGCCATATTTCGCGACTTCAGCCAGCAGGCCTTCGATGATGGCGGGCGCCGCGTTGTCGGCGTCGATCAGTACAGCCAGGGTTGCGGTGCCCTGGCGGGGGGAGTTGCTCATGTTCTGTCCTGCTCGGAGGAGGTTCCCGGCCATGTTGCCGGGTGGAGGGTTGCACCAGGCCGGCGCGCGCTGGTCGGTGGCAGGGGCGCCTTCAGCCACATCGTAGTGCATGCGGGCGGCGCGTTGGATGCATCGCAGTGTACACGCGAAGCCCTGTCCATACGGGAAACTCCGGTCCGGCCGGGTGTGGATTTTGCTGCATTGCAAGGTGCCGCGGCATTTTCAGCGGTGCTACCATGCCGCGCAGAGACACGACCGGTCGATGCCTTCACAAGAGGCTCAGGACGGTCGCCCCATGAATGTAGGAGTCGGTGATCCCGACCACACACCCCCATAGAGGAGCACCTATGAATGCCCCCCTGACCACGCCGGTCAGCGACGCCATCCGCCGCGCGCTCGCTAACGTTTCCCTCGACGACAAATACACGCTTGAGCGTGGCCGCATCTACATCAGCGGCACGCAGGCGCTGGTACGCCTGCCAATGCTGCAGCAGGAGCGCGACCACGCCGCCGGCCTGAACACGGCCGGCTTCATCTCCGGCTATCGCGGGTCGCCGCTGGGTGCGCTGGACCAACAGCTGTGGAAAGCCAAGAAGCACCTCGCCGCACACAACATCGTGTTCCAGGCCGGCCTGAACGAGGACCTTGCCGCCACGTCGGTATGGGGCTCGCAGCAGGTCAATATGTACCCGGACGCGAAGTTCGACGGCGTGTTCGGCATGTGGTACGGCAAGGGGCCGGGTGTGGACCGCACCGGCGACGTCTTCAAGCACGCGAACTCGGCGGGCTCGTCGCGCCACGGCGGCGTGCTGGTGCTCGCGGGTGACGACCATTCGGCCAAGTCCTCGACGCTCGCGCACCAGTCGGAACACATCTTCAAGGCCTGCGGCCTGCCGGTGCTGTATCCGTCGAACGTGCAGGAATACCTGGACTACGGCCTGCATGGCTGGGCCATGAGCCGCTATTCGGGACTGTGGGTGGCGATGAAGTGCGTCACCGACGTGGTGGAATCGTCCGCCTCGGTGGAACTCGATCCGCATCGCGTGCAGATCGTGCTGCCTGACGACTTCGCGCTGCCGCCGGGCGGCCTCAATATCCGCTGGCCCGATCCGCCGCTGGAACAGGAAGCGCGGCTGCTCGACTACAAGTGGTATGCCGGCCTGGCCTACGTGCGCGCCAACAAGATCGACCGAATCGAGATCGATTCGCCGCACGCGCGCTTCGGCATCATGACCGGCGGCAAGGCCTACCTGGATACGCGCCAGGCGCTGTCCGACCTGGGCCTGGACGATGCCACCTGCGCGCAGATCGGTATCCGCCTGTACAAGGTCGGCTGCGTGTGGCCGCTCGAAGCGCACGGCGCGCGGGCGTTTGCCGAAGGCCTGCAGGAAATCCTAGTGGTCGAAGAGAAGCGCCAGATCATGGAGTACGCGCTCAAGGAAGAGCTGTACAACTGGCGCGACGATGTGCGCCCCAAGGTCTACGGCAAGTTCGACGAGAAGGACAACGCGGGCGGCGAATGGTCGATCCCGCAGAACAACTGGCTGCTGCCGGCGCACTACGAGCTGTCGCCGGCCATCATCGCCAAGGCCATCGCCACGCGGCTCGAGAAGTTCGACCTGCCCGTGGACGTGCGCGCACGGATCGCCGCGCGCCTGGCGATCATCGAGGCCAAGGAAAAGGCGCTGGCCACGCCGCGCGTGACCGCGGAGCGCAAGCCCTGGTTCTGCTCGGGCTGCCCGCACAATACCTCGACCAACGTGCCCGAGGGCTCGCGCGCGCTGGCCGGCATCGGCTGCCACTACATGACGGTGTGGATGGACCGCAATACCAGCACCTTCAGCCAGATGGGCGGCGAAGGCGTGGCGTGGATCGGCCAGGCGCCATTCGCAGGCGACAAGCATGTGTTTGCCAACCTCGGTGACGGCACCTACTTCCACTCGGGGCTGCTGGCGATCCGCGCGTCGATCTCCGCCGGCGTCAACATCACCTACAAGATCCTCTACAACGACGCGGTGGCCATGACGGGCGGCCAGCCGGTGGACGGCCAGCTGTCGGTGCAGGACATCGCCTGGCAGGTCCACAGCGAAGGCGCGAAGAAGATCGTCATCGTCACGGACCAGCCGGAGAAGTACAACGCGGCGATCAGGCTGCCCGAGGGCATCACCGTCCACCATCGCGACCAGCTCGACACGATCCAGCGCGAACTGCGCGAGGTGCCCGGCTGCACGATCCTGATCTACGACCAGACCTGCGCCACCGAGAAGCGCCGCCGCCGCAAGCGCGGCACGATGGAAGACCCGCAGCGCCGCGCCTTCATCAACGATGCGGTTTGCGAAGGCTGTGGCGACTGCTCGGTCAAGTCAAACTGCCTGTCGGTGGAACCACTGGAAACCGAGTTCGGCACCAAGCGCCAGATCAACCAGTCGTCGTGCAACAAGGACTTCTCATGCCTGAACGGCTTCTGCCCGAGCTTTGTCACGGCTGAAGGCGCACAGGTGCGCAAGCCCGAACAGCATGGCGTAGCGATGGACAGCCTGCCGGCACTGCCTGAGCCTGCATTGCCCGAGATCCGCCGCGCCTACGGCATCCTGGTGACCGGCGTGGGCGGCACGGGCGTGGTAACCATCGGTGGCCTGCTCGGCATGGCCGCGCATCTGGAGAACAAGGGCGTCACCGTGCTCGACATGGCGGGCCTGGCGCAGAAAGGCGGCGCGGTGCTGTCGCACGTGCAGCTCGCGATGCGCCCCGAGGACCTGCATGCGACACGCATCGCCATGGGCGAGGCGGACCTGATCATCGGCTGCGACGCGATCGTCTCGGCCAACGACGAAGTCATCTCGAAGACGCAGTCGGGCCGCACGCGTGCGGTGGTGAACACGTCGCAGACCCCGACCGCCGAGTTCATCAAGAACCCGAAGTGGCAGTTTCCGGGCCTGTCGGCCGAGCAGGACATCCGCAACGCCGTCGGCGCCCAGTGCGACTTCATCAATGCGAGCGGCCTGGCCGTGGCGTTGCTTGGCGACGCCATCTATACGAACCCGCTGGTGCTCGGCTATGCCTGGCAGAAGGGATGGATCCCGCTGACGCTACAGGCGCTGGAACGTGCGATCGAACTCAACGGCGTGGCCGTGGAAAAGAACAAGGCCGCGTTCGACTGGGGCCGCCACATGGCGCATGACCCGGAGCACGTGCTGTCGCTGACCGGCAAGCTGAAGACATCCGCCGAAGGCGCTGAGGTAGTGAAGCTGCCAACGTCATCGGGCGCGCTGCTGGAAAGGCTGATCGCTCGCCGGATGGAGCACCTGACCGCCTACCAGGATGCGGCCTACGCACGTACCTACCGCGAAGCCGTCGACCGCGTGCGCGCAGCCGAAAGCGCGCTGGCGGGCAGCGGCAAGCCGCTGCCGCTCACGGAAGCCGCTGCACGCAACCTGGCCAAGCTGATGGCCTACAAGGACGAGTACGAGGTCGCGCGCCTGTACACCGACCCGGCCTTCCTGGACAAGCTGCGCGCGCAGTTCGAAGGCGAGCCCGGCAAGGACTACCAGCTCAACTTCTGGCTGGCGCCTCCGGCGACCGCCAAACGCGACGACAAGGGGCAACTGGTCAAGCGCAAGTTCGGTCCGTCGACAATGGCGCTGTTCCGCGTGCTGGCGAAGATGAAAGGACTGCGTGGCGGCATGTTCGACATCTTCGGCCGGACCGAGGAACGCCGCACTGAACGCGCGCTGATCGGCGAATACCGTGCGCTGCTCGATACGCTGAGCGCCGGCCTGAATGCGGCCAACTACGACACCGCCGTTGCGCTGGCCAACCTGCCGGACGACATCCGCGGTTTCGGCCATGTGAAGGACAACAACCTGAAGGCGGTACGTACGCGCTGGGCGAAGCTGCTGGAGCAGTTCCGCCATCCGGAGACGGCGCAGCGCGTAGCTTAAGAAGCCGGACTGGCAGCGCCTGCCGCGCTGCCAGTCGCCAGCGTTACGCCTTGGCCAGCTCCTTCTCGCCTGGCTTCACATACATCGAGTTGCGCGGGTGGGACAGCACGCGTCGCACCATCGGCTCGAAGAACGACAGCGGCAACGTGTCATAGTCGGTCATGAACGCGGCCGCGTCATATTTCTGGCAAAACTCCGCGGTACGCTCGAACAGTTCCGGCTGGTCGCGGAATTGCTCGCGCAGGTTGCGGTCCAGTCCCAGGTGGTGGAAGAAGTAATAGCCCTGGAAGACACCGTGCTTCTCGACCATCCACAGGTTTTCGGCGCTGACGAAAGGCTTGAGGATGGCGGCGGCGATATCGGGATGGTTGTAGCTGCCCAGCGTGTCGCCGATGTCATGCAGCAATGCACACACCACGTATTCCTCGTCGCGGCCGTCGCGGTGCGCGAGCGTGGCGGTCTGCAGCGAGTGCGTGAGGCGGTCCACGGGAAAGCCGCCGCAATCGCCTTCGAGCAGGCGCAGGTGCGCCAGTACGCGGTCCGGCAAAGCTTTTGCGAACGGCATGAACTCTGCCGAGATGGCGGCCCAGTCTTCACGGGTGCCATGTTCCATGTGGCTGAAAGTGGCGTGCGCGGGCACGTGGGTGTCGCTCATGCTGGTCTCCTTGGCGGTGGGGTTGCCTGTCGTCTGGATGGTCTGGGGGCATTGTGGCATCGGCCGCGCGGCTACACTGTCAAATACTGAACAATGCGCCGATTGATGCGACGCACCATCCCTGCATGCTGATCCGTTCGTTCCGCGAAGAAGATGCTGAAGCCATCGTTGCGCTGTGGCAGGCCTGCGGCCTCACGCGTCCATGGAATGACCCGTACCGCGACATTGCCCGCAAGCTCACCGCACAGCCTGAACTGTTCCTGGTGGGCGAAGTGTCCGGAGCGCCGATGGCGTCCGCGATGGTGGGCTTCGACGGACACCGCGGCTGGGTCTACTATGTGGCCGTCGATCCCGCGCACCAGGGCAAGGGCTGCGGACGCATGCTGATGGCGCATGCCGAGCAACTGCTGATCGAGCGCGGCTGTCCCAAGATCAACCTGCAGGTGCGCGCCGGCAACGACGTCGTAATCGATTTCTACAACAAGCTCGGGTACGCGCCGGATGCGGTGGTCAGCCTGGGCAAGCGGCTGATTCCCGATCAATAGGCCCTGCAGCAGATCCGACCACAAGGAGACGACATGACATTCCAGGGCAGCTGTCATTGCGGCGCCATCGCCTTCGAGGTGGAGGCCGACAACATCCCCAGCGTGATCCGCTGCAACTGCTCGATCTGCCGCCGGCGCGGGCACCTGCTGTGGTTCGTGTCGCGCGCGCAGTTCAAGTTGGCCACGCCGGAAGCGAACGCTTCCACGTACCGCTTCAACACCATGAAGATCGCGCACCGCTTCTGCCCGGTATGCGGCTGCGGGCCCTATGCGGAAGGCCAGGACAAGGACGGCCGGCCAACGACGGGGATCAATGTGCGCTGCCTGGACAACGTCGACCTGGACGCGCTGAAGATCATCGACTACGACGGCCTGCACCATTGAGCGCCGTGCCGGGAGCCTGACATGTTCCGCATCCTCGGTATCGACCACCTGGTGCTGCGCACCGCCGACGTGGAGCGGCTGCGGCGCTTCTACGTGGATGTCCTCGGCTGCAGCGTGGAACGCGAGCAACCGGCCTTTGGACTGACGCAATTGCGCGCCGGCAGCGGACTGATCGACCTGGTCTCGCTGGACGGCCCGCTCGGCCTCGCCGGCGGCGCGGGCCCCGGTGCGCAGGGCCGCAATCTCGACCACTTCTGCCTGCGCATCGACCCGTTCGATGCCGACGCCGTGCGTGCCGGACTGGCACGCCACGGCGTGGAGGCCGGCGCGGTGGAGCAGCGCTTCGGCGCCGAAGGCAAGGGGCCGTCGCTGTATCTGAAGGATCCGGATGGCAATGTGGTCGAACTCAAGGGGCCGGCCGAAAGTGCCTGAGCGTCACCACGACGCGCCCGTGGTCGCTACAATTTCCGCTTAGCCCGCCGCGCCGTCCCGCATGCGCCGGGCGCGCCATGACCCGAACCGACGCCACGCCCGACGCGGAATCCGCCACGCCCTCCGTTCCTGCCGACACCGGCAACCCGCCTGCGCCGCCAATGCCGCCGATGCCGCCACGCCGGCTGGTCTGGACCCTTGGCCTGACCGAGACCATCTCTTGGGGCACGCTGTACTTCGCCTTCACGGTCTTCATCGAGCCCATGACCCGCGCGCTGGGCTACTCCAAGCCCTTCCTGGCCGGCGGCTTTTCGCTCGGCCTGCTGGTGTGGGCGCTGTGCTCGTTCGGCGTGGGCCGGCGGCTCGACCGCGTGCCGGCGCGCCGCGTGATGGGCGCGGGTTCGCTGCTGGCTGGCGCCGGGCTGTTGCTATGGGCCTGGTCGCCCTCCCCGGCCATGTTCCTGCTGATGTGGGTGCCGCTGGGCCTGGCCATGTCCACCACGCTCTATGAACCTGCCTTCGTGGTATTGCGCCAGGCATACGGAGACGGCTACCAGAAGCCAATCGTCACGGTCACGCTGATGGCCGGCTTTGCGAGCACGATCTTCGTGCCGCTGGCGCAATGGCTGGTGCTGCATATTGGCTGGCGCCCCACGCTGCTGGGCTTTGCCGCGCTCAACCTGCTGGTCTGCGCGCCGCTGCACGCGCGCCTGCGCTACGCGCTGCACCCCAGCTATGCGGCCGTCCAGCCGGCCTCGCCGCTGCCTGCGGGCGACGCCGCCAGCCAGGGCATCGCCCGCGCCACGCTGCGCCAGCCGGTGTTCTGGGCGGTCGTGCTGGCCTTCACGGCAACGATCATGGTGGCGTCGCTGCTTGGTGCGCACCTGATTCCGATGCTGACCGAGAAAGGCCTGCCGCTGGGCCAGCAGCTCGTGGTCGCGGCGCTGATCGGCCCGGCGCAGGTGGCGGGCCGCTTGCTGATGATGCGCGCCGCGGTGCGGCACCCGGTACGCCTTGCCCTGCCCGTCTATGCGCTGATGAGCACGGGCCTGCTGTGCATGGCGCTCGGGCACGGCGCCTGGCTGATGGTCGCGGCGGTGCTCTACGGCTGCGCCAATGGCGTCAATACCATGCTGCGCGCGATGGCCATGCCGGAACTGATCTCGCGCCATCACTACGCCACGCTCAACGGCCTGATGATGACGCCGGTGCTGCTGATGCAGGCCGCCGCGCCGTGGCTGGGCGCCCTGCTCTGGCGCGCCGCCGGCGGCTACTGGCTGATGCTCTGGACCATGACGGCGCTCGCGCTGGCCGCGCTGCTGTCGTTCGCGTTCGCGCTGCACCGGCGCGGCCTGCTGCGCGCGCCCGGCTGATACCCGCCTGCGCGCAGGGGATAGCCCTCAGGCGGCCGCGCGCACGGGCGGCTGCGCACCGGCTCCCAGGCCGTTGAACACAAAGGTGTCCATGGCCAGCACGCCGTAAGTCACTTCGTCGGCGACCCGCGCCACCTCCGCTGGTGCCTGCGCATGGCCGGCCTCGCGCGGGCCCAGCGCCGCGCCCAGCGCCACGTAGAACGGCAACAGGTGCTCGTCGGTCGGGTGCGCGCGGCGCGCGTGCGGCGCCTGGGCACGGTAGTCGGCAATGCGGCTGGTATCGCCCGTTGCCAGCGCCTCGTCGAGCGCGCCGAGCATCCAGCCGCGGAAGGCATCGACATACGGCTCGGTGGCCGCGCCGTGCTGGACGCGCCGGCCGCTGCCAAACACTTCCTGCAGGTTGTGCGTGAAACTGCCCGATGCGAGCACCAGCACGCCTTCGGCGCGCAGCGGCGCCAGCGCGCGGCCGATCTCGATCTGGACCGCCGGAGACAGGTACGGGTTCAGCGCCAGCTGCACCACGGGGATGTCGGCATCCGGGAAAAAGTGCCGCATCGGCATCCAGGCCCCATGGTCCAGCGGGCGTTCTTCGTCAAAGCCGACAAAGCCGGCGCCCGGAACGTGAGCGGCCTCGACCAGCGCCTTGACGCGCGCAGCCAGCTCGGGCGAGCCCGGCGCGTCATAGCGCAGCGCGTAGAGTTCGCGCGGAAAACCGCCGAAGTCGTGCCACGCTTCCTGCCGTTCACGCGTGCTGACTGCCAGCGTGCTGTAGATCCAGTGCGCCGACACCACCAGCACGGCGCGCGGCCGCTGCGCGCGCAGGCTTTCGCCCAGCGCGTCGAAGATGGCCCCGGTCGGACCCGGGTCGATCGCCAGCATCGGCGAACCGTGTGAGACATAGATCGAGGGAAGCATGGCACTCACCTTCAAAGGATTTCGTGGGTTGCAGGTAGTTTGACAAAGAAGGCGCAGCCCTGCGGATCGGATTTGCGGACAGTTCGTGCAAAAAACTTGAATGGCCGTTCCGCGGCCAGCGTGGGGTGGCCCACACAGCGCATGGCTCCTTGTGCCTGCGCGCAGCGGGAATCGCATACGATGCCTACGGGGCGCCCGGCGGTCTTCAGCAAGCGCCCCCGGCAAGTGGAGATTCTCGTGGTACAGCGCCTCCCGCCCCGTCACAGGCGGCCAGCCTCGATTCCCGCGCACTGGTGGCGAGCCGGGGCGTACGCGAGCGCCCCGGCTGTCGCGCTGTGGATCCTCGCCCGCTTGCCGGCCGCCGTCCTGGCCGCCCTGTTCGGCACGCCGGGCGCCACCTACTGGCTCAACCATGCCGGAGATACGGTCTTCGTGGCTGGCTGGCTGGCCAGCGCCGCGCTGCTGTGGCTGTCGTGCAGGCGCGCCACGCGGCCGCCGGTGTCCGAGGCGGACCCGGCATCATCGCCCCCGCAGGGCCACCATCACGCAGGTTAGTCGCGGTGCCCCGTATGCAAGACTTGTCATCGGTGATCTGAAAAGATTCGTGCATGGGCGCCGATGCCATGCGGCGGGCACCATCCCTAGCTAGAATGCATCACCGGTGCGGCGCGCGCATCATGCGCGCCGGATTCGGAACCCTATCCGGCACTTCGAATGTCCGCAATCCAGCAATTTCGCAGGGCCGCGGCTGCCCTGCCGGCCTGTCTGGCCCTATCGGGTGCGCTCTGGCTGTTGCCGGGGCAGGCACGGGCACAGGCACAGGGTTCGAACGGGTTCCGGATCATCGGCACCAATGTGCAGAAGCATGCCAACGGCGTGCTCACGCTGATGTCGTACTCGGTCGTGCCGGACCTGGCTTCCAGTTCGTTGTCGATCAACAACGCGACCACTGACAACCCCGGCGTCTACATGACACAGCTTGGTGGCGGCTTCACCTGGAGCAAGTCGTTCCCGCTCTACCTGGAAGGGGCGATCGCCTACAGCCGCTACGACCCGACCTTCGTCGCCTCCAGCGGCGCCGACTCCCGCCCCCTGCCGGTCAAATGGAACACGTTTTCCGGCACCATCGGCGTCGGCTGGGACTTCCCGCTGACCGAAAACAAGGAACTGGTGTTCCGGCCGATCTTCAATGCCTCGCTCGGCAATGTCTCCAGCGACCTGAGGGTGGGCGAGCTCGTGATCGAGCGCAACACCGATGCCAGCATCAACTTCCTCGAGCACGGCTCGCTCAATGCCTACGGCCTGGGCGGCTCGGTGATGCTCGACTGGGAGCACTACCGCGAGACCCACGAGATCGACCTGGAATTGCGCTACACCAATATCCACTTGCAGAGCTTCGGTGGCTCGTCCGCGGGGGTCACCGGCACCGCGACCGCGCAGACCGCCAACCTGTATGCCCGCTGGCGCGCCCCGACCGGCTGGCGCGCGCTGGACCGGCCTGTACGCTATGTGCTCGAACTGTCCCATTCGCACTATCTCGGCAGCCAGGCCGGCGTGCTCGGCTTCAACTACCTGACCACGCTCGGCACCGGGCTGGAACTGGACACCAGCGCGCATGAGGTCTTCGTCACGCGGATCCGGGCGGTGGTGCGGTATGTGTTCGGCAACAATGTCTCGGGCGTGTCGCTGGGGCTTGCGGCAAGCTTCTGAGCCGTCCCCGCCGGCTGCGGCAGGATTCGCATGTCCGATTCCTGCCTTCCGCAAACGGCGGGTCCGGTGCATGATCACCGGCTGATGCCGGCACCGCGCAAGCGCGCCGCCGGCCATGACAAACCACGGGCCATGGAAAGGCACGCATGACAAGCAAACAGGAAGCCGCCGCGGAACGCGTGCGCTGCGGCTGGTGCGGCACGCTCGAAGACTACTGCCACTACCACGACAACGAATGGGGCTATCCGGTCGGCGATGACCGGCGCCTGTTCGAGAAGCTTTGCCTGGAAGGCTTCCAGGCCGGGCTGAGCTGGCTGACCATCCTGCGCAAGCGCGAGGCCTTCCGCAAGGCGTTTGCCAATTTCGACATCGAGAAGGTGGCCCGCTTCGGCGAGCGCGACATTCAGCGCCTGCTCGGCGATGCCGGCATCGTGCGGCACCGGGGCAAGATCGAAGCCGCCATCAACAATGCCCAGCGGGCGGCGGAGCTGCTGGAAACCGAGTCGTCGCTGGCGGCCTACTTCTGGCGCTACGAGCCCGACCCTGCCAGCCGGCCCAAGGTGCTGACACCGGAAGTCCTGCGCACCATGGCGACCTCGCCGGAGTCGGCGGCGCTGTCAAAGGACCTGAAGCGGCGCGGCTGGCGCTTCGTTGGCCCGACCACGATGTACGCGCTGATGCAGGCGATGGGGCTGGTCAACGACCACCAGGATGGCTGCTGGGCCCGGGCCGAAGCGTTGCGCGCGCGCAAGGCGTTCAAGGTGCCGCGCTAAGGCGGCCGGCCTCAGGTATACGAGCCGGCGAACGGGCCATGCTGGTATACGTTTCGTCGAGGCGGAACAACCTAGTGATTTTTCTTAAGACTGTTTACGTATACATAAATAGTAGTAGTAGGTAAACGTCGCCCGCGGTCGTGGATAACCGGTTTTTTTCCTTTGGGATCAGCGGGTTGCAGGAAAGACAACCACATGGCATGGCGTAGGTTGTACCGGGATATCCGCGACCTTCGGTATACGTCCGCGACAGCTCACGCAGCTTGTACGTATACGGCCCACAGCACATCCCCCGCGGTATCACAGCTTTCCCGCACAGTTATCCCCAATGGACGGTCAGGATATCCACAGCGCCGCTCAGCGGCTGGCCGCCGCCGCGGAGGTGTATACCGGATCGACGTGCGTCATCACGTTCAGCACGTGATGGCTGGCCAAGGTGCGCCGGTGCGCCTCGGCCGCGATGGCGTGGCCTTCGGCGACGGTCAGGTTCGCGTCGACATCGAGATGCACGTCGACCAGTACCTGGTCGCCCATCTTGCGCGTGCGCAGGTCGTGCACCCCGAGCACGCCCGGCGTTTCCAGCATGGTCTGCCGGATGGCCGCGACCGTCTCGGCATCGGCGGCGCGGTCCATCAGGTCGCTGAGCGCATCCCAGCCGAACTTCCAGCCCATGCGCGCGACCATCAGGCCAACCACGATGGCCGCGACGGGATCCAGCACGTGATAGCCAAGCAGGTTGCCGCCGACGCCGAGCGCCACGACGAGCGACGACGCGGCGTCCGAACGCGCGTGCCAGGCGTTGGCCACCAGCATGCCGGAGCGCACGCGCTTGGCGATGGCCAGCATGTAGCGGAACAGCAGTTCCTTGGACAACAGCGCCACCATGGCCACCCATAGCGCGATTGGCTTGACCGCCTGCGCGCCCTGCGGATGCTGGATCTTGCCGACCGCCGCCCACAACATGCCGAGCCCCACCGCGAGCAGAAGGCAGCCCAACACCAGCGAGGCAGCGGTTTCATAGCGGCGGTGGCCGTACTGGTGGTCGGAATCGGGGTCCTTGCGGCCGTGGTGCCCGGCCAGCAGGACCACGAAGTCCGACACCAGGTCCGACAGCGAGTGCAGAGCATCGGCAATCAGCGCCTGCGAGCCGGCCCACAGGCCGGCCGCGGCTTGAGCCAGGGTCAGTGCGATATTGACCGCGACACTGACCAGCGTGCTGCGCCGGCCGGCGAGGTAATCGGCGTGCGCGCCCGCTGACCGGCTGATGGAAGGATCCTGAAGTGGCATGTCCGTTCAGCGCTCCACCGCGGCCACCAGGTTGGCACGCACACGCTGCAGCAGGGTGATCAGTTGCTCATGCTCGTGCGGCGTAAAGCCGCGTAGCGCTTCGGCGGCAATCTCGTCGCCGACCCGCCGCGCCTGATCCAGTGCCTTGCGGGCCTTGGCGGTCATCTGCACCAGGCGTTCACGGCGGTCGTCCGGGTTGGGCCGCCGTGCGATCCACCCGCCCTCTTCCATGCGGTCGAGCAGCCGGCCCGCCGAGATTGGCGCCACATCGAGGATGTCGGCCAGGCTGGCCTGGTTGATCTCGCCATGGTGGGCAAGGTAGACGAGCGCGCGGCACTGCGCGCGCGTGAGGTCCAGCGTGGACTTCGCCAGGTCGTCGAAGCGCTTGCCGCACAAGCGGCCCACGTCGGTCACCAGGAAGCCCAGGCGTTTTTCAGATTCCGATTCCATCGCGCGACTATAGCCCAAGAACCCTGACAGTGAATGGACCGGCACACGGCTCACGAACACACAGCGCGCGCATGAACGGCCTGGCCATATAATAAGCACGCTTATCAATAAAACAGCCCCCGCCTTCCATGTCCTCCCTAGCCCAGCAGGCCGGTACCGACACGCCGCTGAACCGGCCAATGATCACGGTCTCGATCATGCTGGCCACGCTGATCCAGACCCTGGACAGCACCATTGCCAACGTCGCGCTGCCGCACATGCAGGGCACGCTGTCGGCCTCGCAGGACGAGATCACGTGGGTCCTGACCTCGTACATCGTGGCGGCGGCCATCGCCACGCCTTTGACCGGATGGTTGTCCGACCGCCTTGGCGTGAAAAAGCTGCTGCTGGTCGCCATCGGCGGCTTCACCATGGCCTCCGCCTTATGCGGCCTGGCCGAGACGTTGCCGCAGATGGTGGCCGCGCGCCTGCTGCAGGGTATTTTCGGGGCCTCGCTGGTGCCGCTGTCGCAGTCCATCCTGCTCGATATCAACCCGCCCGCACGGCAGGGGCAAGCCATGGCCGTGTGGGGCATGGGCGTGATGGTCGGCCCGATCCTCGGCCCCACGCTGGGCGGCTGGCTGACCGACAGCTACAACTGGCGCTGGGTGTTCTTCATCAACGTGCCGATCGGCGCGTTTGCGATGTTCGGGGTCATGTCCTTCCTGCCCGCCAGGGCACCGCGCCGCGAGGTCAGGTTCGACGCGTTCGGCTTCGCCACGCTGAGCCTGGCCATCGGCGCGCTGCAGGCCATGCTGGACCGCGGCGAGCAGCTCGACTGGTTCAGTTCGCTGGAGATTCGCATCGAGGCGCTGCTGGCGGTGGTCAGCTTTGCCTATTTCCTCGTGCACACCGCCACGGCGGGGTCGAAGTCGTTCTTCCGCTATGAACTGCTGAAGGACCGCAACTTCGCCACCGGCACCTGCTTTATCTTCGTTATCGGCGCGGTCATGTACGCGACGCGGGCGCTGTTGCCGCCGATGCTGCAGGGGCTGATGCAATATCCCGTGGCCACGACCGGCCTCGTCACCGCGCCCAGCGGCGCCGGCACCATGGTGGCGATGCTGCTGGCGGGCCGCCTGCTGCGCCGCTTCGACGCGCGGCTGCTGCTCCTGTCGGGATTCCTGATTTCCGCGTTCGCGCTGTGGCAGATGATGCACTACACCATCGTGCTATCGATGTCCGACATCGTCTGGCCCGGCGTGATCCAGGGCTTCGGGCTGGGGCTGGTGTTCGTGCCGCTCAGCGCGCTGACGTTCTCCACGCTGCGGCCGGATCTGCGTGCCGATGGCACCGCTACCTACAGCCTGGTGCGAAATATCGGCAGCAGTATCGGCATCTCGGTGATCCAGGCGCTGATGACGCGCAACACGCAGGTCGCGCACGCCGACCTGGCCGCGCATGTCAGCGTCTACAACCCGAACCTGCAGTCAATGGTCGCGAGCGGCTCCCGTGCCGACCTGCTGGCACTCAACCACGCCATCACGCAGCAGGCGTCAATGATCGCCTACCTCAATGATTTCAAGGCGATGTTCATTGCCACGCTGCTGGTCGTGCCGCTGATCCTGCTGGTGCACCCCGCCCGCAAGGTCTCGGCCGACGTGGCCCACGCCGCCATGGACTGACCCGCCCGCCGCCGTGGCTTGCGCGAGACGACATGCGTGTATGGAGACGTAACAGCCCTGGCGATCTTGCTGTGACGTACTACCGTACAAATTACGCGCCCACCCAACGACCACGTCCAAGGAGTTCGCATGGCAATCCGGTCGATTGCTTCGCATAGCACATCCCAATTGCGCCGCCTGATCGGCCAGATGCAGGCGGAAGTCGATGCGCTCGAGCATCTGTCCGCACCGGATCCCGATACGCAAACTCGCCTCGGCTATGCCACGGCTCGGCTGCGCGACGGTATCGAGGCGGTGGAAGACGCGCTTCAGTCGTTGCGGGCGCTGCAACAGGTACGGCCTTCGGCGATGAAGGCGCGGCGCGGGCCGCGGGTGGCGTGACGCGGGATGCGCCGGATGAAAAGACAAACCAAAAAAGACAGACGAAAAAAAGGGCTCGGAACGAATTCCGAGCCCTTTTGTATCTGGTGGACCGAAGGAGGATCGAACTCCCGACCTCTGCATTGCGAACGCAGCGCTCTCCCAGCTGAGCTATCGGCCCGTCGTGGACGATTGTAGCCTACTTCCGTTTGGCGCTTCAATCCGTACCCGCGGGGTGATGATCCCGCGCAACATCAGGCCGCCATGCCCGGGTTGCGCTCCATGCCGACCACGCGTGGCTGGTTCAGCGGGCGGGCGCTGACTTCCTTGCTGGCGCGCAGCCACTGGGCCATGACATCCCAGATCGGTGCGCCGCCGGTCTGGCGCGCTTCTTCGGCCACGGGCGCCCAGCCGGCCACTTTGTAGGTCCTGCCGGCTTCGAGCGGCTGGCCGTTCAGGCGCATGTCGCTGATGCGCTTGCCCATGCCGGCGTTCGGGTCGATGGTGTACTGCAGGCCGCCCACGCGCACCATGTCGCCGCCTTGCTGGTAGTACGGGTCCGGGTTGAACAGGTTGTCGGCCACATCTTCGAGGATGGTCTTGATGGTCTCGCCGCTCATGTCCGTCACCGTGGTGTACGGGTAGGTGATGGCGGTCTGGTCCATCAGGTGCTCCATGGTGATGGCCTCGCCCGGCAGCAGCGTGGTGCCCCAGCGGAAACCCGGCGAGAACGCGATCTGCGCGCCCTGCACTTCCATCAGGCCGTCCAGGATGAGCTGGTCAAAGGTGCCGTTGAAATTGCCGCGCCGGTACAGCAGGCCGCGGTTCACGGCCAGCACTTCGCCGAGCTTCTGCTCATACGGCGCGCGGACCTTCCTGATCAGCCCGTCCATGGCCGGATCGGCCGGCAGGTAGTTGGCGAACACCGGCAGCAGGCGGTAGCGGAAATCCGTTACCTTGCCGTTCTTCACGTCAAAATCCAGCACGCCGAGGAACTTGCCATTGGAGCCGGCGTTGGTGACCAGCGTGGTGCCCCCCGCGTTCTTCACCGGCACAGGCGCCGGCATGCCGTCATGGGTGTGGCCACCCAGAATCGCGTCGAGCCCGCGCACGCGCGAGGCCAGCTTCAAATCCACATCCATGCCGTTGTGCGACAACAGCACGACCACCTGGGCGCCCTTGCTGCGCGCGTCGTCGATGACTTGCTGCAGGTTCTCTTCCTGGATGCCGAAGGTCCAGTCCGGCACGAAGTAGCGCGGGTTGGCGATCGGCGTGTACGGGAAAGCCTGGCCGATGATGGCCACCGCCACGCCGTTGATGTCGCGGATCACGTACGGGTCGAAGACGGGGTCGCCAAAGTCGTTGGTCTTGATGTTCTGCGCCAGGAACGAGACCTTGTCCTTGAAGTCCTTCTCGACGATCTCCTTGACGCGGTCGGCGCCGAGCGTCATTTCCCAGTGCGGCGTCATGACGTTGACGCCGAGCGCCAGCGCCGCGTCGACCATGTCCTGTCCCTTGGTCCACAGAGCGGTGGCGGAGCCCTGCCAGGTGTCGCCGCCGTCGAGCAGCAGCGCGCCGGGCCGGTTGGCCTTCATGCGCTTGACCAGCGTGGCCAGGTGGGCAAACCCGCCGACCTGGCCATAGCGCTGCGCGGCCTCGGTGAAATCGAGGTAGGTGAACGCATGCGCCTGCGGCGTGCCGGGGCGAATGCCATAGTGGCGCAGCAACGCGTCGCCGACCAGGTGCGGCGGCTTGCCAGCATAGGCGCCGATGCCGAGGTTGACGTTGGGTTCGCGAAAATACACCGGCCGCAGCTGCGCATGGCAATCGGTGAAATGCAGCAGGTGGACATTGCCGAAGCGCGGCAGGTCGTACATGGCCTCGGCGGATTTCGCCGCCTGGGCCGCGCTGGCGGGGAAGCTCATGCCGCCGGCGCCGGCAATGGCCAGCACCTGCAGGAACTCGCGTCGGTTCATGTCTTCGTCTCTTCCTGTGGAATCGGCGTGCCGGTTGGGCCCCCGCACGCATGCAAGGGCGTTCCGGCATCGTTTCAAGTTGGCCATGCACGGAGGGGCGTCCGCACGCGGCAAGGAATCTTCAGGGCCTGGCGTAACGGTCGAGCGCCGCGACTTCGTCGTCGAGCATCTCGCCCACTTCCTTTTGCACCACGCGGCCGCGCGCGTCGATCACGTACAGCTCGGGCAGGCCCTTGCGCGGGCTGAATGCACTGCGCAGCGCCGGCGAATCCATGGTAACCGGGAAGGTATAGCCGCGCTTGCGCAGGTACTCCGTCGCCTCGCGCGGATCCTTGTCGATGCTGATGGTCAGCACCTGCAGCGGCGTGCCGCGCGTGCGTTCGTGGAGCTTCTGCAGGCGCGGGTTCTGCAGGGCGCAGAACGGGCACCATGAAGCCCACACTTCGACGATCAGCGGCTTGCCGGCCAGCGATGCCGCGCTCAGGGTGCGGCCATCGAGCGTCCGCACATCGGGCAGCCGCACGGTGTCGCCGACCTCCAGCGCGCCGGCGCTGCCGGCGCCGGCCATCAGGCCGAAGGCCAGCAGCCACGCGATGAAGGCGGTGCGAACGCGCAGCATGCCCTTGTCCTTACTGGTTGACCGGCGAGGCCGGGTCCAGCAGCAGCGCCATCACGTCGCGGATCTGCGTTTCGGTCAGGATGCCCTTGTGGCCGAAGCGCGGCATGTTGGAGCAGGCCGCATAGGCGCTGGAGTCCCAGATCTTGCCCCAGGTGTACTTGACCACGTCGTCGGAATTGCCGCGCAGCTTGCCGTACTGGTACAGCGACGGGCCGATATTGCCGAACGAGATCTCCGCCTTGGTCATCTGGTGGCACGCGTAGCAGTTGCCGCCGTTGGTGCCGCCGACCGGGTCCGTGAACTGCATGCCGCGGCCGTTCTGTGCGATCTTCTCGCCTTCCTTCCAGTCGCCGAGCCACTTGCCGTCGGCCGGATACTTGACCTGCTTCAGCTCGGCGGCCTCTATCTTCTTTGCCGTGGCCGCCGGCACCTTGGATCGGTCCGGGTACTGGCTGCAGGCCTGCTGCATGGCGTCCTGGTTGAGCACGCCTTCGACAGTGGCCGGCCCCTTCGACGAGAACGAGCCTTCGATCAGGTGCTTCATGTCAGCGGCGCTGACGGTGATCGCTTTCGCCTTTGCCGCCGGCTTGGCCTTTGCGCTGTCCTGCGCGACGGCACCGGCGCTGGCCGCCAGGGTCAGCGCGGCAACCGCCCACACGGCGTATTGCTTGGTGATTCCTTGCATGTCTGTCTCCCGTGCTCGTCAGCGCTTCATGGCGGGGCCATCGTAGGTGCCGCCGTTGGCGTTCCTGGCCAGGAACATGGTGAGGGCGGTGATCACGTCCGAACCGTAGGCTGGCTCGGGAAAGCGCTGCTGGCGCAGGCAGTCGTACAGGCGGTGCTGCATGGTGCGTACCTCGCCCTGCGAGACACGGTAGGCGGGCCACGTCGTGTAGGCGGCCTGCGCGCCCTTCTCGGTCAGCAGGTTGGGCAGGTCCTGCAGGCGGATGCGCTGGCCGTCCACCGCGTGGCAGGTGGCGCAGGCAAAGTCATAGGCGCCGCCGCGGTAGAAGAACATCTTCTGGCCCAGCGCGTAGGTGCGCTGCTCTTCCGGGTGGCCGAGCTGGACGTTCATCTTCACGCCGCGCGACTCGGCGGTCAGGTACGAGACCAGGCGCTCGATGTCCGACGGCTTGCCCGACGACGAGAACGGATTGGCCATCGCCTCTTCCCTGGTCAACCCCTGCAATGTCACGCGGCAATAGGCCAGGCGCTGCTCGAGATCCATGACCTTGCCGGTGTCCTTGAAGTAGCGCGGCAGTTCGGCGTAGGCACCCTTGGTGACACCCGGGCCCTTGCCCAGGTCGCACTGCTCGAGCGATACGTTCTTCGGGCCGGCGGGCTTCTTCCACAGCTCTTCGCCGGCGGCTTCCCACAATTCAGCGGGGTTGCCTTCGGCCAGCATCTGGCGGTACTTGGCGATTTCGTCGGCGGTGCTGCCCTGCGCGTGCACGGCGGCCGCCAGGGTCAGCGCCGCGGCGCCTGTGGCAAGGCGTCGGATCTTGGTCATTGGGGGCTTCTCCTCCCGGCCGCTCATGCGCCGGGTCATTCTTCTGTCTGCGGGCCTTCCCTTGCCCGGGCCGTCCTCAAGGCTTGATGTAGGCGTAGCCATCATCAAACTGCAGGCGGGCGATCTCCACCACGCCGGCCGGTACGATCTTCGATTCCATCAGCAGGCTCGATTCGGAAATCTTGCGTGCGGTCAGCGTATTGCGGCAGACGCGGAATTCGACACCGGCCGAAGCCAGCGCGCCCACCGGGCCTTCAAACGTGTTGCCGCGCGCATCCTTGGCGCCTTCCACCAGGAAATCCACGCCATAGCCGAACGCGACCACGACGAGTTTTGTGTCGGGCGCGGCGTTCAGGTGGTTGCGCAGGTTGCCCATCGCGCGCACCGCCTGGTCGATGCCTTCCGACAGCTGGTACACCACCTTGACGCGCCCGCCCTTGCCTGCCGACGCGGCCGGCGCCGCCTGCGCCTCCGCCTTTGCCGCCAGTCCGATCGCGGCCAGCGCCGCCGATGCCCGAATGAATGCTCGCCGCATGATTGTTCCCGAGGTCAGTTTCCGACCAGAACCATAGCAGACGACGGCCGCGCGCGCCGGACGGGTATCAGGCGATGGTCGCCTCGTCGGTGCGCTTGTCGCCGCGGTTGTCGATCCAGGTCACGGCGACCTTGTCGCCCTTGGCGCCGCCCTTGAACTTGAAGTTCAGGAACGGGTCCTTGGACACCGCCGGGCCGAACTGCGCGCGGAACACTTCCTTGCCCTTGCACTGGGCGCTCACGGTCTGGATATGCCACGCCGGAATGGTCTTGCCGGCGCCGTCCTTGCGCTGGCCGGTTTCCATGTCGTGCTTCATCAGAATCTTGACGTCTACCACGCCGCCGTTCTCGGTGGCGCGTACGCGCATCGGGTCTGCCATTGCTCTCTCCTGTTGCAGATGATCGTGGGTTGGCGGGGGCTCAGCCGCCGCAGCCGCCCAAGGTGACCTTGATTTCCTTGGATGCCACGTACCACTTGCCGCCGGCCTTGACCGCGGCATGCACCACGGAGGTCTGGCCCATCTTCACGCGCGTGGAGACGAACGGTTCGGTGCCCGCCGGGATCACGAAATCCGCGGCCAGCGTGTTCGGGTTCTTCTCGACCAGGATGGCGATCTGCTCGGTATCCGGGATCGCGCTGGTCACGGCCACCGGCACCACGGCGCCGTTCTCGGCGATGTCCGGGGCGTTGAAGGTGATGGCGGTGCTCTTCTCGGTAGCGCTGCCGCCCAGGGCCTTGATCACGTCGGCCACGCTCTTGCCGTCAAAAGCGGTCTTGTTCCACTCGGCTGCCTGGGCTTCGGTGATCAGGCCGGTTGCAGCCATCAGCGACAGGACAGCGGTGACCCGCAGCATTTCTCGTCGTTTGGAATTCATTGTGCTTAGCTCTCCAGCTACTCCGTTCCCACACGTGGTTGACCGCCTGGGGCGGTGCGTCCTGCATGCGGCCGGTGCTTGGCCGGCCGCTGTGCTTTGTGTCGGGCCCGCGCGGCGCGTGCCCGCCGGCCCGTTGCATCGGTGCGTCTGCCCTTGCGGGCCTTGCTTACTTGGCCGGCGAGCCAGCCAGGACCCACTCCACCACCGTCTTCGCCTCAGCGTCGCTCAGGCCGGTGTTGGCGGGCATCGGCACAGGACCCCACACGCCCGAACCGCCGGTCTTGACCTTCTTGACCAGGGTCGCAACGGCGTTCTTGTCGCCCTTGTACTTGGCGGCCACGTCCTTGTAGGCCGGGCCAACCAGCTTCTTGTCGACCTGGTGGCAACCCATGCAGGCGTTCTTGTTGGCGATCTCCTGTGCCTTGGCGGCATCGACCGCGTGGGCCGATGCGGCGGCGCCCAGCATCAGCGCTGCGATGACAAACTGCTTCATTATTAAGCTCCAAGCTTTGTAAAGCCGTGGGGACGGCAAAGGCCGCGCCACAAACGGACTGCGCTGCGGCGCGACACACTCTGGCCGCCGCCTGGGGGCACTCCAGCGGCCAGCCCGCTATTTTGCCTCAAGAATCCACCCCACCATGGCGCGGATGTCCGAATCGGGGATCTGTGGCTGCGGTGGCATCGGCACGCTGCCCCAGGTGCCCTGCCCGCCCGCCTTGACCTTGCGCTCCAGCGCGGCGTGAGCATCACCCTGCCCGCGATACCTGCTGGCGATATCCGAGAATGACGGACCCACCACTTTGCGATCGAGGGCGTGGCACGCCATGCACTGGTACTGGCCGGTCAGCTTCGCGCCTGGTGCCACTGGCGCAGTGGCGACCGGCATCGCCTTCGCCGAAGCCAGCGCCACCACGCCGCGCGTGGGTCCGAACTCGCGCTGCTGCTGCGACAGGTCGCCGTGCGAATCGCGCGCGTAGTCCGGCATGGCCGAGACCACCTTCACGGTTGACTCGCAGTCCTTCATGCACGCCACGTTGTGCGTATCGGCCCGGCCGCGGCCGGGCCACATCCCGTGTTCCGTGGTCATGCCGTTGCGGTTCGGCATCTTGCGCTGCACCTCGGCGATGTTGGCGTCCGACAGCGTGAAGTCGGACGGGACAATCTCGCCAAGGTTCAGCAGATAGGCCGTGACGGCGTAGACATCGTCGGCGCTCAGGCTCCTCGGCGCATTCCACGGCATCGCGCGGTGGATGTAGTCCCACAGCGTGCTGACCGTGCTGACCTTCATCAGCGTGGTGCGGTACGGCTGGTTGCCGGTCATCGCGGCGACGCGGCCGCTGCGGATATCGTCGGCCGTGGTGCCGCCCACGATGGGCGAGAAGACTTCGTTCGATTCGCCGAAGTCGCCATGGCAGGACGCGCATTTGCCATCCCAGATCTTTTGTCCCTGCGCCACCGTGCCGCTGCCCTTGGGCAGGCCCTGGAAATCGGGGCGCACGTCGATGTCCCAGGCGGCCACCTCGGCCGCGGTCGCGGTGCGGCCCAGTGCCGTGCGTGCCGCGGCCGTGTCTGCCGTGCCAGCCCAGGCCGCGGAGGCCACGCAGCCGGCCGCCAGCGCCAGCGCGCGCGCCGTGTCAGCCCACATGGACATTGGACACCTCCCCGCCCTGGGCCACCTGCCAGCTCTGGATGGCGTTGTTGTGGTAGATCGAGCGCGTGCCGCGCACCGCGCGCAATTGCCCCATCCTGGGCTGCACGTATCCGGTTTCATCGATCGCGCGGCTTTGCAGGATGGCCGGTCCGCCGTCCCAGACCCAGTCCAGGTTGAAGCGCGTCAGGCACTTGGACAGCACAGGCGTTTCGAGCCGAGCCGTGCGCCAGTTGCGCCCGCCATCGGTCGAGACATCGACGCGGCGCACGCGCCCGCGCCCGGACCACGCCAGCCCGCTGATGTTGTAGAAGCCCTTGCCGACCATCTGCTGGCCGCCCGACGGCGAGGTGATGACGGACTTGCACTCCTGGATCGAGGTGTACTGGCGCAGCTTGCCGTCCGGCATCATGTCCACGTAGTGGATGGTCTCGTCCTTGGCGTTCCAGGGCTGGTCGCCCAGCTCCAGCCGGCGCAGCCACTTGACCCACGACACGCCCTGCACGCCCGGCACCACCAGCCGCAGCGGGTAGCCGTTCTCGGGACGCAGCATCTCGCCGTTCATGCCCCAGGCGACGATGATCTCGTCGGCCAGCTCCATCGGGATGGTGCGCGTCATGCCGGAGCCGTCGCCGCCTTCGGCCAGCAGGTACTTGCCGCGGCGCAGGTCCGCGCCGGCGTCGTCCAGCAGCACCTTGAGCGGCACGCCGGTGAATTCGCAGCAGGACAGCATGCCGTGGGTGTACTGCACCGTCGGCACCGCGACGTTGCCCCACTCCATGCCGGTATTGGCGCCGCACTCGATGAAATGCATGCGCGACACCGACGGCAGGCGCATCAGGTCGTCCATGGTATAGACACGCGGCGCCTTGACCAGCCCGTTGATCATCAAGCGGTGGCGGGCCGGGTCGATGTCCTGCCAGCCCTGGTGGTGCCGCTCGAAATGCAGGCCGCTGGGCGTGATGATGCCGAACAGCCCCTGCAGCGGCGCAAACGCGACCGAGGCCGCCGACACGCGCGTCAGTCCCGGTGACTCGCGCCGCACGAGGTTCTTCTCATGGACCGAAGGCTGTCCGTACGGCCGCGCCGCCACCGGCTGGCCCAGAGATGTGGCCCACGGCTGCGGTTCCAGGATGGCGGGATCGCCATCGGCGGCCAGCGCGCGCCGGCCCAGGCCGACTGCCGCGATCCCGGCCGCCGCGCCGAGGAAGCTCTTGCGCAGGAAGTCGCGGCGCGGGCTGTCGAGCCCGTGCCGGGCAATGTCCTGCTGCAGCGAGGTGCTGACGAAGTGCTCGGGCGCGGGCACGATGCGCCCGCGCGGGGTGCGTTCCTGCAATGCCGTCTCCTCCGGTACGCTCGCCGTGGCGGCGCGCCTGTTCTGATGCGGTCTGCAGGAAGAGCCAGGCTACTGCGCGGCCTTGCGCCGCCGGGCGGGGGGTGGTGCGGGCTGGGCCATGAAACGGTCCACCGCGCCGGAGGTCAGGGCATTGTCCTCCAGCCGGCTGGCCACCTGCACGCAGACCGTGCGGCACAGCTCCACCACGCTTTCGTCCGCAATGGCGTAATACACCAGGTTCGCCTCCTTGCGGCGCGACAGCACGCCCGAGCGGTACATCGCGTTGAGATGCCGCGACACATTGGTCTGGGACGAACCCACCGTCTCGACCACCGTGTTCACCGGCTTCTCGCCATCGCACAGGGCGTGCAGGATCTTCAGCCGCGTAGGCTCCGCCAGCAGGCTGAAATACCCCGACACCTTTTCGAACACGCGATCCAGCTCTTCCATGAGATCCAATATATTCGTATATGCGTGAATGCGCATATAGTGTTTACCCGCTGCAATACACGCTCCGATACAGCGTGGAATCTACGACCGGCCGAGCAGCGGCATGGGCCTCACCGCTTCTTGCGCCCGTGTCGCCAGGTCAGTACCAAACTCAATATGTCCCGAGCCCGACAGACGTCCACATTTTAGCTCTTCGAGCATTGAATTCCTTGTTACGTCCGTCGCATAGAAATTTATTCTACTGATGAGACGCTGGGGCGGCGTTCTTCGAAAATCCTTTCCTCGAGCGGGACTCTATGATTTCAACCGAAGGAGCGTATCCAGCTGGTCTCAAGCCGGAATACGGGCGTTGAAAGGATGGGGTTAGTCCTGTCTTCCCAAAGGCAGACGGGAAAATAGAATACAGCTCGACCCTGCCACGACAATATTTCAAAAGGAGGAGGAGACATGCAAGAAGAGAAAGGTATTGTTCGGATTGCCCGCCTGGCCGCCCTGTCTGCGCTTGCGCTGATGGCGGTGCATGCCCATGCCGATCAGGTCGCCGATATCAAGGCCAAGGGCGAAATGGTATGCGGCGTGCTCGGTACTGACGAACCGTTCAGCTTCATCAAGGATCCGTCCAGCCGCGAAATCGTCGGGTATGACGTCGACCTGTGCAATGCGGTCGCCAAGAGCCTGGGCGTCAAGCCGGTGCTCAAGCAGATCGCGGTCGCCGCGCGCATTCCCGAGCTCCAGCAAGGTCACGTCGACCTGCTTGCCGCCTCGCTGACGCACAACAAGGAGCGGGAGTCCCAGATCGACTTCTCGCTGTCGACCTTCATCACCGGCCAGAAGGCCATGGTCACGAAGAGCAGCGGCATCACGACCCTCGAACAGCTTGACGGCAAGAAGGTCCTGACCGTCAAGGGCTCGACGATGGAAACCAACATCGCCGCCAAGATCAAGAACGCCTCGGTGGTGTCGTTCGACAACAGCCCGCAGGCGCTGCTGGCGCTCCAACAGGGCAAGGGCGTCGCCTACGTCAACGACGAGACCTCGCTGGTCAGCAACTTCTCGAAGCTCGGGCCAGCCGCCAAGGACTACACGCTGGTGCCGCAGTACCTTTCGACGGAACATCTCGCGCTGGGCCTGCGCAAGAACGAGCCCGCCCTCCACGCCCAGGTCAACAAGGTCTTGCTGGCCATGGAATCCAGCGGCGAAGCGCAGAAGCTGTACGACAAGTGGTTCGGGCCAACGACGAAGATGAACTTCCCGCCGCGCGCGTTCAAGATCTCCACCGACAAGATCGACTGAGTTTCGGTCACCTTCCCTGAAGCGCTGCCCGGCACCATGCCGGGCAGTTGCACGCCATGCCCAATTTCCACCTGTCGATGTTGCTGTCCGGCCAGTACCACGAATGGCTGGTCAGCGGATTCGTGATGTCGCTGAAGCTGTCGGCGCTCACGTTCGTGATCTCTCTGCCGCTCGCCATCGTGGTGGCCCTCTTGCGTCTCGCGCCATTTGCGCCCTTGCGGGCCCTTGGACAAGTCTACGTCGAAGCCATCCGCAATGTGCCGCTGCTCGCGCACATGTTGTTCTGGTATTTCGGCGCGCCGCAGTTGCTGCCCCTGGCGCTCAGGAGCTGGTTGTACGAACACAACTATGAAGCCGTCAGCGCGCTGATCGCCCTGGTGCTGTATACGGTGGCCTATATGGCCGAGGATATTCGCAGCGGCATTCGCTCCATACCGAAGGAGCAGCTCGAGGCCAGCCGCGCGCTGGGCTTGAGCTTCCTGGCAGCGATGCGATTGGTCGTACTACCCCAGTCGCTGCGCATTACCGTGCCGCCACTGGTTAGCCAGACCCTGAATCTCTGGAAGAACTCAAGCATTGCCATGGTGATCGGCGTGGCGGAACTGATGTACCAGGCGCAGCAGGTGGAAAGCGCCACGTTCCGCGGCTTTGAATCGTTCGCGTTCGCCACGCTGGCTTACCTTACCATTTCGATGACCATCACCTTGGTGTCCGTGTGGTATCAGCGCCGGTATCCGGTAAGGAGCGCGTAGCCATGCTTGATGTCATCCAGACGTATGGCGTCTACTTTCTTATCGGCCAGTATCCCAACGGTCCGCTGGGCGGCCTGCTGCTGACGATACTGCTGGCGTCGGCCGGACTCGTGCTGGCTTTGCCCGTCGGGATCACCCTGGGGTTGTGCCGGGTGAGCCCGTTCCGCACACTGCGCTGGCCGGCCACAGCGCTCGTCTATATCGTGCGGGGAACGCCACTGCTGATGGTGGTCTTCTGGGCGTACTTCCTGCTGCCCACGGTGACGGGCCATCGCACGGCGCAGTTCACGACCATGCTGACCGCGCTCGTGATCTTCGACGGCGCCTACCTGGCCGAGATCGTGCGCGCCGGGATCCAGGGGCTGCCGCGCGGCCAGATGGAGAGCGCGCGGTCGCTCGGCTTGTCATACGTTCAGGCGATGGTCCTGGTCATTCTTCCGCAGGCCTTGCGCAATATGCTGCCCTCGCTGGTGAACCAGCTGGTGTCGACGATCAAGGAGACGTCACTGGGCTACATCATCAGCCTGCCGGAAGCCTCATTCATCTCCGGTCAGATCAGCACGCAGATGCTTACCCAGGCGGCCCAGGTCTACCTGCTGCTCGCGTTCAGCTACTTCGTCATGTGCTTTGGACTGACCCGCTTTGCCTATCTGCTTGAGCGCAGGCTTGCCGCGCGTGCCCCGATGAAGGTGTGAAATGATTACCCTTGAGAATGTCAGCAAGTGGTACGGCGACTATCAGGCGCTGGTGGATATCAACGAAACGGTAGCGAAAGGCGAAGTCGTGGTCGTGTGCGGGCCTTCGGGCTCTGGCAAGTCGACGCTGATCCGGACCCTGAACCGGCTGGAAGCCATCCAGAAAGGCCGCATCCTCGTGAACGGCCTGGACGTGCACGCGCGCAATGTCGATGTCAACACGTTGCGCAGCGGCATCGGCTTCGTCTTCCAGCAGTTCAACCTGTTCCCGCACCTGACGGTGCTCGACAACTGCACGCTCGCGCCGGTGCGGCTCAAGCGGATGTCAGCACGCGAAGCGAAGGACTTTGCCATGAGCCTGCTGGAACGCGTTGGCCTGCCGCACAAGGCGCAGGCCTACCCGGGACAATTGTCGGGCGGCCAGCAGCAGCGTGTCGCCATTGCGCGCGCGCTCGCGATGAAGCCTCCTGTCATGCTGTTCGACGAACCGACCTCCGCGCTCGACCCGGAGATGGTCAATGAAGTTCTCCAGGTCATGAAGGGGCTGGCGCGTGACGGCATGACCATGGTGTGCGTCACGCATGAAATGGGCTTCGCGCGCGAAGTGGCGGATCGCGTGATCTTCATGGACCAGGGCCAGGTGCTCGAGCGCGCCAAGCCGGAGCGGTTCTTCCAGAAGCCCGAGCATCCGCGCGCGCAACGCTTCCTGTCCGATATCCGCTCGCCCTGGGTGTCCGCCGTCGTCGCCTGATGGCGGACCGGATTCGGAGAATGAATCCGGGCGTCCCCGCTGCGTTGAACTGACTGCGCCAAGGGGCGCGCCTGCGCCGACGCTAGCGTCGTGCCAGCGGGCGGCCAGCCCAGAAGCGGCCGCCGTACACGTTGAGCAGCAGGCCGGCCATGACCACGGCGGCGCCGAGCCACTGGGCCGGCGACAGGTCTTCGCCCAGCAGCCCGTGCGCAGCCACCAGGCCGACCACCGGTACCAGCAGCGTGAGCGGCGCCACCTGGCTGGCCGGGTAGCGGGTCAGCAGCCTGCCCCACATGGTGTAGCCGAACACGGTCGCGGCGAACGCCAGATACAGTACCGCGAACACGGCCATGCCCGAGACGTGCGTGAGGCTTGCCGTAATGCGCGCCGGCCCTTCGAACCACAGCGACAGCAGCGCAAACGGCACGATCGGAATCAGCGCCGCCCAGACCACCAGGCCCAGCAGATCGACCGGACCGATCTTCTTGCTGACGATATTGCCGCTGGCCCAGCAGGCCGCGCCGCACAGCGTCAGCAGGAAGCCGGCAACGCTCATGCTGCCCGGAGCCGTACCCGTTGCAGCGCCCGAGCCGATCAGCACCAGTCCGCAGGCGGCCACCATCATGCCGGCCAGGTTGTGCCAGCGCACGGGCTCGCCCAGCCACAGCGCCGCGATGCCCACTGTGAAGAAGACCTGCGACTGCAGCACGAGCGAGGCCAGCCCGGCCGGCATGCCGACCGCCATCGCGTAGAACAGGAACGCGAACTGCCCGAGGCTGATGGTCGCGCCATAGGCCAGCAGCATGGGCAGCGGCACGCGCGGGCGCGGGACGAAGAAGATGGCCGGAAACGCCACCAGGCAGAAGCGCAGCGCGCCCAGCAGCATCGGCGGAACGCCCGCCAGGCCGACCTTGATGACGACGAAGTTGACGCCCCAGACGCAGACGATGGCTAGGGCTAGGAGGCGGTCTTTGGGTTGCATGGAAACGGGGGCGGCGCGGGGGCGGATTCGGAAAGCCCCAGCGTAGCAGTGCCCCGCGCCGGGGCATTGCACGTTCCTGCGGTTTTTGCCGAGACGGCTAACTCAGCATGTCGGCCCAGATTCCCTTTGCCCATGCCAGGGCAAAATCCCCCTCCGGCACGTTCGGCGCCGCCGACAGCCCGCCAGAACCTGGCACCGTCACCATCGTCTTCTGCGCGGCGTCGTAGCGATGCACACTCGCCACATGCACCGCTTCGCGATCGGACGTGAAGCTGTAGCAGGTGTTGTTGTAGAGCGGCTCGGAATCCGGGGCACGACCCGATAGCAGCGCGACAATGGCCGCCGCGGCAACCTTGCCGTGCTGGTTGGCCATATGTCCCGATTTGGGCATCAGCGGCGCAATCTGGATCGCATCTCCAAGCAGGTGGATATTCGGCACGGCAAGCGATTCGAACGTCAGGAAATCCACCTCGCACCACCGGCCATTGGCGGTGGCCAGCCCCGCCGACACGGCAATTGCGCCAGCACGCTGCGGCGGCAGCACGTTGAGCACGTCGGCCCGCTCGTCATCCTGCACGTCGAACTTGAGCGTGCGCGTGGCGGCGTCGACATCGACGGCGTTGTATTGCGGCCGGTACTCCACCATACCCTGGTACTGCGTGCCCCAGACCTGCCGGAACAGCGCCGCCTTCGAGGTGATGTCCGGATTGGCATCCAGGATCAGCACCTTGCTGCGCGGCTTGTGCCGGCTGAAATAGTGTGCCGCCTGGCAGGCCCGCTCGTAGGGCCCCGGCGGGCATCGGTAAGGCGCCAGCGGAATGCTGATCGCAAAGGTGCCGCCGTCCGGCATGGCTTCGAGCTGGCGCCGCAATGCCAGCGTCTGGGGGCCCGCCTTCCAGGCATGCAGGATCTGGTCGCCGCCGGGACGCTGCAGACCGGGCAGCGCGTCGCTCATCATGTCGACGCCGGGCGACAGCACCAGGCGGTCGTATGGCAGCACCGCGCCGCCGCCCAGGCGCACCGTGCGCCGGGCGGCGTCGATCGCCACCGCGTTGTCGCGCACGAGCTTCACGCCGTGGCGGCGCACCAGGGCGTCGTATGGCACGGTGATGTCCGCCATGCGCCGGCTGCCGCCGATCACGAGGTTGGACAGCGGACACGATACGAAGGCCGCATTGGGCTCCACCAGCGTGACGTCGATGGTGTGGCCGCTCCATTCGCGCACGTAGCGCGCCGCCGTGGCACCGCCGTAGCCGGCGCCGACCACCACCACCTTTGCCGGCGCGGCTGCGCGTGCGCCCAGCGTACCCAGTGCAGCGGCGCCGGCCGCCACCTTCAGAAAGTTGCGACGTTGCATGGTGCCCCCCCTCACCTGATGGCGGCAAACCACGCGGCAATCGCGGCGATCTGGTCGTCGCTGTAGCCGTTGGCAATCTGGTGCATGACCGTAGCCGGGCGCGTGCCGGCCTTGAACGCCTGCATCTGCGAGACGAGTTCTGACTGGGGGCGGCCGGCCAGCGCGGGAATGGGACTGCCCGCAGGCGGGCGGCCGTGCGGACCATGGCAGCTGGTGCAGGCCGCGGCATGATTGCGGGCGCGCAGCGCCGACGCGTCGTTGTCGGCCGCGGAGGCGGTGCCGCACGCGATCGGCAAGGCCAGCACGGCCAGCGCCGCGGGCATGGGGATCCTTGTCATGGTCTCGCTCCGTGGACCGCCCGGCGGGCGGCGCGTGGCTACCGTATCACATTGCACGCGGGCGGACGGAACGAAATCCGCATGACGTCAGGCAGCCGGTGCTGCCTGACGGTGGGTTCGGATGCGGCTCAGGGCAGGCTGCGGCCCGGAGGCAGTGCCACCGGGGAAGCCACCGGCGACGTCACCGGAGTCGCAACGGCGCCATTGCCGGCCGACGAGTCGGCCGGAGCATTGACCGGACCGCCGACGCCCGGCACCGACTGCACGGGCGCCGGCGTACCGACGGTTCCGTCCGGCTGCGGGTTCTGCGAGGTGGAGGCCTGGTCCAGACGCGCGCGCTCGGCATCACTCACGTAGTCGAAAGCCTTGACCACCTTGGCGACGCCGCTGGTGTTGCGGGCCACTTCCGTGGCGCGGTCGCCTTCGGCCGTGGTGACGATGCCCAGCAGGTAGACCACGCCCTTGTCGGTGGTGACCTTGATCGAGTTGGACGGCACGCCCTCGGCGGTCATGAGCTGGGTCTTGACCTTGCTGGTCAGGTAGGCGTCCTCGCTCTGCGTGAGGAACGACGGCGACGACGCGATCTCGAGCTCGTTGATTACCACGCGCGCGTTCTGCAGCCCGCGCACGTACTGGTCGACCTGTTGCTTCACATTGTCGTTCGCGGCTTCGCCGGTCAGCAGCACCTTGCGGTTGAACACGGTGACGCTCACGCGCGCCTGGCCGTTGTAGCGCGAGCTCAGCGTGCTGTCGGCCTCCATCTGCAGGCCGCGGTCGACGGTCTGCGTGGCGGTCGGGCGACGGTCGGTGGCAACCGCCACGCCACTGGCCACGGCACCGGCCATGACCGGGAAGCAGCCGGCGAGCTGGGTGGTACCGACGGCGAGCATGGCGGCCGTGAGCGCGATGCGGGTCAGTCGGGTGGCTTGGAAAGGCAGTTTGGTCATGCTGTCCTTGCTGTAGCTTGGGGTAAGTGGATCAGGCTTCGCCGAGCAATGCCTCGTCGATGCCATCGCACAGGCAATGCAGGGTGAGCAGGTGGACTTCCTGGACGCGCGCCGTTCGCTCGCTCGGCACGCACAGGTGGATATCGAATTCGTCGAGCATGGCGCCGATCTTGCCGCCGCCCTTGCCGGTCAGTGCGATCACGCTCATGTCGCGCTGGCGCGCGGCCTCGATCGCGGTGATCACATTGCCGGAATTGCCCGACGTGGACAGTGCCAGCAGGATGTCGCCGGGCTGGCCCAGCGCCTCGACCTGCTTGGAGAACACCACGCTGAAGTCGTAGTCATTGCCGATGGCGGTCAGGATCGAGCTGTCCGTGGTCAGCGCGATTGCCGCCAGGCCGGGCCGCTCGCGTTCGAAGCGGCCGACCAGCTCGGCGGCGAAATGCTGGGCGTCGGCGGCCGAACCGCCGTTGCCGCAGGCCAGGATCTTGTTGCCGCTGGTCAGCGCGCCGACCATGCGTTCCACGGCGGCGTCGATATACGGCGCCATCACGGCCGCGGCCTGGCGCTTGGTTTCGGCGCTGTCCAGGAATTGCTGCTGAATGCTTTCGATGCTCATCGCTCGATGGGGGCCTTGTTGTTGCAGTGGCGGCACGGGCCGCGCAATATCGCGCATTATGAACCAGCGCGGCCGGTCAGCCGCGATCAGCAAAGGCCGCCGGCGGCATCCAGGTCGAAGGCGTGCTGCAGCCATTCGAGCCGGCCCGGCGCCAGCGCCACCACGTCGAACCGGCACGGCGGCTGTTGCGCCAGCGTCGCCAGGTAATGCAGCGCCGCCAGTACCACGCGCCGCTGCTTGGCCGGCGTCACGCTGGCCGCCGCGCCGCCAAACGCGGCCGCACTGCGCTGGCGCACCTCGACAAACACCAGCGTGCCGTCCGGCGCGCACATGACCAGGTCGATCTCGCCGCCTTTGCAGCGATAATTGCGCACCACGGGCTGCAAGCCGTGCCGTTGCAGGTGGGCAAGCGCGCGGTCCTCGGCCAGCGCGCCGCGCGCCTGCGTCGTGCTTTTGAATGATCGAATCAACGGAAGTTCTCATGAGTGACTGGATCTCGCTGGCGGCCGGCCAGTCGTACCCGGCCGGCACGCTGTACGTCGTGGCGACCCCGATCGGCAATGTGGCGGACCTGTCGCTGCGCGCGCTGCATGTGCTGGGCCTGGCCGATGCCATTGCCTGCGAAGACACGCGCAATACCGGGCAACTGCTGTCGCGCGTGGGCCTGCAGCGCCCGCTGGTCGCCGTGCATGAACATAACGAACGCGAGGCCGCGGTCCGCATCGTGCAGCGCCTGGCCGCCGGCGAGCGCATTGCCTATGTGTCGGACGCCGGCACGCCGGGCATTTCCGATCCTGGCGCGCGGCTGGTGGAGGCCGTGCGCGCCGCTGGCCTGCCGGTGGTGCCGCTGCCCGGCCCCAGTGCCGCCGTGGCGGCGCTGTCGGTCGCCGGCGAGATGCTCGACACCGGCGCTGGCCGTTTCACTTTTGTCGGCTTCCTGCCGAGCAAAGCCAAGGCACGCGCCGAGGCTATCGCCACGCTGGCTGCGCTCGACCACGCCTGGGTCCTGTATGAGGCGCCGCACCGCATTGCCGAGACGCTGGCTGCGCTGGCCGCTGGCCTGCCGGGCACGCGCCGGCTGCTGGTGGGGCGCGAGCTGACCAAGCTGTTCGAGGAAATCCCGGTGATGACCGTGGCCGAGGCGCCTGCGTGGCTGGCGGCAGAGGCCACCCGCGCCAAGGGCGAATTCGTGCTGGTCGTGGAAGGTGCGGCGGGGACTGTGGTTGACGGTGCGCCCGACGCCAAAGCGCAGCGCGTCCTGTCGTTGCTGCTGGCGGAGTTGCCCGCCAAGCGTGCGGCCAAGCTGGCCGCCGCGATCACTGGCGCGGATACCGATGCGCTCTACAAGCTGGCGCTGGCGCAGCGCGGCGGGGACTGAGGGAAAGCGGAGAAAGGCGGAAAAGAGGGCCGGGGCGCGCGGCGGCATGCGTCGGCCCGCGCCGCATCAGCGGCGCTTGTGCTTGGCCGTCGACCTGGCCTTCGCGGACGCCTTGCCCGACTTGGGCGCGAGCGAGTTGGCCAGTTCGGGCACTGCGACATCGTCATCGCCGGCGCCGTCGCCGGCTTCGTTGCCGCCAGCCTCGAACTGCGGTCCCAGCGCAGCCACTTCGGTGCGCGACAGGCGGCGGATTTCCACCTGCGTGGCGCCGTGGTCGACAAAGCCCAGCCGGCGCGCGGCGCCATAGGACACGTCGAGCACGCGGTTGCCATGGTACGGGCCACGGTCATTGATGCGCAGCACGGCCACCTTGTTGTTGCGCAGGTTGCGCACCAGCACCCAGCTGTCGAGCGGCAGCGACGGATGGGCCGCGGTCATCGCGCGCATGTCGAAGCGTTCGCCGTTGGCGGTCTTGCGGCCATGGAAGCCCTTGCCGTACCAGGACGCCATGCCGCGCTGCTCGAACGAGCCCATGTCGGCGCGCAGGCCGTCCAGCGAACGGCCGCTCAGGCTGCTGTCGTCCTGATCGAGACCAAACAGGTTCCAGCTGCCCGTATCGGGCTTGTCGGCCTTGGCGGTTTTCGACGTGCGGGCAGACTTGGTCGGCACCGCGCCGGAAGCCCCGGCGCCCAAAGAATCGCCGCCCTCGGGCGGCGTTGCACAGGCGGCCAGCACCACGGCACATGCCGTGCATGTGCCCAGTTTTGCCAGCCGCTGCCAGCCGGAGGAGATCGACAGAATCCAAGACATCGCGCGAGTCTATCATCGTACCGATGCAGCTATAGCATTGATTTTGTTACGAATTATGTGCGATCTCGCACGAAGGCCGGTCAATTCCCCGGAATCCACCGCCAGGCAAGGGATTCCGGCTGTCGGCCAATACCGGGATGGATGTGATTCAAGCTGCATATTCAGGGCAAGAAACGGGCCTTGCGGTCGGCCGGCGCTACAATGCCGACACAACCCGCCGCATGTGACCGAGCCCACCGCGGCCTACGAAAAATCACCCATGAAAGTCCTGCTGATCCCCGTTACGCCCTTCCAGCAAAACTGTTCGCTGCTGATCGACGAGCACACCGGCAAGGCAGCCGTCTGCGATCCCGGCGGCGACCTGGACCGCATCCTGGAGGCCGTGAAGGAACAGGGCGTGACGCTGGAGAAGATCTTCCTGACGCATGGCCACGTGGACCACTGCGCCGGTGCCGCGGCGCTTTCGCGCCAGCTCGGCATCCCCATCGAGGGCCCGCACGAGGATGAGCGCTTCTGGATCGAACAGCTTCCGGAACAAACCCGCCGCTTCGGCTTTGGCCACCCCGAGGCGTTCGAGCCCGATCGCTGGCTCAAGGACGGCGATACCGTCCAGTTCGGCGGCGAAACGCTCGAGGTCTATCACTGCCCGGGCCATACGCCCGGCCACGTGGTGTTCTTTTCGCGCGGGAACCGGCTTGCGGTTGTCGGCGACGTGCTGTTTGCCGGCTCGATCGGCCGCACGGATTTTCCGCGCGGCAACCATGCGGACCTGATCCGCTCGATCCGCACGCGGTTGTGGCCGCTGGGCGAGGACGTGACCTTCATCCCCGGCCACGGTCCGGTGTCGACGTTCGGCGAGGAACGCCGCAACAACCCCTACGTCGCCGACCACCTCATCGACGCGGCCTGACCCGCGGGCCATCCCAGCAAGCGCCATGGCCAAGCGGCAAGCCCCCGATACCCGCCCGGAAATCTACGTCAGCACGGACATCGAGGCCGACGGGCCGATTCCCGGCCCGCATTCGATGCTGTCGTTCGCCTCGGCTGCCATGCTGGCGGACAAGACCGTGGTGGGCACGTTCTCGGCGAACCTGGAAACGCTGCCGGGGGCGGTAGGCCACCCGGTCCAGATGCAATGGTGGGAGACCCAGCCCGAAGCGTGGACCGCCTGCCGCCGCGACCTGCAACGGCCTGAGGAGGCCATGGTGCACTACGTCGAATGGGTCGAGCGCCTGCCCGGCAAGCCGGTCTTCGTGGCGTTTCCGGCCGGCTTCGACTTCACGTGGATGTTCTGGTACATGATGCGCTTCGTCGGCCGCTCGCCGTTCGGCTGGGCCGCGCTCGACGTCAAGACGCTGGGCTTCGCGCTGACCGGGCTGCCGTACCGCAAGACCGTCAAGCCGGCCTTCCCGGACGCATGGAAAGACCCGCTGCCCCATACGCACGTGGCCCTGGACGACGCCCTGGAACAGGGAGCCCTGTTCTGCAATATGCTTGCAGAAGTCCGCGCCCGTGAAGCCAGGCTGGCTTCTGGTGAGGCTTCTGACGTAAGCGAACCTTCACCTCCACCGTTAGCGCCCTAAGCGACCCGTGGCGGCATATGTGCGCGGGCTGGCATCTGCGCCCAGCCCGCCTATAGTAAAGATGCAGGTGGCGACACCGGGTGAAAGCTGACGACTTGCGATTCGCGGACCAAGCGCAATCACGCCATCTGCCTGCGTTCCCCTGTCGCCCGGCCTGCGCGGCTCCCGTCGAGGAGGTGTCGATCATGCGATTTCCTACCGACCTGCACTTCAAGGAACTGGCCGGCCGGATCCATTGGCCGCATCCCGCGCGCAATGACACGCAGATCACTCACCGCCACACCTCGGACGAGGATGCCGAAGTCGCCAAGGCGACCCTGTACGTGAGCACGGTCACGCTGGTCGTGCTGCTCGTGGTGTTGGCGGCAATCGCTTTCGGTCAGGAAGCCATGCACTGGTTGGGTGTTCATTAAACGACTCGCCTGAAGCGATCCAGCTTGACTGACCGGGCCGGCCTTCACTTTGTGAAGGCCGGTTTTATTTCGTCGCTGCGGATCAGGCGAGCAGCGCGGCGACCTTCTCCGGCGGGCGTCCGATGGCCGCCCGGCGGTTGCGCACCACCACCGGCCGCTGCAGCAGGATGGGATTGTCAGCCACGGCAGCCAGCAGCTCTGCGTCGGTCAGGCCAGGATCGGCCAGATCCAGTTCCTGATATGGCGCTTCGTTGTCGCGCAGCATCTCGCGCGCCGACACACCGAGCATGGTCTGAAGCTGGCGCAGCGTGGCCAGCGACGGCGGGGCCTTCAGGTACTCCACGACCTCCACCGGTTCGCCGAGGCGTTCGGCGGCGGCCTCGACCAGGGCCAGCGTTTCGCGCGATTTCGAGCAGCGAGGGTTGTGATAGATCGTGATCATGGCAGGCGTCCTTCTTGTCGAATAATCACGCACTATATACGTGCACCGGCGCAGTGCAAGCTCGTCGGCGGAGCCCGGCACGCATCGTGCTGTTCCGGTGCATATTTATCTTCCCGCGGATTGCGGCGTGTCCACCTCGACCATGACGAACTCCTCCATGCCGGCACCCACGGTGCGGCAGCGCAAGACCTTCACCCTGCGTGATGCCGGACCGGCCGATGTGCCGGCCATCCAGGCCATCTACGCGCATCATGTGCTGCACGGCCGCGCTTCGTTCGAGGAAGTGCCGCCAAACGTCGACGACATGCAGCTGCGCATGGCCGAAGTCCTGCGCAAGGGCCTGCCCTACCTGGTCGCCGAGCGCAACGGCGAGGTGCTGGGATATGCCTACGCGTCGTCGTACCGCGCGCGCAGCGCTTACCGCTTCGCGATCGAGGACTCCATCTACATCGACCACCGCTGTGTCGGCGAGGGCCTGGGTCGGACGTTGCTGGAAGCGCTGATCGCGCGCTGCGAGACCGGACCGTGGCGGCAGATGGTGGCGGTCGTTGCCTGCACCGCCAGCGGCGAGGGCGCGGGGTCGCTGGCCGTGCATGAGCGGCTGGGTTTCCGCACGGTCGGCCGGCTCGAAGCGGTCGGCTTCAAGCATGGGCAGTGGATCGACACGGTATTGATGCAGCGCGAGCTTGGAACCGGGCGAGGCAGTCTGCCGGAGTAGGCGGAGCCACCAGCTTGGTGCATGGAAACGCACTCAGCTGCACAAATCATTGGTTTTACGAATAAATCGGCGGCGATCAATTTCAAGTTGATTCATCCCGTGCATCTATTTGTAGGTTCGTGGCATTCGGTGAGGCTGCGTAGAAGGCAGAAACCAAAACAGCCCGCATCGCTGCGGGCTGTCTTCAAGTTGGTATGGCTGCCGGCTTACTTCATCAGGTCCGACAGCGCCAGCGCCACCACCTTGGTCGCGCGGTTCAGGTCATTGAGGCGCAGGTTCTCGTCCGAGTTGTGGCCGCGCGCTTCCATCAGCGTGCGCGGGCCGGCACCGTACAGCACGGTCGGGATGCCGCACTTGGTGTAGTGGCGCGCGTCGGTGTACAGCGGCACGCCCTGCACCGGGATGTCCACGCCGAACACGGACTCGGCACGGCTCTTCAGCGCGCCGATCAGCTTTTCCACGCCCGGCAGTTCCGACAGCGGCTCGGCCAGGATGATGCGCTCGACCTTCACTTCGATGCCCGGACGGTCCTTGGCGGCCTTTTCCACCACGGCGCGGATCTCGCCCTCGGCGTCGAAGCCGATTTCCTCGGGGATCATGCGGCGGTCGACGCGGAAGGTCACCAGGTCCGGCACCACGTTGGTGTTGATGCCGCCCTTGATCAGGCCGACGTTCAGCGTGGCGGTGTCGATGCCCGGCACCTTGGACTTGCGCGTGGCCAGTTCGGCGCGCAGGCCGTAGATGGCCTGCAGGATGTGCGTGGCGGCCTCGATCGCGTCCACGCCGGTGTGCGGCATGGCGGCGTGGCCCTGCTTGCCCTTCACGGTCACTTCGACGTGCAGGCAGCCGTTGTGCGACGACGTGATGCCGTACGAGAAGCCGGCCGAGATCGCGTAGTCGGCCTTGCTCAGGTTGTTGTCGAGCAGGAACTTGGGACCGATGTCGCCGCCGGTTTCCTCGTCATAGGTGAACTGCAGCTCGACCGCGCCGTTGATCCTGGCGCCCTGCTTCTCGGCTTCCATCAGCGCCAGCACGGCGTAGGTGTAGGTGGCGAAGTCCGACTTGGACACGGCCACGCCGCGGCCGTACATGACCGGGCCGTGCTCGCTATCGGCGATCTCGCCGCCGTACGGGTCCTTGGTCCAGCCCAGGCCCGGGGGCACCACGTCGCCGTGGGCGTTCATGGCGATGACCGGGCCGCCCGTGCCGAACTGCTTGCGCACGATCAGGTTGGTGGCGCTGATCATGCCGGCGGCCTTCACCTGCTCGTCAGGCACCTTGTGCGCTTCGACGGTAAAGCCCAGGCCTTCGAGCAGTTCCTTGGCGCGCTTGCCATGGGCGTCGCAGTCGCCCGGCGGGTTGTCGGAGGGCACCTTGACCAGCTCGGCCAGGAAGGCTTCCTGCTGCGGGCGGTGCTGGTCGATGAACGTCGTCAGCGTGGTTTCGATCGGGTTCATATTGTCTCGTGCGGTCATGTCTTGTTCTCGGGGATTGTGCTGTAGCTTCAGGAAGCGCTCCAGGCGCGCTCGGCTTATTGCTGGCGCCGGAATTGCTCGACGAAATCGCTGAACACGCGCGCGGACAGCTGGGCGTCCTCGGCGGTCATGATTTCGGTGGGGTGGTGGCTGATGCCGCCGTTGCCGCAGCGCACAAAGAGCATGGCCACGTCGGCAATCGCGGCAATGGCCATGGCGTCATGGCCGGCGCCGGAGGGAAGGTGGCGCACCGGCACGCCCTGGCGGGCGATGGCGGCGGCCCATTGCTCCTGCAGCCACGGGGCGCAGGGAACACTCTTGGCTTCGTGCGTCTTGCGCACCTGCGCACGCACGTTGCGGCGTGCGCACACGCGTTCGATTTCGGCCAGCACGTCATTGACGGCGGCCTCGCGCTCGGCGTCTTCGCCGCAGCGGATGTCGATGGAGAATACCGCGCGGCCCGGCACCACGTTGGTGGCGCCATTGGGCACGTTGAACTGGCCGACCGTGCCGACCAGGCCCGGCTTGCCGCCGCAGCGCTTCTCGATGTACAGGCCGATCTCGGCACCGGCCATGGCCGCGTCGCGGCGCATGTCCATTGGCACCGTGCCGGCGTGGCCGGCCAGGCCTTCGAGTTCGACGATGAAGCGGCTCGCGCCGGAAATGGCGGTCACTACGCCGACCGGCAGGCCTTCGTTGAGCAGCACCGGGCCCTGTTCGATATGGACTTCGATGAAGGCCAGCACCTGCTTCGGGTCATGCGCGGCGGCCGGCAGGCCGGCCGGGTCGAAGCCGGCCGCGGCCATCACCTCGCGCATGGTCTTGCCGCTGTCGTCGACGTTGTCCAGCACGTTGTTGTCGAAAGTGCCCGCAATCGCGCGGCTGCCCAGCAGCGTGGCCTTGAAGCGCACGCCCTCTTCTTCCGCGAACCCGACCACCTCGACGGCGAACGGGAAACGCTTGCCCTGGCGGTTCCATTCGGCGACGCAGGCAATCGGCAGGATGACGCCGAGATTGCCGTCATAGCGGCCGCCGTCGCGCACGCTGTCAAAGTGCGAACCGGTCAGCAGCGCGGGGGCGCCCGGATCGGTACCTTCATAGCGGCCGATCACGTTGCCGGCGGCGTCGCGCCGCACCGTCATGCCCGCGGCCTGCATCCACTCGGTCAGCTGCGCGGCGGCACCGTGGTGGGCTTCGGTCAGGTAGGTGCGGGTGAGCATGCCGGGCTGCTCGGTGTGGACGGCCAGGGCGTCGTGCCAGGCCATGATGCGCGTGCCGATGTCTGCGGCCGGCGACTGGTTTGCTGCCATGCGTTGTCTCCTGCTGGAAGGACTTGAAGCGGCGGCACGCGGGCTGGCGGGGGCGCCAGTCGGGGCGCCGTCTGGTTAAAGGCGCCCAGGGCCGAAGCTCTATTCTGTGCGATTCATGGTAGCACAGTGAATTCAAAAATTGCATACAAAAATGATATGCACTATATTCGGTCCAACGTTCAGACAATCTGCTGCGGACAATCCCGTCCCAACAATGGATTGCGCGGATTCCGCCCCAACAGGGGGGCTGTCCGCGAAGTGATGCGTCCGTGACCCGACGGTGCGTCCTGAACGGCAGGCCGGCAGCCCGGATGGTGAATGCAGTACGGGCGGCAGGCATTCCTGGAATCAGATAACGGGCGGGCCAGCGAAAGGCGCCAGGCAGCGACCCGGTACGGAGACAACCATGCAGCACGCAGTCCAGTCGCGCCCCGCCCCTGGTGGCCGCCTCCACACCCGCTTTACCCGCTCGCTGTTCGGCCAGGTGCTGATCGCCCTTGTGATCGGCACGGTGCTCGGCATACTGTTCCCCGAGTTCGCCGCCAAGCTCAAGCCGCTTGGCGATGCCTTCATCAAGCTGGTCAAGATGCTGATCGGCCCCATCGTGTTCTGCGTGGTCGTGGCCGGCATCTGCGGCGCGGGCGAACTCAAGAAGGTCGGCCGCGTGGGCATCAAGGCGGTGGTGTACTTCGAGATCGTCACCACCATAGCGCTGGCGCTTGGCATCCTGCTGGCCTACGTGTTCCATCCGGGCACGGGCATGAACGTGGATCCGCGCTCGCTCGATGCTTCCGCGATTGCAGGCTACATCGAGAACGCCACCAAGGTGAAGAGCGAGGGCACCGCCGACTTCCTGCTCAAGCTGATTCCGAACACGATCATGGGCGCCTTCGCCAGCGGCGACGTGCTGCAGGTGCTGCTGGTCTCGGTGCTGTTCGGCTGTGCGCTGTCGCTGGTCGGGGAAAAGGCCAAGCCGCTGGTGAGCCTGGTCGACACCTTCTCCCACACCCTGTTCAAGATGATGGGCTTCATCATCAAGCTCGCTCCGCTGGGTGTGCTCGGCGCAGTCGCGTTCACGGTCGGCAAGTACGGCATCGGCTCGCTCAAGCAACTCGGCTTCCTGGTGGTGCTGTTCTACGGCGCGGTAATCATCTTCGTGCTCGTGGTGCTGGGGACCATCATGCGGCTGTCCGGCTTCTCCGTGATCAAGCTGATCCGCTACCTGCGCGCCGAACTGCTGGTGGTGCTGGGCACTGCCTCGTCCGACAGCGTGCTGCCGCAGGTGATGAAGAAGCTCGAGTTCATGGGCATCAAGAAGTCCGTGGTCGGCCTGGTGATCCCGACCGGCTACTCGTTCAACCTCGACGCATTCTCGATCTACCTGACCCTGGCAGCCGTGTTCATCGCGCAGGCCACCAACACGCCGCTGGCCATGGGCGACCTGCTCGGCATCCTCGCGGTGGCACTGATCACCTCGAAGGGCGCGCATGGCATCCCCGGCTCGGCCATCGTGATCCTGGCGGCGACGCTGTCGGCGCATCCGGCCATCCCGGCCATCGGCCTGGTGCTGGTGCTTTCCGTCGACTGGTTCATCGGCATTGCCCGCGCCCTGGGCAACCTGATTGGCAACTGCGTGGCCACTGTGGTGGTGGCGGCCTGGGAGAAGGATATCGACCGCGGCCGCGCGCACGACGTGCTCAATGGCAAGGTGCCGGCCACCGAGCTGGACGAGGGCCTGCCGATGGCCGATGCGGCCGAAGCGGTGGCGCCTGTGCCGTCACCCGCGGCGGGGCGCTAGAATCTCGGCATTTCCTCCAACGCGCAGGCCCTGCGCCCATGCAAGCCATGCCCGAGCATATCGATCCCGACATGACCGCCGAAGCGATCGCCGAAGACATCGTCGCGGCGATCGTCTCGCACCGGCTGCCCCCGGGCACCAAGCTGCGCGAGGAAGCCCTGGCCAGCGTCTACCGCGTGAGCCGCACCAAGGTGCGCGCGGCGCTGCTGATGCTGTCCAAGGACAAGGTCATCCAGATCGTGCCGGACAAGGGCGCCTTCGTCGCCAAGCCGAGCGCCGAGGAAGCGCGCGAGGTCTTTGCCGTGCGCCGCATCCTGGAAGCGGCGCTCGCGCGCGAGTTCGTCGCCAAGGCGCGCCCGGCTGACTACAAGCGCATCGACAAGCACCTGTCCGCCGAGCGCAAGTCGATCGAAGGCATCGACGCGCAGACCCGCACCCGGCTGCTAGGCGATTTCCACATCGTGCTGGCCGAAGTGGTCGGCAACAGCGTGCTGACCGAGATGATGCGCGAGCTGTCGACGCGCAGCGCGGTGATCACCATGCTGTACCAGTCGCGGCGCGATGCGGCCTGCTCGTCCGACGAGCACCGCGAATTCATCGAAGCCGCCCGTGCCGGCGATGTCGAGCGCGCCGTGTCGCTGATGGTCGACCACCTGAGCCACGTCGAGGCCGCCCTGCACTTCGAGGAAAACGCACCCGCGGCACGCGGCAAGGACCTGGTTGCGGCGCTGCTCGCCTGACTGCTTGACGCCGGTCAAAGCGTTTGCGCTGACCGCGATGCAATATTGACCCCGCTCGTGAAGACGCGGGGGCGCACTTCACGGGCACTGCGCCTACCCGATCTATCTGGCAGGCCGCCCGCCCACCGCAATGGTGTGCGGGCTTTTTCTTTTAATGGTGCGGGCCTTTTTCTTTTTGTAAGCCTGTCTTCGCCGGTTGCCGCGCCGCCGCGTGGCGCCACATAATTTCCGGTGCTGCGGCGCGGCATTGCGCAGGGCGTGCATGAACGGAATCCGTCTTCGGGTTAGCATGTCGCAGGCCCGAGCCAGCGATAACGACAGACAGGAGACACCCATGCACGCTTGCCCCCACCCTGGCCCCTGCCGCAACTGCCGCAACTGCCGCAACACCTGGCCGAGCGCGCGCGCACCGCGCTGAACCTGTCCCTGCTTCCCCTGCCTCCCTTTACGTGAACCGCCGGCATGCCGCACGCAAGCCGGTGCCTTGTCTCGCTCACCCACTCAACAGAGGGAATCCCATGTCCAGTGCATTCCGCCCTGACGCGCTCGCCGGCAAGACTGTCTTCGTGGCTGGTGGCTCGTCCGGCATCAACCTTGGCATTGCCCAGAGCTTTGCCCGCGCCGGCGCAAAGCTCGCGCTGATCAGCCGCGACCCGGCGCGCGTTGCAGCCGCCGCAGCCACCATCACCGAGGCCGGCGGCACCGCCATCGGCATGGCCGCCGACGTGCGCGACTACGCCGCCGTGGACGCCGCGCTGAAACAGGCGCGCGACACGCTCGGCCCGATCGACATCGTCATCTCGGGCGCGGCCGGCAACTTCCTGGCGCCGGTGGTCGGCATGTCGGCCAACGGCTTCAAGACCGTGGTCGACATCGACCTGATCGGCACGTTCAACGTGTTCCGCGCGTCGTTCGACTACCTGAACAAGCCCGGCGCGTCGCTGATCGCGATCACCGCGCCGCAGGGCGTGAACGCGATGATGTTCCAGGCCCACGCGTGCGCGGCCAAGGCCGGCATCAACATGCTGGTGAAGTGCCTGGCGATGGAATGGGGCCCGGCCGGCGTGCGCGTGAACGGCATTTCTCCCGGCCCGATCGCGGAGACGGAAGGCATGGCGCGCCTGGCACCGACGCCCGAGATGGAAGCGCTCTACAAGGGCCGCCTGCCGCTGCGCGACTACGGCAGCAAGCAGGACATTGCCGATGCCGCGCTGTACCTGAGCTGCGACAACGCGCGCTACGTGACCGGCACCATCCTGGACTGCGACGGCGGCAGCAAGCTCGGCGACGCCTCGGCCAACGCCCTGAAGACCAACTGAACCCCAAGATCATCCGAAGGAATACAGCCCGATGACCTCCCCCGTGCTCTACCACGCCAGCGAAGGCGTGGCCACCATCACCCTGAATCGTCCCGACGTCCTGAACGCACTCAACGCCGACCTGCTGCGCGAGCTGCGCGCGGCCGTGGACCGCGCCGCCGCCGATGAGTCCGTGCGCGCCGTCGTGCTGACCGGCGCCGGCCGCGGCTTCTCCTCGGGCGCGGACCTGTCCGCGCGCCAGAATGCCGGCGGCGAGATGGCCGACTCCGGCGCGCTGCTGCGCGAACGCTATCACCCGATCATCCTCAAGCTGCGCGAGATGCCCAAGCCCGTGATCAGCGCCGTGAACGGCGTTGCCGCCGGCGCCGGCATGAGCATCGCGCTGGCCGCCGACGTGGTGCTGGCGGCGAAGTCGGCTTCGTTCCTGCAGGCATTCTCGAAGATCGGCCTGGTGCCCGATGCCGGCAGCACGTACTTCGTGCCGCGCTACGCGGGCGAGATGCGCGCGCGTGCGCTGGCCATCCTGGCCGAGAAGATCGATGCGGAAGAAGCCCAGCGCATCGGCCTGGTATGGAAGGTCCACGCCGACGACGCGCTGCAGGCCGAGGCCGCCAGGATGGCCAACCACCTGGCCAACATGCCGACCTTCGCCTATGGGCTGATCAAGCAGGCGCTCAACGCCAGCTCCGGCAACGACCTGGCGGCGCAGCTCGAGCTGGAGGCGACGCAGCAGTCGCTGGCCTGCCGCAGCGAGGACTTCCGCGAAGGCGTGGCCGCGTTCGTGGCCAAGCGGCCGCCGCAGTTCAAGGGCCGCTGAGCGCTCCATCGCCGTTTGCATTACCCCCGGGATGGCATCCCGGGGCATCACGAGAACAACACAAGGAGACGCATCATGCTGGGCCTCATGCAAGACCGTCCGTTGTTGATTTCATCGCTGATCGAGTACGCGGCGGCGTACCACCCGCAACAGGAGATCATCTCGCGCACCGTGGAAGGCGGCACGGTGCGCAGCAACTATGAGCAGGTGCATCGCCGCTCGAAGCGGCTCGCCAACGCGCTCGCCAAGCTCGGCCTGAGCGAAGGCGACCGCGTCGGCACGCTGGCGTGGAATACGCACCGGCACCTCGAGATGTATTTCGGCGTGTCGGGCTCGGGCGCCGTGCTGCATACGGTCAACCCGAGGCTTTTCCCCGAGCAGATCGAATACATCGTCAACCACGCCGAAGACAGCGTGCTGTGCTTCGACAGCTGCTTCGCGCCGCTGGTCGCGAAGCTCGCGCCGCAGCTCAAGACGGTCAGGCACTACGTCGCCATGACCGATCCCGAGCACATGGCGGCGCTGGCTGCGATGGGCATTCCGAACCTGCTCTGCTATGAAGACCTGCTCGCCGGCAGCAGTGAGGATTTCGACTGGCCCCAGTTCGACGAGCGCACCGCGTCGTCGCTGTGCTACACGTCCGGCACCACGGGCCACCCCAAGGGCGTGCTTTACTCGCACCGGTCCACGGTGTTGCACAGCCTCAAGGCCAGCGGTGCCGACACCTTCGGCGTGAGCCCGGCCAGCAGCATCCTGATGATCGTGCCGCTGTTCCACGCCAACGCCTGGGGCCTGCCTTACGCGTGCGCGATGAATGGCGCGAAGATGGTACTGCCGGCCCAGCACCTCGACGGCGAAAGCGTGTACCGGCTGCTGCGCGACGAGCGCGTGAACTACTCCACCGCAGTGCCCACGGTGTGGCTGATGCTGTTCCAGTACCTGGACGCGCACCCTGAAATCAACCCGCGCGACGAGCTGGTGCTGCGCGTGGCCGGCGTGGGCGGATCCGCCGCACCAGCGGCCATGATCGAGCGCTTCGAAAAGCAGTTTGGCGCGACGCTGATGCAGGGCTGGGGCATGACCGAGACCAGCCCGATCGGCGTGATCAACACGCTGCTGCCGCAGCATGCCGGCCTCGGCGAGGCCGAGCAGCTCAGGATCAAGCTCAAGCAGGGCCGCGCGCTGTGGGGCGTCGAGCTGCGCATCGAGGACGACGAAGGCCAGGCGCTGCCGCACGATGGCAAGGCGTTCGGCCGGCTCAAGGTGCGCGGACCGTGGATTGCCTCGGGATACTTCAAGGCCGAGCATGACGCGCTCGACAACGACGGCTGGTTCGATACCGGCGACGTGGCCAATATCGACCCTGAAGGCTACGTGCAGCTGGTGGACCGCGCCAAGGACGTGATCAAGTCCGGCGGCGAGTGGATCTCTTCGATCGACCTGGAGAACGCCACCATGAGCCACCCGGCCGTGGCCGAGGCGGCCGTCATCGGCGTGCCCCATCCCAAGTGGCAGGAGCGGCCGCTGCTGATCGTGGTGAAGCGGCCCGATCAGGATGTCACGCCGGCCGAGCTGCTCGCCTTCCTGGCGGGCAAGGTAGTGCGCTGGTGGGTGCCTGACGACGTGGTGTTCGTCGATGCGCTGCCACATACGGCCACCGGCAAGCTGCTCAAGCTGAAGCTGCGCGAGACCTACCGGAACTATGTGCTGCCGACCGCGCAAGACGAGCGCACGGCGTAAGACCGGCTGCCCGCGCCGCCGCGGTGCGGGCAGCCATTCCCAACACTGAACGAACACAGAAGGAGCCGCGCATGAGTGCCAGCAGCACCGACCGCATCATTGTGACCATCGAGGACGGCGTCGCCGACGTCCGCCTCAACCGCGCCGACAAGATGAACGCGCTCGACCCAGCGATGTTCGACGCGCTGATCGCCACTGGCGAACGGCTGCGCGAGACCCCGGACCTGCGCGCGGTGGTGCTGTCGGGCGAAGGCCGCGCGTTCTGCGCGGGGCTGGACATGGAAAGCATGGCCGGCATGCTCGGCAACGGCGCGGGCGGCGATCCGGGCATCCGCCCGGGCCGACTTGCCGCGCGCGCGCACGGCATCTCCAATCGTCCGCAGTACGCATGCATGGTGTGGCGCGAGCTGCCGGTGCCCGTGTTCGCGGCCGTGCATGGCGTGGCCTTCGGCGGCGGCCTGCAGGTGGCGCTGGGCGCTGACGTGCGCTTCGTCACGGCCGACACCAGGCTCTCGGTCATGGAGATCAAGTGGGGCCTGGTGCCCGATATGGCGGGCATGGTGCTGACACGCGGGCTGGTGCGCCCGGACGCGCTGCGCGAGCTGGTCTACACGGGCCGCATCGTCACCGGCGCCGAAGCGTGCGAACTGGGCCTGGCCACGCGCGTCGTGGACGATCCGCGCGCTGCGGCGCTGGAGGCGGCGCGGCAGGTCGCGCAGAAGAACCCGCACGCCATCCGCGCCGCCAAGCGGCTGATGGAAGTGGTCGAGGGTGGCGACAACGCCGCTATCCTGATGGCCGAGTCAGTCGAGCAGGACAAGCTGGTCGGTTCGCCCAACCAGCGCGAAGCGGTGCGGGCAAATCTGGAAAAGCGTGCGCCGAAGTTTGAGGCGGCACGGGACTGAGCGATACGCCCGGCGTTACCGCTGCCTGGCTCCCCTCTGCCGCATGCGGGAGAGGGGAGGCACCGCGGGATCGTCATAACCGGTGAGCGGTGAGCTAGGACTGTCTCCGGCGCTTCCACCACAACACATAGATCGCCACGTTAAGTCCCAGCACGAGCGCGCCGAGCCAGAGCTGAATCTCCGGCGTCAACCCGACCGGGTAAATCACCGGCAACAAGTAGCGCTCGACAAACCCGCCGCCATACCCCGCCTCGCCCGCCGCACGGCGCAACGCATTCTCCAGCGGCGTCAGCGGACAGATCCGCCCCGACCACTCCACGAACACGCCCCACGCTGCCGCCGGCAAGTGCACCCACGCCACGCGAGGCCAGCGGAACAGCAGCAGAGCGCCCCCGACCACGAAGGCGATGAAGAGGAAGTGGACCACGACCACCAGGTCAGCCAGCCACCCCGCCATCGGCGCCCTCCTCTAGTTCGTCAGGTTCGGCCGGACCAGTAGCCGGGCTGCGCAAACTGCGCCTTCAGGTGCTCGATGAAGAAGCGGATCTTGGCCGGCACCGGACGCTGCTGCGGGTACACGGCAAGGATGTCGTAGTCCGGCAATGCGTATTCATCCAGCACGGTGACCAGCTCGCCGCTCTCGAGCTGCGGCAGGATCTCCCACGTGGAACGCCAGCCCAGGCCCAGGTGCTCCCCGGTCCAGCGGTGCAGCAGCTCGCCGTCGTTGCAGTCGAGGTTGCCGTTGACGCGCACCGTCACGGTCTTGCCGTTCTGCTGGAAGTACCAGCCGCGCTGCTGGCCGCCTTGCAGATTGAAGGCCAGGCAGTTGTGGTGCTGCAAATCGTCCAGCGTAAGCGGCACGCCGTGCTTTGCGAAGTACGCGGGCGTGCCGCACACCACGCGCTTGTTCGTGGCCAGCTTGATGGCGACGAAGTTCGGGTCGATGGCGCCACCGATGCGGATGCCGACGTCATAGCCTTCGCGTACCAGGTCCACCACGCGGTCGGTCAGGTTGAAGGAGATCTGCACTTCAGGGTTCGCCGCCAGGAAGGCCGGCGCATGCGGCGCCACGTGCTTGCGCCCGAACGCGGCCGGGGCCGACACGATCAGGTGGCCGGTGGCCTTGTGCTTGCCCTCGGCGATCAGCATCTCGGCGCGGTCCAGGTCGGCCAGCGCCTTCTTGCACTGCTCCATGAACACGGCGCCCTGCTCGGTCACCACGATGCGCCGCGTCGAGCGGTGCAGCAGCTTGACGCCGATGCGCGCCTCCAGCGCGTTGATGCGGCGCCCGATCATCACCGGCGTGACGTCCTGGGTGAGCGCAGCGGCGGCCATGCTGCCATGCTCGACCACGGCGATAAAGGCTTCTATCTGTTTGAGTTTGTCCATAGGGTATTGCGTCTCCTGCCCGCCATTGTGCGGCATCGGCGCCGGACTGACACCTTGCCGGCACTTATGAAGCGGATCGGGGCTTGCGCATGGTGGCCAGCGGTTCATGCATCTGGCGAGCACAATGGCGCACCTCGCGCACGAATTCGGCGCAGACGTGGGTCATCAGGTCCACCGAGCGATAAACCAAAAACACGCGGAAATCGGGCAGCTCGTCCTGGATCGGCAGCGGAGTGAGCGCGTCGCGTACCAGTTGCAGCGGGCCGCCCGTGCCGAAGAAGACGAAATCCGACCACATGCTGACGAGGTCGGTCTTGGTCGCCAGCTGCAGGCCGAGCAGGTTCGAGGCGCTTTGCACCACGCGTCGCGGCATCTCCAGCCGGTGCAGGCGCATCAGGCTGGCGAGCGGGCTGCCGGCGTCATCGACCGGGTCGAGCACGAGCCAGTCGGCATCGAGCAGCGGCCGCAGGCGCCGCGCACGCCGCAGCGGGTGGCCGGTGCGCACGGCCAGCTTCATGCCGACCGAGAACAGCGGCTCCCACTGGAACGAGGCGGAGCCGGGGCCGCTGTTGGTCGAGATCAGCCCCAGGTCCAGCCGCCCTTCGCGCAACCCTTCCTGGATCTGCTGCGGACGCAGTTCGAAGCCGCGCAGCGCGACGTTCGGGAAGCGCTGGCGAAACGCCGCCATGGCGTCCGGCAGCGGCCCGCTGGAAGCCACCGCCGTGAAGCCGATATTGAGTTCGGCCTCGGCATGGCCGCGGATCGATTCAATGTCTTCCAGCGCATGCCGCAGCTCCTGCTCCACCACGCTGGCCCGCTTGACCAGCGCCACGCCATAGGCCGTCAGGCTCACGCCGCGCACCGAGCGCGACATCAGCGTGACGCCCAGTTCGCGCTCCAGCTCCGCGATCGCCTTGGACAGCGCCGGCTGCGAGATATGCAGCGCACGCGCCGCCTCATGAATGCTGCCGTGCTCGGCTACGGCCAGCAGGATGCGCAGTTGTTGCAGCTTCATCGGTCCCCTTGATTTGTGCGGCGTGCCCGCGTGCCGTGCAGCGCGCCCCGTTTGCAGGCGCACCGCATCCATGCGCGGCGCACGCCGCATTCCCGCCATCCCGCGCCAGCGCTGGGTTTCGCCCCGGCCCAGTACTTGTCCCGATATCCGCCGGCAAGCGGTTATGACGGTGATTCGATTTGGTTATCAAGATGAAAATATATGATTTTTTGTCCCGCCGCGTTTGCCTGAATACTTCATCGCAGCCTTTGCACCCCATGGCCAGCGCGGATCCCGATGACCCGGCACGGACAAGACCGGCCCCCGCGTGCGCCCCCACCCACCAGTTCGTGGAGACCGCATGAACGACGCCACCCTCGCCGCCGGCACCGGCACGCTTGCCACGCCGACGCGCCCGCAAAGCCAGTTCCGCCTGATTGCCGCCTGTTCCCTTGGCAATGCGCTGGAGATGTTCGACTTCACCGTCTACAGCTTCTTCTCGCTGCTGATCGGCAAGCTGTTTTTCCCGTCCGACAATCCCTACGGTTCGCTGCTGCTGGCCGTGGCCACCTTCGGCATCGGCTTCGTGATGCGTCCGCTTGGCGGCGTGGTGATCGGCAGCTACGCCGACCGCCGCGGCCGCAAGGCGGCCATGACGCTGACCATCGGCCTGATGGTGGCCGGCACGCTGTGCATCGCGCTGGCGCCGCCGTATGCGTCGGCGGGCGTGTTCGGTTCGCTGACGATCCTGGCCGGCCGCCTGCTGCAGGGCTTCTCGCTCGGCGGTGAGATCGGCGCATCGACCGCCATGCTGATGGAATCGGGCGGCGTGCGCGGCCGCGGCTGGCGCGTGAGCTGGCAGCTCGGCAGCCAGGGCATCTCGGCGCTGCTGGGCGCGCTGACCGGCGCGGCCCTTTACACGCTGCTGCCGACCGAGTCGCTGGAAAGCTGGGGCTGGCGCCTGCCGTTCCTGGTGGGCCTGCTGATCGCGCCGGTGGGCCTCTACATCCGCGCCAACCTCGATGAAACGCACCAGGCCGACGCCCATGCGCCGAGCCCGCTCGGCGAGCTGTTCCGCCACCACTGGGCCACCGTGGTGAAGGGCATCCTCGCCACCACGGCTGGCACCGCGACGATGTACCTGGTGGTGTTCTTCATGCCGACGTACATGATCCGCGTGCTCAAGATGCCGCCCTCGCTGTCGTTCCTGTCGGGCTGCGTCACGGGGCTCACGCTGACGGTGGTATCGCTGGTCGCCGGGCGCCTGGCCGACCGCCTGACGAACCGCAAGCCGCTGGTGGTGGCTTCGCTGGTGTTCAGCATGGTGGCCGTGTATCCCGCCTTCTGGCTGATCAATGCCCACCCGAGCGTGCCGCTGGTGCTGTGCCTGTCGGCGCTGCTGACTGCCGGCATCAACCTGGGCACCACGCCGATGTTCCTGATGATGCTCGAGATGCTGCCCGCCAGCGTGCGCGCCAGCGGCCTGTCGGTGATCTACAGCGTTGGCGTGACCGTATTTGGCGGCTCGTCGCAGTTCATCGTCACGTGGCTGCTCTCGCGGACCGGCAATCCGCTCTCGCCGGCCTGGTACATGCTGGTCTGCGGCGCCATCACGCTGATCGCCGTGCTGAGCATCCGCGAACGCCGCGTGCACTGATTCCCCCATTCTTCAGGAGACCCGATCCATGACCCGCGCACCCACGCTCAAGCCCTTCCAGTACCTGCCGCACCTGCTGCCGAACATCAATATCGATGCCGAAACCTTCATCGGCATTCGCCGCCAGATCCATGCGCAACCCGAGCTCGGCTTCGAAGTCGGCGCGACCAGCAAGCTGGTGGCCACGCTGCTCGCCGCGTGGGGCTACGAGGTTCACACCGGCATCGGCAAGAGCGGCGTGGTCGGGCAGCTCAGGCGCGGCACCGGCAAGCGCCGGCTCGGCATCCGCGCCGACATGGATGCGCTGCCGGTCGTCGAGGCCACCGGCCTGCCCTACGCCAGCCAGCTGCACGGCAAGATGCACGCGTGCGGCCATGACGGCCATACCGCGATCCTGCTGGCAGCAGCCAAGGCGCTGGCCGACCACCCGGACTTCGACGGCACGCTGAACCTGATCTTCCAGCCTGACGAGGAAAACCTCTGCGGCGCGCGCGCGATGATCGAGGACGGGCTGTTCGAGCGCTTCCCGTGCGACGCGGTGTTCGCACTGCACAATATGCCGGGCGTGCCGGCCGGCACCTTCCGCGTGCTGCCGGGGCCGGTCAGTTTGTCGTCCGATGTGGCCGACGTCACCATCAAGGGCGTGGGCGGCCACGGTGCCATGCCGCACCGCGCGCGCGATCCGATCGCCGCGTCGGCGGCCATCGTCACCGCGCTGCAGACGGTGGTGGCGCGCAACGTCGCGCCTGACGACACCGCGGTGGTGTCGGTCGGGTTCATCCGCGGCGGTGCCACGCACAATGTCATTCCCGAGTCCGTGACGATCGGCCTTAACGTGCGCGCGGCGCGTCCGGAGACGCGCGCGCTGGTAGAGCAGCGCATCCGCGAGATCGTGTCGCTCACGGCGCAGGCGCATGGTGTGGAAGCGCAGATCGACTACCGGCAGCTCACGCCGCCGATGGTCAACACCGAAGCGGAAACGCAGCTTGCGCAACATGTCTGCGCAGAACTCGTTGGGGCGGAAAACGTGGTCACGCAGGCGCCCAAGGGCCTGAACGGCAGCGAGGATTTTGCGTGGATGCTCAATGCGGTGCCGGGCTGCTACCTGATCCTCGGCAATGGCGAAGGGGAGTTTGGGGGATGCATGGTGCATAACCCCGGCTACGACTTCAACGACGCAGTGCTGCCGCTGGGCGCGGCCGCGTGGGTGCGGCTGGCGCAGACCTACCTGGTGGCGGACTGAAACCGCCCGGTCTTACTGCGCGGGTGCCTGCTCGGTGGATGGAGCCGGGCCCGCGCGCCGCGCCCCAAGCCGCGCGTTGATCTCCGCCGCCTCCCCCAGCACATGCGACAGCCGTCGCAGCGGCCGGCTGCATTGCACATGCACGTAGAGATAGAACGCCGCCCCCACCACTACCATCACGGCGTATAGCCATAGCAGGGACCCCTTCATTTCGGCCTGATGCGGCAGCGGATGCAGCCCGCTCACGAGCACCAGCGCCGCGGGCGCCAGCGCAAGCAGAAGGCCGACGGTTCGCGCCATCGCTTCCCATAAGCGAATCTGCAAGGCCACCCGCCGTTGCCGCGCCTGCAGCTGCAGCGGGTGAATCCGCCCTAGCCGGCGCAGCAGCGCGTTCTCGATGGCGCTGTCCAGATCCATCTGGCTGGCCTGCCACCGCAGCGGGTTGCGCACGATCGCCAGCACACCCGGCAGGCGCATCAGCCCCGCGGCCGCATAGCACGCGGCGCAAAGCACCAGCAGGGCCTCGGTCAGCCGGACCGACCATGGCGCCAGCGGCTGCTTCAGCACCAGCCGCCAGACAGCGAGCGCGGCGGCCGCAAGCAGCGTTGCCACCAGCGTGACGACGAAGCCCACCCACAGACCACGGCCAAGCCGCTGCGCCCAAGGCGTCACCCCCGCCGCACTGACCGACGCCGGCACGGGCGCGGGCGCCGGCGCGGCGGCCAGGGCTTCGAGCAGTTCGTAGGTGGACGGTAGCCGGGAGTACATGGCGTTCAGGGAGGCGGAGGTTTGGAATCGGCGCGGCGCAGCTAACCCCGCCATTGTCGCCGCAGCCGCGTGCAGGGGGTAGCGTCCCCGCGTATCCAGATCATCACACGCGATCTCGAATCCCGGTGCGCGCGGCATGGGCGCCGACCGTCCATCGGGCGTTCCAAGGCCACATTGCAAACTCCAGGTATCGAATCAACTGATCTCGCTTCCCTTTATCCCACACCGGTTGCGGGAATAGGATCAACTCCAACGGAAAACCCACCCCAACTGGAGACAAGATCATGGCAAAGATGAGAGCAATCGACGCGGCCATCGCCGTACTGGAGAAGGAAGGCGTGACCACGGCGTTCGGCGTGCCGGGCGCGGCGATCAACCCGTTCTACTCGGCGATGCGCAAGTCGGGCAACATCAACCACGTGCTGGCCCGCCACGTCGAGGGCGCCTCGCACATGGCCGAGGGCTACACCCGTGCCGAGCCGGGCAATATCGGTATCTGCGTCGGCACCTCGGGCCCCGCCGGCACCGACATGATCACCGGCCTGTACTCGGCCTGGGCCGATTCGATCCCCATCCTCTGCATCACCGGCCAGGCCCCGCGCGCCCGCCTGTACAAGGAAGACTTCCAGGCCGTCGACATCGAGTCGATCGCCAAGCCCGTGACCAAGTGGGCCGTGACCGTGCGCGAGCCGGCGCTGGTGCCGCAGGTGTTCCAGCAAGCGTTCCACATCATGCGCTCGGGCCGTCCGGGCCCGGTGCTGATCGACCTGCCGTTCGACGTGCAGGTCGCCGAGATCGAATTCGATCCCGACACCTACCAGTCGCTGCAGCCGTACAAGCCGGCCGCCTCGCGCGCCCAGATCGAGAAGGCCATCGCCATGCTCAACGCGGCCGAGCGCCCGCTGATCGTGTGCGGCGGCGGCGTGATCAACGCTGATGCGTCCGAGCTGCTGGTCGAGTTCGCCGAGCTGGTCAACGTGCCGGTGGTGCCGACGCTGATGGGCTGGGGAGTGCTGGCCGACGACCACCCGCTGCAAGCCGGCATGGTCGGCCTGCAGACCTCGCACCGCTACGGCAACGCGACGCTGCTGGCGTCGGACTTCGTGATGGGCATCGGCAACCGCTGGGCTAACCGCCACACCGGCAGCGTCGACGTCTACACCAAGGGCCGCAAGTTCGTGCACGTCGATATCGAGCCGACGCAAATCGGCCGCGTGTTCGGTCCGGACCTTGGCATCGTTTCCGACGCCAAGGCCGCGCTGGAACTGTTCGTCGAAGTCGCACGCGAAATGAAGATGGCCGGCCGCCTGCCGTGCCGCAAGTCGTGGGTCGCCGACGTGCAGAAGCGCCGCCGCACCATGCAGCGCAAGAGCGACTTCGACAACGTGCCGGTCAAGCCGCAGCGCGTCTACCGCGAGATGAACCAGTACTTCCCGCGCGACGTGCGCTACGTCAGCACCATCGGCCTGTCGCAGATCGCCGCGGCGCAGTTCCTGTCGGTCAACGAGCCGCGCCACTGGATCAACTGCGGCCAGGCCGGCCCGCTGGGCTGGACCATCCCGGCCGCGATCGGCGTGAAGACCGCGTCGCCGAACTCGGACGTGGTGGCGATCTCGGGCGACTACGACTTCCAGTTCATGATCGAGGAACTGGCCGTGGCCGCGCAGTTCAAGGTGCCGTACATCCACGTGGTGGTGAACAACTCCTACCTCGGTCTGATCCGCCAGGCGCAGCGCGGTTTCGAGATGGACTACTGCGTGCAGCTCGCGTTCGACAACGTCAACTCGCCCGAGCTCAACGGCTACGGCGTGGACCACGTCAAGGTCGTCGAAGGCCTGGGCTGCAAGGCGATCCGCGTGTTCAAGCCGGAAGACATCGCCCCGGCCTTCGCCGAGGCGCGCGACCTGATGGCCGAGTTCTCCGTGCCGGTGGTCGTGGAAGTGATCCTGGAGCGCGTGACCAATATCGCGATGGGTACCGAGATCGACAACATCAACGAGTTCGAACCGATCGAGGATCTCGAGGACATCGAGGAAGCGATCCTGAAGGAAGAAGTGGAAACGGCGTAAGCAAGCCTCCACACGCGGCGCGGGCAACAGGCCCGCGCCGTCGTCAGCGCCCCCTGTTTTGCAGCACCAAGGAAAGCAGTAGCGGCTCCGCACCGGCGGAGCGACAACCACAATTAAACCGGAGAGATTCATGACCAAACTTGCGGCAAACCTCACCATGCTGTTCAACGAAGTCGGTTTTCTCGACCGCTTCGAAGCCGCTGCGCGCGCGGGCTTCCGCGGCGTGGAATTCCTGTTTCCGTATGCGTTCCATGCGGACCAGATCGCTGACCGCCTGAACCGCTTCCAGCTCGACCTGGTGCTGCACAACCTGCCCGCCGGCAAGTGGGATGCGGGCGAGCGCGGCATTGCCTGCCACCCGGACCGCGTCGGCGAATTCCAGGACGGCGTGGGCGAGGCCATCAAGTACGCCAAGGTGCTGGGCGTGCGCCAGCTCAACTGCCTGGTCGGCATCCAGCCGCAGAACGTGAAGCGCGAGCAGGCGCAGGAGACGCTGGTCGAAAACCTGCGCTTCGCCGCCAACGCGCTGGCCGCCGAGCATATCGACCTGCTGATCGAGCCGATCAACACCTTCGATATCCCGGGCTTCTTCCTGTCGCGCACGCAGCAGGCCGTGGACCTGATCAACCAGGTCAACGCACCCAACCTCTACGTGCAGTACGACATCTATCACATGCAGCGCATGGAGGGCGAGATCGCCAACACCATCAAGGCCAACCTGCCGAAGATCAGGCATGTGCAGCTGGCCGACAACCCGGGCCGCAACGAGCCGGGCACCGGCGAGCTGAACTACCAGTTCCTGTTCAAGTACCTGGACGAGATCGGCTACACCGGCTGGATCGGCTGCGAGTACAAGCCGAAGACCACCACCGAAGCCGGCCTGGGCTGGCGCGCCGCCCACGGCGTGCAGTAACAGCGTGCAGTAACGGGTTACCGCACACGCAATCCATCACAGACTTAACATCCAATCGGAGACATCAACATGGCAAACCAACGCAATATCGGCTTCATCGGACTGGGCATCATGGGCGCACCGATGGCGGGCCACCTGCGCGCAGCGGGCCACACGCTGTTCGTGCATGACGTCAACCCGGCCCCGCAGGTCCTGGTCGATGCCGGCGTGACGGTCTGCACCAGCGCCGAGGAAGTCGCCAAGCGCGCCGACATCATCATCATCATGGTGCCGGACACCCCGCACGTCGAAGCGGTGCTGTTCAGCGAGAAGGGCGTTGCCGCCGCGCTCAAGGCCGCCGGCAAGGAAGCCAGCTACAGCAAGATCGTGGTCGACATGAGCTCGATCTCGCCGATCGCGACCAAGGATTTCGCAGCGCGCATCAACAAGCTGGGCGCCTCGTACCTGGACGCGCCGGTGTCCGGTGGTGAGGTGGGTGCCAAGGCCGCGTCGCTGACGATCATGGTTGGTGGTCCGGAAGAAGCGTTCGACCAGGTCAAGCCGCTGTTCGAGCTGATGGGCAAGAACATCACGCTGGTGGGCGGCAACGGCGATGGCCAGACCACCAAGGTGGCCAACCAGATCATCGTCGCGCTGAACATCCAGGCCGTGTCCGAGGCGCTGCTGTTCGCGTCGAAGGCCGGCGCCGATCCGGCACGCGTGCGCCAGGCGCTGATGGGCGGCTTCGCCTCGTCGCGCATCCTGGAAGTGCACGGCGAACGCATGGTCAAGCGCACCTTCGACCCGGGCTTCCGCATCGAACTGCACCAGAAGGACCTGAACCTCGCGCTGCAGGGCGCCAAGGCGCTGGGTGTGGCACTGCCGAACACCGCGACCGCGCAGGAGCTGTTCAACACCTGCGCCGCGAACGGCTTCGGCAAGGCCGACCACTCGGCCCTGTGCCGTGCGATCGAGATCATGTCGAACCACGATATCGCCAAGGCCAAGTAAGCGCATTGTTGTACATGCAATACCTGCAGTATCTGCAGTACCTGTAGTTGCAGCAAACGCCGTCCCCTTCGCCGGGGACGGCCTCAGTTTCAGTTCCCAGGATTCCCCATGCTCGACACCGAAACCAGCGCCGCCCTGCTGACCCCGCAGCGCCCCAGCCTCCAGCCGCGTGCCCTGCTGCGCGACCTGTTCGATACCGCCGTGGCGTCGGTCAGCGCCAGCCACTGCCTGCCCCCGCACCTGCCGCAGCCGCCCAAGGGCCGCACGGTAGTGATCGGCGCCGGCAAGGCCGCCGCCGCGATGGCGCAGGCGGTCGAGGCCCACTGGCAGGGCGAGCTGAGCGGACTGGTGGTGACGCGCTATGGCCACGGTGCCGACTGCAAGCGCATCGAAGTCGTCGAGGCCGCGCATCCTGTGCCCGATGAAGCCGGCGCCCGTGCCGCGCAGCGCATGGTCGAACTCGTGCAGGGCCTGAGCGCCGACGACCTGGTGCTGTGCCTGATCTCCGGCGGCGGCTCCGCGCTGCTGGCCGCGCCCGCGCCCGGCATCTCGCTGGCCGACAAGCAGGCCGTCAACAAGGCGCTGCTGCGCAGCGGCGCGAGCATTGGCGAGATGAACTGCGTGCGCAAGCACTTGTCCGCGCTCAAGGGCGGCCGCCTGGCGCTGCACTGCGCGCCGGCCCGCGTCGAGACCTTGCTGATTTCCGATATTCCCGGCGATGACCCGACGCTGATCGCAAGCGGCCCGACGCTGCCCGATGCGACCACCTGTGCCGACGCGCTCGCCGTTATCGCCAAGTACGGCATCGAGGTGCCGGCCAATGTGCGCGCGCATCTCGAAAGCGGCGCTGGCGAGACGCCCAAGCCCGGCGATGAGCGTTTTGCCGGCCACCGCAGCGTGACGCTGGCCACCGCGCAGCAATCGCTCGAAGCCGCTGCGGCGCGTGCGCGCGAACTCGGCTACGAAGCGCACATCCTGTCCGATTGCATCGAAGGCGAGGCCCGCGACGTGGCCGTCGTGCATGCCGCGATCGCACGCCAGATCGCGCAGCACGGCCAGCCGTTCAGCAAGCCGTGCGTACTGCTGTCGGGTGGCGAGACCACCGTCACCGTGCGCGGCAAGGGCCGTGGCGGCCGCAATGCCGAGTTTCTGCTGTCGCTGGCGGTGGCGCTCGACGGCCTGCCCGGCGTGCATGCGATCGCGTGCGACACCGACGGCATCGACGGCTCCGAGGACAACGCCGGCGCGCTGCTCGCGCCCGACACGCTGACCCGTGCCGCCGCTCGCGGCCTGTCCGCGCGCGCGCATCTGGAAAACAACGACGGCTATGGCTTCTTTGCGGGCGTGGACGACCTGATCGTCACCGAACCGACCCGCACCAACGTGAACGACTTCCGCGCGATCCTCATCGTCTGAGCATCGCGGCCGAAGCGAACTGCACGAACTGAATTGCCGAATTGCATTACCGGCGCACCGCATCCGGCGCGCCGTTCCGAGAATGGAAGAGGAGACATCATGAGACGCCAGCGCAAAGCCAAGATCGTTGCCACGCTCGGTCCCGCGAGCACCGATATCGCGGTGATCCGACAGCTGTTCGAAGCCGGGGCCGACGTGTTCCGCCTGAACTTCAGCCACGGCACGCACGAAGACCACCGCGCGCGCTACGACGCCGTGCGCCAGGTCGAGGCCGAGACCGGCCGCCCGATCGCGGTGCTGGCCGACCTGCAGGGCCCCAAGCTGCGCATCGGCGTGTTCGCCGCGGGCAAGGTGGCCGTGCGTGCCGGCGATACCTTCGTGCTCGACAGCGATCCCACGCCAGGCGACGGCACACGCGTGCACCTGCCCCACCCGGAACTGTTCCGCGCGGCGCAGCCCGGACAGTCGCTGCTGATCGACGATGGCAAGGTGCGCCTGGCGATCGAAGCCGTGGCGAGCGGCAGCATCACTACGCGCGTGGTGAATAACGGCACGCTGTCCGACCGCAAGGGCGTGAACGTGCCCGACGCGGTGATCCCCATTCCCGCGCTGACCGAAAAGGACCGCAAGGACCTGGACTTCGCGCTGTCGCTCGGCGCTGACTGGATCGGCCTGTCGTTCGTGCAGCGCCCGTCCGATATCGTCGAAGCGCGCGAGATCGTCGGCACGCGTGCCGGCATCCTGTCGAAGATCGAGAAGCCGGCCGCGCTGCAGCAGCTCGAAGAGATTGTGCGCGTGTCGGACTCGGTGATGGTCGCGCGCGGCGACCTCGGCGTGGAACTGCCGCCCGAGCGCGTGCCCGGTGTGCAGAAGCGCATCCTGCGCGTGTGCCGCCAGCTTGGCAAGCCGGTGGTCATTGCCACGCAGATGCTCGAGTCGATGATCGACTCACCGGTGCCGACGCGTGCCGAGGCGTCCGATGTGGCGAGCGCGATCTACGAAGGCGCCGACGCGGTGATGCTGTCGGCCGAGTCGGCCAATGGCCGCTACCCGGTGCCTGCAGTGTCGATGATGAATCGCATCGTCACCGAGGTGGAACGCGATCCGCTCTATCGCAACCTGCTCGATGCTCAGCACGAGACGCCGCTGAACACGCGCCAGGACGCGATCTGCGCGGCACTGCGCGAAGTCACGCAGATCATCGGCGCGGCGGCGACCGTGACTTATACGTCGTCCGGCGCCACGGCACTGCGCGCGGCGCGCGAGCGGCCGTGCGCGCCGATCGTCAGCATCACGCCGAACCTCGAGATCGCACGCCGGCTGGCGATTGCCTGGGGCGTCCACTCGACCGTCAGCCCCGATGTGCAGAGCGTCGACGAGATGGTCGAAGCGGCCACGCGGGCCGCGCTGGTCGAGGGCTATGCCGCGCCGGGCGACCAGATCACGATTGCCGCCGGCATGCCGTTTGGCCAGGGCGGGACCACCAACCTGCTGCGCGTGGCGGAAGTTGGCGGTAATGCGGCGGTCGGTGCGCAATCCGCCCGGGAGGCCGCTACGGTCTGATCCGCTTTTTGTTGTCGGGGCACTGGCCGTGCCCCTATGGTGCAAATTGCCGCCCGCCACCCGCCAGTGCCTTTTCTCCAAGGCTGGGCGGGTGGCGTTTTTTTGTCTGGAGGGGTTGTTCCCGAAGGGCGCCGTGCCGCCAAACGCCCTTCATCCTCGTTGCTATACTTGATTCCCCAACCGATACCCCCTTGCCCGCGGAGCCCCCATGCGTCTCGATGACGAAGCCGAAAGCCAGAACGTTGAAGACCGCCGCGGCGGCTTTGGCGGTGGCGGTTTCGGTGGTCCGAAGACCATCGGTATCGGCACGGTCATCATCGCCCTTGCCGCGTCGTATTTCTTTGGCATCGATCCGACGCTCATCATGCAGGGTGCGTCGGTGCTGCAGGGCCAGCAGGCGCCCCACCAGCAACAGGTCAACCGGCCTCCGGCCAACGACCAGATGACGGTGTTCACGCGCAAGGTGCTGGGCAATACCGAGCGGACGTGGGAGCACATCTTCGAAACCGAACTCAATCGCCGCTACGAGCCGCCGAAGCTCGTGCTGTTCTCGGGCGCGACGCCAACCGCATGCGGCACGGGACAATCGGCCATGGGTCCGTTCTATTGCCCGGGCGATCACAAGGTCTATATCGACCTGGCCTTCTATGACGAGCTGCGCCAGCGCTTTGGCGCGGGCGGCGATTTTGCGCAGGCGTATGTGATTGCCCACGAGATCGGTCACCACGTGCAGAACCTGCTCGGGGTCTCCGACAAGGTCGATGCGGCGCGCCGCCGCATGGGCGAGGCGCAGGCCAACCAGCTTTCGGTGCGCATGGAGTTGCAGGCTGACTGCCTGGCCGGCGTCTGGGCCACCAACGCACAGCGCGCCAACCAGCAGTTGCTGGAGCCGGGCGATATCGAGGAAGGCCTGAAGGCCGCCGCCGCCATCGGCGACGACCGGCTGCAGCGCCAGGCACAGGGCTATGTCGTGCCCGAGGCCTTTACACATGGCACCAGCGAACAGCGTGTGCGCTGGCTGCGCCAGGGCCTGACCACGGGCGATATCCGCAAGTGCGATACCTTCGCCGCGCGCCAGCCTTGATCAGTCGTTTGCCCCGTTTTTTTCGGCGCGATCGTCCTGAGCGAGCCGCACCGGACTCAGGTGCTAAACCGTGAGCTTCGTGGTGATCTTCGGGGAAAAATCGCCTGCCCGGCGCAGAGAGAAGGAGGAGGAGGTCTGCCGGGCAGGCGGGAGAGAAAACTTGCGGCCACCCTGGGTGGCCGCATCAGGTCCGAAAAGAACCCTGTGAAAGCGCGTCAGACGCGATACCCGTAGAGCGAGCCGTCGCCCGTGCGCGAGTTGTCGGTCGAGCTCGCGGAGATCTCGCCACTAAATACGGCCGCACCATCCGTATAAGGGTTGAAGCGTTCCATGCGCGCGCCGTCCGTATAAGGGTCGTAAACCTTGCGCGCGCCGTCGGTGTAGACGTCGTACTTGCCTTGCTTGGTGCCGTCCACATACGGGTCGAACTTGCCGGCACGCAGTGCGTCGGCATAAACATCGAACTTGCCTGCCTTGCTGGTCGCAGCAGGGGCAGCGATCGACGCGGCCGATGCGGCCAGGGCCGCTACCACGAACGCGCCGCCAAGAATGCGTTTGGCGATCATTTCGGACTCCTTCAACTGATTTCGTCTTTCTTTATGTGACCGGCTAACTCCTTGCCGCTACGCAATCTTTGTCGCGATGCGAGCACGGACTGAAGCTTAGTCACTGGGTACGTCATCGGAAATGACGCTGCGACGAATGGTGAGTTGCTAGTCGTGAAACGACGGACTTGCTGACGAACGGTGCGTGTGGATCGCCGTATGCCTATGCCATGGCGCGAGGCGGCGGGCCCGCACGCGTATGGCGTGCGCTGCCCGTTTCACCTGCTCAAAGTGTGTACTGGCCGCTGGCCTCGGGCTGGAACGCGATTTCACTGATGGTGACGTGCTGTTCGCGGCCATCGGGCATGCGGTAGCTCACCGTCTGGCCGGCACGCGCGCCCAGCAGCGCCTGGCCAACCGGCGACAGCACCGACAGCCGGCCGGCGTCGAAATCGGCTTCATCCGGGTAGACCAGCGTCCACTGGCGCGGCGCGGCGTCGCCTTGCAGTGCGCACAGCAGGCGGGAGTTCATGGTGACCACGTCGGTCGGGATATCCCGCGGCGCGACGATCGCCGCGCGCGCGAGCAGCGCGTCGAGCATATCGGCCATCGGGCCGGCGCCGGGGCGGCTGGCAATACGCTCCAGTCGCGTGACGTCGAGCTCGGTCAGGTAGAGGGTCGTTGCGGTCGGGTTGGTGGCCGTCATGGCTAATCCTCCGTCAGATGTCGGTGGCGGTCAGGTTGGGCCCGGCACGGCAACCGGACGGCATTGCCGACGGCCCCATGCGGGAACATCAGGGAAAAGCAGCGAATCAAGGCCGGCGTTGCCGGGTCACACGGCGCTTGCAAAGCGCATCGGTGTCAGAACGCAGGCTTGGGGCTCGGGCCCGGTTCGGCCCGGGCCCGTGGTGGGGACAATCAGGCTGGGAACCGGGCGGGATCAGGCGGAGCGCTGACCCGGCGGCGGGGCGTCATGCGCGTGGCCAGGGCTGTGGCGCCGGCGCGTGCGCGGTCCTGCCGCGCAAGGCGGGCAGGTACGGCGGGCAGCGAGTGGCGGGCTGTTATGGCGGTCACGCAGATAACAAGAGCTAGGATCTGGAAAGGAAAACCGGACACATGTCCGGCAATTCTGGCTTCGTGCCCGCACCGGTCTGGTGCGGCGACGGGAACACCCATCGTAGCACAGGCAGGCGGCATGCGCCGTGAGCGCCGCCTTCAGCCAGCCTGGCCGGTGGCCGGCGCATGGCATTCGCATGGCGCGCCGGCAGCGGCCTGCTGCAGGTTCTGCAGGATGCCGCATTCGCTGGCGGCCTGGTGCTGGTGGTGGCAGGTCTCGCGCAAGGCCCGCAGCTGGCTCTCCAGCGCTTCGAGTGCGATGCGCTGCGCGTGGATCTGCTCGATCTGGCGGTCCAGCAAGGCGTTGACATCGTCACAGTCCTGCGACGGGTTGCGCTCGAAATCGCGCAACCGGCGCACGTCCGACAGGCTCATGCCGAGCGAACGGCAGTGCCGCACGAAGTTCAGCTGCGTGAGGTGCATGTCGCCGTAGCGGCGGTAGCCGTTGTCCTCGCGCTGCGGGGCGTCGAGCACGCCTTCGCGCTCGTAGTAGCGGATGGTTTCGACGTCGCAACCGCTGTGCCGGGAGAGTTCGCCGATTCGCATGGGTACAATCTCTGTAGTGACTACGGGGTTTTGCTAGTCTAGCGCAGAAGACACTGATCTGCCGAAGCGGCGTCAGCGGCAGCCGTTCATGCCGCGTGCCTCGTCCCGCAGTGTCATCGCGCGCGGCGCAAGCACTTCGCGGATATGCCGGGCGGCCAGTTCGGGCCTGGCCGTGCCGCACACGAAGATACCGCCTTGATCAGGCCTGTCGGTGTTCGAAGAGGCCGCCTGACGGGGCACCCGCGCAGCCGCGCGCATCGTGGGCTAGCGCTCATTACGTCACCGCGGACGCCGGCACCATCCTGTAGAATTCGCGCCATCCCCCTTTGTGTTTTTTGCTGTCGCGTGCGCACCATCCGGCTCCTCCTGCTGGTTCTGATGCTGGCCTTCCTGCCGTTCCAGGCATGGGCCGGCGCAGTCGCGCCTGAATTGGGTGCTGCGGCCAACCCGGCGCAACAGACTGACGGCCGTTCGGCCGGACAGTGCAAGGCGACGGAAAGTGCGGCGCCCTGCAGCACCTCACCGACCGATCCGGCCGAAGCGCCTGAAACGTCGCCGGCCGGCATCGATCTCGCGGAGCAGCTTCTGCCCTCGCCCGAGTTCCGCGTTGCCGCCGGTCCCACCCAATCCGGGCCACCGCGCTACGCGGGGATTGCCCTGCCTGACCCCGACCTTCCTCTCCTGCCGCGTCCTCCGCGCGGCTGATCCCCACCTGCGCGGCATTCGCCGCGCATGACCGTTCCTGCGTGCCGTGCCGTTGAGGCGCCGCGCGCGCCTGCGGCCCGTCCGCGCCTATCCTGCTGTCCTGTTCCACTCTCATGAAACGCATCCTGCTTTTCCTGGCGACCAACCTCGCCGTCATGCTTGTCCTCAGCATCACCGCCAGCGTCCTTGGCGTGAACCGCTTCCTGACCGCCAACGGTCTCAACCTCGGCATGCTGCTCGCCTTTGCCGCGCTGATGGGCTTCGGCGGCGCCTTTATCTCGCTGCTGATGTCCAAGACCATCGCCAAGTGGTCCACCGGCGCGCAGGTCATCACGCACCCGGGCACCAGCACCGAACTGTGGTTGGTGCAGACCGTGCAGAAGCTGACGCAGAAGGCCGGGCTACCGATGCCCGAAGTGGCGATCTACGAGGGCGAGCCCAACGCGTTTGCGACCGGCGCGACCCGGAACAGCTCGCTGGTGGCCGTTTCCACCGGCCTGCTGCAAACGATGTCGCACGACGAGGTGGAGGCCGTGCTCGCGCATGAAGTGGCGCACGTGGCCAATGGCGACATGGTCACGCTCACGCTGATCCAGGGCGTGGTGAACACGTTCGTGATCTTCCTCGCGCGCGTGGTCGGCTACTTCGTCGACTCGATGCTGCGCAAGAACGATGAGGAGTCGAGCGGGCCCGGCATCGGCTACATGGTCACCGTGATCGTCTGCGAGATCGTCTTCGGCATCCTGGCCAGCATCATCGTCGCCGCCTTTTCTCGCCGCCGCGAATTCCGCGCCGACGCGGGCGCCGCGGGCCTGATGGGCACGCCGATGCCGATGGTCGCCGCGCTGCGCCGCCTGGGCGGCCTGGAGCCGGACGGCCTGCCGCAGAACATGCAGGCCATGGGCATAGCAGGAGGGACATCGTGGATGGCGCTGTTCTTGAGCCATCCGCCGATCGAGCAGCGCATCGCGGCGCTGCAGTCGGCACGCTGAAGCCCGATCCATCGCTGCGACCCGTCCAGGGCCTCTGGCATCGCGGGCATCGGTCAGGGAGCAAGCTATCATGCGCTCTCGGCCCCCACGGTGCCCGCAGGCAGCAGGCTGCCCGCGCTCAGTCCGTCACGCGCCCGCGCAGTGCTTTCACCTGGCTGCGCTGGTTCTTGCTCTCGAGGCGGCGCTTGCGTGAAGCCAGCGTAGGCCGTGTCGGGCGGCGCGAGCGCGGCGGGGTCGCCACGCTCGCAACCAGTTCATGCAGGCGCCGGATGGCATCGTCGCGGTTCAGCTCCAGGCTGCGGTGCTGCTGCGCCTTGATGACCACCACGCCATCACGCGTGATGCGGTGGTCATGCAGTTGCAGCAGGCGCTCCTTATGGTCCGGCGCGAGCGAAGACGCATGCACGTCATAGCGCAGGTGCACCGCGTTGGACACCTTGTTGATGTTCTGGCCGCCCGCGCCCTGCGCGCGGATGGCGGTGATGTCGTACTCGTGGTGAGGGATGAGGAGTTCGCCGGACATGCGCGCATCATAGCAAGGCGCATGCCCGGGACATTCTTCTAAACGGCGGGCGCGATGTTCTGGTTCACGCGGAACAGGTTGTCCGGGTCGTACTTCTGCTTGATTCGTGACAAGCGTTCGAAGTTGGGGCCATAGGCCGCACCGATGCGCCCCGCTTCATCCTCGGTCAGGAAGTTCACGTACACGCCTCCCGTGGCATATGGTTCCGTGGCGCGGAAGAAGTCGCGCGCCCAGGCTATGCAGGCTGCGTCCTCGCCGGGACTTTCCCACCGCGTATGTACGTTCATGACAAAGCGTGCATCCCGGTGGTGGTAGGCGGTGGCATCCGCGGCGACGCTGTTGGCCCGCCCGCCGACATGACCGATGAAGATCTCCGAATGTGGCGAAGGCAGGCGGCCGGAGTAATCCATCATCGCCTCAATGGCCTCGTCCGGCAGTTGCGTGAAGTTGTGCGATTTCCAGTAGTTGCGCGCGCCCGGCGTCAGCAGCGGGTCGAACGCCTGCTGCCAGGCCACATAGGGCATGGCGCCGACATGCTCGCCCAGCAGCGTGCCGAAGCCGCGCAATGGCGCCAGCAACGGCTCGCCCTGCGCCGGCTCGCCCGCGTAGAACACGGCCAGCACCACTACGTCCGTGCCATGGACGGCGGCCGGCAGGAAAGGCAGCGGCGGCGCCTTGCGCAACACGACCCAGATATTCAAGTCTTCCGGCATGGTTTCGGTGAACATGCGGTACTGGCTGAGCACCGCACGGCCTTCCGCAGCCGGGAACACCAGCAGCCCGGCCAGGATCTGCGGCCCGACAGCATGCAGCCGGAATTCGAACAGCGTCACCACGCCGAAGTTGCCGCCGCCGCCGCGCAGGGCCCAGAACAAGTCGGAGTGCTCCTGCTCGCTCGCGTGAAGGCGCCGGCCATCGGCGGTCACGACTTGTGCCGAGAGCAGGTTATCCACCGTCATGCCGTACTTGCGCGTGAGCCAGCCGAAGCCGCCGCCAAGCGTCAAGCCGGCCACGCCCGTGGTCGAGTTGATGCCCAGCGGCGTCGCCAGCCCACAAGCCTGGGCCTCGTGGTCGAAGTCGGCCAGCAGCGCGCCAGGCTCCACCCAGGCGCGCCGTGAACCCGTGTCAATATGGACCGCGCGCATGGCCGACAGGTCGATGACAAGGCCGTCATCGCACAGCGCCTTGCCGGCAATATTGTGGCCACCGCCGCGCACCGCGAGCAGCAGGCCGTTGTCGCGCGCAAATGCCACCGCCGCCGCGATGTCGGCTACCCCGGTGCATCGCACGACCAGTGTGGGGCGCTTGTCCACCATGGCATTCCAGATCGCGCGCGACGCATCGTAGTCGGCCTCACCGGGCAACAGCACCTTGCCGCGCACGGCCGTGCGCAGTGACGCAAGCAAGTCATTCGAAATCACGGGCATGGCAATCCTCCGCATCGACATCCCGGGGCCGCCATGCGGTGGTGGACAGGGGCCATGGCAGCCGTCCAGGGGTTTCAGTCTCGCAAATTGCGCGCCATGTGCGGCAACGCACCGACTGGACACGCCTTGCGACTCAAAGGGGCTAGTGCTTCCTTCGAATCGGACCGAAGTGTTTCATCCGTGATGCCTGGCAAGGCTCCCGGTATCCGCGACACGGTGCCAAAAGGGTGCCGATTGTGACGCAGGATATCCGCGGTGCTGATGGACAATCCGTTACAGCGGCGACACGTCCCGGGTCAGCGCCAGGCATAGCCCAGGGCCGATGCCATGGTGACGTGGTTGCGGGTGCCGCGCTGGCTGACGATGGGTCTTGCGGCCGCGTCTCCGGTGAGCCCCCGAACGGCGGCGTAGCGGTCACTGGAATAGCGACTAATATGAAAGCGCGCCAGTCAGCACCTGCTGACCGGGAGACAGGCTGAGGTGGGCCGCGGCGCAACCCGGCCCGTGCAGGAGTGCGCAATGACAACAAGACAGAAACTGCATGCGTGGACCGCCGTGGCGTGCACCGCGCTTGTCATGGCATCGGGCATTGCCCGTGCCGACGAGGTCCCGCTGGTGACCGGCAAGCAGTGGACCGAATCGACGGAGCAGATGAAGAAGGCCTACCTGGTCGGCATCGCCAACGTCGTGCAGGTCGATGTCGCCTACTATGCCGGCAATGTCCCGCCCGACTCGCAGACCATCGTGCCGCGCCTGGCCAGGGGGTTGAAAGGCCATACGCTGGATTCGGTTCGCGACGGCCTGGACCGCTGGTATGCCGCCCACCCCGACCGTCTGCAGCGGCCGGTGATCGAGACTATCTGGTTCGAGATGGTGGTGCCCGGACTGCAGAACAAGAAGTAAGGCAAGGCCATGAAACGACTTCAGTGGATCGGCGCGGCGCTGGCAGTGGCCAGTGTTGCCGCTTGCACGGGCATGACGCCGCAGCAGCAAGGTACGGTATCGGGGGCGGCCATCGGTGCCGCGGCCGGCGCCGGCATTGCCGCCATCGCAGGCGGCAGCGGCTGGACGGGTGCCGCCATCGGCGCGGTGGCGGGCGGTGTGGCCGGCAATATCAAGGGACGCAACGAGCAGCAGCGGTATTGACTGCCGGAGCTGTCAAGCGCGCAGCCACGGCACCTTCAGTCGCCGCGGCGTAATACCCTGCCTGAGGACATCGTGCCGGGACGCTGCCATGCGTCCGCGGGCCGTGCCTTGAAGGCTCAAGCACGGATGCCTGGCCGTCGCCTGCTCAGCGGAATCCAATCCTCGCCAGCAAGATGATGCTCTCAGTCACCAGGCGCTGGCTTCGCTCGACGACCCGGCGGTTGGAGGCGCGGACCCACTGCATCCGCTCGAGCAGAGCGTCGTCGCTCCGCACAGTCTCAGCCCGCCGCTCGCCCAGGCCCTGATCATCATGGGCCTCCGACCCGGCTGACTTGCGGTCGTGCGTGGGATCGACGGGGGGAGTCTTGCTACCCATGGTGGTCTCCGCCTAGGAACATTTCCAGTCTTGGCGCAGGCCAGTCGTCCGGGTATCCGGCTTCGTCCTACAAGAAGGCCCGCATTGAGCGGGCCATGGGAAATGCCGGGGAGGGGTCAGCTCGCGACACTCGCATGTTCCAGCAGAGGTGCTCGCAAAGACACCCCTCGCCTGGGCAAGACTTAGCAGAAGGCGCGGACACGCTGCCGCTCTTGGCAATGTGCTGGCCCTGGAAGCGAAAAGCGGGAACGGCAGGAAATGTGATGGAGATTTGGCGCGCCCGGCTGGGATCGAACCAGCAACCCCTGCCTTCGGAGGGCAGTACTCTATCCATTGAGCTACGGGCGCGCGGAAAGTGGTCTGGCACTGGCGGCAGGCACTGCCGCGGGGTGCAACCGTGCGGTGGGCGAGTGCCGCCGCTGAGAAGTCGCATAGGATACCGCGTTTGCGGTCATGCGTCCATGCGCGGGAATCCGGGGACGTCGCCGGACGTCTCGGAACCGTCTCTTTTGGCCCTGCCATGAGGCCTTTGGGGCTATAATCGCGAGCTATTTCCGTCAAGACGCAGCCGCACCGCGTTGGCAAACGGTGGACAGTACTGAACCACGCAATCAGAAGGACCCAGGCGTTCTAGGGCCCCATAAATCAAGCCGAGCGTGAGCGGCTGAAGGTTTCCTGCAAAACTGAGAGTTCTGTATGAGCGACGTCCAACACCAACACGACGAACACGAGTCTCCCATCAAGACGCCAAAGCAGCTGATCGCGGTGGTGATCGCTGCGTTCCTGGTCCCGATCATCGTGATCATCCTGCTGGTCAATTTTGTCGGCCATGGTTCCAAGGAAGGTGCCGGTTCGATTACCACGGCCGAAGCCATCAATGACCGCATCAAGCCGGTCGCAGCGCTTGAGATCAAGGACGCTAATGCGCCGCGCGTCTTCAAGACCGGCGAGCAGGTCTACAAGGAAGTCTGCGCTGCCTGCCACGCCACGGGTGCGGCGGGCGCGCCGAAGTACAGCAACGCTGGCGACTGGGCCGGCCGCATCGGCCAGGGCTTCGATGGCCTGCTGAAGTCCCTCCTGAACGGCAAGGGCGCCATGCAGGCCCGCGCGGGCACCACGCCGGACGACTATTCCGACTACGAACTGGGCCGCGCCGTGGTCTACATGGCTGACGCCGGCGGCGCCAAGTTCCCCGAGCCGCCGGCTCCGGCCGCCGCTGCTCCGGCCGCCACCGCGGCAACGGACGCTGGTGCCGCACCTGCGGCAGCCGCCGCCCCGGCAGCGCCCGCTGCTGCTGCGCCGGCACCGGCCGCTGCACCTGCCGCGGCGTCCGCCGATGTGGGCAAGAAGGTCTATGACCAGGTCTGCGCCGCCTGCCATGCTGCTGGCGTTGCCGGTGCTCCCAAGTTCGGCGACAAGGCCGCCTGGGCACCACGCCTGAAGGAAGGCATGGACGCTGTCCACAACTTCGCGCTGAAGGGCAAGGGCGTGATGCCGCCGAAGGGCGGTTATGCCGGCCCGGACGCCGACGTGCTCGCCGCCGCCGACTACATGGCGAGCGCTGCCAAGTAATACCGGCTGCGCTGTAAAGAAAGCCCGCGACTGGTTCGCGGGCTTTTTTTTGGTTCTTCGCCTGTCGCCGTGCGCCAGGAATGGCGCCGCCGGTTCAGACCACGCGCGAGTACCGCGGCACGAACCGCACCGGCTCGGCACCGTCGTTGGCGGCTGGCTGCGCGGCAGGCGGCCGCGCGGCATCTTCGCGCAGGTACCGGTCGAACACCATGGCCACGCGGCGCACGAGCAGGCGGCCCAGCATGGTCACCTCGATGCGGCCCGGCTCGCGGCGGACCAGGCCATCGACACCGAGCCGGTCGAGATCGCCGAGTTCCGCGGCGAACACGTCCGCGAAATCGATGCCATGGCGTGCCTCGATCTGCGCGATGTCGAGCACGCCGTTGCACATCAGCGCGCCGATGATCTCGCGGCGCAGATGATCGTCGCGCTCCATCGCGAAGCCACGTATGACCGGCAGCCGGCCGTCGTCGAGCGCAGCGTAATAGTCGTCCAGCGTGCGCGCGTTCTGCACGTATCGTCCCGCCACGGCTCCGATCGCGGAAATGCCGAAGCCGAGCTGGTCATAGCCGGCATGCGTGGAGTAGCCCTGGAAATTGCGCTGCAACCGGCCCTCGCGCTGGGCCACGGCGAGGTCGTCGTCGGGCAGCGCGAAGTGGTCCATGCCGATATAGACGTAGCCGGCGGCGGTCAGGCGCTCGATCGTGGAGACCAGAATGTCGAGCTTCTCGCCCGCGCTCGGCAAGGCGTTTTCATCGATGCGCCGCTGCGGCTTGAAGACGTGCGGCAGGTGCGCGTAGCTGTAGACCGAGAGCCGGTCCGGCCGCAACGTCAGTACCCGCTCCACCGTCGCGTTGAAGCGCGCCGTGGTCTGGTGCGGCAGCCCGTAGATCAGGTCCAGGCTGACCGAGCGGAACCCCAGTTCGCGCGAAGCATCGACCACCGCCCGGGTTTCCTCGAACGGCTGCACGCGATGGATGGCCTGCTGGACTTCGGGATCGAAATCCTGCACGCCGAGGCTGACACGGTTGAAGCCGAGTTCGGCGAGCAACGCCATGCGTTCGTGGTCGACGCGGCGCGGATCGATCTCGATCGAGTGCTCGCCGTCGGCCGGCAGGTCGAAGTGCTCGTGCAGCGAAGCCATCAAGCGGCGCATCTCGGCCGGGTTCAGGAAAGTCGGTGTGCCACCACCCCAGTGCGATTGCAACACCTGCCTGCGCCCGCCAAGGTGTGCCGCAGCAAGGGCCATTTCGCGCCCTAGGTAGCTCACGTATTTGGCGCTGCGCCCATGGTCACGCGTGATGACCTTGTTGCAGCCGCAGTAGTAGCAGATGTTCTCGCAGAACGGGATGTGCAGGTACAGCGACAACGGCGCCGGCGCCGCCGCGCCGCAGTCCGCCAGCGCAGCATGATAGGCGGCTTCGTCGAAGCCGCCATGGAAGCGGTCTGCCGTGGGGTAGGACGTATAACGCGGACCGTTGCCGTCGATTCGGCCTGCCAGCGCGCGGAAGTCGGACAAGGCGCGGCGGTCGAGCGCCGCGGATGGCGTGGATGACGTGTTCATGGGGGCGGACTTATGGGGGAGTTTGACGGTCCATGCTAGTTCCGCGACGCGTGCAGGGACTTGACCCGCGTCAAGCACCACCGCCGCAATGCTTGCGCACACCCCTCGTGAGCGGGGGGGCTGCGTCACATTTCTGTCACGGATGCCGGATACGCTGCGCCCCGCATCTCCGGCAGCCACCGCCCGGATCGCTCAGCCAACCGTGTTCCCATGCCTTCAATCCTGCCCTGTTTGCCGTACCCATCGCTGCGCGGCGAAGCGCTGCCAGACTCCCCGCGACGCCGCCAGCTGATGCTGGCGCTTGGCGGACTGGCCGCCACGCCGCCGGTCCTGGCCCAGTCACCGGCCCGGCGCACTGCCGTGGTCGGGCACCTGCTCGACCGCAGCGGCGCGCAGGCCGATCTGGCGCGCGACTATCTGGCGGGCGCCAAGGTCATGTTCGACGCGGCCAACGCCACGGGAGGGCCCGTGCGGATCGCGCATGTCGTGCGCGACGCCGATGCCGATCCGCGCGCGGCGCTCGCGCAGGCACTGTCGCTCGTGGATAGCGAGCATGCCGAATTGCTGTTCGGTCCGGGCGACCGGTTGCTGCCCGCGCTGGCGGCCTCGCCCGAACTGCACCGGCGCGGCGTGCAGATCGTGGCGCCGCTCTCGGGCCTTGCCCTGAGCGCGGACAACGTCTGGTTCACGCGGGCCGACTACCAGGCCGAGCTCGACGCCGCGGTGAAGCAGTTGCGCGACTATGGGCTGACCCGCGTGGCCCTGGCGGTCTCGGCGGAGTTCGCCGCCACCGCGTCCGGCAATGGTGCATCGTGGCTGACCCGGCTGGAATCCACGACGGGCACGCGCGCGGTGCCGCTGGGCGGCAGCCCGGACGCCGCAGCGCGCACCATCGCGGCGCAACGGCCGGGTGCCGTGATCGTGGCGGGCGATACGCTCGCCTATGCGAGCCTGGGCCGCGCGCTGGCCGCGCAAGGCTGGTACGGATTCCTGGTCGGGTTGTCCGCGGTCAGCCCTGCGGTCGCGCGCGAAGTGCTCGGCGCAGGCTACCCGGGCGGCATGGTGCTGACGCAGGTCGCCCCCGGCCCGCAGGCCGCCACGCTGCGCGTGGTCAAGGAGCATGTGGCCCGCATGAAGCAATACCTCGATGAACCGCCCTCGCCTGCGACCATCGCCGGATACATCGGCGCGGCGTGGCTGGTGCGCGCCCTGGGCGGGTGGCACGGCAACGGCACGGTGGAACTGCGGCGCGCGCTGCAGGCACGCATCGACGTGGGCGATTTCACGCTCGACTTCACGCAGGGCCAGCGCGGCTCGCGCTACGTGCAGCTGGCCGCTTCAGGCGCGCGGTAGTTCCCTGTGGCGCCTTTGTATCAGGCCCGATACACGGGCGTGCGCTCCTGAGATCAAGGCGATAAGCGGAGTGCGGGGAATGGGTGATGGTGGGGTTGTCGTGCTTGGCAGGCGCCGCTGTTTCGCCGGCGTAGCCGGCGAAACACACGACACCCCCAACCCTTCCCTATTCCCGCGTCACCGCCCGACGCCCGACGCCCGCACAGGACAGCTCCGCGCCAACGCCGGAAAATATTAGGCCCGCGCCGGCACGTGGGCCATGTCCCGTTCATATCGCTTGGTATCGGCAATATTGCCTCCCGCAAATCTCACCCCTGCGCCGCCTTGCCACCATTGCCGAGCAAAGCCTTCAGCGCGCCAAGCCGGTCCTTGGGACTCATTGCCGGTGTCTCATCCTTCGGCGCGGGCGCCTCTTCCAGCTTCATCTCGCCGATGAAGCGCGAAGGCTCGCAGGAATATGTCTCCCGCGCGCGCTTGCGCTTCTTGCACCAGCTGATATGCAGGCTGCGCTGGGCACGCGTGATACCCACGTACATCAGGCGCCGCTCTTCCTCGATCTTCTCGTCACCCATGTCCTCGTCCTCGCGGCAATGGGGCAGGATGCCCTCTTCCACGCCAACCAGGAACACATGCGGATATTCGAGGCCCTTGGACGCGTGCAGCGTCGACAGCCGCACCGCGTCGGGGTCTTCCTCGCGCCCTTCCAGCATGCTCATCAGCGCCACGGTCTGGGTCAGTTCGAGCAGGTTCTTGCCTTCGTCGCCGAAGCCGTCGGTATTGTCGAAACCGGTGGCTTCGCCCTCGCCCTCCGGTTCGGGCCGCGTGCCCTTGCGCTTGAGCCAGTCAAGGAACTCGAGCGTGTTGGTCCAGCGCGACTGGGCCTGGCGCTCGTCGAAGGCGTCATACAGGTAGGCTTCGTAGTGGATGCCTTCCATCATGTCGTCCAGCACCACGCTGGCCGGGTCCTTGGTCGCGCGATCGGCCAGGCGCACCATCGATTCGCAGAACACGCGCAGCGGCTCGAGCTGGCGCGGCTGCAGTTTCGCTTCGATGCCACCCATCATGGCAGCCTCGAACAATGACACCTTGGCCTGGCCCGCGAACGTGCCCAGCACTTCCAGCGTGGTGTTGCCGATGCCGCGGCGCGGCGTGGTGATCGCGCGGATGAAGGCGGGATCATCGTCCGGGTTGGCGATCAGCCGCAGGTAGGCGCAGATGTCCTTGATCTCCGCCTTGTCGAAGAAGCTCTGGCCGCCCGACAGCACGTAGGGAATGCGCTCGCGCCGCAGGATCTGCTCGAACAGCCGCGCCTGATGATTGCCGCGATACAGGATCGCGTAGTCGCGGAATTGCGCGCGGCGCTCGAACTTGTGCGCTGACAGGCGAAACACCACGGATTCGGCCTCGTGCTCCTCGTCGTTCATCGGGTGCACGGCGATCGGGTCGCCCATGCCGTGCTCGCTCCACAATTTCTTGTCGAACAGCTTCGGGTTGTTGGCGATGACCGAATTGGCCGCTTCGAGGATGCGCACGGTCGAGCGGTAATTCTGTTCGAGCTTCACGACCTTGAGGTCGGGGAAATCGGTCTGGAGCAAGCGCAGGTTGTCCAGCGTGGCGCCGCGCCAGCCGTAGATGGCCTGGTCGTCATCGCCCACGGCGGTGAACGCCGGCGCGCGCAGGTGCGACCCGCCCGCCAGCAGCTTCAGCAGCTGGTACTGGCACGCGTTGGTGTCCTGGTATTCGTCAACCAGGAAGTAGCGCAGGCGGTTCTGCCACTTGAGCTGCACCGCTTCATTGCGCGCGAAGAGTTCGGCCGGCAGGCGGATCAGGTCATCGAAATCCACCGCCTGGTAGGCATTCAGCGTGGCCACGTAGTTGCGGTAGACCAGCGCGGCCTGGTGCTCGTCTGCATTGGCGGCCTGCGCGATGGCCGCTTCCGGATCGACCATGCCGTTCTTCCACAGCGAGATGGTGCTCTGCACGCCGCGGATCAGCTTCTTGTCGGTGGTGCCAAGCTGCTCCTGGATCAGGCCGAAGCAGTCATCGGAATCCATGATCGAGAACTGCGGCTTCAGGCCCACGTGTTCGGCCTCCAGGCGCAGGATCTGCACACCCAGCGAGTGGAACGTGCACACCGTGAGCTGCCTGAGCGGCAGGCGCTTGCCCTCGCGCGTGGTCTTGCCCTCCATCAGCTTGCCGATGCGCTCCTGCATCTCCTTGGCCGCCTTGTTCGTAAACGTGACCGCGGCGATGTGGCGCGGCTCGAAGCCCTTGTCTTCGATCAGGTGCGCGATCTTCTGCGTGATCACGCGCGTCTTGCCCGAACCCGCGCCGGCAAGGACGAGGCAGGGCCCGTCCAGGTAGCGGACGGCTTCGGATTGGGCGGCATTCAGGCCGTGGGTCATGCGTGGGATGTGTCTGACGTGGGCGGGGCGGCGGAGGCGCCTGGTACGCAACATGCCGCAGCATGTCGGCGGCCGGCGCGAAGCCAGCCATGTTAACACGCGCGACAGAAGCGGTTCTGTCAGCGGAAACCGGTATTTGGTTGGCGCGCATGTTACCGGGGTAACACTTGGTAAGTCCCAAAAACCGGCTGCACATCGCGGTTTCTAATGAGTAGGCGGGAGGGATTCCGATCCGTCCCGGGCCTGTTTGAAGTCACTTCCGGAGCCAATCATGAGAACTCTACGAGCCCTTGGCAAGGCGACACTGGTAGGCGTGGCAGTAGCGGCCCTCGCGGGCGGTTGTTCCGATATGACGCCAAAGCAACGTAATACCGCAATCGGTGCGGCCGCCGGTGGCGTGGGCGGCGCCGTGCTGACCAACGGCAGTGCGGTCGGTACCCTCGGCGGCGCCGCGCTCGGCGGCGTGGTCGGCAACGTGGTCACGGACGACAACCACCATCACCGCTAAGGGGTGACGAAAGCGGGCGGGCCTGCCGCGTTGACAAAGGCAGGGCCCTCCCGTACATTGCGCGCATCCGACCGGGAGAGCGCGCACAGTATTGCGCCGCCGAAGGGGTATCACCCGAAAACTCTCAGGCACCACGGACCGTTCGGATCGGCATGCAACATGCACACGATGCATGCCGCACTCTGGAGAGCGGCACCCGCCATTAAGATGGCGAGCGTGCCCACCGAAGGGGCGCGCGAGGACCGGACCTGCCATCAGGCAGAGCCGCCTCGTAATCTCTCAGGTATCGAGGACAGAGGGGTCATCCGCCGCAGCGGATTGCGACGCCATTCGGGCGAAGCAAGCGTTGCGGCGGATGACCCTTTTTTTCGTTTTCGCAACCGAGATTGCCCCCGAGGATTCCCATGACGCTCCAGGCCACGCCCCTCAACGCCATCCACCGCGCTCTCGGCGCCCGCATGGTCGATTTCGGCGGCTGGGACATGCCGGTCAACTACGGCTCCCAGATCGAAGAACACAACGCGGTGCGCGGCGACGCCGGCATGTTCGATGTGTCGCACATGTGCGTGGTCGACCTGGCGGGCCCGAATACCCGCGCGTTCCTGCGCGGCCTGCTGGCCAACAACGTCGACAAGCTGCAGACCCCGGGCAAGGCGCTGTACTCGTGCATGCTCGACGAGAAAGGCGGCGTGATCGACGACCTGATCGTATATTTCTTCGCCGAGGACCGCTTCCGCCTGGTCGTCAATGCCAGCACGGCGCTCGGCGATATCGAATGGATCCGCGCGCGCAATGACGCCACCGGCAGCGGCGTGACCATCACCCCGCGCCGCGATGACGTGGCCCCGGCTGGCGTGCTGCCGCTGGCCATCGTTGCCGTGCAGGGCCCGAACGCCCGCGCCAAGGTGTGGAGCGCCTTCCCGTCCACTCAGCCTTCCGACGCCCTCAAGCCCTTCAACGCCATCGTGGTGCAGGATCCTGCTATCGGCGAGATCATGGTCGCGCGTACCGGCTACACAGGTGAAGACGGCTTCGAACTGGTCGTGCCCGCCGAGAGCGTTGCCGCTGTCTGGGAAAAGCTCGATGCCGCAGGCGTGCGCCCGGCCGGGCTCGGCGCGCGCGACACGCTGCGCCTGGAAGCCGGCATGAACCTGTACGGCCAGGACATGGACATCAACGTCTCGCCGCTGGACGCGGGCCTGGCCTGGACCGTGGACCTGCAGAGCGAGCGCGATTTCACCGGCAAGGCGGCACTCGCCGCCGCCGGCCAGCGCCAGCAGTTCCTGGGCCTGATCCTGCGCGACAAGGGCGGCGTGCTGCGCGCCCACCAGAAGGTCATCACCGCGGCCGGTGACGGCGAAATCACCAGCGGCACCTTCAGCCCGTCCCTGTCGCAGTCGATCGCTTTCGCACGCCTGCCGATGGGCGTGGCGGTCGGCGATACCGTCCAGGTGGAGATCCGCGACCGCAAACTCGCGGCGACTGTGGTTAAACTGCCGTTTGTGCGTATTGGCAAGGCACTCGTGAGCTGAGGCGGCAACGCCCCGGCCCACCACAACGGTCGCCCGTCGCGCCTGCCCCATCCACCGATGGCAGGCGCCCGAATCAAGAACAAATCTGAATCCGGAGAACCCTCATGAATTTCCCCGCTGACCTGAAATACACCGAGTCGCACGAGTGGGTGCGCGTCGAAGCCGACGGCACCCTGACCATCGGCATCACCGACCATGCGCAGGACGCGCTGGGCGACATCGTCTTCCTGGAACTGCCCGAAGTGGGCAAGTCGGTTGGCGCCGGCGACGCGCTTGCCGTGGTGGAATCGGTGAAGGCCGCTTCCGACATCTACGCCCCGGTGGCCGGCGAAGTCATCGCCGTCAACGAGGCCGCCACGGCCGCGCCGGAAAGCGTGAACGCCGACGCCTTCGACGCGTGGCTGTTCAAGCTCAAGCCGGCCAACAGCGACGACGTCAACGGCCTGATGTCGGCCGACGCCTACAAGGCCAGCGTCGGCGCCTGACGCCACGCCCGCCGGCCCCTGCACCAAGCATGGGCCGGCCACTGTATCGATGCGCGGCGGCATGGCTGACCACCTGCCGCCGCGCCCCAACGAGGTTCTTGCCATGAACGCCCCGCTTCCCATGACCGCCGCCCAAGGTAACCGGCCCACGCTGGCCGAACTGGAGGCGCGCGACGCCTTCGCCGCTCGCCATATCGGCCCCGACACGCCCGAACAGCAGCACATGCTCAAGGTGCTCGGCTACAGCAGCCGCGCCGCGCTGATCGACGCCGTGATCCCCGAGGCCATCCGCCGCCGCGACGGCATGCCGATGGGCGAATTCACCGAGCCGCTGGCCGAGGAGGCCGCACTGGCGAAGCTGCGCAAGCTCGCTGGCAAGAACAAGGTCCTGAAGAGCTTTATCGGCCAGGGCTACTACAACACGCTGACCCCGGCCGTCATCCTGCGCAATATCTTCGAGAACCCGGCCTGGTACACCGCGTATACGCCCTACCAGCCCGAGATCTCGCAAGGCCGCCTGGAGGCCATGCTGAACTTCCAGCAGATGGTCACCGACCTGACCGGCCTCGATATCGCCAACGCTTCGATGCTGGACGAAGGCACCGCCGCAGCCGAGGCCATGACGCTGCTGCAGCGCGTGAACAAGCACGCGTCGAACACCTTCTACGTGGCCGACGACGTCCTGCCGCAGACGCTGGAAGTGGTACGCACGCGCGCCAAGCCGCTGGGCATCGAGGTGAAGGTCGGCCCCGCTGCCGACGCAGCTTCGGCCCACGCGTTCGGCGTGCTGCTGCAGTATCCGGGCGTCAATGGTGACGTGACCGACTACCGCGCCATTGCCGACGCCGTGCACGCGGCCGGCGGCCTGGTGGTGGCGGCCGCCGACCTGCTGGCGCTGACGCTGATCGCCGCGCCGGGCGAATGGGGCGCCGACGTGGCCGTGGGCAACTCGCAGCGCTTTGGCGTGCCGCTTGGCTTCGGCGGCCCGCACGCGGGCTACATGGCGGTGAAGGATGCCTACAAGCGTTCGATGCCGGGCCGCCTGGTCGGCGTGACCATCGACGCGCAGGGCAACAAGGCCTACCGCCTCGCCCTGCAGACGCGCGAGCAGCATATCCGCCGCGAGAAGGCCACGTCCAACATCTGTACCGCTCAGGTGCTGCTGGCCGTGATGGCGTCGATGTACGCCGTGTACCACGGCCCGCAAGGCCTCAAGCGCATCGCGCAGCGCGTGCATCGCCTGGCGGCCACGCTGGCCGTGGGCCTGCAGACGCTCGGCTTCACGCGTACCAACGCGACGTTCTTCGACACGCTGACGTTCGAGACCGGCTTCAATACCGAAGCGATCCACGCCGCCGCGACCGAGCGCGGCATCAACCTGCGCCATGCCGGCGCGACGCGCATCGGCGTGTCGCTCGACGAGACCGCGACGCGCGACGACGTGGTGGCGCTGTGGGAAATCTTCTCGCACGGCAAGCCGCTGCCGGCCTCGCTGACGTTCGATGCCATCGAGGCAACGGTCGAGGACGCCTTCCCGGCCAACCTGGCACGCCAAAGCGCCTACCTGACGCACCCGGTGTTCAACACGCACCACGCCGAGCACGAGATGCTGCGCTACCTGCGCATGCTGGCCGACAAGGACCTGGCGCTGGACCGCACCATGATCCCGCTGGGCTCGTGCACGATGAAGCTCAACGCCACCAGCGAGATGATCCCGGTGACCTGGCCCGAGTTCAGCCAGATCCACCCGTTCGCGCCGCTGGACCAGACCGTGGGCTACCGCGAGATGATCGACCAGCTCGAGGACATGCTGTGCGCAGCCACCGGCTATGCCGCCGTGAGCCTGCAGCCGAACGCCGGCTCGCAGGGCGAATACGCCGGCCTGCTGATCATCCACGCCTACCACGCCAGCCGCGGCGAAAGCCATCGCGACATCTGCCTGATCCCGTCGTCGGCGCACGGCACCAACCCGGCGTCGGCGCAGATGGCCGGCATGAAGGTGGTGGTGGTCGCCTGTGACGAAAACGGCAACGTCGACCTGGAAGACCTGGCGAAGAAGGCCGAGCAGCACAGCAAAAACCTGGCGGCCATCATGATCACCTACCCGTCCACGCACGGCGTGTTCGAGCAGGGCGTGCAGCAGATCTGCGAGATCGTGCACCAGCACGGCGGCCAGGTCTACGTGGATGGCGCCAACATGAACGCCATGGTCGGCACGGCCGCGCCGGGCCACTTCGGCGGCGACGTGTCGCACCTGAACCTGCACAAGACTTTCTGCATCCCGCACGGCGGCGGCGGCCCCGGCGTGGGTCCCGTGGCCGTCGGCGCGCACCTGGCCGATTTTCTGCCGAACCAGGACAGCGTGGGCTATCGCCGCGACGACAACGGCATCGGCGGCATCTCGGCCGCGCCGTTCGGCTCGGCCAGCATCCTGCCGATCTCGTGGATGTACATCGCCATGATGGGCTCGGCCGGCCTCACCGCCGCCACCGAGAACGCGATCCTGGCCGCCAACTATGTCGCCAAGCGCCTGTCGCCGTACTACCCGGTGCTGTACACGGGCCAGCACGACCTGGTGGCGCACGAGTGCATCCTGGACCTGCGCCCGCTGCAGAAGGACACCGGCATCAGCAACGAGGACGTGGCCAAGCGCCTGATGGACTACGGCTTCCACGCCCCGACCATGAGCTTCCCGGTGCCGGGCACGCTGATGATCGAGCCGACCGAAAGCGAGGCCCTGCACGAGCTGGACCGCTTCATCGACGCGATGATCGCGATCCGCCAGGAAATCGGCCGTGTCGCCGACGGCACCTTCGACCGCGAGGACAACCCGCTCAAGCATGCCCCGCACACCGCGGCCGTGGTCACGGCCAACGAGTGGACGCGCAAGTACACGCGTGAAGAGGCGGCCTATCCGGTGGCATCGCTGCGCACGCAGAAGTACTGGCCGCCGGTCGGCCGCGCCGACAACGTCTACGGCGACCGCAACCTGTTCTGCAGCTGCGTGCCGATGAGCGAGTACGCCCAGGACTGAGGCCGTCCTTCGCCCGGCGTCCGGTGACGGACGGCCGCCGCGCGCGCTATGCTCGACACAGGGGCGCCGCGCGTCGCGGCGCCACCAGCACAGCGGAGGCTGCATGTGGAATCTCAGTGCCCCCTGGTGGGAGTTCGTGCTGCGCGGACTGATCGTGTATGGCGCGGTGCTGGCCCTGCTGCGGATGTCGGGCAAGCGCCAGATCGGCCAGCTCACGCCGTTCGACCTGGTGTTGCTGCTGGTACTGTCCAACGCCGTGCAGAACGCCATGAACGCCGGGGACAACTCCGTGACCGCCGGGCTGATCCTGGCCATCACGCTGGTGGGCGCCAATGCCGGCCTTGCCTATCTGACCTGGCGCAGCCGCAAGCTGGAGGTCTTCGTGGAAGGCCGGCCGCAGTTCCTGATCCATGACGGCAAATTGCTGCGTGACGTGATGCGCAGCCAGCGCGTCAGCATGGAGGACCTCAACAAGGTACTGCGCCACGCCGGCAGCAGCAGCATCGCCGACGTGCATTTCGCCATCCTGGAAACCGACGGCACGGTATCGGTCAAGCTGCGCCAGCAGCCGGCCGGCGCCGCGCCGCCCAAGCCGGATGCGTCGGTCTGGAGCGAAGTCGGCAAGGACGACGCAGTTTGAACCTGCAATGCCCGCTTGCCATCCGCAAGCGGCAATGACTTCAGGAGTGATCCGTGGCAGTCAGCGTCTTCGATCTGTTCAAGGTGGGCATCGGCCCGTCGAGCTCGCATACCGTGGGCCCGATGCGCGCTGCCCTGATGTTCGCGCAGGGCCTGGAGCGCGATGGCCTGCTGCCGCAGGTCGCCAGCGTGCGCGTGGAGCTGTATGGCTCGCTCGGCGCTACGGGCAAGGGCCACGGCACCGACAAGGGCGTGATGCTGGGCCTGATGGGCGAAGCGCCCGATACCATCGATCCCGACACCATCGACGGCCGGCTCAAGGCGCTGCGCGCGAGCCGCACGCTGTCGCTGCTGGGCCGCCACCCGATCCCGTTCATCGAGAAGGAACACATCGCGTTCTATCGCCGCGAGGCCATGGCCGAGCACCCGAACGGCATGAAGTTCCACGCCTTCGACGCGCAGGGAGCGTCGCTGCGCGAGGCGCGCTACCTGTCAGTTGGCGGCGGCTTCGTCGTCACCGCGGGCGCGCCCAACACGCAGGTGCTCAAGGCGGCGCAACAGATGCCGCACCCGTTCCGCAGCGGCAAGGACATGCTGGAGATGGCGAGCGAAAGCGGCAAGAGCATCGCGCGCCTGATGATGGAAAACGAGCTCACGTGGCGCAGCGAGGACGACGTCACCGCCGGCCTGCTGCATATCTGGGACGTGATGCAGGCCTGCGTGGTGCGCGGCTGCCGCACGGATGGCGAATTGCCCGGCCCGTTCAAGGTCCGCCGCCGCGCGCCGGAGCTGTACCGCAGCCTGACCGAGCGCGCCGAGCGCACGCTGTCCGACCCGCTGTCCGTGATGGACTGGGTCAACCTCTATGCGATCGCCGTCAACGAGGAAAACGCCGCCGGCGGCCGCGTGGTGACCGCGCCGACCAACGGCGCGGCGGGCATCATCCCGGCCGTGCTGCACTACTACGACCGCTTCGTGCCCGGCGCCAACGCGCAGGGCGTGGTGGAGTTCCTGCTCACCGCCGGCGCAATCGGCCTGCTCTACAAGCTCAATGCGTCGATCTCCGGTGCCGAGGTTGGCTGCCAGGGCGAGGTTGGCGTGGCCTGCTCGATGGCGGCTGGCGCGCTTGCGGCGGTGCTGGGCGGCTCCCCCGCGCAGGTCGAGAACGCCGCCGAGATCGGCATGGAGCACAACCTGGGCCTGACCTGCGATCCGGTCGGCGGGCTGGTGCAGATCCCATGCATCGAGCGCAACGCGATGGCTTCGGTCAAGGCCGTGAACGCCGCGCGCATGGCGTTGCGCGGCGACGGCACGCACTACGTATCGCTCGATTCGGTCATCAAGACCATGCGCGAAACCGGCGCCGACATGAAGACCAAATACAAGGAAACGGCGCGCGGCGGGCTGGCGGTGAATATCGTGGAATGCTGAGCCCGGTGCGGCGTATCATGGCGCCAGTCTCCCCATGGCGCCACCGCGGGCGCCTGCCAGAACCAGAGCAAAAAGCGAGGCGGCCATGCAAACTTTCTACCAGCTGTTCGACGACACCTCGTCCACTTTCACCTACCTGCTGATCGATGCCGCCACGCGCGATGCCGTGCTGATCGACCCGGTCGACCACCAGCTCGAACGCGACATGGCCGTGCTGCGCGACGCGGGCGCCAGCCTTGCGTGGGTGGTGGAGACGCATGCCCATGCCGACCACATCACCTCGGCCGGCCATGTCGCCATGCAGACGGGTGCGCACACCGCGGCGCCGTCCGGGTGCGACATCAGGTCCGCACAGAAGCAGCTGATCGATGGCGATACCCTGACGTTCGGCGCGCAGGTGCTGCGGGCCATCCATACGCCGGGCCATACCGCCGGCAGCATGAGCTACCTGTGGGAAGAGCCCGCGCCGGACGGCACGGTGCGCCGCGTATTCACCGGCGACGCGCTGCTGATCGACGGCTGCGGGCGCACCGATTTCCAGTCGGGCGATGCCGGCACGCTGTACGACAGCCTGACGCGCAAGCTGTTTGCACTACCCGACGACACGCTGGTCTACCCGGCGCACGACTACAAGGGCCAAACCTCGTCGACGATCGCGCAGGAGCGCGCGCACAACAGTCGCGTGGCCGGCCGCACGCGCGACGAGTTCATCGAAATGATGCGCAACCTGAACCTGCCTCGGCCCAAGCTGATCGACGTGGCCGTGCCGGCCAACAGGCGGCTCGGGCTGCGCGACGGCGAAAGCGTGCCGCACGGCGCGTGACGCGCGGCGAACCCGTCTATTCCACCCTCCAAAAACTCTGAATTGACTTCGCGCCACCTGCTGCAATACTGATTTCTCCGGCACCCGGATGCGCTGCAGCGTGACGCATGCAGCGCCGACCGACTCACAGGGGATTTCGCCATGAAGCCTGACGGGAATGCACGTTGTGGATTGGGTACGCTCGCGGCGGTGCTGGCGGCGCTGGCCGTAGTGCCGGCCCAGGCGCAGCAAAAGCCGATTGCCTATCCCGCCAAGGGACAGAGCCAGCAGCAGCAGTCCAGCGACGACGGCGCGTGCTATAGCTGGGCCAAGCAGCAGACCGGCGTCGACCCGGCTCAGGCCGCGGCCGCGCCGCCGCCCGCACAGGCGCAAAGCGGCCAGCGTGTGCGCGGTGCAGCGGCCGGCGCGGCAGTAGGCGCAATCGCGGGCGATGCCGGCAAGGGCGCAGCGGTTGGCACGGTTGCGGGCGGCGTCGCGCACCGGCAATCGCGCCGGCAGGCCGCGGCCGCCAATCAGCAGGCCGCAGCCAACACCGGCCAGGCCATGTCGACCTACTACCAGGCCTGGGGCGCGTGCATGCAGGGGCGCGGCTACACCGTAAAGTAAGCGCCGCGGGCGGCGTCAGGCCGCCCAGCGTTCGCAGGCCTGGCGCACGGTTTCACGCTGGCTGCGCGCGTCGGCGTCGACCTGGCGCAGCCATTCGGCGTCGCCGTCGCGGCGCTCGGCCAGCGCGCGGATATTGGCCAGCGCCTGCAGCGATCCCAGGGCTTCGGCATGCGGCACCAGCGCGTCGCAGATCGACAGGATGTGTTCCGCGATCGGCCGGCGCGTCAGCTCGTTGGGATGCACGTATTCGCCCTCCAGCCCGAAACGGCAGGCCTGGAAGCGGTTGAAGGTATAGACCAGGTAGTCGTCTTCCTGCGGCATGAACGGGCGCGACAGCAACAGGTAGCGCGCCAGCATCTGGATATACGCGGCGATATCGCAGGCACGCCGGACCGTCAGCGGCGTATCCATCACGCGCACTTCGATCGTGCCGAACTCGGGCTTGGGCCGGATATCCCAGTAGAAGTCCTTCATGCTCTCGATCACGCCCGTATTGCGCATCTTCTCGAAGTACGCGGTGAAGGCGTCCCAGGTGAGCAGGAACGGCGCCCGTCCGCTCATCGGGAAGGCCGCCACCGAATTGAGGCGCGCCGAGGCAAAGCCGGTATCGACGCCCTGCACGTACGGCGATGACGCCGCCAGCGCGACGAAGTGCGGCACGTAGCGGCCAATGGCATGCAGCAGGAACAGCGACTCGTCCGCGCTCGGACAGCCGATATGGACATGCTGGCCGAATACGGTGAACTGCTTGGCCAGGTAGCCATACAGCTCCGAGATGTACTGGTAGCGCGGCGAATCGGAGATGATGCGGTCGGCCCACTGCTGGAACGGGTGCGTACCGCCACCGCTGATGCCGATGTTGAGCGAGCGCGAGGCCGCCGCCATCAGGTCGCGCATGGTGGTCAGCTCTTCCACCGCCTGGTCATAGGTATGGCAGATGCCCGTGCTGATCTCGATCATCGACGGGCTGATCTCCGGCTTGATGTCACCGGCATGCTGGGCGCCCTTCAGCGCACGCAGCAAGTCGGGCGCGAACGGCGCCAGGTCGTAGTCGTGCCGATTGACGAGCTGCAGCTCCAGCTCGACGCCGAAGGTCAGCGCCTCGGAATGCTTGAACGGTTCGAGCGACATCAGCGCCCTCCTCCATTGCTGCGCAGATCGGCGCGGACTTCGCCGGCGAAGCGCAGTGCCCAGGCCGCGATCACCGGGCCCAGCAGTTGCTCGATGGCCAGCGCGCACAGGATGATGGCGGCCAACGGCTCCCCGGTGCCCGGGTACAGGCGCGCGACATCGTTCATCAAGAGGTACGCCAGGCCCGACATGGGCGCCAGCGCGAGCCCGAGCGCCACGCACTGGCGCAGGCTCAGCCCCGAGAACGATCCCAGCGACACCACGCCGGCCAGCTTGGCCGCGTGGCGCAGCAACACCAGCACTACAGCATAGACGCCGCCGACCGCCCAGTCATGCGCCGTGAGCGGCAGGCCCAGCGACACCACCATGACGATGATCAGCAGGCTGCCAGCGCTGCCAAAGTGCGTCGGCCACACATGCGGCTGGCTGTCCTCGTGCTTGAACACGACGCCGGCCAGCAACAGCGTGATCGGCATCGACAATTTTAGTACCCGGGTCAGCGCCAGCGTGAAAAGCACCAGGCCGACGAGCACGAGGAAGCTGTAGTGATCGTCCACCGACATCCGGCCGTAGATGGCGTGGCCGATCTTCCCCACTACCCACGCCAGCAGGCAGGAGCCGACCAGCAGGTAAAGCGGATGCAGCAGCGCGGCGCCGAGGTTGCCGTACTCGGAATGCAGCCAGCCGGTAGCCACCTGCACGATCACGGCGGCATAGATGCTGTTGAGCGCGGCCATGGCCATCAGGCGCTCGGTCACCTGGCCTTCGGCACGCAGCTCGTTCTTGAGCTGCAGCACGATGGTCGGCGAGGTGCTGACCGCAATGCCGCCCGCCAGGACCGCAATGCCCGGCGAGGCGCCGATCCATTGCAGCACGGCCGCGACCAGGCCCCAGGTCAGCACGCTTTCGGACGCGCTGGTCAGCAGCAGCCAGCGGTTCGCGCGCAGCCAGGCCAGCGAGAGCCGATGCCCCAGTTCGAACAGGGCCAGCGCCAGCGCCATATCGATCAGGATACGGGTCTGGGCGATCATGTTGTCGTCGACGATGCTGCGCCCGAGCATGCCGGCGCACAGGCCCGCTACCGCATAGCCGACAATGCGCGGGCAACGCAGCCAGCGGCGGCTCAGCTCGCCTGCAAGGCCGGCACCCACCAGCGCCAGGCCGACCCAGAACAGGCCGCCGGGCGCGAGCGGAAGTGACGGGAAAAGTTGGCTCAGTCCATTCATGCGTGACATGGTAATGGAAGCACATGACATGCCGTGTCAGTGATTGTCTGACACCGCACGGAATGCGCCAACTTCTGTCTCTAACTTTCAATAAAAAACGCCATCTTTTCAGATGGCGTTTCTCATGGCGGGATCCGCGCTTTCACTGGCGCCGGGCCGCGCCTTACATGCCCCACAGTTTCCACTTCGGCCGGGTCGCCCGGAGTGCAGCCTCGACCTTCATATTCAGGCCACGCGTGCGCCCTTCGGCGGCGCCTGCGGCATGCGCCTTGTCGTAGTAGCCAAGCGCCGTCTCGCGCTGACCGAGGCCAACCGCCGACTCCACCGCGCGCAACCAGGTTTCGGCATCCCAGTCGTCACGTACCGCGAACGCCGCGACAAAATCCGCGAGCGCGGCATCGTGCCGTGCGGCGGCGTTATGGATGAGCGCGCGCTGCACGCGCGGCGCGGCCTGGTCCCAGGCATCGCCCTCTGTCAATTCAATCGCCTGCTCGAACAGCGGCAGCGCGCGTTCATGGTCGCCGAGATCGCGCCAGACCTGGCCAAAGCGGTTGAAGAGCCACGCGTCTTCCACCAGCAGTGCGCGGCGTTGCTGGGCGTCGATCTCGGCGAGTGCGTCGGTGCGGTCGTGCTGGTCCATGCCGTCCATGCGGGCCTGGACGAGCGCGGCGTAATGGGCGCGCGCGTGCGCCATCGGGTGCGCGGCCTCGCTGCGTGCTTCCACCGGCAAAGCGTCGAGCCGGGCATCCATATGCGTCATCGCCGCGCCGGCCGCCTCGCCGGCCTCGGCGCCGCCGATGGCCTTCCAGGCGGCGATGAGGCGGCTGAATGCCCAGGTCACGTCGGCTGGGTTGCGCTCCAGCGGATAGCGGTTCAGCACCTCGCCCGCCAGTTCCACCACCTTCTGGTGCTGGCCCGCGCCGGCGTGGCAGTCGAGCAGGTCGATCCAGTGGTCGATGAACTCGCTCGCGGCCATGCCCTTGCGGTGCAGGGCGATGCGCGTGTCGAGGCTGGCGGCGTCGGCCGGCAGGCTGCGCGCGAGCAAGCGGCACAGCAGCGAATAGACGTGCGGGTCGGCATTGCCGCCATGGCCGTCCGCGTCACCTTCGCCGGTGGCGAAATACGCTTCGAAGCGCGCTACGCCGAGCTGGCAGGCTTCCACCAGCCGCGGCCGCAACGCGGCTTCGGCCTGCGGCACCTGGTCGATGAACTCGCCCAGCGCCGTGGCGGCACGGTAGTAGCCGGCGCCGTCGTCGGATTGCGTGGTCAGGCTGAATTTCAGCCAGGGCTGTGCGTCGGCTCCCTGCGCACCGGACTGGGCGGCCTGGTGGCGCCACGCCATGGCGCGTACCTGGGTCTGCGGGTCCGGGCACTGGCGCAGGTACACGGCCAGGTCATCCTGGGCGCCGTCCATGTCGCCCGTGCCAAAGCGCAGCGGCGCGCGCAGGCGGCGGGCCTGCGGATGATCGGGAGACTCGGCCAGCACCAGGTCGGCCTGCTCGCCGGCGAGCGCGTCGGCCGCCTCCGGTTCGAGCTCCAGCAGGTCGGGGTTATCCAGCGCAATGCGGCCCAGGCAAACGCGCATCATGGGCTCGGCCGGCTGGCCGGCGGCCTCGGCGCGCGCGATCGCGTCGTGCACGAGCGGCAGGATGTCTTCTGCGCCAAGGTCCGGCGCCCGGTACAGCAGGTCGTGCCAGTAACGGCCGGCCCGCGCGAGGTCACCAAGCCGGTAGCACGCCAGGCCCGCGTGGAAATGGGCAGCCCATTCGCCGGACAGCAGGCCGTTGCGCCGCGCAGCCTCATGCAGCCACGGCAGTGCGTCGCCATCACGGCCAAGGCCCATCAGCATGGCGCCGTAGCGATGCGCGATCACCCCGCGCGAAGCCCACCGGTGCGGCGCCGCCAGCCCCAGCGATTCCAGCCGCGCCAGCGCCTCGTCGAGCACGGCGAAGGCCGCCTGCGCATCACCCTTGTCGAAGTGCAGCCTTGCCCGCAGCGTAATGAAATCGACCACTTCGGGCCGGGCCTCCGACAACTGGCCGGCGATTTCGAGCGCTTCATCGAACCGGCCGATGCCGGCCAGGTCGATTGCGCGGTCGTAGCTGACTTCCTGCACGGACACGTACTGCTCCTTCTGGATTGGATAGGCGAATGCGGGATTATGCGCCAATGACACGATCCCCCATCGGGGACAACAAACGGCAGGGGTCAGTTCGATCTTTAGAATTGCACGAAGAAGAAACGCCACCCGGTTCGGGTGGCGTTTTTCGGGCTGTGCGCTGGGCGGCTTACTTGCCGCCAACCGTCTCCAGCACCGTCCACTTGCCGCCCACCACCTTGTAGACGGTAATGCCGCCGTCCTTCAGGTCGCCGCGAGCGTCGTACGCCAGCGTCTTGGTGGTGACGCCCTGCATATTGGTGGCAGCCAGCACCGGCAGGTAGCGCGCCGGATCGGCCGATCCGGCCTTGATCATGGCGGTCATCATCGCGGTCGCGCCGTCATAGGCGTACGGCGAGTAGGTCTGCACCTTGGAGCCGAAGCGCTTCTCGTACTTCTTCTCGTATGCGGCGCCGCCCGGCATCTGGTCCAGCGGCAAGCCAGCCAGCGACACCACAGTGCCTTCGGCAGCCGGGCCGGCCAGCTTCAGGAAGTTGTCGGTCTTGGACATTTCGCCCGACACCAGCGGGGCCTTCATGCCCAGTTCCTTGACCTGCTTGGCCATCGGGGCCGACTGGGTCTCGGCGCCGCCGTAGAAGATGATGTCCGGGTTGCTGCGCTTGATGTTGGTCAGCACGGCCTTGAAGTCCACCGCCTTGTCGTTGGTGAACTCGCGGCGCACGATCTTGCCGCCGGCGGCCTTGGCGGCCTTCTCGAACTCGTCGGCCAGGCCCTGGCCGTAGGCGGTGCGATCGTCGACGATCGCGATGTTCTTCGCGCCCAGCTTCTTCACCACGAAGGCGCCGATCACCGAGCCCTGCTGGGTGTCGGACGTCATCATGCGGAAGGTCGTCTTGAAGCCCTGCTTCGTGTATTCCGGCGCGGTCGCCATGGCGATCTGCGGAATGCCGGCGCGGTTGTAGACCATCGACGCCGGAATCGTGGTGCCCGAGTTGAAGTGGCCGAGCATGCCCTGGATGCCATTGTCGACGAGCTTCTGCGCCACCACCGAGCCGGTCTTGGGATCGGCCTGGTCGTCTTCGGAGACCAGCACGAACTTGACTTCCTTGCCGCCGATCTTCGGCTTGGTGGCGTTCATGTCATCAATCGCGAGGACGATGCCGTTCTGCATGTCCTTGCCGTACTGGGCCTGGCCGCCGGTCATCGGGCCGGCAAAACCCAGCTTGATTTCCTGCGCCTGGGCGAAGGCTGCCGTGGCACCGGTCAGGCCGGCGAAAGTCAGGGCAACGGTCAGGGCCGTCTTGTGGAATGTCGAGGTCATCAGTTCTCCTTGGTGGCTGGTTCAGCCTTCTTTGCTGCGCTTTTTCTACGCTTCGGGAACGCCGGCTGGGCGCCCCTCCCCTATTGCTGCGTATGGCGGCAGGATCGCCGCCGCGCATACGCACGTCAAACTCAGTCCGCGCCGGCTCAGCCGATCGTCATCAGGCTGGCATTGCCGCCGGCGGCTGCCGTGTTGACCGACAGCGAGCGCTCGATCAGCAAACGCTCCAGCGCGATATTCGTTTCACCCTGCGCCAGTCCCTGCACGCTGACGATCGGGCCCGGGCGCGCCGCGACCTGTTCGCACACCGTGCGCAACTGGTCTGAGTCGCCGTGGTGGATCACCGCGTCGAACGCAACCTCGGGCGACATCCAGTCGGCGACCAGGCGGACGCGCGATTGTACGCCCTTAGGCAGCCGCGAAAACAGCCCGCGCGCGACAGGGTTTTCCGCCATCGCGGCCTGGCTGCCGACGGCCAGGACGGCCGCCAGCTGGGTAGCCAGATCCGTTTCCTGCGCCGCCAGGCACAGCACCTGGTGACGCGGCAGCAGCGAGTAGGTGTTGCGCTCTCCTGTCGGCCCCGGCAGCGTCACCGAAATGCCGGCGGCCGACGCTTCGGCAAAGCGGTCGCACGCCGCGGCCAGCGCGGGCATCTCCGCCTTGGCCCAGTCCTTCAGGGCCTGCGCCGCGACCGGGCGCTCCGGCGTGGCCAGCGTGGCGCCCGAAGCTTCAGCATGACGCACGCTGCGTACCACCGCGTCCTGCGGGCACACCGACAGCAGGCGATGCAGGTACAGCGGGCCGCCGGCCTTCGGGCCGGTGCCGGACAGGGCTTCGCCGCCGAACGGCTGCACGCCGACCACGGCGCCGACGATATTGCGGTTCACGTACAGGTTGCCCACCTCGGCGTGCTGCACGATCTGCGCGATGGTTTCATCGATGCGGGTGTGGATACCCATCGTCAGGCCATAGCCGGTGCCGTTGATCTGGCCGATCATGGTGTCGAGCGCCGCGCGCGGGTAGCGCACCACATGCAGCACGGGGCCGAACACTTCGCGCTTGAGCTCGTCGATGCTGTCGAGTTCGATCAGCGTCGGCGGCACGAAGGTGCCGTGGCGGCAGCTCGCGCCCTGCGCGGCGTTCGGGTCGGCCTGGTACACGCGGCGGCCCTTGGCGCGCATAGCGTCGATATGGCGCACGATATTGCCGCGCGCCTCATCGTCGATGACCGGGCCCACGTCGGTGGACAGCCGGTCCGGGTTGGCCATGGTCAGCTCGTTCATGGCGCCCTTGAGCATCTCGAGCACGCGGTCGGCCACGTCTTCCTGCAGGCACAGCACGCGCAGCGCCGAGCAGCGCTGGCCGGCCGAGTCGAACGCGGAGTTAACCACGTCGCCCACCACCTGTTCGGCGAGCGCCGAGGAATCGACGATCATCGCGTTCTGGCCGCCGGTTTCTGCAATCAGCGGGATCGGGCGGCCAGCGGCATCGAGGCGGCCGGCGATATTGCGCTGGAGGATGCGCGCGACTTCGGTCGAGCCCGTGAACATCACGCCCTTGACGCGGGCATCGCCCACCAGCGCCGCGCCTACGGTCTCGCCACGGCCCGGCAGCAGTTGCACCGCGCCGGCCGGCACGCCGGCCTCGCGCAGCAGGCGCACGGCGGCGGCGGCGATCAGCGGGGTCTGCTCGGCAGGCTTGGCCAGCACGGTGTTGCCGGCGGCCAGCGCCGCGGCCACCTGGCCGGTGAAGATCGCCAGCGGGAAGTTCCACGGGCTGATGCAGACCACCGGGCCCAGCGGGCGGTGGGTTTCGTTGTCGAAGCTGCGGCGAACTTCTGCGGCGTAGTAGCGCAGGAAGTCCACCGCCTCGCGCACTTCGGCGATGGCGTTGGAGAAGGTCTTGCCGGCCTCGCGCATGATGATGCCCATCAGCGACTGCATCTGCGCTTCCATCAGGTCGGCGGCGCGCTCCAGCGCGGCGGCGCGTACGTCGGGCGGCGTGGCCTGCCAGATCGGCGCGGCATTGGCGGCGGCCTGCAGCGCAGCGTCGACCTCGGCCTGGCTGGCCTCGGCGACATGACCTACCACGTCGCGGTGGTCAGCCGGGTTCAGCACGGGTGCCGCAACCGCATCGGCCGCGCGCGGAACCTCGGTGCCCAGCATCGGCTCGGCCACCACGCGCTCGCTGGTGCCGGCCAGCAGCGCCGACGACAGCGACGCCAGGCGATGTTCGTTTGCCAGGTCGATGCCGGCCGAATTGGCGCGCGACTTGCCATAGAGGCCGCGCGGCGACGGGATCTTCGGATGCGGCAGGCCGAGCGTGCCCTCTTCGCGATGAATGGTCTCGACCACGGCCACCGGGTCGGCCACCAGTTCATCGAGCGAAATGGTGTCGTCGGCAATGCGGTTCACGAATGAGGTGTTGGCGCCGTTTTCGAGCAGGCGCCGCACCAGGTAGGCCAGCAGCGTCTCGTGCGTGCCGACCGGCGCGTAGATGCGGCACGGGCGGTTGAACTTGCCATCTGCGACCGGGCCCACGACCTGGTCGTACAGCGGCTCGCCCATGCCGTGCAGGCACTGGAATTCGTACTGGCCGGGGTAGTAGCTGTGGCCGGCGATCTGGTAGATGGCCGACAGCGTGTGCGCGTTGTGCGTGGCGAACTGTGGATAAATCGCGTCCGGCACCGACAGCAGCTTGCGCGCGCAGGCCACGTAGGACACGTCGGTGTAGACCTTGCGCGTGTAGACCGGATAGCCCTCCAGGCCTTCGACCTGGGCGCGCTTGATCTCGCTGTCCCAGTAGGCGCCCTTGACCAGGCGGATCATCAGGCGGTGGCGGCTGCGGCGGGCCAGGTCGATCAGGAAGTCGATCACGAACGGGCAGCGCTTCTGGTAGCCCTGCACCACGAAGCCAATGCCGTTCCAGCCGGCCAGCTCGGGCTCGAAGCACAGGCGCTCGAGCAGGTCCAGCGAGATTTCGAGGCGGTCTGCCTCCTCGGCGTCGATATTGATGCCGATGTCGTACTGGCGTGCCAGCAGCGTCAGGCTCTTCAGGCGCTCGTACAGCTCGGTGACCACGCGCTCGTGCTGGGCGCGGCTGTAGCGCGAATGCAGCGCCGACAGCTTGATCGAGATGCCAGGGCCCTCGTAGATGCCGCGCCCGCGCGAGGCCTGGCCGATCGCGTGGATGGCCTGCTCATAGGACGCCAGGTAGCGCTGGGCGTCTTCTTCCGTCATCGCGGCTTCGCCGAGCATGTCGTAGGAGTAGCGGAAGCCCTGTGCCTCGTACTTGCGCGCGTTGGCGAGCGCCTCGGAAATGGTCTCGCCGGTGACGAACTGCTCGCCCATCAGGCGCATGGCCATGTCCACGCCCTTGCGGATCAGCGGCTCGCCGCCCTTGCCGATGATGCGCGTGAGCGCCTTGCTCAGGCCCGACTCGGTATGCGTGGCCACCAGCTTGCCGGTCAGCAGCAGGCCCCAGGTCGCGGCATTGACGAACAGCGACGGGCTCTGGCCCAGGTGCGACTGCCAGTTGGCGCCGCTGATCTTGTCGCGGATCAGCGCGTCGCGCGTGGGCTTGTCGGGAATGCGCAGCAGCGCCTCGGCCAGGCACATCAGCGCGACGCCTTCCTGCGAAGACAGCGAGAACTCCTGGATCAGGCCCTGCACCAGGCCTTCCCGGCCGGTGCCGACCTTCTGCTCGCGCAGGGTCATGGCCAGCTTCTTGGCCATCTTGATGGCGGACTCGGCCTGCTGGTGCGGCAGGCGCGCCTGTTCCAGCAGCACTGGCACGCAATCCGTCTCGGGGCGGCGATAGGCAGAGGTAATGGCCGCGCGCAACACGGACTGTGGCTGGATGCTCTGCGCGAATTCCAGGAACGGCTGGGGCGCGCCATCCGCATGGCCCAGGTCACGCGGATCGGCGCTCTCGGCATCCGCCGCACCGCCGGCCGCCGCCTCGTGCGGCAGGTGGCCGCGCTCGATCTGCTCCAGGTACGTGAAGATCGCCTGCTTGATCAGCCAGTGCGGCGTGCGGTCGATGGATTGGGCGACGCGCTTGAGGCGATCGCGCGAGGCGTCGTCGAGCTTGACGCCGAGGGTGGTGGTGGCCATGCGAGCTGTTCTCCGTAAGACACAAGGCTGCGGGTCGATCCGTCTTGGGGTCAAGCCCGGACGGCATAGGGGCCCGACCTGCGCAACCTTTGGGCTGGCGCGATCTTACTCCCGAAAAACGCGAGGGTGCAACCTAGTGCAACCACTAGATAGAAAACAATTATAGAGGTTGCACCACGGTCATGGTGCAACCCGGCCTTCAGATCCTCAGCGGATCGATCTCCAACTGCCACCGGATGCCCCGGGCATCCGCTCCAGCTTCGGAGAAAGTCTGTACCCACTCGCTCACAAACCGTTGCAGCACTGGCCTGGCGCTGGCTTCCACCAGCATCTGCGCGCGCTCCCGGCCGGCAATACGGACCATCGACATCGGTACCGGGTCATGCAGTTGCACCTCAGGTGCCAGCACGTTGCCATCTGCCAGGCGGCGGACCGCCCGCAGGAACTGCAGGGCCCGCTCCAGCTGGCCATGTTCGGCGGTCAGCAGCACCTGGTAGCAGAACGGGGGCAACCCTGCCTGGCGCCGCTCGCGCAACTGACCGGCGGCGAATCCATCATAGTCATGGCGTTGCAGGGCCTGCAATGCCGCAGCATCGGGGTAGCGGGTCTGGATCATGACTTCGCCCGGCAATCCGGCCCGCCCCGCCCTGCCTGCCACCTGCATCAGCGATGCAAAGAGGTGCTCGGCGGCGCGGAAGTCGTGGCTGAACATGGCGGCGTCCGGGTGGACCACGCCCACTAGCGTGACGCGCTGGAAGTCGTGCCCCTTCGCGACCATCTGGGTGCCGACCAGGATGTCGACCTCGCCGGCATGGACGTCGTCGAACATGGCTTGCGCGCTGCCTTTGCGACGTGTGGAGTCGGCGTCGATGCGGGCGATGCGCGCCTGTGGGAAACGCGCCGCCAGGGCTTCTTCGATGCGCTGCGTGCCGCGGCCCAGCGGCGCGATATCCACATTGCCGCAATCGGGGCAATGGTGCGGCACCGGGGCTTCCAGGCCGCAGTGGTGGCAGCGCAGCCGCCGCTCGGGACGGTGCAATACCAGGTACGCCGAACAGCGCGGGCAGCCGGAGAGCCAGCCGCAGCTGTCGCAGGCCAGGACCGGTGCGTAGCCGCGGCGGTTAAGGAACAGCAGGCTCTGCTCGCCGCGCGCCAGGCGTGCTTCGATGGCTTCCAGCAGCGGGACCGACAGGCCCTCGAACAGCGCGCGCTGGCGCTGGCGTTCGTGGTTGAGGTCGACCAGCCGCACCACCGGCAGCGCGGCTTCCGCCTGCGCACGCTCTCGCAGCACCAGCTTGCGGTAGGCGCCCTGCTCGGCGCGCCACCAGGTCTCCATCGACGGCGTGGCCGAACCCAGCACCACGGGGACCCCGAGCCGCTTGGCGCGCCACACGGCCAGGTCGCGCGCGGAGTAGCGCAGGCCCTCCTGCTGCTTGTAGGACGTGTCGTGCTCTTCATCGACAACAATCAGCGCGAGCTGCGGCATGGACGCCATCACCGCCATGCGCGTGCCCAGCACGATGCGTGCTTCGCCACGATGGGCGGCCAGCCACTGCAGGCTGCGCTCCTGGTCGGCCAGTCCGCTGTGCAGCACGGCCAGCGGCAAGTGCGGAAACCGGGCGGCGATACGCGACTGGAGCTGGGGCGTCAGGTTGATCTCGGGTACGAGCATCAGCACCTGCGCGTGCGGATCGCGTGCCAGCACCTGCGCCATGGCGTGCAGGTAGACCTCGGTCTTGCCGCTGCCGGTGACGCCGTGAAGAAGGAACGGCGCGAATGACGTGGCCGCGGCAATGGCATCGACCGCCATACGCTGCTCCTCGTGCAGCGGGGGCGCCACCGACGGGGCCTGGGCGGGTGCCGTGGCCAGCAAAGTGCGTTCGGCGACCAGAGCCTCGACCGAGCCCGCGGCGACCCATTCCGCCAGCCTGGCCGGCGCGGCCGCGCACAGCTCGCGTGCCTCGGACTGGCTCATTGGCAACGGCACCGCATCGCCTGCGGCACGGTCGGCGAGCGCTTGGGCAAGCGCTCGCACTGACCGGGCGCGGGCGGGTATGGCATCCAGCAGCGTGGGAATATGCTCGGGCAGCACCCGGTACGCCTCGGTACGCGCACGCTGTGCGAGACGCGGCCAACCCTCCGGTTCGCGTAGCGACGGCGGCAGCGCCGGCAGCATCACTTCCCCGAGACAGCGCTGGTAATAGCGCGCGGCGAATGCCGCCAGGTCCCGCCACTCTTGCGCCAGCGGCGCCAGCCAGTCCAGCCGCGCGGACACCGGTTTGAGACGTTCCGCGGGCACGGCGGATTCAACGGCGCGGGCGACGGCAACCCCGACCACGCTGCGACGCCCGAATGGCACCACCACCAGGTCACCAGGCGACACGTCGGGGCCGGCAAGATAGTCGAAACAGTCGTCCGCGGGGGTATCGAGCGCGACGCGGATAATGCCCCCGCTGCGCGGCTCGGTGTCGTCTGACAGCATCATTGCGGGCGGTTGTGGTGCACAACGCGTGCGCGAAAATTGTGCGGAATGCGGCGCGAAAGGAATCGCTCGAGGCTTTGTGTGCGGCGCAACATCAACTTAAAGTAAAACTTCAAATGTGGCCCTAAGTCGATGATAGATGACTGCTTTTCCACTAATTCCAACGCCCCTGTGGATAACTTTGTTGAAAAGTCGCTCCAAGATGCCGCCAAAGCCCGAAAAACAAGGGACTCACTGGCCGGCACGCCCGCATTGAAAAACTTCCAATTCCTTAAAAATCAAGGCCTTGCAAACATCCCCCAGATGAGTTAAGGGGTAACCCGTTCTTGCACCGCCGCAAACCTATCGGTGTGCATAAGTCAAGCCTCATCGGTCAAGCGGAAGTACCTTTTTGGTGAATCCGGAAGAAATTGTTTACTTGACAGTAGTTTCGGCGCGCCTCTGGCGGCACTGAGGGCAAACCGCGCAAGATCGCTGCACCGCGGGGAAACAGCGGCCGGCGCCCCTGCCGCCAGCCGCCAGAACAAAGGTGGCTCAGCCTCGCTGCGCACGCAGCTGGCGGCTATAGCGATGCACTTCGTCAACCAGCACGGCCACGCTTTCCGGCGGCGTGAACTGCGAAATGCCGTGGCCCAGATTGAACACATGCCCGTCGCTGCCGCCCGCCGCGGCATAACTGTCCAGCACGCCACGCACCTGCTCGCGGATGGCAGCCTCGGGAGCGAACAGCACCGTGGGATCGATATTGCCTTGCAGCGCCACGCGCCCCGCGGTGCGGCGCCGGGCGTCGGCCAGGTTGACGGTCCAGTCCAGGCCAATTGCGTCGGCGCCGATGTCGGCGAGGCTTTCCAGCCACAGGCCACCGCCCTTGGTGAACACGATCGCCGGGATTTGCTGCCCGTGATGCTCGCGCTTCAGGCCAGCCAGCACTTTGCGCATGTAGGCCAGCGAGAATGCCTGGTACATGCCATCGGCCAACGCGCCGCCCCAGGTGTCGAAAATCATCACGGCCTGGGCACCGGCCTCGATCTGGGCGTTCAGGTACTGGCTGACCGCCTGAGCATTGATCTCCAGGATCCGGTGCATCAGGTCGGGGCGGCCGTACATCATTGCCTTGACCGTACGGAAGTCGTCCGAGCCGCCGCCTTCGACCATATAGCACGCGAGCGTCCAGGGGCTGCCCGAGAAACCGATCAGCGGCACGCGCTGGCGGCCGTCCTGGACCAGCGCGCGGCGGATCTCGGCAACGGCATCGAAGACGTACTGCAGCGACGCCATGTCCGGCACCGCCAGCTTCTGGACATCGGCTTCGGTTCGCAGCGGCCGGGCAAAGCGCGGGCCCTCGCCCTGGGCGAACGACAGGCCCAGGCCCATCGCGTCGGGTACGGTCAGGATGTCCGAGAAAAGGATGGCCGCGTCCAGAGGATAGCGATCCAGCGGCTGCAGCGTCACCTCGGTGGCGTAGGCCGGATTCTTGGCCAGCCCCAGGAAGCTGCCGGCCCGCGCGCGCGTGGCGTTGTACTCTGGCAGGTAGCGGCCCGCCTGGCGCATCAGCCACAGCGGCGTGTATTCAGTCGGCTGCCGGCGCAGTGCGCGCAGGAAAGTGTCGTTCTGCAGTGCGGTCATGGTCATCCTCGTAAGACCGCCATTCTAAGGGATGGCCACGGCGCACCGGCACTTGTTGCGACCGTGCCGGTGCTCGGGGGCTAGGCCTCGTCGAGCAGGCCCATGAACGCCTGGGCCGCGCGCTGCATCCATTCGCGCGCGCGCGGCGCATCCGACTGCAGGCGCGCGAAACCGTGCGTCATGCCGCTGGCCTCGATGGTGAGCACGGTGGCGTCATGGCGCACCAGGAAATCGGCATAGGCCAGGCCGCCATCGCGCAGCACGTCGTTGGCCGCCACGATGATGACGGTGGCGGGCGGCTGCACCTGTGGTGCCTGCGCCATCAGGTTGATGCGCGCATCGGGGTGCTGCGCACCCAATGCCAGCGCGTCGGCACCAATGAACTGAGTCCAGTACCAGGCCATTTCGTCACGCGTCAGGCCAGGGCCATTGGCAAAGGCGCGGTAGCTTTCGGTGCTGAGCACGGGCGCGGTGACGGGGTAGACCAGCAATTGCGCCGCCACGACCTGCCTGCCCGCACCGGCATTGACCTGCTGCGTGGCAAGCGCCCCCAGATGCCCGCCGGCGCTGTCGCCTGCCACGGCCAGGAAGTCTGTGTCGAAACCTAATGCCGCGCGCTGTCCGGCAAACCACTGCACGGCCTGCACGGCGTCATCGCATGGCGTCGGAAACGGATGCTCGGGCGCCAGCCTGTAGTCCACGCTGGCCACGGCACAACCCGTATCGGCGGCAAGCATCGCGGCAACCGTATGGTGAGTCTCGGGCGATCCGATCACCCACCCGCCGCCGTGGAAATAGACGATCAGCCGCTGCGGCCCGGTGCCGGCCGGCCGGAACAGGCGCGCCGTGAGTGTGCGGCCGTCGAGCTCCAGCGCGAGGTCAGTCCATGTGACGCCGTCCGGATCTGGCCCCACCGACGAGGCCGCCACTTCGGCAAAGCGCGCACGCCGCGCGAGCGCATCAACGGGTACGGGCAGGCCGGCATATTGCTCGGCCTGACGGCGGAAATAGGCGAGGAGTTGCGGATCGATGGCCATCGGTGGGGCGGGAAGGGTTCGGGCAATAGCGTGCGGTTCAGGACAGCGCGAGTTGCCGCGTCAGTTCGATCTTGCTGCAGCAGTCCTGCACGGCAAGCAGGCCCGCAGCCAGCGCGCGTGCCACCGCATCATCGTTCACGATGCCAAGCTGCAGCCAGACACCGCGCGCACCCATGGCGATGGCCTCGCCGACTACCGGCGGAGTATCCTCGGCACGGCGAAAGATGTCGACCCAGTCGATGCGGCCGCCTTGCGCCCGGATCGCCAAGGCAGCTTCGCCCAGCGTGGCATGACAGGGCTCGCCCAGAATCCGTTCGCCGGCATGACGCGGGTTCACTGGCACGATGCGGAAACCATGCTGCTGCAGGAATTCGGCAACTTCATGGCTCGGACGGTCGGCACGGTCGGACAAGCCGACAATGGCCACGGTCTTCATGTCAAGCATTTCCCGGATCGCGTCCTGCGTACCTGTCATCATCGGCTCCGTGGCATTGCCGCGGCAGTTGCCGGGCGTGGTGAGAACTGGAGTCATCGTAACCGCGAATGAAGTGCGACGCCGTAATCGTCGCTTGGTTCGCCGTCGCACAAGCAATCCGACGCAAGACGATGCGCATCAGGCACCTGCCTCGCCAAAAAGTGATGCTTGAGTTCGCAAATGTGCATATAACGAGCTATTTGCACCGACCTGGCTTTCAACTTCTTGCAAAAGGATACATTTTGTTACTGCCATTGCAGGGACTTTCCCCCACAATGCATTGACACACCGACGTTTGGTGAGGCGCGTCCCGCGAAGAAGCAAGAAGTCAGAAGATGGGGCGCTGAAGAAAGCCTTTGGCAGTGAATCCCGATTTTCCGAGCCAGCAGGCGATGCCTGCTGGCCGGATACCAGGAAGACCCGGTGGCGCCAGGCCTTGTTGGCCAATTATGCGAATGCGATTCGCTGCGCCTTAGTAGTCCTGGACCGAACCCGTTCCTTCGAATTGACCCCTCGAAGGGATTTTCCCGTCCGCGCGGAGCCTCCCCGGCCCGCGCGCTTTTTTTTGTCCAGAACAGCTGAAGAATATCCCCAGCCCAAAAAAAAGGCAGCCGCATGGCTGCCTTTTTTTTGACTGTCGCACCGAAAAAACAACAGTGCGCCAGTACTGCTTGCTGCTTACTTCTTACGACGCAGGCGGGCGATGGCAGCCAGCTGCGCGGCGGCCACGGCGAGTTCGCTCTGAGCGCGTGCAATGTCCAGATCGCTGCTCTGGTTCTGCATCAGCTCCTCGGCGGCACGCTTGGCTTCCTGCGCCTTGGCTTCGTCCAGGTCGGTACCGCGGATGGCGGTATCGGCCAGCACGGTGACATGCTTCGGCTGCACTTCGAGAATGCCGCCGGCAACGAACACGAACTCTTCGCTGCCGTCTTCCTTCTCGATGCGCACGGCGCCCGGCTGGATGCGCGTGATCAGCGGCGTGTGGCCCGGCAGGATGCCCAGCTCACCCGACTCGCCCGGCAGCGCCACGAACTTCGCCTGACCGGAGAAGATCGACGCTTCCGCGCTGACGACGTCTACAAGAATGGTTGCCATATGAATTCCTTTGTCCGTTCGCTTCACTTCTGACGGCAGGCCGCGCGAGGCAGCATGCCGCCACTCCCGCACCGGGGCGCGGGAGCGTCAAAGCGAGGCTTACTGGAGCTTCTTGGCCTTCTCGAAGGCTTCGTCGATCGAGCCGACCATGTAGAACGCCTGCTCGGGCAGGTGATCGCACTCGCCATCCACCAGCATCTTGAAACCACGGATGGTTTCCTTCAGCGGCACGTACTTGCCCGGCGAACCCGTGAACACTTCGGCCACGTGGAACGGCTGCGACAGGAAACGCTGGATCTTACGCGCGCGGTTCACGGCCATCTTGTCTTCCGGCGACAGTTCGTCCATGCCCAGAATCGCGATGATGTCGCGCAGTTCCTTGTAGCGCTGCAGGGTCTGCTGGACCGCGCGCGCGACGTTGTAGTGCTCCTGGCCCACAACCTGCGGGTCCATCTGGCGCGAGGTCGAGTCAAGCGGGTCCACTGCGGGGTAGATACCGAGAGCAGCGATGTCACGCGACAGCACCAGGGTCGAGTCCAGGTGCAGGAAGGTGGTAGCCGGCGACGGGTCGGTCAAGTCATCCGCAGGCACGTACACGGCCTGGATCGACGTAATCGAGCCAGTCTTGGTCGACGTAATGCGCTCCTGCAGCTTGCCCATTTCTTCGGCCAGCGTCGGCTGGTAGCCCACGGCGGAAGGCATACGGCCCAGCAGTGCCGACACTTCGGTACCGGCCAGCGTGTAGCGGTAGATGTTGTCGACGAAGAACAGGATGTCGCGGCCCTCGTCGCGGAACTTCTCGGCCATGGTCAGGCCGGAAAGTGCCACGCGCAGACGGTTGCCCGGCGGCTCGTTCATCTGGCCGAACACCATGGCCACCTTGTCGAGCACGTTGGATTCCTTCATTTCGTGGTAGAAGTCGTTCCCTTCACGGGTACGCTCGCCCACGCCGGCGAACACCGACAGACCGCTGTGCTGCTTGGCAATGTTGTTGATGAGCTCCATCATGTTGACGGTCTTGCCCACGCCGGCACCGCCGAACAGACCCACCTTGCCGCCCTTTGCGAACGGGCAGATCAGGTCGATCACCTTGATGCCGGTTTCCAGCAGGTCAGTCGAAGGCGACAGTTCGTCGAACTTCGGTGCCTTCTGGTGAATCGCGCGGCGCTCGTCCGAAGCGATCGGGCCGGCTTCGTCGATGGGACGACCCAGCACGTCCATGATGCGGCCCAGCGTGCCTTGACCCACCGGCACCGAGATCGGCGCTTCGGTGTTCTTCACGGCCATGCCGCGGCGCAGGCCGTCCGACGAGCCGAGGGCAATGGTACGCACCACGCCGTCACCCAGCTGCTGCTGGACTTCGAACGTCAGGCCTTTTTCGGCAAACGACGTTTCGCCGCTGTCTTCCAGCACCAGCGCGTGGTACACCTTCGGCATTGCGTCGCGCGGGAACTCGATGTCCACCACGGCGCCAATGCACTGCACAATATTTCCGATACTCATTTCGTATCTCCGATAGCTTGAATTCTTGACGCCTCAGACCGCTGCCGCGCCGCTGACGATCTCCGACAGTTCCTTGGTGATCGCTGCCTGCCGGGTCTTGTTGTAGTCCAGCTGCAGTTCGCCGATCACGTTCTTCGCGTTGTCGGATGCTGCCTTCATGGCCACCATGCGCGCCGACTGCTCGGACGCCATGTTCTCGGCCACGGCCTGGTACACCAGCGCCTCGACGTAGCGGACCAACAGCTCTTCCACCACGGTCTGCGCGTCAGGCTCGTAGATGTAGTCCCACGAGTAGGCGCGCTTCTCTTCTTCCGTCTGCGACAGCTTGTCGGCGGCGAGCGGCAGGAGCTGCTCAACCATCGGTTCCTGCTTCATCGTGTTGATGAACTTGGTGTACGCCAGGTACACCGCGTCGACTTCACCATTGGTGAATGCATCGAGCTGGACCTTGACCGCGCCGATCAGCTTTTCCAGGTGCGGGGTATCGCCGAGCTGGACCACATTCGAGGCCACCTTGGCGCCGATGCGGCTCAGGAACTGCAGGCCCTTGCTGCCGATGGCCGTGGCTTGCACATCCACGCCGCGGCCCTGCAGGCTCTTCAGCTCGTTGGTCACCGCACGCAACACGTTCGTGTTCAGACCGCCGCACAGCCCCTTGTCGGTCGTGACCACGATCATGCCGACGCGCTTGACTTCGCGCTCCTGCATGAACGGATGCTTGAACTCGGGGTTGGCCGAAGCCAGGTGCGCCGCGATGTTGCGCACTTTTTCGGCATAGGGACGGGCATTGCGCATCCGTTCCTGCGCCTTGCGCATCTTGGATGCGGCGACCATCTCCATCGCCTTGGTGATCTTGCGCGTGTTTTGCACGCTCTTGATCTTGGTTCGAATTTCTTTCGTTCCGGCCATATCTTCCTCTCCGTCCGAACCACTGCCACGCCTGAAAGCTCAGGCGCGCCAGTGGTGTCGTGGAATCACGCGGTGGTTAGAACGCGGCGGACTTCTTGAAATCCTCGATCGCGGCACGCAGGGCGGGCTCATCTTCCTTCGAGAGCACCTTGGTCTCTTCGATGCGGTTGATGAGATCGGCGTACTTGGTCTTCAGATGGTCGTGCAGGCCCTTCTCGAACGGCAGAATGTCCTTCACTTCCACGTTGTCGAGGAAGCCGTTGTTGGCTGCGAACAGCGAGGCCGACAGCTGCCACACCTGTTGCGGCTGGTATTGCGCCTGCTTGAGCAGTTCGGTCACGCGGCGGCCGCGCTCGAGCTGCTTGCGGGTGGCGTCGTCCAGGTCCGAAGCGAACTGCGCGAACGCAGCCAGTTCACGGTACTGGGCCAGGTCGGTACGGATACCGCCGGCCAGGTTCTTCACCACCTTGGTCTGGGCGGCACCGCCCACGCGCGACACCGAGATACCGGCGTTGATGGCGGGACGGATACCGGCGTTGAACAGGTCGGTTTCCAGGAAGATCTGACCGTCGGTAATCGAGATCACGTTGGTCGGCACGAACGCGGACACGTCGCCGGCCTGCGTTTCGATCACCGGCAGCGCGGTCAGCGAACCGGTCTTGCCCTTGACAGCACCCTTGGTGAACTGCTCGACATAGTGCTCGTTCACACGCGCGGCACGCTCCAGCAGGCGCGAGTGCAGGTAGAACACGTCGCCCGGGTAGGCTTCGCGGCCCGGCGGGCGGCGCAGCAGCAGCGACACCTGGCGGTAGGCCCAGGCTTGCTTGGTCAGGTCGTCATAGACGATCAGCGCGTCTTCGCCGCGGTCGCGGAAGTATTCGCCCATCGTGCAGCCGGCATAGGCAGCCAGGTACTGCATGGCGGCCGAGTCCGAAGCGGCGGCGGCCACGACGACGGTGTATTCCATCGCGCCGTGCTCTTCGAGCTTGCGCACCACGTTGGCGATCGTCGAAGCCTTCTGGCCAATGGCGACGTACACGCAGTACATGCCCTTGCCCTTCTGGTTGATGATCGCGTCGACGGCCACGGCGGTCTTGCCGGTCTGGCGGTCGCCAATGATCAGCTCACGCTGGCCACGGCCGATCGGCACCATCGCGTCGATCGACTTCAGGCCGGTCTGCACCGGCTGGCTCACCGACTGACGCGCGATCACGCCCGGCGCGACCTTTTCGATCACGTCGGTTTCCTTCGCGTTGATCGGGCCCTTGCCGTCGATCGGCTGGCCCAGCGTGTTCACCACGCGGCCTAGCAGTTCCTTGCCGACGGGCACTTCCAGAATGCGACCGGTGCACTTGACCGTGTCGCCTTCCGAAATGTGTTCGTAGTCGCCCAGCACCACGGCGCCGACCGAGTCGCGCTCGAGGTTCAGCGCGAGGCCGAAGGTGTTGCCCGGGAATTCCAGCATCTCGCCCTGCATCACGCCAGACAGGCCATGCACGCGGCAGATACCATCGGTCACGGAAATCACCGTGCCGGTGTTGCGCACTTCAGCTTCGGCGCCAAGACCCGAGATGCGGGACTTGATCAGCTCGCTGATTTCTGAGGGGTTCAGTTGCATCACAATGCTCCTAATTCTTCAATCCGACGGACGGCCGATCAGACGGCGGTCAGCGCGGTTTGCATGGCAGCCAGGCGCGCACGCACGGAGGTGTCGAGCACTTCGTCGCCGACCTTGACGCTCACGCCGCCGATCAGGGACGGATCCACCGCCACCTTCGCGTGCAGCTTGCGGCCGAACTTGCGTTCGAGTGCAGCGACCAGGTCGTTCAGTGGCTGACCATCCAGCGGGAATGCACTGGTGATCTCGACGTCCGACGAGCCTTCGCGGGCGTTCTTGAGCGCATGGAACTGCTCGGCGACTTCCGGCATCACCGTCAGGCGGTTGTTCTCCACCAGCAGGTTGACGAAGCGGCGAGCCTCGTCATTGACCGGGGACTTCACCAGCGACAGGAACAGTTCGGCCAGCTTCTGGCCGGGAATGTTCGGATCGTCGGCGAGCGCCTTCATGTCGGGGTTGGCGGCAATCAGCCCCATCTCCGACACCAGCTCGGACCATGCACCCAGATTGCCGGCTTCGCTGGCGACGCGGAACAGCGCCTCAGCGTAGGGACGGGCAATGGTTGCGGTTTCGGCCATGATTAGAGCTCAGCTTTGAGTTGATTGAGCAGATCCGTGTGGACCTGCGCGTTCACTTCGCGCTTGAGGATCTGCTCAGCACCCTTGACAGCCAGCACAGCGACCTGGTCGCGCAGATCTTCACGTGCGCGGGTCACTTGCTGCTCTGCCTCGGCCTTGGCCTGGGCAATGATGCGTGCGGCTTCCGCCTGGGCGTTATGCTTGATCTCGTCGGCCGTCAGCTGGGCGCGCTTCTCGGCGTCAGCGACGCGTTGAGCACCCTCGGTGCGGGCTTCGGCCATAGCCTGGTCCACACGCTTGCTGGCGAGTTCAAGCTCGGCCTTGCCCTTCTCGGCAGCGGCGAGGCCATCGGCGATCTTCCTTGCGCGTTCGTCGAGCGCCTTCACCAGCGGCGGCCAAATGAATTTGGCAACAACCCACCACAGGATGAAGAACACGACCATCTGCGCAAAAAACGTTGCGTTCAGATTCATGGTGTGTTCCTTTCGGTAATCAAACTACAGATAAATGCGCAAGGGCGGCCAGGCTAGTGGCCCGCGCCGCCCGTCAGCATCATGCAGACCGAAAAGAATTACTTGATGACAGCCAGCAGCGGGTTGGCGAAGGCGAACAGCATTGCAACACCCACACCGATCAGGAATGCCGCGTCGATCAGGCCAGCCAGCAGGAACATCTTGGTTTGCAGCGGGTTCATCAGCTCGGGCTGACGTGCGCAGGCTTCGATGTACTTGCCGCCCATCAGGGCGATACCCAGGCAGGCGCCGATAGCGCCCAGACCGATGATGATGCCGATACCGATGGCGGTCAGACCCTGGATGTTGGCGAGAAATGCTTGCATGATGACTCCTTTAATTTAGAGAGACTTAGAACCAAAAAACCAAAAAACCAAAAACCTAAAACCTGTGTCGATCAGTGGTGATCGTGAGCCTGGCCGATGTACACCAGCGTCAGCATCATGAAAATAAAGGCCTGCAGCAGCACGATCAGGATGTGGAAGATCGCCCAGACCGTGCCGGCAACGACGTGGCCGACAAAGCCCAGTGCAGACAGGTCGGCGCTGAACGTCCAGATCGAACCCAGCAGCGCGATCAGCAGGAACACGAGTTCGCCGGCATACATGTTGCCGAACAACCGCATGCCGAGCGACACGGCCTTGGCCAGGAACTCAATGATGTTCAGGATCAGGTTGAACGGGGCCAGGTACCACTTGGCGCCGAACGGGGCCGAGAACAGTTCGTGCATGAAGCCGCCCGCGCCCTTGATCTTGAAGCTGTAGTAGATCATCAGCACCAGCACCGAGCACGACATGCCCAGCGTGCCGTTCAGGTCGGCCGTGGCCACTGCGCGGTGGTGCGGAAGATGGATGTGGAAAATACCGAGGAGCTGGTTCAGGCCGGTGACCCAGTCGACCGGAATCAGGTCGATGGCGTTCATCATGGTGATCCAGCAGAACACCATCAGCGCCAGCGGAGCAATCCACGAACGGTCGCCGTGAATGATGCCCTTGGCCTGGTCGTCGACCATCTCGACAATCATCTCGACGAAGGCCTGGAAGCGGCCCGGCACGCCCGCGCTGACGCGGCGCGCGGCAGCGAAGAGGAAGATCACGGCGATGGCGCCGCACAGCACGGACCAGAACACCGTGTCATAGTTGAGCACGGAGAAATCGACCACCGACGCCTGCTTGCCGCCGACCGAGTTCAGGTTCTGCAAGTGTTCGGCGATATAGCCGGAGGGTGTCAGCGCGTGTTCGGCGCCTTGGATAGCTTCTGACATGTCGAAACGAACGGTATATTGCGAAATCGTTGAGCCGGCACCCTCGCATTGGCGGGCAGCCGGTACGCGTCTTGCATTGCCTTCGGCCATCGTGGCCGGTCACCGCCATGCAAGCGGGTCAAACTTTGTTGGCCCACGGTTTCACAAGTGTGAAACCCTGCGCCACGTATCTTGATATTCCGTTTTGGTGCCCCATCTCTCCGGGAAGCACACACTTCGTGCGGCCGGCCTGGCGTTACCGAATTGCCAGGGCCACCACCCAATACGTCTTGAGCGCAAGCAGGAACGTGACGAGCATCGGCACCCAACGCAGATCGCGGTACAGCACCACCACCAGCACGAACAGTGCGACGGTGGCGAACACCTTGATCGCCTCGCCCATCACCAGCCCGCCCACCGACGCCCGATCGCGCGCCATCCACAGGCGGAACGCGAAAAATCCGCTCGGTACGAAACACACTGCGCCACCGAACATCGCGGACCAGCCATACGGCCCTGCCTGCTTGCCGAACAACGCCCAGCACAATGCCGACAGCAGGGTCACAACCACCTGCGCCAGCACGATCTTGCCGGGTGTCATGCGCGAAGGCCGCAACGCGCGTTCGCCAAACAGCGTCACCGCCTCGGCGTGTGACAGCGGATCGACAGCTTCTTCCTCACGTTCTGCGTCAGAATCCCAGTCATCACTGCGGGCGTTTACCTGACGCGAATCGTTGTGCTGCTGACGGTCTCGTACCACTACTGCCTGCCTCATCCGGGCCGGAACTTTTCGGCCCGACCAGAATTCAAACCGCACGATTTTAAGGGGAACTACTGAGTCGCGTCAATGTGCTTACAGTTTGCTTGCAATGGCAAACTGCACAACGGTTGCTATCACGATTGCATGATGGCTTCGTTGAAATTGCGCGACAACGACGCTTGACGTAATTGGATTGCGCAACTCGCGTGACGCATGATGGTGGATTCGCGACTGCCCGGTGCGTTAACCGAACATCGGATTGTTTACTGCTGCGCGAATGCAACAGTGAGCAGGAAAATGGCCGTTTATCGCGCAGCTTTTCAGGCGACTCGTTGCCCTTCGTCCGCATCGCGCAAGCGCGCGAGCACGCCATCGAGGGCTTCGTTATTGCTGAAGTGGATGGTGAGCTGGCCCTTGCCACGCACGCCGAGCTTGATCTGCACCGACAGTCCCAGCGCATCCGACAGTTCTTCTTCGAGCCGCGCGACATCGCGCATGCCGTTGCCGGTCTTATGCTTGAGCGACTTCAGTTCGAACGGCTTGAGCGTGGATGCCACGAGCTTCTCGGTCTCGCGTACCGACAGCCGCTTGTTGATGATCTGGTTGGCCAGCGTGATCTGGTTCGCGCCGTCGACGGCCAGCAGCGCACGCGCGTGCCCCATGTCGAGATCGCCCGCCATCAGCATGGTCTGCACTGGCGCCGCCAGGTTCAGCAGGCGCAGCAGATTGGACACCGCGCTGCGCGAGCGGCCCACCGACTCGGCAGCCTGTTCATGCGTAAAGCGGAACTCGCGGATCAGGCGCATGATGCCCTGCGCTTCTTCCAGCGGATTCAGGTCTTCGCGCTGAATGTTCTCGATCAGCGCCATGGCCGCCGCTGCTTCGTCGGCAACTTCCTTCACGAGCACCGGCACCTTGTCGAGCCCCGCGATGCGCGAGGCACGGAAGCGCCGTTCGCCCGCAATGATCTCGTAGCGGTCGAGCTCTGCCACGCGCCGCACCAGGATTGGCTGCATCAGGCCTTGCGCGCGGATGCTCGCCGCAAGCTCCTGCAGGGCGCCCTCATCCATGCGCGTGCGCGGCTGGTACTTGCCCGGTTGAAGCTGGTCCAGTCGCAGCACGGTGGGCGCGCCCTCCTGCTTGGCGGTCTCGACGATCTCGGCCGGACCTCCCAGCAGGGCTTCCAGGCCGCGGCCCAGACCCTTCTTTTTCACGGTGCTCATGGTCACTGTCCTTGCATGGCGGTGGCAGCTTCCGGCGCCGACAGCTGCCTGACACGGGCGATCATCTCGGCGCCGAAGTCGAGATATGCCTTGGCACCCTTCGACGACGGATCGAAGGCAACGCCCGGCATGCCATAAGACGGCGCCTCGGCCAGGCGCACATTGCGCGGGATCAGGGTCTTGAAGACCTTGTCGCCAAAATGCGATTCGAGCTGCGCCGATACCTGCTGCTGCAGCGTGACGCGCGGATCGAACATGACGCGCAGCAGGCCGATCACCTTCAGTTCACGGTTCAGGTTCGCATGTACCTGCTTGATGGTATTGACCAGATCGGACAAGCCTTCGAGCGCGAAGTACTCGCACTGCATCGGCACGATCACGCCGTGCGCTGCGCACAGACCGTTCAGCGTCAGCAGCGACAGTGACGGGGGGCAGTCGATCAGCACGAAGTCGTATTCATCGTCGACCTCGGCAATGGCTTGCTTGAGCCGGCGCTCGCGCTGGTCCAGTTCCACGAGTTCGACTTCCGCGCCCGCCAGCTCGCGATTGGCGGGCAGCACATCGTACTTGCCGGTCTCGGAGCGCTGGCGAGCCTGCGCAACCGAGGCCAGCCCGACCAGTACCTGGTACACACTGTGTTCCAGCGACTGCTTGTCGATACCCGAGCCCATCGAGGCATTGCCCTGCGGATCCAGGTCGACCAGCAGCACGCGCTGGTCCTGCGCAGCCAGTCCTGCGGCGAGGTTCACCGTCGTGGTGGTCTTGCCCACCCCGCCCTTCTGGTTCGCGATCACGAATACCTTGGCCATATGCTTCTGAGGCTCCCGATTGAATTCTTTATCCGGCGCGGCCCGTTTTGGCCCGTCCAGCTCGCGGCGCACGCGCCGCCAAAATCATTTGCGCGACAAGAACACCAGGTGACGCTCAGCGTCCAGCCCGGGAACCGTCAGTCGCCTTACCTCTTCCACGTGCCATGCAGCCATCAGGCCGGCCGCTTCCATGCGGTCGAGTTCGGCCTGCGGATAGACGCCCTTCATCGCAATCAGCCTCCCTGCCGGCGCCAGCAGCTGGCCGGAGAGGTTGACGAAGTCCGTCAGCTCGGCGAACGCACGTGACGTAATCACCGCGAACTTATCGGCGTCTTCAAGCTTCTCGACCGGACCCCAGTGTGCCGCCGCATTCGGCAAGCCCAGTTGAGCACGGCACTGTGTCAGGAAGGCGGTCTTCTTCTGCACGATGTCGACCATCAGCACCGAGACATCCGGGCACGAAATCGCCAGCGGCAGGCCTGGCATGCCGCCGCCCGATCCGACGTCAAGCACCCTGCCCCGGGCGCCACCGGCAACCGCCGCCGAGCGCGCCGCCTCCGCCAGTGCCGGAACCGCAGCCAGCGAGTCCAGCAGATGGTGCGTCAGCATTTCATCGGGATGGCGAATCGCGGTGAGGTTATAGACGCCGTTCCACTTGCGCAGCAGCGCGAGGTAGGCGAACAGCTTCTCGATGCGATCCGGCGGCAAGGCCAGCGCGATCTCTGCGAGGCCGGCCTCCAGGCGACGACGCTGGGCCGCGTCGTCGATCACGGTGTGTCGTTGGCCCGCCACTCAGGCAGCCTCTTGAGAGTTGCCGGAACGGGTACGCCCCAGCCCCTTCTTCTTCAGGTGTACCAAGAGCAGCGAGATCGCCGCCGGCGTCACGCCCGAAATGCGCGAGGCTTGCCCCAGCGTCTCGGGCCGATGCTGGTTCAGCTTCTGGCTGACCTCGAAGCCGAGGCCGCGCACTTCGGTGTAGTCCAGCCCTTCCGGCAGGCGCGTCGACTCGTTGGCTTCGAGCTTGTCCACTTCCGCCGCCTGGCGGGTGATATAGCCGTGGTACTTGATGCCAATCTCGATCTGCTCGCGGATCTGGTCCACCAGCAACGGATCCGCGTCGAGCGGGGCTTCCGGTGCATGACGACCGCCCTGCAGCGCCATCAGGCTGTCATAGCGGACCTCCGGGCGGCGCAACAAGTCCGCCAGGCTGTACTCGCGTTCGATCGGCTTGCCCAGCAGCGGCACGGCGTCTTCGGCCGGCAGGAGGGTCGGATTGACCCAGGTGCTCTTCAGGCGCTCTGTTTCACGTGAAACAGCATCGCGCTTGCGGTTGAAAGCATCCCAGCGAACGTCATCGACCACGCCGAGTTCGCGGCCGATCTCGGTCAGGCGCATATCGGCGTTGTCTTCACGCAAGCTCAGGCGGAACTCGGCGCGGCTGGTGAACATGCGGTACGGCTCGGTCACGCCACGCGTGATCAGGTCGTCGACCAGCACGCCCAGGTAAGCCTGGTCACGGCGCGGCGTCCAGGCATCGCGCTCGCGCACGTAGCAGCCAGCGTTGATGCCTGCGAGCAGGCCCTGTGCGGCAGCCTCTTCATAGCCGGTGGTGCCGTTGATCTGGCCGGCAAAGAACAGCCCGCTGATCGCCTTGCTTTCCAGCGACGCCTTGAGCGCACGCGGATCGAAGTAGTCGTATTCGATGGCGTAGCCGGGACGCAGGATGTGCGCGTTCTCCAGGCCACGGATCGAATGCACCAGCTCGAGCTGCACGTCGAAAGGCAAGCTCGTGGAGATGCCGTTCGGGTAGAACTCGTTGGTCGTCAGCCCTTCGGGCTCCAGGAAGATCTGGTGGCTGTCCTTGCTGGCAAAGCGATGGATCTTGTCCTCGATGCTCGGGCAGTAACGCGGCCCTACCCCTTCGATCACGCCCGTGTACATCGGCGAGCGGTCGAGCCCGCCGCGGATGATGTCGTGGGTACGGCTGTTGGTATGGCTGATCCAGCACGGAAGCTGCTGCGGATGCTGTTCAGGACGGCCCAGGAACGAGAACACCGGCACCGGATCCAGATCGCCGGGCTGCTCTTCCATCACCGAAAAGTCGATGGTGCGGCCATCGATACGCGGCGGCGTGCCGGTCTTCAGCCGGCCCTGCGGCAGCCTCAGCTCCTTGAGTCGGGCCGACAGCGACACCGAAGCGGGGTCACCCGCGCGGCCGCCCGTATAGTTGTCCAGGCCTACGTGGATCTTGCCGTCCAGGAACGTACCGGCCGTCAGCACCACCGCGCGGGCGCGAAAAGCGATGCCAACCTGCGTCACGGCGCCGACAACGCGATCCCGTTCCACCAGCAGATCGTCCACGGCCTGCTGGAACAGCATCAGGTTCGGCTGGTTCTCCAGGCGGGTGCGGATGGCCTTGCGGTACAGCACGCGATCGGCCTGGGCACGCGTTGCGCGCACAGCCGGGCCCTTGCTGGAGTTAAGGATGCGGAACTGAATCCCCGCCTCGTCCGTGGCAGCAGCCATCGCGCCGCCCATGGCATCCACTTCCTTGACCAGATGCCCCTTGCCAATGCCGCCAATCGACGGATTGCAGCTCATCTGCCCAAGCGTCTCGATGTTATGGGTCAGCAACAGCGTCTGGCAGCCCATCCGGGCAGCAGCCAGGGCGGCCTCCGTGCCGGCGTGACCACCACCGACGACAATGACATCGAACTCTTTTGGGTAAAGCATGGGACACCTCCTCCGGGAGGCTGGCGGGAACAATCGGGATGTCGAATTATAGCGGCAATCGACTGGGGGCTTTTCAGGGCCCGCCATGTTTCACGTGAAACATGACGCTTGCGATACCCGATTGACGCCGAGTGTGTTCCACGTGAAACAAAAAGGCCGGGCACAAGGCCCGGCCGGATGTTTCACGTGGAACAACCCTAGATTTGCCGCCGCACGTACTCAGCAATTCGCAGCGTCAACAACGTCAGATCCCGTTGTAGGGCAGCAAAACCATCATTGCGCTCACGCGTCTGCTCATCCATATAAAGCGGGCGCCGGATTTCGATCTGCAGGCTGTTGCGTCGCTCTGCCGGACGCCCGATCTGGGCGATCAGTTGCACGCCCTTGTACGGGTCGTTGCGCGCGACGGTATAACCCATCCTACGAAGCTCGGCTTCCACCAGATCGACCAGCCCGGGTTCGCAGGTACTGCCGTCCCGGTCTCCCAGCACGAAATCCGCCAGCGGGTGCGGGCTCTGGATCTTGAGCCGCTCATAGGCGTTGTTCGGCATCGAGTGCAGATTCAGGTGCCAGACTGCGCCGAAGCGGCGGTGGGCACCCTCCACTGCCTCGGCCAGCGCCGCATGATAGGGCCGGTAGTAGTGGTCGATACGGGACCGGACTTCGGCTACTGCGAGCCTGCGGTCGTAGATCGGCGTCGCGGCGTCGATATTTCGCCAGATCAGGCCGTAGCCCAGACGGGTTTTCTCGCCCGGTGCGAGCGGCGTCGGCCAGGGCCCGTCCAACTGCTCCGGATCCATGTCATCCAGCATGCGATTCGGATCGATGTACACACGCGGAAAGGTTGCGGCAAGCAGTGTGCCGCCCACCCGGGGGATCGCCTCCCACAGCGCATCGACGTGGGTGTCCTCGCCAGCGCGCAGGCGCTCGGGTGCGACGGCAGCGCCGAAGTCGGCCGGGTAGACGGTGCCGCTGTGCGGCGAGTCACACACCAGTGGCAGGGCCTCGGCCTCCGGCAAAGCCAGCGTGAACGGCGCGATGACTTCCGATTCCATTGCTTCAGCCATGCTTCAGTCCAATTGGATGTTGGCAGCCTTGGCCACGCGCGCATAGCGCGCCATGGTCTGCTGGATCTGTGCCTTGAACTGCTCCGGCGTATTCGGCACCAGCGTGCCGCCCGACTCCTCCACCTTCCGCTTGAACTCGGGGTTCTGCATGGCCTTGTGGATCGCCTGGTTCAGCCGGTTGACGATGGCCGGGGGCGTCCCGGCCGGCGCCACAATGCCGAACCAGCCGCCATCGCCCATCTCCTTGAAGCCCAGCTCCGCATAAGTGGGTACGTTCGGCAGTTGCGGCGAGCGGCTCGGGCCAAGCACGGCCAGCGCGCGCAACCGGCCCGATTTCACGTGGGGCAGCGCGGATGACAGGTTGTCGCTGATCGCATTGACCTGCCCTGCCACGGCATCATTGAGCCCCAGCCCGGCGCCCTTGTATGGCACGTGCAGCAGCTTGATCTTGGCCAGCATCATGAAGTACTCGATATTCACGTGGCCCAGGGAGCCGACACCTGGCGAGGCAATCGTGTACTTGCCCGGGTTGGCCTTGGCCAGGGCAATGAATTCCTGCATGGTCTTGGCCGGTACGCTCGGATGCACCGTAAACACGCTCGGGACCGCCACCACATTGGTTACGGGGGCAAAGTCCTTGATCGGGTCGTACTTCAGCTTGGGAAAGACCGCCGGGTTGGAGCCATGGGTGCTGACCGTGGCCATGCCGATGGTGTAGCCGTCCGGGTCTGCCTTGGCGACCTGCTCCATGCCCACCGAGCCCCCTGCCCCGCCCTTGTTCTCGACCACGATGGGCTGGCCCAGCTCACGTCCGGCGAACTCCGCCACCAGGCGTGCCGACAGGTCCGTCGAGCCGCCTGCCGCGAACGGCACAATCAGGCGAATGGGGCGGCTGGGATAGGGAGCCTGGGCAAGGGCGCTGCCGGCAAAAGCAAGCGTGGCGGCAGCCGCGGCGCCGGACAGCATGAGTTGGCGGCGCGACATCCGGACTCGGGTCATGGGCTTTCTCCTGTTTTATGGTGTGCAATGAGCGCCGAGTGTCGACCGTTTACCCATGCGAGGCAAACGACTATATTGCACCTTCGCATTACCAAAGTTCATCCTCGACGTCCCCGACCCATGCGGCTGCATTCCCCCTCCATGTCCGAGCTGCATGCTTTCGCCGCCGTCGCACGACTGGGCAGTTTCACCCGTGCGGCCGAAACGCTATGCGTCACGCAAGGGGCCATCAGCCGCGCCATTGCCAGGCTGGAGGAGCACTTCGGTCAGCCGCTGATCCAGCGCAATGCGCATCGCCTGATGCTGACCGGCGCCGGGCAGCAATTGCTGGATGCGGTGGCGGGTCCCCTGGCCGCCATCGAGAATGCCAGTGCGGCACTGCGCGCCGGCGACCGCAGCCACCACCTCACCTTGTCCGTTGTCCCGACGCTCGCCAGCGTCTGGCTGGTGCCCCGGCTGCCCGAGTTCCATCGGCGGCACCCGGAAATCCGGCTCGACTTCGTGCCCTACCGTCGCGATGAGGACTTCTCAGGCGCAGTGCCCGATGCGGCGGTGCTGGCCGGCGAGGCCAGCAAGTGGCCCGGCCTGCAGGTGGACTATGTGGTGGGACATGAAATGGTACCGGTCTGCCATCCCGAACGGGCGCGCCAGCGGCACGCCGCCGGGCGCTGGAAGGAGCCGGCCGAACTGCTCAAAGAACCCCTGCTCTACCACACCACCGCCCCCACCAACTGGCAGAACTGGCTGCGGGCGGCAGGCGTACCCAACGCTGCGCCAACGCTATCAACCGGCTTCGATCAAGTGTCGATCCTGATCCAGGCGGTGCGCGCCGACATGGGCGTGGCCGTGCTGCAGCGCTGCCTGCTGCATGACGAACTGGCCTCCGGACGCGTGGTAGCACCCTTCAATCTTCCAATACGGCTGCAGCGCGGCTACTTTCTTTGCACACCCAGGGAACGGCGCGATCATCCTGCTCTGCGGTGCTTCCGAGAATGGCTGTTGGAAACGGCGGCACAGGACTCAGCGCAAGCTGTCGGCGATGATCATTCGCCTGAGAGATGATCTTCTCAAATTAATGGTAAGAGGAATTCATTAAATGAATGAAAACTCTGTGCCCATTCAGCAACTATTCACCGCAAAGATTTTTCGTTCGACTAGATAGTCACAAACATCTTTCATCCGAATATTCTTGGATGACGCAGGGGCTTTGATCCGGGTTACATCCACCCGATAAATAAAAAGACCCGCAAACGCGGGCCGAACTATTCATCAATCAACTAATCCTGCGATTCACGCCGCCTTCTTCGCCAGCCCCAGGTAGGTTTCTATCACCTTCGGATTGCTGGCCAGTTCCGCCGCCGGTCCTTCCATCGCCAAATCGCCGGTCTCGATCACATAGCCGTAGTCCGCCACCTGCAGCGCCGCGCGCGCGTTCTGCTCGATCAGCAGCGTCGCCACGCCGGTCTGGCGCAGGTTGCTGATGATGTGGAAGATCTCCTTCACGATCAGCGGCGCCAGCCCGAGGCTCGGCTCATCGAGCATCAGCAGCTGCGGCTTGGCCATCAGCGCACGGCCCACCGCGAGCATCTGGCGCTCGCCGCCCGACAGCGTGCCGGCGTCCTGCCGCGCGCGCTCGCGCAGGCGTGGGAACAGGTCGTAGACCACGTCCATCTGATCCAGGAAATTCTTCTCGCGCGCACGCTTGCGGCGGAAGGCGCCAAGCAGCAGGTTGTCTTCCACCGTCATCGACGCGAACAGCTCGCGCTTCTCCGGCACCAGGCACATGCCGCGCGCCACGCGCCCTTCCACCGGGATGCCGGCCATATCGTGGCCGAGATAGCTGACGGTGCCAGTGGCCGAGCCGGTGACGGGCAGCGCGCCCATGATGGCGTTCAGCATGGTCGACTTGCCTGCGCCATTGGGGCCGATCACGGTCACGATCTTGCCGGCATCCACCTTCAGGCTCACGCCGTGCAACGCTTCCACCTTGCCGTAGCGGACGTGGAGGTCCTTCACTTCGAGGATCGGGCTCATCTTGCGTTCCTTGTCCACACCGTTACTCCACGCCGCCGAGGTAGGCCTCGAGCACGGCCGAGTTCTTTTGAACCTCCTCGGGCACGCCTTCGGCAATGCGCGTGCCGAACTCCATCACCACGAGGCGGTCGGTCAGGTTCATCACGAAGTCCATGTCGTGCTCCACCAGCAGTACGCTCATGCCTTCCGACCGGAGCTTGCGCAGCAATTCGGCCAGCGCCTGCTTCTCCTTGTAGCGCAGGCCCGCCGCGGGCTCGTCGAGCAGCAGCAGCGCCGGGTCGCAGCACAGTGCGCGCGCGATCTCCAGGATGCGTTGCTGCCCCAGCGCGAGGCTGCCGGCCTCCATGTACATGCAGTCCGCAAGACCCACGCGCTCCAGCTGGCGACGCGCCTCGAACAAGAGCTTGTCCTCCTCGGCGCGGTTCATGCGCAGCATCGCCGCGCAGACACCGCCCTGCGCGCGGAAGTCGCCGCGCAGGTGCGCGCCGATCGCCACGTTCTCAAGCACCGTCATGGTCGGCAGCAGGTGCACGTGCTGGAACGTGCGGCCGATGCCGCGCTTGACGATCTCGCGCGAGGGCAGGCCCGATATCATGTCGCCGCGATAGCGCACCTCGCCGCGCGTCACCGGCAGCACGCCGGTGACCAGGTTGAACGTAGTTGACTTGCCTGCGCCGTTCGGGCCGATCAGGCCGACGATCTCGCCGGCCCGCACCTGGAAGCTCACGTCGTTCACCGCCACCAGCCCGCCGAACTGCTTGCGCGCGGCGCGCACGTCGAGGATCAGTTCGCCGGCCTCGGGCTTCTGCCGTACCGGCAGCGCGTCGGCGGCTTGCGGTGCCTGCACCGGCGGCCCCGACGGAAACAAGCGGCGCAGGAACGGCCAGAGGCCATCGCGCGCGTATTGCAACAGCAGCACCAGCAGCACGCCGAACACGATGATCTCGAAGTTCCCGTTGGCACCGAGCAGCTTCGGCAGCAGCCCCTGCAGCGTGTCCTTGAGGATCGTCAGCAGGCCGGCACCCAGCACCGCGCCCCACACGTGGCCCACGCCGCCGACCACGGCCATGAACAGGTATTCGATGCCGTAGTTCAGGCCGAACGGCGTCGGGTTCACCGCGCGCTGCAGGTGCGCATAGAGAAAGCCCGAGATGCACGCCAGCACCGCCGCCACCACGAACACCACGACCTTCATCCACGCGGTGTTCACGCCCATCGCCTCGGCCATCACGCCGCCGCCCTTGAGCGCTCGCATGGCGCGGCCCGGACGCGAGTTGAGCAGGTTCTGCACGGCCAGCACGGCGAGCAGCACCACGGCCCAGATCAGGTAGAACATCGAACGGCCCGACTGCAGCTCGACGCCGAACAACGACAGCACCGGAATGCCATTGAGCCCGTCGTACTTGCCCAGGAACTCCAGGTTGCCGAACAGGAAGAACAGCGAAAGGCCCCACGCAATGGTGGCAAGCGGCAGATAGTGGCCGGACATGCGCATCGTGATCAGCCCGATCACGTACGCGCAGGCCATGGTGATCACCAGTCCCACCAGCAGGCCGAACCACGGCGACAGCCCGAACTGCGTGGTCAGGTACGCGGTGCTGTAGGCACCGAGCCCGACGAACGCCGCCTGCCCGAACGACGTCATGCCGCCCACGCCCGTCAGCAGCACGAGCCCGATCGCCACGATGCTGTACAGGCCGATGTAGTTGCCCAGCGTGATCCAGAACTCCGGCGTAGGCAGCACCGGCAGCAACGCCAGCACCGCGATGAACAGCACTGTCAGCACGCGGTTGCGCTGCAGCCTGGCGCGGCTGCCGGCGCGTTCGCCGCCCACGGCGGCTTGCTTGTCAGTCAGCATCGTCATGGCTTACTCCTCTTCCTCGACGTGCTTGCCCGTGAGCGAGCGCCACAGCAACACCGGAATGATCAGCGTAAAGACAATGACCTCCTTGAACGCGCTGGCCCAGAAGGACGAATACGATTCCAGCAGCCCCACCAGCAGCGCACCCAGTGCTGCGATCGGGTAGCTCACCAGCCCGCCGACGATCGCGCCGACAAAGCCCTTCAGGCCCACCAGGAAGCCCGACTCGTAGTACACGGTCGTCAGCGGCGCGATCAGGATGCCGCACAGCGCGCCCATGGCCGCGGCCAGCGTGAACGACAGCCGCCCCGCCTGCGTGGTGCCGATACCGACCAGGCGCGCGCCCAGCCGGTTCACCGCCGTCGCGCGCAGCGCCTTGCCTTGCAGCGTGCGCTCAAAATAGAAATACAGCGCGCCGATCAGCAGCGCCGACATCCCCACGACCCACAGGCTCTGCCCCGAGATGCTGAGGCTGCCCACTTCGAAGCGCGCATCGGAGAATGCCTCGGTGCGCGAGCCTTCGGCGCCGAACATCACCAGCCCCAGCCCCACCAGCGCGAAATGCACGCCGACCGAGACGATCAGCAGCACCAGCGTGCTCGCTTCGGCCAGCGGCTGGTAGGCAAGGCGGTACAGCATCGGCCCGAGCGGAATGATGACCAGCAGCGTCAGCGCGATCTGCGCCAGCATCGGCAACGGCTGCGCGCCGTACTGCTGGACCAGCCCGTGCACCACCAGCGGAAACACCAGGTACTTGCCGGCCAGCACGCCGAGCCTGCGCCCGAGCGTACGGCGCAGTTCCGCGCTGCGCAGCACGGTCACGGTCTCATACAGGAAGGTCAGCACGCCCATGACCAGCAGCAGCCAGCTCGTCTGCGGCGCATGCCCACTCTGCATGGCCGCCAGCGTGAGCGCGCCATAGGCAACGAACTCCCCTTGCGGGATGAAGATGACGCGGGTCACCGAAAACACCAGCACCAGTGCCAGCGCCAGCAGCGCGTAGATCGCGCCTGATGTGATCCCGTCCTGCGCCAGGATGGCGGCAATCGAAAGGTCCATTGTCTCCCCGTGTTGTGAAATGATCTGCCTGCAAGCCAAGGGGCGGACAGGGCGCGAGTATGCGCTGGGTGCGCTGGGATTACGGAATGGTAAACGGGTTGCCTATTGCAGAAATACAGGGCAACCCTAATGCACTGATGCGCACGAAAAAAGAAAGCGCATGGGTTTCACCATGCGCCTTCCCTTGCTACACGTCCAGCCACTGCAAGCCGCTTACTTGGTCAGCAGCTTCCACTTGCCGTCGACGATCTGCACCATCACGCGCGAGCGCTGATCGAAGCCGAGGTGGTCGGTCGGGCTCATGTTCATGATGCCGTGCGATACCGGCAGATTCTTGGTCTGCTCCATGGCGTCGCGCAGTGCCTTGCGGAACTCCCTGGTGCCCGGCTGGCCCTTTTTCAGCGCCTCGGGAATCGCGTGCTGCAGGATCAGGCCCGCGTCCCACGCATGGCCGCCGAAGGTCGACACCTGGCCGCCAAAGGCCTTCTCGTAGGCGGTCTTGTAGGTCATGGCCGGCTTCTTGACGGGGTTGCTGTCTGGCAGCTGCTCGGCCACCAGCAGCGGGCCCGCCGGCAGCAAGGTGCCTTCGCAGTCCTTGCCGCACACGCGCAGGAAGTCGGGGTTGGCCACGCCATGGGTCTGGTAGATCTTGCCCTTGTAGCCGCGCTCCTTGAGCGCCTTGGCCGGCAGCGCCGCGGGCGTACCCGAGCCTGCGATCAGCACGGCGTCGGCATTGCTGCCCATCATCTTCAGGACCTGGCCGGTCACCGAGGTATCGGTGCGCGCGAAGCGCTCATTGGCGACGACCTTGATCTTGCGCATGTCCGCCACCTTGGCGAATTCCTGCGCCCAGCTGTCGCCGTAGGCATCCGCGAAGCCGATGAACGCCACCGTCTTCACGTTGTTGTTGGTCATGTGCTCGGCAATTGCCGTGGCCATGTGCGAATCGTTCTGCGGCGTCTTGAAGACCCAGGCGCGCTTGGCGTCCATGGGCTCGATGATGCGGGCCGAGGCGGCCATGGTGATCATCGGCGTCTCGTTCTCGGCCACGATGTCGACCATGGCCAGCGAGTTCGGTGTCACGGTGGAACCCACCACCACGTCGACCTTGTCCTCGCTGATCAGCTTGCGCGTGTTCTTGACGGCCGTCGTGGTGTCGGAGGCGTCATCCAGGACGATGTACTCGACCTTCTTGCCCGCGATCTCCTTGGGCATCAGCGTGAAGGTGTTCTTCTCCGGGATGCCCAGCGATGCCGCCGGACCCGTAGCCGACACCGTGACCCCTACCTTGACCTGTGCGCTGGCAGTGCCGGCAACAAGGGCGGCAGCAGCGATGGCCAGCAGGCTGGCGCGCTTGAAGTTCATCTTGTCTCCTTCGGTTCCTGCAAACGGAAAGGCATCCGTACGGCCCCGGCCGTCGGATGCCTCTATTTGTTTTTGCGACCCCTCGGGTCAGCGCAGGCACATCGCTGGCACCTGCGTACTGCCAGGAAGGAGATGATTCCTCCCGTCTTTCCCGTCCGCACCACTCCCCGGAAATGCCGCGGGCCATTTCCCGACCGCTCGGTCGGGAATGTGAATCGAGTCTAACACAGCGATTTAGCGCCACCAGCCGGATTAACCCGCATCGCGGCACGGCACGGCATGGCATGGCGCGGCAAACTCAGCGCACGAAGGCGTCCCACGCCGTCTTCAGGATCAGCGCGCTGACCACCACGATGAACACCTTGCGCACGAAGCCGCTGCCGTGGCGAAGCGCCAGCCGGCTGCCTACCTGGCTGCCGGCCACGTTGGCCACGGCCATGACCGCGCCGAGCTGCCACCAGATATGGCCCTTGCTGGCCAGCAGCAGCAGCGCCGCGAGGTTGGTGGCCATGTTCACCACCTTGGTCGAAGCCGAGGCGTGCAGGAAGTCATAGCCGAACACGCGCACGAACACGATCATCAGGAAGCTGCCGGTGCCGGGCCCGAACACGCCGTCGTAGAAACCGATCGCCGCGCCCGCGAGCAACGCCGCCGCGCGCTCGCGCGCGCCGCTGAGCGATGGCGCGTGCTCGGTGCCCAGGTCCTTCTTGGCCACGGTATAGACCAGCAGCGTCACCAGCACGAACGGCAGCGCCTTGCGCAGCGGCTCGGCCGGAATCATGGTCAGCGCCCAGGCACCGGCCATCGAGAACACGAATGCCGCTATCACGGCTGGCGCCGTCGCCGCCCAGTAGATGCGCACGCTGCGCCCGTAGCGGATCGCCGCATTGGCCGTACCGGCGACCGAGGCTATCTTGTTGGTGCCGAGCAGCGTGGCCGGCGGCATGCCGGGAAAGGCCGAAAACAGCGCGGGGATCTGGACCAGGCCGCCGCCACCGGCCACCGCGTCGATCAGGCCGGCGAGAAAGGCGGCTACCGCCAGGAATGCGAACTCCATGATTGCAGGAAGAGAAGAGGAAGAAGGACGAAAGGAAGGGGGAAGCTGCGCGGCGCGCCGGGCACTTAGCCCAGCGTCTTGGGTGCCGGCACCAGGACGCGATGCCAGAGCCCGCTGGCATGCCGGGCGAATCCTGCCGGCGGCGTCTCGCTGGCCAGGCCAGGGGCCAGCAGGACATGGCGGATGCCGTGGGCCCGGCACCAGTCGGCCAGCGTCGCCAGGCAGGCATCGAGGCCGCCCGGGCCCGCTGCTGCTGCGTTGGGCGACCACCACTCCATAGCGCACGCGACGCGCCCCCCGAGCTCAAGACTCGGGACCAGCGCCACCGGCAGGCAGGCGACGATTTCGCCACCTTCACGGGTCGCCAGCAGGCATGCCCCTTGTCCCGTCTGTGCCAGCAGTCCCTCCAGCACCAGCGTACGTGCGCGCGCCGCAGGCACCGGCAACGGCACGGCAGCCTGCAGCCAGGCGTCGAGTACGCGTGCGTCGGCGCTTACGCCAAGGCGTACCTGGTGCTGCGGGAACAATTCGGAATATTGGGGGGAAGCGGGATCGGACGGCATGGCGTGCTGGAAAGCAAGCCCGCATTGTCTCATGTGCCTCAAGCGCGGTGATGCCGTTGCGGCATCGCCGCCCTGAATTGGTGCGGGTGATGCAATCACCACCCGTGAATGAAAAAAGCGTTGCCGAGGATCACCCGGCAACGCCCTTTATTTATAACGCTGCTACCCGACACCGGGTGCGCGCCTGTCGTCTCCTCGCTTCCGCCTCCATCTAACCTGCGAAAACCGTGTGTGAAATGTAACGAAGCGGTGCAGATGGGACAAGCTAGAAGAAACCCTAGCCCCAATATCGGGCATGTCGACCTGTGATCACTCCTGCTTGCGGCTGAAGAGCGCGTTCAGTTCGCCCATGATGCCGCGGCGGAAGGTCAGCACGCAGATCACGAAGATCGCGCCGATCACCATGGTCACCGACTCGCCCAGCGAGTTGAACCACTGGATGCCCGTGGCCGAGGCCAGGAACGAGCCGATGTCGCCAAGCTTGTTCTCCAGCGCCACCACCACGAAGGCGCCGACAATCGGGCCCGACAAGGTGCCCAGACCGCCCACCAGCGTCATCAGGATCACCGAGCCCGACATCGACCAGTGCACGTCGGTCAGCGTCTCGAAGCCGAGCACCAGCGCCTTGATCGAACCCGCGAGACCGGACAGCGCCGCCGACAGCACGAAGGCAGTCAGCTTGAAGCGGTCGACATCATAGCCAAGCGAGATCGCGCGCGGCTCGTTCTCCTTGATCGCCTTCAGGATCTGGCCGAATGGCGAATGCACGGTGCGCACGATCAGCGCAAAGGCCGCCACGATGATCGCCAGCGCCACGTAGTACAGCGTCAGGTCGTCCGACAGCGACAGCACGCCGAACAGCTTGCCGCGCGGGATGCCCTGCAGGCCGTCCTCGCCGCCCGTGAACGGCGCCTGCAGGCAGATGAAGAACAGCATCTGCGCCAGCGCCAGCGTGATCATCGAGAAGTAGATGCCCTGGCGGCGGATGGCCAGCGAGCCGACCACGTAGCCGATCAGTGCGCCCCCTGCGGTGCCCAGGATCAGCCCGATCTCCGGCGTCACGCCCCACACCTTCATGGCTTCGCCCGAGATATAGCCTGCGCCGCCGAAGAAGGCCGCATGGCCGAACGACAGCAGCCCCGTATAGCCGATCAGCAGGTTGAACGCGCACGCGAACAGCGCAAAGCACAGCACCTTGAGCACGAACACCGGGTAGGCGCCAGCCATCGGCGCCACGATCAGCGCCAGCAGCAACAATCCGTACAACAGTTTTTTCTGCACGCCGTGGCCCTCTTTCGCCTGTGCGCCCTTGATCGTCACGGTGGATTCCGCACGCATCACTTCTCCCTCCCGAACAGTCCGGCCGGACGCAGCAGCAGCACGATCACCATGATGAAGAACACCACGGTCGACGATGCCTCAGGATAGAACACCTTGGTCAGCCCTTCGATCACGCCCAGCCCCAGGCCGGTAAGGATCGACCCCATGATCGAGCCCATGCCGCCGATCACCACCACCGCGAACACGATGATGATCAGGTTCTGTCCCATCAGCGGCGAGATCTGGATCACCGGCGCCGCCAGCACGCCCGCGAACGCGGCCAGCGCCACGCCGAAGCCGTAGGTCAGCGTCACCATCAGTGGCACGTTGACGCCGAAGGCCTCCACCATCTTCGGGTTCTCGGTGCCGGCGCGTAGGTAGGCGCCAAGCTTGGTCTTCTCGATCACGTACCAGGTGGCGAAGCACACCGCCAGCGAAGCCACCACTACCCAGGCCCGGTAGTTGGGCAGGATCATGAAGCCGAGGTCGGTGGCGCCCTGCAGCGCGTCGGGTGTCTGGTATGGCAAGCCCGACACGCCGTAGATCGAACGGAAGATGCCTTCGATCACCAGCGTGATGCCCAGCGTCAGCAGCAGGCCGTAGATATGGTCCAGCTTGTAGATCCAGCGCAGCATGGTCTTCTCGATGACCACGCCCAGCACCGCGACCACCAGCGGGGACAGGGCCAGCATGACCCAGTAGTTGAGCCCGGCGTACTCCATGCCCATCCAGGCCAGCACCGCGCCGAGCATGAACAGCGCGCCGTGCGCGAAATTGATGACATTGAGCAGGCCGAAGATCACCGCCAGGCCCAGGCTCAGCATCGCATAGAAGGCGCCATTGACGAGGCCCAGCAGGAGCTGGGACAGCATGGCGGGAAGGGGGATTCCGAAGATGTCCATAGGCATCCGTTGCTGTTTGTATCTCCCCTCTCCCGCAGGCGGGAGAGAGGAGCAAACCGTCGCAGCGCTGCTGACGGTTACTTCTTAAACATCGCGCACTTCGACTCGGCCACCGTGGTGAAGACCTGGTCGCCCGGAATCGTCGCGACGATCTTCATGTAATCCCACGGCTTCTTGGACTCGGCCGGGGCCTTCACCTGCATCAGGTACATGTCGTGAATGCCGCGGCCATCCTGGCGGATATAGCCCTTGGTGTAGAAGTCGTTGATCTTGGTCTTCTTCAGTTCGGCCATGACCTTGTCCGGGTCATCCGTCTTGACCGCGGCCACGGCCTTCAGGTAGGTGCTGACGGCCGAGTAGTCGGCGGCCTGCAGGCTGCTCGGCATCTTCTTCATCTTGCTGAAGTACCGGTTGGCGAACTTGCGGGTGTCGTCGTTCATGTCCCAGTACCAGCTGTCGGTCATCAGCAGGCCTTCGGTGTTCTTCAGCCCCAGGCTGTGGACGTCGTTGATGAACATCAGCAGGCCGGCGATCTTCATCGTCTTGGTGATGCCGAACTCCTTGGCCGCCTTGATCGCGTTGATGGTGTCGCCACCGGCGTTGGCCAGGCCAAGGATCTGCGCCTTGGACGACTGCGCCTGCAGCAGGAACGACGAGAAGTCCGACGCCGACAGCGGATGGCGCACCGAACCCACCACCGTACCGCCATTGGCCTTCACCACCGCCGCGGCATCGCTCTCCAGCGAGTGGCCGAAGGCATAGTCAGCAGTCAGGAAGAACCACGACTTGCCGCCCTGCTTCACCACCGGGATGGCGGTGCCCTTGGCCAGCGCCACGGTGTCGTAGGCGTAGTGCACCGTGTACGGCGAGCACTCTTCGTTGGTCAGGCGCGCCGAGCCGGCGCCGACGTTGATATAGACGCGCTTTTTATCCAGGGCCACCTTGCTCATGGCCAGCCCGGCACCGGAGTTGGTACCGCCGATCAGCACGTCCAGGCCCTGCTGGTCCATCCATTCGCGTGCCTTGGACGCGGCAATGTCGGCCTTGTTCTGGTGGTCGGCAGTGACCAGTTCGATGGGCTTGCCCAGCACCTTGCCGCCCGCATCCTCGATGGCCATCTTGATGGCCTCGGCGCCGCCCTGCCCGTCGATATCGGCATACAGGCCCGACAGGTCGGTGATGTAGCCGATCTTGACGGTATCGCCCGATACCTGCGCGGCGGCGTTGAACGAAACAGCACCCATGGCAATGGCCGCCATCGCGGCCGCGAGCCGAGTCTTCTTCATAGCGAGTCTCCTGTGTTGTAGCGCCAAGCGCGCCACCCGTTCCTGCCAAACAACCGATCTGGCGCTCCGTGCAAGCGGACGCGCGGATCAGACCCCAAGCAATTCATGCAGCACCGGCATCTTCGCCTCCAGCTCGCTCGCCGCGAAGCGCTCGACGATGCTGCCGTGCTCCATCACATAGAAGCGGTCGGCCAGCGGCGCGGCGAAGCGGAAGTTCTGCTCCACCATCACCACCGTATAGCCCTTCTTCTTGAGCATCAGGATCATGCGCGCGAGCGCCTGCACGATCACCGGCGCCAGACCCTCCGAGATCTCGTCAAGCAGCAGCAGGTTCGCGCCGGTGCGCAGGATGCGCCCGACCGCCAGCATCTGCTGCTCGCCGCCCGACAGGCGCGTGCCCTGGCTCTGGCGGCGCTCCTTCAGGTTCGGGAACATCTCGTAGATCTCGGCCTCGCTCATGCCCTTGTCGGCGCCCTTCAGCACCGGCGGCAGCAACAGGTTCTCCTCGCACGACAGGCTCGAGAAGATCGCCCGCTCTTCCGGGCAATAGCCGATGCCGTAGTGCGCGATCTTGTGCGTCGCCAGGCCGATGGTCTCGTGGCCGTTGACCTTGATCGAGCCCTTGCGCGCGCCAGTCAGGCCCATGATCGCGCGCAGCGTGGTGGTGCGGCCCGCGCCGTTGCGGCCCAGCAGCGTCACCACCTCGCCGCGGTTCACGGTCAGGTCCACGCCGTGCAGGATGTGCGATTCGCCGTACCAGGCGTGCAGGTCCTTGATCTCGAGCGCCGGTACGCTGGATGTCGTCATGTCGATGGCCTCCTCAGTGCGCGCCTTGCAGCTCGGCGTCGGCGGTGCCCATGTAGGCCTCCATCACGCGCGGGTCTTTCGACACTTCAGCGTACGGCCCTTCAGCGAGGATCGCGCCACGCTGCAGCACGGTGATCTTGTCGGCGATCGACGACACCACGTTCATGTTGTGCTCGACCATCAGGATGGTGCGGCCCGCCGAGACCTTCCTGATCAGCTGCGTGACGCGGTCCACGTCCTCGTGGCCCATGCCCTGCGTGGGTTCGTCGAGCAGCATCAGCTCGGGCTCCATCGCGAGCGTGGTGGCGATCTCCAGCGCGCGCTTGCGCCCGTACGGCAGGTTCACCGTGACGGTCTGCGCGAACTCGGTCAGGCCGACCTGCTCCAGCAGCTCCATCGCGCGATCATTGAGCACGTCGAGCGAACGCTCGCTGCGCCAGAACTGGAACGCGGTGCCCAACTGGCGCTGCAGGCCGATGCGCACGTTCTCCATCACCGTCAGGTGCGGGAATACGGCCGAGATCTGGAACGAGCGGATCACGCCGCGGCGCGCGATCTGCGCAGGCTTCTCGCGCGTGATGTCGACGCCGTTGAAGAGGATGGTGCCGGTGGTCGGCTCCAGGAACTTGGTGAGCAGGTTGAAGCAGGTGGTCTTGCCGGCGCCGTTGGGCCCGATCAGCGCATGGATCGAGCCGCGGCGCACGCGCAGGCTGACGTCGCTCACCGCCGTGAAACCCTTGAATTCCTTGGTCAGGTTTCGCGTTTCCAGGATGGTTTCCTGTTGATTCATAGTCTCCTGCCCGCCCTGTTGCTGAACTGCCGGCTTGTGCCCGGCACCACTGACAATCGGTTCGAACTCGGCGTTTCGCCGTTGGGTCGCTTTAGTGTTTTTTTTGCGCGGCGCGACTACCGCTGTTACCGGTGGCAGCTCTCACCATGTGCTGGGTGGCGCACCAACCGCAACGTCTATTGTGTGCGCCTGTTGCATCGCAAAACATCGGGGTTTGCACTATAAGACATGAACCGCGTGTCAGGTTTTTGACGCGCTGCGACAAGGACTTGCGGACGATCGGGCTCCCGAGCCACCCCCCTTTTGGGGCATGCCCCGGGACACGCTCCGTGCTCAGGCCGCGAGTTGCTGGCGACGGTCCTCGCGCAGCATGTCGCTGGCCCGTTCGGCAATCATGATCGTCGGCGAATTCGTGTTACCCGAGGTGATCAGGGGCATCACCGAAGCGTCCACTACCCGCAACCCGTCGATGCCAAGCACGCGCAACCGGTGGTCCACCACGGCAAGCGGATCCTCCGCGCGGCCCATGCGGCACGTGCCGACCGGATGGAAGATCGTCGTGCCGATATTGCCGGCAGCCTCGGCCAGCGCCTCATCGGTTTCGAAGGCGGGCCCCGGCAGCCATTCCTCCGGGCGGTATGGCGCAAGCGCGGGCGACGCCACGATGCGCCGCGTGAGCCGCAGCGAATCCGCCGCGACCTTGCGGTCTTCCTCCGTGGACAGGTAGTTCGGAGCGATCACGGGAGCCTGGCGGAAATCAGCGCTGTCGATATGCACGCTGCCGCGCGATGTCGGCCGCAGATTGCAGACGCTGGCCGTGAATGCATTGAACGCATGCAGCGGCTCGCCGAACTTGTCGAGCGACAGCGGCTGCACGTGGTACTCCAGGTTCGGGCGCGCCTGCGCGGCATCCGAACGCGCGAACGCGCCGAGCTGCGATGGCGCCATGCTCATCGGCCCGCTCTGGTTGAAGGCGTACTCCAGGCCGATGCCGAGCTTGCCCCACCAGCTCGCCGCGCGCGTGTTCAGCGTGCGCACGCCGTTTACCTTGACCACCGAGCGCAGCTGCAAGTGGTCCTGGAGGTTCTCGCCCACGCCCGGCAATGCGTGCCGCACCGGAATGCCCAGGGCCTGCAGCCGCTCGCCCTGCCCGATACCCGACAGCTCCAGCAGCTGCGGCGTGTTGACCGCGCCCGCGGCCAGGATGACTTCATGCCGCGCCGCCGCGCTGTGCGCCTGCCCGCCGCCGACATAGTTCACGCCGGTGCAGCGGCGCCCCTCGAAGGTCAGCGCGCTGACCTGCGCGCCGGTGACGATGGTCAGGTTGGGCCGGTCCGCCGCGCGCCGCAGGAACGCCTTGGAAGTGTTCCAGCGGATGCCGCGACGCTGGTTGACCTCGAAGTAGCCGACGCCAAAGTTGTCGCCGCGGTTGAAGTCGTCGGTGCGCGGGATGCCGGCCTGCTCGGCCGCCTCGATGAACCGCTCCAGGATGTCCCACTGCAGGCGTTGCGCCTCGACGCGCCATTCGCCGCCGGCGCCATGGAATTCACTGGCGCCGCGATGGTGGTCTTCGCTGCGCTTGAACAGCGGCAGCACATTGTCCCAGCGCCAGCCGTCGTCACCGGTCAGGCGCGCCCAGTCGTCGTAGTCCTCGCGCTGGCCGCGCATGTAGATCATCCCGTTGATCGACGACGAACCGCCCAGCACGCGGCCGCGCGGATAGCCAAGCGAACGCCCGTTGAGCCCCTTTTCCGCCACCGTGCGATACAGCCAGTCCGTGCGCGGATTGCCGATGCAGTACAGGTAGCCGACCGGGATATGGATCCAGTGGTAGTCGTCCTTGCCGCCCGCTTCCAGCAACAGCACATTCACGTCGGCGTCCTGCGTCAGGCGGTTGGCCAGCACGCAGCCGGCCGAGCCGGCGCCCACGATGATGTAGTCGAAGGTCTCCATACGAGTCGTCTTGTCTCCGCTTGTTGTGTTCTGGTGTCCGCCGGCAAAGTCCGCCGCACTGTCGCACTGTCGCACTGTCGCACAGTCGGCCGGCAACGTCCCATCTTTGCGTCGGGTGAAGATGGCTGGCGCGCCTGCCACCCCGTTCCGCAAGGTTGGCGCAGTTGCACGGGCCCGTCCAATGATTTATCGTCAATCGCAATATAAGCCGCCCAAAATATTGCACCGCACACTCGCGCGCCCCTGAACGTGGACCTCCATCACTTGCGCGCCTTCGTTGCGGTCGCCCGCGAAGGCAACCTCACCCGTGCCGCCCGGCGGCTTCACCTGACGCAGCCGGCCGTGAGCCTGCAGCTGAAGGCACTGCAATCGGCCTGGCGCCTGCGCGTATTCGAACGCACCGCCGCCGGCCTCACGCTGACCGCGGACGGCGCCGCGCTGCTGCCGCTGGCCGAGCGCATCCTCGACAGCGTCGGCGACCTGCAGCACACCGTCGACGCGATGCACAGCACCGTGCGCGGCAAGCTCGCCATTGGCACCATCCTCGATCCCGAGTTCACGCGGCTTGGCGTCATGCTGCGCACGCTGGTCGAACGCCATCCGCAGATCGGCACCGAGCTGCGCCATGGCATGTCGGGCTGGGTGCTGCAGCAGGTGCGCAGCGGCGCGCTCGACGTCGGCTTCTATCTCGGGCAGCCGCCCGATGCCGGCTTCAATGCGCTGGCGCTGACGCCGTTCTCGTATTACGTGGTCGCCCCCAAGGGCTGGAAGGAACGCACCGCGCTGCGCTCATGGGCGCAGCTCGCGACGCTGCCGTGGATCTGGACACCGCCCGAGTCCGCACACCACCGGCTGCTCTCGGCGCGCTTTGCCGAAGCCGGCGTGGATGCCGCCAGCGTGCACAAGGTCGCGCACGTGGACCAGGAGGCTTCGATGCTCGATCTCGTGCGCTCCGGCGTCGGCCTGTCGCTCGTGCGCGATTCCATTGCGCTGCGCGAGTCGCATGCGCACGGTCTCGTGGTCGTGGAAGGCATGTCGGTGCAGACCGAACTGACCCTGGTCGCGCTGGCCAGCCGGCGCGATGACCCCGTGGTAAGCGCCGTGTTCGGCGTGGCGGAATCCGTATTCCGCGCTTAACGCTGCAGCGGCGCCAGATGCCGCCGCAGCCATTCCGTCAGCGTGGCGAACACTTCGCTGCGCAAGGGCTCGGCCTCGTTGAAGACCTCGTGGTACCCCTGGTCGAACCACACCTGCTCGCGCAGGTCGGCCGGCGCATGCTCGAAGAAGGTACGGCTGCCGGCCGGATCGACGACGCGGTCGGCGCCGCCCACCAGCATCAGCATGGGGGCTTCGAGCCGCGCCGCATCGGCCTGCGCCTGGGCCATGCCGTGGATAAAGCTCTCCAGCACGCCTGCCGTGATCGTCGTCTGCACAAGCGGATCGGCGCGGTAGCGTGCGACGACCTGCGGATCGTGCGACAGCATGCGCGCATCGATCGGGTTCGGCACGCGCAGCCGTGGCGCGAGGGTCAGCAGCACCCGGTGCAGTGTCATCATGGCCGGCGACAGCCGCAATGCCAGCGCCGGTGACGACAGCACCAGCGCGCGCACCGGCCGCACGCGCGCGGTCGCGAAGCGCGCCGCCACCAGGCCGCCCATGCTGTGGCCGAGCAGGATCGGCAGTTCGTTCCACGCACGCACTGCCGCATCGTGGATTTCCGCGAGGTCGTCGAGATAGCTATCGGGATGATCGGCCACCATGCGCGCGCCACCGCTGGCGCCGTGGCCGCGCTGGTCATAGGCGCGCACGCGCAGGCCCAGTCCGCACAGCACCTCGGCCACATGCTGGTAGCGGCCGCTGTGCTCCGCCAGGCCGTGCACGATCAGCACACAGCCCAGCGGTGCGGACCCGCCGCGCGGGTCCGGCTCCCAGGTGCGCAGCAGCAGTTCCGTGCCGTCGCGCATGCGTTGCCGGCTTTGCAACGCTACCAGGCCCCGCGCTGCCTCCGGCGCCTCTGCGCGCGCTGACTGCCCGCCCTCGGCAGGATGAACGGGGTCTTCCGTCATGGGCTTGTCCATCCGCTGCTCTCCTCCGGCTGCCCCGCCCGCCGCCGGGGGGCACTGCGCTTCGGGTTATGGTCCGGGTTCCCCTGCACCGCCGTACGCGTCATGGCAATGCGCATGGCCATCCGGTTGTGCGAAGTCGGCAAGGATCGGGCAATCGGGCCGGTCGTCGCCGCTGCACGACTCGGCCAGCGCGCGCAGCGTATCGCGCATGGCGGCGAGTTCGGCAATGCGCTTTTCCAGGTCGGCCACATGCCGCAGGGTCATCGCCTTCACGTCGGCGCTGGCGCGCTGGCGGTCATGCCACAGCGACAGCAGCCCGCGAATCTCGTCGAGCGAGAACCCGAGATTACGGGCGCGCCGCACGAAGCGCAAGGTGTGCACGGCACGCTCGTCGTAGCGGCGATAGCCGCCTTCGGTGCGCGGCGGCGCGTCGACGAGGCCGATGGACTCGTAGTGCCGGATCATCTTGGCGGAAACGCCCGAGGACTCTGCTGCCTGTCCGATGTTCATGCCTTGGCTCCCTGTTCGCCGGCGCCGGCACCGGGATGCCAGCGGCGCAGCAGCAGCGCGTTGCTGACGACGCTCACGCTGGAAAATGCCATCGCCGCGCCGGCGACCACCGGATTGAGCAGCCCCGCCGCCGCCAGTGGAATGCCCACCACGTTGTAGAAGAACGCCCAGAACAGGTTCTGGCGGATCTTGCGCACGGTGCGGTGCGACACGGCCAGCGCATCGGCCACCAGCGCGGGATCGCCGCGCATCAGCGTGATGCCTGCGGCGTGCATGGCCACGTCGGTGCCGGTCGACATGGCAATGCCGACATCGGCCGCGGCCAGCGCCGGCGCGTCGTTGATGCCGTCGCCGACCATGGCCACGACCGCACCGTCCTGGCCCAGCGCACGCACGCGCGCGGCCTTGTCTTGCGGCAGTACTTCGGCCTGCACTTCGTCAAGGCCCAGCGCCTGCACCACGCGCGCGGCCGCGCCGCGGTTGTCGCCAGTCAGCATCACCGTGCGCACGCCGGCCGCGCGCAGCCGTGCGATCGCCGCAGGCGCGCCGGGCTTGATGGCATCGCCAAAGGCCACCAGGCCAGCGACGCGCGGCGGCTGTGTTTCGACCAGCCACGATACCGTGCGGCCTTCGTCGCGCAAGCGGTCGGCCACGGCCTGCAGCGTACCCGCATCAGCGCCCAGCGCTTCACGCAGCCGTTCGCTGCCGAGCTGCAAGGCTTGCCCTTCGACCACGCCGGCAATGCCGCGCCCCGGCAGCGCCTGCACGTCGGTGGCTGCCGGCGCTGCCATGCCGCGCGCCTGCGCTGCGTTCAGCACCGCGCGCGCCAGGGGGTGCTCGCTGCCGGCCTGCAGCGCAGCGAGCCGTGCCAGCAGCCACGCGCCGTCGGCATCGTCCGCGTCGGCAGCATGCAGGGCCACGACTTCCGGCCGCCCCACCGTCAGCGTGCCGGTCTTGTCGAAGGCCACCACGCTCACGCGGTGGGCAATCTCCAGCGCCTCGGCGTCCTTGATCAGGATGCCCGCGCGCGCGCCGGCACCGGTGCCGGCCATGATCGCGGTCGGCGTGGCCAGCCCCAGCGCGCACGGGCAGGCAATCACCAGCACCGCGACGGCATTGAGCAGCGCAGCTTCCCAGTCGCCCGCGAACAGGCCCCAGCCGAGCAGCGCGACGAGCGCAATGCCAAGCACCACGGGCACGAATACCGCGCTGACCTGGTCCACCAGGCGCTGGATCGGCGCCTTGGCCGCCTGCGCGTGCTCGACCATGCGGATGATGCGGGCCAGCACGGTCTCGGCGCCCACCGCCACGGTGCGCGCGACGAGCAGCCCTTCGAAGTTGATCGCGCCGCCGGTAACCTTGTCGCCGGGGCCCTTGGGCACGGGCAGGCTCTCGCCGGTCAGCATCGATTCGTCCGCATGGCTCGTGCCCTCGACGACCACGGCATCGACCGGGATCCGCTCGCCGGGTCGCACCACCACTTCGTCATCCACGCGCACCGAACCCAGCGGCACGGTCACTTCCTGCCCTGCACGGCGCACGCGTGCGGTGTCGGGCCGCAACGCGGCGAGCGCGCGGATAGCATCGGCGGTCTGGCGCTTGGCGCGCGTCTCCAGCCACTTGCCCAGCCGTACCAGCGTGATCACCACGGCCGCGCTTTCGAAATAAAGATGCGGCATGCCGCCCGGCGAACGCCACATCAGCCACAACGACAAGCCGTAGGCCGCGCTCGTGCCCAGGGCCACTAGCAGGTCCATGTTGCCGGCGCCGGCACGCACGGCCTTCCACCCGGCCTTGTAGAAGCGCCAGCCGAACACGAATTGCACCGGCGTGGCCAGCAGCCACTGCACCCAGGCCGGCAGCATCCAGTGCACGCCGAACCATTGGAGCACCATGGGGGCCACCAGCGGCAGCGACAGTGCCGCCGAGACGATCACGGGCCAGGGGCCGCTCCAGAAGTCCCGGGCGGCAGCATCGCGCGCCGCGGCAGGCAGGATTTCGGTCACCGGCGTCGCGCCGTAGCCCGCGCGCGCCACGGCGGCCGCAAGCGCGCCGGCATCGGCGGCGCCGCGCAGCAGTGTCACGCTGGCGCGCTCGGTCGCCAGGTTGACCTGGGCATCGAGCACGCCAGGCACTGCCCGCAGCGCACGTTCGACGCGGCCGACGCACGACGCGCAGGTCATATCGGAGATATCGAGTTCCACCGTTTCGCGCGGCACTTCATACCCGGCATCCGCGACGGCCTTGGCCGCGGCAGGCAGCACGGCGCCGCTGTCCGCGTAAAGCGTGGCCTGCTCGGTAGCCAGGTTCACGGCAACGTCCCGCACGCCCGGCACCCTGGCCAGCGCATTCTCGACACGCCGCACGCACGAAGCGCAGGTCATGCCATCGATCGGCAGCCGCCATTCCGGCGCCTGGCTGCCTGTCAGGGAAGGGGAAAGGCTGGCATTCGACATCGCTGGACTTATCCACAGTTTCGGTGACTGCATGATGGACCTTACCATGATAGGAAGGTCAAGGATGTTCTCAGTGCCGCAAACTGCCCTTGTGCTGACCGACACCTCGTTTTGCTTGCGCTTCCCACCATGGGAAGGTTCAAACTACGTCTGTCGCGGCAATCGCGCCGCCAGTCCATGTCAATCAGGAGATCCCAGCCATGATCCAGTTCCAGGTCGAAGGCATGTCGTGCAACCACTGCGTCGGCGCGATCACGCGTGCGGTGCAGGAGATCGACCCCGGCGCGCGCGTTTCCGCCGATGTGCCGGCGCAGTCGGTAAAGGTGGAAAGCGGCGCCGATGTGCAGGCGTTGCGGGCCGCCATCGAGGAGGCTGGTTATCCGGTTAAGTCCGCCGCGTAAGACCGGGCGCCACGTGCGCTGACGACCCAAGCGAAACGGGGCGCCGTGGGCGCCCCGTTTTCGCGTCTGTCGTAACCGCAACCCGAACCGGTCAGAATTTGTAGCCCACGTTGAGGAACGTCACCACCGGATCGATCTTGATCTTGGTGTGCGAAACGATCGTCGTCGCGCCCGCCTGCGTGGTGAGCGTGGCACGCGTCGACAGCGGCAGGTAGGACACCGACAGGCCGACAAACCAGTTGTCGGTGATGGCGTAGTTGGCACCGATATTGAACACCGGGTTCCACGAGCTTTCGGCATTGGCGCTCATCCTGGCGCCGGGAATGCCAAAGGTATGGTCGACGAAATTCTGGTTGGTGATGGATTCATCCGTGAACCACGTGTAGTTCACGCCCAGGCCCACGTACGGACGGAACTTTGTCTTCGCGTCAAAGAAGTGGTACTTCACCAGCAGCGCCGGACTCCACTGCCGGACCGACCCCAGCTTTCCATATTGCGCGAAGTCGCCAGTGCCCTTGACATCATGCTTGGGCGGAATGCCGACGACGAACTCGCCGGAGATGTTGTCAGTGAAGTAATGCGTGAAGGCAAGGCCCAGCGTGTCGGCGGTCTCGACTTCCGCGCCGGTGTTCGGGCGGGTCAGGCCTACCGGGTGGCCATTGATGCTGTCCACCGTGAGCGGATCTGCCGAGCTGTTCGGCATGACACGGAACCAGCCCAGGCTGACGATATTGCTACCTGCGGATTGTGCCTGCGCGGTACCTGCCAGCGCCATGACAGCGCCTGCCGCCAGCATCTTCTTATAAGTCAATTTCATAGTCCTCGTATTCCTCTTCGGGTTACTACCGAAGAGCATTATCCGGCCTACGGTGACAGGACTGTTTCATCAACGATACTGATTCATAGAAGGGCTCCCCTAAACAAAGGGTTTACCAGTAGGAAAACCGCATCGAGGCTGACCTCGGCCTCCGGCACCGCAGCATTCGCGCAACGTTTTTGCGGCGTAGCGCAAAAACCCTCGAATATTTAGGGGTTTGGGCGGGCGGCGGCAGGTTTTCCCGTATTGCCGCCCGGATGACGCAAACCTGTTGCGTCAGGGCGTCACGATGGCGAAGTTGGTATCGAACTTGTCCATCAGGCCTACCCACGTACGCAGTGCGCCGGCATCGCCGTCGACGCGGGCCCGTCCGGCCTGAACCTCGGCCGGCAGCGTGGTCTGGCCGGCCAGCACGCCGGCCAGGGTCTGGCGCGGCATGCTTATCGTTACCTGAGGGGCAACATGCTGGGCGTCGGCCTTGTAGCGGAACACGCCGTTCTCCACCGTCAGTGCATAGCGCTTGCCGGTATCGGGCTGAATCCAGTTGATGGCCAGCTTTTGACCGGCTGCGCGCTCGCCATTCAGGCGGATCGCCAGGTGATCCAGGAACATGGTGTCGGTCATGGCTCGCAGCACATCGGGACTCGACGTGCGCGCCCCCGAATCCTTCGGCATGCCATGGCGCAGTTCCTGCGCGCCACGAAGGCGCTGCGCCAAGTGGCCGACTCGGTCTGGTAGCCGAGCTGCTCGAGGGCATCGGCTTCCAGGTCGCGCGCCGCCTGGTTGGACTGATCGGCGAATACCACATGCTTCATGACCTCGGCCACCCAGCGGTACTCGCCGCGCGCGTACGACGCCCTGGCCTGCTCGATCACCTTGTCCGCGCCACCCATGAACGCGACATAGTGCCTGGCTGCCTCTTCCGGCGGCAGCGGGTAGAGGTTGGCGGGGTTGCCGTCATACCAGCCCAGGTAGCGCTGGTAGATGGCCTTGGCGTTGTGGTTGACGGTGCCGTAGTAGTCGCGCAGGTCCCACTGGCTGGCCAGTGACGGCGGCAGCTTCAGGCGCTCGCCAATCTCGGCCGGCGTGAAGCCCTGGTTGGCCAGGCGCAGCGACTGGTCATGGATGTACTTGTACGCATCACGCTGGTTGCCAAGGTAGCTCACGATGTTCTGCTGCCCCCACTTGGGCCAGTGATGCTGGGCGAATACCACCTCGGTTCGGCCGCCGAAGCGGTCGATGGTCTCGTCCAGCGCGCGCCACCACTGGTTGGCGTCGCGCACCTGCGCGCCGCGAATGGTGTACAGGTTGTGAAGGTTGTGGGTGGCGTCCTCGGTCGCGCACAGCGCCTTCCACTGCGGGAAATACATCAGCATCTCGGCCGGGGCCTCGGTGCCGGGTGCCATCTGGAACTCGATCCGCACGCCGTCGATGGTGCGCGTCTCGCCGGTCTTCGCGATCAGGTCGGTCGGCGCGATCAGTGTGATGGTGCCGTGCGACACCGCCTTGCCCAGTCCCGAATCGACATGGCCGGTGGCCGACCGCGGCAGGTTGGCGCCGTACATGTACTGGGCCCGCCGGCCCATGGCCGTACCCGCGAACACGTTCTCGCTGACCGCCTCCTCCATGAAGCCTTCCGGCGCCAGCACCTTGACGCGGCCGGCCTTGACGTCCTCGTCCGTGGTGACTCCCTTGACGCCGCCGAAGTGGTCGCCGTGGCTATGGGTATAGATGACCGCCACCACAGGCTTTTTCGGGCGGTGCTTGTAGTACAGGTCCAGCGCCGCATGCGCGGTTTCCATCGAGGTCAGCGGATCGATGATGATCAGCCCGCCATCGCCCTCGATGATGGTCATGTTCGAGATGTCGAGCCCGCGCACCTGGTAGATGCGGTCCGTGACCTGGAACAGGCCGTTGTTCAGGTTGAGCTGGGCCTGGCGCCACAGGCTCGGGTTGACGGTATCGGGCGCCTTCGCGTCGCGAAGGAAGGCGTAGGTCCCGAGCGACCAGACCAGGCGGCCCTGCGCATCGCGGATCTCGTTGCTGTCCAGCGTGCCGATAAAGCCGCGCTGGGCGTCCTCGAAATCCTGGCGGTTGGCAAAAGGCAGCTGCTGAAGGACGGCCGCATTGGCCTTTGCCGTGGCGGGCGTGGCTGGCCCCGGACCTTCGGCGGCATGGGCCGTGCCGGCGAGGCACAGCGCTGCGGCGGCCAGCGCCGCATATCGGTGAAGCATTCGGTTCTCCTTGAGACATTGGCTCCGTGCGAGCCCGGGGAAGCAACTGGGCGGCAGGCGAAGCTGCCGTCCGCGAGACGGGGGCGCATTGTCCTGAACGTTCAGTACAATTCAGGAGTTTCGAATGCCGTCACACTGTCAAATTCGAGTGACCACCATTTCCAGCGCGGACTCGTCCCAAAGGTGACCTGAACGCCCTATTGTTGCGCCCCATGCCTGTCATCCCACCGTCCGCTTCGTCGGCAACCTAGAAGAACCGCCGCGGCCTGGAGACGCGCCTGCGCGTGCTCGAGGTGACGCGCGACCTGATCCGCATCCACGGCTATGCAGACGTGACGCTGGATCAGATTTCCAGCGGCGCGGGCGTGGCAAAGAGCAGCCTGCTGTGGCACTTCGGCAGCAAGGAAATGCTGCTGGCTGAAGCCGCGACCACCTTGTTCCAGCAGATCGGGCAGGAAATTGCGCCGGACATACGCGTAGAAGAGACGCCGGTGCGCCGTCTCGACCGCGTATTCGAGCAGGTGGCGCAGGCCTTCACGGCCAGTCCCGAAGCCAAGGGCGTGGTGCTCGGCATGCTGTTTTCGGGCAGCGTGCGTGCGGAAATCCGCCGCGGCTGGGACAGCCACGTGCAGGCGTTGGTCGACGCGTTCTCTCAGCCGCAACGGCCGATGCCGGCCGCGATGGCGCGGCTGATGCTGGCCACCTTCCATGGCTGCTACTGCCACTGGTATGCAGGCGGCTGCAGCGAGCCCATTGCCAGCTACCTCGAGCCAGCGCGGGAACTGTTCCGGACGTGGCTCGCGTCGGCGGCGGCGTAGTGCCTGTAGTCGTGCCGCTCAGCCCTGCCGGCTCGCCAGCACGCAGGCCGCCAGGTCCCACAGCGCGTAGCCGACGCTCTTGAACACCAGCGGACTGCCGCTGCGCGCGCGGATCTCTTCGGCCTGCAGGATCGCGGTTTCGAACGGCTGCACCGTGGCCCAGTCGATCCCGGCCTGCAACAGGTCGCCGGCCTCGTCCTCGATGCCGAACAGCGTATCGGCAAGCAGCCGCCCGCTGGCCGAGGCCGCGTGGCACAGGGCCGGTGGCAGTTCGCACATATCGGGACGGAACGCGCCGACCGCGGCAATGAAATGGTCGTCGCGCCACAAGCCGCAATCGAGATCCGGCAGCACCGGGCTGCGGCTCGATGTCACCGTCACCACCATCGACACGCGCGGCAGCACGGCAGCGACGTCATCCACCACCTCAGCCTGCGCGCCGAGCGTGCCGGCATGCGCGGCCAGCGCTTCGGCCTTTTCGCGCGTGCGCGAGTGCAGCCAGACGCGGCGCACCGGCAGTCCGGCGATAAAGGCTTCCAGGTGCGTCAGCGCCTGCACGCCCGCGCCGATGATCAGCAGTTCGCCATCCGGCTGCGCGGCAAAGCGCTGTGCGGCCAGCAGCGACACCGCGGCCGTGCGCCGTCCCGTCACCGTGGGGCCGTCGAGCATCGCCACGCGCTCGCCGGTATGCGCATCGGCCACCACCACTTCGCCAAGGATGTTCGGCAGCCCGCGCCGTGGATTGTCCGGATGCACGGTGATGTTCTTGGTCATGACCAGGCGCCGGTTGCGCGCGGGCATGACCAGCAGCGTGCCCTCCCCGTCCTGCGCATCGCCCACCGGCAGCGCGATACGCGGCGGCGCCATGGCCGTCCCCTCGCGCAGTTCGGCCAGCATGTCGGCAATCGCTGCAGCTAGCTCGGGGTAAGGCAAGCGTGCCGCCGTGCTGGCGGCATCGAGGGGAATCAGGGACATGCGGCACTCCGGCGGGCACGGTTCGGGACCCACCATTATGCGGCAGGCCCCGCACCCGCATCAGCGCGCCAGCATCGGCATCACATGCTCGGCATAGCGCGTACCGGCCGCTGCGCCGGCCGGGAAAACGGCATCGATCTCGGCGAGCTCCCTTGCGTCGAGCCGCACCTCCAGCGCGCCCAGGTTGTCGTCGAGATTGGCGACGCGGCGCGTGCCGGGAATCGGCACCACCTGCGGCCCGCGCGCGAGCACCCAGGCCAGTGCCAGCTGCGCCGGCGTGCAGCCCTTGCCAGCCGCCAGTGCACGCACCTTGTCGACGAGCGCGAGGTTGCGCGCGAAGTTCTCGCCCATGAAGCGCGGATTGGTGCGGCGAAAATCATCCGCGTCGAAATCCTCGGGGCTGCGGATCGCGCCGGTCAGGAAGCCGCGCCCGAGCGGGCTGTACGGCACGAAGCCGATGCCCAGCCGTTCGCATGTAGCCAGGACGCCGTCCAACTCCACATCGCGCGTCCACAATGAATACTCGCTCTGCAGCGCCGTGACCGGGTGCACCTTGTGCGCGCGCTCGATGGTCTGCGCCCCGGCCTCGGACAGGCCGATCCAGCGCACCTTGCCGGCCTTCACCAGCTCAGCCATGGCGCCGATGGTTTCCTCGATGGGAACCTGCGGATCGACACGGTGCAGGTAATACAGGTCGATATGGTCCACGCCGAGCCGCTTCAGGCTCGCCTCGCAGCTCGCGCGCACGTACTCGGGCCGGCCATTGACGCCGCGTGCCGCCGGCTGCGACAAGTCCCGCACGATGCCGAACTTGGTCGCCAGCACGACCTGGCCGCGCCGCCCGGCAATGGCGCGGCCCACCAGTTCTTCATTGGTATGCGGGCCGTAGATGTCTGCGGTGTCGAGCAGCGTGATGCCGTGGTCCAGCGCATGCCGGATCGTGCGGATCGATTCGGCATCGTCATGCGCGCCGTAGAAATCGCTCATGCCCATGCAGCCGAGGCCGATGGCGGAGACCGTGGGCCCGTGGTTGCCCAGTTGGCGCGTAGGAATCGAAGTGGTATTTCCGGTCATGCTGGCTCCCGTCTGGTGGCGTCGCGCACGGCGACGAATGCAGGCAAGTATGGCCAGTCGACGGCGCCGGAACCAGCGTGCTACGCTGCATGCATCATGAAGCCTGACTTCACAATCGATGCCGATTCTCTGCCCGCGCTCGCGGCGTTCGTGCGCGTGGCACGCCTGGGCAGCTTCACGGCCGCGGCGCAGGCCCTGGCCGTGAGCCCCTCGGCCGTCTCGCAGACCGTGCGCCATCTGGAAAGCCGCCTCGGCGTGCGGCTGTTGCAGCGAACCACGCGCCGGGTCGGGCTGACCGAAGCCGGCGCGGCGCTGCTTGCACGCGTGGAGCCGGCGCTGGCCGAAATCGGCGCCGCGACCGACGACGTGCGTGCCAGACGCGACATGCCGGCCGGCACGCTGCGGCTGACCTCCTCGGTGACCGCCGCCGCCATCGCGCTGCGGCCGGTGCTGACGGACTTCATGCGCGCCTATCCGGCCATCTGCGTGGATCTCGTGACCGACGACCGCCTGGTCGACCTGATCGCCGAAGGCTTCGATGCCGGCCTGCGCCTTGGCGAGGCGCTGCAGCAGGACATGGTGGCCATTCCCGTGACCGGCCCCATGCGCTTCGTGGTGGCCGCGTCGCCCGAGTACCTGGCGCGCCATGGCACGCCGCAATCGCCGCGCGACCTGCACGCGCATGCCTGCCTGCAATACCGCTTCGGCGCGACGGGCCAGGTGTACCGCTGGGAATTCTTCGAGCGCCCGCAAGGCGGTCGCGTCGTCACCGTCGAGACGCGCGCGGCGATGATCGCCAACGACAAAACGATGCTGCACCAGGCGGCGCTGGCGGGACTCGGACTGGTCTACGAATTTCCGTCGCACATCGCGGCGGCGCTCGCCTCGGGCGAGCTGGTCACGGTCCTCGACGACTGGCAGCCAACGTTCGACGGCTTCTATCTCTACTACCCCGGCCGCATGCTGATGCCACCCAAGCTGCGTGTGTTCGTCGACTTCCTGAAAGCGCGCGGCCCCGCTTCAGCGCCGCGCTGACCCACTCGCCTTGCCAGGCGTAACGACGGCGCCGCGCACCTCGATGCCGATGCGGTGCACCACCTTGCCGGCCGCGTCCAGCAGCTCCACCTGATGGCGGCCGGGCCACGGCAGCCACGATACTTCGCCACCGCGCCCGAGCGGCTTGCCATCCATGCGCCAGCTCACCGTGCGCGCGGTCTGGCCGGACACGCCTTCGGCGTGGAACCACACGCGCTGCGCCGACGGCGGCATGTCGGGATCGAGCGCGAAAATGGTTCCGTCGGCCGGGTTTGCAATGGCCGGCACGCCAGCCCGCGCGGACGATGTCCCGACACTGACGCGCGTGAGCGCCGTGCCTGCCAGGAACACTTCCTCGCGCGCGGGCTCAAGGTCATCGGAGAAGGCCAGGGCCACCCGCTCGACACCCGCCGGCGCGCCAGGGGCCATGCTCGGCTGCGAACGGTCCAGCGCCTCCATCACGTCGTGCCAGACCGGCGCCGCGCCCGACACGCCGGACACGTCATGCATGCTGGCCCCGCTGGCGTTGCCGACCCACACGCCCACGGTGTAGCGCTGCGACCAGCCGATGCACCAGTTGTCGCGCATGTCCTTGCTGGTACCGGTCTTCACGGCGGTCCAGAAACGCGTGGTCAGTGGGCTGTCGAGACCGAAGGTGCGCGCGCGCGCATGGCGGTCGGAGAGGATGTCGCCGACCACATAGCTCGCCGCCGGCAACATCACCGCCGTCGGTGGCATGGGTGCCATGCCGGCGCGCATGCGCACCGGGCCATAGCGGCCGCCATTGGCGAGGGCGCGATACGCATTGGTCAGCGCCAGCAGCGACACATCCGCGCTGCCCAGCGCCAGGCTGTAGCCGTAGTAGTCGCCGGCCTCGGTCAGCGGCAGGCCCAGCGCCACCAGGCGCTTGTGGAAGCGGTGCGGGGTCACCATCACCAGCGTGCGCACGGCCGGCACGTTCAGCGATGCCGCCAGCGCCGCGCGCGTGCTGACCCAGCCCGCGTAGCGATGGTCGTAGTTCTGCGGCACGTACAGTCCGCCGCCAGCGGGCAGGTTGACCGGCCGGTCATCGAGCAGCGAAGCCGCCGTCAGCCTGCGCTCCTCCAATGCCTGCTCGTACAGGAATGGCTTCAGCGTCGAGCCGGCCTGGCGCAGCGCCTGCGCGTGGTCCACCTGTGCCGCGCCGGACAATTCGCCCGACGAGCCCACGTAGGCCAGCACGTCGCCGCTCGCGTTGTCGATCACCACCACCGCGCCGTCTTCCACGTGGCGGCCGGCCAGTTCGCGCAGATGCCGCTGCAGGCTCGCCGCGGCCACGCGCTGCAGCCCCGCATCCAGCGTGGAGCGCAGGTACGGCGGCACCGGTACCCCGGGACCCGCTTGCACTCGCGCCTGGCCCGCCAGCATCCGCCCCAGGTGCGGCGCCAGTTGCCTTGGCTGCGGCGATGCGGCCGTGCCGCCCTGCGCGACGCTGCCCGTGCGCAGCAGCGCCAGTTGCGCAAAGCCCTCCAGCCCCTCGCATTCGCGCGGCACGCGCATCTCGCGCAGGATCCCGCACGCGCGTCGCGCGACTTGCGCGGCGCCGGCATTGGGTGCGCGCACGAGCGCCACGGCCAGCGCCGCTTCGCGCGCATCCAGCCCTTGCGGAAACTTGCCGAACAGTGCCTGCGACATCGCCGAAAGGCCCACCAGTTCGCCCCGGAACGGCACCAGGTTCAGATACGCCTCGAGGATCTGGTCCTTGCTCCAGCTCCGCTCGAGCGACGCGGCGCCGGCGGCCTGCCCCAGCTTCTGCGTGACACTGCGGCCCTGCCCCGCGCTGCCCGGCCTGCGCAGGTCTTCATCGAGCAGCCCGGCCAGCTGCATGGTCAGCGTGGAAGCGCCGCGCGTGCGCGTGTTCCAGAGATTGGCCCAGGCCGCCGCGGCCACGCCCTGCCAGTCGACGCCGCTGTGTGCGTAAAAGCGCTTGTCTTCCGACAGCACGATGGCCGTGCGCAGCGCCGGCGAGGTTTCCGCGAGCGTGACCCAATCACCGCGGCGCACGCGGAAATCGTCGCGCACGCGCGCAACGGTTTCGCCGTTGCGGTCGGTGATGACCACGTCACTGCTGCGCCAGTCGGCCCGGACTTGCGTGAAGGACGGCAGTGCGTGCGCCGGCAACGCTATCGAGGCCAGCATCACTGCAGCCATGCAGACGGACGACGCCACGAACCGCTTCATGCCGCACGCTCCGGGCGCCTGGCCACGATGCCCGCGACGATCAGCACCTGCGCCGCCGCATACGTCCACCAGATGCCAAGCTGGAAGCTGTCGAACGGCACCAGGAAGCGTGCAATGCCGATCATCATGTCCGAGGCCGCAAAACACAGCGCGCCGAGCGCCGTCAGCGGCGTCGGCAGCTTCGCCACCAGCGCGCCGCACACCATCGCCGCCAGCACGATGACGTACACCGTGACCGGCCCCGCGAGCGAGCCCAGGTTGGGCCAGAAGCGGCCCAGCATCGTACCCGCCACGCCGATCATCGCGCCGCACGCGATCAGCCGGTGCGCGCGCCAGTCCCCCGCGAGCGGCACCAGCACGCGCAGATAGGCCAGGTGCGCCAGCAGGAACGCACCGAGCCCGCCCACGAACGAGACGCGCAGCGCGGGCACGGCAAGCAGGAAATCCCCGATCGCCGAGCACACCAGCGCAATCACCAGCCAGCGCCGCTCGCCCAGCGGGCGATGGAACCACGCGGCACGCGCCAGCATCAGCGCCATCGCGGTCTTCCACGCGGGCTGCATTGCAATCTGCCCGGTCAACGGCGCGCCGTCCGGCAACTCCATCGATACCTGCACCAGCAAGGCACCGTAGACCAGGCCCGCCAGGGTGCCGGCCAGCCACCACTCGCGCACGCGCGCCGGCATCATGAGCGCGAGCCAGCTCATGGGCGAGCCCCTACGGCCAGGCGCGCATTCGGCGCGGCACCGAACACGTCCGGTGCGTACATGGCTTCGACGCGCGTCGGCGGCAGCGCGAAATCACCGGCATTGTTCAGGCGTACCGTGTACTCGACCGAGATCGCGCCCTTGGGCAGGTACTCGTAGTACTCGCGGTAGGCCTGCGGCGTGCGTTCGGTGTAGGCGGCCCAGGCCATGCCCTTGCGCCGCTCGCCGCGCGTGGCGATCTCCGAATCACGTCCCAGGCCGCTGCCGAGGATGGTTGCGCCCGCCGGCACCGGATCGCTCACCACCACCCACGTCATGTCGGCCTGCGCATCGATCTCGAGTTTTACGCGATACGTGTCACCGCGCGACCACTTGCCCGACACCGCCTGCTCGACCGGCGTCACCGTGCGGCGCACCCGGTAGCCGGCGGCCAGCGGACCCGACAGCGGCACCGCGGCCATGGCGCGCACCGTGGCCCACGGATGGCCCGCGCCGGCATGCTCGAGCTGCAGCGTGCCGCCGCCCTCCCCGGCCGGCCACGGCAGGTCGACGCTGCCTTGCGCCACGCCGTCGCGGCGTTGTGCGCGGCTCCAGTCGAAGCTGCGCGCGCCTTCCCCGCCACCGCTCACCGACAGGCGCGTGCTGCCCGCCACCGCCGTTTTTTCGAACGCCTGCGCAAAGCGCGCGATCGCGAGCATGCCCCACGCATTGGCATTGGTCGTGCCCCACGCGCCGCGCACCTGGCGCCCGATCAGGCCGGTGGCAAGCTGCGGTGCTTCGTCCTTCCAGCCCGGCAGTTCCGCGGCGAGTGCGAGCAGGCGCGCGGCATTCACATCGCCGCCGGCCATCAGCCACCACCAGTCGTCGCTGCGCTCGGTCGAGAACGCCAGCCGCGTGCCCTGCACCATCAGGCGCGCGCGCAGCAACTGCTGCGCTTCGGCCAGGCGGGTTTCACGTTGCGGGATATCCTGCATGCGCGACAGCAGCATGGTCCAGTCGATCAGCGCGGAGGTGGGCCATTGCGCCGGCAGGATCTGGATCGACCCGAGCATGCGTGCCTGCGCGTGTCCCGTGCGCGACAGCGCTTCGAGCGCGGCCAGCTTGCGGACTTCCAGATCCATCGTGGCTGCCGAAGGGCTCCACGCATCCGGACGGATGCGGCCTTCGACGAACGCCGCCAGGCCGCGTTCCATCTGCGCGCGCAGCTCGTCCGGCACGCGCAGCGTCAGCCCCGCTTTCGCGGCTTCGTCGCTGACCGACAGCAGGTAAGCGGTCAGCGCGACGCTGCCACTCTGGCTGTCGCTGCGCAGCGGGAAGTACGAGGCCAGGCCGTTCGCATCCAGGTACGACGGCAGCTGGTTCATCAGCGCTTCCCATGCCGTGCCGTCGGCCAGCCCGATGGCCTTCGACGCGCGCTGCTCCAGGCAGCTGAACGGGTAGTTGAGGAACCACTCGCGCACGCCTGGCATGCCACCCGCGAGCGACGACTGCAGGTTCACCTGCAAGCCGCCGCGCAGCTTGCCGGCCGGATCCTTGAGCGCACCTGGCGGCGCCTTCACGGGCACCGACAGCCCCGGCGCCAGTTGCGCCAGCGTGGCCTGCTGCGCCGTCACGGGCTCCGCCGGCACGATCTGCTGCGATACCTTGATGCGGTCCGCCGCGCCACCGGCGCCTTGCTCGGCGGCCTGCACCTCCCACTGGATCGTGCCGCTGCGCGAGTACGCGAGCAGCGCCGGCGCGGTGACATCCCAGCCGATCTCGCGCGCCTCGCCCGCGGGAATCTGCACGGTCTGCGCGGGTAGTGCGGGTGGTGCGGGTGGTGCGCTGGCATCGCCGACCAGCGTGGCGCGTGCACTGGCCTGCACGGTCATGGCCCGCTTTGTCGTATTGCGCAACGTGAACATCGCCCGGTAGCGGTCGTCCTCGCGCACCAGCAGCGGCAGGCCGGAAATCAGCTGCAGGTCCTGCGTGGCCGCAATGGTCGCGCTGCCGGTGCCGAAGCGCCCCACGCCGAGGTCAGCGACGGCGACGATGCGGAAGCTGGTCAGCGAATCGTTGAGGGGCACTTCCACGGTGGCCTTGCCCTCTGCGTCAAGCTGCACGCGCGGGTTCCACAGCAGCAGCGTGTCGAACAGCTCGCGCGTCGGGCTCTTGCCGCCGCCACCGCCGGCCGGTACCGCCTTGCGCCCATAGTGGCGGCGCCCGATGATTTCCATCTGCGCGGTAGACGTCTCCACGCCGTAGCTGCGTCGCTGCAGCATGGCGTCGAGCAGGTCCCAGCTGTTGTTCGGCATCAGTTCCAGCAGCGCCTGGTCCACCGCGGCCAGCGCGATCTCGCCATTGGCCGCGGGCTTGCCGTCCGGCAGCTTCACCTGCAGCGCAATGCGCGCCTTGCCGCGCACGGTATAGGACGCCTTGTCGGGCGTCACGGTGACGTCGAGCCGGTGCGCCTCGTTGCCGACGCGGATCTCCGCCAGGCCAAGACGGAAGGCCGGCCGGGACAGGTCCACCAATGCCGTGGGCGCCGCGTATCCCTTGCCCTCGCTGCGGAACGCCCGCCACCATTCGCCCGGCTGGCGCCAGCCCCAGGTGAAGAACGAATACCAGGGCACCTCGTGCAGGCGTCCGCGGATCGTCATCACCGACACGTAGACATTGGGTCCCCACTCGGGCTTGACCTTCACACGTACGGTGGGATCACTGCCATTGAGCTCGACCACCTGTGTCTCGAGCACGCCTTCACGCTCCACCGCGATCAGCGCCGTGGCCTGGCGGAATGGCATGCGCACCTGGAAGACAGCGGTCTCGCCGGGTGCGTATTGCTTCTTCTCTGGCAGCACGTCGATGCGGTCATGGTTCTCGCCGCCGAACCACAGCTCGCCCTGGCGCGTGACCCATACCGTGGATGCGGCCTGCGCATTGCGACCGTCCTTGTCGCGCGCAATCGCAATCAGTTCGACCTGGCCGGCCTGGTCCAGCGTGACATCGCAGCGCGCACGGCCCTGCGCGTCGGTACGCGTCTCGCACACCGTGCCGAGATCGCGGCTGCCGCTGCGATTGTCATAGCGATAGAAACCGCCGACCACGCGCTTGCGCGTCGACGTAGTCATGCGCAGGCGCGCGTTGAATTTCACCGGCGCATCGGCTACCGGCTTACCCTGCGTGTCGAGCACCAGGCCGCGCACGGCCAGCTTCTGCTTCACCGATACCCAGCCATCCGTGCGGATGCCTGCCACGACGGCGGCAGGCCATACCGGCACGGTCTGGCGCAGCGTCTGGACCTCGCCGTTCGGGTCGGCGAAGCCGGCTTCCAGCACCAGGTCGCGCGGCGCATCGGTCTTTGGCAGCTTGCGCAGCGTGACGGTGCCGTTGCCGTTCTTGTCGAGCGTCAGCGGCAGCTTGTCGGCGACCAGCTTCTGGCCGCCGTCGCCGGCCTGACCCTCGTCGGCCTGGTCCATCTCCTCATCGCCGGAGGCGTTCTCGCGCGCGACACGCGGCGGCGTGAACGAGTACTCGTCGTAGCCCGGGAAGCTGACCAATTTGTCGCGCAGCAGCGCCGATACGCGCACCGGCAGGCCGATGGCGGCGCCACCGGACACGTAGTGCACTTCGACACCGACCGGCAGCTCGGCCGGCGCCACCACGGCGCCGCCCTTGGCCCCCTGCCCGCCGTGGGCCTGCAGTGTGCCGGTCAGTACAGGCAGCCGGAAGGCTTCCACGCGGAAGCTGCCGCTGGCATAGGAATGCGCATTGTTGTCGTCGACGTCATCGCCGCGGTTGGCTTCGGCCTGCAGCTCGACGTTGTAGACCCCGAGCTTGGCCGCCGGTGGCACCTGGAAGCTGCTCTCCGCGCTGCGCCCGCCGGTGGCGGTGTTGCGCCACTGCAGCGGCAACTCATAGGTCTGGCCGCTGCCTTCATGGCGGATCACCACCGTGTCCGGCAGCTTGCGGCTCGCCGGCGGCAAGGCGAAGCCCTGCGCGGTCTCGGCGCGGATGAAATGCTTCATCGACACGGTTTCGCCGGCGCGTAGCAGCGTACGGTCGAACACGGTATGCGCGCGCACGGTCTGCGCGGCGCTGGCATCGGTCGGCACATGGAAGCGCCACGTCTCGATGCCGCGGTTCCAGTCGGACATCACGAAGGCCATGTCGGCCTTGCCGCGCGCCTCCGGATGCGTGGCCGCGATACGCGCGGAGACGAAATAGCCAGACAGGCCGTTGCCGTCGCAGCTGCGGCCGCGCACATCGTCGAGCTTCGCGAAACGCGAGATGCCGCTGGCATCGGTACGGCCTTCGCCAAGCAACCTGCCGGAGCAATCGCGCACGGCGACGGCGGCGTCGCGCACGGGCTTGCCATCGTCAAGCGCGGTGACCCACGCCAGGCCGCTCATCGAACCGTCGCCTTCGCCGCGCGCGAGCTTGAAATGCACGCCCAGGTTGGTGACCAGCGCGGCGGTACGCACATACATGGGCGCACGCTTGCCCAGCAGCGCTTCGCCAAGCATCGGCGAGGCGATCTCGACCACGTGGAAGCCCGGTTCCGGCAGCGGAATGCCGACTACCTCGAACGGCCGCGGCGCATCGCCCGAAGGCTTTGGCACCGAGAGCTTCTGCACGCCCGCCGCACGTTCCAGCAGCGACACCGAGCGCGATTCGATCGACGGCGCATTGCGCGGATTGTTCACGCCATAGGGCGAGCGGCCCGCCAGTACCGCGTCGAGTTCCAGGCGCGTCCAGCTGGTCTCGTGCATGCGGCGCACCAGGCCGAGCCAGCGCAGCACGGCGCCATCGTCATCGACCTTGAGCTTCATCACCGTACCTGCCTGCGCCTGCACGCCGCGCACCTGCAGATCGGCTTCCACGTTGCGCAGCGTGACCGGCAGCAGCGGCGGATAGTCGGCCGGCAGCTTGCCCCTGGGCAGTTCGCCGAAGCGTTCGACCACGCCAAACGGCGCCGCGGCGAACTTGGCCAGCGGCGGCATGGCCGCGGTCGACACCTTGAGCGGGAACAGGTCGGCGTTGGACAGCGTGCGGCCGCTGTCGTCCTTCAGGTCGCGCGGAATCTCGATCGTGAAATCGGCCTTCTCCGGGAAGGGCGCGGCGAAGGTCAGCGACGTCACGCTTGCATCGGGCGCGAGATCGGCCTCGAACTGCGGCTTGCGCGGGCCGGACGACGTCTTCAGCACCACCTGCTCGGCCAGCTTGCGCGCGAGCGGTGCCGAGAACGAGACCGTCATGGGCCGCAGCGGCGTGCACGGCGACTGCGCGTGCTCGCGCTCGCAGCTGAAGCTCGCCCTGAACGGCTCGCGCACGGTGTAGTCGAAGCGGCGCTCGTCGCGCGCGGCAACGCCGGACGGCGTGGCGATGCCGGCGCCGAGCACGAGCTGCATGCGCGCCCCGGCCGGCAGCCGCTGCTGGCAGGCCAGCAGGTGGATCGCATCGGGCGCGTCCTTGGCGAGGCGCTTCCAGTAGATGGCCTCGAGCACGGCGTCGCGCTCCTTGCCGGTCAGCAGGCGTACGGGAATGCGCTCGCCCAGGCCCTCTGCCTGGCACCACGCGTGATCGCGCACCGAGGCCGACGTGGCGGCGCCATTGAAGCGCAGCGCAAAGACCTGGTCTTCCTCGATCTCGCCGCCCGACGGACGGCTGGACACGACCGCGGGGCCGCCGGTCTCGAACCGGTACTCGGCCTTGCCCGCGTAAGGCTTGCCCGCCACGCTGCGCAGGCTGGCGGACATCCGCACCGAACACCGCACGCCCGGCGGCAGGTCGCGCTCGAAGTCGAAGACCCAGTTGCTGGCGTCGACCCAGCGTCCCTGCCCCGCCGTGGCGGCGCCGGTACACGAGAGCGCCGCCGGCGCGGCCGCCTGCACGTCGCCCATTGGCACCATGGCCTCGTCGAAGCGGATCGCCACCTGGCGCACTTGCGGAACCGTTCCCTCCGGCGAGAAGCGCGTCACCTGCGCCGCGAGCGCGGCCGACACCGACAGCCAGGCCAGCGCGCCCGCCATGACGGCGCGGCAAGCCGCGCGCCTGCCAAGTCCCCGACCCGGTCGGGCAACGATTCCCATCATCCTGCGATCCTCCCGTCAAAGCACCCGGCGAGGGTGACATGTGACGTTTGGGAGTGCAAGGCCGGCACTCAAACCTGCAACGCGGCCGACAAAAAATTCAGCGCAGGTGCGACAGCGGCAAGGCGCCTTCGCACTTGAGCGCGGTCAGGACAATGTTGGAACGAATACTCTCCACGCCGGGCACCCGCATCAGCCGCTTCATCGTGAACTCGGCCAGGGTGGGCAGGTCGGGCACGACTACGCGGATCAGGTAATCGGCCTCGCCCGCCACGGAATAGCATTCCTGCACTTCCTCGAGCAGCAGGATTTCCTCGCCGAAGCGTTCGATGATGGTGTCGCCGTGGTGCGCCAGCTTGACGCTGATAAAGACCTGCACACCGAGCCCGAGCGCCTGGGTCGACAGGCTCACGCGATAGCCCGTGATGACGCCGTCGGCTTCCAGCCTCGCAAGCCGCCGCCCGACCTGGCTGGGCGACAGGTGTACGCGCTCGGCCAGCTGCTGGTGGGTGGAGCGCCCGTCGGCCTGCAGGGCCGCGATCAGTGCCAGGTCGAACTGGTCAAGCGAAACCATACGTTGTTTCCGCATTAATTAGCCATATAGCGCGGATTATATGCGCCAGTCTCCCCAGCAAGACCGATTTTGCGGCCAGTTTGCGGCAATGCACGCCTAAACTACGCAGATAAACCGCATCACGGCGCTCCGCGCCAAACCCAGGAGACAAATTCGATGCTCGCTTCCGCCAGCGCCCCAGTCCAGGAGGCTTCCGGCCAGTTCGACGGTGCCTTCCAGGGCACCATGACCGAAAAGCTCAGGGAGCAATTCGACGCCGGCCTGCTGTCCGGCCAGGAACTGCGCCCGGACTTCACCATCGCGCAGCCGGTGCACCGCTATACCAGCACCGACCACGCCATCTGGCGCAAGCTCTACGAGCGCCAGGCGTCGATGCTGCGCGGTCGCGTCAGCAATGAATTCCTGCAGGGCCTGGCCACGCTGGGCATGGAAAAGGACCGCGTGCCGGAATTCGACCAGCTCAACGAGACGCTGATGCGCGCCACGGGCTGGCAGGTGGTCGCCGTGCCGGGCCTGGTGCCCGACGAGGTGTTCTTCGAGCACCTGGCCAACCGCCGCTTCCCGGCCAGCTGGTGGATGCGCAAGCCCGAGCAGCTCGACTACCTGCAGGAGCCGGACTGCTTCCACGACGTGTTCGGCCATGTGCCGCTGCTGATCAACCCGGTCTTCGCCGACTACATGCAGGCCTACGGCAAGGGCGGTCTCAAGGCGGCTGGCCTGGGCGCGCTCGACATGCTGGCGCGCCTGTACTGGTACACGGTGGAATTCGGCCTGATCCGCACGCCCGAAGGCCTGCGCATCTACGGCGCCGGCATCCTGTCCAGCCAGGGCGAGTCGATCTACAGCCTGGATTCGGCCAGCCCCAACCGCATCGGCTTCGATGTGCGCCGCATCATGCGCACGCGCTACCGCATCGACACCTTCCAGAAGACCTACTTCGTGATCGACGACTTCGAGCAGCTGTTCGACGCGACCCGGCCGGACTTTGCGCCGCTGTACCAGGAACTGCGCAACCTGCCGACGCTGGGCGCGGGCGACGTGGCCGAAGGCGACCAGGTGCTCAACGTGGGCACCCGCGAAGGTTGGGGCGACAGCGACGATATCTGACCCGGAGCGGCCGACCGCACGGTTTTCCGCTTTGTGAAACAATGCCGGCAAGCCCGCCAGGGCGGGCCGGTTTTTTCTTTCCCCTGATCGAGCCCATCATGACACCCCTATCGCCCCAGGTGCGCGCCACCCTGCTCGCCGACCTCCCCGGCTGGACCGACGTCGACAACCGCGACGCCATCCAGAAGCGCTTCACCTTCCCCGATTTCAATGCGGCGTTCGCATTCATGACGCGCGTCGCCATCCAGGCGGAGAAGGCCGACCACCACCCCGAGTGGTTCAACGTCTACAACCGCGTGGATATCACGCTGTCCACGCACGACGCCAACGGCCTGACCCAGCGCGACATCGACCTGGCCCGTTTCATCGAGCAGGCCGCCGCTTCGCTGCAGGTGGCCTTGCAGGTGGCCTAAGACACGCACGGTCGCCCTGGCGGCACGCAGGCCGCGTACTGAAGGCAAACCGAAAGGAAGACAAGGGCCCTGGCCTGTACAATCTGCGCATCGCGGTATTCGCGTGCACGCCACGCCGCGCCTGCCGCATCCTGTCTTCCTTTCCGGCTGATCCAGCCATGCCCGACGCCCTGCCCCAACTGCCGCCATGCGTATCCTGCTGATCGAAGACGACCGCCAGATCGCCAGCGGCGTCGAAGCCGGCCTGACACGTGCCGGCCACCAGGTGCGCGTGGTCCATGACGGCGTCTACGCCACCGAACACCTGCTGCGCGATCAGCACGACCTGGTCATCCTCGACCTGGGGCTGCCCGGCATCGACGGCATGACGCTGCTGGCGCGCTACCGTGCCCGCAACCGCACCACCCCCGTCATCATCCTGACCGCGCGCGACGAGCTCGAAGACAAGCTGTCCGGCCTGAACGCCGGTGCCGACGACTATCTCGTCAAACCCTTTGCCCTGCCCGAGCTGGAGGCGCGCGTGCGCGTGCTGCTGCGCCGCAGCCAGCATGGCGAAGCCGTGCCCGACCGCGACGTGCGCCTGGGCCGCCTGCGCCTGTCCGGCAACGACCGCCGCATGTTCATCGACGGCAAGCCGCTGGAACTGTCGCCGCGCGAGTTCGCGGTGCTGGAACTGCTGCTGCAGCGCCAGGGCCGCGTGGTCAGCAAGGCCCAGCTGCAGGACCACCTGGCGACCTTCGCGCATCCGGCCGGCGAAGGCGGCGACACCGTTGGCGACACCGCCATCGAAGTCTATGTGCACCGCGTGCGCAAGAAGCTCGAGGAAAGCGACGTCGAGATCGTGACGGTGCGCGGCTTCGGCTACCTGCTGCAGGTCCGCGTCGGCCAATGAACGCGCGCCCGTGGCGCTGGCCGGCACCGCGCCGGCCAGCTGACTGAAAGCTCCCCGCCCCATGTGGCCGCGCTCCCGTAGTTCCCGCTCCGCCGCCGATCCCGGTACTCAGCCGGTGTCGCCACCGGCCCGCCGCGGCATGGGCCAGGCGCCGCGCGTGGCGGTCAACGCCAGCCTGCGCGTACACCTGCTGCGCGCGCTGGCCACGCCGCTGTTCGCGCTGGTGCTGGTCAGCGGCTCGCTCTCCTACTGGCTGGCCGCGCACTACACCACGCAGGTATTCGACCGCGCGCTGTATGGCGTGGCCAATAGCATCGCGCAGCAGATCCGCATTGCCGGGCCGCGGCTGGAGCAGGACATCCCGATGATCGCCCAGACGCTGGTCGAGGCCGAGGGCACCGACCGCATCTACTGGCGCATCCATGGCCCGGACGGCCTGATCGGCGGCATGGACACGTGGCTCGGCTATGGCACCGGCCAGACCACGCTGCATGACGCACGCCTGTTCTATGCCTGGTTCAGCGGCCGCCAGGTACGCGCGGTCCGGCTTCCGGTCATGCTGCCGAGCGCCGCCACCGACGAACTCGGCACCAGCGAAGACGGCAAGCTGGCGCGCGGCCCCATCGTGGTGGAGGTGGCGGAACTGCTGGACCGGCGCGAGACCGCGGCCAACGAGATCCTGCTATCGGTGTCGGTGCCGCTGATCCTGCTGCTGCTGGTGGGCAGCCTGATCCTCTCGCACGTGCTCAAGGAAGAGCTGGTGCCGCTGCAGATCCTGACCGACAAGCTGAACCGCCAGACTGCGCGCTCGCTGGCCGCACTCGACGAAACCCAGGTGCCGGCCGAGGTGGCGCCGCTGATCCGCGGCCTGAATGCACTGCTGTCGCGGCTGCGGGATGCGCTGGACGCCCAGCGCAAGTTCATTGCCGATGCCGCGCACCAGCTGCGCACGCCGCTGACAGCCGTGAAGCTGCACGCTGACCGGGCCATGGAGGCCGATTCGCTCGAAGTGGCCCGCCATGCGCTGCGCGAGCTGCAGACCGCCTCCGACCGCGCCGTGCGCCTGTCCAACCAGCTGCTGTCGCTGGCCCGCGCGGAGCCCGGGCTGTCGCTGGAGCGGCTGGGTCCGGTGGAGTATTTCGACCTGGCCGAGCTGGCCTTCGAGACCGGCGCGGAATGGGTGCCCCAGGCGCTGGCGCGCCACCTGGACCTGGGCTTCGAGGTCCTGCCCGGCCCGACCTTTACCGGCAGCTCGCCGGCCATGGTCCGCGGCAACCGGCTGCTGATGCGCGAAGCGCTGTCCAACCTGATCGACAACGCCGTGAAGTACGTGCCCCCGGGCGGGCGCATCACGGTGCGCGCGGGCGGCGAGGCACTCGGCAACCGCGGCATGGCGGTGGTGATGGTGGAAGACAATGGCCCCGGCATCGCCCCGCAGCGGCGCGAAGAGGTCTTCAAGCGCTTCTTCCGTGGCGACCGCCAGGGCGATCAGGCTCCGGCGGCACAGACTGCCGGCGCCGGGCTGGGGCTCGCGATCGTGCATGAAATCATCGGCCTGCACCACGGCACCATCCGCATCGAGGACGTGCCAGCCGAGGCCTCCGCGTCCGCGGAACCGGGTGCCGGCTGCGAACGGCGCCCGACCATGCGCTTCGTGATCCGCATCCCGTGCGAGGCGGCCGGGGTGGCCGCCTGATGCGGAGTACGGCGTAGCGTCGCTTACTTGCCGCCCGACTTCTTGCCCTTGGGCGCCAGCATGGTGCCGCGGCACTCCGCACTGCCGCAGCGGCACTCGAATTCCTTCTTCAGCTTCTTCGTATAGCGGGCCTCGATTACCAGCCCGTAGTCATAGAAAAGCTCTTCGCCCGCGGCAATATCGCGCAGCGCATGGATAAATACGCGGCCCTTCTTCTCGCGCGCCTCGCAGTTCGGGGCGCAGGCATGGTTGATCCAGCGCGCGCGGTTGCCGCCGAACTTGGCGTCGATCACGCTGCCGTCGTCCAGGCTGAAATAGAACGTGTGGTTGGGATCATTCGGGTCGTGCGGGTGGCGTTCCAGGGCCTTCTTCCAGGAAATGTGCTCGCCCTTGTACTCGATCACCCGCTCGCCCTCCGCGATCGGCGCAATCGCGTAAACGCCCTTGCCATGCACGCCCGACTGGCGCACCTCGATGCGGTCGCTCGCCGACTTGCCCGCCTTGCTTTCCTTGACGCTGTCCTTGCGCTTTGCCTTGTCCGCCATTTGCCTTCCCGTGCTGTTCGCTTTCCATTGCGTTGCAGGCGCGGGTCGCGCCGACGCGATCGGGATGATACCGGGGCGCCCGGGGACCGTATACGCAAGCCTCATGGCTGGCGCCACGTATACGCCGAATCACTACTGAAGGGGCAGGTCATCGATCTGGCAGGACCGTATGCGCAGCCACTGGAATGTGGATAAGGCCGCCCGTTTCTGTGGATAAGCAGCCGGATTGCGTGTGGGCCGCCTGGGGTTGGCCTGGGGACGCGACAGGAACAAGTCAGACCCTCGACACAGGCACCCCCGCACAGACCCCCGAGTCATCCACGCCCGCCAACACTGCGTCCCTGTGGTTCTGGTTTATGTAAACCTTTGATCAGCTTGGCGTTTACCAGCTTATCCACAGAAATAACCGGTGTTTACCTACTACCACTATTTGTATACATGAAAAGAAAGATGTAAACCCAGTGGCCACCTTCAGCCGAGGCACGAAATTGGGGGGAGTTCGCGAACGTAAACCCGGCACAGCGCGTATACGCTCCAGCAGTCCCATGCGATTGCCAGAGGCCGTATACGCGGACCGACGTATACGCCGCCCAACATCATTCACCGCGCGAATGCCGCCCAAAGAAGAATGCTTGCTATGCAACATAGTGCATGGGCTGGGTTGGAATAGTCGGTCGAAAGTGGGCTGTGGATGGCCAGCCATGCTGTAGCAGGCTCTGGAAAGCCTCCAGGAGCCCTTCAGGCGCTACGGAGGGCACTCCTCCACCCGATAGAGGTCGTAAGGCTGTAAAGGGCGTATACGCGGTCAGAGGAGTCCTGAAGGCGCTTCAGGGGCCGGAGGGCGTAAACATCACTCCCCGTGCGCGCTTCCGGGCTCGCCGAATGGTCCGGCGGCAGCCGAATCACGGCCCGAAGCCGCTTTCCGGAAAGGTGCTCGTAACAATCTTCATCCGGTGCGCCTTGTCCGGCACGGTATCATGTGGCCCGCGACGTCTTTGCCGGTCCGGCCCAACCGTGGGCGGACCGTGTCTGGACGTCTGTGTTTTATCAACTCGATACGGAGTGAAGCATGACGAAAACCGAACTGATCGACGCTATCGCGTCTGGCGTGGACGGTCTGACCAAGGCAAAGGCCGAGCAGGCACTGAACGTGACCCTGTCGGCCATCATGGACGCCGTTGCCAAGGGCGATACGCTGAGCCTGGTCGGCTTTGGCACGTTCAGCAAGGGCGAGCGCGGCGAGCGCATGGCCCGCAACCCGCGCACCGGCGAAGAAATCAAGGTGGAAGCAGCCAAGACGGTGAAGTTCAAGGCTGGCCAGAAGTTCAAGGACGCCGTCAATCAGTAAGCCCGGAAAGCCTGGCGGGCCACTGCGGCACCCCGGCTTTGCATGACCCCGCCATGCCGCCACCGTGTCGCCCGAGGGCGCTGGTGCGCGCCGGGCGGGGAAACGTTATCCACAGCACTGGCAAGATACTTCTGCAGCGACCGCTGCACCCCGGACCGGCCCATCCCGCGGCTGGCCGGCCAGACTGGCAAACTGCCGTTCAGGCGCGCTTGATCAAGGCCGCAGCGTGTGCGGCACATCATTGGGGGCCACATGCTTCCCAGTTCGGACCAGGCCATATTTCCACAGCGTTATTCACAGCGCTCTCCACAGTGGATTCCACAGGTTTTTCCACAGGCCCGGGGTTGGGTCCTGTGCGCCGCCGTGGCCCTGGCATGCCTCGCAGGCTGCAGCACGGTGAGCGAACCGGCGCGCCCGCAGGCGGCTCCGCTCCCCGACATGGAACGTCCCGCGACCACGCCGGGCGCAACCACGCGCGAACGCATCGTGGAAATCGCCATACAGGAATGGCGGCGCTGGGGCTCGCAGACCGTGCGCCTGGGCCGCGACGATACCGCCTGCGTGACGTTCAGTCCCCTGCCGGCGCCGCAGCCGGATGAGGAGCCGCTTTCGGCAGATGCCGGCGCGCCTGCCCAAGGCTCCGCCGACCAGGAAACGGATGCCGATGGCGCCGAGTCCGGCTGTGTCTCGTTCCCCGACGGCACCGGCATGGAAGCCACGCCACTGGGCTGCCAGATGGCGCGGCGCTATTGGGGCATCGTGGGCCAGGTGCCCCGTTGCACGCAGGTCACGCAGCCGTCCTGGGCCTGGTCGGCGGTATTCATTTCCTGGGTCCTGCGCAAGGCCGGACTCGACGAGCGCCAGTTCCTGACCGGCCAGTCACATTCCATGTATGTCGTGGATGCGCGCGACGGGATCCTGCCCCGGCCCGCCTTTCATCTCGAACCCGTTCCTGCGCTGCCACGGACGGGCGACATCATCTGTGCGCCGCGCGGCCGCGAAAGATACCTCGAGGACATCGCCGGTATCGGCTTTGGCACGACGCCCATGCATTGCGACATCGTGGTGTCGGTGGATCCCGCCGCGCGCCTGGTGAAGGCCATTGGCGGCAACGTCCAGCAGTCTGTGTCGATGGAGGAGATCGAGTTGGGGGATTCGGGCAGGCTCGATGGCGTCACGAACTCCCACATGCCCTGGCTGCTGATCATGCGCAACGATCTGCAGTAGATTATTTATGCGAAAAATCAACTAGCGGATTTTTATGCGATATTGATTTATCGGGTGAATATGACTCAGGGAAACAGTTCGAGTTGCGCCGTATCGCGGTCACTGGTCCCGACACCGACACCGAGCAATCGCACCGGCAGTCCGCGCCGCGCGTGGCCCTCGGCTAGCAGGCGGGCGTAGGTGCCGCGGTCGGGCGCATGGCCACGGCATTCCACGGTGGTCTGGCGGAAGTCCGAGAAACGCAGCTTCACGGTGAGCTTGTCGATGGTGTCATGCGCCTGCGCGCGCGCAATGCGGACCTCCAGCATGGCGACCAGCGGTTCCAGTTCCGCCAGGCAGGCCTGCAGGTCCGGCAGGTCGTCTGCATAGGTCTCCTCGACACTGATCGACTTGCGTTCGCGCTCGGGCGATACCGTGCGGGGATCGACGCCTCGACACAGGTTGTAGAGCCGTGCGCCGAAGCGGCCAAACTCGCGATGCAGCCGGTCCGCCGGCCAGTCCCGCAGATCGCCACAGGTCTCGGCGCCAAGGCGTTTGAGCTTGGCCGCGGTGACCGTGCCCACACCATGGATGCGTCCGACCGGCAGCACGGCGATAAAGGCATCCACTGCCGCCGGCCGCACCACGAACAGCCCGTCGGGCTTGTTCCAGTCGCTCGCGATCTTGGCGACGAACTTGTTCGGTCCGACCCCTGCCGATACCGTGACACCCACCTCCTCCCGCACCCGGCGCCGGATTTCCTCGGCAATGCGCGTGGCGCTGCCGCCATGGTGCGGACACTCGCTCACATCGAGATAAGCCTCGTCCAGCGACAGCGGTTCGACCAGGGCCGTGTACTCGCGGTAGATCGCAAAGATCCGGCGCGAGACTTCGCGGTACTTGTCCATGGCCGGGCGCACGATCAGCAGGTCCGGACAGCGCCGCAGGGCCTGCGCCGACGACATGGCCGAGCGCACGCCGAACGCGCGCGCCTCGTAGTTGCAGGTAGCGATCACGCCGCGCCGGTCCGCGGCTCCCCCGACAGCCATGGGCCGGCCGCGCAGCGACGGGTCGTCGCGCATTTCGACCGACGCGTAAAAGCAGTCGCAGTCGCAATGGATGATCTTGCGCTGGATGGCCGGTTCGCTGGGCGGGGACGGGGTCGCGGGCATGCGGTACAGGGATAGGGGATGGGGGACGCCCCTATCCATCGATGCTATTTATGAGAATAGAAAAATTTTTCCGTGGATGATTAATCCGGTTGATGAAGATAAACCCCGATTCTGCGTTCGTGCGCTCAATTTCATCGACCTAATGAATAAAGCCTGGCTAATTATTGACGGCCTCATCGTTTGCGCTAATGGATTCCGGCTTCTGCCGGGTACTGACCCAAATCCCTTCGGCCGCGTACAAGGCCAGGGACACCCAGATCAGCGCATAACCCAGCTGCTTCTGCGGCGGGAACGGCTCATGCCATAGCCAGACGCCAAGCAGCAGCTGCAGCGTCGGGCCCGTGTACTGGAGCAGGCCAAGCAGGGACAGCGGGATACGGCGGGCGCCGGCGGCAAAGAACAGCAGCGGCACGGCGGTGATCGGCCCCGCCATCAACAGCAGGAATTGCGTACCTGGTGCTGCGTGCCGGAAGCTGTCCTGGCCGGTTGCAAATAGGTAGGCCAGTGCCGCGGCGGCCAGCGGGAACAGCAGCAGGGTCTCGAGAGACAGCCCTTCCAGCGCCCCAAGGGCTCCCGTCTTGCGCAGCAGCCCATAGCCGCCGAAGGTGGCCGCCAGCGCCAGGGCAATCCACGGCAGCTGGCCCGATGCCACGGTCAGCCAGGCGACCCCTGCCGCCGCCACCGCGATCGACAGCCATTGCCCCGGCCGCAGCCGCTCGTGCAGGAACACCACGCCCAGCAGCACGCTGAACAGCGGGTTGATGAAATAGCCCAGGCTGGCATCGACCACCCGATTGGCGGATACGGCCCAGATATAGATGAACCAGTTGCCGCACAGCAGCGCGGCGCTCGCGGCAAAGGACAGGATCAGGCGCCGGTCCGTGGCCACCTTGCCCAGCCAGGCCCACTGGCGCCGGGCGGCCAGGACGACGGCCAGGAACACCAGCGACCAGACCATCCGGTGCAGCAGGATTTCGGCCGGTGCGATGCCGGGCAGCGACTTGATGTAGAGCGGGAGCAGCCCCCAGATGGTGTAGGCCAGGAGTGCGTAAAGGATGCCGAGTTGCATGGGGGAATTCCGATAGATCTGCGCGCGATTCTACCGGCGGGGGTGTTTTATTGCCGGAGCCCGCTGCAGGCCCAGGCATTGCACTCACGTAAAACAAAAACCCCGTGCCCTCACGGGAACACGGGGTTTGCGCCGAGGGGGCAGCCTGCCCCCGCGTGGCGAAATTACAGCTTGCGCGCGTAGCTGAACTGCGCGAATGCCTGCTCGGCCACGTTGAACCAGGCGGCCTCGTTGTTGCGGAACACGCGCCAGTCGTCGTAGATCTTCTTGAACGACGGATTCTTGGCGACTTCGTCGGCGTAGGCTTCCTGGGTGGCCTTGAAGCAGGCTTCCATGATTTCCTTGGAGAACGGGCGCAGCTTCACGCCGTTTTCCAGCAGGCGGGCCAGCGCCTGCGGGTTGACCGTGTCGTACTTGGCCATCATCATGGTGTGGGCTTCGATGGTGGCGGTTTCCAGCGCGCGCTTGTACAGCGCCGGCAGCTTTTCAAATTCGCTGGCCGAGGCGTAAAACGACAGCTGCGCGCTGCCTTCCCACCAGCCCGGATAGTAGTAGTACGGGGCCACCTTGTAGAAGCCGAGCTTCTCGTCATCGTACGGGCCTACCCACTCGGCCGCGTCGATGGTGCCCTTTTCCAGCGCCGGGTAGATGTCGCCGCCGGCGATCTGCTGCGGTACCACGCCCAGGCGCGACAGCACCACGCCGGCAAAGCCGGCAATGCGGTACTTCAGGCCCTGCAGGTCGGCCACGGTCTTGATTTCCTTGCGGAACCAGCCGCCCATCTGCGCGTTGGTGTTGCCGCCCAGGAAGTTGACGACGTTGTATTCCTTGAAGAACTCGCGCATCAGCTTCATGCCGTTGCCTTGCAGCATCCACGCATTCTGCTGGCGCGCGGTCAGGCCGAACGGGACGGTGGTATCAAAGCACAGCGTCGGGTTCTTGCCGAAGTAGTAGTAGCCGGCGGTATGGCCGATCTGCACGGTGTTGTTCTGCACCGAATCCAGGACTTGGAGGCCCGGCACGATTTCGCCGGCGGCAAAGACCTTGATGTTGAACTTGCCATCGGTCAGTTCCTTGACGCGGGTCGACAGCAGTTCGGCGGTGCCGAAGATGGTGTCCAGCGACTTGGGGAAGCTCGATGCAAGGCGCCATTCCACGGCAGGGTTGCTGCCGACGACGGCCGGGGCGGCTGGGGCGCTTGCGGCCGGCGCTGCGGCCTTTTCATCCTTGCCGCATGCGGCAAGTGCCCCGGTTGCGGCCACGGCCGACGCTTTCAACAGGAAGGAACGACGCTGCATTAACTTCTCCTCTTTTATAGATATTGGTGCGGATGCGGGCCTGGGACGCCGATCGTGTCATCGCGCCTTGCGCCGGACCGTGACGCGCCCATGGCCGGGATGGTGCCGCGGGCGCAACGCTGTGCCTGTTACGGACGGGAACCCTTGCAATGCCGGGACGATAGGTGACCTTGCACAACCGCCATGGAGGCACCCGTTCGTAACAGGCCGCGGCTGTCTTACCCGAAAGAGTAGGGTAGGGACGAAGTCATTACTGACCTGTCCCCCCCTAGGAACCGTACGTGCGAGTTTCCCCGCATACGGCTCGGGCCTCAACTAAATGTCACTTCGGACACCGGTTTCACAACAGTTCTGCCATGGTGGTGCACTTGCATGTGACAGTTCGGATGCAGCAGCACGCGATTCCCTAGAGCATCGGAGCCCCCGCGTATGCGAGGTTCGATGTGATGATCTTCCCATCCTGTTTCCTTGGTTATCTTGCACTGACACACCGCGCACAAGCCTTGCTGGGATAGATACAGTTTGATCCACTGCTTACGGTGCGCCATGTTTTCCAACATTCGCTCCTGTCGCAGCTTTTCGCCGTACCGTTCCTGCGTAGGATCGAAGGGATTGTAATCCCCCCGAATCTTCTTGTGCCGCCGGATAGTCGTACCCGCAAGCGAGTACAGTTCTGTCCAGCCTACACTGCCGTTGCCGCTCACGAACTTGGTTCCGAACACCCAGTTTCGTTCGCCGACGGTTGCGAAATACTTCCTCCGCACCCATTCGGCCGACTTATGTGGATGTCGCCGCTTTGCCCACCGCCGTAAAGCAATAAATACTTCATGCTCCATGCGGGCGAACGCCGATTTAGCAACCACGGGACTGTGATACTGTGCCCAGCCCCGCAGCATCGGGTTTAACAGTCGAATTAGAACCGACTGCTCCACCGTCTTGTTGGTGCTGATGACCGCCTTCACCTTGCGATAGAACGCTTGCGCGTTTTTCTTGCTTGGCTTGATGAGCAGTGTTCCCGAGTACTTACGGAAATTCCACCCTAGGAAGTCAAAGCCGTCCGCGATGCTGACGATCCGCGTTTTCTCCGTCGATAGCGATAGCCCCCGTACAGCGAGGAACTGTTCTACCCACGGCTTCACTTCGCTTTCTAGGACCTCCGGCGTATCACCGGTGATCACGAAGTCGTCCGCGTAACGCACAACATTCACTTTGAGCCTTTTCGCCTTGGTCACTCCCAACTTCGTTCCGAGGAACTGGGTCAGTTGCGTTTCCAAGCCGTTCAGCGCCACATTTGCCAGAGTCGGGGAAATGATGCCTCCCTGCGGCGTTCCGGCTTCGGTTGCCTGAAACTGGCCTTGAAATACCACGCCAGCCTTCAACCACTTCCGAAGGATTGCTTTGTCCATTGGGACATTGCGCTCCAGCCAGTCGTGACTGATATGGTCGAAGCATCCTTTGATGTCTGCTTCCAGCACCCATTGAGCCGAGGCCTTCTGGGATAAGGAAACAAACAGCTGGGACATGGCATCCGCCGTGGATCGGTTGATCCTGAATCCATAAGAGTTCGGATCGCTCGTTCCTTCGGACACCGGTTCCAACGCCAGCAGATACAACGCTTGCATGGCTCGGTCCAACATGGTTGGAATGCCCAGAGGGCGCTCCTTCCCATTGGCCTTGGGGATGAAGACCCTCCGTAATGGCAGAGGTCTGTACCCCCGGCGCTTCAACCGCCCAATGGCTTCCCACCGGACTTCAGGCGTTTTCCACTTTTCGCGATCGACGCCTGCCGTTCGCTCACCTTGGTTCATCGTCACTCGTCGTACCGCCAGTGCTTTGGCGGAGAACGAGCGGGTCAGAGACCGTTGCAGGGCTTTCACCCTACGCCAGTCCCCTTCCTGTGTCGCCTTCGCAATTCGAATCTGCATATCTCGAACGTTCCGCTCCACGCGGCGCCAATTAATGGCGCCCCAGGTTTGCGGCACGCCGGAGAGCGCAGATTCATCCTTGCGGATCAATGCTTCCATGCTGCTCTCCTATCTTGAGGATCTTCCCCAACATCAAGAGACAGCACGCCCCTTGAGGGACGTGTTGCCCCTCAAGGGAAGAAAATTTAAACAAGCGAGATCAGTCAGCCGTCCTGCGACGATTGACCAGTTGGAAGTCTGCCCGCTTTCGCGTGGGATGATGTCTCAATCCCTATCCAGACCATTACAGCCCGGCGTTCGCTTTTTCCAACCTCCCATACCCGCACAGCCAACAGCGTTCCTTGCGGTTCGCCTGCCTGAGCCAAACTGCGCTCCGGCAGCCATACGGGCTTACCACGTTCCCTGCGCATTACACGACTGGGTTAGGGTCTGCCTTTCCGCCGGTGGTCATCGTGGCGACGTGTCCCAAGGCTTGAGTGGGACAACCGACCACACACCGTTTGGTTAATGCCTAACAGCAGCTTTGGCATCTCAATCGTTACGACGTTTATCAGCAGTTCACTTACGTTACCCATACCAGTCAGCCTAGCGCCTCGACCCCGTTGCTGCTCGGAGCCTCCACCATCCTGTCTCACGACCTGATGGCACCCTTTCGGGGGCCGCATTGTCAGGAGAGCTTCACACCCCACCGTTACCAGTGACGCATGTCCCCCTAGGCTACTGCTAGTCGCATAGCAGGTTCTCTATCGTCACGCCCTTTCGGACATTTCCGACCGAACCATAATGCACAGAGCTACCGCTCCGGGACCTCACCTACTTACAGTCGTGCTCCCTTACCAGCGAGCGCTTGACGGCATCGAACGCTCTTGCGAGCCTCGATGTCGTCCCAAAGAACGTAGCGCCGTTCCATCCAGAACGGTTTGAATGCTATGTTGCGGCGATACAACGGAAACTCCGCTGTCTAACCGCAGACACCCTCCGGGGAGAGTGCGTACAGAGAACTCGCCCAAAGGCGAGCGTCCCCGCCCTTGGGCAATGGCTGGAAATCCATCCAGCAAAAGCAAGCTGTAAGGCGCCGATACTCTGGCTTCCTCACAACACATCGGACTCCCCCTAGCTGTTCGGCCGGGTTCGTCTAAGCAAGTAATTGGTCGAGATTGGACGGTTCAGGCCGAGGCCCTTCCCTTGTCTCGACAAAGGTCGATGCTCCTTACGTTGGAGCTACCCGGACACGAGAATGCGTGTCGCACCAAGCCCACCGATTATAGCGGTGCCTTTTTCGGCACGGAGCCCTGCGGGTGTCCGGGTTTTCGCTAGTCCTGTTGCGCTTGTCCACAGTGGGGACAACTCGCGCAAAGGCGTGCCGCAGCACTGGCTTTTCGTATTGTGAGAAGGCCAACGTTGCGATGGATTTTGTAACCCGGCTTGCAGTCAAATCGTGCGACTGTTAAAAAAAGGACCCCGTACCGGTGGTCCGTGGTTCCGGTCCGCTCGTTGCATGTTGTCCGAATTTCTTGCTGCCTCCTGCCGCCGTTTTCCCCGCCGCCGCCTGAGTGTTGCCGTACTGGCTGCCTGGGGGATGACCGCGTGCGCGCAGACGCCGCAGAACATTCAGTCCCTGGCCCCGCCACGCATACAGGAAGCGCGACCCGTTCCGACCGTGGTGGCCATGGCCACGCCAGCCGATGACCCGCTCGGCGCATTGATCGCCGGCGAACAGGCGCCCGAGGCTGCGCGTCAGCCCGCTACGCCGCCAGCCGCCGACGTACCGGCGGCAGAAGCCGCTGCGCCGTCTGACGACTTCGTCGGTCCGCCCGATTCCGCCGCCCCGGCGCCCGCTCCCGTGGTGCTGTTTCCCGCAAGGCTCGGGCACTTCGTGGCCGAACCGCCCGCGCAAGGCGAAAGTGGCGATGCCACGCCGAGCGACGCGCCGCCGGTCCTGCGCTCGCAGCTCCCCGCCGATGATGCCGCGGTGGACTCGGTCTGGCGCCTCAGCTACAGCGGTCGTGCCGCCGCCGAAGAGCGCGACGCCACCATGCGCGCCTGTGCCGGCGGCGCCTTGTCCACGGGCATCGGCCACGGCCTGGCCTGCCGCAGCTCGGGCGAAGTCAAGATCCGCGAGTCGGTGCTCGACCTCGATGGCGGTGCCCAGGTCATGCTGATCGCCCAGGCCCGCGGCACCGACGCCACGTCCATCAACGGCCGGCCCGCGGCGGTCGATCCCTACGCGCTGGTGCCGCAGTTCTATACGGCCGTGAATGGCCTGTCGGTGCTGGACGGCGCCACCATGTGGGCGGGCCGCCGCGACGGCGACCCGTTGCTGATGTCGTCCGGCCTGCTGCCGCCCAATTCCGCGGCCATGCGCTTCGGCGTGGACAATGCGCGCGTACTTGGCGACATCGGCCTGAACTACCAGTACACCGCCCGCAACGACCAGAACGGGCAGAACCTGCCGAGCTACCACTCGCTGCGCACGGCGCCGATCTCGACCAATCCGCAGGGCTCGGTGCAGCTCGGCTTCACCCGTGTCGAGACCCAATCGCTGGCCGCCGATTCGGGCAGCGCCTGGTGGGCGTCGGCGATGCATGAGCAGAAAGGCGTGCTGGCGGGAACCAACCGTGTCGGCTTGCAGTTCGGTTCCGGCGCGCGCAGCGCCATGGCGGGCTACACGGGCATGGGGCCATCCCTGTCGCGCGTGCGTGTCGCGGAATCGCTCGAATGGAAGGGCAAGTCCGGGCTCGGCGGCTCGGTCGAATCGAGCATGCAGTTCGACCGTTCGCCGGTCGGCACGCTGCAATGGGCCGCTACGCGAATCCGGCCGGCCTATGTGGCCAGCGACCAGTTCAAGCTGGTCTTCGAAGTCGCGCGCGACCAGATCTCTTCCGGTTTCGGCGCCAGCGGCCAGCGCACCGCGCTGACCGTCGCGCCGACGCTGACGCTGGGCAAGTCCGCCGGCAATGCGAACCTGCGTGCGTTCTATACCTACAGCCGCGCTACCGATGTCGATGGCATTGCCTTCAGGCCGCCGGCCGAAGCCTGGGCTATGCAGAACAGCGGCTCTATCTTCGGCGTGCAGCTCAATCGGCGCTGGTAACGGCCGGCTTGCCCTGGCGCCAGTGCGCCGCGGCCGCTGCTTCCGTTTGCGCGACCGGCTTGCGGCACAGCCAGTGGAATAGCAGCGTAGCGCTCAGTCCTCCGGCAATCTGCGCGAGCACGAAGCCCGGCACATCGACGGGACGGATGCCGGTGAAGGTGTCGGTCATGGCGCAGGCAATGGTCAGCGCCGGATTGGCGAATGACGTCGATGACGTGAACCAGTAGCCGGCGGTGATGTAGCCCGCCACGACAAACGGCACCAGGGCCGGCCGGCTGCGCAGCGTGCCGATGCCGACCCCGACCAGCCCGAACGTCGCCACGAACTCGCTCCACCACATCGGCAGGCCCGTGCGGCTGTGGGCCGACCACGCCAGCACCGGTTCGCCGAACATGGCATGCGCGGCCATCACGCCGGCAATGCCGCCGCCGACCTGCGCCAGCGCGTAGCTGAGTGCGTTCAGCGGCGAAAGCGTGCCCTGCACCAGCGCCGACAGGCTCACCACGGGGTTGAAGTGCCCGCCGGACACCGGCCCGAGCGCGACCAGCAGCGCCACGAGCCCGGCACCGGTGGCCAGCGCGTTGCACAGCAATGCCAGGCCGATATTTCCGTCCGCCAGCCGCTCGGCGCGGATGCCCGAACCCACCACCACGGCGATCAGCAATGCCGTACCCAGTCCCTCTGCCACCAGCCGGCGCGAAAGCGTACTCACTGCTGCGCTCCCGGGTTGCCGGTCATCAACAGTCGGGTCATGCGGGGCGGCCGCGTCGCGCGGCGCAAGGTCTTCAGGGGCATATCTGGCCAGGGTGCGGGCATGTCCTGCACGGAACAGGACACCAGGCCGAAAGAGAGGACGACAGCAGCGTGGCAGCGGGATGCGCAACGTCGCCTGAGACGACGCCTCGATCGGGGGCGAAACTGGCGCCCAAACATGGCGCGCCGGAAGGCGAAGTGTTCCGCCCGCGGCCATGGGCGTCAATGCGCCCACGCGATCTTGTGAACAGACCGCAGGTATCGAATCAGCGCGCGTGCAAGGCGTTCCCGGTTCAGCGGTTGCCGCCGCGCTCAGCGCAACAGGAAGGCGATATCCTCCACGCCGATCTTCGCGACAGGAATGCCGCGGCGGCGCTGGAACAGGATGTGCTGCTGCACGCGACTGCGCTGTTCGGCGAACAGTTTGGGATCGATGGGCGTGCCGATGCGCATGTAATGCTGCACGAGCAGCTTGTAGGCGCGGTGGCGGATCTGCAGCGTTTCGGCTTCGGCGCGCAGCCGCTTCATTTCGGCGGGGCTCCGATCGACAGCCTGGTGGAGTTCATCCACGGTACGCGCGTGCAGTTCGCGGTAGACATCGCGCTCGGCCTCGGCGTGGTGCAGTTCATCACGCAATGCGCGGATCTTCTGCTGCAGCTTCAGCGTCTGCGCCATGGCCTGCTGCACATTCCTTGCTGCGCCCAGCGCCTGGCTGGCCGCGGCCATGGTGCTCTTCCAGATGCCGCGCTCGGCGGCGTCGGGTTCCTGCGGCCAGCCAATTCGTGCCTCGGACAGCGTATCCATATTGACCCCCCAAATAGAAACAGCCTGACCCGGCCGCGCATTCTGTGTGCGCGATACCGGCTACTGTTCAGCGTCAGGCAATCGTAAAGATATGTCTATCGGCAGCCAAGTCAAAAGTTTTTAGATCTGGGTTGTACCGCACGGACGGATAGCAACGTCCCGCAACGGTTGAGCCAAAACGGCGGCGCCAAAACAAAAAGCCCGACTCGGATGAGTCGGGCTTCTGATGTTCTGGTGGCCTGGGACGGAATCGAACCGCCGACACAAGGATTTTCAATCCTCTGCTCTACCGACTGAGCTACCGGGCCAAAGAAGCGAAACTATAACAACGTATCAGGTGCCCGTCAAGCGTTCATTGCATCACTGTTCCGCGGGTTCCTGCTTGTTGCGGCTCAGTTCCACGCCAAGCTGCTTGAGCTTGCGGTACAGGTGCGTGCGCTCCAGGCCGGTTTTCTCGGCGACTCGCGTCATGCTGCCGTGTTCGCGCACCAGGTGGTACTCGAAGTAGGCGCGCTCGAACAGGTCGCGCGCCTCGCGCAGCGGCATGTCGAACGAGAAATGCATTTCCGCTTCGGGCGGACGGGCCGCGTTGCTGCCATTGGGCGCGGCTTCACCGCCGGCCTCGGTGGCAGCAGGCGCCAGCGCAGCGTCGATGGCAGGCACCGCCGGTGCCGGCGCCACGGCGGCCGCCGCGCGCGGGCGCTCGATGCCGCGGGCCAGGCCCTGTTCCACGGCCGACAGCAGCTTCTGCAGCGCGATCGGCTTTTCCAGGAAATTCAGGGCGCCGATCTTGGTGGCCTCGACCGCGGTGTCGATGGTGGCATGGCCCGACATCATGATCACGGGCATGGTCAGCTGGCCTTGCGCGGACCACTCCTTGAGCAGCGTCACGCCATCGGTATCCGGCATCCAGATATCAAGCAGTACGAGATCAGGGGTAGTGCCCGCCCGGTACTCGCGTGCCTGCTGCGCGTTCTCGGCGACCTCGACCACATGGCCTTCGTCGCTCAGGATTTCCGAGAGCAGTTCCCGGATTCCCATTTCGTCATCGACTACGAGGATGGTTGCCATACTTCCCCTCTTAACCCCACCAAAGCGTTCCGTGACGGACCGCCAAGTTGACTATGCCAGTTTAACGAACAGGATCGAGATCTGTGCACCGACGATATCGGCACCTTCCATTCGATTGCGCAGTTCGATGCGCGCGCCGTGTTCGTCAATGATCTTTTTTACCATTGCCAGCCCAAGGCCCGTACCTTTGGCTTTGGTGGTCACATAAGGCTCGAACGCACGGCTCAGGATGCGCGGAGCAAAGCCCGGACCATTGTCCGCAATGGTTAGCTTGACTGCCTGGCGGTTTTCGCCGGCAGAATCTTTGTATTCTACAGTCTCGGTGTGTAGAGCGATATGGGGCGCCGCCCTACCCGCCGCGACGTTCTCAGCCGCCGCATCCTGCGAGTTCTGCAACAGGTTGTGGATCACCTGGCGCAGCTGCGTCGGATCTCCCTTGATCTCGGGAAGCCCCGGGTCCAGCGCCGCATGGATCACCGGATGCTCCTGCACGGCAGGATCGTCGATGCCATACAGGTGCAAAACCTCGGATACCAGCGCGTTGATCTGCAGCGACTGCAGCACCGCCGGTGGCGTGCGCGCATAGTCACGGAAGTCGTCGACCATGCGCTTCATGGCGGCCACCTGGTTGACGATCGTCGCCGCACCGCGCTTGAGGACCTCGGCGTCCTTGTCCTCGAGCTTTGGCGAGAGTTTCATCTGCAGGCGTTCCGCAGAGAGCTGGATCGGTGTGAGCGGGTTCTTGATTTCATGCGCGAGACGGCGCGCCACCTCGCCCCAGGCCACGGACCGCTGCACGGAAATCACGTCGGAGATGTCGTCGAACACGACCACGTAGCCAGGCTCGTCGCGTTCGCCGCCGGGCAGGCGAGCACCGCGCACCAGCAGCGTCAGCGGCTGCTCTTCATGGCCTTGCGGCAGTTCGATCTGCTTCTGCCAGTGCTCCGCACCGCCGAGCACTTCGCGCGTGCTCTGGTCGAAAAAAGCCTGGCGCACGATCTCGCCGAACGGGCCCATGCCGGGGATATGTTCGATCGGTAGTCCCAGCACGGCCCCGAATGGCTGGCGGAAGATACGTTCGGCGCCAGGGTTGGCAGTGATCAGCACGAAGCGGCGGTCAAAGACCAGCACGCCGGCGGTGAGGTTCTGCAGCACGCTTTCCAGGTAGGCCTTCGATTGCTCCAGCGCAGTGCGGTTTTCCTCGACCGCAAGGCGCGCTTCGGCGAGCTGGCGCGTCATCTGGTTGAACTGCTGCGTGAGCATGCCGAGTTCGTCGCGGCTCTTGAGCTCGCGCTTGGGCGAGAGATCGCCTTCGGCGACCTCCTTGGTCCCCTGCACCAGCATCAGCAGCGGACGCGCGAGCTGGCCACCGAGCAGCAACGCGAGCATCACCGCGATGAATACTGCCAGGAACAGCGTGAGCGTCAGCGTGCCGATATACATCTTGCGCAGGCCAGTGCGGCCCAGCGCCTTTTCCTGGTATTCCTGATAGGCGCGCTGCACTTCATCCGCGTTGCGCGCGAGCACGGCCGGCACGGGATGCACGACCTGCAGGTAGCGCTCTTCACGCACGGTGTCGCCCACCAGGCCGAACCCGCTCGACGGCGAATCTTCGGGCCGGCGCTCGACCGAGAGACCTGAGCCAGCCCAGCGCGCCTTCGGCGCGGCGGCGGCGCGCGGGGCGCTTGCCGCGGCCGTGCTCGTGTCGCCGGCGGGCGCGGCGCCGAGCGGAATGATCACGCGCAGCCGGTACAGGTGGCTGCTGTCGATGCGCTCCGTGCGGTTGCCGTCCACGGAGGCATCGGTTCCGCCTTCCACCGCGGCGTAGCCGCCCGCCAGGCGCGCCTGTTCGGCCAGCACGCCCGAAGGCAGGTCGGGAACCAGCGTGGCATAGCTGCTCGAAGCCGTGGCCAGCACGCGGCCGCTGCCAGTGAAGATCGCCGCTTCCTGTATGCCGTATTGCTCGCGCAGGCGGTTGAGCTGCAGCGAGGTGGCGATGCCGGAGGGGCCGCTCAGCTGTTCGGCCATCAGGCGCGCCTTGCCCTGCAGGTCGGCCAGGGCACCGTCGATGGTGGAGCGTCCCAGGTTCAGGCCCGCTTCGAGCGCGGTTTCCACGCGCACATCGAACCACGATTCGATGCTGCGCGAAACGAACTGCAGCGACACCAGGTAGATCAGCACGCCGGGCAGCACGCCCACCACGCCGAAGAACACGGCGAGCTTGGTCATCAGGCGCGTGCCGAACTTGCCGCGGCGGTAGCGCAGCCACAGCGTCAGCGCAAGCGCGCCGACTGTGATCACCAGCAGCGCGCCGACGACCAGATTGATCTTGAAAAGCAGCGTGAAGTAGCGGTCGAAGAATTCCGTGTTGGCGGAAGCGCCGGCCAGCAGACCCACCAGCACCAGCGCCAGGAAGACGATGATCCCGGCCACTACCCGGTAAAGTACGCGGCGGAACCGGCTGTCCCAGAGACCGCTGGTGTTCATGGCTGGCCGGGGGCGGCCTGCACCAGCGCGAAGGGCGATAGTGCGGTCGACACGGTCTGGGCGAACGGACTGGCGCGCAGTTCGGCCGACGCAGCCGGTGCCGAGGCGGGGACCGGGGACGCAGGCATGGCCGGCATGGCCGGCGAGGCCGGCAGCGCGGGTGCGGACGCAGGAGGTGGCGGTGGCGGCGGCGCGTTCAGGTCAGTGGGCACCGTGTAGGTGAAACGGCGCCAGTCCGAAGCCAGGTTCCATTCACGCGTATTGACTGCATTGATCTGGAAAGGCTTGGGCAGTTGGGAGAGGTCCAGCTTCATGCGCACTTCGGCATGATAGGACTCGCCCGGCTTGACCGCGCCGCGGTCGAACACGCGCCAGCCGTGCACGCGCTGGATGAATTGCAGCGCGCTCTTCAGGCGCGCGAACGGGATCTGCAGGCCGCCCGTGGAAACGCGATACTGGCGCGTGAGCGGCTGGTAGGACAGGCGGATGGTGCGGCTCGTATTGACCGGCTTTTCGTCGAACCAGTACCAGCGCGGGCGGGAGAGCTGGAACTCGACCATGAAATACAGCGAGATGCCCTTGTTCAACGCGTCTTCGACCGCGGGGGGCAGGTCGAAGTCGAAGCTCGCCGTCAGTTCGAAGCCGTTGTCCTGGTACTCGATGCGCGCTTCGGTGGCCTCGATGACCTGCGCCCCAACGGTGCCAGCCCACAGCAGGCAGGCCAGCACCAGGGCAAGGGCCGCGCACGCGCGCTGCAGCAGGCAGGTGGTGTCATTGCACCACGTCCCGGCAACCGTACGCGCGCGGTCTGCAGGGACGCGGAAGTCTGACAAGCGCAGCGTGCTCACCATCGGATCTGATCAGGCGCGTTTCTGGAAGCGGGCGTAGAAGAAGCCATCATGATCAGACGGCAGGCCGTCCCGGCCAGCATCGTTGTTGCTGGCGGGCTGTGTTGCTTGGGTACCGGGCAGTAGCTGCCCCGGCGCCTGCAATCGTATCGCATCTGTCAACTGTGCACCAAACCAGCGCGCCTGCTCCTCTCCTTCCGTTGGGAAAATAGAACAGGTGACATAGACCAGGATGCCGCCCGGCTTGAGCAGTGGCCAGAGTTGCGAAACGATGCGTCGCTGTTCATTGACAAGCCGGGCGATATCGGCTTCGCGGCGCAGCCAGCGGATATCAGGGTGGCGGCGCACGATGCCTGACGCCGAGCACGGCACGTCGGCCAGGATGCGGTCGAACGGCCGACCGTCCCACCAGTCGCCGGGCCGGCTGGCGTCGCCCACCACGATGTGCGCGCGCTTGCCCAGTCGGGACAGGTTTTCGTCGATGCGGGCGGCGCGCTGCGCGTCGCTTTCCACCGCGGTCACGTCGATGTCGGCCAGTTCCAGCAGGTGGCCGGTCTTGCCGCCCGGCGCGGCGCAGGCATCGAGCACGCGCATGCCGTCGGCAACTTCGAGCAGCGGCGCGGCCAGCTGCGCGCCGGCATCCTGCACCGACACGTCGCCCTGCGCGAATCCCGGAATCTGCGAAACCGGGAATGCGCGCACCAGGCGCACCGCTTGCGCACCGATGGCCTGTCCCGCCAGGCCGGCATTGGCCAGCTCGGTCAGGTATTGCTGCAACGGGATGCGTGCCGTGTTGACGCGCAGCGTCATCGGCGGACGCACGTTGGCGCTTTCCGCCAGCGCCATCCACTGGTCGGGATAGGCTTCGCGCAGCATGCGCAGCCACCATGCCGGCAGGTTCCAGCGGGCTTGCTCATCGCGGTTCACTGCTGCCAGCAGCGGCTTTTGCTCGCGCAGGAAACGCCGCAGCACGGCATTGACGAGTCCGCGCGCGTGCGCAGTCTTGGGTTCGGATGCGGCGGCACTGACCGCCTGGTCCACCACGGTGAATGCGCTGTAGCCGCCGCGGCCCACCTTGGCCGAGTCGCCCTCCTCGCCTTCGAGCAGCAGCGACAGCGCGACCGCCAGCAGGGAGTCCACCTGCGCACCGGGCGGGCGCGTGACCAGCTGCGTCACCAGCGCGCGCGCGGTCCCGAACTGGCGCATGGTGCGGTAGGCCAGGTCCTGCAGGGCGCCGCGCGTGGCGGCATCGCGCACGCGGTCCAGGCGCAGGTGCGTGGCGGCATCTTCAATGGCCTGCGGCAGGGCCGTGCCTTCATTGACGGCACGCACGGCCATGGCGGCACCGAGCATCTGGAAGGCAAGCGAATCGTGGGGCAGGCGCATATCGGTAAGGCTTAAGACAATAGAACAGGAGAGCGTGGCAACGGCATGCCGGGCCATGCAGGCGCTTGCGGCGCCACGCGGGCAACAAAAAGCCCGCTGGCTTGACAGGCAAGACAGCGGGCAGTTTACCCTGTGTGTGGTCCCGCGCCCGATTTGGCGCCGGCGCGTTGCGGGATTCAGGCCGGATACGTGCCGGTTTGCGCCATCTGCATCAGGCGCGCAATGCGCTCCTCGGTGGCCGGATGGGTCGAGAACAGGTTGGCGATGGCACCGCCCGACAGCGGGTTCATGATCATCATCTGCGCCGTGGCCGGATGCTCTTCCGCGGCCGGGAACGGGATGCCTTGCGCATAGCGGTGGATCTTGTCCAGCGCGCTGGCGAGCGCCTGCGGATCGCCGCTGATCTCCGCGCCGCCGCGATCGGCCTCGAACTCGCGCGCGCGTGAAATCGCCATCTGGATCAGCGAGGCCGCCAGCGGCGCCAGGATCGCCACGGCAATGCTGGCGATCGGATTGCTCCGGTTGCCATTCTCGTCGCGTCCGCCGAAGAACATCGCCATGTTCGCCAGCGCGGAGATGGCACCGGCCATGGTCGCGGCGATGGTCGAGGTCAGGATGTCGCGATGGCGCACGTGCGCCAGCTCGTGCGCCATGACGCCGCGCAGCTCGCGCTCGGACAGCACGCGCAGGATGCCCGTGGTGGCGGCAACCGCCGCGTGTTCGGGGTTGCGGCCGGTGGCGAATGCGTTGGGCGCGTCCTCGTTGATCAGGTAGACGCGCGGCATCGGCAGGCCGGCGCGTTGCGACAGTTCCTGCACCATGCCGTAGAACTGCGGCGCGCTGCCAGCATCGACTTCCTGCGCGTTGTACATGCGCAGGACCATCTTGTCCGAGAACCAATAGGAGAAGAAGTTCATGCCAAGCGCCATCAACAGCGCGAACATCATGCCGTTGCGTCCGCCGATCATGCCGCCGATGACGATGAACAACGCCGTGATGGCGGCCATCAACATGAAGGTCTTGACCCAGTTGAACATTGACGTGATCTCCGTGTAGTCGTGGCCCGCGCCGCGGATGCGGCCAGGCGTACTGAGCATTAGATAGGGTTGAAACGCTGAAAATTCAACGGCTTTGCATCGCCGGCGCGATTCAGCGGAACCTCAGCCCTGGCCGGTGATAGCTCCGTCCATCAGGATATCTAATCTGCACTTCAAGCGTGGTGCTTGCCCGACACGGTGCCTCAGACTGACTCCGCTGGCACGGCAAAGCGCGTTCCCGGCGGCAGCGGCGTTCCCTGCAGGAACTGCTGCGCCGGCTGTCGGCGGCCGCCGGGCTTCTGCAGTTCCGTGACCTGCAGCGCGCTGCCGTCGCCGCAGGCGATGATCACGCCGCCGGCGTCAGCGGCCAGCACCGTGCCCGCCGGATGCGGCAGGTTGCTGCCGGCGGACAGCGGCACGGCTTGCCAGCACTTGATCACGGTGCTGTCGAGCTGCAGCGTGGCGCCTGGAAACGGGTTGAACGCGCGCACCTGACTGGCCAGCTCGGCCGCCGGGCGGCGCAGGTCCAGCGGGGCTTCGTCCTTGCCGATCTTCTCGGCGTAGGTGACGCCGGCATCGGGCTGCGGCGTGGCGGGCAGCGTCTCGCCCGCGGCAAGCTTGCGCAGTGCGTCGACGATCATGCGGCCGCCCAGCGACGCCAGCTTGTCATGCAGCGTGCCGGTGCTGTCATCAGACGCGATCGGCACCGACTCGCGCGACAGCATCGCGCCGGTATCCAGGCCTTCGTCCATCTGCATCAGCGTGATGCCGGTCTCGGCGTCGCCGGCTTCGATCGCGCGATGGATCGGCGCGGCGCCACGCCAGCGCGGCAATAGCGAGGCGTGGATGTTCAGACAGCCAAGCCTCGGCAGTTCCAGCACTTCGGCCGGCAGGATCAGGCCGTAGGCGGCCACCACCATCACGTCGGGCGCGATCTTCGCCAGCGTGTCGACGGCATTGGCGGCTTCCTCCGGGTACTTGCCTGTACGGCGCAGCGAGCGCGGCTGCAGCACCGGCTCAAGGCCGTTGGCGACGGCGTACTGCTTGACGGGGCTTGCCTGCAGCTGCATGCCGCGGCCGGCCGGGCGGTCCGGCTGGCTGAGCACGGCAACCACCGGGAAACCGGCGGCGTGGATGGCTTCGAGCGCGACACGCGCGAATTCGGGCGTGCCGGCAAAGGCGACACGCAGGGACTTGGCTGCGGACATGACTGGCTCCCTGATGTGGACCTGAAAACAGAACCGGCCGCATAGCGGCCGGTACGTTCCTGACTTCGGAAGCCATAACGATAGCAGACACGGCGCGGCTGTCCCAGCCTTGGCGCCGTGCGCGCCCGTTACATGCGCACGCGCTCGCGCTTGTGCAGCTTGGACTTGATGCGGTTCTGCTTGAGCGGCGACAGGTATTCGACAAACACCTTGCCGCGCAGGTGGTCGATCTCGTGCTGGACGCAGACGGCCAGCAGGTCGTCGGCATCGAGCTCGAAGGTTTCGCCCTTTTCATTGAGCGCGCGCACGCGCACGCGGTCCGGGCGCTCCACGCGGTCATAGACTTCGGGCACCGACAGGCAGCCCTCTTCCCAGACCTTGCGGTTGTCGCTGGCCCAGGTGATCTCGGGGTTGATGAAGACCTGCAACTGGTCGCGCGTCTCCGACACGTCGATCACCACCACCTGCTCGTGCACATTGACCTGCGTCGCCGCCAGGCCGATGCCGGGTGCCTCGTACATGGTTTCCGCCATGTCCTTTACCAGCTGGCGGATGCGGTCGTCCACTTCCTTGACGGGTTTCGCCACGGTGTGCAGACGGGGATCGGGATAGGTCAGGATGTCGAGTTTTGCCATGATGCTCGGGCGCAACGCCGGCTGCTCTGGGCTGTCCGGCCGCGTTGCGGCGGCGGGGGATTACATGCAGAATCGGGGCGCTAGTACAAAAATTCAAGGCGCGCCGCAGCAGGCACGCTCTCCAGGGTCAATCCGGCTGTTCTGCCAGCCGGTTCACGAAAATGCGCGATCTTACCAAAGAACACCAGGCGGCGTCGGGCCGCAGGCTGCATGCGTTCACCCTTGCCGTGCTGAGTGCCGTTGGCATCACTGCTGCGGCAAGTGTTCCAGCCTTGGCGGCGGACCTCACCGTTTCACCCGCCCAGCATGCCGAAGCCCAGCGTGTGGCGCAGCAAGGGATTCCCGCCTCGGAGCTCGCGCCCAATGCGCCGTCGCAGTACACGGTGCGCAAGGGCGACACATTGTGGGGCATCTCGGGCCAGTACCTGCGCCAGCCGTGGCGCTGGCCGGAGCTGTGGGGCATGAACCGGCAGCAGATCCACAATCCGCATCTTATCTATCCCGGCCAGGTCCTGTACCTGATCCAGCGCGATGGACGGGCCTGGCTGTCGACCACGCCGGGCGCCGGCGATACCGTCAAGCTGACGCCGCACGTGCGCGGCGACGCCGAGGGCGCCGCCATTCTCAGTATTTCGGCCAAGGACATCGAGCCGTTCCTGATCCGTCCGCTGGTGGTGGACCAGGGTACGCTGGCAACGTCGGCCCGTATCGTCGCCGTGCCCGAGTCGCACGTCTACCTGGGCCGCGGCGATACCGCCTACGCGCGCGGTATCGCGCCGGAGGCGGCGGCGGTTGGCAGCGACTGGCAGGCCTTCCGGCCGGTCACGCCGGTCTACGACCCGGTCACCGGGCAGGTGCTCGGGTATGAGGCCGAGTATGAAGGCAATGTGCGCCTGACCCGCGAAGCCGGTGGTCCCGACGCGGTATCCACGCTGCGCGTGACGCAGGCCCAGCAGGAAATGGGCGTGGGCACGATGCTGCTGCCCCAGCCGACGCGCGAGGCCGTGCGCTATGTGCCGCGCGCGCCGGAAACGCAGATCGACGGCCGTGTCGCCAAGGTCTACGGCGGCGTGCAATACGGCGGCGCCAAGCAGGTCGTGGTGCTCAATGTCGGCACCAATGTCGGGTTGGAGCCGGGCCATGTGCTGGCGCTTTCTCGCGCCGGTGACGTCGTGAATGACCGGACCGACGGCAATCGCAATATCGTGCTGCCTGACGAGCGCTACGGGCTGGCCTTCGTGTTCCGGGTGTTCCAGGGCGTGTCGTATGCGCTGGTGACCGACGCCTCGAACGTGATCGAGGTCGGTGATCGCGTCATTTCCCCGCGTTGACCGCTGGCCCGGCGCCGGCCGCCGCATGGCCGGATGTGGCACGGGACGCGGATGACACGCTGGCGTGGCTGCGCCTGGCGAGTGCGCCGGGCATCGGCCCGGTGACGGTGCGCCTGTTGCTGGCGGCATTCGGCTTGCCGCAGCAAGTGTTCGCGCAAAGCGTGGAAGCACTGTCGTCGGTCGTGCCGCGCAAGCTCGCGGCTGCCATCCTGGCTGCGCCCGGAGCCACCCTGAGCCAGGCGCTGGCCAAAACCATGGCGTGGCTCGGGCAGCCCGGCAACCATCTGCTGACGCTGGTCGATCCGCGCTACCCGGTGCGGCTGCTCGACCTGTCGGATCCCCCGCCGCTCCTATATATCAAGGGCGACCTCGCCACACTGGCGAGGCCGGCGCTTGCCATCGTCGGCGCGCGCGGAGCCACGGCGCAGGGCAAGGCCGATGCCGAAGCATTCGGCAGGGCCTTCTCGCAGGCGGGCCAGACGGTGGTCTCGGGGCTCGCGCTGGGCGTGGATGCGGCGGCCCATGAGGGCGGGCTGGGGGGCGCAGGCGGCACGATCGCAGTGATCGGCACCGGGGCCGACCGGGTCTACCCTGCCCGCCACTTGGAACTGGCGCATCGCATCGTCGAACACGGCGCCATCGTCAGCGAGTTCCCGCTGGGCATGCAGGGGTTCAAGGACAATTTCCCGCGGCGCAACCGCCTGATCGCGGCATTGGCGCGCGGCGTGCTGGTGGTGGAGGCCGCGGCCCGGTCCGGCTCGCTGATTACCGCCCGGCTCGCGGCGGACCTGGGGCGCGAGGTCTTTGCCATTCCGGGCTCCATCCACGCGCCGCTTTCGGGCGGGTGCCACTTTCTGATCCGGCAGGGGGCCAAGCTGGTCGAATCGCCAGAGGACGTGATGGAAGAATTCGGCCTGTCGGTCCGGCCGGGGAAGGTGACGGATTCGGCGCAGACGACGTCCAAGGCGCCGCAGGATCCGCTGCTGGCCATCCTGACACACGATCCCGTCACGCTCGACACGCTGTGCGAGCGCAGCGGTCTGGCTCCGGAGGCGTTGGCTACGCGGCTGCTCGAACTGGAACTGGAAGGCCGCGCGGAACGTCTACCGGGGAACCTCTTCCGCAGTCTGTCCTAGACTTCGCCAGTGGCCCCGGACCCATTGCCGATACAATCGCCAATCTACGGTGCCTGAATAGGCTCATGTTTGAACCGTCATGACCGTTTACTTTCCAGAACGTGACGTTGCCGCCATCGGCGCAGCACTGTCCGCCCATCCACAAGGACGGCTGGTCGCTTGCCTGTGCGCGCAATGGTGCGGGACATGCCGGGACTACCTGAAGGCGTTTTCCGCGCTGGCCGCGCGCCACCCGGAGGACTGCTATGTGTGGATCGACATCGAAACGCACGCGGACCAGCTTGGCGACATCGATATTGAGAATTTCCCCACGCTGCTGGTCCAGCCGGTGGCGGGGGGGCCGACGCAGTTCTATGGCACGCTGCTGCCGCACATCGAGGTACTGGAACGGATGCTCGCCCGGGGCACGACCATGTCTGGTGCGCAGGAGGACGTACCGGAAGTGCTGGAGTGGTTGCTTGCCGGGGGGCGGCGCGCGGCGTAACGGCGGATTTCCCGCCGCTGCGGCTGGCTTGCACCGCCGTCGAAACCGCGCTTATGATTGGCGCCTCAAAGCCCTCCGGGGGCGATGTCTACTTATATTGCAGTGCAAAACGCGCGTTGCCGGAAGCAACCCGCAAGGACCCGTTCAATGTCAAAAGCCCTCATCATCGCGGAAAAGCCATCGGTCGCGGCCGATATCGCCCGTGCCCTCGGGGGCTTTACCAAGCACGACGAGTACTTTGAAAGTGACGACTTCGTGCTGTCGTCTGCCGTGGGTCACCTGGTCGAGATTGCCGCGCCCGACGAATACGAGGTCAAGCGAGGCAAGTGGAGCTTCGCCAACCTGCCCGTGATCCCGCCGCACTTCGACCTGCGCCCGATCGCCAAGACCGAGTCGCGGCTGAAGGTGCTCAACCGGCTGATCAAGCGCAAGGACGTCACCGGCCTGATCAACGCCTGTGACGCGGGGCGCGAGGGGGAACTGATCTTCCGCCTGATCGCGCAGCAAGCCAAGGCCAAGCAGCCGATCCGCCGCCTGTGGCTGCAGTCGATGACGCCGCAGGCCATCCGCGACGGTTTCGCCAGCCTGCGCGCCGACGAAGACATGCTGCCGCTGGCCGATGCCGCGCGCTGCCGCTCCGAGGCCGACTGGCTGGTCGGCATCAATGGCACGCGTGCCATGACCGCCTTCAACAGCAAGGGCGGCGGCTTCTTCCTGACCACCGTCGGCCGCGTCCAGACGCCGACGCTGTCGATCGTGGTCGAGCGCGAGGAGAAGATCAAGCACTTCGTGCCGCGCGACTATTGGGAAGTGCACGCCGAGTTCATCGCCGCCGCTGGCCTGTACGAAGGCCGCTGGTTCGATCCCAAGTTCAAGAAGAACGAGTTCGATCCCGAGGCGCGCGACTCGCGCCTGTGGAGCGAGGCCGAGGCCAAGAGCATCGTCGCCGCGTGCCGCGACAAGCCCGGCACTGTCACCGAAGAATCGAAGCCGTCGACGCAGCAGTCGCCGGCGCTCTTTGACCTGACCACGCTGCAGCGCGAGGCCAACTCGCGCTTCGGCTTCTCGGCCAAGAACACGCTCGGCCTGGCGCAGGCCCTGTATGAAAAGCACAAGGTCCTGACCTACCCGCGTACCGATGCGCGCGCGCTGCCCGAGGACTACATGGAAACGGTCAAGCAGACCATGACCATGCTCGCCGACAGCTCGCCCAACTACCTGCCGCACGCGAAGAAGATCCTGGCGCAGGGCTGGGTCAAGCCGAACAAGAAGATCTTCGACAACAGCAAGATCAGCGACCACTTCGCCATCATCCCGACGCTGCAGGCGCCCAAGAACCTGTCGGAGCCGGAGCAGAAGCTGTACGACCTGGTGGTGCGCCGCTTCCTGGCGGTGTTCTTCCCGGCCGCCGAGTTCCAGGTCACGACCCGGATCACGGAGGTTGCCGGCCACCACTTCAAGACCGAAGGCAAGGTGCTGGTCAATCCGGGCTGGCTGGTGATCTACGGCCGCGAGGCGCAGGGCGACAAGGACGCCGCCAACCTGGTGCCGGTGGCCAAGGACGAGAAGGTCAAGACCGACAAGGTCGACAGCGTCGGCCTGACCACCAAGCCGCCCGCGCGCTACAACGAAGCCACGCTGCTGTCCGCCATGGAGGGCGCCGGCAAGCTCGTGGACGACGACGCGCTGCGCGAAGCCATGGCCGGCAAGGGCCTGGGCACGCCGGCCACGCGCGCGGCCATCATCGAAGGCTTGCTGACCGAGAAGTACCTGGTGCGCGAAGGCCGCGAGTTGATCCCGACCGCCAAGGCGTTCCAGCTGATGACGCTGCTGCGCGGGCTGGGCGTGCAGGAACTGACGCAGGCCGAGCTGACCGGCGAGTGGGAGCACAAGCTTTCGCAGATCGAGCGCGGCCGCCTGAAGCGCGACGAGTTCATGCTCGAGATCGCGCAGATGACGCAGCAGATCGTCAAGCGCGCCAAGGAATACGACAGCGACACCATCCCGGGCGACTACGCCACGCTGGACACGCCGTGCCCGCAGTGCGGCGGCCAGGTGAAGGAGAATTACCGCCGCTTTGCCTGCACCGCGTGCGAATTCTCGATCAGCAAGATCCCGGGTGGCCGCCAGTTCGAGATCGACGAGGTCGAGGAACTGCTGCTGAAGAAGGAAATCGGCCCGCTGCAAGGTTTCCGCAGCAAGATGGGCCGGCCATTTGCCGCCATCCTCAAGATCGCCAAGGACGACGAAGGCCATTACAAGATGGAATTCGATTTCGGCCAGAACGATGAAGAGGGCGACGGCGAACCGGTCGATTTCAGTGGCCAGGAGCCGGTCGGCACCTGCCCGAAGTGCAGTGGCGCGGTGTTCGAGCACGGCATGAAGTACGTGTGCGAGAACAGCGTGGCCAGCCCGAAGAGCTGCGACTTCACCACCGGCAAGATCATCCTGCAGCAGGAGATCAGCCGCGAGCAGGTCGGCAAGCTGCTGAACGAGGGCCGCACCGACCTGCTGACGGGCTTCAAGTCGTCGCGCACGGGCCGCAACTTCAAGGCCTTCCTGGTAAGGCAGGCGGACGGCAAGATCGGCTTCGAGTTCGAGGCACGCGAGCCCAAGGCCGGCGCCAAGGCGCCAGCCAAGACCGCGTCGCGCGCGGCCGCCAAGGCGGATGAGGCTGAGGCGGCTCCGGCCAAGGCACCGGCGAAGAAGGCCGCGGCGACGAAGACCGCCACCAAGGCGACAGCCACCAAGACCGCGGCCAAGAAGGCACCCGCCAAGACGGTCGCGGCCAAGAAGACCCGCGCCGCGGGCAAGGCCACGGTCGAAGCCGAGGAATGAGCGCTTAGGCGGCGGACAAGCGGCAAGAGGCGGCGGCGCGTCAGCGCCTGCCTCTTCCTGCCTGCCTTATGAAACCTGGTCCCGGTTCCGGACGCCCTCTTCCAGCAGGAAGTCAATGAACGCCCGGACCTTGGTCGGCAGGAATTTGCGGCTCGGGTAGACCACGCTGACATCGCGCCGTGGCAGCTGGTACTGCGGCAGGACATGCACGAGATGGCCTGCCTCGATCCCCGGCCTGGCCAGGTACGACGAGAGCATCGCCACCCCCATATTGGCGAGCGCGGCCTGGTGCGCAAGTTCGGCATTGCTGCACAGCAGCCCTGGGCGGATCGGCACTGTCACTTCGCCTTCCGGTCCCAGCAGCGTCCACTCGTGTTCCACGTTGGGTAGCCGCATAGCGATGCAGCGGTGGTTGGTCAGCTCGTGCGCATGGCGCAGCGGCGTGTGCATGCGGACGTAATCTGGTGATGCACACAGCACAATTTCCGCGGAAATCAGCGGCCGGGCCACCAGATGCGAGCCCAGTCCCAGATCAGAGAGCATGACCGCGACGTCGCGGCCCTCTTCCACAATGTCCACGTTGCGATCGGACAGCAATACGTCGAACACCACGTCGGGGTAGAGCTGCTGGAACCGGGACATCAGGTTGGGTAGCAGGTGCAGGCCGAACATCACGGGTGTCACCAGGCGCAGTGTTCCTGATAGTGACTGACTTCGCGCCGTCACTACGCCCTCGGCTTCTTCCACGTCTTCGAGGATCTGCTGGCAGCGTTGCAGATAGGTTTCCCCGGCGTCGGTCAGGGACAGGCTGCGGGTCGTCCGGTTCAGCAGCCGCGTGCCGAGGTGGCTCTCCAGGTCTGCGACATAACGCGTGACGACCGCATTGGACATCTCCAACTGCTGCGCTGCACGAGCAAAACTCCCCAACTCTACCACTTTGGCGAAGACGCGCATCGATTGCAGGCGATCCATGACATAGTCTCCCGTCGGCTCCCTGAATTTTTCCTCGTTCAGGCCACTTTATTGTTGGAATCAAAACTAATCATTGTGGCAAGCAGTATTTATTGATATCAGGGAAACGCCTAATATCTAGCCATCGGATGCCGCAATGCAGCAAGTCAGACTGCCCGGACGGCACCAGTTGAAGAAATACTGAGCCATGAAAACTACCCGTCATACCCTGATCGCTATTGCCACCCTCGCCGCAGCCCTGTCCGCTGCACCGGCATTTGCCAAGGCCGGCAAGTACGATGTCTACAGCGATGGCGCCAAGGCCGCCAAGTACGACGTCTATAGCGACGGCGCCAAGTCTGGCAAATTCGACACCTACAGCGACGGCGCCAAGTACGATCTGTCGTCCGACCGCATGCCCCTGTAAGCAGGGACTGCAAGTGCGGTCCGGGGCCGTTTCTCCCCTATGCGGCCCCTTCTGTATCAACCTGGTCTCCACAGGTCGTTTGGAGAGAGTCTGATAGACCTCTCCGTATTTATTGGAGAAGAAGCCCGCACTGGTTGCGGGCTTCTTTGTTTCTGCGTCCGATCAAACCAGTATCTGTTGCCAGGCATTATGCCTGAGCGCGCAAAGAAAAACGGGCCAGCGCGGCCCGTTCCTGCATCCTGCCCCGGCTGAGCGTCGGCTCAGTCGTCGTGATGGTGGTGCTTGTGCTTCTTGTACTTGTAGTGGTCATCGCCATAGTAGCGGCGGTCATTTTCATACGAGTTGCTGCGCGAGACATTTCCGCCCAGCGCCGCGCCCGCGCCACCGCCCACGGCCGCGCCAACAAGGCCGCCCGCGCGGCCGCCCATGGCGTTGCCCGCCGCCGTGCCTGCACCACCGCCCAGCGCACCGCCAATGATGGCACCCGTGCGCTCGCGTCGGTTGGACGTCACCGCCCCACCCGCACCGCCGCCGACGGCACCGCCGATCACGGCACCGGTGCTGCCGCCCAGTGCGCCGCCTACAGCCGCCCCTGCGACGCCGCCGAGGGCGCCGCCAAGGGCATTGTTCATATCGCTCGCGAACGCCGGCAGCGCGGACGCCGCCAGGGCGATAGCCAGGGTCATGTTGCGAACGGGATGGCGAGACATATCGTTTCCTTTCTTTGCCATGTTGTGCCGCAAGTGTAGAGAACGAGCCCCGGCCTTGCTGTAACCACGTGTAAAGCCATGTAACCCGCTGCTGAAACGTCTGATTCGTGCGACAACATAGCGTATCGGTGGCGATTTCGGCGCCTGGAATGAAAACGGGCAACCCTAAGGTTGCCCGTGCTGTCAGTGCCGGCCGGTACGTTTTAGCAGCACTTGCCCTGTCCGCCGCCATAGCGCGCTTCCTGGCGTTCGCGGAAGAATTCCTCGTAAGTCATTGGCGCGCGATCCGGGTGGGTGCTTTCCATGTGGGCCACATAGGTCTGGTAGTCGGGCAGGCCAACCATCAGCCGCAGCGACTGCCCGAGATAGCGTCCCATCGTTCCCAGTTGTTCCAGCATGGCGGGCTCCTTCTGCTTCAGCGGATCAGGATTGTGCCGAGGCGGCCGCCGGCAGCGGCTCGAACGGCGTTTCCCTGTCGGTCGGGCGGCTCGCGGTGCGCGCCTGCATCGCGGTCTTGAAGCCGTAGACCACGATCGACAGCACCACGAACATGAACAGCGCGCACAGGCCGGCGTCCAGGTAGTCATTGAAGACGATGCGGTGCATCTGCTCCATGCTCTTGGCCGGGGCCAGCACCTTGCCTTCGGCGATGGCGGCGCTGAACTTGCCGGCGTGGGTCAGGAAGCTGACCTTCGGATCGGCATCGAACAGCTTTTGCCAGCCGGCGGTCAGCGTGCAGATCAGCAGCCAGACGGTCGGCAGCAGCGTCACCCAGGCGTACTGGCCGCGCTTCATCTTGACCAGCACACAAGTGCCGAGCACCAGCGCCACGGCGGCCAGCATCTGGTTGGAGATGCCGAACAGCGGCCACAGCGTGTTGATGCCGCCCAGCGGATCGACCACGCCCTGGTACAGGAAGTAGCCCCAGGCCGCCACGGTCAGCGCGGTGGCGATCAGGTTGGCCGGCAGTGAGTCGGTGCGGCGCATGCTCGGCACGAAGCTGCCCAGCAGGTCCTGCAGCATGAAGCGGCCGGCGCGGGTGCCCGCGTCGACGGCGGTCAGGATGAACAGCGCCTCGAACAGGATCGCGAAGTGGTACCAGAAGGCCATCATGGCCTGGCCGCCCACCACCTGGTGCAGGATGTGGGCGATGCCCACGGCCAGCGTCGGCGCGCCGCCGGCGCGCGAGATGATGGTGTTCTCGCCAACGTCCTTGGCGGTCTGGATCAGCACGTCAGGGGTGATTACGAAGCCCCAGTTCGACACGGCCTGCGCCACGGCTTCCGGCGAGGTGCCGATCACGGCGCTCGGGCTGTTCATCGCGAAGTAGACGCCCGGCTCGATCACCGAGGCGGCCACCAGCGCCATGATGGCGACGAAGGACTCGGCCAGCATCGCACCATAGCCGATGAAGCGCGCGTGGCTTTCATTCTCCAGCAGCTTGGGCGTGGTGCCCGACGAGATCAGCGCGTGGAAGCCCGACACCGCGCCGCAGGCAATGGTGATGAAGAGGAACGGGAACAGGTTGCCCGACCACACCGGTCCGCCGCCCTTGGCGAACTGCGTGAAGGCCGGCATCTTGAGTTCCGGCGCGACGATCAGGATGCCGATGGCCAGCGCGATGATGGTGCCGATCTTCAGGAAGGTCGACAGGTAGTCGCGCGGGGCCAGCAGCAGCCACACCGGCAGCACGGCAGCGATGAAGCCGTAGATGATCAGCATCCAGGTCAGCGCCTTGCCGTCATACGTGAACAGCGGCGCCAGCACGGCGCTTTCATGCACGTACTGGCCGCCGATGATGGCGAGCATCAGCAGCACGAAGCCGATCACCGACACCTCGCCGATGCGGCCCGGGCGGATGTAGCGCGTGTAGATGCCCATGAACAGCGCGATGGGGATGGTCACCGCCACCGTGAACGTCCCCCACGGCGAGCCCGCCAGCGCCTTCACCACGATCAGCGCCAGCACCGCCAGGATGATGATCATGATCATGAAGCAGCCGAACAGCGCGATCATGCCCGGCACCGTGCCCATCTCGGACTTGACCAGGTCGCCCAGCGAGCGGCCGTCGCGGCGCGTGGAAATGAACAGCACCATGAAGTCCTGCACCGCACCGGCGAACACCACGCCGGCCAGGATCCACAGCATGCCCGGCATATACCCCATCTGCGCGGCCAGCACGGGGCCGACCAGCGGGCCGGCGCCGGCGATGGCGGCGAAGTGGTGGCCGAACAGCACCGCCTTGTTGGTCGGCACGTAGTCCAGGCCGTCGTTGTGGCGCCAGGCCGGGGTCATGCGTTTCGGGTCGAGCTGCATCACCTTGTCGGCGATGAAGCGGCTGTAGTAGCGGTAGGCGATCAGGTAGATGCAGAGCGCGGCAACCACGATCCACAGCGCACTGACAGCCTCGCCGCGCGACAGCGCGACCGTGGCGAAGGCAAAGGCGCCGAGGACGGCGACGGCCAGCCACACCAGGTGTTCTCCGATGCGATTCATAGTGAAGGTCTCCTCAGACCGGGATTTCGATAGCCTGCGGCGGCGAAGGACTGGTAACTGGCAGGGTCCCGGCGGCGCGGCGGTGGGCGCGCGCCTGAGGCGGGCAGCGGGGCAATCCGGCGGTGAAGGCGTCTCCTGGGATCTGGCTGCTGCTCGCCCGGTTCGTGTCGTTTCCGGATCTCGTCTGGCAGGCAGGCGATGCACCATCCGGGTAGGCGATGCACCAGCTGCGTGGCCGCGTGCGCCCTGCTGGGGCAGTTCTCGCGTCCGGCGTGTAGTATTGACACCCGCCATACCCCGCACAAGCGCGGAACTACGCAGCACTTCTGCGTAGTACTACGCAGATCGACGGTGGCATGCCGCCTGCGCGGCATCGGTGTTTACCCCCGGTCGTCCGGTTCATGTATGAAACTCCGCCAGAAGATCCTGTTGCTCGCCGTGGCGCCGCTGGCGGTGGCCATGCTGGGCATCGCGCTTGCCGTGCGTTTCCAGGCGACGCAGCTGGCCCAGCACGAGCGCACGCTGGTCGAGTCCGCCTATCTCCAGAGCAAGGAAACCGAACTGCGCCACTACGTAGAACTGGCGCAAAGCGCGATCGCGCCGATGGTGCGTTCGGGCCGCACCGACGCCGCCACGCGCCAGGCCGCCATGGACGCGCTGGCGCGGCTCGACTACGGGCCCGATGGCTATTTCTTCCTGTATGACTTGCAGGGCCGCAACCTGATGCACCCACGCCAGCCGGAACTGGTCGGGCAGGACTTGTGGACGCTGCGCGATCCGCAGGGCGCCCTCACCATCCAGAAGCTGATCGCGGCGGCGAAGGCGGGGGGCGGCTCGGTGCGCTACCTGTGGAAAAAGCCGTCGTCGCAGCAGCTCGCGCCCAAGCTCGGCTACGTCGTGGCCGTGCCGGAATGGGGCTGGATGCTCGGCACCGGCATCTACCTGGACGATGTGGAAAGCACGCTGCGCCAGCTCGACGCGCGCGCCGCGACCGATATCCGCGAGACCATGGCGTGGATCGGCGTGATCGCCGCGGTCAGCATCCTGCTGGTAGCGGCCAGCGGCCTGGCTCTCAATATCAGCGAGCACCGCGAGGCCGATGCCAAGCTGCGCCAACTCGCCCAGCGCGTGGTGCAGTCCCAGGAAGAGGAACGCGCGCGGCTGTCGCGCGAACTCCATGACGGCATCAGCCAGTTGCTGGTGTCGGTCAAGCTGGTGCTGGAAGCGGCTGCCAACCGGCTGCGCCTGGCGCCGGCGGAAGGCGCGGCGGTGGCGCCGGTGCTCGGCATGGCGCTGAACCGGCTCGACACGGTGTTCAACGAGGTACGGCGCGTGGCACGCAACCTGCGCCCCGCGCTGCTCGATGATCTCGGCATCTTTGCCGCCCTGCAGCACCTGGCGCGCGAGATGCAGGCCGGCAGCCAGCTGCAGATCAGCGTGGCCCAGGCCGGCACGCCGCGTGAGCTGCCCGACGAGCAGGCCACCGCGCTGTACCGGATCGTGCAGGAAGCGCTGACCAATGTCGAACGCCATGCCGGCGCCCGCAAAGTGACCGTGGCGCTGGCATTCGATCCGGACGCGACGCGCCTGACGGTGCGCGACGACGGCTGCGGTTTTGACGTGGCCCGCATGCAGGTCGATCCGCGGCGCGGCATCGGCCTGCGCAACCTGCGCGAGCGCATCGCGGCGCTGGGCGGTCAGTTCGGCATAGTTTCGGGCATTGGCGGCACCGAACTGCAGGCGGTCCTGCCGCTCGCGAAATTGCCGGCCCGGCCCACCGCTCCCCTCCCCGCGGATTCTTCGCAGTCATGACCCATATTCCTGACCCGGCCGACATGGCGGAACCCGTTGCCGCGCCCGCGCGCGTGCTGCTGATCGACGACCATGCGCTGGTTCGGGATGGCATGCGCATGCACCTGGCGCTGCAGCCCGGCCTGCGCGTCGTGGGCGAGGCCGATGGCGGCGAGGCGGCGCTGGCCTGGCTGGATCGTGCCGGCGAGCCGGAGCGCCCGGACCTGGTCATTACTGACATCGGCATGCGCGGCATGGGCGGCATTGCCCTGACCGCCGCGCTGCACGAGCAGTACCCGGAAATCGCCGTGCTGGTGGTGAGCATGCACGACAACCTGGAATACGCGCGCCAGGCCGTGCGTGCCGGCGCGCGTGGCTATGTGCTCAAGGATGCGCCGGCGGACGAACTGATGGCCGCCATCCAGGCCGTGCTGGCCGGACGCGTGTTCTATAGCGCGCGTATCGCGCGCGGCATGGCTGAACAGGCGCCCGCAGCGGATCCGCTGGACGCCCTGACCCGGCGCGAGCGTGACATCCTTGGCTGCATCGGCGAGGGCATGGCGAACAAGGAGATTGCCGCGCGGCTCGGTGTGTCGGTGCGCACGGTGGAAACCCACCGGCTCAACCTCAAGCGCAAGCTGGGCATCGAGGGCCGGGCGGGGTTGGTGAAGTACGCGGTGGAGCAGTCGGGGGGAGAGGGCGAGGCGGGATAACCGGAAGTTATCCACAGTATCCACAGGCTGACTCGGCGACTCGCCACGCTCCCGGGCCCTCTCCCGCTGCGGGAGAGGGAGTGCCATGGCTGGCCGGGTGCTTACCCTTCCAGGCGCTTGCCCAGTGCCGAGCGCGCTTCGGCAAGCGCCTGCGGCAGGTTGTGCTTGAGCTGCGTGAACAGCTCGTCGTGCAGCACCAGCTCCTGCTTCCAGGCGTCGGCGTCGATCGACGTGACCTGCGCGAACTGCGCCGGCGAGAAGTCCACGCCATTCCAGTTCAGGTCTTCATAGCGCGGGCTGGTGCCGAACACGTGCTCGGCGCCCTGCCCCTTGCCTTCGACGCGGTCGATCATCCACGACAGCACGCGCATGTTCTCGCCGAAGCCCGGCCACACGAAGCTGCCGTCGGCGTCCTTGCGGAACCAGTTCACGCAGTAGATCTTCGGCAGCTTGGCGCCAGTGGCTTCCAGCTTCTTGCCCAGGTCGAGCCAGTGGCCGAAGTAGTCGCTCATGTTGTAGCCGCAGAACGGCAGCATGGCGAACGGGTCGCGGCGCACCACGCCTTGCTGGCCGGCGGCCGCGGCGGTGGTTTCGGAGCCCATGGTCGCGGCCATGTAGACGCCTTCGGTCCAGTTGCGCGCTTCGGTCACCAGCGGCACGGTGGTCGAGCGGCGGCCGCCGAAGATGAACGCATCAATGGGTACGCCGGCCGGGTTGTCCCAGTTCTCGTCGATCGACGGGCACTGCGAAGCCGGCGCGGTGAAGCGCGAGTTCGGGTGGGCCGCCTTGGCGCCGCTCGCCTTGGCGATTTCCGGGGTCCAGTCCTTGCCCTGCCAGTCGATCAGGTGCGCCGGCGCTTCCTTGGTCATGCCTTCCCACCACACGTCGCCGTCGTCGGTCAGCGCCACGTTGGTGAAGATGACGTTCTCCTTCAGCGTCGCCATCGCGTTGTAGTTGGTCTTCTCGCTGGTACCCGGGGCCACGCCGAAGAAGCCGGCTTCCGGGTTGATCGCGTACAGGCGGCCGTCCTTGCCCGGCTTGATCCACGCGATGTCGTCGCCAATGGTGTTGACCTTCCAGCCTTCGAAGCCCTTGGGTGGGATCAGCATCGCGAAGTTGGTCTTGCCGCAGGCCGACGGGAATGCGGCGGCCACGTGGTATTTCTTGCCCTCGGGCGAGGTCACGCCCAGAATCAGCATGTGCTCGGCCAGCCACCCCTCGTCGCGGCCCATGGTCGACGCGATACGCAGGGCAAAGCACTTCTTGCCGAGCAGCGCGTTACCGCCATAGCCCGAGCCGAACGACCAGATCTCGCGCGTTTGCGGGAAATGGACGATGTACTTGGTCGGGTTGCACGGCCACGGCACGTCCTTCTCGCCGGCGGCGAGCGGCTTGCCGACAGTGTGCACGCACGGCACGAAGTCGCCGTCGGTGCCCAGCACGTCATACACGGCCTTGCCCATGCGCGTCATGATGCGCATATTGACGGCCACGTACGGGGAGTCGGACAGTTCCACGCCGATATGGGCGATCGGCGAACCCAGCGGCCCCATCGAGAACGGAACCACGTACAGCGAGCGGCCGCGCATGCAGCCGTCGAACAGACCGTTGAGCGTCTGGCGCATCTCGGCCGGGGCGATCCAGTTGTTGGTGGGGCCGGCGTCTTCCTTCTTGTCCGAGCAGATGAAGGTGCGGTCTTCGACACGCGCCACGTCGGAAGGATCGGACAGGGCCAGGTAGGAATTCTTGCGTTTTGCCGGGTTCAGGCGCTTGAGCGTGCCGGCCGCGACCATCTGCTCGCAGAGGCGGTCATATTCTTCCTGCGAACCGTCGCACCAGTGAATCCGCTCCGGCTTGGTCAGCGCGGCGATTTCGGCTACCCAGGCCACCAGCTTCTGGTTCTTGACCCAGGCCGGCACGTTCAACGCGGCCGTGCCTTGCATCGAGGGGTGGTTCATACGGCAACTCCAAATGTGTAAAGGGAAGGAAGGGGGAAATCTTTTCAAAGCCCGGCCTGAGGCCAGCCAGGCCGGTGCTCGTCGCCGCGCCTCGTTGGCGCTCATCGGCGACTCGCACCGGTCGTCACATCCCGTTACAACTCCTCTGCGGCCCAGGCAACGCAAAGGGTCGCGGCAGTCCCTGCGCCTGCGCTAAAGTTGCGCTTCGCCCGCGCGGGGCCAGGCGGGCTTTGTCCGACGGCGCCGGGTGTCGGGAGCGAGGCTCAACCGACCATTCCTGGCGACACCGGAGCGGGCAAGGATACCACTGCTGCACCCTGCTGTTTTTTGCTGCGCAGCATTGCGAATCATGGATTGACGCATGGATTGTGCCGGGCCGGGATGGCCGACAATAGCGCTTGCGGCGCGCGTTCCGTTGCCGCGAGCACACATCCCGGGTCACAAGGCCAGCCGACAAAAAGAGTTTCCGATGAAGATTGCTGTACTCGACGATTACCAGGATGCCGTGCGCAAGCTGCCCTGCTTCAGCCTGCTGGAAGGACACGACGTCAAGGTGTTCAACAACACCGTCAAGGGCGTGGGCCAGCTGGCCGCGCGCCTGTCGGACGTGGAGGCGGTCGTACTGATCCGCGAACGCACGCGCATCACGCGCCAGCTCCTCGAAAAGCTGCCCAAGCTGAAGATCATCAGCCAGACCGGGCGCGTCGGCGTCGCGCCGGACACGCATATCGATGTCGAGGCGTGCACCGACCGCGGCGTGGCGGTGCTGGAGGGCGTCGGCTCGCCGGTTGCGCCGGCCGAGCTGACCTGGGCGCTGATCATGGCAGCCCAGCGCCGCATTCCGCAGTATGTGGCGAGCCTCAAGCACGGCGCCTGGCAGCAGTCCGGCCTGAAGTCGACCACCATGCCGCCCAACTTCGGCCTGGGCCAGGTGCTGCGCGGGCAGACCCTGGGCATCTGGGGCTACGGCAAGATCGGCCGGCTGCTGGCCGGCTATGGCCGGGCCTTCGGCATGAACGTGCTGGTCTGGGGGCGCGAGGCATCGCAGGAAGCGGCGCGCGCCGATGGCCTGGCGGTCGCGGAGTCCAAAGACCAGTTTTTCGCCGACAGCGACGTGCTGTCGCTGCACCTGCGCCTGAACGACGACACGCGCGGCATCGTCAAGCTGACCGACCTGACCCGCATGAAGCCGACGGCGCTGTTCGTCAATACCAGCCGCGCCGAACTGCTGGAAGAGAACGCGCTGGTCGCGGCGCTGAACCGCGGCCGTCCCGGCATGGCGGCGGTGGACGTGTTCGAGTCCGAGCCGATCCTGCAGGGCCACGCGCTGCTGCGCATGGAAAACTGCATCTGCACGCCGCACCTGGGGTATGTGGAGCGCGACAGCTATGAGCTGTACTTCCGTACCGCGTTCCAGAACATCCTCGATGTGCTGGCCGGCCAGCACGACAGCATCGTCAACCCGAAGGCTTTGACGCCGGCGCTGTCGCGCTGACGAACCTTTCATCCACGGTTGGCGTCCCTCTGCCACTCCGCGGGAGAGGGGGGCCTGCCTAGAATCGGCTCGACAACGCCGGATACCTCCCCGCTTCGGCCGCCGCGGACGCGAATTTCGCGAAACCGCTACACTCGGGACTTCCCCAGGCGCGGGCCGCAACGGCCCGCCGCACATCCCGACAATAACAAGGCGCCAGCGCGCCACCCTTCCACCAAGGCCGGAATGGACCCCAGGCTCGTGACGCTCTGCGTCGGCAATTTCATCATTGGCACCGGCGCGATGATCGTGACCGGCATGTTGAACGACATTGCCGGCGATTTCGGCCTGGGCGTGGCCAGTGCCGGCCAGCTGATCTCGGTATTTGCACTGGCCACCTGCGTGGGGGCGCCGGTATTCGCCACGCTCGGTTCGCGCATCGACCGCCGCCTGCTGCTGGCCGGTTCGCTGCTGGTCTACGCGGTGATGCACCTGGCCGCGGCGCTGGCGCCGAATTTCGCCACGCTGATGGTGATTCGCTTCCTGACCGCGATCGGCGCTGCCATCTACACTCCGCAGACCGCTGCCACCCTGCCGCTGCTGGTCAATGCGCAGACGCGCGGGCGCGCGATCAGCTTCGTGTTCCTGGGCTGGAGCATCGCCAGCGTGGTCGGCGTGCCGCTGGGCACCTGGATCGCGAGCACGCTCGGCTGGCGCGTCAGCATGGCGATCGTGGGCGTGCTGGCGCTGCTGGTGTCGGCGGCGGTCTGGCGCGCCTTGCCGCGCGGGCTCTACGTGCCGGCCGTGGGCCGCGAGGCCTGGGGCGCGGTGCTGCGCCACCGGCCGATCCTGCTCGTGGTGGCCACCACCATGATCCAGTCGGCGGGCATGTTCACGATGTTTACCTACATTGCGCCGCTGATGCGCGATGTCCACGGCATTACCGGCGCCGCGCTGAGCCTGATGTTCCTGGCCTACGGCGCCTGCGGGGTGTTCGGCAATGCGATGGCGGCCTCGCGCATGGACCGGATCTCGCCGAGCCGGATCGTCCGGATCACGCTGCTGACGTCGATTACGGCGCTGCTGCTGTGGCCGCTGGCGGGCCTGCACAGCGTGGCGCTGGTGCTGCTGTTCATGCTGTGGGGCGTGGGCGGGTTTGCCACCAATAGCGCGCAGCAGGCGCGGCTGGTGATGATTGCGCCGGACCGGGCCTCGGTGTCGATCTCGCTCAACTCGTCGTCGATCTACCTCGGCCAGGCGCTGGGCGCCATGGCCGGCGCGGCCATCTATACCGTGGCCGGCTCCGGTTCGCTGCACTGGGGTGCCGCGGCGCTGATGCTGGCTGCCCTGGTTATCTCGCAGCGCGCGCGGGCGCTTGGCTGCCAGTGGCCGCCGCGGCCGGCACCGCAACAGGCCTGAGCGGATCCCGGACCCGCTTCAGCGGGGTTTCGTTCCACAGCTTTTCCACAGTGTTGTCCAACGCACTGTCCACCAACTGTTCCCTGCGTTATCCACGGAGTTATCCACAACTCCTGCAGCGGGGGCATCGTGAGCGAACCGAACGGAGTCCTGGCCGGCGCACGCGTGCTGGCGATCAGTATCGGCAAGGCCATTCCGCTGGTGGTCGCCCGCGCCGGCACCGAGGCGGTGGTGATGTCCGGCATCCGCAAGCACCCGGTCAGCACGCTGGCCCGCCCGCTGCGCGTGCAGGTGCGTCCGCTCGGCGTGGCCGGCGACGAGCAGGCGGACCTGGCGGCGCACGGCGGCCCGGACAAGGCTGTCTATGCCTATCCGTCCGAGCACTACGCCTGGTGGAACGCGCGCCGCCGCGCCGCCGCGCAACCCGAAGCGCACCGTGGCCTGCCATTCGGCGCCATGGGGGAGAACCTGACCATCGAAGGCCTGGACGAGACCGACCTTTGGGTCGGCGACATGCTGAGCATCGGCACCGCGCTGCTGCGTGTGGCGTCGCCGCGGCAGCCCTCGTGCAAGTTCAATGCGGTGCTGGGCTACCGCCATGCCGTCCGCGACATGGTCGAGAGCGGCTACTCCGGCGTCTACCTGAGCGTGGTGCGGACCGGCGAAGTCCGGGCAGGCGATGCCATTTATGTGCATCATGGGCCACGCAAATTGTCGATTGACAGCATTAACCGCTGGCGCCGGGATGGCCGGCGGCAGCTTTTCTGATAATGTTTGTCTATCGATACAAGCAGTCGCCCCCGCCTCCGCCACGCCACCCTCGTCGCCAATCAAGCCAGGCCCGGATCACGCCGTTACCGCTGTAACGCGCTGTAATAGTCCGCGCTGGCTACGCGGGGCGAACCACTGTACTAGTAGAGGTTTTGCGCGACACGTACCCGCCCGGTCCCCGGGCTGCCCGTATTGGGCGGTCACGGCAGGAACAGAGGCGGGACGTCACCGGGGAGGCGCGCTGCGGCTTAGAGGGTCCACACAAGATGAAGACAGACAGGATCGATCAGCCCAAGGGGTTTGTCGACGGCAACTGGAGTGCGTCCGCGGGAACCGGCCGGGGCCGGGTATCGCCGTGGGTCGTGGTGATCACGGTGGCCGTGCTTGGCGGGGCGGGATGGTTCGGCTGGCATGCCTGGCTGGCACCCAGGCCCGTCGCGAAGGGGCCCGCGCCGGTGGTGGTCGCTACCGCGCTCGTGCAGCAGGGCGACGTGCCGCTGCAATTCACGGCCAACGGCAACGTGACGGCGTTATCCACAGTCGAGGTTCGCCCACAGGTCTCGAGTACCGTGCGCGCCGTCCATATCAAGGAAGGCCAGACCGTCAAGCCCGGCGACCTGCTGTTCTCGCTCGACACGCGCATGGACGAGGCCAACCTGGCCAAGGCGCAGGCGCAGCAGCTGCGCGACCAGGCCGACCTGTCCGACGCGCGCCGCAACCTGGCGCGCAGCAAGGAACTGCTGGAGCGCAACTTCATTTCCAAGAGCGCGGTGGATACGGCCCAGGCAAAGGTGGACGGCTTCGAGGCCACCATCCGCGCCGACCAGGCCGCGATCGAGGCCAGCCGCGTTGCCGTCAGCTACGGCGCGATCCGCGCCAGCATCGGCGGGCGCACTGGCGTGATCAATGTCTTCCCGGGCTCGATGGTGCTGCCCAACAGCACCGGCCCGATGGTCACCATCGCTCAGGTCCAGCCGATCGCGGTGACCTTCAGCCTGCCCGAGCGCCAGCTCGCCGCGCTGCGCGACGCCTTGCGCTCCGGCCCCGTGCAGGTCACGGCCCAGCCCAACGACGGCAGCAAGACGCCGGTGACGGGCAAGATCACCTTCATCGACAACACCGTCGACCCGCAGTACGGCACCATCCGCGTCAAGGCGCAGTTCGACAATGACGAGCAGCGCCTGTGGCCCGGCACCTATGCCAACGTCAGCGCCGTGGTGCAGACACTCAAGGATGCGTTGTCGGTGCCGCCGCAGGCCGTGGTGACGGGGCCGGAAGGCCGCTTCGTCTACGCCGTGCAGCCGGACAGCAAGGTCGCCCGCATGCCCGTGAAGATGGTGACCACCACCGCCACGTCGGCCGTGATCGAAGGCGTGCCGCCGGGCACGCGCGTGGTCGTGGAAGGCACGCAGAACCTGCGCCCGGGCACCCTGGTGCGCGAAGCCGCGCCGGCGTCCGCCCCCGCCGCCACGCCGGCGAGCGCGCCCGATGCCGCCCAGGGACACTAAGTCATGACGCTGTCCGAGCTTTGTATCCGCCGTCCGGTGATGACGGTGCTGCTGTGCATCGCGGTCATCGTCACCGGCATCGTGCTGTACCCGACCATCCCGATCGCCGCGCTGCCCAGCTTCAACTCGCCGGTGATCCAGGTCACGGCGACGCTGCCGGGCGCAAGCCCCGAAACCATGGCCGCCTCGGTGGCCACGCAGCTTGAAAAGCAGTTCGCGACGATTCCGGGCGTGACGGTGATCAGCTCGTCGAACACGCTTGGCAATTCGAGCATCACGATCGAATTCGACAGCGACCGCGACATCGATGCCGCCGCCGTGGACGTGCAAGCGGCGCTGTTCCGCGCCCAGCGTTCGCTGCCGATCGAGATGACGGTGCCGCCGTCGTACCGCAAGGTCAACCCGGCCGATGCGCCGGTGCTGCTGCTGGCGATCAACTCGCCGGCGATGAGCCTGGCTGAACTCAATGCCTTTGGCGACAACCTGATCTCGCCGACGCTGGCCACGCTGCCCGGCGTGGCGCAGGTCCAGGTGTTCGGCCAGAAGCGCTTTGCCGTGCGCGTGCGCGCCCACCCGGACGCGCTGGCCGCACGCGGCCTGACGCTCGACGAACTGGCCACGGCGCTGAACCGTGCCAACGCCAACACGCCGGTCGGCACGCTCGACAGCGCGCGCCAGACGCTGACGATCCAGGCCAACCGGCAGCTTGCCAATGCCGAAGCGTTCCGCGGCATCATCGTCGCGAGCCAGCCCAACGGCGTGCTGGTACGCCTGTCCGACGTGGCCGAGGTGGAAGACAGCGTCGAGACCCTCAAGACCGGCAGCTGGCTCAACAACGAACGCTCCATCGTGCTGGCCGTGCTGCGCCAGCCCGACGCCAACACCGTGGCCGTGGTGGATGCGATCAAGGGCGCCCTGCCCCGGCTGCTGGCCCAGATGCCGGGCTCGGTCAACGTGTCGGTGGTCAACGACCGCTCCAACTCGATCCGCGAATCGATCCACGACGTGCAGTTCACGCTGGCGCTCACGGTCGCGCTGGTGGTGATGGTGATCTTCCTGTTCCTGCGCCGCGCCGCCGCCACGCTGATCCCCACGGTGTCGCTGCCGATCTCGCTGATCGGCACGGTGGCGCTGATGAAGGCCTTCGGCTATAGCCTGGACAACGTGTCGCTGCTGGCCATCACGCTGGCCGTGGGCCTGGTGGTGGACGACGCCATCGTCATGCTCGAGAACATCGTGCGCCATATCGAGGAAGGCGTGCCGCCGCTCAAGGCCGCGCTGGTCGGTTCGCGCGAGATGGGCTTCACCATCCTGTCGATCTCGATCTCGCTGGTGGCGGTGTTCATCCCGATCTTCTTCATGCCGGGCGTGATCGGGCTGCTGTTCCATGAGTTCGCCGCGGTGGTGTCGCTGTCGATCCTGGTGTCGGCGCTGGTGTCGCTCACGCTGATCCCGATGCTGTGCGCGCGTTTCCTGTCGGCCGAGAACGTGCCGGTCGATGAATCGCAGCACGCCTATGGCGATCACGCTGGCCACGCGCCGGCGGTGGTGCAGAAGCAGACGCTGGGCATGCGCTCGACGCAGTGGTTCGAGAACCTGTTCGAGTGGACGCTGCACAAGTACGCGCACGGCCTGGACTGGTGCCTGGCGCACCGGCGCGTGGTGCTGGTGGCCGCCGGCCTGACCTTCGTGCTGACCGCCGTGCTGTTCGTCAAGATTCCCAAGGGCTTCTTCCCCGAGGAAGACATCGGCCAGATCCAGGTCAACGCCGAAGGCCCGCAGGACATCTCGTTCGACGCCATGGCCGAGCGGCTGCGCGATGCCGCCGAGCGCATGCGCGCCAACCCGGCGGTGAAGAGCATCGTGGTCTCGATCGGCGGCGGCCCGTCGCCGGCGATCAACACCGGCCGCATGTTCATCGAACTGAAGCCGCTCGGCGAGCGGCCCAAGATGCCAAAGGTGGTGGAGTCGCTGCGCAAGGACGTGTCCGGTATCCCGGGCCTGGCGGTGTATTTCTCGCCGGTGCAGAACCTGCGCCTGGGCGGACGCCAGAGCAAGAGCCGCTACCAGTACACGCTGCAAAGCGTGAAGGCCGGCCAGCTGCAGGAGTTCAGCGACAAGCTCATGGCAAAGATGCGCGCGGACTCGATCTTCCGCGACGTTACCAGCGACTCGCAGCAATCGGGCCTGGAGGCGCAGCTTTCGATCGACCGCGACAAGGCCAACGCGCTCGGCGTGCAGATGCAGGACGTGCGCACGGCGCTGTACTCGGCGTTCGGTGAGCGCCAGGTGTCGACGATCTACACGCCGATCGACAACTACTACGTGATCCTGCAGGCCGCCGACGTCGACCGCCAGGACGAAAGCGCGTTCACCAAGCTCTACGTGCGCAGCAAGACCGGCCAGATGGTGCCAATCTCCGCGTTCGCCACGACCGAGCGCCGGGTCGGGCCGATTGCCGTGAACCACCAGGGCCAGCTGCCTTCGGTGACGGTGTCGTTCAACCTGGCGCCCGGCGCGGCGCTTGGAGAGGCCTCGGCGAAGATCGACCGCTACCGGCAGGAGATCGCCATGCCGACCTCCATCTTCACGAGCTGGGGTGGCGACGCGGCCGTGTTCCAGTCGTCGCAGGCCACGCAGATCGTGCTGCTGGTGGCGGCCATCGCGGTCATCTATACGCTGCTGGGCGTGCTGTACGAGAGCTACATCCATCCGCTGACGATCCTGGCGGGCCTGCCCTCGGCCGCCATCGGCGCGCTGCTGACGCTGTTCCTGTTCAACGTGGAGCTGTCGCTGATCGCGACCATCGGCGTGCTGATGCTGATCGGCATCGTCAAGAAGAACGCCATCATGATGATCGACTTCGCGCTCGCGGCGCAGCGTGAGCAAGGCATGGCGCCGGCGCGGGCCATCCGCCAGGCCTGCCTGCTGCGCTTCCGGCCGATCATGATGACCACGTTCGCCGCCGTCATGGGCGCGCTGCCGCTGGCGCTGGGCCTGGGCGCGGGCGCCGAGCTGCGCCAGCCGCTGGGCCTGGCCGTGGTCGGCGGCCTGCTGTTCTCGCAGGTCATCACGCTGTTCATCACGCCGGTGATCTACCTGGCGCTGGACCGGTTCTCGGGCACCGGCCCGCTGCAGATCGATGCGGACGGGAACAGGCTGCCGGAGCAGGTGCACGCCGAGACGGTGCAGCAGCACTGAAGGACGGAAGCGAAGTTTTCCACTTCCGCTTGCGTGAGCGATGACGGCGCGTTGACCACGATGACTTGCGCGTGCTAACCGACACGTGGTCCCCGCGTATGCGGGGACCCGGCAACTTTCAGGAGGGCCGCACCACTATCCGCAGCACATGGCGGCGCGAATCTGGTCTGTACTCATACGGCCCCCGGGCGCAGCCGAATGGAGCCGACCACGGCGTCCCATAACTCCAGCGCCTCCTCGTCGCTGGCAAACGACTCCTTGTTGGTGCGGTAAGCGCTTTCGCCGACCTGCAGCGATATATTCAGATTTGGTTCAGCCAGGGAGTCGGCCTTGCCCGGCGCTTCCCATTTGAAGCCGTAAGTCCGCTTGCCGTCCTGCGTGCCTGCCACGAGAATCTCGTCGGCCTCGATGGGGCCGACCGGGTGTTCACGATTGCGCAATTGAGTAAATCCAGCCACTGCCCCCAGCAATCCTGCCAGTACTCCGCCGGCGCGCTTGCGTAAGCCGGGTTCGACACTGCGCTGCGTATAGGCGGTGACCTTGAATGAAACATCTGGCTTTCCGGCCAGCCGAATGACCATGCGCCAACTTTCGAGATTGAAGCGGCTTGCCGCCAAAATCACATCATTCACTACATAGCCAATGCCGTTCGAAATTTCACCAACTTCCAGTTCTCGCCATTCCTCTGCAAGTCGATCGCAGGAAGCAAGAACCACATTCTTCTTGTCCGGATCAATGTCTCCCGAGTATTTCAGTGTTTTTGATCCGGCTCGAAAGTATGTATCAAGGCGATAGAGTATGTCCCCCGTTGGCCGGTTCCACGAGAGCAAGCTCACCGATCCGTTGGCATGCGGCACTCGTTCGACGAACATGCTGCCATGCATTTGGTGTTTTGCATTGCGCAGTGCTTGTTCCTCTTTGGCTACCAACTGATCCAAACTGTCCTGCGACCGAATCGCCGGCAACAGCTCAATTTTCACTTTGTTGTATGCATAGCTCTCAATCGTCTTCGCCTCTCCCGGCAGGTCGATTAGATGCCGGCCAATGGCACGTGTTCTCCATCCTTCTTTCATACAGACTCCTTTCTGTGCCATTGAGCTTCTTGGGCAATCTTCACAATTGCGTGCATCGTGGCGTAGAGCGCGCGCTTATCCCCATAGCTACCCTGATGGTCGTAACAGAATTTAGTGTTCTGCTTCCCGGCGCAGTCTTGTCCATGGGCAAAGCTCATCGCGATACCTGCCTTACCCGGTGCTGCACCTGATTGGACGGGTACCGTGCCATCCCCAGGACTGTCGGGCTCACCTATTTTCAGGCTGAGCCCCTCAGAGGTTCTCAGCGTGCCGTTGCCGTCATCCTTAGTGATCTTGACCTTCTTGGGATCCAGCCCCCGGCCCCCTGTCCCCTCCCAGGCGACCTCTCCCCAGCTGAACCGATCCTTACTCGCCATAAGACCTAACCCAAGCAAGCCACCAGGATCCCTCTCGGGATCGCGCCGCCCCTGCGCGCCATAGTGGGCATAGGTATGAACCTTGTATCGCCTCTCTATTGCACGGTGAAATCTTCGAACACCGTCAACAATTTCAGTCAACGTCCTGCGTGGAGAGTCTCGATCAGGCTCAGAATCGCGCGCAAATTGCGCTTGCTTCGCGGAGTTGGGGACCAGCAAGTCCGGATTGTTGTCCGGCACCAACCCATACCAGTCCGGCGACAGATAAATCTCACTATAAGGATCACCATTCCTCGGCAACGCCAGCGTCTCCTTGCCACCCTTGCGCTCCCGCACCTTCAGCCAAGGCTTGCCATCGTTGTAGTCGGCCGTCGGCAACAACTCCAACCCACCCGGCGCCTGCGACAAAATGGCAACCACCTCTGCCGCGTTCCGCCCCAGAATCACCTGCTCCACCCCCTCGAATCCCGCACGCATGCGCTTGTACGTGGCCGGTGCACCCGTGGCGGGTTGCACGCCGTGCGAGACGCCCAGCACCTTGTCGCACTGGTGAATCTCGGTCAGCGCACGGCTCACCAGTCCGCCCATCGAGTGGGTCACCACTATCACCTTCTCGGCCATCGGACGACCCGGCTTGCGGCGCCGGATGCTGCATTGATTACTGCCTTCGCCGTCGGGTGTGTCCTCGACGATGACCGTCTTGCCTTCGTTGTAGTACGGCAGGATCGTGTTCTCGATCAGGTCCTTGATGGCCGCACCGGAGTCGCGATTGCTCTGCAGCCAGTTGTAGCCGCCGGCCCAGACATCGAACTGGTAATTGGCCGCGTGCAGGATTTCCTCGCGCGTCAATGCCTCGCCACGGTCCGCACCCCAGTCCGAAGGCGGGGATTGGCCATCTTCGGCTGCCCAGCCCTTCAGGTCCGCTACGCAGCGCTCGAAATCGTATTCCGCCAGTGAGTTCAGGAGGTGCTGCAAATCGCCCATGAACGGGTGGTAGGAGGAACGCATCAATGCTCCCCAGCCGCGCACAACGAGCACGTTTCTGGGCAACCCGCTCAGGCCGGCGTCGATCGGCCCGCTGGGATCGACCTCCACCGTTGCGGTTGCCAGGTCGCCGGCGCGGTCCTTCGCATTCTTGAACAGATAGCTGAAGAGTTGGCAGATGGCATCTGCCGCGCCGCGCAGGTCCGTGTTTGGCGGACGCCAGGCGATATCCTTCCCTTCCTTTTTCCTGAGATTGGTGCCCATGATGCCGGGCAAAAAGAGGACAGGAATAACGTAAGGTTTGGCCAGGACGATCTTTTCACGCTGATCTTCCGCTGGCGTCAGTGTCACCGGGGCATATTGATCGCCGTCGTCGTTGATGATGCTGCGGTAGAGTAGGTAGCCGGGGTTTTCCATGGTGGCGGTGGAGGGCCGGTATTGGCCTGCAATTGAGCGAGTCCGAGGCAAGTTATCTGCCGGACGGAACGCCCGGATTGACCAGCCGCAAGGAAGGTGCCGAGCGGGGACTTACACCGAGCTATAGCTGGCCGGCCGGCGGCAGCGGCAACCTGGATCGCGGGCACGGCGCTGAAGGACCTGTCCGACGGCAACCTGGCCAAGGTGGGCGAGAATCTCGCCATTGGCGGCCGCATTGAGATAAGGGAGGAACACCGCATGATGTCAATCCGGTTGCATATGGCCGGCATGCTGGCGGCGGCCCTGACCGTGCTGACGGCCGGCTGCGCAACCCAGGGACCGTCTCCCGCGGAAGTCAATGCCGACTTTGCCGGCAAGTCCTACGTGCTGCTGGGAGAAGTCCACGATAACCCCGCCGGCCAGCAACAGCGCCTCGCCGCGCTGACCCACGCCATCGAGCAAGGCTGGCGCCCCGCCATTGCCATGGAACAATTCGACCGCGAACGCCAGGCCGATATCGACCGCGCGCGCCGCGAACGAGCGGACGACGCCGACTACCTGATCGCGCAGGCCGGCGGTGGCGGCTGGCAATGGCCGCTGTACCGGCCGGTGGTGGCGCTGGCGCTGGCGTACGACCTGCCGCTGCTGGCCGCGAACCTGTCGCGCGCCGACGCGGCGAAGATCGTGCGCGGCGGCCTTGACGGCCTGTTCACGCCGCAGGAGCGTGCCCGGCTGGGCCTGACCGGCACGCTGCCGCCGGACCTGGTGGCAGCGCAGACCGCGGTGCTCGACGAAGGCCACTGCGGCAATTTCCCCAAGGCCATGCTGCCCGGCATGCTCGACGCGCAGGCCGCGCGCGATGCCGTGATGGCGGCCACACTGCGTCCCTACGCGGCGCGCGGCGCGGTGCTGATCGCGGGCAATGGCCATGTGCGCAACGATATCGGCGTGCCGCGCTGGCTGGGAGCGGATGCCGGCAAGGCGGTCAGCGTGGGCTATCTGGAGCACGGCCAGGGCAACCCGGCGGGCTTCGACCGCGTCGTGACCGTGGCGCCCGTGGAACGCGGCGATCCGTGCCGCGACGCCGTGGTGGGCAAGGCCATACCGGTCGCCGCATCCGCGCCTGCTGCGCGCTGAATCACCCGCCTATCCACGTAAACCCCGATGCAAGAGCTGTCAATCTGACAGCCTTTTGACAGTTTTCAACGCCTAGAATCCGGCACATGACCCACCAGCGGGTCACACAGAAGCCCATAACAATGCCGGCATGCAAGGCGTGCAACGGACAGGAGACAGCGACCTACCGGTTCCTTCGTGACGGTATGCGCCCGTGTCTCCCGGGTCCCGACGCGACGCCATGACGGCCAGCCGAAGATACGGCAATACCACAAGGAGACCGTTATGCGCCGCTCGATTCACCGTTTCGCCCACATCGTCATGGCCTCGGCCGTGGTTGCGGCCACCGCCGTTGCCGCGCCTGCCTATGCCATGGACACCGTCAAGTTCATGATCGGCGCCAACCCGGGCGGCGGCTATGACCAGACCGGCCGCGGCCTGGGCGCCGCGATGATCGCCTCGGGCGTGACCAAGACGGCCACCTATGACAACAAGGGCGGCGCGGGCGGCACCATCGGCCTGACCCAGTTCGTCAACACCGACAAGGGCAACCCGAATGCGCTGATGGTCGTCGGCGCGGTGATGGTCGGTGCCATCGAGACCAACCATCCGCCGGTCACGCTCAAGAACGCCACGCCGATCGCGCGCCTGTTCGCCGACACCATGGTCATCACCGTGCCGGCCAGCTCGCCGATCAAGTCGATCAAGGACCTGACCACGCAGCTCAAGGCCAACCCCGGCAGCGTGAGCTGGGGTGGCGGTTCGAAGGGTTCGATCGACCACATCCTGGCCGGCCTGATCGCCAAGGACGTCGGCGTGGACCCGAAGAAGATCAACTACGTGCCGTTCCAGGGCGGCGGTGAAGCGTCGGCCTCGATCCTCGGCGGCCACGTGACCGTCGGCATTGCCGGCGTGTCGGAATTCCTGCCGTTCATCAAGAGCGGCAAGATGCGCGCGCTGGCGGTGACCTCCAAGGACCGCACCGCCGACATCCCGACGCTCAAGGAGCAGGGCGTGAACGTCGAGATCTACAACTGGCGCGGCGTCTACGGCGCGCCCGGCACCACGCCCGAGCAGCGCAAGGCCATGATCGACGCCGTGGTGAAGGCGACCGAGAGCAAGGCCTGGAAGGAAACGCTGCAGAAGAATGACTGGACGCCGTTCCTGCTGACCGGCGATGAGTTCGGCAAGTTCGTCGACAGCGAATCGGCCCGCCTGGGCGGCACGCTGCGCGAACTGGGCGTAGCCAAGTAAGAACAGAGGCGCGCGAGCGCCTTGCAGTACGGATCCGCGGCCCCGCGGATCTGAGCAGTGCTGAAGTGTTACCTGTCGTGCCTGCCGAAGCTGCCGCAATAGACGGTAGCCGGGAAAACGGCGCGGGGCCCGGTGTCTGCCACCTGCGATAGCCAAACCAAAACTACATGTCGCCGGGCCCTGCGGCCGCGCAGGATTCAGAAAGCCAGCGTCGCGGAAGCCAGCGCCCCTGTGCTGGCGACAAAGGCCAAGGAGCCTCCATGAAACCCTCCCATCTCGCCATCGGCGTTGCCGTGCTGGCGATCTCGCTGTTCTTCTTCCTCGGCCTGTCGGGCATCTCTGGCGAAGAAGGCTATGCCGGCCTGTCGCCGCGCTTCGTGCCCACGCTGGTGGCGATCGGCCTGGCCGTGTGCGGCGCGCTGCTGACCTGGCAGGGCGTGCGCGGCGGCTTCCGCAACATGCCCGAAGAAGACGCCGAACTGCCCAGCGCCCCGCACAACTTCAAGGGCTTCCTGTGGGTGTCGGCGGGCCTGGTGCTGAATATGGCGCTGATCGGCACGCTCGGCTTCGTGCTGTCGTCCACGCTGCTGATGATCTGCGTGGCGCGCGGCTACGGCAGCCGCCGCATCGTGCGCGACGCGATCATCGGCCTGTGCATCACGGTGCCGATGTGGGCGTTGTTTGAATTCCTGCTCGGCATCAACCTGCCGCTGCTTCCCATCGCCGGCTTCTGAGCCCGCCCGTTCAGCAAGGAGTCACGAATGGATACCCTGAACCAGCTGATGCACGGCTTTGCCGTCGCCATCACGCCAATCAACCTGATGTGGGCCCTGGTGGGCTGCTTCCTCGGCACCGCCATTGGCGTGCTGCCCGGCATCGGGCCTGCGCTGACAGTGGCGATGCTGCTGCCGCTGACGGCCAAGGTCGAACCCACCGCTGCGCTGATCATGTTCGCCGGCATCTACTACGGCGCGATGTACGGCGGCTCGACCACCTCGATCCTGATGAACACGCCGGGCGAGTCGTCTACCATGGTCACGGCCATGGAAGGCAACCTGATGGCCAAGAACGGTCGTGCCGGCCCGGCGCTGGCGACGGCTGCGATCGGCTCGTTCGTGGCCGGCACCATCGCCACCGTGCTGCTGTCGATGTTCGCGCCGGTGGCGGCGGACGTCGCGCTGGAGTTCGGCCCGGGCGAATATTTCATGATCATGCTGCTCGCGTTCACCACGGTCTCGGCCGTGCTGGGCTCGTCGCTGCTGCGCGGCATGACCAGCCTGTTCCTTGGCCTGGGCATCGGCCTGATCGGCATGGATTCGCTGTCTGGCCAGACCCGCTATTCGATGAACGTGCAGGAGCTGTACGACGGCATCGACATCGTGGTGGTGGCCGTGGGCCTGTTCGCCGTGGGCGAGGCGCTGTTCAACGCGTTCTTCCCGCAGCCGGAGGGCACCTTCAACAAGCTGAGCTCGGTCCACATGAACAAGTCGGACTGGAAGCGCTCGGTCCCGGCATGGATCCGCGGCACCATCATCGGCTTCCCGTTCGGCCTGATCCCGGCCGGCGGCGCCGAGATCCCGACGTTCCTCTCCTACGCCACCGAGAAGAAGCTGTCGAACCACAAGGAAGAGTTCGGCAAGGTCGGCGCGATCGAAGGCGTGGCCGGCCCGGAGGCTGCCAACAACGCCGCCGTGACCGCCACGCTGGCCCCGCTGCTGACGCTCGGCATCCCGACCTCGAACACCACGGCGATCCTGCTGGCGGCGTTCCAGAACTACAACCTGCAGCCGGGCCCGATGCTGTTCCAGACCTCGGGCGACCTGGTGTGGGGCCTGCTGGCATCGCTGTACATCGGCAACGTGATGCTGCTGGTGCTGAACCTGCCGGCGATCGGCCTGTGGGTACGCATGCTGCGCGTGCCGACGCCGCTGCTGTACGGCGGCATCCTGATCTTCGCCGGACTCGGGGCCTACGGCATCCGCCAGTCCTGGTTCGACCTGCTGCTGCTGTTCGTGGTCGGCTTGCTGGGCATGGTGATGCGCCGCTTCGACTTCCCGACCGCGCCGGTCATCGTCGGCCTGATCCTCGGACCGATTGCCGAAAAGCAGCTGCGCAATGCGCTGTCGATCGGCCAGGGCGACTGGAGCCTGTTCGTGAAGCAGCCGATCTCGGCCACCATCCTGGCCATGACCGTGGCCGTGGTGGTGATCCCGCGCCTGCTGCGCTGGCATGCCAATCGTCCGACCGCGCACGAACAGGCGGACAATGCGGCGTGATCATCCGCCCCGTGTCATAAGATGAACGAAGCCCGGTGCATGCGCGCCGGGCTTCATGCATTCTTGCATCCACAACAACAAGGCGCCGGCGCCCCCTGCCAGGCCGCTGCATCATGAGTCTTTCCTCCCATCGCTGGCTGCCGTTCGTGCTGACGCTGCTGCTCGGCCTGGCTGCCGCGCTGCTCTGCACCGTGCTGCGCACGCCGCTGCCGTGGATGATCGGGCCGTTGCTGTCCGTCGCGAGCGCGCGCATGGCCGGCGCTGACCTGCGCGCGCCGACGCAGGCGCGCAACGCGGGCCAGTGGGTGATCGGCGCGTCGCTGGGCCTGTATTTCACGCCGGACGTGGTGGCCCGGCTGCTCGAATTCCTTCCCTACATCATCGCGGGCTCCCTGTTCGCGCTGGCATTGGGCGCGGGCGGTGCGCTGCTGCTGCGCCGGACCACGGGCGTCGCGTTCAAGACCGCATTTTTCTCGACGGCCATCGGCGGCGCTTCGGAGATGGCCAACCTGGCCGAGCGCAACGGCGCGCGCATCGACCAGGTCGCGGCGGCGCATTCCCTGCGCGTGCTGATGGTGGTGGTGGCGGTGCCGGCGATCTTCCAGTACGGCGGCATCCATGGCCTCGATCCGTACATCCCGGGGCCGCGCACGGTGAGCGCGCCGGGTCTGCTGGCGCTGATCGCCATCACGCTTGGCGTGGCGCTGCTGGTGCACCGGCTCAATATGCCGAATCCGTTCGTGATCGGCACGCTGCTGGCCGCGGCGGTGCTGACCGCTTCGGGCGTCGAGCTGTCGGCCATCCCGACGTGGATGAGCCGCGCCGGCCAGTTGCTGATCGGCGTGTCGCTGGGCGCGCGTTTCTCGCGCGACTTCCTGCATACCGCGCCGCGTTTTCTGTCGGGCGTGGCGCTGTACACGGTGGCGGCGCTGCTGGTGTCGGCGCTGCTCGGCTGGGTGATCTCGATCCTGTCCGGCGCGCATCCGGCCACGATGATCCTGGGCACCACGCCGGGCGGCATTGCCGAGATGTGCATTACGGCCAAGGTGCTGGAGCTTGGCGTGCCGCTCGTGACCGCCTTCCATGTGATCCGGATGGCCTTCGTGGTGCTGGCCACCGGCCCCCTGTATCATTGGCTCAAACATCGCGTCGCGCCGGAAGAGACGGAGTAGCGGCCAGCCCGCTTTCCGGGCGGCTACCGGGTGTCATCCCAGCGGGACAACAAGACCAGGATCGCCATGTCCGAATCCGCCGAACGCCGCCTGACCCTTGCCGAGATCGATGCCACGCTGGAGCGCGTGCTCGCGCCCTGGGTGCGCCAGCTCGGGCTGCGTGCCGAAGCCGTCGATGACGCCGGCATCACGCTGCGGCTGCCATTCCAGGAAATGTTCCGCCATGCGGGCGGCGTGGTGTGCGGCCAGGTGCTGATGTCGGCCGCCGACACCGCGATGATCGTCGCCGTGGCCAGCGCGCTGGGCGCGTTCCGGCCGATGACCACCGTCACCCTGAATACCAACTTCATGCGCCCCGTGATCGACGGCGATGTGCTCGTGCGCGCCAAGGTGCTGCGCCTTGGCAAGACCGTGGTGTTCGGCGAGATCGAGCTGACTGGCACCGATGGCAAGCTGGCCGTGCAGGCTACCACCACCTATGCCCTGCTCTGACGCCGGGCCCGCAAACGACTCGCAGATCGCGGCATGACTACCGGCACCACGACCCCCTTTGACCAGATTGTCTTCGCCGGCGGCGGCAACCGCTGCTGGTGGCAGGCGGGCTGGTGGGACACGGTGGCGCCGGAACTGAAGCTGCGCCCGCGCGTGATCGCCGGCATTTCCGCGGGCGCGGCCACGGCCTGCATGGTCTATGCGCACGACTCGCAACAGACCATGGCGTACTACCGCCAGGTGCTGTCGAACAACAAGCGCAACGCCTACTGGGGCAACCTGCTGCGCAGCGAGCGGGTGTTTCCGCACTATGGCATCTACCGCACGGCATTGCTGTCGATCTTTGCAGACGGGCGACTCGCGCACTTGCAGCAGGCACCGGAGATCCGCATCGGCGTCGCGCATATCCCGCGCTGGAGCGGGCCGCGCCTGGCCGTGGCGGCGGGGCTGCTGGCGTACAACATCGACAAGCACGTGCTCAAGACGCTGCATCCGCGGCTCGGGCGCAAGCTTGGCTTCCGCCCGGAGTTCGTGCGCGCGCAGGACTGTGGCTCGCCCGAGCAGCTTGCCGACCTGCTGCTGCAGTCGGCCTCCACGCCGCCCTTCACGCCGGTGCTGCGCCGCGACGGGCGCGCGGTGCTCGATGGCGGCCTGGTGGACAACGTGCCCGTGGACGCGCTCGACGCCACGCCGGGCAATGTGCTGGTGCTGGTGACGCGGCTGTATCCGCGCCCGCGCCGTTTCGTGATGCAAAGCGGCGGCCAGCGCCGCCTGTACCTGCAGCCTTCGCAACGCGTGCCGATCTCGAGCTGGGACTACACCCGGCCCGACGCGATGACGCACGCCTATGACCTGGGCCGCCGCGACGGGGAAACTTTCCTGCGCGAGTGGCCGTCGATCCTGAATACGGAACTGAAGTCCGGCGCCTAGCGCGTTGCTGGTGCCGGTCCGATCGTTTGTCGATGCGGCCGCGTGCCGCGACAGGAGGCATGGATGAGCAAGCGCCAGACAACAACCGCCACGTCCGACAACGGACCAAGGCGGGCCCGTCAAGTCAGTGCCGAGCCGGCGGTGGAACGCGTGCCGCGTGCGCGCGGCAAGAGCGGCAAGCCCGCGCGTTCGCGCAAGGCCGACTTCGTCGTGATCGGCGGCGGCTCGGCCGGCGTCGCGTGCGCGCGGCGCGCGGCGTCGCATGGGGCCAGCGTCGTGCTGATCGAGCGCGATGAAATCGGCGGCACCTGCGTCAACCGGGGCTGCGTGCCCAAGAAGATGCTGTCGTACGGCGCGGGCTGGGCCGCGATCCTGTCCGGCTGCCTGTCTCACACGGGTGGCCACGAGGACTGGCGCGATGCCATCGTGCGCGTCAACGCGGAAGTCGCGCGGCTGAACGTGGCCTACGCACAGCGCCTGCTCGAAGCGGGCGTCGACATCATCCGCGGCGATGCCACCGTCACGGCGCCCGATGAAGTGCGTGTGGGCGATGAAGTCATCCGCGCCAGGCGCATCCTGATCGCCACGGGCGCCCGACCCAAAGCGCTCGACATTCCCGGCGGTGAACTTGCGAGCAATTCCGACGATGTCTTCACGTGGCAGAGCGTGCCGGGATCGATCGCCGTGATCGGCGGCGGCTACATCGGCGTGGAGCAGGCATCGATCCTGTCGCGCTACGGCGTCAAGGTGGACCTGATCGTTGCCGGCGACCGGCTGCTGCCGCATTTCGACGCGGAGATCGCCGAGGCGCTTGCGGGAGCGCTCGAAGCCAAGGGCGTGCGGCTGCACCTGAATGCCACCGTCAACCTGATCAGCCAGGCCAACGGCGCGCTGGAGGTCTGCTATCTCCCCCGCAACAAGCCGGGGCAGACCGAATCCGTGCGCGCGCAGGCGGCGCTGGTAGCGGTCGGGCGCGTGTCGAACGTGGACGGGCTCGGGCTCGATGCGCTAGGCGTGAAGCTCGGCGACAAGGGCGGCATCAAGGTGGACCGGCAGTTCCGCAGCTCGGTGCGCTCGATCTATGCGATCGGCGACGCGATCGAAGGCCTGCACCTGACACCAGTCGCAACCTCGCAGGGCCGCTGGCTCGCGGACCGGCTGTTCGGCCGCCGCGGCGAACGCTCGGACTTCGATTTCGTGCCGACTGCCGTGTTCTGCGAACCGGCCATCGGCGCGGTCGGGCTGACCGAGGCCCAGGCCGTCGAAGAGGCCGGCAAGCCCGAGCGCATCCGCACCGTGGTCAAGCGCTTTGTCTCGCTCGAAAGCCGCTTCGGCGGCAATGCGCTGCAATCGGTGTTCAAGCTTGTGCTGAACGCGCGTACCGGGCGCGTGCTGGGTGTGCACCTGATGGACAACGCGGCACCGGAGATCGTGCAGGCGATGGCGGTGGCGCTGCGGCTCGGGGTGCGCGAATCTCACCTGGAGACTACGCTGCAACTGCATCCCACGGTGGCGGAAGAGCTGTTCGGCTGATGGAGATGCGTCGCGCACAGGGGGCCGTCAAAGGCCCTGTTCGCTGACCGGCAGCTTCAGCAGCGCCCTGACCCCCTGCCCTTGCGATCCTTCTGTCAGCTCGACGGTGCCGCCAAACCGCGCGGCCATTTCGCGCGAGATCGCCAGCCCGAGTCCGGAGCCCGGTTCGGTGTTGCCCACGCGCCGGTAGAAGCGCGCGAACACCTTTTCGCGCTCGCTGGCGGGAATACCCGGCCCGTCGTCCTCGACCATCAGGCACGCCGTCTGGTCGATGCGCCGTGCCGACAGCGTGATGCGGCTGCCGCGCGGCGAATACTGGATGGCGTTGTGGACAAGGTTAGCCAGTGCCTCGCGCAACAGCGCCGCATCGGCGCGCACGGGCAGCTTCAGGCCCGGCGTCGGCTCCCAGCCGAAGTCCTGCTGCTTGCCGCGCGCCAGCGGCAGGTAGTCCAGCGCGACCTGTTCGGCCACGGTGACGGCATCGAAGATATCGACGGCATCGACCGCCTGCGCGACGGCTTCGCCGTGGTGCTGCCGTACCCGCGCCAGCGCGAGCAGCTGGTTGGTCAGCCGGGCGGCCTGCTCCAGTTGCGTGACGATGCCGCCGACCGCTTCGCCGGCGGCTTGGCGAGAGGCGGGATCGTCGCCTCCCGCGCATAGCTGCCGCTGCGCGAACTCCGCCTGCGTCTTGAGGATGGCCAGCGGCGTGCGCAACTGGTGCGCCGCGTCGGCGATGAACTGAGCCTGCGCCTGCGCCATGGCTTCGGAGCGCGCGACGTGCAGGTTCACGGCATCGACGAGCGGGCTCACTTCAATGGGCACATTGTCGAACGCGAGCGGCGTGAGGTCATCGGACGAGCGCGCTTCGACGTCGTCGCGGACCCGTCCCAGCGGGCGCAACACATAGGTCACGCCGCCGACCAGGATTGCCGCGCTCAGCACGATCAGCAGCAGATCTCGCGCGAGCGCGCTGCGCCAGACCTTGCCGATCAGCGCGGTGCGCGGCTCGGCGCTCTCGGCGACCTGGATGATGACGCGCATGTGCGCGTCGGGCCGGTACACGGGGCGTGCCATGGCGGCGATGCGCACCGCATCGCCGCGGTAGTCGTCATCGTCGTAGAAGCGCGGCTGGTTGCTGGCGAGCGTGCCGCCGGGCAGCGGCAGGTCGTCGTAGCCGGTGACGGTCTCGATCGTCCCGGCGCGTTCGAGCGAGACGCGGTAGTACACGTGGGTCTGCGCCGCCGTCTCGAACATTTCCATGGCGGCGTCGGGCAGCGTGATCTGGACGCTGTCGCCAGCCATGCCGATGGCGTTGTCGATGGCGCGGATCGAGCCGTACAGCGAGCGGTCGTAGGCCGTGTTGGCGGCATCGCGCAGCGTGCCGTAGGTGAGCCATGTGTCGATCGCCATCATGGCCGCCAGCGCCGGCACCAGCAGCAGGAGCAGCTGGCGGCGCAGGCTGCCGCGCCGCCACAGCAGGATCGGGTGCCGCGCGCGCAGGCGCAGCTTGCGGGGCCACATATCAGGCGGCCGGTGTCTCGGGCTCGAGCAGGTAGCCGAAGCCGCGCAGCGTGACGATGGTGACGCCGTGCCCGGCCAGCTTCTTGCGCAGGCGGTAGACCAGCACCTCGATGGCGTCGGGGCTGACGTCGGCGTCGAGCGAGAACACCTTGTCGAGCAGCTGGGCCTTGGTCAGCGGCTGGCCGCTGCGCGCGAGCAGCGCGCCGAGCAGCGTCGATTCGCGCGGCGTCAGCGCCAGCGGCTGGCCGTCGAGCGTAAAGCCGCGGCTTTCGCCGTCGAACACCAGCGTGCCGCACTGCAGGCGCGGATGCGCGCGGCCGCGGCTGCGGCGGATCAGCGCCAGGATGCGCGCTTCGAGTTCGGCAATGGCGAAGGGCTTGGGCAGGTAGTCGTCGGCGCCCAGGTTCAGGCCGCGCACGCGTTCGTCGAGCGTGTCCTGCGCGGTGAGGATCAGCACCGGGGTGCGGTCGTCGCGCGCGCGCATGGCCTTGAGCACGGCCAGGCCGTCCTTGCCGGGCAGGCGCAGGTCGAGCACGACCACGTCGTACTCCTCGGCGACCAGCCGTGCCTCGGCCTGCAGGCCGTCGGTCACGTGCTCGATCACGAAGCCGCCCTGCTCGAGCGCGCGGGCCACCCAGCGCGCCAGCTCCACTTCATCTTCCACCAGCAGAATGCGCATGCTGGTTCTCCTCCTGCTGGTTCTGTCGATGCGGTCTACAGCCCGCGGGCGCCTATAATACCCCCGCCCTGCCGTTACTGGCGCACGCAGCGTCGCCAGTCCACCGTTGTTCCCTCTTGCCGCTCCGCACCATCGTGTCCCAGCGCCTGACACCGCCATCCGAACCCATCGCTGCGCAAGACCCGGCCTCGACCCTGCGCCGCCGGCTGCTGGCCGGTGCCGCGCTGGCCCCGTTCGCGGGCGGGACGCTGGCGCAGGACGCAATGCCCGCGCCGCCGGCCAGCTATCCGTCGGAATACGAAGTCACCGTCTCGCGCGCGATGCGCGAGGGCGCGGTCCATGTCTATGCCTCGACCGATCTCGACGCGGCGCAGCCGCTGATCCGGGCGTTCGAGGCGCGTTACCCGGGCATCCGCGTGCGCTACGAAGACCTGAACACGATCGAGCTGCATGAGCGCTTCCTGGCGGAGAGCGCGGCGCTCGGCAAGGCGCAGCCGGGCCGGGACGCCGCCTGTGCCGATGTGCTGTGGAGCACGGCCATGGACCTGCAGATCAAGCTGGTCAATGACGGCTACGCGCAGCGCTACCAATCGCCCGAGCGCAGCGGCCTGCCGGCCTGGGCGGTATGGCGCGACGAGGCCTGGGGCACGACCTTCGAGCCCGCGGTGATCGTCTACAACCGCGGCCACTTCGCCGGCACCAGGCCGCCGGGCAGCCGCAGCGGCCTGGCGCGCCTGCTGCAGGAGCACGCGCCGCGCTGGCGCGCCAAGGTGGTCACGTACGATGTGGAGCGCTCCGGCGTGGGCTACCTGCTGGCGCAGCAGGATGCCCGCATGGGCAGCGAATTCTGGTACCTGGCGCAGGCGCTGGGGCGCGCGCATGCGCGGCTGTCGACGTCGACGGCGGACATGATCGAGCGCATCGCCAGTGGCGAATATGTGCTCGGCTACAACCTGCTTGGCTCGTATGCGCTGTCGCTGATGGAGCGCGGCGCCGGCATCGACGTCATTGCACCGCGCGACTACACGCTGGTGATGTCGCGCGTGGCCTTCATTGCCCGGCGCGCGCCGCGGCCCAATGCGGCGCGGCTGTGGCTGGATTTCCTGCTCTCGCGCGAAGGGCAGACGGTGCTGGGCAACTCCGCCTCGCAGCTCTACACGGTGCGCACCGATACCGACAGTCCGCATACGGCGGCGGCGCTGTCGGAGCGGCTGGGCTACGCGCTCAGGCCGATCAGCGTCGGCCCCGGCCTGCTCGCGGCGCAGGATACGCTGCGCAAGCGTGCCTTCCTGACGCGCTGGCGCGAGGCCATGCGCGGCTGACTCCGGTCAGGTCGCCAGGGAGGCGCAGTCGCCGTTCTTCCCAGCTTTTTCGCACAGTGTGGACAGTTCCCGGTCCAGTTCGGCCATCGGGCGCGGAACATAGCCCAGGCGCAGGGCCGTGGAATATTTGAGGGTATCGATAAAGACGTCCGCCAGGCGCTCGGCATTGGCGTCCAGGTCAAAGTCCTGCGGCGAGAACAGCCAGTGCGCCAGCACGCCGCCGATGCCGGCGTGGAAGGCGTTCACCGCAAGGTCCAGGTCCAGGTCGGCTGGCAGCTGGCCGCGCTCCACCGCCAGGCGCAGGTGCTCGCGGATCTTCACCATGCCTTCCTGGTGCGACTGGCGCTGGCGCTCGAAGATGGCGCCGTTGTCCTGCACCATCTCGCACTTGTGGAAGATGATCTCGAACACGCGCCGCCAGCGCGGGTTGACCACGGTCTGGCGAAAGACAAAGGCGCAAATGTCGCGGATGCCGCCGAGCGGATCTTCCTGGCGCGCGATGCGCTCGGGATCGCAAAGGGCTTCCACCGGCAGGTTCACGCGGTCGCACATGGCGGCGAACACGTCGCTCTTGTTCTTGAAGTGCCAGTAGATCGCGCCGCGCGTGACACCTGCCGCCTCGGCGATGTCCGCGAGCGACGGGCGCGCGACACCGCGCGCGTGGAACACGGTTTCGGCCGCGTCGAGAATCCGGTGGCGCGTTTCAAGCGCCTCTTCCTTGGTACGTCTGGCCATTTCTATCTCTGGTGCCGGCCTTGGGGACCGGTCCGTTTTGCTCCCCTGACGTGGCTGCTGTCGCAGTCACGTGTGCTGGTGCCCTTGCACCGGCGGGTTGTTACCGTCACTTGCGGAATCCGGCGCGCGGCAACCGGCCGCGACGACCGGCGCGCATCCTAACGCGTCCAGACCCATTGCGCATGGATTCAACGCCTGAAATCCGATTTGGTTGCACACACTCAGCCAAAAAGCGCAAGCGAAGCGCCTAAAGCCCCGCTTTACCGTACAGGATTAACATACATGCTTGAATGTATATATAATACCCGCTTGCCCGGCATTCGGCCAGCCGCTGGTCTGTGCGCAAAGACGCGCCACCACTCTTGCTGACCGGTCGGTCATCAGAACCATTCGTCAAAGAAAAGGCCGCGTTCGTCGCTTTGTCGTTGTTGTGACGTTCCGTTTGGCTAGCATCACGCTTTCTCCGCTGCCGGGCACGCAGCGGACCGCATCGCGCCCCGGTTGCCCCGATCACGGGCAGGCATGCCGGGCCGGCGCGGCAGATCTCAAATTTCATCATGGGGTTATCGATGAGGAAGTCCCAACGTATCCATTGCGTTGCCGTTGCCGCGTTGTCGGCGCTGGCGCTGACCGCCTGTGGCGAGAAGAAGCCCCAGGGCGGCGCCATGCCCCCGCCGGAAGTGGGCGTTGTCACCGTGACGCCGTCGTCCGTCGCCATCGTCAATGAATTGCCGGGCCGCCTGGAAGGCGTGCGTACCGCCGAAGTGCGTGCGCGCGTGGAGGGCATCGTGCTGTCGCGCAACTACACCGAAGGCGGCGAGGTAAAGGCTGGCCAGGTCATGTTCCGCATTGATCCTGCCCCGTACCAGGCGCAGCTCGCGTCGGCCAAGGCCCAGCTCGAGCGGGCCGAGGCCAACGCCGTGTCGGCGCGCCAGAAGGCCGAGCGCTACAAGCCGCTGGTGGCCGTCAATGCCGTCAGCAAGCAGGAATATGACGAAGCCGTGGCTGCGGCCGGCCAGGCCAACGCTGACATCGCCGCGGCCAAGGCCGCCGTGACCACCGCGCAGATCAACCTCGGCTACACCACCGTGACCGCCCCGATCGGCGGCCGCGCGGGCCGTGCCCTGGTGACCGAGGGCGCGCTGGTCGGCAAGGGCGAAGCCACCAAGCTGGCCCTGGTCGAGCAGGTGGACCCGATCTGGGTGACGTTCACCCAGCCGGCCGCCGAAGTCACGCGCCTGCGCCGCGCCATCGAGTCCGGCGCGGTCAAGGGCCTGAACGGCGGCGCCAAGGTGCACCTGTATGTCGAGGATGGCCGCGAGTACGAACAGACCGGCAAGCTGCTGTTCTCGGACATGACCGTGGACCCGACCACGGGCGCCATTACCCTGCGCGCGCAGTTCTCCAACCCGAAGCGCGAACTGCTGTCCGGCACCTTCGTGCGCGTGAAGATCGAGCAGGGCGTGGACGAGAACGCCATGACCGTGCCGCAGCGCGCGCTGATCCGCAATGCCCAGGGCGCCAGCGTGCTGGTGGTGGGCAACGACGGCAAGGTGGCCGCGGTGCCGGTCAAGGCGCCACAGGCGATCGGCGACCGCTGGGTCGTGACCGAAGGCCTCAAGGGCGGCGAGAAGGTGATTGTCGAAGGCCTGCAGAAGGTCAAGGTCGGCGCGCCGGCCAAGGCCGTGCCGTTCCAGCAGGATGGCGCAGCCAAGCCGGCATCCACGCAGGCTTCGGATTCGCAACCGGCATCGGACAACAAGGCCGGCGCCAAGGCGGAAGCCCAGGCTGACGCCAAGTCCGACGCCAAGCAAGGCTAAACCCAGCGCATCAGACAGAGGGAGCCAGTTTTATGGCCAAGTTTTTCATCGACCGGCCGGTGTTCGCGTGGGTGCTCGCGCTGATCATCGTGCTGGGCGGTCTGCTGTCGATCGCGCAGTTGCCGATCGCGCAGTACCCGAATATCGCCCCCCCGACGATCTCGGTCACCGCCACCTATCCGGGCGCGTCCGCCAGGACGCTCGAGGACTCCGTCACCTCGGTGATCGAGCAGGAGCTCAACGGCGCGCCCAACCTGCTGTACTACCAGTCGACCAGCGAGTCGTCGGGCCTGGCATCGATCACCATCGCGTTCGCGCCGGGATCGAACGTCGACCTGAACTCGGTCGAAGTGCAGAACCGCCTCAAGCGCGTCGAGGCGCGCCTGCCGGCGGAAGTGCGCCAGCAGGGCGTGCGCGTCGACAAGGCGGGCAACAACTACATGATGTTCCTGACGGTGTCGTCCAAGTCGGGCGCTGCCGATGCGATCCAGCTGGGCAACTACGTCTCGTCGCAGGTGATCGACTCGATCCGCCGCGTGCCGGGCGTGGGCCAGGCCGACCTGTTCGGCACGGAATACGCCATGCGCGTGTGGCTGGACCCGTCCAAGCTGACCGGTTTCAACCTGACGCCGCTTGACGTCACCGCCGCGGTGCAGGAACAGAACATCCAGGTCGCCGTCGGCGAACTCGGCGGCACCCCGTCGCCCAAGGGCACGGAGCTGAACGCCACCGTCACCACGGAAAGCCGCCTGACCACGCCTGAGCAGTTCGGCAACATCCTGCTGCGCACGAATCCGGATGGTTCCTCGGTCCGCATCAAGGACGTGGGCCGCGTGGAACTCGGCGGCGCCGACTACTCGACGCTCGCCCGCACCAACGGCAAGCCGTCGGCGGCCATCGCCATCAAGCTGGCCCCGACCGGCAACGCGCTGGCCACGGCCACCGCGGTGCGCGCCAAGATGGAAGAGCTGTCCAAGTACTTCCCGGCGGACTACCAGTACAGCGTGCCTTACGACACCTCGGCCTTCGTCAAGATCTCGATCGAGGAAGTGATCAAGACCCTGCTCGAAGCCGTGGTGCTGGTGTTCCTGGTGATGTACCTGTTCCTGCAGAACTTCCGCGCCACGCTGATCCCGACGCTGGTGGTGCCGATCGCGCTGCTGGGTACCTTCGGCGCGCTGCTGGCGTTCGGCTTCTCCATCAACGTGCTGACCATGTTCGGCATGGTGCTGGCGATCGGTATCCTGGTGGATGATGCAATCGTCGTGGTGGAAAACGTCGAACGCATCATGAGCGAGGAAGGACTCTCGCCACGCCAGGCCACGCGCAAGGCCATGGGCCAGATCACGGGCGCCATCGTCGGCATCACGCTGGTGCTGACCGCGGTGTTCATCCCGATGGCGTTCTTCTCGGGCTCGGTGGGTAACATCTACCGCCAGTTCTCGCTGTCGCTGATCGCATCGATGGCGTTCTCGGCGCTGCTCGCGCTGACGCTGACGCCGGCGTTGTGCGCGACGCTGCTCAAGCCGGTCGAGGCTGGCCACCACCACGAGAGGAAGGGTTTCTTCGGCTGGTTCAACCGTACCTTCGCGCGCGCGTCCACCAGCTACCAGGGCGTGGTGGGCCGCATCCTCGCGCGCAGCGGCCGCTACCTGATCATCTACGCGGTCATCATCGTCGGCGTGGTGGTGCTGTTCAAGCGCCTGCCGTCGTCGTTCCTGCCTGACGAAGACCAGGGCTACATGATCACGGTGGTGCAGCTGCCCAACGGCGCGACCCAGGACCGTACCATCGGCGTGCTCAAGCAGATCGAGGACTACTACCTGCAGAAGGAAAGCAAGGTGGTGGACCAGATGATCACGGTGGCGGGCTTCTCGTTCTTCGGCCGCGGCCAGAACGGCGGTATCGCGTTTGTGCGCCTGAAGGACTGGAAGGAGCGCACCGGCGCCAACGAAACCGCGCAGGCGCTCGTGGGCCGTGCGTTCGGCGCGCTGTCGTTCATCAAGGACGCCATCATCTTCCCGCTGAATCCGCCGGCGATTTCCGAGCTGGGCAACTCGTCAGGCTTTGACTTCCGCCTGCAGGACCGCTCGGGCCAGGGCCACGCCAAGCTGATGGAAGCGCGCAACATGATGCTCGGCATGGCAGCGAAGAACCCGGTGCTGGTGGGCGTGCGCCCCGAAGGCCAGGAAGACGCGCCGCAGCTGCAGATCGACATCGACCGCGAGAAGGCCAAGGCGCTGGGCGTGACGGTGGCGAACATCAACTCGACGCTGTCGATTGCGTTCGGCTCCAACTACGTCAACGACTTCATCTATGAAGGCCGCGTGCGCAAGGTGATCGTGCAGGCAGAAGGCGCGGACCGCCGCCTGCCGGACGACCTGACCAAGCTGCGCGTGCGCAACAGCAACGGCGACATGGTGGCGTTTGCCGCGTTCGCGACCTCGAAGTGGGTCATGGGCTCGCCGCGCCTGGAGCGCTACAACGGCATGCCGGCGGTGAAGATCGCGGGCCAGGCCGCACCGGGCCACAGTACCGGTGAAGCCATGCGCGCGATGGAGGACGCCTTCGCCAAGCTGCCGCCGGGCTTCGGCTACGAGTGGTCGGGCCAGTCGTATGAAGAGCGCCTGGCTGGTTCGCAGGAGCCGATGCTCTACACGCTGTCGCTGATCATCGTGTTCCTGTGCCTGGCCGCGTTGTACGAGAGCTGGTCGATCCCGTTCTCGGTGCTGCTGGTGGTGCCGCTCGGCGTGCTTGGCGCGCTGCTCGGCGTGACGCTGCGCGGCATGCCCAACGATGTGTATTTCAAGGTGGGCCTGATCGCCACCATCGGCCTGTCGGCGAAGAACGCGATTCTGATCGTGGAATTCGCCAAGGACCTGCAGGCCCAGGGCAAGGGGCTGATCGAAGCCACGCTGGAAGCGGTGCACCTGCGTTTCCGTCCGATCCTGATGACGTCGATGGCGTTCATCCTGGGCGTGCTGCCGCTGGCGATCGCCACCGGCGCGGGCTCGGGCAGCCAGCGCGCCATTGGTACCGGCGTGATGGGCGGGATGATCACGGCCACCGCGCTGGCGATCTTCCTGGTGCCGGTCTTCTTCGTCGTGGTGCGCAAGCGCTTCAAGGGCAGCGAGCGCCAGCACGAGTTCGAACGTGCGCGCCTGACCGCAGCGCAGGAGGACAACTGATATGACCAAGACACTGACCACACTGCTGCTGGTGGCCGGCGTTCTGACGGGTTGCACGCTGGCGCCGAAGTATGAGCGCCCGGTGCCGCCGGTGGCGGCCGGCTTCCCGGCCGCGCCGGAAGGCTATGCCACCGCCGAAGTGAAGAGCGGCGAGACGCGCCGCGCCACCGATATCGGCTGGCGCGAGTTCTTCCGCGACCCGCGCCTGCAGGCGCTGATCGCCACCTCGCTGGAAAACAACCGCGACCTGCGCACCGCCGCGCTGCGCATCGAGGAAGCGCGCGCGCAGTACCAGGTGCAGCGCGCCGACCTGCTGCCGACGGTGAATGCGAATGCTGGCTATACCCGTGCCAGCACCAACGCTGCCACGGGGGTATCGGTCCTGGGCCAGCCCGCGGTGTCGCAGGTCTACTCGGCCAGCCTCGGCATCTCGTCCTACGAGCTTGATTTCTTCGGCCGCGTGCGCAGCCTGTCCAACGCGGCGCTGGCGCAGTACTTCTCCACCGAAGAGGCGCATCGTTCGGCCTATATCTCGCTGGTGTCGGAAGTGGCCAAGGCCTACCTGTCCGAGCGTTCCTTCGCCGAGCAGTACGAGATCGCACGCGACACGCTCAAGGCGCGCGAAAGCACCTACGCGCTCGCCAAGCAGCGTTTCGACGTGGGTGCCACGTCCGCGCTGGACCTGCGCGACAACGAATCGCTGGTGGCGCAGGCACGCGTCTCCGCGGCGCAGCTGGCGCGCCAGCGCGCGCAGGCGCAGAACGCGCTCGAAGTGCTGGTGGGCAAGCCCATTGGCTCGATCGAGAACCTGCCGGGGCCGATGCGGCTGTCGGATGAACGCATCATCAGCGACATCCCCGAAGGCCTGCCTTCGGACCTGCTCGAGCAGCGTCCCGACATCCGCCAGGCCGAGCAGCAGCTGCTGTCCGCCAATGCGAACATCGGCGCGGCGCGCGCGGCGTTCTTCCCGCGCATCACGCTGACCACCAGCATCGGCACCATCAGCCCGACGTTCTCGAACCTGTTCGACGCCGGCACCAAGGCGTGGTCGTTCGCGCCGCAGCTGACGTTGCCGATCTTCGACTATGGCCGCAACAAGTCGAACCTGGACCTGGCCAACGTGCGCAAGAACATCCAGGTGGCCAACTACGAGAAGACCATCCAGACGGCCTTCGCGGAGGTGGCCGATGCGCTGGTGGCGCGCGGCACGCTGGAAGACCAGGTGACGGGCCAGGAACAGGTGCGCAATGCGGAAGCGGCGCGTTATGAGCTGGCACGTGTGCGGTTCCGCAGCGGGGTTGCGAGCTACCTGGATGAGCTGGACGCGCAGCGTCAGTTGTTCACTGCGGAGCAGGCGCTGGTGCAGGCGCGGCAGCTGCGGTTGAACAACTCGATCGACCTGTATCGGGCACTTGGCGGTGGCCTGAAGGAGACCGGCGAGGTGGCGCAGGCGCCGGCCCCCGCCGCACCGGCGGGAACGGTCACGCAGTAAGGCTTGCCCAGGCTGGCTGATGAGCGGCGCACTTCGGTGCGCCGTTCTCTTTTTGGCTTGGGCGTGATTGTGCCGATAATGCAGTGTCGCCACCGTCGGCGCCATCCGCACCCTGCTTCCATGCACATCCGCTGGCTTGAAGACTTCATCTGCCTGGCCCAGGCCGGCAGCCTGGCGCGCGCGGCCGAATTGCGCAACGTGACGCCGCCGGCGTTCGGGCGGCGCATGCAGGCGCTGGAAGTGTGGGCCGGCGCACCGCTGATCGACCGCAGCGCGTTCCCAGTGCGTCTGACAGCCGAGGGCCGCCAGTTCCTGGAAGCCGCGCAAAGCGCGCTGCAGACGCTTGAGGATGCACGCCTCGCGCTGCGTACGGCACACCGCGCCGATGCCAGCACGCTGACCATCGCCACGGGCAAGACGCTCGCGCGCTCGATGGTGCCGGCGTGGCTCGCCGGCCTGAGGCATTCGCTGCGCAACGACAAGGCGGCAGCGGGCTTTCGCACGCGGCTGTCCACCTTCCCGATGCACGATGCGCTCGCGATGTTCACGGAGGGCGATGCCGATTTCCTGCTGTGCTACAGCCCGCCGGATATTCCCGTGATGCTCGACGACGCGCACTACCGCTTCCACATGGTGGGCGTGGAGCGCCTGGTGTGCGTGAGCGCCGCCGACGCGGGCGGCGCACCGCAATTCCGGCTGCAGGCCGGCAAGAGCGGCGCGGCCATGGCTCCCACGCCAATGATCGCCTACGCCGACAGCCTGACGCTCGGCCGCATGGTCAACCAGGAGATCGCGCGCCGCAAGCTGGCCAGCCGCCTGGACGTGATCGCCGTCAGCGACTTCGCCGAGTCCGTGCACGAGATGGTGCGCCAGCGCATGGGCCTGGCCTGGCTGCCCGCGCGGTTGATTGCGGACGATCTCCATGCCGGGCGCCTGGTGCGCGCCACCACGGGCCGCGGCGCGGACGAGGCCGACCTTGCACTCGAGATCCGCCTGTATCGCCAGCGCGCGCCGATGCGGCCGCTTGCAGAGGCATTCTGGGAAGCTGCGGTCAGCGAAGCACGGGGTTGAGGCATTGCCGAAACGGCAACCCTCCTTGCCAAAGCCGCAATCCACCGTCCGGTCGGCTCACTAACATCGGGCCAGCGTCATCCCCATTCCAATCATCCGATCCGAGCCATGACCACGAAGACCCTGTTGCGCGCGGCTGCCGCCGCCACCCTCGCCTGCTCCGCGCTTGTCGCCCATGCCTCCGGCTGGCCGGCCAAGCCGATCACGCTGGTGGTCGGCTACACCGCCGGCGGCAGCGTCGACCTGGTGGCGCGCACGGTCGCGCCCGAACTGGGCAAGCGCCTGGGCCAGAGCGTGGTCATCGAGAACCTGGGCGGCGCCGGCGGCACCATCGGCGCGTCCAAGGTGGTCAAGGCCGAAGCCGACGGCTATACGCTGCTGATGGGATCGGGCAGTGAAGTGTCCATCGCCCGGCTGACCAATCCGGCCGTGCGCTACGACGGCGAGAAGGACCTGGCGCCGATCACCTTCGTCGGCACTCAGCCGATGGTGCTGGTCGGCAAGACTTCGTTGCCGGCGAAGAACGCCGCGGAACTGATGGCGCTGGCCAAGGAGCAGCCGGGCAAGCTGTCGTACGCCTCGTCGGGCGTGGGCACGCCGCTGAACCTGGCGGGCGAGCTGATCAAGCAGCAGGGCCACGTCAACATCACGCACGTGCCGTACAAGGGCGCCTCGGCCATGGCGACCGACCTGCTCGGCGGCCAGATCGACCTCGCGGTGATGGTGCTGTCGTCGGCGCTGCCGCATATCCAGGCGGGCCGCGTGAAGGCCTACGGCGTGACCGAGGCCAAGCGTTCCGGCGTGGCGCCGAACGTGCCGGCGCTGGCGGAGACCCCGGCGCTCAAGGGCGTGGACATGGGCGTGTGGTTCGGCCTGATGGGCCCGGCCGGCACGCCGCGGCCGGTCATCGACCGCCTCAACACCGAGATGCAGGCCGTGCTCGCCATGCCTGACGTGAAGAAGAAGCTGGCCGAGGCCGGCGTGGAAGTGGCCCCGGCCAACCCGGCCCAGTTCGGCGCGTTCATCAAGCGCGAGACCGGCCGCTACCGCACCATCGTCCAGACCGCCGGCATCCGCGAATAAGCCGTCACCCAGCAGGACATCCCAGCATGAGCAACGCTCCTCTCACCCTTGACGCTTATCCCGTCGAGGTCGAATTTCCCGATATCCGCCCTTATGCCAAGGGCAACTGCGGCATCCCGTATGTGTTCACGTTCGACAGCGGCGTGGCCGGCCCGCACGTGATGGTCAATGCGCTCACGCACGGCAACGAGGTGTGCGGCGCCATCACCGTCAAAGGGCTGCTCGATGCCGGCGTAAGGCCGAGCCGCGGGCGCCTGACGCTGGCATTCGCCAACGTAGACGCCTACCAGCGCTTCGACCCGGCCCGGCCGGATGCCTCGCGCTATGTCGACCAGGACTTCAACCGCGTCTGGACCGCCGCGGTGCTCGACGATGCCGGCCGCGATTCGTCCGAACTGCGCCGCGCGCGCGCCATGCGCCCCGTGATCGATACCGTGGACCTGCTGCTCGACCTGCACTCGATGCACGAGAAGAGCCGCCCGCTGATCGTCTCCGGCCCGCTCGACAAGGGCATTGCGCTGGCCCGCCAGCTCGGCGCGCCGGCTGATGTGATCGTCGACGAAGGCCATCCGGAAGGCCGCCGCATGCGCGATTACGCGGACTTCGGCGATCCGGCCAGCGCGCGCAATGCGCTGCTGATCGAATGCGGCCAGCACTGGGAAGCCGCGGCCGTCACGGTGGCGCGCGACAGCGCGGCGCGTTTCCTGCTCAATGCGGGCGTGATCGACGCGCAGGACGTGCCGGCGGGCTGGCTGCAGCCGCTGCCGGCCGCGCAGCGCGTGGTGCGCGTGACCGAACCCGTGGTGGCCACCAGCATGGACTTCCGCTTTGCCGGTGCATACACCGGGCTGGAAACCTTTGCGGACGCTGGCACGGTCGTCGGCTGGCGCGACGGCGAGCCGGTGGTGACGCCCTACCCCAACTGCGTGCTGGTGATGCCCTCGCTGCGGCAGCTGCGCCCCGGCGTGACCGTGGTGCGGCTGGGCCGGCTCGAGGGCTGAACGCTCAGGAAGCGGCGGCGGTGCCCGCTGCCGGTGCGGCCACGGGCGTGCCGGCGGGCGGAGGCGGTGGGGGCAGCATGCCGGGGAACAGCTGTTCCACCAGCGCATCGAGCGTCTTCTCCGGCATGACGAAGTTGCTCAGGTTGATCCCGCCGGCGCCGCGGTTGGCGCTGTAGACCGCCTTGCCCATGCGCGCGCCGTTCTGGAACACGATGATGTCCACGCTGTTCAGGTACGTCATCCAGAACCACGCGCTTTTGGCCGAGTACGTGGCCACCAGCGGGCACGACACCACGGGCGCGTACGGCGGCAGCAGCTTCACTTCGAAGTTGCGCGCCTGCAGCGACGCGCGGAACGCGTCGAGATATTCGTTGCCACTCACCGGGTTCGCCACCACGCACAGCAGCGCGCCATTGGCGCCGTAGCTGCCACGCGGGCCGGCTGCGACAGTGCTGCCGGCGGGGATCTGGAAGGCGGAGAGCGTGTCGCCCTGCTCGGGCCGGTCCACGGGCATCACGGCCTGGTACGTGGAGCAGCCGGTAATCATCAGGCCCAGCGCGGCGGCCAGCAGTGCTTTGTTCATGGAGTGTCCTGGATGGCATCGGCGCCGCTGCCGCCTTGCGGCGGGCGGAGCATCGGTAGCGTATCCGTCCACTGTATGCGCCGGCGCGCCGCGCCGATACCGAGAACAGAGGCGCAAAACGGGCGCTGCCTGCCCGTTGCGCGCGCCGCGTGCCGCTTCAGGCGCCGGCGACGGGCTGCGCCAGGCGCCCCACCAGGATCAGCAACAACGCCGCCAGGCACAGGCCGATCACGGCAATCTGCAGCCGCCCGACGGGCTTGCCCTGCAGGAAGGTCTGGCTGATGAACGTGGGTGAAACCAGCCCGACCACGGTGACGATCAGAGTGAGGAGGGCAAGGACGGAGAGGATGGTTTGCATGTGGTGGTCCAGCCAGTCACTTAGTTGGCGCCGCCGCGCAGCAGGCAATCGCTCAGCAGAGGCGTGCCGTCGGACAGGCCCGCGCCGTTGCACTCCACGGCTACCTTCTGTCCGCGCCGCACCATGGTGGCGCGCGCTTCCACCTCGCACTCGCGGCCGGCCGGACCGCAGATCTGCCGGCGCAGCAACTGGGCGCGCACCGTCGCGTTCGGGTCGCTGGTACGGATATCGAGAAACACATTGTCCCCCTCGCCGCGCCGCACGCCGCTGGCTATGCCTTCGACGATGATGTACTTGCCGCGATAGCGGTCGTCGGCCGCGCCGGCGTTGTCGCGATAGTCGTTCAGGATGGCGTCGGCCTGGTACTGCGGCAGGCGGTCGGCCGGGCGCTGCGGGTCGATGCTCACGGGATCGAGCGTGCCGTTGCGCGGCACGCCGCGTACCTCGCTGGCGGCTTGCATGTCGGCGGGTGGTTCCGCCGTCGCGGCCTGCTGGTTCTGGCGCTGGCCCTTGTCATTGCCGGCGAACCAGAGCATGCCAAGGACGGCCACGGCGACGACGGCGATGAGGATCTGCTGGGTACGGTTCAACATCTGGAAATTCCTGCTTGAAATGACTGGCCGGCGGCGGCCGCTATCCCCTTGCCCGCCGGCAAAAGGTTTCGATGGCGGCCACGGCGTTATCCACACCGCGTTCCGCCCGGATGGCAGCGCCGAGCGCCGCGGCTTTCTCGCGCACGCCGGGCTGTTGCGTGAAGGCGAGCATCGCCGCGAGCTTGCCAGCGTCGATGTCATGCCCGGCGACATGGCGCGGCGCCACGCCGCAGGCCGCCAGCCGGCCGGCCCAGAAGAACTGGTCGCCCGCGAACGGCAGCACGATCGACGGCACGCCGGCCGCCGCGACCGCGTGCGTGGTGCCGGCGCCGCCGTGGTGGATGGCCGCGCTCACGCGCGGCAGCAGCCAGTCATGCGGCGTGGCGCCGATCACATGGAAGTTCGGCGGCAGCGCGGCGGCATCGATCCCGCTCCAGCCCGGATAGAACAGCGTGCGTCGCCCGTCCAGCGCCTGAACCAGCGCGCGCGCCACCTTGTCGCGGTCAAAACCGGCCATGCTGCCGAAGCCGACATAGACCGGCGGCTCGCCCGCGGCCAGGAAGTCCTGCAACGCGGCGGGCGCCTGCCAGCCATCCTGCGCGGGCAGCGTCCATGCGCCGCAGACCAGCCAGTCCGCATGCCAGTCGCGCGGGCGCGGCACCAGCTGCGGTGATATGCCGTAAAGCGACGGGAAATCCTGCCAAACCGCCTTGCGCGGCGCGAGCCCGAACTGTGCCTGCCGGCCTGCATTGATGGCGGGCCGGAACATGCGCCACAGCACGTAGTTGATGAGCTGATGGGTGGCCTGGTTGACCCAGCCCGGCAGGCGCCACGGCGGCAGGAACGCCGACGGGAAATCGCGCGTCGGCGACAGCGGGAACATCGCGGCGGCGATCGCGGGCTTGCCCAACGCATCGCCAACGGCCATGCCGACATAGGCGGCCAGTCCCGAGAAGACGATGGCGTCGCGCTCGCGCGCGGCGGCGGTGAGCTGCGCCATCCACCGGGCGGTGTTGTCCTCCGCAATGCGCGCGAAGGCACGCGTGGCCTCGCTGACATTGCCGCCTTCGGTCATCAGCTTGTGCAGCGCGCCGCCCGGCGCCAGCGTCGCCTGGATGTCCCCAGCGAGCGCCTCGAACGCGAGGCCATGCTCCGCCGCCAGTGCCTCGGCCGACCGTTCCCCCAGCATCAACACCTCATGGCCGGCCGCACGCAGCCCCGCGCCGAGGGCGACGATGGGACGGCAGTCACCCTGGGTGCCGAAGGTGATGAGGGTCAGGCGCATGCGGTGGAAGATGTCGGGATTGTCGGCTTGCGGATTGCGTGGATGGGGCGAGCGCGCCGGCCCGATAGTGTACCCGCATGCCACCTGCCGGCCGGGCCGCGCGGAATTCCCGACCGGGGGTTTGCCGGCCCGTGCACAATGGGGGCTTCTGGCCAATCCACCGGGACCGACGCCATGACCGCACCGATCCAGCTCGTCCTGTTCGACATGGAAGGGGTACTGACCCACTATGACCGTGCGGCGCGGGCGGAGCACCTGGCTGCAACGACTGGCCGGTCAGTCGACCAGGTCCGGTACGCCATCTGGGGCTCGGGGCTTGAAGCGCGCGCCGATGCCGGCGAGATCAGCGATGACGAGTACCTGCGGGAACTCGGGCAACTGCTGGGCTGCCATGTTGATCGTGCCGACTGGCTGGCGTCCCGCCGCGCATCGATCACACCCAATGCCGACACGCTGGCGCTTGCGGCCAGGCTGGCCGGTCGCCACCGGATCGCGATTCTTACTAACAACTGCCGGCTGGTGACGGACCATATCGATTACCTGAATCCGGCGGTCGCTCGGTTGTTCGGCAAGCACGTTTATCCGTCTGCCGCGTTTGGTGCGACCAAGCCGGATGTGCGGGCCTATCTCGGCTGTATCGGCCAGCTCGGATGCAGTGCTGCACAGACGCTGTTCATCGATGACACGGAAGCCAACGTCGATGGGGCAATCGATGCTGGCTTGCTCGGGTACAGGTTTGTGGGGGCGGACGCGTTGTCGGCGGAACTGGTGCGGAGGCAGCTGATCTAGCGTTGCGGGCCAGCCTGTAGGCTCGGGATCCCTGGCGACGCCCAAGGCGCCCGATCGTGTCCTTTGCTTTCATTGTGATTCAATGACAGCCTTGAAAGCAAAATTGAACGGTGACTGCGATGGCGACATTAACCGTACGTGACCTCCCGGACGAAACCCACCGAGCATTGCAAGCACTGGCGGCCGCGCATGGTCGTAGTACGGAGGCCGAGGTCCGCGACATCCTGGTGCGCGCCGTGAACTCGCCGGGACGGGTGAGGATGGGCGATGCACTGGCGGGACTCGGGCGGCGCCTGGGCCTGACCAATGCCGATGTCGAGGTGCTCGAACAGACTCGTAACCGGACGGCTATATCGCCGCGATCGCGATCGCGACCGCGCACGGATTCACGGTAGCCTCGCGCGACACGGCGCCTTTCGAAGCCGCCGGCGTCCCAGTGATTGATCCCTGGAAGACTACTTCCCAATACAAAACCGCGTAAAAATCGTCCCTAACAGATCATCACTGGTGAACTCCCCGGTGATGCTGTTCAGATGCTCCTGCGCCAGCCGCAACTCTTCGGCAAACAGGTCCAACGCCTGCGCCTGCCGCTCGCTCTGCTCGGCTGCCACATCCAGGTGCGATTGCGCCTGGCGCAGCGCCGTCAGGTGTCGCTCGCGCGCCAGGAACGTGCCTTCATTGCCGGATTGCCAGCCGACCAGCCGCAGCAATTCCTTGCGCAGCAGTTCGATGCCCGCGCCATGGCGCGCGGAGATCCAGATTTCAGTGGGATTCGGCCCGTTCGCCGCGACCACATGCGGGCGGTTGCCGCTGAACATCGCGCCGCCCACGGCCGGGGCGAGGTCGATCTTATTGACCACGCGCACGATCGGCGCGCCCGGCGGCAGCTGGCCGCTCAGGCGGTCGTCGATGGCGTCGTCGATCTCGGACAGGCCGTGGCGCAGGTAGTCGGTGGCATCGACCAGATGCAGCACGATATCGGCGCGGCGGATCGCGTCCCAGGTGCGTTCGATGCCGATGCGCTCGACCTCGTCCGTGGCCTCGTCGCGCAGCCCGGCAGTGTCGATGATATGCAGCGGGATGCCTTCGATCTGGATGGTTTCCTTGACGCGGTCGCGCGTGGTGCCGGCGATCGGCGTGACGATGGCCAGCTCGGCGCCGGCCAGCGCGTTCAGCAGCGACGACTTGCCCACATTGGGCTGGCCCGCCAGCACGACCGACAGGCCTTCGCGCAGCAGCGCACCCTGCCGCGCCTGCGCGAGCACGTTGCCCAGGGCCGTGCGGATGGTGGCGAGCTGGCCGCGCGCGTCGGAGGCCTCGAGGAAATCGATCTCCTCTTCCGGGAAATCCAGCGTGGCTTCCACCAGCATGCGCAGGTGGATGACCTTCTCGACCAGCGTGTGGATGGCGCTGGAGAACTCGCCCTCCATCGAGCGGGCCGCGGAACGCGCGGCGGCTTCGGTGCTGGCCTCGATCAGGTCGGCCACGGCCTCGGCCTGGGCCAGGTCGAGCTTGTCGTTGAGAAAGGCGCGGCGCGTGAACTCGCCGGGCTCGGCCAGGCGCAGGCCGATCTCGTGGCCGGCCTGCAGGCAGCGGGCGAGCAGCATCTGCATGACCACCGGCCCGCCGTGGCCCTGCAACTCCAGGACCTCTTCGCCGGTGTACGAATTCGGCCCCGGAAAGTACAGCGCGAGGCCATGGTCGATGACCTTGCCGTCACCGTCCAGGAACGGCAGGTAGGTGGCGTGGCGCGGCTTGAGCGCCTGGCCGCAGATGGCGTGCATGACCGGGCGCACATCCGGGCCCGACACGCGCACCACGCCAATGCCGCCGCGTCCGGGTGCGGTGGCGATGGCGGCGATGGGAGGCAGGGTAGCAGTCATGGCGCTATTGTCTCAGATCGATGTGACCGGGTCGGTGGCGTGCCTTGCAAGGCGCATGGCACGAAAAAAGGATGAAGCGACAAACGGGGACAGCGTCACGCAGCGACGGGTCCGGCATCGTGTTCCTGCGGCGCGACGCCCAGGCACTCGGACATCAACCGGCGCGCGACGCTCTCATCGACTACGCCGCCCAGCTTGCCCTGGCGCCTGACCAGCTTGTGACGCAGGCGCCTGGTCTTTTGCTTCGGCAATACGGGCGCGAGCGCTTCGATGGCATAGCGCAGGCGCTTGCCCGCGATGCGCAGGCGGTGCAGTGCCAGCAGGCCGTCATGGCGCGCGGCAAGGCTGCGCTGGCGCAGCGTCTTGCGCGCCTTGCGTACGCGCGTGCGGGCGAAGGGCCCAAGGCAGCCGGTGCCATCGTCGGCGTGTAGGGGCAGGTGCGCCAGGTCCCGGTGCAGGGCGGGCAGCGGGTCATCGCGATACTGTGCCAGCCGGGTCACCATGATCTCGCGCGCAAGCCGACGGCGCGTGCGTGCCGTGTCGGCCACGGCATGGAGGATTGAGTCGCCGGGCTGGCGCTCCAATGCCGGCTGCACGGTCTCGGCAAGGAACACGTCCCAGTCGCGCACCTCGCCGGCCATGTCGGCCAGCGTGCGCAGGTCTTGCTTCCATCGCTGCGTGATACCCGGCGGCACCAGCGGGCCAAACACCCACAACACCGCGCGCAGATAGCGCGCGCCGACTCGAAGCGCATGCACGTCCTCCACCTCGTCGCGCTGCAACAGATTGACGATGCAGTCTTCGATGCGGCGCAACCCGGTCTCGCCCAACGCGGCGAAGGCCGCCGCCGGACGCGTTTTGCGGTGCAGCCTTGGGGAGGAATCAGCGTTCATGGCAAAAGCCACTCGAAGTTCGGCGGAGGAGCGGGAGGCAGATTCAAGTGTAGGCGATGCGGCACGTCAGCAAGGGGCGATGCGCCGCCCCCGCCGCTCGGCGATTGCCAGCTCCAGGCCTTCGCATTGCAAGGCGCGCACACGCCACCAGGCAGGCGGCAGACGGCCACAATATCGAGGCCGTCTGCCACCTGCCTGGCTGAGCCTCAGCGCGTCGCCACCACAAACAACCTCGGGAACGGCAGCAACACCGATCCATCGGGCAGTGCGGGGTAAGCCCTGGCAATCTTCTCCTCATACTGCTCCAGATAAGCCGCCCGCTCCGCATCATCCAGCCGCTGGATAAACGGCCGCAGCCCACTGCCCTTGAACCACTCCACCACCGCTTTCGCCCCACCGGCGAGCGGATGGTGGTAGACCGTCAGCCAGACATCCACGCGCGAGCAGTGCGGGCGCAGCAGCTCGTAGTACCAGCGCGCCGAAGCCCGCGCAGCACGCGCATTGCTGGCGGCGGCAAGCTTGCCGGCCCACGGGCCGTTAGCGGCGGTTTCGCGCATCAGCTGGTGCGCGGGCTCCTCCAGGTTGTCCGGCATCTGCACGGCCAGCGTGCCGCCGGGGGACAGCTTCTGCACCAGCGCCGGAAACAGCGTGGCATGGTCCGGCACCCACTGCAGGACGGCGTTGGCCAGGATCACGTCGTACGGGCCCGGGTCATTCCACGCCGCAATGTCGGCCAGGCCGAACTGCACGTCGGGCAGACGCTTGCGCGCGGCTTCGATCATGTCATCCGAGCTGTCCATGCCAGTGATCGACGCGCCGGGATAGCGCGACATCAACACCTCGGTCGAGTTGCCCGGCCCGCAGCCGATATCCACGGCCGTGCGGATCATCTGGTTCGGGATCGCGGCGACCAGGTCGCGCACCGGGCGCGTGCGTTCATCTTCAAAGGCGACGTATTGATTGGCGGACCAGGTCACGAATATCTCCTCGGGGTACAGGGCATCGCCGGATGCCCAAAAACAAAAAAGCCCGGTGTCTCCACCGGGCTTTCGTCAAAACCTCTGCATCGCCTGCGATCAGCTCTTGGCTGCCACAGCCGCCTTGCCCTTGCCGAGCATGCGGTTGATCTGCCACTGCTGGGCGATCGACAGGATGTTGTTCACCACCCAGTACAGCACCAGGCCGGCCGGGAAGAAGAAGAACATGAACGAGAACACCAGCGGCATGATCATCATGACCTTGGCCTGGACCGGGTCCGGCGGGGTCGGGTTCAGCTTGGTCTGCAGGAACATCGACGCAGCCATGATGACCGGCAGGATATAGAACGGATCCGGCACCGACAGGTCATGGATCCAGCCCAGCCACGGCGCGCCGCGCATTTCCACCGACGACAGCAGCACCCAGTACAGCGCGATGAACACCGGGATCTGGATCACGATGGGCAGGCAGCCGCCGAGCGGGTTGACCTTCTCGGTCTTGTACAGCGCCATCATCTCCGCGTTCATCTTCTGCGGATCGCCCTTGTGGCGTTCGCGGATCGAGGTCATGCGCGGCTGCAGGTCCTTCATCTTGCCCATGGACTTGTAGCTTGCCGCCGACAGGGGGAAGAACACCAGCTTGATCAGCACCGTCAGCAGGATGATCGACCAGCCCCAGTTGTTCAGGAAGCCGTGCAGCTTCTCGAGCAGCCAGAACAGCGGCTTGGCCAGGATGGTCAGCCAGCCGTAGTCCTTCACCAGTTCCAGGCCCGGGGTGATCTTCTCGAGCATGCGCTCTTCCTGCGGGCCGGCGAACAGGCGCGCATCGGTCGTCACCGTGGCACCCGGGGCGATCTGGCCCAGCGGCTGCTGGATGCCCACGCGGTACAGGTTCGGGTCGATCTGCTGGACGTAGAAGCTGTGCTCCTTGCCGGCCTGCGGAATCCAGGCCGAGGCAAAGTAGTGCTGCACCATCGCCACCCAGCCACTGGTGGTGGCGGCCGGCGTGCTGGCCTTGCCCTTGGCGATGTCTTCGAACGTGATCTTGTGGTACTTGTCCGCGTCCGTGTAGATGGCCGGGCCGGTGAAGGTGCTGTAGAACTGCGACTGCTCCACCTTGCTGCCGTCACGCGCCAGCTCCATGTACAGCGTCGGCGAGACCGGCGCGGTGCCGCCGTTGGTCACGGCAAAGCGCGCATCCACCACGTAGCTGCCCTTGTGGAACACGTAAGTCTTCACAAACTTCACGCCGTTCTTGTCGGCGGTCAGCGTGACTTCGAGCTTGTCGGCACCGTCCAGCGTGCGCGGGCCGGGGGCGGCCGTGAACACGGTGGTGTGGTTCGGCAGGTCGCCGCCGATCAGGCCCGAGCGTGCCATGTAGGTGCGCGTGGTGTCGCGCTCGAACAGCACCACCGGCTTGCCGTCCTTCTCGTGCTCGTTGAGCAGCTCCAGGCGCGACAGGATGCCGCCGGCGGTGTCGATCTCGGCGCGCACCTCATCGGTGGTCACGACGATCTTCTCGCCCGTGGGCTGGGCGGCTGCCTGCGGGGCTGCACCCGGGGCACCCGGGACTGCCGGAGCGGCGGCGCCTGCGGCAACGTTGGCCTTGGGCACATCGCCCTGGGCTGCGCTGGCGGCGGCGGGCGCCGAGGCGGCCTGCTGCTGCGTCGCGCTCGGGAAGAACATCGACGCGTGGCCGTTGGCGCGCTGCCAGTTGTCATAGAGCAGCACGAGGGACATCGAGAAGATGACCCAGAGGATGGTGCGTTTGATATCCATGTCTCGCTGTGGTCGGGGAAATCAGGGTCGTGGGAGACGGACGGTGACAGGCCCATGGCCTGCCGCGGGATGGGCAAACTTGCCCGTTTGTGCCGTTTCCGCTTCCGCACCCGGCACGGGATCATACCCGCCTTGTGCGAAAGGATGGCAACGGCATAGCCGGCAAGCGGCCATCCAGCTGCCGCGCGCGGCGCCATGACGGATGACGGCGTCGCGGGCGTAGTCGGAACAGGTCGGCCAGAAGCGGCACCGCGAGCCCAGGTACGGGCTCAGAGCGATCTTGTAGATGCGCAGCAGGGCTAGCAGGATTCGCTTCATGGCTGGGAGCGGTCAGGCCGGAAGGCCCTTGGGCTGTTCTGGCGAGGCCGATGGTGATGACGGCGGCGCAGGCGGCGGTGGCAAGGGCTTGGCGGCGACCTCCAGCAGGCTGGAAATCTCCGTCAGGCACGCCTGTCGGACCGCGGAACGGCTGGTAAATTCCGCGCGCGGAAACTTGGTCTGCAACCGCAGCAGCACGTCGCGCCCGCCCAGCTGGTCTTGCCGCTGGCGGAACAGCTCGCGCGCCATGCGCTTGACCAGGTTGCGCTCGGCCGCGCGCGGTGCGAACTTCTTGCCCACCACCACGCCCAGCCGGGCCTCGGCCCGGCCGTTGGCGCGCACGTAGAGCACGAAGTGCGTACTGCGCTTACGGGGCCGCAAAGCAAAAACGGATGAAAACTCATCCGTCTTTGTCAGCCTCGCGGCTTTGGGAAAGGCAAAGGTAGACACGCTTGGCAACGCTAGCGGGAACACTGCAGCCTGCGGCAAGCTACCGGCCATCCAGAATGCGAGGCGGTTGGCATGGACGGCGTCGCCGCCGTCCAGACCGGTCGCCCGGCCCTTAGATTGCCAGGCGCTTGCGGCCCTTGGCGCGACGAGCGTTGATGACGGCACGGCCGCCACGGGTCTTCATGCGCACACGGAAACCATGGGTACGCTTGCGACGGGTAACGGAAGGTTGGTAGGTACGTTTCATGTTGCACTCTCTGGTTGATCTGGGCTAGCCCGCCTCCGGCCGGTGCCGGGGTGCCGTGGCCGCCGCGTATGGTTCGCGTTGGGGTTGCCGCGCGTCGGAAAAGCCTGGGCGTTTACCAACAAGTCACGACGATTCTGGTTCTGTCTTGGTGCCGGCCCTGAAGCCGGCCAGCGCTGGATTGCAAGGTATACCTGCAAGGCGCGGGCGGCACGGACAGGCCAGACCCGGCGATGCGCATACGAGATCCCCTGCCGCATCGCAGAACCCACCATTTAAACGATTTTCCGCGCGAGTGTCAAGACTCCGTCATGTGTGCAAGGACACATTCGCGACAGCGCTACGTAAACAGCCGTGCGTCATTGTCCACAACAGCCTGTTAACAAGTTTGCGTGCTGATTTATGCACTGCGTCAGGCTGCCAGAATGACCGAAGTCCCTGTTTCCTCAGTATTTTCCGGCGTTGCAGCATGCCGGAAACCCGCGCCGCTGCTCGGGTTGTGCACACCAATCCACTGAATTTGCACAAGTTGTCCACAGACTTATCCTTTGTGGATAACTTGAGGCCGGGGGTACAATCCCGGTCCAATCACTACACGGGCTGCGTGGCGCAGGCGCATCCCGGGCTTCCCCCCAAGTTTTTGCAGGCCGACGCGGCGGACCGTATACAAGGACGTATACGTATACCGACGCCGGCGCCGCAGGCATGGGTACGGGGAAGGCCGGGCTGGCAAGCGCGACAGTAGCCGTGGCGCACCCTGGGGATGCGCTAACTTAACAAAAAACAATGCAAGACTTCTGGCAGGCGGCAGCCGCGCAACTCGAGCGCGAGCTGACGCCGCAACAGTTCAAAACCTGGATCAAGCCGTTGGCGCCCGTCGGTTTCGACGAAGAAGCGCTCACGCTGCGCATTGCTGCGCCGAACCGGTTCAAGCTGGATTGGGTCAAGAGCCAGTTTTCGGGGCGTATTACTGCCCTTGCCTGCGAATATTGGGAAGCGCAGGTCAGTGTTCACTTTGTCCTGGATCCTGCTGCATCGGGCCGTGCGGCTGCCTATGCGCAGCCGCCGGCAGGCACCATGGGTGCCGGACCCGACGCTCACGCAGCACCGGGTACGGGTATGCAGGGCTATGCCGGCCAGCCGACGGGGCAACCCATGGGGCAGCCGATGGGCCAGCAGTTTGCCCAACCCGGCATGCAGCCGGGCTATGGCGAGTACCAGTCCGCCCGCGGCCAAGCCGGCTTCGGCCCGGGCCAGGCGCCCTACCCCGGCCATCCGCTGCAGGGCGGCTCTCGCCCGCAGCAGGCGCCGGCCGCGCAACACGGTGTCGACATGGGCGAGATCGACGTGGTCCAGATGGATCCGTCCGAAGCCGCCGCCCGCTCCTACCGCGCGCAGCAGCAGCAACCGCCCATGCAGTCGGGCCCGATCGTGCAGCACCCCGGTGCGCCCGGTGCGCAGCCCGGTCAGCCAAACCAGGCTAGCGATACG